>CATQIH010000028.1 GCA_958296015.1 Cyclobacteriaceae bacterium
TGTATGATAGTGTACAGATTCTGCTGGATGAAGGCATTGTAGCCTTACAAACACAAACCTCGGCACTACCTATTACTAAAGATGACAAATCATCGGAAGATTTTATTTACAATGGGAAGATAGACCTGTGGATCAAAGCAGCCCATGCACTCAAGGCACGGTACCTATTGCATTTGAGCAAAACAGACCAATACAATCCTCAGGCTATTTTAGCAGAAATAGACCAGGCATTTGCTGGCTCGGCGGAAGATGCTCAGGTGCCTTATTATGGAGAAAGAATAAATCCCTGGGCGCAAGCTGCCATTGCCAATGCAGGGCTAAATCTTGATGGCTGGATATCTCAGCAACTAGTGCAGGCCATGGATGGTACCACCTATGGCTACAACGATCCACGGAAGCCCTTGATGTACGACACAACGGCAAATGGCATGTATGTAGGCACTGTGAACGGTGCAGGCAGAGGAGACGCTCCTGCAGCAGGTGCCCGCTCTACGCTGGTGGAAAATAGCTACTACGCATCACGTACAGCTCCTATTATGGTGGTTACTTATTTTGAGCAGAAATTTATAGAAGCAGAAGCAGCACTGGATGTTGGTGACCGTGACCGGGCCTATGCGGCTTACCTGGCGGGCATTACTGCACATATGGCAAAAATTGGTGTAACCAAAGCAGATGACAGTACATACGTTGCTAACCCTGCCGTAAGCGTAGGGGCTGACAATCTTACCATAGACTTGATCATGAAAGAGAAATATATTGCCATGTATCTTCACCCTGAGGCGTGGACAGATGCCAGAAGGTACAACTATCAGTATGCTAACATGACGGTGCCAGACAACCTGAATCCTGCTCTTAACGGGCAGTTTATCCGTCGGTTAAGCTATCCGGATTCGGAACTTACCCGAAATGGTGCTAATGTGCCGTCTGTTACGCTGAGTGATAAAATATGGTGGGACCAATAATTTATAATAATCGTATTTATGAAAACATATTCAATAACTTTTATACTCTTTTTCCTGGCCATAAGTCTGACATTTGTAGCTTGTGAGAAAAATGACCAGCTGCCTAATTATGAACTGTTGGGCACGTCTACAGCGACTATTGTAGAAATTGATTTCCCTAAAGATACAGTAGCACAAGGCGAGCAGGTTGATGTAACGTTTACATATGTCAATCTGACCGAAGACCCTATAAAGTCTGCCCAGTTGCTGACAAAGCCGGATGTAGAAGGTGCAGATTTTACAGAACTTACTACTCTGGATCAAACTTCGGCACCTGTTGATAAGGAAGTTACCTTCACTTATACCTATACTGCCCCGAATGTACCAGACAGTACCAACGTTGATATAGATATGGTACTAACCTCTCAGAAGCAGTTTCCACAGCGGGAGCGCACGAGTTTTGTAGTTTCTGCCCCCAAGGCAGTACAACCCTAATGTTTGCCGTATTTTTTCAGAACATCACCAACTGTAAATAGTAGAGCCTTGGATAAGCATGTTGGTCTTGGAGGTTAGCTACCTCCTGACTAACACGCTGTGTGGCTTGAAGTTAGTATATCGTAAAAAGAGGTATAGAACCAAGTACGATGAAGTTTTGTTGACATCCTGTACCATCACAACGCATAGCTTATGAAAACCAAACAAGCCAAAACCGGTCAGGAATCTGTATGGGATTATCCCAGACCACCCCGTATAGAAGAAGTGCATCAGTACGTGCAGGTGTTTTTTGATGGTATATCCATTGCCAGCACCTATCAGGCGAAGCGCGTACTGGAAACCAGTCACCCGCCCGTCTATTATATTCCTTTGATAGATACCCGCTTTGAGTTCTTGTTTAAAACAGAAAAGAGTTCATTCTGTGAGTTCAAGGGCATTGCCCGCTATTTTACGGTAAAAACCAACAGCAAAGAAGCCATAGATGCTGCCTGGTATTATCCTGATCCTCGAAATACTTACGCGTCAATCAAAGACTGTGTAGCATTTTATCCTTCCCGCATGGAAGCCTGCTACGTAGACGGTGAAAAAGTACAAGCACAGGAAGGTGATTTTTATGGCGGTTGGATTACCAGCAATATCGTAGGACCATTCAAAGGCGGCCCTGGCACCGCAGGATGGTAGTCAATTAATAACCATGAATAAAGATGCATAAGTTTTTATTTACATCGTGTTTGGTAGCCTTCGTATCATTGGCTGCCATAGCACAGGAAGCCGCCTACTTCGGAGAGAAAGTTACGGCAAAGGATGCCATGCAACCTGCTGAATTCTTGAAAATTATGGACCAGAAAGGAGAGGCCAACACCAAGCTGGAAGCCAGGATCAATGGTGTATGCCAGATGAAAGGTTGCTGGATGACGCTCGATATGGGCAATGGCCGGGAAGTGATGGTACGCTTCAGAGACTACGGCTTCTTCGTACCCAAAGATGCTGCCGGTAAAACAGCGATCGTAGCAGGAAAAGCTTCCATAGATACCCTGTCTGTAGAAACCCTGCGCCACTACGCGCAAGATGCCGGTAAATCTAAGAAGGAGATAGATACCATCACCCAACCCGAGCAGCGCGTGTCTTTTATAGCCAATGGAGTGATGATTGAGAAATAGTATAGTATCCCAACTCTACAAGGACTTTTAGCAACGCACAAAAGCCCTTGTAGAGTTATGGTTAAAGTGGCTCATCGCTTTATCAGTCATGCTGTCCCAACTTCAGGCGTAGCATCAGTTCCACCTTGTTAGAATAATAATAGTCGTTGTGAGGCACATAAAGCAACAAAATATCCGCTGTATTTCTGATACTGGCACCTCCATGCAGTTTCAAATAACGGAACGTTCCCCAGTCGCTGCTTATCCAGTCTTTAGCTCCCCCACATGGATAGCGTGGCTCCGATGAAAGCTGCTTGTTTGATCTTCATGAAGATGTTGAAATCACCGGCAAAATAATCTTTTAATGCAGTAACAGCGATAGATGGATGCAAGGATACTTCAGCCTCCTCTGAGGTATGAAAAACCAAATAACCCGTAAACGACCGCATGTTTTCAAGCATAAAATTACCTCCTCTGTAAGGAAAGGCTAACAGATTTTTTACGTTAAATCCTATATCAAACATGGGAAGATGATATAATACGCCTACGTCCGCATCAGCTTTTTGAGCGGACTCAGGAACCAAAGGATCATTAGGGTCAATATACCTAAGTCTAGAAAATGATATCTTATTATAATAATTCAAGTTGCAGATAATGTTTTTTTAAAAGTGAAAGCAAAGATGAACAAGATAATCTTGAGCAGAAACCCCTGTGGGGTGACCGCATGAATCTTAGCTGGGAAATGAGCGGTAATCTCACTGAAAGAAATTTCTATTCGCTTACGATAGTACTTTTTCAAAAAACGCATGGAGGCACTATCCTGTCGCTTGGAATTGCTTTTGCGCTCTACCAATAGGCGAATCTGCTCACACTCTTCGTAAAGGTCCTCTACTTCGTAGTTTAGATAAGCACTATCGGCGTATACCTGACTATCTTCAGGTAGATCAAGTGGCATAGCTTGCAGAGCGGTATTATCGTGGATAGAGCCTGCGGTGATATAGTAATCTACCGGAATACCATCCTCGGTAGCGACTACTTGCACCTTGAAACCATAGAAAAACTGCCGTTTAGAGGCATTGTAACCCCGATAGGCTTCCCCTTGCAGTAGCTTACTTCTTTTAATGCGGATGTTTTTACAGACCGCTACCGCCCGGCGGCCCGGCGGAAATGAATCTATTAAATACCGGCTTTCCGTATTGAGCCGCTTGAGAGTCTGGCCTAAAGCAATGAAGATACTAGTAAGTATACCGGTTAAGCGATGCAGATGGCGGTTAAAATTGGACTTGTCTACCTTAGCCATGCATGATGTTGCTGCATATATTGATAGGCAGTATGTTGGTTGCCGTAGAAATACTGTGCCGAAACCACCGCTACGGTGAGTATCTCAGCATCACTTACCTTGCGGCGAGTATCTAGATTAGGCTGACTGATTTTCAAATAATCGTCCATAAAACAGTATATTGCAATGGTGTAGTCTGTCATCGTTTTGTCGAGTTAAGCGTGAGAACTTCTCTCTAACAATCTTTTGGCAGACTATGCTTCATTTATACCAATAATCCGCAACTTGAATTAATTAAAAGGTATGACTTTCAAATATTTGATGCTATCATAGTAGCTTCTGCTTTAGAGGCTGGCTGTGAAATATTATACTCTGAAGATTTACAACATAAGCAACTTATCGAAAAACAACTAACCATTATCAACCCTTTTCTATAACAGAAAAGTATTTTCAGAAGTAATACTACAAACTGTGCAGGGATTGCCACTTAGAAAGACATAGACACCATTCTTGTTTGCTGCTTATGTAGTAACAGCCTGCTATCTTTGAATTACTGGATTGTTTATCCTAGATTTGTACTGTTAATATTTTAAGCTCTTAGCGATAATCTATCAATAATTGTTAAATATTTTTATTTTACTACATTCCTCATATATTTGTATTGTTTTATTTTAAATTAATATTTAATCAATACAAAAACTATGAAAAATAATTATGCGCTCATCATGGCCGGAGGTGTAGGAACTCGCTTGTGGCCTATTAGCCGCCAGCATTTTCCCAAGCAATTCCACGATGTATTAGGTATCGGCGAATCATTGCTGCAACTCACATATAACCGTCTGCTGGATGTCTGCCCTGCGGAAAATATTTTTATCATCTCCAACGAAGACTACTACGGGCTGATCAACGAGCAGCTTCCGGCACTCACTGACGATCAGATATTACTGGAACCTCAGTTGAGAAACACAGCCCCCTGCGTAGCCTACGCTTTTCATAAGATTGCACAGAAAAATCCTGATGCCAATCTGATCGTATGTCCGGCAGATCACCTGATCGTCAAACAGGACCAATTTGCCAAATTAGCCAAACGCGCGCTGGAAATAGCCTCACAAGAGGATGTACTGATTACTTTTGGTATTACTCCTACCCGGCCTGATACTGGTTATGGTTATATTGAGTTTGACAACCAGCAGGGTGCACAGGATATTTATAAAGTAAAAGATTTTAAAGAAAAGCCTGATGAAGCCACAGCCAACGAATTTCTGGCTTCTGGCAATTTCGTATGGAATTCCGGTATCTTTGTGTGGAGCCTTGCTGCCATTATTAAAAGTTACGCACAACACCTTCCGGAAGTCAACCAGCTGTTTGCCGATGGTACATCCAGCTACTACACCAACCAGGAAAAGCCGTTTATAGCTCAGGTGTACGACAAATGCATGAACATATCAATAGATTACGGCATTCTGGAAAAAGCAGAGAATGTGTATGTGATGCCTGCGGAATTTGGCTGGACAGACCTAGGTACCTGGAAATCTATAGACACACAGCAGGAAAAGGATGCTCACAATAACAGCTTGCAGGGCGAAGTAATGGTATACGACACCAGCAACTCATTTGTGAAGGTAGCTGACAACAAAATGGCCGTGGTGCAGGGGCTCGATAATTATATTGTTGTGGTAGCCGAAGATGCTGTGATGATCTGCAACAAAGACCAGGAGCAGATGGTCAAGAAGTTTTTGAATGACATCAAAGAAAAAGGTCTCAAAGCGTACGTATAAGCCTTGTGCTACAGCAAAGGTGTTCACTACCGTTAGGGTTGGTATTAAACTTTAAGTTTTGGAAAAAGACGCTAAAATATATATTGCCGGACATAGGGGAATGGTAGGCTCTGCCATACTGCGCAACCTGCAAAACAAGGGGTATGCTAACTTCGTCCTGAAAACCTCTCAGGAACTGGACCTCCGCCATCATCAGCAGGTGCATGATTTTTTTGTCACAGAACAGCCAGACTATGTGTTTCTGGCAGCAGCCAAAGTAGGAGGCATCCAGGCCAACAATGTGTATCGGGGTGAGTTTCTGTACGACAACCTGTCTATTCAGAACAACGTAATCCACGAAAGCCATCTAAATGGTGTTAGGAAGCTCCAGTTTTTGGGCTCTTCCTGCATCTACCCGAAGATGGCTCCGCAACCGCTGAAAGAGGAATACCTGCTGACAGGTACGCTGGAACCTACCAATGAGCCGTATGCTATTGCCAAAATTGCCGGTGTCAAAATGTGTGAGACCTACCGGGCGCAGTATGGCGACAGTTTTATTTCGGTGATGCCTACCAACTTGTATGGCCCGAACGATCATTACGATCTGAACAATTCGCACGTATTACCGGCACTCATGCGTAAATTTCACGAAGCCAAAGTAAACCATGCGAAATTTGTGGAAATCTGGGGTACGGGTAGTCCCAGGCGAGAATTTCTGCATGTAGATGATCTGGCCGAAGCTTGTGTCTATCTGATGGAAAACTACCATGAGGCAGAACTGGTCAATATTGGCACGGGCGAAGACCTCAGCATCAAAGACCTGGCATTGCTCATCAAAGGTATTGTAGGTTTTGCAGGAGAACTTCGCTTTGATACCTCCAAACCCGATGGTACACCGCGCAAGTTGCTGGATGTAAGCAAACTCCACAGCTATGGCTGGAAGCACCAAATTGGACTGAAAGAAGGGATCGCTTCCGTATACGAACAGTATGCTAAAGAAGTAGCCGTCTGACAGGCAATATACATAGAAGCTAGGTATTTGATCTGGCCTGTAGATTCATCAAACAATAGAAAGCATTCGGACGTTTACAGACTAAGTTTCGTAAACACCCGAATGTTTTTTTGCATTAATACGCTGTGATTCGGGTTAGAAGAAACAATCTGATCATTTTTAATCTGCAATTTTCAAATCATACATCATGGCCCGACTCAGACTTTCCAAAACAGACAAGATTATCTTAGGCGTGTGTGGCGGACTTGCCCCTCATTTTGGCATAGATACCACCATCCTCCGTATCATTTTTGTCATAGCCGCTATTGCAGGCTTCGGCTCCCCGGTCATTATATACCTGATACTCTACCTGGTTATGCGGTTCCAGTGATTGTTGCCAAATCTTTTAAGGAACAGTTAAAATAAAAAGTGCCAATATTATGGCACTTTTACAGATTTGAAATTTAGCGTATAATAATTTGCTTTGGTAGTAAAGCCTCCTTATAAAATACATGTGAAAAGTAAGTGCCTGATGGTAGTTGACTGGTGTCCAGGTCTATTCTTTCGTTGGTAATGTTACAGAATGTATGCTGCTTTTCAAGCAGCATTTTTTCGCCAAATATAGGCTTTGATAAAACCAAAATGCATATCATCTTTTTTAGAAAAACAAATAGTTTTTTTGGCAGAGCCTTTTGATATGAGTTCTGAAATTTAAATTCTGCCGTTCTATTTTTTGCGTCTTTTTCTTTGATATGGTATGTTTTTCTGATGGTCTATGTTTCTTGTACGATTTCCAATTGTCTGTGTAATAGTGTTTTATATCCAAGTGTACCATTTTTCGCATCAGTTTTTTACAGCTTGCATCATTACGCTTGCCTATTTGAAAAGCTAATATTTTGCCAGTATTGCCGCATTATGCGTACCAAACCCAACGTTTGCCCTTCTCACGATGGCCTACCCAAGACCAAAATTCGTCAATCATAACATTTTCGAAGGTGCCTTCAACTTGTGGTTCCTGCATGGTCATAAACCATGTCCTTAATGTCAATATTACTGTTACCGCACTGATTTTCAATACATTAGCAATATCCCTGATGCTACTGGCGCGCATAGCCATCGCAGATATTTGTTTCTTAATTCGTGGATCAGCTCCTCTATATTGGTAATCAAACTGAAACTGTTTTTTGCAATCATGGCAAAGAAAATTCTGACGCCCATTTCCTTTAATATCATTTCTCTTTACTTTGGCACTATCGCAATGAGCCACCGTGGCGCGGGGCAATACACTTTTACTTGAACGTAACACATTCAGCAAAAATGGGCTTTCATTGCGATTTTTCATAGCAGCATACATTCTAAAACACTACCAAAATTTGCTTCTTTTAAAAAAAATATGAGACCATATCATTATATAAGTGACGAAGAAATTACCAGGCATCTTAAAGAAAATTTGTGCCCCATACTGTTCACTGAACTGATAAACCGTTATCAACTTATGATTGTGCATTCATGCACCCGTCGGCTCAAAAGCGCGGAAGCAACTCAGGATGTTTCACAGGAAGTTTTGTTGCGTGTACTTACCAAAATAAGTAGTTACAGGGAAAGTGCTCCTTTTTCAGCATGGCTGCATCCTATTATTCATAATCAATGCATAGAATATATTAATCAGTGCAAAAAGCAATTACACGAAGAGCTATCTAGAGAAATTATACAAGGTTTGGAAGAAGAGACTACTAATGATGATGGTTCCACGCCAACAATAGAAATGCTGGAAGAGTTGATGGAAGAACTCAGTGGTGAAGACAAATTATTTCTACTGTTAAAATACAAGGAAAGATGGTCTTTGCAAACCATTTAGACAACTCTACAAATACCTGTAGACAGGATAAAAATGCGCCTTAGCAGAGCTAAAAAAAAGTTAAGGAAACTACATACCTATAAAAGTTCATCCACCGATCAATAGTTTAAACAATGAATAGGTTGTTGCGTAACCGGCACTTTCAAAGTATCGTCACGCCTAACATAGCTCTTACTTCCTGCACGATGCTTTCGGCATCATAGCCACATTCCTGGTACAGCTCCGGCTGCTCGCCGTGTTCTATCACTTCGTCGGGGATACCAAGCCTTTTCACGGATGACTGGTAGCTATTGTCTGCCATAAACTCTAGTACAGCACTGCCAAAACCACCCGGCAGACAGCCATCTTCTACGGTAATTACTTTGCTGAATCGGGAGAAAACTTCATGTAGTATTTCCTCATCCAAGGGCTTCGCAAAGCGCATGTCGTAATGTGCCGGATGTACGTCGTCTTCGGCAAGCGTTTGGCAGGCTTCTACCGCATAATTTCCAATATGGCCAATGGTAAGGATAGCTACTTCTTCACCCTCCTGAATCAGTCGGCCTTTGCCTATCTGTACTTCTTCCATTGGGGTGCGCCAGTTGGGCATCACACCCTGGCCACGGGGGTAGCGGATACTGAACGGGCCTGCTTTGTATAAACTAGCCGTATACATCAGGTTACGCAGCTCTGCCTCATTCATAGGGGCAGAAACGATCATATTGGGAACGCACCGCATGTAGGCCAGGTCGTAGGCACCATGATGCGTAGGTCCATCAGCACCGGCAAGGCCCGCCCTATCAAGACAAAACACGACCGGCAGCTTTTGTATAGCCACATCGTGGATTACCTGATCGTAGGCGCGCTGCATAAAGGTGCTGTAAATGTTGCAGAATGGCGTAAGCCCCTGCGTGGCAAGCCCGGCAGAGAACGTGACGGCGTGTTGCTCGGCGATGCCTACATCAAAGGCACGCTCGGGCATGGCGTTCATCATCATGTTCAAAGATGAACCGGAAGGCATGGCTGGAGTGATGCCCATGATCTTGTCGTCTTTTTCGGCAAGTTCCACCAACGTGTGTCCAAACACGTCCTGGTATTTGGGCGGCTGCGGCACATCGTATATTTTTTTTCTGATCTCGCCGGTTACTTTATCAAACTTACCGGGAGCATGCCATGTGGTCTGATCTTTCTCGGCCAGTGAATAGCCTTTACCCTTCACCGTAATGCAGTGCAGTATTTTGGGTCCGGGAATTTTTTTCAGGTCGTTCATCACGCTGACCAGATGGTTGACATCGTGCCCGTCTACCGGACCAAAATAACGCAGATTAAGTGACTCGAACAAGTTGCTGTTTTTTAGCAAAAAAGCTTTGATGCTAGTGTCCAGCTTGGATACCACATCCTGCGCACTTTTACCAAAAGTACTGATCTTACCCAGCACCTTCCACAGGTCTTCCTTCACCCGGTTGTAGGTTTGCGAAGTAGTAATATCAGTCAAATAATCTTTGAGTGCTCCCACATTGGGGTCGATAGACATGCAGTTGTCGTTGAGCACGATGAGCAGGTTGGCATCTGACACACCGGCATGGTTCATCGCCTCAAAGGCCATGCCGCCGGTAAGAGCACCATCACCAATGACGGCAATGTGCTGCTTGTCTTTGTTGCCCAGGTACTTAGAAGCCATAGACATACCCAATGCGGCAGAAATAGAAGTAGAAGAGTGGCCTACGCCAAAAGTATCGTACTCGCTTTCACTACGCTTGGGGAAGCCGGAAAGTCCTTTGATCATACGGTTGGTATGAAACGTATTCTTTCTACCTGTCAGTATTTTGTGTCCGTACGCCTGATGCCCCACATCCCATACCAGCTGGTCGTATGGTGTATTAAAAACATAATGAAGTGCGACCGTCAATTCTACCACGCCCAGACTAGCACCAAAATGCCCGCCATACACAGACACATTGTCAATAATAAATTGCCTTAGTTCTTCAGAAAGTTGAACCAATTGGGCTGGTTCCAACTTTTTAAGATCAGAGGGTTCATCAATTTGCGAGAGTAACTTGCCAGGCTTGATTAACATAAGATATTTTGTGACTTGATGACCTTTTGAAAACGAGAAACAATGCTGAATGTTTCGGATGATGAAGTCTGTATGAGTATTAGAATAATAAAACCCTGTTTTTTCTTAAAGATAAAGGACACATAAGAAGATTATACCATAGTTTTGTTAACATTTGTGTCAGCATAAAAATTTATTGAGTCGCATTTAATTTTATAGGTTTTGAGCTTTGAGATAAAATTACCCCTTTTTGAGGGTCCTTTTGACTTGTTGTTATTCTTTATTGAGCGCGATGAGCTTGATATCCACGACATTCCTATCTCTAAAATTACCAACGATTTTCTTGAACATATTTATGCTTTAGAGCGAATGAACATTGAGGTAGCCAGCGAGTTTATACTGGTAGCGGCTACTTTGATGCGTATTAAAGCCAAAATGCTGTTGCCACGCCCTGTCTTAAACGAAGAAGGGCAAGAAGTGGATCCGCGTGATGAGTTAGTAAAGCACCTGCTGGAATACAAGAAATACAAATCGGTAATTAGCGAACTGGCTGCGCTGGAAGAAGAAAGATCGCTAAAATACGACCGGGGTAACCTGGCAAACGAACTTAAACAACTGGCGGATGCCAACAATGTGGAGGCGGAGCTACAGGATATTGACCTGTATAAATTACTCAAAGTATTTGAAAGGCTTTCAGAGAAGTTTACAGATAGGCAAAACATAAAACCTCATGCTGTAGTGCCATATCCTTACACCGTGGAAGGGCAAAAAGCATATGTGAAAGCCCTCATTACTGCTCACGAGAAGGTCGCTTTCAGCCATATTATCGAAGACAATCCGCAAAAAATAGCGGTGATTTTTAACTTTCTGGCGGTGTTGGAGTTGCTACAGTCAAACCTTATCCGTATAAGTATTGGAGAAGGCTTCAATAACTTCTGGATTCAAACCAATGAAGTGCATAGCGACTGATGGAGACAAATTCCAAAGAGATACTTAAAACGCTGAATCCGAATAAAATATGGATACCAATTCTGTTGGGATTGGGTATTGTGTTTTATCTTTTTTACAGTGATCCTGATCTTACCACTGATAAGCTTTCTCTTATTTTTGATGCCAAGCTTGTGCCTCTGCTACTGGCTATTTTAGTCATCCTGGCCAGAGATGCAGGCTATGTATACCGGATCAAGACTATTACCAGCGACAAGCTATCCTGGAAGAGCAGCATTTATGTCATTATCTTCTGGGAATTTGCTTCGGCAGTAACGCCCTCGGTAGTAGGTGGCACCTCAGTCGTGGTATTTATCCTGATGAAGGAGGGCATCAAGCTAGGCAAGGCACTGGCCTACGTGATGCTGACAGCCATTCTGGACAATCTCTTTTTTGTACTGATGGCACCGCTGGCATTAATCTATCGACCCGAAGAGCTTTTTCCCAATGGTCGGCATATAGAAATACAAATGGGCAACAGCCTCCATGTATTATTCTGGGTGAGCTATGTGCTGATTGCAGCCTATACTTTTGTGATGTTTTATGCCATCTTTATTCGTCCCCGCGGATTCAAATGGTTGCTGCTCAGGGCCACAGGTATCAGGTTTTTGCGAAAATGGCGCAATGCTGCACAGGAGCATGGCGATGAAATTATAATTGCTTCCAAAGAACTCCGTGGCAAGCCATTGTCTTACTGGGTTAAAATATCACTGATCACATTCTTTATATGGTGTGCGCGCTACCTTATGCTCAACTGTTTGATTGCTGCTTTTACGCATGTGAGCCTTTCCGAACATCTGTTAATTTTCTGCCGCAACCTGGTGATGTGGATTACCATGCTCATTTCTCCAACGCCCGGCAGCAGCGGTACGGCAGAGTTTTTCTTCGTGCAGTTCTTCACCCAGTTCCTGGGAGATTATACTTTTGTGACCAATATTCTATGGCGTATGCTTTCCTACTATCCTTACCTGATATTAGGAGCGATCTTCCTTCCCAAATGGATACGCAGGGTCTTCTTTGTAAAAAAAAATAATGAAACAGTCTCGAAGGGATAACGGAGACTGGAAACCGCAGGCCGGAATTCCGGTCTCCGGTTTCCTTTCAGAATTGTTCTGTCTTGGCAAAAAAGAAGCTGCCTTCCTGCGCAGCAGTATCGTCGGCATCTGAGCCATGTACGGCGTTGGCCTCGATAGACTTGGCAAACAACTTACGGATGGTACCTTCTTCGGCATCTGCCGGATTGGTGGCACCAATCAGCTTTCTGAAATCAGCTACGGCGTTGTCTTTCTCCAGAATAAGGGCTACAATAGGGCCAGAAGACATATAAGCACACAAGTCTTTGTAAAAAGGACGCTCCTTGTGTACTTCGTAAAACTTACCAGCCGTTTCGCCGGTGAGTGCGGTTTTCTTCATGGCTACAATCTTGAAGCCAGCTTCTTCTATCATTCTAAGGATAGCTCCTGTATTGCCCTCTGATACTGCATCGGGCTTGATCATTGAAAATGTTCTGTTTCCTGACATGTGCTTAAAACTTTTTTAGTCAAATTTATTTTCCGCAAAACTACAAGATTATTCTTTATCAGGTATATATTTTTGGCATATCTGCCTTTAATCCTTTTCTTTGAGGCTATATTATTTCTATCTCATGCAGCGACGTACATTTATTCATCACCTGAGTGGTGCAGCACTTCCGCTTGTTGTACCTGTTATTCATAAACCAGCAAAATACGTAAAAGCCTTACCAGTTATCAAACCCAAAGCACTCAAACCCGGTGACACCATTGGGCTGGCAACGCCTGCTACTTTCATTACAGAAGAAGAGCTGCAACATGCTGAGAAAAAGATACGTGCCCTGGGCTTCAAGACATACTATTCTCCCAATATGCTGGTACGCAAAGGCTATCTGGGCGGCACCGATGCACAAAGAGCAGCCGACCTGAACCAGATGTTTGCCAACGAACATGTTGATGCTATCTGGTGTGGCCGGGGTGGTTATGGCAGTGCCCGCATCCTGCCGTACCTGGACTATGACCTGATCCGCAACAATCCGAAACCCTTTATCGGCTATAGCGATATTACTTCCCTACACTATGGTATTCATGCCAGAACAGGGCTGATCACTTTTCATGGTCCGGTAGCCAAAGAAGACCTGAATCCTTTTACTAAACGCTATTTTGACGAGGTGCTGGTAGCAGGCAAATCGTCTGTGGTATTCGAGAATGAGACTGAAAACATAGCACCCATACCACCACAGCCTGCCGACGTTGCTCCGAAAGCAGCCGAAGAGGCAAACCATACGCCGCTGCCGCTGGAAACTATTGTACCCGGAACAGCAGAAGGCGTACTAATCGGTGGCAACCTTTCGCTGGTAAGTGCCATTGCAGGCACAGCATACGATATTGATATGCGCGACAAGATAGTGTTTCTGGAAGATGTAGGAGAGATTCCGGCCCGCCTCGATCGTATGCTTACCCAGCTTTTACTGACAGAAGACAAGCTGCCTGCCGCCGCAGGAGTCGTGCTCGGCACCTTTGCCGATTGTGAGCCTGACGATCTGAGCAAATCTTTATCTTTGCACGAACTGCTCCACGACCGCCTATCATCGCTGAAGGTACCGGTTTTGTCCGGACTATCTTTTGGCCATATCAAAAAGAACTTCTTTCTGCCATTTGGTATCAGGGTGAAACTGGACACGCAGCAGCAGACACTTACTTTGCAGGAAAAAGCCGTGCAATCTTAGTGGCAGCCATGTTTATCTGGTGAAACAGGCATATATTTGTCGTTTTATCGCCTAAAATTCAATTGCTCACACTTTAATCCCAACCATGAACTTACGATTACATGCCTTTAATCTGAAGATAAGAGATACTTTCCGTATATCGCGTGAAGTACGGGACGTACAGGAAACGCTGATCGTAGAGCTACAGGATACCGATGCGCATGGCAACATCATCAGCGGCCTGGGCGAAACCACTGCCAACCCTTACTACCATTTTGATATAGAAAGTATGCAGGCCGACCTGGAAAAGCTTCGGGAACGTATAGAACAGTATATACTTACGGCTGAACCTTCAGGCAAACAGGCAGGCACTCCCGAAGATTTCTGGCAGTATATGTATCCTTATCTCAAAGACAGATCGTTTACCCTGTGTGCCCTGGATATGGCTGCACACGATTTGTTTGGCAAGAAACTAGGCAAGCCTTTATACAAACTATGGGGACTAGATCCGAAAGACTCGCCTGTTTCTAACTATACCATCGGCATCGATACGATTGAAAATATGGCGCGCAAGATGCAAGCCCGGCCCTGGCCTTTGTACAAGATCAAGCTGGGCACTCAGGAAGACCTTGCTATTGTACGTGAGCTGCGCAGGCATACAGATGCTCTATTTAGGGTAGATGCCAACTGTGCCTGGGGGGTGGATGAAACCATCCGCAACGCCAGCGAACTCAAGGAACTGGACGTAGAATTTATCGAGCAGCCTCTCCGTGCCGACGATATGGAAGGCATGGAGCAGGTATACCGCTTGTCTGCGCTACCAATTATGGCCGATGAGAGTTGCATTTCAGAAGCAGATGTACAAAAGTGTTACCAGCATTTTCATGGCGTCAACATTAAGCTGACCAAATGCGGCGGTATTACACCTGCACTGCGTATGATCCGGCAGGCCAAAGACCTTGGTATGAAAGTGATGGTGGGTTGCATGACAGAATCCAGTGTAGGGATCTCTGCCGTCGCGCAGCTATCGCCTATGCTGGATTTTGTAGATATGGATGGTGCCCTGTTGCTGGCAGAAGATATTGCTACCGGCGTGGTGGTCAGGAAAGATGGGGCTGATTTTGGTTCGCGCAATGGCACAGGCGCACAACTCAAAGCACCTGATGTGCTGCAACCGATGCTATACAAAGCCTGATTGCCTATGCTTGTTACGCACCAGCTTCCCGGCAGAACGGTAGTGATCGACGGCAAAGAACGCCTGTACTTTAGCGGCACCTCCTATTTGGGTATTAGCAAGAATTTAGGCTTTCAGCAACTGTTGCAGGAAGGAATGAGCCGTTATGGTACCAATTACGGTAGTTCCAGAACTTCTAACCTACAGCTTGCGGTGTATGAAGCAGCAGAACAGCAGCTGGCTCTGATGGCTAACGCCGCTACTGCACTCACCTTTTCTTCAGGCTATATGGCCGGGCAAGCCGCTATACAAACCCTTGACTATCGGCAGCCTGTGCTCTATGCACCGGGAACGCACCCTGCCGTATGGCAAAACCCACAGCATGTCCGGCAGACCGCCTCTGTTGGGACTAATTACCACAGTTGGGCACTTCACATTTCAGCACAGGTGGCTGCACTCAATAGCAGACAAGGGGCTATTATAGCCAACGCCCTTGACCCGTTGCTGGCAGAAAAGTATGCTTTTGAATGGGTAGGCCAGTTACCCGAAGATAAACAGATTACCCTGCTCCTTGACGATTCACATGGGTTTGGCATAACAGGCCGTGAAGGTGAAGGCATCTATCGGGAAGTGTATGCACAGTTAAAACCCAATGTAAAGCTCCTGGTCGTCAGTTCGCTTGGCAAAGCCTACGGCATTCCGGGTGGAGTGGTCTTCGGAGACCCTGATTTGATCGCACCGCTCAAGAAAAGTCCGTTTTTCACGGCTGGTTCTCCTGTTCCGCCAGCTTATCTGTATGCTTTTGTGCAAGCCCAGAGTATTTACGAAGAAGCACGCCTGCAATTGAAAACCAATGTCAACTATTTTCAGCAACAATTGCCGCATATTCCTGATACTTCATTTCATTATTTTGATCATTATCCGGTTTTTTACACACCGGATAATGCATTGGCAAAGGCTATAGAAGATCAGTGTATCATTTCCAGTTTCCCATATCCTAATCCGGACAGCCAGCCCATCACCCGCATTGTGATCAACAGCCTGCATACTACGGATGATATTGATGGTTTATGTGAATTATTGGTGCAGCATATTGAATAATCCAAGAACATTCAAAGCAACTATCCCTAAACATTTTGAATGTTCCGTATACTTTTGTAATATCCTTTCTGCAAAACGCTGGATATGATTGTTCCTACAGGCATCTCTGCACTACTTATAATAAGTGTTGTTAAACAAAACATCATTCCAGTATGTTTAGCATTAAACTTCAACCTTTAAACAAAATACAGTATGGCAGACAAAAAACCCAGGTTAACTACTTCGGCAGGAGCACCTGTCAGTAACAACCAAACCTCACTCACCGCTGGCAGAAGAGGCCCGGTTGTGTTGAGCGATTACAAACTCTTTGAAAAGATAGCCCACCAAAACAGAGAAAGAATCCCCGAGCGGGTAGTACATGCCAAAGGCTGGGGTGCGCATGGCACTTTTAAGGTGACCAACGACATCACCAAATATACCCGTGCTAAGGTATTTTCTAAAGTAGGCAAGGAAACGCCTATTCTGATGAGGTTCTCTACTGTGGCCGGCGAACAGGGGGCTGCTGATGCCGAACGGGATGTACGTGGCTTCTCCATAAAATTCTATACCGAGGAAGGCAACTGGGATATGGTGGGCAACAATACACCCGTGTTTTTTGTGAGAGATGGTTATAAGTTTCCGGACTTTATTAGAACACAAAAGCGGCATCCCAGAACGAACATGCGCTCTAACACCGCCATGTGGGACTTCTGGTCGCTGATGCCCGAAAGCCTTCACCAGGTGACGATTTTGATGTCTGACAGAGGACTGCCGGTGGCACCGATGTACATGAATGGCTACGGCTCGCACACGTTTAGCTTCTGGAACAACGAGGGCGAAAGGTACTGGGTGAAGTTTCATTTCAAGACCATGCAGGGCCATAGGCACTATACCAACGAAGAAGCGAAAAAAGTAATCGGAGAAACCCGTGAATCTTACCAGGAAGAACTGTTCGGAGCCTTAGAGAGGGGCGAGTTTCCTAAGTGGAAGTTTATGGTACAGATCATGCCGGAAGCCGATGCTGAAAACACACCCTATAACCCGTTTGACCTGACCAAAGTGTGGCCTCACAGCGATTACCCGCTTATTGAAGTGGGAGAAATAGAACTGAACAAGAATCCTGAGAATTACTTCACAGACGTAGAAAACGCTGCCTATTCACCATCCAATGTGGTGCCGGGCATCGGGTTCTCACCTGATAAGATGTTGCAGGCGCGTATCTTCTCTTATGCCGATGCACATCGCTACCGCCTGGGTGCGCATTATGAGTCGCTGCCCATCAACAAGCCGAAGGCAGAAGTGGCACATTATCATAAAGACGGGCTGATGCGCTATTATAACCACAACAATATCACTGAAGCTTATTATGAGCCTAACTCTTTTGACGGAGCAGTGGAAGACCCTAGCGTGGAAGAGCCACCAATGAAAGTATCCGGCGATATTGCACGGTACGAATACGAAGAAGAAATGGATGTATACAAGCAGCCAGGCGATCTTTTCAGGCTGTTCGATGATGCACAAAAACAGCGGCTGTTTGGCAACGTAGCCGAAGCCATGAAGGGCGTTCCGATGGACATTATAGAGCGGCAACTGGTTCATTTTGACAAGGTAGACCCGGCGTATGGCGAAGGTGTCAGAACAGCCCTCGGTATTGCGCAGGAAGCCGTGGTTAGATAATCTGACCCTGCACTACCTAATTGTAAGAGGGGCGATCTGCCAGGATCGCTCCTTTTTTTATGCGCTACGCATGAAAGGTTTTACGCTCATTCGTTGTAAAAATCGCTATCATACAGCATTTGATGAACGCTGTAAAACACGCAATTTATGTATTTTTCCAAGAAATGGCCCTTTGCTTCGGTATAGTGTATGTATAACATAGGTATAGTCTAGGTATAAGGTAGCTATATGATAGGCAAAATTGTACTTTTCTAATAATACGTTTTTCATTAGTCAGTGAAAATCCGATCAGATAATGATGTAAGATCAAGCGGTTGTCAGAATATGTTTACCTAGGGGGGTTAACTTTTGATTTGACAATTTTTCCGTACCTGTGCCTGTTTCTGGCAGTAATGTTTTTAAAGAAACGTACCCGGAAAAATATTGTATATCAATTCCAGATTTTCGTATATTCCACAATCTTACCATTTGTTCCACTGCTCAACGTACATCCTATCTTATGAAAACTCTTCTTTCCTACCTGACTGTTTGTCTGATGCTCTGCACGTCTATAATAGCTACTGCACAGGACATACCCAAATTTACGGCTGACGACGTTGATATTCCCTACAAAGCGTACACGCTGGACAACGGGCTGCGCCTGATTGTGCAGGAAGACCACAAGGCACCCATTGTGGCTGTCAATATCTGGTATCATGTAGGCTCCAAAAACGAAAAGCCCGGCAAAAGCGGCTTTGCACACCTTTTTGAGCACCTGATGTTCAACGGAAGCGAAAACTTTAACAATGATTATTTTCAGGTACTGGAAAGTGTAGGTGCTACCGACCTGAACGGCACCACCAACAGCGATAGAACCAATTACTTCCAGACGGTGCCTACCGCTGCACTGGACCAGGTGCTATGGTTGGAATCTGACAGGATGGGCCATTTGCTGGGTGCCATTGACTCTGCCAAACTGAATGAGCAGCGTGGAGTGGTACAAAATGAAAAGCGGCAGGGTGAAAACCAGCCTTACGGACGCGAGTATGAGTTGCTTACCGAAGCCATCTGGCCAGAAGGGCACCCTTATTCCTGGACGGTCATCGGCTCTATGGAAGACCTGAATGCTGCTTCGCTGGAAGATGTGCAAGATTGGTTTAAAGGTTACTACGGCACTGCCAATGCTGTGATCGCCGTTGCAGGCGACATCAAACCGGAAGAAGCACTGGCAAAAGTAAACAAGTACTTTGGCAGCATAGCCTCTGGCCCCACCCTGGCGCGTCCGGAGGTAAATATTGCTAAAAGAACAGAAGATACCCGCCAGATGTATGAAGACCGTGTGCCGGAAGCCCGTATTACGCAAGTATGGAATGTGCCGCAGTGGGGTTCAAAAGAGGCGGTATACCTTGATCTGGCCTCTGACGTGCTCTCCAGCGGCAAAAACTCCCGCTTATACAAGAAGCTACAGTACGAAGACCAGTCGGTAAGCTCGATCTATGCCTATGTTTATCCTATGGAGATTGCAGGTACTTTTACCATACAAGCCAATGTGAAGCCCGGAGAACCGGTAGATACCGTAGAGCAGCAGATGGCCAGTACGTTGCAGGAATTTCTGGAAAAAGGGCCTACCGAGGAAGAAATGGATCGGGTGAAGGCGCAGTATTTCGCCAACTTCATCAAAGGCATAGAGCGCATCGGCGGCTTTGGCGGCACCTCCGACATTCTGGCTGCCAATGCGGTGTATGGCGGCTCGCCCGATTATTATAAGAAAACCATGCA
Source organism: Cyclobacteriaceae bacterium (assembly GCA_958296015.1). Taxonomy (GTDB): domain Bacteria; phylum Bacteroidota; class Bacteroidia; order Cytophagales; family Cyclobacteriaceae; genus JAJNNC01. The sequence continues at coordinate 19,891 of CATQIH010000028.1, forward strand.
GATAGTCTCCAAAGCGACGGCAGAGGACATTCAAAAAGCAGCCAAAGACTGGCTTAGCAGCGGCAAACATACCCTGGTGTGCTATCCGTTCCCCGAGTACCAGGTAAGCAGCACCGATGCCGACCGCAGCAAACTGCCAGCCATGGGAGAAGTGACCGCCGCTTCTTTTCCAGACTTACAGAAAGCTACCCTCAAAAACGGGATGGAAGTCATATTGGCCCGCCGCGAGCATGTACCTGCCGTAGTGATGAACCTCATGGTAGACGCGGGCTATGCTTCCGACCAGTTTGCCACGCCCGGCACTGCCGCACTAGCCATGAACATGATGGATGAAGGTACCAAAGACATGAATTCTCTGGAAATCAACGAAAAGCTTCAGATGCTGGGTGCTTCGCTGGGTACATATTCTGATTTGGATATGTCGTATGTATCCATGAGTACGCTCAAGCCTACACTAGACCAAAGCCTTGACATCTTTGCCGATGTGGTACTCAATCCTTCATTCCCTGAAAGTGAGCTGCAACGGCTCAAGAAAGAGCAGATTGCCGATATACAGCGGGAAAAAGCCACGCCCTTTTCTATGGCCCTGCGGGTAGCTCCCAAGCAACTGTACGGAGAAGGCCACCCATATGGTAATCCATTGACTGGCTCTGGCTATGAAGAAACCGTAGAAAAAATGGAGCGTGCAGACTTGGTGAAGTTCTACGATAGCTGGTTTAAACCCAACAATGCTACCCTTGTGGTGGCTGGTAATGTTACGATGGATGAGTTGCTGCCCAAGCTGGAAGAGAAGTTTGGCCAATGGAAGAAAGGTGAAACTCCGGAAAAGGACCTGTCGCCCGTCACCAGCAAGAAGGGCAACATCCTCTACCTGATGGACCGCCCTGAGTCGCAGCAGTCCATCGTAATCACCGGTTATGTCACCAAACCGTATGGCGAGGTATCTGAGATTGCCCTGGAATCTATGAACAACGTGCTGGGCGGTGAATTTACCTCGCGGCTGAACATGAACCTCCGTGAAGACAAGCACTGGGCCTACGGTGCTGGAAGCTTTATCATGGATGCCAAAGCCGGTCGCCCTTTTCTGGCCTATGCTCCTGTGCAAACTGACAAGACCAAAGAGTCGGTGCAGGAAGTGCAGAAGGAGATCAAAAACTTTGTAGGAGACAAGCCCATTACCAAAGAAGAGTTTGAAAAGACCCGCGAAAATACCGTATTGCAACTGCCCGGCCGCTGGGAAACCACCCGTGCTGTCGCCTCTTCGCTTGCAGACCTGGCAAAATATAACCTAAGCGACGATTATTTCCAGACCTACGGTGAGCGGGTGAAAAAGCTAACCCTCGATGATGTGAAAAAGCTGAGTAAGGAAATCGTACATCCCGAACAACTGCAATGGTTTGTGGTAGGCGACAAAGACAAAGTGCTGGAAGGCTTGAAAGGTCTTAATTTTGACGATATCGTGATGATAGATGCTGATGGCAACGTGATGGAGCCTGCCGCTAAAGTGAATGTGGAAAAGAAAGAGTCTAATAGGTAAAGGACTATTCTAATATTCTGCAAGTAACTGGCGTAGCCTTGCACAGTTACTTGCAGAGTTTTAGTGACATCTTTGCAGAATGCTCCTGGAAAGCTCTTTAAAGTCGTCATACACTTTCTTCACTGCCTGAAAGTGTGCGCCAATAGCACCATCGGCAGGTTTCAGAAAGAAAATGGGCTTGCGCACTTCTAAGGCCATAGGCATCAAGCTATGGTAATGTTTTAACAGGCTCAGGCAATTCTCATCATGTGCTATGTCTGTATTTTCTTCTTTTGCTGACTTTAGTACATATTTCTGGTAAGAAAAGGGAATCCTTTTGGCGAAATTTTGATATGATTTATAGATCCTGTTGCTGTTTGAGCTATGCTGTAGCACCACATAACCAATAGGCTTCATTTTACCTTCGGGCAAGCTTGGGTCTGCTTCCGGCGGATTTTTCTTTAACCTCTCCGCCCATTGGGTATGCCACGCGCTCAAGGACGTTCCCAAATTTTTAATGCCCTGTAGCGAAAACAAATCGGCGGCCACTGGTAAAACTACGTAATCTGCAACGATCAGCGATGCCCTATTGATGGCTCCCAGGTTAGGGCCAACATCAATAACAGCATAATCGGCTCCTGTTGTTTCACCTGCTTCATCAATAACCCTATGAAAGGAGGAAGTTATTCTGAAAGCATATTCGTCAGCATCCAAGCATTTGCTCCAGTTTTCGCTAAGCTTGTCTTCGAAGGTAGATAAGCTCAAATCTCCTATTAGCAGACTCAAATTCGGTTCTATTGACTCTATATGAGCTTCTCGGATGTCTCCTGTACCTTTTGTCAAAGGACGTATGGCATCCCAAACGGTTAAGTTTCCTTTGTTCTCGTCTTCATACACCTCTTCCAACCGCTCTTCTGTCAGCATCATAGAAGAAAGATTGGACTGCGGATCAAGGTCTGCACAAAGCACCTTATAACCCAGTTCAACCAGCATATAGGAGAAGTGATACACCAAAGCAGTGTTGCCTATGCCACCTTTGTTGCTAAAGAACACAATCTTTTTCATAGGTTTTTGCTATAAATGGTGACACCAAACTGTGTTTGTGCATCTTTTTTAAAGTTAACTCTTTTTCATTGGAGTTTCTTCTTTGGTTTATCTGGATAGGGTAGATGCTTTTCTCTTTGCGGATTGAGGGATAGTATGCAACACTACAGGATCTTCAATCAGGTGCGCCTTTACCTGGCTTCCTGCAAAAACCACCGGCAACTGGTCCGGGGAAGATACTTGCTTCCAGTCTTCTACTACTCTGTCGATACCAATAGGGTAGACAATGAGGGCGGTAGGGGTAAGATGAAAGCGCAGAAAATTCTTGTGGTGCTGATGACGAATAGAAGAAAAAGCCTCGTTGTCGTGAATGCCCAGCAACAGGCTGGCAATCAATAAGTCTCCACCCATCACCATCCCGCCAATCACACTGCCTGCAATGAGCATTTCCAGGATAAACAACAGTACCTGTGTAAGTGATATCAGCGGCAGACCCAGCAGGTTGAGGTTGATATAAGCAAACAGCCAGATAAGTAGAAACCCGGTGGCTAGCTGAACAAACCCATGCAGCAACCCTGTGGCCCATACAATATGGCTTTTGCTGGAATTAGTGTCTGCAAACCATGTAAACCCTACAATCAGCGTCACACTCAGGAAAAACGCCGAAGGCCCGTGGATCAGTACCCGGAAAATATCAGTGATGGCCTCCATGAAGTGAGGGGCATGGCTCAGTTTGACCATCAGCGAAAGCTCACCGTATTCTGTATCCGTCTCCATCACCCAGGCCAACAGCAGATAATACAATCCCAGAAAAAGGGCAAAGCCAGGATTAAAATACGGAAACAGCAAATTATTAAAGGCCAGCTTGCGCGATGTTTGTTTAGCAGGATACGCCGCCTGCAAGTGCAGGTCTTCACCTTTTAGTTCATCCAGATGATCGCTTAGGTTGTGTGTAGGATGCAGAAAAGCACCGCCGCCACCTGCTGTTATTCTCTGCAAGCCTTCTTCGCTGCTTTGCTCAGCATACCGGGCATAATGGTGCAAATCGCCGGAAAGGGTAGCTACCAGCTTAAATCCTGGCTGATGGATGAACTTATTTTCAAAATACTTTAGTCTTTCGTAAGACTCGTTCTTGCGGCTGCGTTGCTTGAATATCCAGCTGGGTTCGGCAGTGCACAAAATTACCTTATCACCTGCCTGCATGTCTTTGGCGGCAATGTCTTTGAAGTAATTCTTTTGCGGCTGGTCAATCTCTGAGTTAAGCTGTATATCAATGCCCCATATCCAGTATCTTTGTGGCAGCTTGATGGCAAAATAGCTTCTCTTTTGCTGCGTCTTCCATTTCCCGATATTCCTTTCCTGGCAGAAGACCTTCAGAAAGTTGGTCAGACCATCATACCAGTCATGGTTACCGGGAATAGCAAACAGGGTAGGCTCTTTGCCCTCCTCACACGCTGGAAAAGCAGACTGGTAGGGTCCTCTGAGCCGGTTGTCGTATTGATGAATCTCTGGTGTTGGGTATACCTCATCGCCGCCCATCACCAGCAGTTCTCCCCTGGATAGTTCGTGTCCACCTACAGACAACTGCGGTTTGGCCAGCAAAGTAGCCACCGAAAAGGTGGAGTCGAACCCATCGGCTACGTCTGCCACATAATCGAACCAGATATCTTCCTGATGGCTAAAGTCATAAACCTCCGGTCCGCTCAGTGCCGCCTGTAGTTCGCGCCGGTCGGCATAGTTGCCAAACAAGGTGGATATAACAGATTTCAGTCCGACGGTAGCCAGTTGCTTTACCTGGTACCAGCCCACCATCTTCTTTCTTTCAAATTGCATAAGATCTTAACTACCTTGGCAGGCTGCATGTTTTCGAGTACGAGCTAAGGAACGATGATCAAATAAATTTACCGCCTCAATGCACAGCTGTGTTGATCTTTCCTTTGCTTTTAGCAGGTTTCACCAGCAGTACAACCGGCACGCATAGCAGAAAGAATATACCGATGTATAAAAATACGTCCATATATGTGAGCAAAGAAGCTTGTTTGAGCACGCTAAACTCCATCATCTGGTAAGCTTTCTTTAATGCTATATCCGGAGTGATGCCGTTGCTCATGAAATTTTGCTGTAGGCCTTGAATGCGTTGCTGCACTGCCGGGTCATAAGGGTTGATATATTGAATCATATCCGCACGGTGGGTAAAGGTCTCGCGGCTGATGAAGGTACTAATCAGGGCAATACCAAAGGAGCCACCCAACTGCCGCACCATCCCGGTGAAAGAAGCACCTTCGCCAATCTCTTTTCCCTGCAAGGTAGAGAGCGACAGGGTCGTGATCGGCACAAATAGCAGGCCCAGACCGGCACCCCGCACGATTAATAACCAGAAAAAATTACCTTCTCCGGTAGTAGGTGTCAATATCTGGTAAGCCCAGAAGCTGTAGAGGAAGAAGATTGCAAAGCCGCCTGCTACCAGGTATTTCTGCGGAACACCACGCTGAAGCAACTGCCCTACTACAGGCATCATTAGCCCGGTGGTAAGCGAGCTAGGCACCAGTAGTAACCCGGCTTGCAAGGCCGTCCACCCCAGAATGGATTGTGTAAAGAGCGGAATAATGAACGTAGAGCCGTACAATCCAAAGCCCAGAATGAAGGTGAAGATCGTACCCACTGCCAGGTTCTTGTCTTTGAGCACTCTTAGTTCAATCACCGGATTATCGATGGTTAGTTCACGCCAGATGAGCAAGTAAAAGCCTACCACCGTGCTGACGGTGAGCACAATGATCGTGGTATCTGAAAACCAATCGCGTTCCTGCCCTTTCTCCAGCACATACTGTAACGAGCCTACCGCTACGATAAGTAAGATAATGCCCAGCCAGTCAACTTCTGAAGCTTTCCGCTTTCCGCCATAGTTTGGGCTTTTCACGTATCGTAGCGCAAGCAGTGTAGCTACAATACCAATGGGAATGTTGATATAAAAGATAAAGGGCCAGGAATAATGATCCACAATATAGCCACCCAGCGGCGGACCCAGCGTAGGCCCTACTATGATACCCATGCCGTACAATGCCTGTGCCATGCCGCGTTTTTCTGCCGGATACGCTTCTGTCAGAATAGTCTGGGAGGTAACCAGTAGTGCACCTCCACCCAGCCCCTGAATGAAGCGAAAAGCAACCAGTTCCCAGATATTGGTAGCGTTTCCACAAAGAAAAGAGGCTACTGTGAAGATGATGATAGAAGCTGCAAAATAGTTGCGCCGCCCAAACTGCTGAGATAGCCAGCTGGTGAGCGGCACCATAATGACGTTGGCAATGGCGTAGCCAGTGATGACCCAGCCTACATCATTAAGCGTAGCACCCAGGTTCCCTTTCATTTCATTGAGGGCTACGTTGACGATCGTCGTATCAATGATTTCCAGCAGGGCGCACATGATGGCGGTGACAGTGATAATCACCCTACGGAAACCATACTCTACTGTCGAGTGATCCTGCATCATAAGATTGTCAGTCATCGGTGGTTATGTATGTTAGATATGGAAGTGACTATCAGCTTTCAGACAGTGCTACCTCAACCACCACGTTCATGCCTGCCCGCAGCTTGCCTAGTGCCTGATTTTGTTTATCAAAGACAATCTTAACCGGAATACGCTGTACTACTTTCACGAAGTTGCCGGTGGCATTATCGGGAGGAAGCAGTGAGAAACGTGCGCCGGTGGCTGCGGCAAAAGACTGCACTTTGCCATGCAGCTTTAGGTCAGGATAAGCATCTACAGATATATCCACCTCTTGTCCCGGATGCATATGTGTCAGTTGCGTTTCCTTGAAGTTGGCAACTACCCACAAGTCGCTCTGCGCTACGATAGCAAACAGCGACTGACCGGCCTGCACCAGCTGGCCTACCTCTACGTTTTTCTGCGAAACCACTCCATCGATGGGCGCGATGATCACTGTATAAGAAAGCTGTAGCTTGGCCAAATCTACATCGGCCTTGCGCATGTCTACATTGGTTTCTGCTACGTTTACATTGGTACTGGAAACCTCCGACTGAGAAGCGGTAGCTTTGCTTTGCTCTGAGGCTACTTTCTTTTGCTGTTGTAATACGGCCAATTGCTTTTCTGCCGACTCTTTGGTGGCTTTTGCTTTTTCAAACTGCTGCTGTGTGATAGAGTGGTCGGCAATCAGGTTGGCATACCGGTTGTAGTCCTGGGAAGCCTGCCAGAGATTGACCTTGGCCGCTTCAATATTGGCCTGCACGGTAGCAATACTGGCCTGCGAGGTGGTGACATTGGCCTGCGAAGCGTTGACGCCCGCCTTCACCATATTGACATTGGCCAGGGCATTGGCGTAAGCGGCCTGTGCCTGTGCTACTTTAAGCTGATAGTCTTGGTCTTCCAGAATCACCAGCGTATCTCCTTTCCTGACGTGCTGGTTGTCTTCCACACGGACTGCCTTCACATAACCGCTTGCTTTGGGTATGATCGGACTGATATCGCTTTCTATCTGCGCATCTTCGGTTTCTTCATAGTGCAGGCTATGAACGTATTTGATGATACCAAAGGTGATGGCAATAACGGCCAGTCCTGCAAATATGATCGGAAAAAGCTTTTTGCTCTTTTTCTTGGATACTTCTTGTTCAGTTTGAGTATTCATGCGTGTATGCTAAACATTATGGTTGAATTGTAAAATCCTGTGAAAGCAGTCCGGCCGCTTTTTCCAGTTGATAAAAGCTGAGCTGGGCATCGGCCTTAGCGTGCAACTGGTCTACGCGGGTCTGTAGCCGGGCCACTTCTGCATCCAGCAGGTCTGTGATCAGTGCCAGGCTATTGTTGTAATTGTTCTGGGTGATGCGAAAGTTTTCAGCAGCCTGCTGACTGGCTACTTTCAGGGTTTCTATCTTCTTGAGGCTTTTCTGGTAGTCTGCATAATCTTTGAACACTTCTGACTTGATCTGATCTGCCTGCATGGCGGTAGTCAGGGCACTTTCATCCTGCCTGGCCCTAGCTTCCTGTACCTGGTGGCGGGTGTCAAAAATACCCGACAGGCTATATTGCAGGCCAACACCAGCATTGACGGCATTGGTTACGGTAAGAAGCCCGGGAATATGCGCGTTGACATAGCCTCCGGTAATTGCCACCGAAGGATAATACCCTCCTTTGGTGGCTTGTGTATTGGCATGAGCCGCTTTCTCTGACGTGCTGGCAGCTTTCAGGTCCAGGCGGTTTGTCTGTGCCTGTTGTAGATAAAAAGCAGCCTGTTCAGCAGTAGGTGCCACATCAGATATTTGTGTGGTATCTATTGATATTACAGTGTTCTCCGGAAGGCCCAGAAGTATGCCGAGATCAAAATTGGCTACCTCTATATTGTTGTCGATATCCACCAGCGTCAGTTCTATGTTCGACTGTTGTAGCTGCGCTTTGAGCAGGTCGTTTCTGGTAATCACACCATTGTGTTCCAGGTTAGCAAAAACTTTTACCCGTTGCTGTGCCTGTTCCAGACTCTGTTCTACCAAGTCATGGGCAGCCTCTAGCTTATAAAAATTATAGTAGGCAGCAACGATATTTAGTGCAATGTCTTCTTTCTGGCTTTCCGCATTGAGTTCAGCGGCTCTTTTCAGATAAGCAGCAGCCTCTACGGAATGGTGTAGCCGGAAGCCCGTAAAAAGAGGCTGTGTAACATTTACAATGCCATAGGCTACCTGGGAAACTTCTGGAGTAGCCGTGGCAGTAGGCTGGCCGGTATCGTTTCTGGGAGGCGCAAAGTGAGTTACTATGTGAGGCGAGTTGACCCGAAGATAGGCAGCACTCATGTCTACGGTAGGATATTGCCGCTGCTTGGCCTGTGCCAGTTGCGACTGCGCCTCCTGGGTTTTTGCATAAGCAACTTTAAGCTGCTTGCTGTTTTCCAGTCCCATCCTTACCGCTTGGTTGAGCGTAATCTGTGTGCTGCCCTGCGCCTGAAGCTGCCAGCTGAGCAGCCAGAGGAAGCCTGTGATCAGATAATAGGTTTTCATAAAGAATATATGTTATACAAGTAAGTAAGCATGAAATAAATCTTTGAGATATTGTTTGAGACGCTTTCTGACCTCCTGCTCCTGGTCAGCGACATCCTGCTTGTCGATCAGTTTTCTAAGGATACCCGTCTGGCTGCACTGGTTGATGACACCGAAGACTGTCATGATAACCATATCGGTATCAATATCTTGTTTAAATGACTTTTTATCTTGTCCCTCCAGCAGTATGCCTTGCAGTTCCCGCCAGTTTTTTTGTAGTATATCCAAAATATGGTCATGAAAATCTTTTCGCTGCGCTAGTGTCAATTCGCGGTACAGCATCAGGTGAAACTTGCGATTGGAAAGTATCAGATCCACGTAGTAATCAATGACAAAATCCAGTTTTTCTACCGGTGAGGCAGTCGTTTGATGGCTCACTTCTTCCAGCCGCTGGCGGGTATAGGCGGTTTTGCGCTCAACGATGGCTTCAAACAGGCTCTCTTTATTGCCAAAATAATAAGAGATCATCGCAATATTGACACCTGCTGCCTGTGCCAGCGCACGTACGGAAGTGCCTTCAAATCCTTTTTCTGCAAACAGGTGCTGGCCTGCGTCCAGTATCTTTTCTTTTGACATGTTATGCTAAGTCTCCAAATTTTCAGCAGATTGCATCAAACGTTTGTTTAAATCAAACGTTTGTTTAATTTTTTAGTTGAAATTTTGATAATATTTTTTGGACGTCTTATCCCTGCTTTGATAATCTCAGTGAATGTAATAACTTAGTAATTACATCCAAACAAGTAATACAATGGAAGTTTCAATCATACAAATTGGCAATTCAAAAGGACTTCGCCTAAACAAATCTATTTTAGAGAGGTACAACATTAAAGATAAAGTTGAGCTGATTTTAGAAAAGGGGCAAATAGTCCTCAAACCCATAGACGAACCCAGAAAAGGTTGGAATAAGGCATTTAAAAAGATGCACGAGCAAAAGGACGATCAACTTTTTATGGATGATGTATTCGAAGATGAAAGTTTTGAGGAATGGAGTTGAGCCAATACGACATTTTGCTAGTCAATCTGGACCCTACACTGGGAAGCGAAATAAAAAAGACAAGACCCTGTTTGATCATATCACCCGATGAGATCAACCGCCATTTGCGTACTGTAACCATCGCTCCAATGACTACCAAAGGGCGCAAATATCCAACCCGCGTAAAGGTAAAACACAATCACCAAACAGGTTGGGTAATACTAGACCAGATCAGAACGATCGATAAACAACGAATTATCAGAAAACTGGGGCAGTTACATGCTTCAGAAATTGCTGCTTGTAAAAGAGTTATTAAAGAAACATTTGTTGACTGACAGTCATAGGCAATTGCAAAAGACACACCAGCTATTCATCCCGCAAACTATCCACCGGATTAGCCAAAGCGGCTTTGATGGATTGAAAACTGATGGTGAGCCAAGCAATGGCAACCACACTCAGACCGGCTATGACAAATATGCCCACGCCAATGTCTGTCCTATAAGCAAAGTTGTTCAGCCATTGCCGCATAGACAGGTAAGCTACGGGCATGGCAATCAGCAAGGCAATCGTTAACAAACGTATAAAGTCTTTGCTCAACAAGGCAACTATCTGCCTAACAGTAGCACCTAACACTTTGCGGATGCCTATTTCTTTGGCCCTACGCTCTGCCATAAAAGCCGCTAAAGCGAATAGCCCTAGTCCGGCAACCAGCAAAGCCAATGTGGTGAAACCTGTAAACAATTTGCCTAACCGCTGTTCTGCCCGGAATAGCGCATCGTAATCTTCATCCAGAAATGAATAGGTAAACGGAAGACCAGGTGCGTACTTACTCCACATCTTTTCAATAGCAGCTACTGTAGTTACTGTATTTTCTGATGATATGCGTACTTCTATGGTATTTAGTGGTTGATCTTTCTTGCGCAGTACGAAGGCAAAAGGGGCTATCTTTTCGTGCAATGAGCTAAAATGAAAATCTTCGGTCACACCTATCACATGGTAGTCAAATTCCTCATCATAATCGATAATAGCATTGAGCGGTTCTTCCAAGCCTAACGCTTTCACCGCAGCCTGGTTTAAGATGAGTGCGGCAGTATCAGAAGCTACATCCTGAGAAAAATTACGCCCTTCTTTCAGGCGGATGCCCAAAGTTTCTAGGTACTCATACGTTACGACTTGGTTGGTGAGCATCATGCTTTGTTCGGGAGCATCACCTTTCTTACGGGCATCGCTGGTATTGTCTACGGCAAACGGATTTTGCTTGGAAGCAGCTATAGCAGTAACATACGACTGCTTTTCCAGCGCGTTGAGCAAGGGCTGAAAGTTGGTAGCCAAATCATAGCTGTTTTGTAGGATCAATACATTCTCCTTGTTGAGTCCTAAGTTAATATTTTGCGCGTACTGCAATTGCCGATAGACCAGCAGTGTGCAAATAACCAAAGCAATAGATACGCTGTATTGAAAAACGACCAATACATTTCTAAATCGCTGGCTCTGCCTGCCGGACACAAAGCTTCCTTTCAATACTTTGACCGGCTCAAACTTTGTCAGGTACCAGGCAGGATACAGCCCTGCGATAATTCCTGTCAGCAAAACAATAGCTGCCACAATCAGCCAAACCCATGCATCGTCTAATAAATGCAAATCCAGGGTTTTGCCAGATACCTCATTGAAAGGATAGCGCAGCAGTTCGGCCAACCCCAGGGCCAGCAGCATCGCCAACGCGCTCATGGTCATAGATTCCGTCAGAAACTGCCCTGCTAATGCTGCACGACTGGAGCCTACGGTTTTGCGGATGCCTACTTCTTTGGCTCTTTCGGCAGAACGGGCCGTAGACAGGTTGATAAAATTGATACAAGCCAGCAGCATGATCAGCAAAGCAATGGCTGCAAAAGTGTACACGTAAGTAATGTTGCCATTTGGCTCAAACTCATTCATCAATTGCGAATGAAGGTGAATATTAACTAGGGACTGAACAGGAAATGCTAGTTTCCCACCCATTTGCTGTAGTTCTTCATACTGCGCTGCGTCATATTTTTTATACAAGGCAAATAGTTTTTCCGGTATTGATATAGGATCAACGCCTTGGGCAAGTAGTATATAGGTTCTTACATTCGCAATATTTGCCCAACTAGGAAATTGCGGTTGCTTGTAATGAAAAGAAATCAGAAAATCAAAATGGAAATGGCTGTTGGCAGGAGGGTCTTCTACAGTGCCGGTCACGGTATACGGTTGCTTATCGAGTAAAAGCGTTTCTCCCAGCAGGTCTGACTGCCTGCCAAAATACTTGCTCGCAGTGGTTTGTGTGATAAGAATGGATTGAGGATGTTGCAAAGCATTTGCCATGTTTCCTTCCAGCAAAGGAAAACTGAACACCTCAAAAAAAGTACTGTCTACTGCCAATATATGCTCTTCTGAAAAAAGCTGTTCCTTATATTGTACGGATGTAGGTTGCAAAGCGTCAATACGCACTACTTTTTCTGCTTCCGGCAAAGCGACAGGCAGCACTTCTGCAATCTCTGCGCTACTGGCAGCTATATCATACACCTGCCCGTTGATGTCCAAATGCGTGGTAATCCGGTAAATTCGTTCCGCCTTTTCATGAAACTTGTCATAACTCAGTTCATCCAGTATATAAACGCTGATCAGCAGGCAGCAGGCCATTCCAGCGGCCAAGCCTATGATATTGATCAGGCTATAGAACTTTCGTTTCCATAGGTTACGAAGGGCAATTTTGAGGTAGTTGCTGAGCATATGTGCTATGGTTTATTTGATTGTATGATAAGCTATGATTTCATACTGGTTAATATGCACAACTTTTTGCCCATTTTATGTGATATACTCTAAGCTTCTGATTATCAGCATATTGCTTAGCAATTGTTTATTGTTGCTTGTTTGAATCGTATCGTTAGCGAACAGTCGACTGTCTGTTTTTGGTACAGTTTATATTTCTACTTTGTCACTTTAAAGACACTTTTTATCAGTTGAATATTGATACATAATAAGCAATATTCAAGGCTTAATAAGCAGAGTGACAACATGAAATTATTTAGCTGAAAAAAACTGACTGATATTTGGGGCAAGAATCCCTGACGGGATGAAGGAATAGTTTATAGCTTGCTTTCTCGAAGAAATAAATCAGGTAAAAAGTTTTCTGACATATTTCAGGCTTTGTTTGCAAGCCTGTACCGCATTGAGGGTTTGAGGCGTGCCTTCCTCAACAGCTTGTTCCAGCACCAGGTGAGGCTCAACACCAAGATTTTTAAGTTCATTTTGCAGTCTTGCATAGTCTATGTCACCTTTGCTGAAGGTTTCTTTCCATATACCATCTTCAGACTGCCGCAGGTGTAGCTCTACAATGCGCTTTCCATACAGTTTTACAATATCAAACAAGGCTACCTGTGAGTTTCCGGAGCCACGATACACCCAGTGAGAATCCAGGCAAAGCTTGACGTTTTCGGGTTCGGTAGCCAGCATCATATGATGAAACTCCCGTGCCGACTGGCGCATTTCCGCATCGTGGTTATGATAGGCCAGGGTGATGCCTGCTTCTCTGAGTTGCCTACCCAGTTCATTCAGGTTTTTAGCCTGTATTTCCAGCTGCTTATCAGTTTTATCTTCAACGCTATCCCAAGACAGTGGCATGGGGTTGGTTACAAAAATCCTGGTGCCCAACGGATAGGTGCGCCTGGCAGTTTCCATAACGGTGTTCATGGTCTTTTGGGCAAGGCCATCATCGTGCAACACGCTGTTGACATAGATAGAATAAAGCTGCAAATCGTGCTTTTTCAATAAGGGAGCAAGTACCTCTACTTCCTGCAGACTGTCAATAATAGGCTCATACCCCTTTAGCCCTGTGCTGGCAAATTCGGCCAGCGAGGTATCAAGATTGGCAGACCAGTCGCGGCCTGCTCTCTTGTAGAAAGTAATCCAAGGATATTGGTTGCAGGCAATGGGTGTCTCTTCGGTAGCGTATGCTGCGGCAAAAGTGCTTGGAGAAAAGACAGTACTACTTAGCACGATACCTGTCAGTGAGCTGATAAAACTGCGGCGGTCTGTTTTCATTGATACATTAGTTTATTTGGTCACTTGCAATGTTCCCTGCATCACCATAGCATGGCCCGGATAAGTACACAAGTAAGTATAATCACCAGGCTTTTTGGGTGCGATAAAGTAGATAGCTTCCGTTTCTCCCGGCTGAAGCAGCTTGGTGTGGTACATGATCTGGTTGGTTTCCGGTATGTAATTCATTTCAGAACCTTTCAGGCCCATGTTGAAAGCCATATCGCCTACCTCTTTGGCTGTGTTGGGCAACACCACTACCACATTGTGGGTCATGTCGTCATTGTTGCTAAACACCAGTTTGACTTTGCTGCCTGCCTTCACGCTCAATTGAGTAATATCGTATTTAAGCCCCGGTTTTGTGCCCAATGTAATGACCTGATCCGGTTTTTTCCAATCGGCGGGCATTTCCAACTGGCGTTTTGCCAACTTTGCTGACGCGGTTGTCCGCGTAGGCTTTTCTTTAGCCGGTGTTTCTTTGGCTTTCCTAGCCATATCCATGTGCTGGTGCTGCGCTACCTGTTGGCTGGCGGTGAGGATTGCCTTTTTGCCTTCGGGGATATTGTTCAGGGTATAGTAAGCCGTATTGTGTAGCAGGTTCAAGCCATTATTAGCTTTAAAATTGTGCAGCTTGACCTCATGGATATACCCTTTGCGCAGGCTATCCAGCACCAGTCGTACTTTTGTGCCATCTTCGGATACCATAATTCCTTTCAGGTTCTTTTTGCCTGTATTGATAATATCACTTCCGTAACTGCTATGGTAATGGTAGGTAAAGTCATTGAGTTCGTAGCTGGCAGGGTCTTCAGCAACTTGACGGTCTATAGGCATGGTAAATTCTATCTCAAAACCATCTGGCATGGCCTGTACCTGTTTCATCTCAAAAGGCACTTCACCGGTCCATACCAGTCGCTGCAAGCCATAAGGCTCGGTGCCGGTGCTGGCCCACCCGCGGCTGGTCATACCGACAAACAGCGAACCATCCAGCCCATAGCGAAGCCTGAGCAAACCGGAAGAAAACCCTTCGCGGAAGGGGTAGCAGGCTCCCTGATAGGCACCATTTACTTTTTCCAGGGTCATGCGCATGATTTTGGAATGCCCCTGGTCGCCTACAAAATACTGACCATCAAACGGGCCAAAAGCACCGCCTGTGGTATCTTCTACAATGTCGGAGGTAGAAATGCCCATCAGGGTATGCGGAAACCATACGGCTGGCAGCTTTAGCTCTTTGATCTCTTTGGCAGCTTCGTACATGGGCTGCCCGTGCACGATTTTGGTAAGTGCTTCTTTGGTAAGTTTCACGGGCGATTCAGGCTCTTGTGTCCACCGCAGGCCACCGGCGTTGCCTGCAAAGTCGCCTTTTTCCAGGTGTGTTATCCTGCCGGAACCTACCCAGTCGCCCTGGTTTTCAGCATAAAGCACATCACCGGAGGTGTTGACGATAAATCCTGCCGGGGAGCGCAGCCCGGTAGCAATGGGTTCCATGCTGCCATTCGGCTTGATCTTCAGCAACCAGCCGTGCCACTTGGCAAGGCCCTCGCCATAGCCAATCCAGGCCACATTGAGGGTCACATACATATCGCCTTCCTTGTCGAAGATAGGCCCGTAGGCATACTCATGGTAGTTGCCGCTCATATCAAAGCGGTATATAGCTTCAAACTTGTCGGCACGTCCGTCCTTATCGATATCTGTCATCTTGGTAAGCTCTCCGCGCTGGGTGCCATAAAAAGCACCATCATGGTATGCCAAGCCCAATATCTCGTGCAGGCCAGAGGCAAACAGCGAGTAGTGAGGCACGCTGGTGGTTGTGTAAGGGTTATTGATCATCCATATTTCCCCGCGACGTGTGCTCACCGCCAGTTGCCCATCGGGCAGCACCGCCATTCCGCCCACTTCCAGCTTGATATTTTCAGGAATAGGCACGGTTTGTATGGTATAATAGTCTTCTTCTGTTTTTGGTTTGCTTGTTTGTGCATAGGCACACTGAAGCACGGCGCATGTTAGAAATATAGACAAAATGCGTTTCATGGGTTGCGTATTTTTTATTACCACAATAAAGTATAGCTGAGCGTGTGTGTATCTGCACCCAGGCGGACAATCAGTTCCTTTCCGTTGGCTGTTGTTTTCACTTCAGGTGTAAGCTTTGCCATCGAAGGCTCAAGCTGTAAATAATATGCCTGGTCGTTGATGGCATATACATTGTCGGCCACCTGCGTGATGGTGTCGCCTGCGGCCAGCCTAACAGTTACTGTCTGATCTTTTGGGACATCTTCAAGGCGCAGAGTGCGGGTAAGGCCCTTGCCTGTAGCATCTGGCTGAAACAGATCTGTGAAGCTTGTGCCTTTCAGGGTGTAGCTAAATTCGGGTTGTCGCTGTTTGTTCAGGGTATAGCCTTTGTAGACCAGATCCTGGCTGCTGAGCGTGTCTGGCAAAGGCTGATCGCCCGTCGCCATAGCTACCGGGCAGTGGTTGCTCACCACAATGGTGGCACCCATGGGTGAGGCTGTCTGTGGTTCGCCGCGCTCATACCACATGTCGGTGGCATTGAGGAAGTCTCCTCTCCACATTTGCAGCAGAGCAGCCTGGTCGAGGTCATAGGCAAAGTTGATGCCTGTAGGGTCGCCTACCGATATGATGTCTGTTTTTTTCTTGCCTTCAAAGTTCATAAAAGACCGGTGCACTCTGGGTTCCTGCGTGGCTTCTACCTGTATCAGAGGCGGCGGAGTTTCGTTGGGCAGTGAGGCAGGATGGTGTAGAGGCATGGGCCGTGTATTCTCCTTGCTAATGAACAGGCCCAACCCCGAAGGTACCCAAGAAAAATTCTTGATATAGCCTACCGTAAAAGTGTGTGTTCCGGGCGACAAGGTTTTGGTGGCTACCTGGTCGGCAAAGAGGTCATCATCTGGTGCAATAAGTTCTTTGCCGTCTATTGAAAGCCTGGCTACACCTTTTTTCCTCAGCACAAACTGATATGGAGCATCTTCCTCTATCTGGAGTTTGCCATCGAACGCAATGTACATATTGTTAGGATCGGCGGCATACCTGATATCAATCTGCTCCGCCTTGCCTGATCTTACTTTGTCGGCAGGTTTGACAGCAGCAAAGTCGTTGTCAAAGTCTCCTTCATAGTAATCATAGCTAAGATCGCTCACGGTTACCTTAAAGTCATTGAGCAGGGCATATTCAATATTTTTAAAAGCCACAATACCCTGATCGCCCTGAGCACCAAGGGGCCTTTTGCCTGCTCATTGGTAAAGGCTGAGGCTTGCGTAGGGCTACTTACGATAACATTTTCGTGTACGGTCTGGCCGTTTAGTATTACCCGCACAAACCTGGCTGGCTGTATCTTGCGCCCGTTCTCATTGAAGCGCGGTGCCTGAAATTCAATTTCCAGATGCTGCCACAGGTTGGGGGCAAGACTGGCATTGATCACGGGTGCCTGACCTGCAAAGGATTGCCCGGTTTCCGAATGGCCTGCATCAATGCCAGCATTATCAGTTAGGGTAGGAAATACTGTTCCCCAACTGTCTGCTAGTTGCACTTCGTACCGTCCTTGCAATAAGACACCGGACTTAGCCCCTTTGGGCAGCAAAAAATCCATAGACAACACCATGTTACCATGCTCGAGTTTTGTACGGAGGTTCGCTTCTTTTTTACCTAAATTTTTGTCCTTAAAGTCATTATAAAGAATACCTGTACCGCGTGTATCCTTTGGTTGGGTGGTGGTGAAGTCGCCTTCCAAACCGCCCACAATCTTCCACTGCTTTGCCGGGGTGGCAAAAGCATCAAGGTTGTTGAGCGGAATGGGGGTAAGTATATATACGATAGATTGTGAAAAACCCATGATAGCTATACTGATGATCAGCACGCCGGTGAAGAAGATACGAAATAGCATTCTGACACTTTATTAGGTTGAGAATTAGGTAGGGATAAATATAATACAAAATTACATGACAGCTACGCTCCGGTAAATAATTTCCTACCAAAAACTGCAATACCGATCTTGGTAAGTTTCACGACCGTAGCTTTGTGATTGCTAGTTTCTATCACTTAGCCGAATGAGGAATTTTTACAGTTTGATAGAGTGCTAACAAAATTTTAATCCTATCTTAAAGAATTATGTGCATTTACCACATAGCAAAACAATATAACACACTACATGAAACATACTTTAAAAAGCTATCTGGAACACACCAAGCAAGACTTACCCGCAGGTTTGGTGGTGTTTCTGGTAGCGTTGCCTCTGTGTCTGGGTATCGCACTTGCCTCCGGGGCACCACTGCTCTCCGGTATCGTCACTGGTATTATAGCCGGTATTATGGTGGGCATGCTGAGCGGTTCGCAACTGGCAGTGAGTGGGCCGGCAGCTGGCCTTACCGTCATCGTACTCAACGCCCTGGCATCTTTGGGTTCTTACGAGGCTTTTTTAGTAGCTGTCGTGCTGGCCGGGTTGATCCAACTGGCTCTGGGACTGGTAAAAGCTGGTATTGTCAGTGCTTATTTTCCTTCTTCCGTCATTAAAGGTATGTTGGCAGCCATCGGACTTATCTTGATTCTCAAGCAGATTCCCCACTTTCTGGGAGTAGACCAGGACTTCTTTGGCGATGAAAGCTTTCTTGAAAAAGGACAGAACACGTTTACCGCCATTGCCCATGCTTTTGCCTCTATGGAAACGGGGGCTTTTATTATCGGAGCTATAGCATTTGCTATTTTATTGCTCTGGGAAAGGTCCTTCATCAAAAACAATAAAATATTGGGTGCTATCCCAGGTGCATTGGTGGCAGTGGTGGTAGGCATTTTACTCAGCCAAATGTTTGTATACATAGCACCGGAGTTGGCTATTGCCCATACACATCTGGTCAACATTCCTGAAATCAGCAGTCTGAGTGAACTCAAAAGCGAGCTTCAGTTTCCTGATTTCTCCCAGTTTGCCAATCCCCAGGTATACATAGTAGCCATCACCATCGCCATCATTGCAAGTCTGGAGACTTTGCTGAGCATTGAGGCTACCGATAAGCTGGACCCGCTGAAACGAAAGTCTTCTACTAATAGAGAACTGGTAGCACAAGGCATCGGCAATACGCTGGCAGGGCTGGTAGGCGGTCTGCCTATGACTGCCGTTATCGTACGTAGCTCTACCAACATAGCGGCCGGTGGTAAAACGAGGATGTCAGCTATTTATCACGGCTTGTTTCTGCTGGTTTGTGTGCTGGTGATCCCTCATGTACTCAATCTGATTCCTTTGTCTGCCCTGGCAGCCATACTGCTGGTGGTAGGGTATAAGTTATCTAAAGTATCTTTGTACAGGCAAATGTATGGTGCAGGCAAAGACCAGTTCATTCCTTTCATAGTGACGGTGCTGGCTATCTTGTTCACAGACCTGCTGATCGGTATCTCCATAGGTATGGCTGTAGGTATCTTCTTCATTTTGAAAGAAAACTTCAAGACACCGTTTATTCAGGAGCCACATCAGGAGAATGGTACCATCCACATTAAACTGAGTGAGCACGTGTCTTTTCTGAACAAAGGGAGCATACTCACTGCCCTAGACAAAGTGCCTGAAAACAGCGAGGTGGAAATTGACGGAGCCAATTCGCGGTTTATAGACCATGATGTGCTGGAAACCATCTACAATTTTAAAGAAACGGCACAAGACAAAAATATCAAGATGAAACTAACAGACATTCCAAACCTTAGGACATATTCTAAGGGCAGCCATACATGATGGTCAACCGGCGTATTTATCAATCACAAAAAACAGTAGCTCTTTCAGAGGGTGGCAGTGTTGGATACGCTCAGCTTTGGTTGTTGAGTATTACGCTGAGACTAGTAGAAAAGAGTGTGCTCTTGAACCCTTACTGTGCTTGCTCAATCACTTCCAAGCGAGCTGGTAGGATTGGTATAGGCTGCACGTAATGACTGTGTAGTAACCACCACCAAAGCAAAGACCAGGGCGACAATACCAGTCAGCGGAAAAATCCACCATTGGATATCCGTTCTGATAGGGTAGCGCTCCAGATACTTGTCCAGCAACCACCAGGCCAGTGGTGCTGATAGTACAAAGGCAAGCAGTACCAGTTTTGAGAAGTCTTTCGAAATCAACACGACAATACTAAGAACAGATGCGCCCAGTACCTTTCGTATGCCTATTTCTTTCGTGCGCTTTTCGGCAGTATAAGATGCCAATCCAAAAATACCCAGACCAGTAATCACTAAAGTAAGAGCAGCAAAGATATTGGACAAACGGCTGGTCATATTGATAGTGGCAAATTTTTTCTGAAATTCTGCGTCTACAAAAGTATATTCAAAAGGATAGGCCGGATTGTACTGCTCAAACACACTCTTTACCTCATTGAGAGACGCTTGCAAATCTGTAGTCTTTCCCAGCCGGATAGTGACAGCGTTGATCCACCCAGGGTCTAAAACCAAAAACATAGGTCTTATTGCCTCATAAGGCGAACCCATCAGTACATTATCTACCACACCGATCAGGGTGCGCTTGCTACCCCAAAGGTCTAGCTGTGTGCCGATAGGATCTTTCAGGTTCATCACATCCAAGGCAGCTTTGTTGATGATGATTGCCGCTGTGTCGCTTGTAAAATCTTCTGAAAAATCGCGTCCTTCCAGCACCCTGATACCCATTGTTTTGGTGTAATCATACGCCGCAGCAATGGTAGCAAAGTTTACGTGCTGTTCTTCCGGTTTGCCCGGCCAGCCCAGGAAATTATTGGAATTGATGTCAGTGATGGCACTGTTGGATACTGTAACCGCTTCTACCTTTCCTGTTCTCAGCAGTTCGTTTTTGATCACCTGGTAGTTCTTTCTGATCTCCTCCGTATAATTTATCGTTATCAGGTTTTCCTGATTGTACCCCAGCTGCCTGTTTTTAACCAGTTGAATTTGCTTATAGATCACTATTGTACCGATAATGAGCAAAATAGAAAACCCAAACTGAAGCGTAACCAGCACCTTGCGTGGTGTGGTAGCACCTTTGCCTTCTTTCACTGTACCCTTCAGCACCTTTACCGGCTGAAAAGAGGAAAGATAAAAAGCCGGATAGCTACCGGAGACAACGCCGGTCAGCAGAATAATAACTATTGAAAAAAGCCAGAACTGCCAGGAAGTATAATCAATGGTCAGCGTTTTTTCCACCAACACATTATAGTAAGGCAACAGCAGCTGTGCCAGCAAAATGGCAATGACAAACGCAATGACAGCGATGAACATAGACTCTCCAATGAATTGCCATACCAGTTCTTTACGCTGAGAGCCTATGCTTTTTCTGATACCTACCTCCTTGGCACGCCGCTCCGAACGGGCCGTAGCCAGGTTCATAAAATTGATACAGGCAATGAGCAGGATAAAGATGGCAATTATCGTAAAAAGCTGCACATAATCGCTCATACCGCCTTTTTCTACCCCGTTTTCAAAATTAGAGTGTAGCCGCCAGCGCAGCAGCGGGTGCAGAAAAAAGGTGCGATTGATATTTGTTTCTCCGTGCTCAATCAGCATATTTTTGATGTTGCCTTCCACCTCTGACAATTGCTGTTTATCATCCAACTCCACAAAAACCTGAAAAGAATAATTGCCCCAGTTGTCTTTGTTTTCTACCAACCAGGGGCTGGTTTGCTCTCTGAATTTCCACGGTAGCAGAAAGTCAAACTGAAAAGACGAGTTTTGCGGAACATTCTCTAAAACACCGGTTACTTTCAGGTCATTGGCGTTATCTATTCTGATCACCTTGTTGATCGGATCTTCGTCGCCAAACAAAGCTTTTGCAGTAGCGGCAGTGATCACGATAGAAGAAGGTTCATCCAACACATCGCCGGCATTGCCTGTGCGTAGTGGAAAATCAAACATATTCAGAAACTCTTCACTCACATAAAACCCTCTCTTGGTAAGCGGATTATTGTCTACGGCCAACAAATGATCACCTCCCCAGTCTGTCACTACCGAATTTTTGATGTGGCTATTGGCTGTCTTCATCGCCTCATAAGTAGGCAACGGCACGGAAGTCCAGGAATCTACTTTTCCATCATATGCGGCCTCTATCCATACCTGGTACAGGCGTTCGGCTTTGGTATGAAATTTATCAAAAGAAAGTTCGTCGGCAACCCAAAGTAGGATCAGGATGCTACAGCAGATGCCAATAGACAATCCTGCAATGTTGATCCACGAGTAGATTTTGTTTCTTTGCAAGCTACGGATGGCAACGAGAAAATAGTTTCTGAACATGGCTGTTTATTTGGAAGTAGATACTTTGTCTTTACTGCTTCTTTACGCTACCCAATCCGCTGCTCGACATGCTTTTGACAGTAGGATCGCCTTTGTAGCGCACGCTGCCGATGCCGGATGCATCGATGCTGATCTCCTGCTGCGCATTTACCTCAGCACTGCCTACGCCGCTGTTTTCCAGGGTAAGTTTGTCAACCTGTAGGTCAAAAGCTTTCAGGCTGCCCACACCGTTGTTTTCGATAACTGCCTCTTTGGCTGAGCCACGTAGTTTGAGGCTGCCCACCATATCGGCCTGTACTTCGAAATAATCGCACGCCACATCCATCTCAACATTGCAGACGCCACCAATCTCCAGGGTGAGCTGTTTGGCAGTGATGGGTGTAGTGCTTTCCAGCTGTACCACACCGCCGATATCCAGGTCGTTGATATTGCGCAAAGTGATGTAAACATCTGTTTTCTTGGCTTTTTTGAACTCCACGCCATCCTTTACACGCACAATTAGTTTGTCGCTTTCGTTGATGGTCTCAATAAGGTCCAGCAGGTTTTCATCGGCTTCAAGACGGACAGATTCCGTATTGCCCTGAGTGAGGTACACATGAAACACGCCATCAATTTCTATGGCAGAGAAGGCGTCCGTATCTCTGTCTTCCTTCATTACCTTGCCATTGCCTTTCACATCTTGGGCCAGAGTAGGTTGAACATATACAGTGCAGATAGTCAGCAGGCAGAAAAGTGTTTTTGTAATAGTCATGTCAAATATAGGTTTGATTCCATTCAGTAGTTGCCAGGAGTGTGCCAATTGCAAAACCTTGCGCTGCGGCTTCTGTAGGCTATCTGTAGCAGGACCAACTGTCCGATTCTGACCACCTGTGTTCGATAGTGGACACCTTTGAGATATTATCAGCTTGTTTAAAATTTAAATAGCAACCCTGGCTTCTACTTCTCTTGGTGCAGTGCATGTTATTCTGACTGATAGAAAAAGTATTGACTTTGCTTTATATGAGTTGATGCAATCTGAATGGTTAGTAGAACTGGCAATAGATAACGAAACCCGGCAGACCTTCTTCTAAATATTTTATTAACCCGAAAATTAAAAATTTGTCTTAGGTAGTAAACTGACAAAACCGACAGAAATAAATTATGTCGGTTTTGTCAGGTTATTAAATAGCGTATATATTAGTTAATGGTAACTCTCGACAGCATTTTCAACATAAGAACTGTACTGGTCTTCAGTAATGATTTTTTTAGGAGCTTCAGAAGATTCTAAAATATTTAATGCCTTATCAAATGCCCTAAAAAGATTCTTGTCTTGTGGCTTAGACACTAACAAATCATAGCGTAGATTTTCCTGTTCCGCTTTTTCAACCAATAGATTGAGCTTACCATATAGTAGCACGGACTTATCATTGATGTTATCATTGTTAGATAAGTCAAAGCTCACTGTCTTTATCAGATTGGTAGAACCATTTTGCCAACTCAGGTCAAATTTTAAAGAAGTGTCGTTTGACTCGACAATTACATCTTTCTTAAAACGATGATAGGCTACCCGGCTTTTGCTTTTTAAAGATTCTTGAAAAATTTTTATGATATAGGCTTCATCGTGTCTATGCACATTCTCTTTTTCTCCTGCATAATCCGAGAAATATAAACGGTAGTACTGATTCACAACATAGTTAATATCTTTACCATTCAGAAAGCCCAAAGCAGGTTCCGAGAACTGTAATGCTGTAGCATCATCTATTAAAAAATCTTGTGGAACTGTATTGCTAACCTCTTTCTGAAAAAGCTTAGTGTCATCCCTATATACACTTAAATCCAAAGCTTTTTGATGAAAACCATTCAAATAAGCACGGATCTGGCTTTCGGAAAAGTTTTTATATAATCCTTTCAGACGGGAAAGCGTTTTGGGGTACTTAAATACTACTTTTCTTTGCTCAGGAAAAGAAAATAGTATTCCTACATTAAAGATTTCCCCTAACGTCTGTGAATGTACGTATCGTAATAAACTATAGGTAAATGCGATGTTGTTCATAGCACTGAGTTTCTTAAAAGTGACACAAACTTACTATGATCTTTCTTAATAACTTCTAAGTAGTACTTAATAGTTTTTATACTCCTCAACATTATGTTTATAATCTTTAAGCGTATAAATATATTCATTTAACTTATAAATATCTAAATATTTTAGATATTCTGAAAAGGATTCAAAATAACAGATTTTACTATTCTTCCTCCCTTTTTTCAAAATCTTGTAGAAAATATGCCGTTCTTTGTTATAATACCAATTTCCTCCTAAAAAATCTTCTGTCACTTTTTCATTAGTACCTAAAAGGCTAAGTTCATGGTCTATAAGATAAGCTTCCTTTTCTAACAACAGCATATTGGGCTTATCCTGCCTACGATCTGCGTTTTGAATCAAATTATCAAAGCAAAGATTGTCTCTATATCGTATTTCTTGAAAAATTTCCTGTTCAATGTAGGAGAATAGGTAGTAGCCCCTTTTATATAACGACAGCCAAATTTAATACGCTCATCTTTTCCTTTAAGTTCTTCCTTCATCTTAGGATCAAGTGTCCGTATAAAGTTATCATCAAACTGTATAAGTGCTGGTTGTGGTACAGATAGATCAAACTCAGAAGCCAATACATTTGCTAACACTTCCTTTACTACCGGATTATATTGCTGTATATGCTTTTTTGTAAAAAGCTTTACAACATAAGGTTGCAGACCTATTTCGGTCTGTACATGTACAATCCAGGGATAGGTAGAACCTCCTCTGTCTATCCTTTTTACAGGAGGAACGGCTTTGTATATAGGTAGCAAATGATTTATATTGATATAGATAATATTTTCGTACTCTCCCCCCCAAACTAACTAATTACCCTCACGGCAATCTGCTGATTTTCATTTTTGATTTCTGTACTTACATAAACTTTAGTTTTGGTCAACTACAAGTTTAACCTAACTCCTTGCTTTCTTGCAATTCAAACATGCTGTAATGTACTAATACTGAATGACTCAATATATTTTCGAATTTAGCTACTGAAAACTTCAATTCTATACGAAGCCTATGCATAACAAAAAAAGCACTTACAAATTTTACTTCGTAAGTGCCTGATTTTCAGTGACCTTGACAAGATTCAAACTTGTAACCTCCTGATCCGTAGTCAGGTGCTCTATTCAGTTGAGCTACAAGGCCATCCCTTCGTGAGGTGTTGCAAAGTTAAGTAATATTTTTACATGTCTGCAAGCACAATCAAAAAAGAACCCTTCGTTTTCCACATAATGCCGTTTTTACCTCGTTAATTCGAGTAAAATACTAACTTTGCCCAGGCTATATGCTCTCTGTCTTTTAACCGAAACAATCCCTATGAAGTACTACATTTCCTGCTTATTCCTTGTTTTTTCTTTCAACACTTTCGCCCAGCAACAGAGTGTTGGGTCGCCGAGCGGTATCGCCCGAGAGTATCCTGGGGCACAGCCTAACATACCCGGAGCTTTA
>CATQIH010000029.1 GCA_958296015.1 Cyclobacteriaceae bacterium
GGCAGACTTCTGTTTAGATATCTGAGATCTTCAGGAGCACCATTGGCACCATAGTACCGCTCATAGCTTCTTCCGTACAGGTTGCCATAAGCATCGCCATCAATGAGCTGCATGGTCACTGTACTGCTGGCATAACCGTATTGAGAACCTACTACAATATTATCTATACCTTCACGAATATCTACAATACGGTTTCTGTTTCTGGAAAAGTTGACGGTTAGGTCCCAACTGAAATCACCGGTTTGCACAGGTGTGGCACCCAGAATCAACTCCAGCCCTTTGTTTTCTATTTCTCCGGCATTGGTGATAAAGGTGCTAAAGCCGGTGGCATTAGATACAGGTACGTTAATGATCTGATCTCTGCTATTAGACTTATAATAGGTGATATCAGCACTCAGCCGGTTGTTGAAGAAGCGCAGATCAGCACCAAATTCCAGCGATACCGTGCGCTCCGGCTTCAGGTCGGGTAGCCCCAATGTATTGCTACGGGTAAATCCTACCTGGCCATTCAATGGGAAATAGACGTTGCCTGAGCCATCAGCAGGAATCGTATAAGTGATATTGGTAGAGTACGGCTCAGCATCTTTTCCTACCTCTGCATACGAAGCCCTGATCTTGCCATAGCTTAGCACTTCCGGCAGGTTTAGCTTATCATTGAACACAAAGCCCAGGTTGATAGCAGGATAGAAGAAAGACCGGTTACCTTTGGTCAGCGTAGAGGTCCAGTCGTTTCTACCAGTAATACCCAGGTACAGAAAATTATCATAGTTCAGTTGCAGGTCTCCATAAGCACCTATCAGTCTGCGCTGAGAGTATCTTTGCCCGGTAGAAATGTTAGTAGTATACCCCACATTGTAAAAGCCCGGAACAGTCAAGTTTTGTCCTCGTGAAAACAAGGTATTTCTGCTACGGTCAAATATATCATTTCCCAAACGCAGTGTTGCTTCCACCTTATCACCAAACTTATGGTTGAGGGTAACGTTAAGCGTGGAGTTCAGATCGCGGCTGTTGATGCGAGTTTGTTCAATAAATCCCTGCGCATCTAAAGATACTTCTCCCTCAATACCTAGTGGTCCAGGCTTTATTTCTGTTCGCTGGTCGCTATAAAAATCAGTACCAATTCTGTACAGGAAGCTCAGCCACTCGGTAGGCGCATAGTTTAGCGTGATGTTTCCGATGGCACGGTTCACATCATCTTTATAAGTCCAGTAACGGGCAGTATAGAGCGGGTTGTTGTTACCATACGTTTTCATGGTACCATCCGGATTCTCATAATCTGTAGCATCCTGGGTAACGGCCCAATACATCAGGTTTTCCATAATACGTTCGTGGGGTACCCGATCTCCACCTGAGTTGATATAGTTGATAGAGCCGCTCATGTTAAACTTTTCACCAATATTAGCCTGTCCGGATAGTTTGGCAGAGGTTCTGCCCCAGTTGCTGAAAGGAATTACGCCTTGCTGGTACAAATTGGCAAATGACGCATAGAATGTAGCATCTTCGCTTCCGCCCGATATATTGACAGTATTGTCTGTACGCATACCAGTGCGCATCACATTGCGGGTGTTATCATAATAACGCACATTAGGATCAACTACCTGATCGGCAATGATCGGCGCGCCCCAGCTGGGCCAGAAACTGGTAGGCTCAAACGCACCTGAAAAGCCCTGTCCGTATTGCTTCTGAAATTCAGGGTACTTATTGATATTCTCAAAGCCTACGGTGCCAGCATAATTTACTTTAACCCCACCTGCTTTTCCTTTTTTGGTGGTGATGATCACTGCGCCGTTGGCTGCTCGCACTCCGTACAGGGCAGTAGCTGCGGCACCTTTCAGCACGTTGATAGATTCAATATCATTTGGGTTGATATCGGCTGCACGGTTGCTGAGGCCGCGGGGCGTATTGCCCGAACCTTCGTCTATTGTACTGTTGTCAATAGGCACACCATCGACAACAAACAAAGGCTGATTATCTTTAGTGGGGTCCAGTGAGGTGATACCACGGACGATGATACGGGAACTCATACCAGGTGCACCACCTGCGTTGGTGATTTGTACCCCTGCTACCCGGCCCTGCAAGGCGTTTACTAAGTTGGGCTGCTGGGTTTGGGTGATCTCTTTTCCCTGTAGCTCCTGTACCGAATAACCCAGAGCTTGCTTTTGCTGCTCAATACCAAAAGAAGTCACCACAACTTCCTGTAGGGATTGGATATCCGGCAAAAGGGATATGTCAATTGTTGAGCTAGAGCCTATATTTGCTTCTTCTGTGGTGTAGCCTACAGAAGAAAAAATAAGGGTCTTTGCTCCTTCGGGCACAGTCAGGCTATACTTGCCATCAACATCAGTGACGGTTCCGGCAGTAGTGCCTTTCACCAGTACGTTGACACCCGGCAATGAAATTTCTTCTGCTCCGTCCATGACCGTCCCGGAAACCGTCGCTGAAGATTGCGCCCAGGCAGGAAACTGCGTACTACATAAGCCCATTATCAGCATAATGAGTGCGTAAAAAGGTTTTTTCATAAGTGTTAGTAGTTTGAGAAAATAAGCGTGTAATTGTCTAGGATACTTAGACGTCTGAAAAATAGGAGATAGATTGATGTAATACAAAAAAAATCCCTACCAGTTTTACACCAGCAGGGAAATATTATGCTTTGAGCAGCTTTATCAGGGTTTATCCCACCATACAGGTTCGTACAAATCGTCTGTACCTCCCAGCGAACGCTGCACGGCCTCATTGTAGTTGGCCGTGTTGTTCTGGTCTTCCTGCGTAGGATAAGCCTGCCGCAGCGGAATTTTCCTTCCGCTGTTGTTCTCAGGTGCCTGCAATTCGGGGTAGCCGGTACGCCGCCATTCGGCCCAGGCTTCGTATCCATTCATGTACAAGTGTACCCATCGCTGGTAGCTGATCTGCCGAATAGCATTGGCCGCATCATACGCAATGGCAGGATAAGCCATCATCTCTGTCAAACCGGTAATATCATCATTGTTCCATTGCCTGACCGACTGCTCTATGGCAAGGTTATAGTAATTTGCTGCTGCCGCATCGCCTCCGGGTATCCACCCTCTCTGAGCAGCTTCTGCCTGGGCAAAGAGTGCTTCGGCATAAGTGACCAGATAAACCGGTGACGTGGGCTGCCGGATCGCCTGCCCCAGCAGAGAAATGCTGTCTTTGCTGTATTTCCCAGTGTTTACTATATCGCCAGGCAAGCCATATTCTAATCCTACGTATTCTCCTGCCGCATTGGGTTCTGCATAGGTAGGCAGGCGTGGGTCTTGCACGGGTTTCATATAATCTACCATAGGTTTGCTAATGGCATACCACTCGCGGTTGAGGATGTCGAAGGTACTATACCAGTAGTTCCAGTTGTTGGCATCAGAGAGGTGCTGGTATACCAGGTTGTCTTCGTTGGCAGCAATCACTCCGGCATTCAGAGCTTTGTTAAATTCTGCTTTTCCTTTGGCAGCATCTACCTCTGATAGCCGCAGTGCCATCAGCATATGAAGCGTGTTGCCTAGATGCCGCCACTTTTCAGGATCACCGCCATAGACAATATCGTTGTCTATCACTCCGGGTACTATTTTGGCATTGGCTTCATCCAGCAAAGCAAAAAGCGCGTTGTAGATATCCTGTTGAGTATCATAAGCCGGGGTGAAGTTATTTTTTCCCTGCAACGACTGGCTATAGGGCAAATCTCCCCACCGGTCGGTCATAAACCAGAAAAAGTAGGCTTTCATGATCTTTGCCACGGCCAATTGGTTGGCTACAGGGCCTTCGGTAGCATTCAGGTTGTCAGACTCCAGCACCGTTTGCAGGTTCATCAGCGGATCTGCATAGTAGCCGTAAAAGTCAAAGCTGATCGTATTGTACCGAGAATCATCTGTATACTCGGTTTCTGACAGCTGCTGCGCATACAGCGGGCCATGAGCCGAAGAACTGATGCCTGGCAGACTTCGCATCGCATAGGCAAGCAGTTGGGTATTGGATGCCTCACTGGGCTGATTAGGATTGACGTTGATGTCATCATCAAAGTCATTGCAGCCGGTCAGTAACAGAATACAGCTGATGGCTGAGATTAGTATTTTTTGCATGATATGTTGTTTTAGAAAGTAACGTTTAAGTTAAGGCCATAGGAACGAACCGTGACCAGTTGGCCTGTTTCTAACCAGCTGATGGGCTGGCTCCCCGTAGAAAGTTCGGAAGGGTTCAGCCCTTTGGGAGCTTTTTGCCAGATCATCAACGGATTACGGGCAATAATTCCTACCCTGATGGCACGGAAAGGCAGATTGCCCAGCCTTTCTTTGGTAAAATTATAGGCCAGCCGAAGCTCCCTCAGATTGACATAAGACGCGTCATACAGCCATTCTTCATACACATGCGTTCCTAATACCGTTCTGTAATAGGAGCGGGCATTTACGTAAGCGGTTACGTATTCACCGGTCTCGGCAGAAACCCCTGTTACCTTTACGCCACCACCTTCGTCTACCGGTTCACGCACATTTTTGCCACGGTCATTCGTAGCGGCTGTTTCCACGGCCTGGCCAGTCTTGGTGGCAAGCATACGAGACCAGCTAAAGAACTGCCCCCCTACCTGGAAATCTATCATGGCATCCAGGCTAAGTGGCCCATAGGCAAATGAGTTCTGGAAACCTCCGGTAAACCTGGGCAGGGCACTGCCAAAGCTATGGTTAGGTTCGTAAAGCGGCAGGTTGTCTTCGTCCAGCAGGATTTTGCCACTTTCAGGATCACGCTGGTATGCTTTTCCTATCAGTATGCCATACGGCTCTCCTACCTGGGCATTTACTGTAACAAGCACACCTGAATAACGATTAGAAGCTATCTGATAGTTATTGATCTCGGTACTGCCCTCTTTGTACAACTCCTTCACCATGCTCAGGTTTCTGCTGATATTGAAGTTGGCATTCCAGTTGAACTTGCTGCCCCGCACTGGGTTGGCTGTCAACGTAACTTCATAACCTTTGTTTTCTATTAGTCCGGCATTGATGATGGTAGAGGTATAGCCACTGGCTCCGGATACCGGAAGCGAAATAATCTGATTGCGGTTTCGCTGCTGGTAGAGCGTCAGGCTGGCCCCAAAACGGTTATCAAAAAACCTCAGGTCCATACCTGCTTCCAGAGAGTGGCTGAAGGAAGGCTGTATATTCGGATTGTTCAACTCATTGGGAACATACAGAGAATTGATGGTCTGGTTATCAGAGGAATACACATCTTCTGCATCCAGTTTGTAGTTGAGGGATGTCTGGTAAGGGTCTAGGTCGGCACCTGCCTGTGCATAGCTAAGCCTTAGTTTACCCAGGTTCAGAGGCTTCCAGTCGAGGATTTCGCTAAACAAGGCACTGCCCGAAACAGAGGGATACCAGTAAGAGTTGTTGTTTTCCGGCAGAGTAGACGAGTTATCGTTTCGAAGAGATGCATCCACAAACCAGATTTCGTTGTAGCCTAGTGAAACCAGCCCATACATACTGCGAATTTCTCTCCGGCGAAGATAAGAGGCAGTCAGCGGACGGTCGATAGAGGCTTCTATGTTGTAAAATCCCGGGCTGGCAAGTCCTCCCTGGGTTTCTTCCCGGAGGTAAGAATACTCCTGAGTCATCAGGTTGGCTCCCAGGTTGGCACTTAGCGAAAGCTTACCCCAATATTTGGTATATTGTGCCAGAAACTCGTAATTCATCTCCTTGTTCTGATACTTTCCTACCCAGTAAGCTGGCTGCTCCCTTCCGCCAAAGGCAGTGCGCTTATCAATATTCTGGACAAACATATCTGATCTCACATGCCCGCTCAGGGTCAGTGCCGGTAACACCTGGTAGGTCAGCCCCACATTGCCAAAGAACCGGTCGCGCCTGTCCTGCGAGAAACTTTCGTAGGCATCAAAATAAGGGTTGTTCCAGTAAAGCGGCTCAGAGCTAACGTTGCCCTCATCGTCGGGGTCTCCCAGGTTCCAGTGCAAAAAGGTGCCATCCGGATACCGGTAGTTTTTCATACGACTGATATCTACACTTCGCTGAAACCACTGTGTCAGATAGGTTGAGCCGTAGTCGTATCCCTGGGGAGGGCGCTGCGCTGCGTTGTTTGCGTAGTTGAGACTGGTAGATACGGTTACTTTTTCGTGCGCTTTCAGTGAGCCGTTGAAGCCCAGGTTGTTTCGCTTCAGCCAGGTGTTGGGTTCTACCCCCTCAATGTTGGTGTGATTAAAACTCAATCTGAAAGATGATTTTTCTCCTTCTCCGCTTACGGCAATGTTATTGTTAAACGTGTTGCCCAGTTCGTAATAATCTTTGATATTGTTCGGGTGCGGGCTAAAGGGAGTAAGCTTTCCATAGTCAGGGTCGTTGGGGTAAAAGCTGTAAAACTGCCTGACCGGTGTCCCGTCCATCTTGGGTCCCCAGCTTTCGTCTACGCCCATATTGACATAAAGCTGCCCATTGGTCAGCGTGTTAAACTCCTGGCTGCTTCCCCCTCCGTACAGGTTCTGTAGGGGCATAAAGTTGCTGGCCTTTTCTACCGAATAAGCACCGCTGTATTCTAAAGTCACTTTCTCCTTACCTTTTGCGCCATTTTTGGTTGTAATCATAATCACGCCATGTTGCCCGCGCAAACCATACAAAGCCGAAGCTGCCGGGCCTTTCAGCACGTTGACCGATGCAATGTCATCGGGATTAATGTCCTGAATCACGTTTCCGTAGTCCTGACCGCCGGCTTCGGCAAAATTGATATTAGACATAGGCGTACCGTCCAGTACAATCAAAGGCTGGTCTTTTCCGGACAGAGAATTGACACCACGTATCTTGATTTTTTGCGTGCCTCCCATACTGGCTCCTGATGCGCCTACTACCTGCACACCGGCTACTCTGCCTGCCAGCGAACCCAGCACATTTTGCTCTTTGGTAAACGTCAGGTTTTCTCCTTTTACCTGTTGTGTGGCATAGCCCAGCGAGCGTTCATCGCGGGTAATTCCCAGGGCAGTAACCACCACTTCCTGTAGCGAAAGGATATCTGGCAGAAGTACCTGGTTTATTTCGGTACGGTTGCCAATGGTTACTTCTTCTGAGGTATATCCTATCGAGGAGAAGATCAAAATGTCTGCGTTTTCGGGAACGCTCAGACTGTAACGGCCTTCGACATCCGTGACAGTACCATTGGTTGTGCCTTTGACCAATATATTGACGCCGGGCAGAGTAGTATCATATTCGCCGTCTGTCACCGTTCCGGAGATCGTTCTGGAGCTGCTACTCTGGGAAGATTGTGCCCAGATGGGGTAGGCAAAGCATATACCCATAAACAGCATAATACATGCGTAGATTTGTTTCTTCATAAGTGTTTGTGGTTTGAAAAAGATAAACGGACAATAACTGGTAGTGACCAGTTGTGCGAAAAATAGGCTAATTATTTATTCGATGCAAATACATAAGATGTACTAAAAACGCAAGGAAAACACCTTTTTACTTAATTGGCTTTTTCACAAAATTGCAATGACAACTAATTCGTGCAGGATATATTGTCTGCATGTAATACTTTGTATAATTAATCTTTGATATTCTACAATGAAAGTTTAGAAGCTGCATTCAACAGATTGAAGTGAGCTTTTGCTGCATATTACTATAAAACCATGCCTGTACCTTGTATTAAGTTCAAACAAACTTTTTGTAATACCTAAAACCAAAACGAGGGCGGGTGGAGAGATAACTGAGATCATGTTCGTTTTGAAAAGCTTCCTGCTCAAAACGAATGTTCAGATATGCCTGTAGGTGTGATTTGCCACGCAGCCGCCCCGCCATATATTCCAGCAGGTAGCCTACGTAAAAGGGCAGCACCAGCAGTTCTGCTTGTTGCCGGATATGGATTCTTTCGTGGTTGATCAGTACAGCGTCTGCCTGATCGTGCGGATGGTGCAGCAGTATGAAGGGATATAGTGTAATGGCCCGCGCAAAATCGCGTGTGATAAACCTGACCAGGCGCGGTGCACACACAATTTTGCTCATGGTTTTGCTACACTACTTAATATAGTTGTAAAATCATGGGTCTGATTATCCAGGTAGATATTATCACAATGCACGTTATAGATATCTTCTGAAAGGATTGTCAGCAGGGAATGTCGCAGGTTGGCGGCTCTGCCATACGATCGCCAATTGTCGCCTACCTCACGGTCAGTTGTATTGTATACATACTGCTTGCCGATGATGTCAGGCTCAATAAAATACTCGTCGTTCAGCTCTATAATGCCGAAAAATATTTCTTGCACAAGGGCCTCAGGAAAGACCGTGACCGAGGCGCGATAAACAATAGTATCGCTTTCTATGCCGGTAAGGCGCTCGAGCTGGCAGGTGCAGAATTTCTGCGCCCAGCCGGTGGTGGCGGTGAAGAGTATCAGCAATATTCCAAAAATGCTTTTCATAGGTGTAGGGCTAAAGTGTTCTGATGGCCATTATAGCTGATTATTGCGCCGGGCGGCCTGCTGGCTTCTTATTGTCAGGAAGGAGGGTGCCAGCCACGACTTGCTTTGATAGCCCTTCTTCTGTTGTTTGCCAATACCTCCGGCTGAGGGCAACGCCCGGTTGACAAGTCCTAGCACATCTGCCATCAGGCCGGGCAACAGGTTGTTCAACCCTGCCAGCAATACGGCCTGCGCAGAAATAGTTACATCACTCTTGCCATAGCGGCAGGCCCTGATGATCTGCCGGGCCGCATCATAGGCATTTACAGAAGACAGAGGTGATGAATCACCTATGGTAAACCAGGCGTACTCCTTGCGGTGCTTCCCTTTGAAGATAGCATTGCGCGGACTGCCGGTACGCATCAGTCCAGGACATACCGTGGTAACATAGATATGATCTTTGAGCAGCTCGGCATGGTACCCTCGGGATAGCCCTACCAACGCATGTTTGCTGGCACTATACGGCACCAGGTGCGGAATACTTACTTTGCCACCGATGGAAGCGATGTTCACAATGCGCCCGGCCTGGCGTTTGCGCATGTCTGGCAGCACGGTTTGCATGGTATACAACGGTCCCCAATAGTGGGCGTTCAGTGCTTCTGCGTGGTCGCTGAGCTGTACTTCTTCCACTGGGCCTACCTGTATGGTGCCTGCATTATTGATCAGCACCTCTACAGGGCCAAGCTTTCGGGTGATCTTTTGTATCATAGCTTCTACCTGTTTCAGTTTGCCCACATCACAGGTAAAGATTAGCACTTTGTGCGGGTTTCCGCTCTTCTTAGCCAGGGCATTCAGTATATGTTTTGCTTTTTTGAGGTCTGCCGCGTTGCGGGCACAGATAGCCATCTTTGCGCCTTCTTCCACCAGCACACGCGCCAGTTCCAGCCCCAGCCCACGCGAACCACCTGTCACCAAAGCTACTTTGTTCTGAAGGCTCATGGCCCTTTGCTGCCTGCTGATCAGCTTTGCCCCTAACAGGCCAGCCAATCCAATAACTGCCCATCGCAGCAGCCCCTTTTGTGTAGCTTTCATAGATTAAAAAGTAATAGCATGACAATTAATCCCCTCAATATCTACCGTAAATTTAGGCATATTTAACCATTTTCTATTCATACTTCTACAAAATGTTACACAGCGCATATTTCTTCGAAAACAGGTTTTATGGAGGCTTGGGATATATATAGCTTAGCTAACAGTTTTACAACGCTAAATTCTTGAAAAAGCAGTCTATTAACTTATTCCGATTATGAAGAAAGTGATTAATAAAAGAGTAGCAGACACCAATGCAGGTTTCCTGGATATCAGACCCTATACAAGATTTGAATTGGGAATACTTAAACTCTTATTTTTTGTGATAATCCACCTTTGTATTACATATGCCTCTTATGCGCAAAGTGCAGATGATGCTCTGATAGACCGTGCCAATAAATTCTTTGAACTGGCAAAAAACTACGAAGCTGCTCTCCCGCTGTATCAGCAGGTAGTAGACCGTGGCAACAAAGACCCTTTCATTCACTACAGGCTGGGCGTGTGCTACACGCAGGCACCTTTTCTCAACAACCAATATAAGGGAATTGCCTACCTGGAAAATGCCCTGGCAGGAAAACAAACCGGTAAAGTACCCGAAGAGGTCCAT
The DNA here is from genome assembly GCA_958296015.1 of Cyclobacteriaceae bacterium. Classification (GTDB taxonomy): domain Bacteria; phylum Bacteroidota; class Bacteroidia; order Cytophagales; family Cyclobacteriaceae; genus JAJNNC01. The sequence continues at coordinate 10,086 of CATQIH010000029.1, forward strand.
TATTACCTGGGCGAAATGTATCATAAAGACATTAGGATAGAACAGGCCATCAACCAATATCAGCAGTACAAAAAGAGCCTGAAACCAACCCAGAAGAAAGAACTGGACGATGTGAACCAACGTTTGCAAATCTGCAATAACGCACAGTTTTTTATCAACGAAAAAAGGGGTATCGTCATCAATAACTTTGATGAGATCAACACACCCTCTATTGAGTACAACCCGCTGGTGACTGCCGACGAAAGTATGCTGGCCTATACAGCGGTGATCAGCGAAGGTGGTAAAGTGAAAGAGAAGATATACACTGCCAACAGAGAAGGCAGCAAGTGGAGCAAACCGGAAGCTATAGATATCAAAAGCAACAGCAACGTAGGCACAGCTGGTTTGTCTGCCGACGGACGAGAGATGATGATCTTCATCGGTGGCGAAAATAAGACAGGTAGCATCTATGCTATTCAAAAAAGCGGAAAAAGCTGGACACCCCCCACCTCTATCGGCAACCATGTCAACTCCCGGTTTCTGGAATCAACAGCCAGTACCACGCCGGATGGAAAAACCATCTATTTTGCCAGCAACCGCCCCGACGGATACGGTGGTATGGATATCTACAAATGCGAAAAGGATGAAAAAGGTGCATGGGGAAAACCTGTGAACCTAGGCCCTAAGATAAACTCCACAGCCAACGAAGACGCTCCATTCATTCACCCGGACAGCAAAACGCTGTTTTTCACTTCTGACGGGCACAACACGATGGGCGGTGCCGATATTTTCAAAACTTATAACATTGGAGGCAAGTGGGAAGCACCAGAAAACATGGGTTATCCTATCAACACGCCTACCAACGACAATTACTTTACCCTTACCGCCAACGGTAAGACCGGCTATTTTTCTTCCGAAAGAAAGGGTGGAAAAGGTGGACAGGATATTTACTATTTTGAGATGCCCGCCAGCGAAGCCAATATCCCGCTGACGATGATCAAAGGACGCATTTTGGCCGGAGAAACTGAATATAAACCCGTGCCTACCAATATCAAAGTGGTAGATGTGGAGGCCAGCCGCAAAGTAGATTATGTATACAGCCCCAACGAGGATGGCAACTACCTGATCATTCTTTCACCTGGCAAAAACTACGATCTGGTGATCGAGTCTGAGGGCTATCTACCCTACACGGTCAATGTTAATATACCCAACCAGGACTATTTCTACCAGTTATACCAGGAAATCATCCTCAAACCGATCAAACAGTTTGATATTGTGGTAGGCCAGGAAGTAACTGTGAAGAATGCATTTTATGATACGGGCGAAAAATCCAAAACAACTATCCGGCAAGCCAACGAAGCCATGCTGATACAAAATGACAGCGTAGATCTGTATGACATGATGGAAGCGATCATCGCAGCTTCTGACACCACAGCTTATCAGTACCTGCTGGACCTGATGTACAACGTGGCCCCTATTGAGAACGTGAACTTTGATGCGTTGCAAAATGATAAGATAGAGGCAGCTGCGGTTTCTTATTTTTATGATGAAACCGGAGAAGATGATTTGGTGGCTAAAAAAGTAGGTAGCGAGACGGTATACACCTTGCCTACTTTCTATGTGACGGAGGAAGCCGTGAAGCAGAAAAACAAAAAGACACTGGCATCCGGCTATGATGCAAGCCTGCTGGGCAAAACGCACAAAGTGTATTTTGGCGTGGGCGAAAGCAAAGTAGATGCATCGGCACAAGAGCAGATGAAAGCCATCTTACAGGCACTGAAAAAGTATCCGGTGCTGGGCATAGAAATATCCGGTTACGCTTCTCCGGAAGGGGATGAAGAAACCAACCGAAGACTCTCCAACCAGCGAGCTATTGAGATTCTCAACTACTTCAACCAGAGCGGTATCGTAAGGCGAAGGATCAAGGCCAGAGGATACGGTGCTACCAAACTGGAAAAAGTAAGCGCAGAAGAAAGCCGCCGCGTAGAAATCAAACTGGTAGACCTCAACCAATACACTGAGTTGTAAATGACGCGGGAAGCCGGTAGATATACACAAGAAAACTCCGGTCTTCGGTCTCCTGACTCCGGTCTTCAGACTTCCATCTCCAAACTAATATCCGCCGGTGTGTGTTAGGCATACTAAACTGGCAGAATGCATTTAGCCAACAAATCCGATTATACAAGTTTCATCAAACACAAAGCTGCCGAGCTTGGCTTTGATTTTTGTGGTATGGCAGCAGCAGGCTTTCTGGAAGAGGAAGCCCCTCGCCTGGAGCAATGGCTCCGCCAGGGAATGCACGGCGAGATGTCGTATATGGCCAACCATTTCGACAAACGCCTAGACCCAACCAAGCTCGTAGAAGGTGCCAAATCGGTGGTGACTTTGCTGTACAACTACTATCCGGAAAATACGCCGGATCAGGAAGACCATTACAAAATATCCAAATACGCCTACGGAGAAGACTATCACTTTGTCATCAAGAGAAAATTACATGCACTGCTGGAGGCTATACGGGAAGAGATCGGGGAAGTACATGGCCGGGCATTTGTAGATTCTGCTCCCGTGATGGAACGGGCCTGGGCCAAAAAAAGTGGCGTAGGATGGATTGGCAAAAACAGCCTGCTGCTCAACAAGCAAAGAGGCAGCTTTTTCTTTATTGCCGAGCTGATCATAGACCTGCCCCTGGAATACGACGGTCCGGTTAAAGACTACTGCGGCACTTGTACCCGCTGCATAGATGCCTGCCCAACGGAGGCCATCCGGCAACCCTACGAAGTGGATGGCAGCCGCTGTATCTCTTACTTCACCATAGAACTGAAAGACGCTATCCCGGAAGCCTACAAAGGAAAATTCAACGACTGGATCTTTGGCTGCGACATTTGCCAGGATGTGTGTCCGTGGAACCGTCATGCCCGTCCGCATCAGGAGCCTGCTTTTGAGCCTCACGAAGATTTACACCAGATGAAAAAGCAAGACTGGGAAGAGATCACAGAAGATGTTTTCAGGAAAGTCTTCAAGCGTTCGGCAGTTAAGAGAACCAAGCTGGCTGGTCTGCAAAGAAATATTGCGTTTGTAGCAGCAAAAAAAGATGCCAGCGAATAGCAACATTACCAGTAGGAAATCAGGATATCAGCCTTGGTCGCCTGTGGGCAAAGCAGTGGTGCAATAAATTTGCCTAGTTGCTTGGGTTAAAGACTAAAAAAACAAAATTTTACATCAGATAATTTTTCGAGCGCATATACAGTTCTGTATGCACAACCGTTATTGCAAAAAAAGAAACGCAACATGAGAATGAAGGTGTATCGATTTTATGCTATTTTCTTGACACTCATTGCTTTGTCCGTACTTCAGCAGGTACAGGCGCAAAGTGTGTCAGTTGAACTGGGCGAAGGTCAGATTGGTATCAACGAGCAGTTTACAATCACTGTGAAAGTAGAAAATGAACGGTTGCAGCGTTATGGCGACTTTCCACAGATACCGGGCTTTGAGCAGGCCGGCACCTCTTCTTCTTCTTCTACCAACATCATCAATGGTAAGGTTTCCTCTTCGCAAAGCGTCATACAAACCTATATCCCCACCCGAGAGGGTACCTTTCGTCTCCCTGATTTTCAGATAGAAGTTAATGGCAAAGCTGTGCGCGCCACAGGCACCACCATCACTGTAGGGCCAGCCCAGCAACAAAGCCGCAACAATAATAATCCGTTTGGCTCAGACCCCTTTGAAGATTTTTTTGGCAACAAAGGCCAGTCTGATGAATTTGTCGATGTGGATGATGAAGCTTTTGTGGCCCTGTCCAACAGTAAAGATACTGTGTATCTGGGCGAAGGGTTTACCACCACGCTGGCTTTTTATGTAGCAGAAAAGAACCAGGCACCGCTCCAGTTTTATGATCTTGGCAAACAGCTAACAGACATTCTGAAGGAGATCAAACCTTCTGCGGCCTGGGAAGAAAACTTTAATATTGAGAATATCAACGGTGCGCCCGTCAAAATCAACGGAGAGAACTTCACACAGTATAAAATATACCAGGCTACTTTTTATCCCTTCAACCTGGATAAAATCAAGTTTCCGAGTGTGTCGCTGAAGATGATCAAATACAAAGTGGCCAAAAACTCGTCGTTCTTTGGCAGAAGAAAGCAGGAAAGTTTTAAAACTTTCTACAGCCAGCCCAAAGAAGTTGTGATAAAACCGCTACCGCCTCATCCGTTGAAAGATGAAGTGCCGGTTGGTAATTATAAGCTGGAAGAAAACGTGAGTGCTAAAACGTTGGAAACAGGCAACAGCTTCAACTACACCTTTAAAGTGACAGGCGAAGGAAACATATCGGCTATCGACAAGCCTACGGTGCGGCAGGCGGAGTCGCTGGAAGTTTACGCGCCCAACGTAGAGCAGAACATCAGCCGACGCAACAACACAGTGCAAGGCTCAAAGGCTTTCTCCTACTATGTCGTTCCCAGCGAACCTGGCGACTACAAGCTGTCTGATTATTTCAGCATGGTCATATTTAATCCTACTACGGAGCAATACGACACGCTTACTTCTGATGTTGAAGTGCATGTAGAAGGTAAAAGCTTGAAAAATGCATCCATTAGTTCCCAGGATGTAGGCAACTTTTATGAAGAACTGACCAACACGGATAACCAGCTCAGAAGCCGGAGCCAGAGCGGATGGCTGCAACTGACTGCCAATATCCTGATCTTGGTGATGTTGCTGATCACGATTGTGCTGGTATTCAGGAAATAAACTTGGGGGTTTGTTTTTTAGCAATTAGTTTTGCTTAAACACAGATTACGCACCAGCATTCATGGGAAACAGTTACGGCACCTTATTCAAGATCACCACCTTCGGGGAATCGCACGGCAAAGCCATTGGCGTCATCATCGACGGATGCCCGGCAGGTATGCCTGTTGACGAGGCTTTTATCCAGCAGGAACTGGACAGGCGCAAGCCAGGGCAGTCGAAGATCACCACGCAGCGCAAAGAAAGTGATACCTTCCAGGTGCTGTCAGGCACGTTTGAAGGCAAAGCCACCGGCACACCCATCATGCTGCTCATTCCCAACGAAGACCAGCGCAGCAAAGACTACTCGCACATCGCCGATAAGTTTCGCCCCTCTCATGCCGATTATACCTACCATACCAAATACGGTGTGCGCGACTACCGTGGTGGCGGACGAAGCTCAGCACGGGAAACAGCCGCCAGAGTAGCCGCAGGTGCCGTAGCCAAACTGTTTCTGCAACACAAACACATCAGCATCAATGCGTACGTGTCGCAGGTAGGCAGCCTGAAGCTGGACAAACCTTACCAGGAGCTGGACTTTACCCAAACAGAAGCCACCCCCGTGCGCTGCCCCGACCTGGAAACTGCCGAACAGATGATCGAGCTGATCGACCGGACGCGCAAGCAGCAGGATACCATTGGTGGCATTGTGAGCTGCGTGATACAGGGGGCACCTGCTGGCCTGGGCGAGCCTGTTTTTGATAGGCTCCATGCAGAACTGGGCAAAGCCATGCTAAGCATTAATGCCGTGAAAGGCTTTGAATACGGCAGCGGTTTTGAAGGAGTGGCATTGAACGGTTCTCAACACAACGATGCCTTTTACCAGGAAGCCGGGCAAGTCAAAACCCGCACTAACTTCTCGGGAGGCATCCAGGGTGGCATCTCCAACGGCGAAGACATCTACTTCCGCGTAGCCTTCAAGCCCGTAGCCACCATCATGCAAGACCAGGAAAGTGTAAACGAGGCAGGCAAAACCGTCTCCGTCTCCGGCAAAGGTCGCCACGACCCCTGCGTGGTGCCCAGAGCCGTGCCCATTGTTGAGGCGATGGCCGCTTTGGTAATGGCAGATTTTTATCTGAGAAACCAGACAGTTAAGTTTTGAACAATTAGAATCAGTAGTAAATTATACAGAACAAGTTATTATTTAGCGGTTTTTGAAAAATCAAGCACGGGTTACAGCGTGTATGTTCCTGGTCTGCCCGGATATATTTCTACCGGTGCTACTAAAGAGGAAGCCAAGAAAAATATCAAAGAAGCTATTGCGCTTCATTTAGAAGTGATGGCAGAAGACGGGTTAACCCTTTAATAAAATACCATAAAAGCCACACTGACAGCCATTTCGTTGCGGCATCCGTCACTGCCCGACGACCCAGGGTGGATCATTCTAACCGGGGGTGTTCCACATTGAGTCACGATGTGTTGATTTGAAGATTTCTTTGTGAGGTCTTTCTATTTAGGAAACGCTACTTCTTAACAGACAACCAAGCAGTACCACATTCCTTCAACAGCACATATCCCAGCAACCGATAGCAGCCAGGTGACAGCAATTCTATATCTTTGTTTTGCATCTTTGTATTTTTGCCGCAACTTAGACAGTTACCTGACCTACATATATGAAGAAAAAGATACCGCTGCACACCCAGATTATCATTGGTTTGGTTTTAGGGTTGGTTTTCGGCCTGGCCAGTATCAAATTTGGCTGGCCACCGGAGTTTACCGCCAAATACATCAAGCCTTTCGGCACAATCTTTATCAACTCATTGAAAATGATTGCCGTTCCACTTGTGCTGGCATCATTGATTACAGGCATTTCCAACTTGGGCGACATCTCCAAACTCTCACGCATGGGCGGCAAAACGATTGCGGTATACCTGGCGACCACCACTATTGCCATCACCATCGGCTTGCTATGTGTCAACATTTTGCAGCCTGGCAAAAAACTCCCTCAGTCTACCCGCGACAACCTGATGGCACTCTACAGCGGCGATGTGGAAAGCAGAGAAAACGTAGCTCAGAATGTTAAAGATGCCGGTCCGCTGCAACCACTGGTAGATATCATCCCGGAAAACATCGTACAGTCAGCTACCGACAATGGCAATATGCTACAGGTAGTCTTTGTAGCGATGATCATCGGCATTGCCTTATTGAAAATTCCCAAAGAGAAGGGCCAGCCGGTCATTGCTTTCTTTGACGGGCTGAATGATGTGATCATCAAGATCGTGGAGTTTATCATGATCCTTGCCCCGTATGGTGTCTTCGCCCTGATTGCTGCGCTGATTGTAGACATAGGCGGGAATAATCCAGACAAAGCTTTTGAACTGCTGTACGCCTTGCTGTGGTATTCCGTTACAGTGCTTATCGGCTTGGCATTAATGATGGCGGTTGTTTATCCGGCTTTTTTCAAGATTTTTACCAAAGTAAAGTACAAAGACTTCTTCAAGGCCATGCAACGTGCACAGTTGCTGGCGTTCAGCACCAGCTCGAGTGCTGCCACGCTGCCTGTCACGATGGAGGTGGTAGAAAAAGATCTGAAAGTTTCTGAGGAAGTATCCAGCTTTGTGCTGCCGCTGGGTGCCACTATCAATATGGACGGCACCAGTCTCTATCAGGGCGTGGCAGCAGTATTTATTGCGCAGGCACTTGGCTTGGGTTTGTCCATCGCTGATCAGCTTATGATCGTGCTCACCGCCACGCTGGCTTCTATCGGTACGGCAGCCGTTCCCGGTGCCGGTGTGGTGATGCTCGTGATTGTGCTAGAATCAATTGGTGTGCCCACCGCCGGTATTGCCCTCATCCTGGCTCCCGATAGAATCCTGGATATGTGCCGCACCGTAGTCAATGTGACCGGCGATGCCGCTGTAGCCATGATTGTCGCCAGCACGGAAGGCGAGCTTCCCGATGAACTCATCCGCGATAATGTAGTCAAGACGAGCTAGGAATTGTTTGCTTTTTGTTATTTGATCTCTGAGATTTAACCCCTTATGGCGCGCCTACCTGTTGATCAGTTTATACGTTTATCGCGGCAGATGCCGGTGATAGATGTACGTTCTCCTGCCGAACACGCCAGCGGCCATATACCCGGTGCCCATAATATACCGCTCTTTGATAATGAAGAAAGAAAACAGATCGGTACCACTTACAAGCAGATAAGCCGGAAAGAAGCCTTGTTGCAGGGCCTCGACCTGGTAGGCCCGAAGATGCGTTCTTTCGTTGAACAGACACAAGCCATTTCTTCCGACAGGGAAGTGCTGGTACATTGCTGGCGCGGCGGTATGCGCAGCGAAAGTTTTGCGTGGCTGCTCAACATGGCAGGCTTCCGCACACATACGCTGGAAGGAGGTTACAAAGCCTACCGCAACCATATGCATACAGCCTTTGAACAGGCTAATAATATTATAATTTTAAGTGGAGAAACCGGCAGCGGCAAAACAGCCATCCTTCATGCGCTGACAGCACTGGGTGAACAGGTGATCGACCTGGAAAAGCTGGCCAACCACCGGGGTTCTGCTTTCGGACACATCGGACTGGAACCGCAGCCTACCACCGAACAGTTTCACAATAACTTATACCACGCGTGGCAGGAGCTGGATACAAGCCGCAGGGTTTGGCTGGAAGATGAGTCGTTCAACATAGGGCAGGTAAAGCTTCCACCTGCGCTATGGAGCCGCATGGAAACAGCCCCTGTTATCAAGATCACGTTGCCCAGGGAGGTGAGGGTGCACCGATTGGTAGAAGAATATGGCCGCCTGGACAAAGCCCTGCTGCAATCGGCTATCCTGAAACTTGAAAGACGGCTGGGCGGACTCAAAACAAAAGAGGCAATAGAAGCACTAGAAACCGGACAACTGGCAGCAGTAGCCGATATTTTGTTACATTACTACGACAAAGGCTATCAGCGATGCCTGGCCAGAAAACCCAATAATGCTACTATCAAAGAAGTGTTATCAGACACCGGAGATGCTGAGGCAAATGCTGTAAGAATAATGGGTTTGGTTAAACGTTAGGATAACCACACCTTTACTACCCTCTACTAGCTTCAGATTGTATCTGAAGCTTCTCAATACTATCAAGTTTTTAACTTTAATGTATTGCTTTGCCCCAGTCTTAAGCCAAAGGGTTACACACTTAATAATATAAAAACGATGACCAACGACATCAATAATATCAAGCTTACACAATTTAGCCACGGGGCGGGTTGTGGCTGCAAAATATCGCCCAAGGTGCTGGAAGAAATACTGGCAGGCGACGACAAAGGGCTGGAAGACGCACGGCTGCTGGTAGGCAACAGCACCAAAGACGATGCAGCCGTCTATGCCATAGACAACGGCCAGGCCATCATTAGCACCACCGATTTTTTTATGCCCATTGTAGACGATCCCTTCGACTTTGGCCAGATTGCTTCTGTCAATGCCATCAGTGATGTGTATGCGATGGGTGGCAGGCCACTGATGGCAATTGCCATTCTGGGGTGGCCTATCAACAAAATTCCGGCAGCAGTAGCACAGCAGGTATTGCAGGGAAGCAGAGCCGCCTGTAGCAAAGCAGGCATCACACTGGCCGGTGGGCACAGCATCGACTCGCCGGAACCTATCTTCGGACTGGCCGTCACAGGGCAGGTGGCGGTGGAGCACCTGAAGAAAAACGACAGTGCTACGCCTGGTTGTGTACTTTTTCTGACCAAACCTCTGGGCGTAGGCATCATCACCACAGCACAAAAGAAAGGTTTGGTGAAAGAAGAAGACCTGCAACTGGCAAAGCAAAGTATGCTCACCCTCAACGATGCAGGCTACCGGTTTGGCAAGCTGCCCTACGTCAAAGCCATGACTGATGTTACCGGGTTTGGTCTGCTGGGGCACCTGAGTGAGGTGTGTGAGGGCAGCGGCATCAGTGCTGTCATACAAAGTGCGCAAGTGCCGCGTTTTGATGTGGTGGATCAGTATATCGAGCAGGGGAGCATTCCGGGAGGCACAAACCGCAACTGGGATAGCTACGGACACAAGATAGGAGACATCACCGCAGCACAGCGCGCCTTACTCTGTGATCCGCAGACCAGCGGTGGTTTGCTGGTGGTGGTGGAAGAAGCGCATGTGGATGATTTTGTCAGAGAAGCACAGTCACTGCAACTGCATTTAACGCCGTTTGGTAAAACTATTCAGCAGCAAAATCCTTTAATTACTGTACTATAGCTTTTATATTTTAACGTGTTGTTAGCCTAACCATGAAACATTCATTACTGTATTCATTAGCTATCCTGTGGCTGTGTGCCTGCGGTACGCCTGGCGAAAAGATAGACCAGCAGGCGGTGCGGCAGGAGATGGAAGACCGGGAGATCAAAAGGGTGTTGCCCGGACAGATCATAGAAGCTGCCAATGAGCAGGGCGACAGCATCGCTGCCATTCTTCGCCAGCAGTTGCAGCAGCAAAACCCACCTGTTACTTCTGCCGATCAGTTTTCAGCTTTTGCACAAAAAATGATCCGCCGTACCGATGATTCTTTGCGTAGCCTGCATGGCACCCGGATCGGATGGGCCGCTCCCCGCGATACCGCCAGCAATAATCTGACAACGCTCGAACGGCAGGTGCTAAGTGCTTATTTATATAACGTTGACAAAAAGATAGCCGTTAACAATAATGTGCAGAAACTCCATGATACAGCTTACCTGTATACCAGTCCGCTGTTTTATAACAAAGCCCAGCAGGAGGCCCGGCAGGCATTTACGCAATCGGGTGCTGCGCAGCCAGACTCGGCCCTATTTTTAGGTATGTGGCGTATCCGGCTTTCTAAAAAACATATTATACAAGGCATGTAGCCCTGTAAGCCGACTCAACGGCATCATATAATCAATAACCACGTTTTTATGCATCAAGATAGCAAAGAATTTTTAGTGAAGTATTTGAATAACGCTTCCCCTACGGGTTTTGAATCCTCTGGCCAGCAAATATGGCTCGATTACCTGAAGCCTCATGTGGATGAGTACTTTACAGACACTTACGGCACCGTAGTAGGGGTGGTCAATCCGGATGCCAAATACAAAGTGGTGATAGAGGCACACGCCGACGAAATATCCTGGTTTGTCAACTACATCACTGATGATGGTTACATTTACGTACGCCGCAACGGCGGATCAGATCACATGATCGCGCCCTCCAAACGGGTGAACATCCACACCAAACAGGGCATGGTGAAAGGTGTGTTTGGCTGGCCGGCCATCCATGTGCGGGATGCTGCCAAAGAAGAAGCTCCTTCGCTCAAGAACATTTTCATCGACTGCGGATGCAGCTCCAAAGAAGAAGTGCTGGAAAAAGGCATACACCCCGGCTCGGTCATCACCTTCGACGATGAGTTTATGGAAATGAACGACCGCTATTATGTAGGCAGGGCACTCGACAACCGCGTTGGTGGATTTATGATCGCTGAAGTAGCCCGTAGGCTGAAAGAAAACAACCAGCGTCTGCCCTTTGGCCTGTATGTGGTCAATGCCGTGCAGGAAGAAATCGGGCTGCGGGGTGCCGAGATGATCTCCCGACGTATCAAGCCCGATGTAGCCATCATCACAGATGTGTGCCACGATACGGCTTCACCGATGTACGACAAAAAGGTGAGCGGCGACCAGAAAGCAGGCAAAGGCCCCGTGCTCACCTATGGCCCGGCAGTGCAGAACAACCTGCTGGACATGATCATAGCCACTGCGCAGACGAAAGATATTCCTTTTCAGTGGGCCTCTGCCTCCAGGGCCACCGGCACCGATACCGATGCTTTTGCCTACTCCAGCGAAGGCGTAGCCTCTGCGCTGATCTCTTTGCCATTAAAATACATGCATACAACCGTAGAGATGGTGCATCAGGAAGACGTAGAAAACGTGATCCGGCTCATGTACGAATTTCTGGTACAGCTCAAAAGCGAGCACGATTTCCGGTATATTAAATAAAACAACCTTTTGTAAATACAAAAGAATCATGTACTTTTGTAACAACATGTTCACCCCCCTTCTCGTTAGATCAGGGCGCTTAGGGTGAACTTTTTTTATTGATGCCTATGCCTAAAGTGCGATATAACAAGCCAGCACTCACTTATGAAGAACAACTCCAGCAATTAAAAAATAGAGGTCTTCGAATAGAAAACGATCAAAAAGCTCTTCATCTTTTAGAAAATATCAGTTACTATCGTTTGAGTGCTTATTGGTATCCCATGTTAGCCTATCCAAAATCTGCGCATACTTTTAAACAAAATTCGTCTTTTGACGAATCATTTAAATTGTATTGTTTTGACAGAGAATTAAGGAAACTGATCGTTGGAGAGCTTGAAAAAATAGAGGTGTCTGTTAGAGCGAAGATGAGTTATATTCTTGCTCATAGGCATGGGCCATTCTGGTATGAAAATAAGGATCTTTTCAAAGATCAAGATAAACTTGCTAATACTATACAAAAGCTAAAACAAGAACAACTTAGGTCTGATGAAGAATTCATTAAAGCGTTTCGAAAGAAATACGCTAATCCTTACCCTCCAAGTTGGATGCTTTTAGAAGTTTCGTCTTTTGGCATTTTATCTAATTTGTATAAAAACCTAAGTGCTGGACGAAACAAACGAGATATAGCTAGTTACTTTGGCTTAGACGATTCTACTTTTGAGTCATGGCTTCATAGCCTTACTTATGTGAGAAATATATGTGCACATCACTCAAGGTTATGGAACAAAAAAATGAGTATACAACCTCAAGTACCACTGAAGCCATCAAACTTGTTTATCACAATTGTTAAACACCCAGACTCACTTCCGGGAAAAATGTCAGCAAGGCTAAATGATAAGACATACTTTATTTTGTGTATCATCATTTACTTGCTCAATACCATCAACCCCAACCATACATTTAAGGATAAATTACAAAATTTATTCCTTAAATATCCAAATGTAGACAAAAGGGCCATGGGTTTTCCGGCAGGATGGGAAGAAGAACTTATTTGGAGTTAGCATATACCTAGATACTATATTCTTTTGAAGCTTGATTTACATATATAGTGCAAATCAATTAAAAGCTAAGCCCACAATGCCTATCAAACGGCATCATGATTATTCATCTCTCAAACTCTCCACAGGGTTGGCCAGTGAGGCGCGGATGCTGTGGTAGCTTACGGTGAGGAAGGCGATCAGGATGCCTAGCAGACCGGCCATCAGGAATACACCCAGCCCGAGGCTGGTGCGGTAGGCAAAGTTGTCCAGCCAGCGGCTCATCAGGTACCAGGCCAGCGGCGAGGCAATGAGCAGCGACAGCAGCACCAGTTTCATAAAATCCAGGGCAAACAGCCGTACGATGCCGCTGATAGAAGCACCGAGCACTTTGCGGATACCGATCTCTTTTACCCGCCGCTCCGCAGCAAAGGTAGCCAGGCCAAACAGTCCCAGACAGGAAACGAAGATGGCAATGCCTGCAAAATAGCGGAAGATACGGCCTGTGCGTTGGTCGGATTTGTACAATTGATCGTAGGCATCATCCAGAAACTCGTAGTCGAACGGATAATTGGGATTGTATTTGTTCCACTGTTCCCGTGCGGCGGCAATGGCCTGGCTGGCTTCTGCATTGGTGGTTTTGATATACATGCTCCAGCCTTCAGGTACATAGTAAAACGCAGAGGGTTCTATCTTCTGATGAATAGAGGCAAAATGAAAATCTTTGACGACCCCGATGATCGTGGCCTCTCTCCCCCACAGTGAAAACCGCTTGCCTATCGGGTCTGTAATACCAGCCTCTTTCACTGTTGTTTCATTGAGCAGGATGTAGGCAGAATCAGCCGGAGCACCACTGAAACTTCGTCCGGTAACCAATGTCAGTTTCATATCATCTATAAAATGCTCATCGACGCCCATCGGATGAATCAGAAACGTGCTGGTGGGTTCTTTGCCGTCCCAGTCCGTATCTCCGGTGGTGCTGCCAATATTGGTCAGTTGCTGGTCGGCGGAGGTGACCGCCAGGATGCCGGGTTGTTGCAATAGCTCGTTGCGGATGCTTTTATAATGCTCTTTCATGTCTCTCATGCCAAAGACAAACACATTCTCCCGGTCGTAGCCCAGCTTTTTGCTTCTCACGTATTCCATCTGCTGGCTGATGATCAACGTGCCGATGATCAGCGTGAGGGACAAGGTAAACTGAATCACCACCAGCGACTGTCGGAACGTGCTGTTGCCACTACTGATCTTGCTATGGCCTTTCAGCACATCGAGCGGCTCAAACCCGGAAAGCAGCAATGCCGGATAAATACCTGCCGTCACCACCGTAAAACCAAAAGCAGCGGCCAGGGTATACAGCACGGTAGTATCCAGTGCATTGAACGACATCTGCTTGCCCACCAGGTTGTTGTAGGCAGGCATCAGCAGGTCGGCAGCCACCAGCGTAATGGCCACAGCGATGGTAAATAACAGCATGGATTCTGCCAGCAGCTGCCAGAACAATGTTCTCCTGTCGGCACCGATCAGCTTTCTCAGGCTGATCTCTTTAGCTCGCTTGGTAGCCCGTGCCGTTGCCAGATTGACATAGTTGATGCAGGCGATCAGCAGAATCACAAAGGCGATGATGGCAAAGATGCGCACCTCCTGCATCCCTGCTTCCGTACCGTCTGCGTTGTACAGGTGCGTTTGCAACAATGGTTGAAGGCTGAAGAAAAAGTCACTTTCATCTTCCGCTTTGGCAGCATGTATTGCTTCTGTTAGTTTATTGCTTACTTCCTTCACAGAGGCTTCCGGTTGCAGCAACAGGTAGGTGGATTGGTCAAAATTACCCCAGTCGTTGGCCATGTCTTTGAAGTAGCCATTGCCCCAGAATTTCTGTGCAAAAAGGTCCATGCTAAACAGCATATCATATCGGATGCTGGAATTTTCAGGAAAATCTTCTACAACGCCACTCACCACATAATCCTGTTTGCCATCGGCCTGCATCACCTTGCCCATCGGGTCAGCCTCCCCAAAGTATCGTCTGGCTGTAGATTCAGTGACGATGACGGAGTACAGATCAGGAAAAGGCTGCTGCTGGTTTCCCTGTAACAAAGGAAAATCAAAGACGGAGAAGAAAGAAGTGTCTACATAAGCTTTCTCTGATTCGGTGAAGGTCTTGTTCTGGTATTTGAAAAGAGAGACATCGTAATTGTTGTGGATACGCACGGCATTTTCCACCTCAGGAATAGATTCCCGGCCCACCCTGGCAACCGGAGCAGGCACACTACCCCAGGTATCTACTGCCCCATTTACGGTAAAGTTGCCATTGACACGATAGACACGGTCGGCTTGGGTGTGCATCGTATCATAGCTTAGTTCGTCCTGCACCCATAGCAGAATGAGCAGGCTGGTGGTGAGGCCCAGCGTGAGGCCGGCGATGTTGAGGATGCCATACGTTCTTTGCTTCCAGAAATGGCGAAGGGCGGTGGTCAGGTAATTTTTGAGCATAGCATAAGAAGTTGTGTATATGCTCTTTATAAAAAAAGTGTGCCAAACGCGCTCAGGTACTACCAGGCGGTATCTCAGCTTTGTATATTGTCCGCATCAGAACAGTTGTGTGCGATAATGGACACAAAGTTTACCCCTTTTTATTAGTCAGAGAAGCTTTTAACTTCTGAAGGAATGATAGATCCTCAGTGTCACGTGCTTTGTCACGACCTTTTACAGCAGCTTGTTTGAGCAGGATAAGATCATCTAGGCTTACTACGCGCAGCGGCAGTTTGTCTACCTGCACTGTTTTTACTCTGGCATAAGCATACTGAAAATCGACAGTATCCAGCTTTTTGAGTACTTCAATACGCAAGGGTGGTTCTCCAATCACCACCATTTTAGGCACCAAAAACATATCAAGTTCAATGTGTTTTTCGTCAATGCCATAAGCAGCACATGCCTGTCTCATCTTTTGAGCATTTTCAGGTGTAGCATTGATGAAGATGTCCAGATCGTTGGTACCTCGCGCATACCCATAAGCACCGATAGCATACCCACCGATAATCATGTATTCTACCTGAAAGCGGTTTAACACAATGATGAACTCCCGAAAGTTTTCAGGAAACCGCATGTTAGAATTACTCGTCGGCATAAGCAATACACCGTTTTATCGGATAATTTAATACATCAATCTCTGCCATAGCATACAATGCTACAATTGTCTCACAATACGCCTGAAAGTTCTCTTCCATAGAGCGAGCGATCGCAATGTCTACTTCTATCTGGAGCAGGTCTTCTTCCGGGTCAGCATATTGTATCTTTCTTGTATTCATTACAACTTTATTTTATTGATGTTATTTTCCTCTATAAACAGCTTGATTTTTTTGGTTCAAACCGTCTAACTTAGATTTTGGCAATATAAACATAAATGAACATCAAACCGGTTCTGAAAAACCATAACTGTCTGCTCTACATTTTGATCAAACCTTACATAAAAAATGGTCAATATAGATCATCTAAGATTATTTATGTATATCTTTATTTGTTCGCTTTTTGATTGAAACTATTTCATATACCTTTCCATTTTTTGATAACCTAACCATGAAATCATTCTATAAATTAATCACAGTCATCCTGCTGTTTGCTGGCTGTATTGTCTCGGCAGCTTGGGCTGCCCCTCTCAAAAGCGAGGTTTATACAGCTGCTGACCCAATAAAAATTGTTGTCATTGGGTCTTCTACAGCGGCTGGCTACAAGGTCAAACCGGCAGACGCTTGGGTGAGCCGCTACCGTGCTTACCTGCAAGCTATTGATCCTACTGTGGAAGTGATCAACCTGGCGGAGGGAGGTTTTAATACTTATCATCTGATGCCTACGGGATTCAGTAAGCCCGGCAGAGAATCGCCGGATGTAAATCGCAACATCACCAAAGCACTGTCGCTCCACCCGGATGCCATCATCATCAATCTGCCCTCCAATGATGCGGCAAAGAACTATGGCAAAGCAGAACAGATGCAAAACTTTGCTGTTATGTACGAAGCAGCCCGAAAGCAAAACGTGCCGGTCTGGATCACCACCACGCAACCCAGAAATACCCTGACCAGCGCACAAAACAAAATACAGCTATCAGTCAAAAATGCTATCCTTGCTACCTATGGCGATCATGCGCTGAATTTCTGGGGACCGCTGACTACTTATAAAAACAGCCAGCCCATCATCAAACCCGCGTTGAACAGCGGCGACGGTATCCATGTGAATGCTGAAGGGCATCGTTTGTTGTTTGAAGAGGTCAAAAGTCAGCAAATATACGAGCAGCTTGCTCCCACACTACTCACCTCTGCTACCACTTATCTTTCTGACCTCGCCTGGTATGGCACACCGCACAACGATCTGGGACCAATAGAAAAAGACCAAAGCAATGGCAAAGCGGCTGCTGGAGATGGCGGACCGATCACCATCAGAAGCAAGACGTACAAAAAGGGGCTTGGCGTACATGCTAACTCGTCTGTCACCTATCAGCTCAAAGGACAATACCAGACTTTTTTTACCAGCATAGGGCTAGACATCAACGCCAGATCCAAAGGCACGGTGGTCTTTGAGATTTATACAGACAACAAGCTGGCATACCGCAGCTCAGTGATGACCGGCAAGATGAACGACGTGCCAGTAAAAGTCTCTGTGTCAGGCGTCAATCTACTCAAGCTGGTCGTCACCGATGCAGGCGATGGCTACGGCTACGACCATGCCGATTGGGCAGATGCCCGGCTGGAAGGTAGCCAAACAAACAAGCAGGCACTTCTGGCAACTACAACATCAGCAAAGCTTATAATGTCTGATACAGCACTGGCTACAGCACCACTGTTCAGCCTCTTTCCCAACCCTGCCAGTCAGCAGGTGCAGGTAGTGGTAGATGCTGGCAAGAAAGCGGTGCTGCGTATCTACAATGCACAAGGCCAGCAGGTATACCTCCGGCCACTGGCCGCTACTTGTGAGCTGGACATAGCAGCCCTTACGCCCGGTATCTATCTGATCAAAGTGCAACAAGGTAGTGTGATGCAGACCGAGAGGCTGGTGGTGGAGTAACGTTGGTGGTTAAGAGTAGAAAATGTTTTTGTAAAGATGGATTATTTGTTAGCTTGAATGAGAAATGATTGACGAACATGTTTATTTGATTACTAGCTGTTATTTAGATATGAGTCTATGCACTACAGAATTATCCTTTTGATCATATCATGGTTAGCCTTCTTGCCTGGGTATGGACAAGATAAGCCTGAACTACTTCCAGAATTGCTTGTGAGTAAAGATGGAAAGACTATCCGTACGAGTAATGACTGGACCAATGTCAGGCGCCCGGAACTCCTGCGCTTGTTTGAAGACAACATATACGGACAACTGCCCCAGGATTTTGACAGCATCCGGTTTGAACTGGAACGGCAGGGTCAGAAGGCCATGCGTGGAAAGGCTATGCTCAAAGAGGTGGACATTATAGTGTACCGTCGTGGGCAATCGGTTAGGATTGGTCTGGTATTGTTTGTTCCTGCGAATACTTCCAAACCCTCGCCGGTATTTTTGTTGATCAACCATCGGGAAAAAGACAATACTGACCCTAGCCGTGAAATAAAGAGAGCATTTTGGCCAGCTGAAGAAGTCATTGATAGGGGGTATGCCGTGGCTGCCTTTCAGGTAGGCGATCTGGCGGCTGATAACCCTAAGACTTACGATCAGCAAGTACTTAGGCTCTATCCGGAGCAGCTAAAGCAGGACAATGGGATGAAAGCCATAGGGGCCTGGGCATGGGGAGCCAGCCGCGTGATGGACTATTTTGAAACTGATAAGGACCTGAATGCTACTCAAGTAGCCGTAGTGGGGCACTCCCGCGGTGGAAAAGCTGCATTGTGGTGCGGAGCGCAGGATGAACGTTTTGCCATAACCATCTCCAACGACTCAGGCTGCACAGGAGCCGCCCTGTCCAGACGCAAAGTAGGAGAAACCATATCGGATGTTAATACAAAGTTTCCTCACTGGTTTTGTACAAAGTATAACCAATTCAACAGCAAGGAAGAAGATTTGCCAGTAGACCAGCATATGCTGTTGGCCCTTATAGCTCCCCGGGCAGTGTATGTAGCCAGTGCCTCCAAAGATACCTGGGCTGATCCTAAGGGCGAATTTTTGTCCATGAAGTATGCCGAACCTGCTTTTCAGCTTTTTGATTTGGCTCCTCTTCCAATTGAAGAACAACCTCCGGTTAATACTCCAGTGAGCAGTGTTCACCTAGGTTACCACATGAGAGAAGGAGGGCATGGATTAGAGCTATATGATTGGAAACAGTATATGAATTTTGCCGATACCTATTTTCCCTCCATTTCTTCGGACCACTATATTAACAAGTAAATTATCATCTGCCACTTGATAACAGATAGCCATAAGCAAGCACTACTAACCAGTATCCACAACCACAAATGCCATCAGAATACTGGCACTAAACAACTATCCTCGTGAGGTCATATCAGAAGCACAGCAACTGTCAGCACAGATCAACAGTAAAGCCGCCATGCATGGCGGCTCAACAATCATACTACCTCACTCACTCCGCAGGCTCTCTACCGGGTTCACTTTGGCAGCGCGTATGGCTCTCATGCTTACGGTGAGGAAAGCAATGAGCACAGCCAGCAGGATGACCAGCACAAAAGGCAGCCAGGTCATGTTCATATGGTAGGCGAAGCCAGATAGCCAGCTTTTGGCCAGCCAGAAAGCAATAGGTACGGCTATGGCGCCGGCAATGAGTACCAGCTTCAGGAAATCTTTGCCCATCAGCACGACAATCTGCGGTACGGAAGCTCCCAACACTTTGCGTACACCGATCTCTTTGGTACGCTGCTCAGCCATGTAGGAGGCCAGTCCAAACAGACCCATGATGGCAATCAGCAGCGTGAGCAGGGTGGCATACAGCAGGGTTTGCCCCAACTGCTGCTGCGCTGTATACAGCCTGCTGAAATCATCGTCCAGGAAGGTGTAGCGCATCGGGTGTTCGGGTTCTATCTGCTTCCAAAACTGCTCTATCTCAGCCAGAGTGCTGTGCATATCCTGTGAAGAAACCTGAAAGGCTACATCGCCTATCCAGCCACCCACCACCTGACTGATGGCACCTGAAATCACCAGCGGTTCTATCTGTTGTGTCAGGCTAAACACATGGAAATCCTGCATCACGCCAATGATCTCTCCCGGTTCCTCTATGCCGCTGAACTTCATATGATGCCCTATAGGGTCTTTCAGGTTATATTCTTTGACGAATGCTTCGTTGACCACAAAAGTGTTGGCTGTAGTGTCAGCATCAGACAGAAAACGACCTTGTTTCATGGTAAGGCCCAGCACATCCATGTATTCTGCATCAGTGAAATAAATGTCGACAGATGGATCATTCTGCTCACCTTCAATATGAAAAGAGTAATCCGCCGTTGGCTGTCCAGGCATGGTAGAAGCCGCGCTGATGCTGTTGATGTGCGTACTTTGCAGCAACTGCTGTTTGAGTGCCTTTATCTTTTGGTAGGTCTGGCTGGTATTGGCTTTGACCACCAGTACCTGTTCCGGCTGAAAGCCCAGCTCCTGCTGCTGCATATACTGCACCTGCCAGTAAATAAAGAACATGACAATGGCAACGACCATAGCACCCGTAAATTGGGTAACAACCATCCCGTGCCGCAAAAGCCTGCCCCGATCCTTGCGCAGCCACTGCCCCTTAAGCACTTCCGACGGATGGTAGGCCGACAAGAACAACGCCGGATAGGCACCTGCCAGCAGGCCCAGCACCGTGACCAGTACCAGAAGGTACACGCTCAGGGCTTTCCATGTTGCCCAATCAAGTACCAACTCCCGATTTATGATGCTGTTGAAGGCAGGTAATACCAGGTCGGCCAGCAGCATGGCCAGCGGCAGAGCGATCAGTGCCTGTATCCAGGCTTCTGCCAGAAACTGCCCAATCAACTGCTGATGCGTGGCACCGGTTACTTTTCGTACGCCTACTTCCAGTGCCCTCCGGGTGGCCTGTGCAGTAGCCAGATTGATATAATTGATGGTGGCAATAGCCAGCACCACCAAAGCAACCAGTCCGATGATGTAGACCATGCGCATACTGCCTTTGCCTGTATACGGAACACTCACATGCGCTTCATTCAGGTGGATGGCCGACCAGGACTGCAAACGCCAGTCAGGGTATTTTTCCCAAGAATCTTCCACTTCTGCTTTAATGCGCGGGTTGATGTTTGCTGTGATCTTTTTTTCCAGGGCTGCTATGTCTGCGCCTTTGTGCAAAGCCACAAAAGTTGCCAGATTATTACCCGACCAGTACTCTCCAACAGAGGTCGTATCTCGTAGGATAATATCAGCCTGGAAATGCGAGTTGCCAGCATTGGGTTCCAGCACGCCGGTCACCTGGAAGTCTGTGCTGTTGTTGAATACGATCACTTTTCCTACCGGATTTTCCTGACCAAAGAGCGTATGCGCCAGTTCGTTGCTAAGCAAAGCAGACAAAGGTTGCTGCAATGCCGTGGCAGCATCACCATATTTGAGCGGAAAAGGCAACACCTGGAGAAAACTGCTGTCGGCAAAGGCAGCATTTTTGATGTACAGCGACTTTTGCCGATCGGCAGTAGATACCAGTACGTCTTCATATTCATATGCGCCAGTAGCATATTGCACCTCCGGGAAATCCATGCGTAGCACTTCTGCCAGCGGAGAAGGTGTATGCCCGGTGCCTCTTCCCGGCTCCCACTGCCGGTATACTTTGTAGATATTTTCATAACCGGGAAGCCAGGTATCGTAGCTTAGCTCATGGCGTATGAAGATGATGGCCAGTATGGCCACCGCCAACGCGATAGTCAGTCCCACCATATTGACCACTCCGTATACTTTCTGTTTTCGGAAGCTTCGGAGCGCAACAAGTAAATAATTTTTTAGCATAGCATTGAGAGAATAATACTTTTGTAGGATACACTTTCTTTTGAGAAAAGTGTGCCATCTGCTCACAATAAGCACCAAGCAGGTTTTGGGTTTTTTCTACTGTCCGAATTAGGACAAAGTATGTACGATTGTGAACAGTTGAGCTTAGCAGGTTCCATAACTTTTTACGCGCTGTTTAGTCTTGTTTATGGAAACATCTTATTGCAAACATGAAAAGCATTCGGACAATCAATGGCTGGCGTTGGGGCGTCGTCATTTTTTATGTACTACTTATTGTTGTCAACTATCTCTCGCAGACGTTGCCTTTCAACGGGCAGACCAATGGTGAAGTGTCTAACCAATATAGCACCTTGATGACACCGGCAGGCTATGCGTTCTCCATCTGGGGTCTGATTTATTTGGCGTTAGGCGTATACGCTTATTTTCAAGCATTTCGTGCCGATAACAATCAGCCGGTCTATGATAAGATTGCCCCGCTGCTGATCATTAACTTCATCTTCAACGGGCTTTGGCTGGTTGTTTTTCAGTATGAGTATATTGCACTAAGCGTGATTGTGATGGCGGTGATCCTGGCGACGCTGATCAGAATAGAAATGCTGCTGGTCAAGGATATTTTACTTCCCCCAAAAGAAAGAAACGGGGTGCGTATCCCTTTTGGCTTATATTTGGGCTGGATATCCGTGGCTACCATTGTTAATATCAGTGTATGGCTCAAATACAGCGGCTGGCAACTGCCTGATTTTAGCGAAACCGCCTGGGTAGTAATCATGACAGTGATTGGTGCTGGCTTGGCTTACTGGGTCTTGAAATCTGCGCGGGAAGTTTTTTATCCACTGGTGTTTGTCTGGGCTTATGTGGCCATTGCCGTCAAACAATATGAGAATAGCACCATCCTACAGGTAACCTCGGGACTGGCTATGATGCTGCTCGTGCTGACTATCATAGAAGCGTGGAGAAATTACAGAAAAACAACAGCCAGCGAACCAATGAAAATCAACTACTAATACTTTCTGAAACAGTAATGAAAAAATATAACCTGCCTCTTGCCTTACTTCTAAGCCTATCCATCGTGTTGGCCTGACCAAAGACAACCAGCAGGTGGTTTCTCCCAACAAAAACCACTGGTTACTACAGCCACAGAATGCGCTCATCTGGCAGCACGAATTTTTCAAATGGCTGAAAGAAACATTGTAGGAAGCTACAATTGGAATAGTTCATTCAACCAATCAACGAACTGTTGGCATAACTCTTCATTCGTTGTAAGACAGCTTTTTGTAATGGCTAGTCCAAGAGGCGTTCCCGGACTTTCCTGCCATGCCAGCCAGGTATGGATCAGGGCTTTGGCTCTGTGTACTTCCTGATAACCATGAAGCTCTTGTTTCTCTAACTCGGCTAAAGTTTGTTCTGCAAATGGAAGTGTCTTATCATGATGAGGAATCAACGCCTTGATAAAGTCTTCTATCATGCCGTTGGTTTGATTATTGGGCATGATCCATATGCCTACAGTAGGCAAATCCTTTTGTCTAAAGATGCTGCCAGAGGGCGCAGGTTGAGCAGGCACATTGTACCCAGACTTTGTTAACGTATCTTTGAGTGACTGCCAGCGAAAGGCTAAATCAGTGTCAGCATCTACCACAATTCCTACTTTCTCAATACCAGATTGTTTCAGACGTACTGATATTTGGCTCAAGAGTTTATCTATTCCTTCGCAGTCAATTACATCAAAGGTTTCGCTGACACCAAATTTTTGACATAATGCCTATATAACATGCTGATCATCTTTACCTTCAACCAGAAGTTTACTGTTAAACTCTTCTGCGATCTTCATGCTAACGTATCTCGATATCTTGTTGGGTAGTAATATCTAATTCCGAAGCAGTGAAAGAAACTGGTTTGATAACATCATTTACTCTGTCTAACCTGATAAATTTGCCTTGCTGATCATTTACCGTGTCATTCATTACACGCTCAAAGGCATAAATACAATCGTTGCTGTGGGTGGTGGCAAATACTTGTACATTAAGTGACTGCGCTAATTTAAAGATCATTTTCCATAAATCTTCCTGCACAGTATAGTGTAGTCCGTTTTCAAATTCATCTATTAGTAGAAACCCATTTTCAGCATTGACCAATGCCAAAATGATGGTAAGAATACGATTCATACCATCTCCCATGCTTTTGAGGGGTACGGGCTGACTGTTGTTTGATAATTTAACTACAGCATTTCTTCTTTGTGGTAATTCGTCATTGACAAAAGCTATCCTTTCAACTTTCTCATCTATAATCTTTAAAGCATCTATCACATATGCTTCCTTTTCTGTTAATGCAATAATATCCCAGAGCAAACTATTATCTGTGATGCTATTACTGGTTGTATCTATAAACTGGCAATTCTGCTTAAAAAGGCTTTTATTATATCTTTCATACGGAAACAATGATTCCAAGTCCTTTTCTAATGGATATACTATCTCATAAGACAAGGACTTCTGATATGTTTTGGTGTAGTATGTAAATCCAACTTCCAAACCAATACTATAAACTACATTGGAAGGTTTACCTTCTTCTTTCAATTCTATGAAGCGTACGGATAGCATACTATCGCTTCTTTCTTTTATACAGTCTACTTTCTCCCCTATAATTAAACAATTTTGCTCAGAAATATCGCTTTTCCTATCGTAAAAGAGAGAAGAAAACAATGATAAGTTACTCTCAAAGTTATCTTCCTTTTTCTTTCCAAATAATTCGCCTCTCTTTCTAAAAATACCAAGAAGTGTATTTAAATCGCCCCCCGAAGCATACAGAGAAACTGCCTCTAGCAAGGAGGTTTTGCCTGTATTATTTTTACCGGCAATAAGATTAACTCTAGCTAGAGAGTCAATCTCGAGGCACTTAAGATTTCTATAATTCCTGATACTTAACAAAGGTAACATAGACATTCAAATGACTTTTTCATATTCAACGGTTAATGTTATGCCTTTGCGGTAAAAAAAGTTACTTCTTTACCTGTATGCTTAATTCATTCAACTGCTCCTGCGAAATAGTAGAGGGTGTGTCTATCATCACATCCCGGCCTGCATTGTTTTTGGGAAAGGCAATGTAATCGCGGATAGAGTCTGCACCGTCAAACAAGGCACACATGCGGTCGAAGCCAAAAGCAATGCCGCCGTGCGGAGGTGCACCATATTCAAAAGCCTCCAGCAGAAAACCAAACTGCTTCTGTGCTTCTTTTTCGGTGAAGCCCAGCTCTTTGAACATACGGTTTTGCAGCTCGCGGTTGTGAATACGGATAGAGCCGCCACCAATCTCTACGCCGTTGATTACCAAATCATAAGCATTGGCACGCACGCTGCCCGGATCGGTATCTAGCTTCTCAATATCTTCCGGCTTGGGTGAGGTAAATGGATGGTGCATGGCATAGTAACGCTGCGTGGCATCGTCCCATTCCAGCAACGGAAAATCTACCACCCAAAGTGGCTTAAAGACATTTTTATCACGCAAACCCAGCTCACTACCCATGTGCAGGCGCAGTTCGGAAAGAGCTTTACGGGTACGGTGGGCATCGCCTGACAGTACCAGCAGCAGGTCGCCAGGAGTAGCATCCATTTTCTGGGTCCACGCTTTCAGGTCATCTTCGCTGTAAAATCTATCTACCGAAGATTTGAACGTGCCATCGGTATTGTATTTAACATACACCAGCCCTTTGGCACCAATCTGCGGACGCTTTACAAATTCCGTTAAGGCATCCAGTTGCTTGCGGGTATATTCTGCACAACTTTTGGCGCAGATACCTACCACCAGTTCGGCCTGATCAAACACATTAAAGCCTTTTCCTTTGGCTATATCGTTGAGTTCTGTGAACTTCATCTCAAAACGGGTATCCGGCTTATCGTTGCCATACCGTTGCATGGCTTCTGCATAGTTCATGCGCGGAAAATCTGCAAGCTCCAGATTCTTTACTGTCTTGAAGAGGTATTGGGTAAGCCCTTCAAACATGCTTAGGATATCATCCTGTGTCACAAATGACATCTCGCAGTCTATTTGTGTGAACTCCGGCTGGCGATCGGCCCGAAGGTCTTCATCTCTGAAACACTTCACGATCTGAAAGTAGCGGTCGAAGCCCGACACCATTAGCAGTTGCTTAAAGGTTTGCGGCGACTGTGGCAAGGCATAAAACTCACCCGGCTGCATCCGGGAAGGCACTACAAAATCGCGGGCTCCTTCGGGTGTAGACTTGATCAGTACAGGTGTTTCCACCTCAATAAATTGCTGGCCGTCCAGGTATTTGCGGGTTTCCTGCATCATCCGGTGGCGAAGCTGTAGCTTCTGGCGCACCACGGTTCTGCGCAGGTCGAGGTAGCGGTATTTCATGCGCAGGTCTTCGCCTCCATCCGTATCGTCTTCAATCGTGAAGGGAGGCACTTTGGAAGTGTTCAGCACTGTGAGTTGCGTTACTTCTATCTCAATATCGCCGGTAGCCATTTTTGGGTTTTTAGAGTAACGCTCAATCACTTTTCCCTGCGCTTTGACAACAAACTCGCGTCCTGTAGATGTAGCCTGGTCAATGAGTTCCTGCGCAGTCTCACCCTCCTTAAAGATGAGTTGCGTGATGCCATATCTATCGCGCAGATCTATCCAGATAACACCCCCTTTGTCTCTTACACGTTGTACCCAGCCAGTGAGGATCACTTCTTTGCCTGCATCTTCCAGACGCAATTCACCACAAGTATGCGTTCTTAGCATATGATATCAGGTTTGTATTCGGTTGATAAAATTGTGCGCTAAAGTTATCGGTTTTTTACCGGCTTCAAAAGCAGATGTTGCGTAGTTTTGCGCTATGCCCAATTAATATGATCCGGCGTGGAGCGCAAGACTATCAAGGAAAACCTGGAAGCGGTACTGCTCCCGTTAATCCGTAAAATGCTGCACATAGAACCCAAAAGTGTAGAGGAAATGCCGGATGACCTACAGGTTACATTAGAAAGAAAACCGGATTTGCTGAAAAAGGTAATTGTTCTGCCAGAAGATGTTTTTATTCTGCACGTTGAATTTCAAACGGTAGATGATGCTCTGATGCACTACCGTATGCTGGAATACCGGGCATTGCTCATGAGGAAATATTTGTTACCAGTTAAACAAGTAGTACTTTATTTAGGAAAGGGAGCTTCCTCTATGCCTTACCATCTCACAGTGGAGGATTTGTCTTTTCGCTTTATGTTAAAGAACATACAAGAGTATCACTATTCAACATTGCTTTCTTCTGAAATACCGGAAGAGATCATACTGGCTGTATTAGGAGATTTTGATCAGGAAAGACCTGTAGAAGTAGTAAAGAAAATTTTGGAACGCTTGCAGAAACTTTCTGGTAACAAACAAAAGTTACAACGGTACATCCGGCAATTGACAGTATTATCAAATTTGCGTAATTTACGTGAAGAAACCATTAATCAGTTGAAAAGCATGAACATCACTTATGATATCACAAAAGACGTTTTATACCAGGAAGGTATAGAAAAGGGGATAGAAAAAGGCATAGAAAGGGGCATAGAGAAAGGCAAGCGAGGAGTAATTCTCAAAATGTTGAAATCAGGGACATTAACTGTGGCCCAAATTGCAGAGTTTACCGAGGTTTCAGAAAAATACGTGAAACAGCTTGAGAAGAAGATCAATGGAAAAGAGAAATGAACAAAGCCTTTGTGCTCTGCCTTCTTCCGGTTTCCGGTTCCCAGACTGCCGTTTCCGAGCTACACATCTACCCGCACACTATTATTACCGATCAGAATAGGCTCACCAAAGCGGTCCTTCTCTTCCGCATTTTCTAATTTTAATACACCACGAGGGCATACGGAAGCGCATACACCGCAACCTACGCAGGAGGCGCGCACGATATTCTGCCCCCGCTGTGCATACCACCTCACATCAATGCCCATCTCGCAATAGGTAGAACAGTTGCCGCAGGAAATGCACTGGCCGCCATTGGTGGTGATGCGAAAGCGCGACTTAAAACGCTGCACAATACCCAAATATGCTGCCAGCGGACAACCAAACCGGCACCATACCCGGTTGCCCATGAGCGGATAAAAGCCGGTGCCGATCACGCCTGCAAAACCAGCTCCAATAAAAAATCCATAGGCTTCTGACACAGCATATACCGGAATACCCAACAGGCTACCGCTACCGGAGAAAAAGGCGTACAACATGCCAGCTGTCATTAGCACGGCAAAAACCAGCACACCATGCACCAGGTAGCGTTCTACCTTCCAGGCACGCAGCGACTTATCCGACAGCTGCCGGTAAGGGTCGCCCAGGGTTTCGGCCAGGCCACCACAGCCGCATACCCAGGAGCAGTACCAGCGTTTGCCAAAGAAATAGACCAACACCGGTACGGCAATAATGATTAGGATGATGCCCCACACCAGCATAAAAATGCCCAGACCACCGTTGTCTATCAACTGGCTCAGGCTGCTGGGAAAAAAGAAACTATAGTTCAGCGGCCAGATATTTTTGAAATCGTAATAAGGATAGTTGAGCCGCACCAGGATTTCGGGTAGCAAAAAGGCAAGCGAGGTCTGGAAAAACATGACCGACAATGTGCGGATGATGTGATAGTTGCTGTGCCGATAGTTGATGATCATGCGGATGCCCATCACCAGGATGCAAAGTGTGTAGAGAAAGCCGTACAAAAAGAACTCCCCTGCCGGGCCACCATTGAGCATTCGGCTTAGCGGATCTACTACCAGAATCCAGTTGGTCATGTAATAAGGATAAAAATACAGAAACACATAGAATACGATCAGAAACGAACCTAGGAGAATGCCGATCCATCCCCGATGTTTCAGTGCGCTATGGAAAATATGGTTATTCTTGATGCCCGGATGCTCTTTGGTGCGTGGCAGCAGATACAGCAATGCGCCTAAAATAGTAACCCCGTAAGAAAGCAGCAGCACGAGCAGTTTGTGATCAGCCACAAAACCGATGGTTGAAGCTTTGACGATACTCGTATTAATTCCCTTCTGTTGATAACTGCCTATGCCTTTTTGCTGTGTCACGTTGCGGTTGATGCTTGCAATGGTACCTTCCAATTGTGACCGAAGCTTTTCCTTGCTGTCAAACTTCTGGCCTTCCATCCAACCGGTGTAGTCCTGCAACATCTTTTCCCTGAACTCTCCTACTTCATTGTCTGGAAAAACGGTAGCCGCAGATGCTACTGAATAGGTCAGGTCATTCTTTGCTGCCAGCGTATTCACCATGTTGTCTAGTTCATCAGGTGTGATGCCATAGATTTTCTGCACTTCCTGGTTGGCTTTATCCGTCACTTTATTCAGGTCGCGAATAAAGCTGAAATTGAAAGTATACACCTTGCCGGTCATCGCACTGGCCGCTTCGCTCATAAGCTGATACGTACTTTTGGGCATTCTTCTATCATCATCCGGCTGATCGCTTGTTTGCTGACTGGCAGCATTGGGTGCCTGCGATGGGTCGGCTTGCTCATCGTCTTTTTGTAGTTCCTGCTTCAGAATATCATCGGTGAGCCGGTAGCTTGACAGGAAAAAAACGGCAATAAAAAAACCAAACCCCGCCATGAACAGGGCCAATCCGAGAAGTCTGATAGAAGATAAATATTTCATGAGCGACTGTGTTAACGTGTTATTCTATAAAAGTATGAGGCTGTAGTATCGTAGCGGCTTTAGAAGATACTTCCAATGATATTAGCTGTTTATCATCCAAATATACTTGCCAGCAGCCCTTTCTTCTTCCTGAGTGCCACTTTCCGTTCGGGATAAGTCTGGTTAAATGTGTCAATAATCTCTTCTTCGTACTGTTTGAAAAACTCAGGATCAAAATTCGCTTCTTTTAGATGCGACATCACATGCTCAATGGTCGCTTTTTCTTTGATCCATCGGTCGCAGACCACGTGTTTGTAGCGGATACCCATCAGGTTGAAGCCTCGCACAGCACCACTTGCCCGTTCGAATACGATTCTTACTGCTTTTTCTCCAGCTTCATGCTTCCAGTAAAAGTGCTCTTCATCGTCTGCCGGTTTGGCATTGACCGTGCCATACACTTGATATTCTATATCGATGAACTTAGCAGAATTGAAGAACACGCCAGGAATATATTTCGTCTTTTTTCCGCAGATAGTCTGGGCCACCGTTTCGCCTTGCATGCGGGCACTGTACCAGATTTGCTCTATGTTTTTTCTGCCGACAGGTGCCGTCTGATGTTGCGCACAGTCGCCTACGGCATACACATCAGGAATGTTTGTTTGCAAAAACTCATTCACCACAATGCCTTTGTCTGTAGCAATTTCAGCGTTTTCAAGAAAAGCAATATTAGGCTTCACACCAATGGTGATACCCACAAACTGGCAGGGAATTTCTTCATCGTGTATGGTGATCACAGAACGAACCCGCCCCTGCGCATCTCCTTTGATTTCTTTAAGTCCTGACTGGGTTTTTAAATTAATGCCATAATTCTGCAAGTGGCGGCTTACCATATAGGCTTCTTCAAGGGGCAACGTATTTTGCCAGTAGGCATCTTCTCTGATCAGGATGGTGACCGGAATATGCCGTGAGTGCAGGCATTCAGCCATTTCTACACCGATAAGTCCACCGCCTACGATCACTGCCCCAAAGATGTGCTGTGTATTTTGCTCCATCAGTTCAATATCCTGAAGCGTAACCATACCTTGTACGCCCTGTAATTCTTCTCCAGGCCAGCCTGCTCTGTTGCCCTGCGAACCGGTAGCCAGGATAAGCGTGTCGTAAGATATAGGTTCCTGCTGCTGAAGCTTGAGCTGCTTGTTGGCGGTGTCTACCTGCGTTACATAGTCTCTGACGAGTTGTATGTCATTTTTTTGCCAGAACCAGTCTTCGTAAGGTTTGGTATGCTCATAGGTCATGTGACCCATGTAGATATACATCAGCGCAGTGCGCGAATAAAAATAATCGGTTTCGGCAGAGATGACTACGATCTGGCAGTCAGCTGTACTTTGCTGCTTGCGAATATGCCGTGCCGCTGTGATGCCTGCTACGCCATTGCCAATGATACAGATTTTTTTCATGTGCGAAGAAATATTTTAGCTTTCTAAGTTAGTGTTCAAACGATAGCTCAAATGTCAGACATACGACAGCCGATCATATTTTGTACCCTATACACAACTGCTACCCAACTTTTTTATGCGCATCAGACGCAGAATTTCCGGAAATATCCGTTCCGGGAACCTCCGTTCCGGGAACCTCCGTTCCGGGAACCTCCATGACGGTACCACATTGGTTGCAGGTGCGTAGCTCTAGTGAATTGTGAAACTTATTGATCACAACGGGGAGTTCCTCTACGATATTGGTGAGTGGAAAAAATTCTTCATACAACTTGTTGCCGCAATTTTCACAAAACCAAAGCAAGCCATCGGTATGTTCTTCCGAGCGTTTTTTCTCTATCACAAGTCCAATCGTATTGGCAGGTCGGCGCGGACTATGGGGTGTTTTGGCAGGACATAGGAAAATATCGCCTTCGCTGATGACAATATCGCGGGTTTCACCATTTTCCCGTATCTTTACAGTGATTTCGCCTTCCAATTGATAAAAGAATTCCTCTGTTTCGTTGTAATGAAAATCTTTGCGTGCATTGGGCCCGCCTACTACCATCACAATAAAATCTCCGGCATCCTGGTATATTTGTGCATTGCCTACGGGAGGCTTAAGTATATCACGATGTTCGTCTATCCATTTTTTCAGGTTGAAAGCACCGGTAATTGCCATATTTGCTGATTTTTGATGTTTATTAAATGATGAACCCAGTGAGATTGTGTGTCAAACAATCTGCTCGTAAATATTATTGAATATTCACGGAAAGATATAATATTGTAAGCAAAAATATACGCGCAACTATGGTAATAATGATTGATGACGATGAAGATGCTTTGGAGATTTATCAGCTACTGCTCGATAAGACAAGCTGTGCACAGCATTTTTATACCTTCAATAGTGGTAATAAGGCATTTGATTTTCTGGATCAGTGCATCAAAGAAAAGCAAACATTTCCAAAATATATTTTGCTGGACCTGAATATGCCGGGTATCAGTGGCATTGACTTTATAGAAAAATATGAAAGTCAATACACGCCGCAATATGCAGACACAAAAATCATCATGCTCACCAGTTCTGTCAGAGAATCAGATAATGAAATTGCTTTAAGCTACAACGCGGTAGCGGCATTTAAAAACAAGCCAATGGCAAAAAATGATTTGATGGCCATGATTCAGGAGAGTATTGAAAGCTAAAATCCCACTTCATAAAAAAAGCCTTCAAAAATGAAGGCTTTTCTGTAGTCCGTAGGGGAATCGAACCCCTGTTACCAGGATGAAAACCTGGCGTCCTAACCCCTAGACGAACGGACCAGGCCATAAAGACCATCACTTGTGCAAGCAGCGATAGAAGGTTAAAATAATTGAAAATAAGCGTCAATCCATTGTGCGACGTGCCGCTTAGTAGTCCGTAGGGGAATCGAACCCCTGTTACCAGGATGAAAACCTGGCGTCCTAACCCCTAGACGAACGGACCGAGTTGTGCAAACCGTCAGTCACCATTTAAAGTAGAAGCTAAAATGTTAAGCTTTAACGCAAATCATATAGCCTTTTCCCATTTGAGAGTGCAAATATAGCAGAGACATTTTATTTTTCCAAAATCGTCAAAAAGAATTTGAGGCTTCTGCCGTAAAATTGACTGGTGAGAATTTATTCCTGAATAACCCGTACTAATTGAAGTTGACATAGTACAATGTGTTTTCATACGAATATTCCACAATAGCAGGCTATTTTTAACGCCTTCATCATTTCATTTGCAGGAACTATTCCCTTCAGCAGTTCCGACTATCACGTTTAATCCTTACTTTTGCTGTTTAAAAATACGCTATCCAACAGATTATCTGATAAATTCATATGCCACTAAGCGATCAGGAAGTTAGAAGACGCGAGGAACGGGAAGAACTGGAGAAACTAGGAATTAATCCTTATCCCGCAGAGCCTTTTGAGATCAATGCAAGTGTAGAAAATATCTTGCAGCATTACAACTCAGAAAACCAGACCAACAAGGCTAAATATGAGGATGTAAGTTTGGCTGGGCGCATCATGAGCCAGCGTATCATGGGTTCGGCTTCTTTTGCCGAAATTCAGGATGCCACCGGGCGCATTCAACTCTACATACAACGCGATGAGATCTGCCCGGAAGAAGATAAAACGCTCTACAATACGGTCTTCAAAAAACTGCTAGATATTGGCGACATTGTGGGTGTTAGAGGTTATGTATTCACCACCCAAACCGGCGAGACCACCATTCATGTCAAAAGCTTTAAACTGCTGACCAAATCGCTGCGACCTTTGCCCATTGTAAAGGAGGCAGAAGATGAGGAAGGAAATATGGTCACGTACGATGCCTTCGCCGATCCTGAGCAACGTTACCGCCAGCGTTATGTAGACCTGATTGTGAATCCGCAGGTGCGGGAGACTTTCAAAAAACGCACGCAACTGGTCAATTCCATGCGTTCATTCCTCACCGATCAAGGTTATATGGAAGTGGAAACGCCCATCTTGCAACCTTTGTATGGTGGTGCAGCGGCGCGTCCTTTCAAAACACACCACAATACGCTCGATATGACGCTTTACTTGCGTATTGCCAATGAATTGTACCTGAAAAGGCTAATCGTGGGCGGCTTTGATGGGGTTTTTGAGTTTGCCAAAGATTTCCGCAACGAAGGCATGTCGCGTTTTCACAACCCGGAGTTTACGCAAGTAGAACTGTATGTGGCCTACAAAGACTACAATTGGATGATGGACCTGGTGGAAGAAATGGTAGAGAAAGTAGCCATCGCCCTGCATGGCACCACAGAGGTGCAGGTAGGCAAAAATATAATCAACTTCCAGCGTCCCTGGAAACGCTTTACCATGTTTGAAGCCATTGAGCACTACACCAACATCGATATCAGTGAAATGAATGAGCAGCAGCTCCGCGAAACCTGTAAGAAGCTAAATATCAAAGTAGACGATAGCATGGGTAAAGGCAAACTGATTGATGAGATATTTGGCGAATATGGCGAACCAAAACTCATCCAGCCTACTTTTATTACAGATTATCCGATAGAAATGTCACCGCTGGCCAAGAAGCACCGCACCAAAGAAGGGCTGGTAGAGCGGTTTGAAGCGATCTGCAACGGCAAAGAGATTTGCAATGCCTTCTCCGAACTCAACGACCCGATAGACCAGCGTGAGCGATTTGAAGAGCAGCTTACCCTGGGCAAACGAGGCGATGAAGAAGCAATGGTGCTCGATGAAGACTTTTTGCGTGCCCTGGAATATGGTATGCCGCCCACCGCAGGGTTGGGCATCGGCATAGACCGCCTATCGATGATCATGACCAACAGCCAGTCTATCCAGGATGTGCTGTTCTTCCCGCAGATGAAACCCGAAGTAAGAAAAAAAGAATCTACCGACGAAGAGTTTGTCAGCCACGGCGTGCGTGCCGAGCTGGTGCCTATTTTGCATAAGCTGGGCATCTTAAATACAGAGCAGTTTGCCAAATCTTCACCCAGCAAGCTACACAACGATATCTGCGGTATGCGCAAAAAGATGAAACTCAAAGACGTGAAAAATCCTACAAAAGAAGAAGTAGCGGAGTGGATTGAAAAAGCACAACAGTAGCATTGGGATGGACGAATATGAAATAGATAAGCTTATAAAAATAGATAAAACTATTTATCCACCTCTTCCTAGAGATTATAAGATAGAGGGGAATCATAAGAGAAAAAATTTTAAAATCTAGACTGCGGATAGTAAAGAAATTTTTTCTGTATTTATGCGCCAAAATTTAGATTTTCATGAAAATTTCTCCATAGGACTGATCTACCATGCGCTAGATGGGCGCAAAATACATCTTCTAAGAATGAATGGCAATCACGGGGAAACAGTAGAAAACCCTTTGCGCCCATCACCTCATTTTGGTTATCATATCCACAAAATAACGCCAGAAGAGATCGCAGATGGAGCATATTATGAACCCAAATTTAGTCAGTTAACTAATAAGTATGAATCCTTTGATCAAGTGATCTATTATTTCTTAAAATACGTTAACATTGTAGATTACAGTTCTTATTTTAAGAACACTGATCAACTTTCTATCTTTGATTAGATAGTGAATATAGAAAAGGAAATAACAGAGAAAATAGGTAAAAATTTCAGGTTGAAAGAAAAACGTCCTGGGGTTTATCAACTTTTTGCGCCTTTCTATCATGAAGATGGTGATATGTATGATATATTTCTTAAAAGGACAGAGCATGTTCAATCAGAAGATAAGTTTTTGAAACTAACTGATTATGGAATGACTTTGATGAGACTTTCCTATGCATATGACTTGGATACTCCAAACAAAGAAAAAATACTTCATAAGATATTAGCTTCAAATTACCTTAAACTAGATGAAAAGGGTAGGATATACCTTGAGACTGATTTAGAAAATCTCATTTCATCCATATTAATCTTTGCCCAGGGAATAGCAAAAGTCAGTAACATGAAGTTATACCAAAGAGAAGTTGTTCATAGTCTGTTTTTTGACACGCTGAAAGAATTTATTGAAAACAGTTTAGCCCAATACCAACCTGTAAAGAATTACCATCCTCTTTCAAATGAAGCAGAGTATGAAGTAGATTACTTCTTCAACAATAGACAAAGACCTTTATATCTTTTTGGCGTAAACAGCAGCTCGAAGGCTAAACTTGCCACTATATCTTGCTTAAAGTTTCAAAATGAAAAGGTTCCGTTCAAAAGTATTATTGTTTTAGAAGATATTGATGTTCTTCCTAAAGAGGACTCTAAAAGATTGATGTCAGTTTCAGATAAGCAATTCCCTTCTATTGAGGACTTTGAGAAAAATGGACAAAAGTACTTCGAGCGGGAATCAGAGCTTGAAGTAGGAATCAGATAAATAGTAAGATGAACATACGCATAGGCTTTGGATACGATGTACACCAGCTGGAAGCAGGCCGAGACTTCTGGCTGGGTGGTATAAAATTAGACCATACACATGGGGCCAAAGGGCATTCGGATGCCGATGCGCTTATCCATGCTATCTGCGATGCCATCCTGGGCGCAGCCGACCTGCGCGATATTGGCTACCATTTTCCAGATACCGATCCGAAATACAAAGGCATAGGCAGCAATATTCTGCTGAAAGAAGTGATGATACTGCTGCGCAAAGAAGGTTATGAATTAGGCAATATAGATGCTACCGTGTGTCTGGAAGCACCCAAAGTGAATCCGCACATAGTAGCTATGAAAAAGTGTATGGCAGAGGTGATGAGCATAGAGGAACACAATATCTCTATCAAAGCTACCACATCCGAGAAAATGGGCTTTGTAGGCCGCAAAGAAGGCGTGGCTGTTCATGCAGTGGTGCTGATCTACCGGGAAAAATAAAAACGCTTTGGGCTCGTTTACGTTAATTTTCTAAAAACTGATAACTATTGTGAATAAAGATATTCAGCTTATGGAAACCCGCGATGGCTCGCATACTTTATTAAATGTGGCCATGGACGAAACCTATCATTCCCGACATGGGGCCTTGCAGGAATCAGAGTACGTCTTTATCGAAAAGGGCTTGTATCACTGGATGGAGCACCATCAGCAGGAGCAGGAAATCAACATTCTGGAAGTGGGTATGGGCACCGGCCTGAATACGATACTGACGGTCAGGGAAGCACTCCAGCACTTACACATTCATTTCCATTATACCACGCTGGAGCCTTACCCGGTAGACGAAGAAATGGTAGAAAAGCTCAACTATCTACGATTTCTGCCTAAAATCTATACCATACAAGCCAAGTTCAGGGAGTTGCATGCCTGCGCCTGGGAAGAAACCGTGCCTTTGCTGGATAACTTTACGTTGCTCAAACTCAAGCAGAAGCTGGAAGATATAGACTCGCAGCCCTGCTGTTATGATCTGGTATATTTCGATGCCTTTGCGCCTAACAAACAGGAGGAAATGTGGGTGCCCGAAATTCTGGAAAAGGTAGTCCATATGATGCGCCCCTCCGGCGTGTTTGTCACCTATTCTGCCAAAGGCCAGGTCAAAAGAGACCTAAAAACATTGGGTCTTACAGTGGAAACGCTGCCAGGTCCGCCACACAAAGCAGAAATGGTAAGAGCCACGAAACCATAGATCATGGTACTATTCAGCCGCAAAGATACGGCTCTTGTCTTTGAAAGATTTGAACTCCAGGGCATTGCCACTGGGGTCTAGAAAAAACATGGTGGCTTGCTCACCTACCTGACCTTTGAATCGCACGTGCGGCTCTATGACAAAGACAATGTCATGCTGCCGTAGCTTTTCTGCCAGTGCTTCCCACTGTTCCCAGTCCAGTATAGCCCCAAAATGGCGTACCGGCACCTGGTCGCCATCCACTTCGTTGGCAGCAGCTTTTCTTACTTCTTCCGGCTTGAGGTGCGCTGTGATCTGATGGCCAAAAAAATTGAAGTCAATCCATTTTTCAGATGTTCGGCCAATACTGCATTCCAGCAAGTCGCCATAGAAATCTCGGGTCTCTATCAGACTGGCTACCGGAAAAGCTAAGTGAAAAGGTGTGTTACTCATGATATTTCGTAAGTTTGATGCTCTTAATGTTAACAAGTACCTACGTAAAGTGTCTTTAAATTTATAAAAAAAGAAACTATACTACTGAAACGCGTTCTAGAAGATTTTACTCTGGTCCCGGTGGGGCATCAGTTCCGTCTCCGGTCTTCAGACTATAAAACATGACATATCAGGAAATCAACCAGGCTATCGGCAATATAGATATTTATCTGCTGGATCAGATCTTAAAAGGAAGATTCATACCTCCTGCCCGTGTGCTGGATGCTGGCTGCGGAGAAGGGCGCAACCTGACATATTTTATCCGCAACGGCTTTGATGTGTGGGGCGTAGATACCAATCCGTCGGCAATTCGCATGATGCAAATGATGGGTAAATCACTGCATCCTTCTTTTGATGCCGAAAAACTGATGGTCAGTGATGTAGCCGATATGCCTTTCCCACCGGAAAGTTTTGATGTTGTGATCAGCTCGGCGGTGCTGCACTTTGCCAGTGATGAAGCAAATTTTAACGACATGTTCCGGGAAATAGCCCGCGTATTGAAGCCTGGGAGCATCTTGTTTGCCAGGCTGGCTACCACCTACGGTGTGGAAAATAACCTTGAGCCGCTGGGCAACCATTGGCACAAGATGAAAGATGGCAACGAGCTTTTCCTACCTTCCCGTGAGATGTTGCATGAAACCTGCCAAAAGCTATCGTTCAACTATCTAGAACCCTTTAAGACCGTTGTGGTAGAAGACATCAGGAGCATGGCTGTGCTGGTGTTGCAAAAAAAATGACTGCCTGCTTAGGCAAACTTATTCTGCTGATGAAAAGTTAGAGAGTCATGCGCAAAATCATGTTTTTTAGCCTTGCCTGCCTGCTCTTCGCCTGCAACCCTGACAAGTCGAGGAAAGTGGCGGCTAATCAGGCAAAGTTTACTACTTCTGACGCTTCCGAGCTATTCTTCAAAAATGTACGGCAGCTTTACTATGATAAAAATACGCTTGAAGCAGCCAAACTGGACATATATAGAAGTACCGATCGGGATACCAACAGCACTGATACCGTGCTGAACCTTGCCATTGTTATCAACTGGCGATATGATGAGGCTTATTTGCTGGTAGAGCCAAGCGAACCCCTACAGGCACTTGATACTATCAAAATTTTGTGGAAAGATACCGCAGACCAGCAACAGGGATATTACTTGTATGCGGGCGGAAGCAAAGAAGATCAGTTTAACTTTGCAGCCACACTTTACGAGGGTATACAAAATGGGCAGCAGTTTTTTTTAGATATACAGGGAAACCAGACAAAACTTATGGCAGACCGTAAGTCCAGAGAAGCATTTCGCAAAACCATGTTTGACTACTTCCGATTAGTAGATTTATTATAGCCATTGGTAGATAAGGTATTCCCTATAGCCTAATGCGATCAAACTAAATACAACCTAAACAGTTGCCAATAGTTAAGAGTATAAGGTATCATTTGGCAATCATGATGATACGCTCATTTCCATTAATCACCATATCTATATATCAACCACTATTGATATTTGCTTTGTAAATATTTTATAGATTTTTGGGCAAATCCTAATGAGGCAAATATCAGACTAGCTATTGCTAATAAAGTATTAACCCTGATAAGTTTTATGAAAAACCGTTTTCCGATACAATATAAACCCCTCTTATGGTTTATCCTCATACCAATAGTAGCTACAATACAGTCATGTGGCGGAGAAACAGACCAAGCTACTGCAAAAAATGTAGAGAAACCCCAATCGCAGGTAATTGCTATAGAAGGTATGATTGTTAGTGCAAGCAAGGTGAACGATAAAATATTTGCTACAGGCACTTTGTTGCCTAACGAAGAAGTGGAGCTTCGTCCTGAAATATCCGGCAGGGTGACAGGAATTTATTTTGAGGAAGGAAACAAAGTAAAAGCCGGGCAATTGCTGGTTAAGATGGATGACAGCGAACTGAAAGCGCAGTTCAAAAAAGTGAAAGTACAGGAAAAACTAGCCAAGAGCGAAGAGCAACGCCAGCAGCAGTTGCTGGATATTGATGCGGTGAGCCAGGAAGAGTACGATATTTCTCTGAATCAGCTCAACACCCTGGAAGCAGAAATGGATTTGCTGGAAACACAAATCAGGAAAACCAGTATCTACGCTCCCTTTAGTGGCATTATTGGCCTGAGAAATGTGAGCAAGGGCGGCTACATCACGCCGTCCGACATAATTGCTTCTCTGCTACAGATTGACCCTATCAAGCTGGAATTTTCTGTTCCTGAAGTATACAGCAGCAAGCTGAAAGACGGCGCCAAAGTAGATTTTGCTGTTTCCGGTATAGATAAAACTTTTACTGCCTCCGTCTACGCCGTAGATTCCAGAATAGATATTAATACAAGAACAGTGAAAGCCAGGGCAAAGAGTGCCAACCCCGGCAATATCATGAGTCCCGGGGCATTTGCCAGAGTAGAAGTGGTGCTGCAAACCTATGAAAATGCGTTGCTCGTGCCTAGTGAAGCGATTCTAACAGAGCTTCAGGGGCAGAAAATATTTGTCGCCAAGAATGGCAAAGCACAATCGCAGCCTATCAAAACCGGTGTGCGTACGCAAAGTGCCGTGCAGGTGACAGAAGGACTAAGTGCGCAGGATACCGTGATCCTGACCGGTCTGATGTCGCTTCAGGACGGAGCCGCTATAGAGCTTAAAGAAATTAAGCAGCCGGATTTGGAAATGCATGTCGAACAACCTAATGTAGCTCTTTAACTCTATGAACTTATCATCTACCAGTATTGATCGTCCGGTACTTGCCACCGTTCTGTCTGTTGTGGTCGTATTGTTTGGCGTAATTGGCTTTACTTATCTGGGCGTGAGAGAATATCCCAGCGTAGACCCACCCATTATTTCCGTGCAAACCAATTACACCGGTGCCAGTGCCGATGTGATAGAATCGCAGATCACCGAGCCGCTGGAGGAAAGTATCAATGGTATCTCCGGCATTCGTTCGCTTTCCTCGATCAGCAGCGACGGCAGAAGCACTATCACCGTAGAATTTGAACTGGGCGAAGACCTTGAGGCTGCTGCCAACGATGTACGGGACCGTGTGGCGCAGGCGCAGCGCAACCTGCCGGAAGATGCCAATCCGCCCATCGTTACCAAGGCCGATGCCGATGCCACCACCATCCTGGCACTTACCGTGCAGAGCGACAAGCGCAGCCTGCTGGAGCTAAGTGATATTGCCACCAATACTTTCAAAGAACGCCTGCAAACCATCCCCGGCATCAGCAATATCCGCATATGGGGTGATAAGAAATACGCGATGCGGCTGCAAATGGACCCGTCTAAGTTGGAAGCCTACCAGCTAACTCCGCTGGATGTCAGAAATGCCTTGCGCGCTCAAAACGTGGAACTTCCTACCGGCAATATCGAAGGCTACCGCAGCTACCTGACCATCCGCACCATGGGCAGGCTGATCACAGAAGAGCAGTTTAATAATATGATCATCAAAGAGGAAGATGGTGCGGTGATTAAGTTCAAAGATATTGGCACGGCACAACTGGAAGCCGAGAACCAGCGGTCTATCCTTCGGGGAAATAATAAAACGCCTATGGTGGGCGTAGCAGTAACACCACAGCCCGGAGCCAACTATATTGCCATTGCCGACCAGTTCTACGAACGGGTAAAGCAAATAGAAAAAGAATTACCGGATGACTTGAAGCTGGGCTATGCCATGGATACCACCACCACCATCCGCAAAGCCATTACCGAGGTGGAAGAGACCATTCTTATCGCGTTTGGGTTGGTCGTTATCGTTATTTTTGTATTCCTACGCGACTGGCGCACGACGCTGATTCCGGCGGTAGCTATTCCCATCTCACTGATAGGCACTTTTTTCATCATGTACTTTGCAGGATTTTCTATCAACATCCTCACGCTGCTGGGTATTGTGCTGGCGACTGGCCTGGTGGTAGATGATGCCATTGTGGTACTGGAAAATATTTATCAGAAGATCGAGAACGGGATGTCTCCCCGAAAAGCCGCACATGCCGGGGCCAGTGAGATCTACTTCGCCATCATTTCTACCACGGTTACGCTGGCAGCTGTGTTTCTTCCTATCATATTTTTGGAAGGTGTAACAGGTCGTCTGTTCAGAGAATTTGGGGTAGTAGTAGCCGGTGCAGTGTTGATTTCTGCCTTTGTCTCGCTCACCCTCACACCCATGATGAGTTCGCTTTTGCTGAAGAAGAAAGAAAAGACCAGCAGGTTCTATGCGTATACCGAACGCTTTTTTACCGGACTTACCAACAATTATAACCGCACCTTGCAATATTTTATGAAGCACCGGTGGATAGCCATCGTGGTAATGGTTGTTTCGTTTGGAGGCATTGTCTGGATAGGCTCTCTCCTGCCCTCTGAACTAGCACCACTGGAAGATAAAAGCCGTGTGCGGATATTTACCACCGCTCCGGAAGGCACCTCTTATGAACTAATGGATCAGTACATGCTGCAAATGCTGAGCGTGGTGGATACGATGCCAGAACGCGAGTCTATTATTGCTGTCACCTCGCCGGGCTTTGGCAGCGGCACGGCGGTGAATACTTCCTTCGTTAGAATCACGCTGAAGCAGCCTTCTGAGCGGGAAAAATCGCAGCAAGAAATAGCCCAGGAGCTTACCAAACTGACCAAAGAAATGAATTTTGCCCGCTCGTTTGTCACCCAGGAGCAAACCATAGAAGCAGGCCGTAGTGGCGGTTTACCGGTACAGTTTGTCATACAGGCACCCAATATCGAGAAGCTGAAAGAGGTATTGCCCAAGTTCATGGAACGAGCCAACCAGGACCCTGCCTTTGAAGTAGTAGACCTGGACCTGAAATTCAACAAACCGGAACTTGCCGTCACCATCGATCGGGAAAGAGCCAGAGCTTTGGGTGTATCTGTCCGAGACATTGCCGAAACCATTCAGCTACTTTTCAGCGGACAACGCTTCGATTATTTTGTCATGGATGGTAAACAATACCAGGTGATCGGAGAAGCCGACCGTGCAAACAGGGATGAGCCGCTGGATCTGCGGTCTGTCAGTGTTAGAAATACCGATGGCAACCTCATCACACTCAACAATCTGGTGACAACATCAACGCAAAGCACTTCGCCGCAACTGTACCGGTACAACCGCTACATTGCTGCTACCGTTTCTGCTTCGCCGGCGCAGGGAGTCACGCTGGGGCAGGGCATTGAGGCAATGGATAAGATAGCAGGAGAAGTGCTGGATGAAAGCTTTTCTACCGCCTTGTCGGGCACATCCAAAGACTACAACGAGAGTTCGGGAAGCTTGTATTTTGCTTTTGGCCTGGCATTGGTGCTGATCTATCTGGTGCTTGCTGCCCAGTTTGAGAGCTTTATAGATCCGCTGATCATCATGTTTACTGTGCCTCTGGCAATTGCAGGAGCCTTGCTCACGCTATGGCTGTTTGGTCATACCCTCAATATCTTCAGCCAGATTGGTATCATTGTACTCATTGGTATTGTCACCAAAAACGGTATTCTGATCGTAGAATTTGCTAACCAGCGCAAAGAGGAAGGACTCAGCAAGATGGATGCTGTCATGGAAGCTGCCACACTCCGGCTGCGTCCTATCCTGATGACTAGCCTGGCCACCATCCTGGGAGCTTTGCCTATTGCCCTGGCCCTGGGAGCTGCCTCTACCAGTCGTATTCCTATGGGCGTTGCCATCATCGGTGGATTAATATTCTCGCTGATACTTACGCTGGTGATCATTCCTGTCATTTACTCTTATATGTCAAGGAATATCAAGGCAACCAAACCATCAGGCACTACAGCCAGCAAAAACTTAAACTAAACTGTTGATTCACTACCATGAGATTATATGGCTTCACGCTTAGCATATTCCTACTTATTTCTAACCATACCTTAGTACTATCGCAGGATACCCTTACATTGTCTGATGCGATACAAATCGGGATGGAGCGAAACTTTAATATTCGCATTGCACAAAAGAATCAGCAGGTAGCCGAAAATAATTATTCACTGGGTAATGCAGGTTTTTTGCCTACCGTGGGCGTAGATGCCTCCTATCTGCGCGAGATACAGGATACACGACAGGTTTTTGCCAGCAGCGATACGCCACCTCAAGTAAGAGATAATGCCAAATCCAGCAGTTTGTCTGCCGAAGCTGCTGTCAACTGGGTGATCTTTGATGGCACACAGATGTTTGTCAACTACCAACAACTGCAAGAGTTGAAAAACGTGGAATCAGCCAATGTCAAAGCAACCATAGAAAACTCGATTGCTGATATTTCCGGTGCATATTATGCGGTAATTCTGGCAAAAGCGCAGCTGGATGTTTTCAAAGAGACGCTGGATGTATCCAAAGAGCGGATGACCATTGCACAAGCAAAATACAAAGTGGGCAAAGCATCCAAGCTGGAGTTTCTTACCGCCCAGGTAGATTATAATGCAGACCGTGCGGCACTCATCCAACAGCAGGAAGTGTTGTACAATGCTAAGGTTGACCTTAA
Source organism: Cyclobacteriaceae bacterium (assembly GCA_958296015.1). Taxonomy (GTDB): domain Bacteria; phylum Bacteroidota; class Bacteroidia; order Cytophagales; family Cyclobacteriaceae; genus JAJNNC01. Next base: position 53,867 of record CATQIH010000029.1, read on the forward strand.
CAACCTGCTGAACCGCGATCCGGCAACTGATTTTAATGTGCCGGGCACCATCGCCCCCAACCTACAGTTGGACAAAGAGGTTTTACAAGACCAACTGACTTATAATAACCCGACAATTATTGCAGCGCAAAACAACCAGAATGTAGCTTACCTGGAAATGAAAAGGCTCCGAACCCAATATCTGCCCATTCTTTCTCTCAATGGAGGATACCGGTACAATTCGCTGGAAGCACAGGCAGGGTTTATATTATCTCGCCAATCGCACGGCCCTTACTACGGTGCTACGGCCAGTTGGAACATCTTTGATGGGTTCAATAGAAGCCGGAATGTGCAAAATGCCCGTGTAGGTATTGAAACTTCGCAACTGGAAGTAGAAAGTACGCAGCAGTCTTTGCTTGCCGACCTGGAAAAGAATTTTGCCAGCTATCAGAACAGTATTCAACTGGTAGAGCTGGAACGGGCTAACCTGGAATTAGCCAAAGAAAACACCCAGATTGCCCTGCAAAGATACAAGCTAGGCAACACCAATAACCTGGAACTCCGCGAAGTGCAGCAAAATGCAGTGCAGGCAGAAAGCAGGCTGATCAATGCCATTTACAATACCAAAATAGCCGAAATCGAACTACTCCGCCTTAGCGGACAAATCATTGATGGCGATGGCTGAATACTTACCCATAGCCTAAATATGCTAACGCAAGCGTCTCGCCAGGACACCGAGTCGCTTGTGCTTTTGAAGAACCACATAGTGGCTTGCGCCAGATTAAGGAAAATTTTTTAACCTAATCTTTCTCATTATGAAAGCAGTCATTGTATCACCCCCCGGAGATGCCGGGCAACTGAATATTAGCTCATGGGAAAAGCCGGTTCCCAACCAGCATGAGATACTGGTAAAAGTAGCTGCCACAGCCATCAACCGTGCCGACATTCTCCAGCGGAAAGGAAGCTACCCGCCACCAAAGGGCGCAAGCCCTATCCTCGGCCTGGAAATAAGCGGTGAGGTAACCAAAGCAGGAAAAAATGTAACTCGATGGAAGGCAGGTGACAAAGTATTTGGGCTTTTGCCGGGCGGTGGCTATGCACAATACGCTGTCATCCATCAGGATATGGCCATGCCCAACAACCTGAGCTTTGAGCAGGCAGCAGCCATTCCCGAAGTTTTTCTCACTGCCTACCTGGCGTTGCAGTGGCTGGCAAGCTTGCAAAGCTTACTATACAGACTCATGTAAGGAAAACCAGTAATAGTTACTTTTATAAGTAGCTGCGAAGAGAAGCTTATCATTTCTTTTCGATCTATTTGCACAAATTTTTATCCCTTTTAACGCATTGAGCTTGCTTCTTACGTGCTTTCAAACTTACAAAAAGCAGGTGAGATAAGTGTAAGTTTTTGATTAATTTAACATCTTATTGGTATAAGATTTACTTGAAAAAATCCCCCCCCCCCTCTATATTTAATACTATAAAGCAAACAGATGTTGCCGCTATGACTGAAGCATGTGTGTGAAAGAGCGACTCGTTAATCTACTATCGTATTTAATAGTTATTTATAACCCTAAAACTTTTTTCACTCATGAAAACTTTTATCTATGCATGGCTGATTGCTATGCTTTTTGTTTCTGCTACTGTACACGCACAAGATACAGCCAACAAAGCTGATAACGAATGGATGATTCCCTTAAAAGGAAATCGTCTTGATGCTCAAGTCTTTGATAAAGCCAGCTTTTTAAAAGACGAAAAACACTATGCTGATGTAGAATATGTGTACTTAAAGTTGGTGGCTGATGCGCAGCAAGATGGTAAGCTAACCTTTAGATTACCCAACACGGAGAGAAAAGTTAAAGCATAAGTTATTGAAGTAAGAGCTACCTCTAAAAAGGATTACGAGTGGGAGGGGCAATTTCCAGACTATGGTGGTAGTATGCTCATTGTTTCACAGAAGGGGCAGGTGCGCGCTCATATCAGTTATGATGGCGAAGAATACGAAATTTTCCCTTTAGAAGAAGGCGTACACGCAGTAGCCAAGATAGTACCTGCTGATAGCGCAAATACAGGAGTTTGTGGTATTGGTACGCTGGTGGTACCTACAGGAGATAGCAGTCCTCAAGTGCCTGAAGATGGATACAAGAGAAAAGAAAACACAGATTTGAAATCTTCAAGAGTGGTTGCTTGTAACCCAGCCGCCACGCGCGTGCGTGTATTAGTATTGTCAACAGCACGAGCCAGGGCTACAGGTTTAGACCCCACGCAGACCGCTCAGTTAGCCATCAGCCAATTTAATCAAGCGGTTACCAACAGCCAAGTGGGAACGGACGTTGCCCGTTTAGAACTCGCCGGTGTACAGAATTTTGATTTTGCGGAAAGGCAAACTCAGCCTATTGCAGATATTGAAAATTTAAGATCAAATCCTCAAATACAGCAATTGCGGAACGCAGCAAGAGCTGATTTGGTAGTGCTGCTTACGGATGGAAATTATATTGTTGGCAATGGAGACTTGTATGGAATAGCCGGTAATTATGATGCAAACTTTAACTTGGGCTTTTTTTCCAATCTTTCATCTGCCATTGTGGAGATTGATCAAGCTACTGCTAGCTATACGTTTGCTCACGAAGTAGGCCACCTATTTGTAGCTCGGCATCAAAGCTGTAATGTGTCTGCTAATGGGTGTGATCAGAATGGAACCTTTGGACATGGGTTCAGCTTTACCCGGCCCGGAGCACTCTTCAGAAAGACCCGGCGGTACCGCACCATCATGCAGGTAATACGCAATGATTACTCATTAATCCCTTACTTTTCTAATCCTGATGTGGTTTACGATACTAGGGCGACTGGTACGGCTGCTGAGAATGACAATGCTCGGCAATTGGAGGTGGGTGCCCCTATTGTATCTCGTTATATCGCAGAGGTTCAAACCCTTACCGCTAGTATTGACGGCCCTACGCAGGCAAGGCTAAATACTACTTATACATGGGAGGCAGTGGTAAGCTGTGGCGGTGCCTATACATATCGTTGGGAGACTAGCAACGATGGCTTTACCTATGTGCCTGGTGGTACCAGTGATAGAATAAACCTTTCTTTTTCTGTGCCACCGCCTTCCAACTATCTGTACCTTCGTTTAACGGTTACTTCTAACGGACAGACACGTACTGTTTACCGTACCGTATACATACAAGGTAATGCCCGTATAGCTCAAACGAGTAAAGACACGTTGGAATGGACTGAAGCCGTGGAGCTAGAAGTACCGAAAGAAGTGTTGTTAGAACAGGCTTATCCAAATCCTCTTACCAAACAAACCCAAATAGGTTTTTATCTACCGAAAGCACAAACTATCAGCTTGGATATTTTGAACCAAAGCGGTAAATTAATTAGAAATGTAGCGGACGGCTCAATGGAGGCTGGTCCTTACAAATTTACAATCAATCGAGGCGACTTGCCTACAGGGCTGTACTTTTATCAGCTATCAGTAGGCGACCACCGGTACGTTAGACGTTTATTGATTAAAGATTGAGTTCATTACCAACTGTCTTGCCTGGCCAATATTGCAGCCAGGCAAGCTTAAAAAAAATTCATGTATGAGACGATTAGTAATGGCTATTGTACTTTTGTGGGGAATGGCCGCATGTTGTCAAGAAGAAAATGAAGAGGTAACGCCTGCTTATGGCACTGCTAGTGCATTGCTCAACGGACAGCCTTGGGAAATCAAACCTAGCGGTGCTGGCAACTCAGCTTGTTATCCTACTCGTTTGAGTATGAATTTTGCCTACTCTAATAAAGAAGGTCTCTTGCGAAACTCACTTGAAATAGGCAACTTTCCTAAAAGTATCGGAACTTATAATTTGCTTCGCTTCAACCCCTTAGAAAACGATTGTTTTTCAGAACGCATTACGGCATTGTTTGGAACGTGGCAAGAGGATGGAGATGTAGTGGGAGAAATTTATGATGTGGATGAAGAAGCGCGCAATGAACTGGTCATCACCGTATACGATTCATCAGCCCAGCGGTTGGAAGGAACCTTCCAGGCCACGATGGTAGCCAGGAATATGAAAGACCAAATGATCTTGGACTTGCAGACACCTTACAAATACAAGGTTTATTTTCAGTTGTGATACGCCCTCCTTTTGATAAATAGTACAAGCTACCATCTTTTAGCCCATAATATCAAGGAGATTTTTAAGTAACTATTTGTTTCTACAATTGCCTACCATCTAATTTTTTCTAGCATCTATTGTTAATATTAACAACAATGTTTCAAAATTGATTTGAGTCATTGTAAAAACATAATCCTCCAAATTATAAAATAAAATGCGGAAATTTATCCCAATCTATATTTAAAACCTAACCCTGTTCACTATGAAAGCAGTCATTGTATCACCTCCCGGAGATGCCGGGCAACTGAATATTAGCTCATGGGAAAAGCCGGTTCCCAACCAGCATGAGATACTGGTAAAAGTAGCTGCCACAGCCATCAACCGTGCCGACATTCTCCAGCGGAAAGGAAGCTACCCGCCACCAAAGGGCGCAAGCCCTATCCTCGGCCTGGAAATAAGCGGTGAGGTAACCAAAGCAGGAAAAAATGTAACTCGATGGAAGGCAGGTGACAAAGTATTTGGGCTTTTGCCGGGCGGTGGGTATGCACAATACGCTGTCATCCATCAGGATATGGCCATGTCCATGCCCAACAACCTGAGCTTCGAACAGGCGGCAGCCATTCCGGAGGTTTTTCTTACTGCCTATCTGGCGTTGCAATGGCTAGCAAATTTGCAACCTAAAGAGAAGCTGCTGATCCATGCAGGTGCAAGCGGAGTGGGCACCGCAGCCATTCAGCTCGCCAAACATATGCAGGCAGGCCAGATCATTATCACCGCATCAGCCCCCAAACATCCGCTTTGCCTCAACTTGGGTGTAGATCATGCTATTGATTACAAAACCCAGGATTTTCAGGAGAAGGTACTTGCGTATACACAACAGGAAGGCGTGGATGTGATCATAGATTTTATAGCCGCTCCTTATCTGCACAAAAATATGCATTGCTTGCGCACTGATGGTCGCCTTGTGCTGCTGGCCTTGCTGGGTGGCGCAAAGGCAGATAGCTTTGATATGGGTGAGGTGCTGCAAAAACGGTTGCAGATTATTGGATCAACGCTGCGTTCCCGGTCGCTCGATTATCAGATCAGGCTTACCAAAGACTTTGCCGACTTTGCGCTTTCTAAATTTCAGCACCAGCAACTACACCCTGTCATCGACAAAGTATTTGACTGGCAGGACGTACAGCAAGCTCACAAATATATGGAATCCAACCAAAATACCGGAAAGATTGTCATGAAGGTGCATTGATACGTTGTAGCGAACATTTTCGTTTTAATAGAAAAATGTGATCCATGATAAGAATATTCAATATTATTTTGTTGCTGTCATCCGTTGCTGCCTTTTCCTGTTCTTCTATTAAAGTATTTTCTGAAAATGAACATAGCGGCCAGCTGGCAGATTATCAGACCTATGCCTTTGTAAAGGTACCTCTGGACCAGCTTGATCAGGCCACGGCCATTTTGTATGAAGAAGTGCGCAAAAGAATCGCTGCTGAACTTAATGGCAAAGGTTACAAACCGGATACGGAGAAGCCCGATCTCTATGTGACGTTCAATATGCTTACCGAAGAACAAAGGAAAGAAGTCACCAAAAGTACCAATCCTTATAGCCCTTACGGCATGGCAGGCATGTGGCCTTCTCCCTACACTTATCCGGGCATGTATAATTATCGTTACAAGGAAATTCAGATCAAAAAGACAGGTACGCTGGTAGTAGACCTGATTTCCCGTGAACTCAAAGAACCGGTTTGGAGAGGGATAGGCATTGGCCCTACCAATGACCCGGAGGAACGCTTTGAAACAGCCTATAAAATAGTGGAAAAGCTTTTCAGGAAGTTTCCATCCTGATTTTTCTGTGCTATTTTTTGATTTAGCCAGGTCAAATACTTGCGCATCCGTAGTTATATGGTTATTTTAGTTGATAAACACACAAGCTTAAATCATCACAATATTATGGCTAAACCAACACCCGCCCTGATTGATGCCATCAGGAAAACAGCCCGCAAACTGCAAACCAGTACCGCCTATCAGTGGGGCCATATGGGAAGCTGCAACTGCGGTCATCTGGTACAGGAAATCACCAAACTCAGCAGAGCGCAAATCCACGATTATGCGATGCGCACCCGTGGGGGCGACTGGAGTGAGCAAGCACTGGACTATTGCCCTACCAGCGGTTACCTCATGGACCAGGTCATATCCATCATGCTGGATGCCGGTATGGACCTTCCGGATTTTGAGCATCTGGAAAAACTATCTGACAAAAGAGTATTGAACAGACTTCCCTACGAATTGCGGCATCTCAGATACAATAACCTGGCAGACGTGGTAACCTACATGAATACCTGGGCTGACTTGCTACAGGAAGAGCTAATACAACATGTAAAGCTGCCATCTATAAAAGACTATGAGGCTGTGTTGTAAATAATATAACATCAGCATATTAACAGAGCCAGGCAAAAAAGCCTGGCTTTTTTTTACCCAAATAGAAGTAGTTTGCATGTTAAATCGCTTTTGTTCCGGTATAATCTCACCAACTATACAACACCAACCTTACATTTCACCCAAATTCTCATAGTCAGCTATTATCTTTAAAGCACTATACAACTACATATCAACATTTAACTTAACCTATATGATAAAAGCAGAAGACTTATTTAAAGATATTAATATATGTTTAGTGATTTACCGGAGTCTGTATGGGTTATGTTGTTTGCGCTCATGTCTTCTTATGCAGTAGTACGTATCATCATTCCTGTAGTCGTTAGAGTATCCCGGGAAAAACATCTGATGGATGAGCCTAACAACCGAAGCTCCCATACACAAAAAACGCCCAGTCTTGGTGGCGTAGGTATATTTGCCGCCATAGCCATTGTATTCACCACTGTTACCAGCCTGACAGGCCAGCAAAACCAGGCACATCTTATCTTACCCTCTCTTGTCATTTTATTTTTTATCGGCCTCAAAGACGATATCCTTGTCATAGACCCTTATAAGAAATTAATTGCCCAGCTGCTGGCAGGTGCTTTGATGATCATTTGCACCGACATCCGTATGGGCAGTTTGTATGGATTGTTTGGCATCTATGAATTGCCTTACATTGCCAGCTTCCTGTTCACCTTGTTTTTCATTATTGTCACAGTCAATGCCTATAACCTGATTGACGGAATAGATGGCCTTGCCGGAGGGCTAGGGATCGTCGTATGTGTTACATTTGGCATTTACTTTTACATGGCTGGCCTGCTTTGGGCTACCGCTCTTTGCGCTACGCTTACCGGGGCTTTGGCAAGTTTTGTACGGTTCAATTTTTCTCAGGTCAACAAAATATTTATGGGCGATTGCGGCTCGCTCACCGTTGGATTTGTGCTGGCATTGCTGGCAATCAAATTTCTACAGGTGAACGAAGTAAGCCCACACACTGCTTATGTTCAGAACGCTCCTGCTTTGGCTATTGCCATATTGTTTGTGCCGCTTTTTGATACTTTGCGATTGTTCATACAACGCATAGCCAGTGGCAGAAAGCCCTTTCATGCCGACCGCAACCATATACACCACTTCGTTATCGATAGCGGCTTTTCGCATTTGCAGGCCAGCATCATACTCTGTAGCACCAATGCAGTAGTCATCAGCCTGGCATTCGTTGCTTTCGCTCAATCATCAGTCACCGGTTCATTGCTATTCCTGGGAGTATTGTTTGTAACCTATCTATTAGTTGTACGAAGGAAAAACCCAACAGCAAAGCCTCACACCAAATATTCCAAATACTACGTGAGCAAGCCTGTAGCGGCGAAAGAGCTACAGCGGGAACCGGTGAATTAATGCTTAAAATGCCTGAATCCTGTACAGACCATCGCCATATCATGCTGATCGCAGAACGCTATGGAGTCCTGGTCACGGATGGAGCCGCCAGGCTGAATCACCGCCTGAACGCCTTCTTGCTGGGCTATTTCCACACAATCGGGGAAAGGGAAAAAGGCATCTGATGCCATCACGGCCCCGTGCAAGTCAAAGCCAAACACTTTTGCTTTTTCTATTGCCTGCCGCAGCGCATCTACCCTGGAGGTCTGCCCCACGCCGCTGGCTAGTAGCTGCCCTTTTTTTGCCAGAATGATTGTGTTGGACTTGGTGTGCTTGCAGATTTTGCTGGCGAATAATAATACCTCATTCTCTTCATCAGTAGTAGCTCTTTTGGTCACTACCTTCAGGTCTTCCAACGTATCGGTTTTCAAATCTCTGTCCTGTTCGATCACGCCATTGAGCAACGTTTTAAATTGTGTCTTGGTGGCCAGTGGTTGCTTTTGCACCAGCAGCACCCTGTTTTTCTTTTGTTTCAGCAGTTCCATCGCGTCATCAGTATAGGCAGGCGCGATCAGCACTTCCACAAAGAGTTTGTGGATTTCTTCGGCAGCGTCCACATCCACTTCCTTGTTGGTGATCAGCACACCGCCAAAAGCAGAAACGGTATCGGCTTCAAAGGCTTTCAGATAGGCTTCTTTCACGCTGTGGCCGGTTGCTACACCACAGGCATTGGTGTGTTTGAGAATAGCAAAAGCAGTTTCGCTTTCAAATTCTCCTATCAATGCCACCGCCGCATCAATATCTACCAGGTTGTTATAAGACAACTCCTTGCCGTGAGTCTGCTCCAGCATGGCCGCCAGATCGCCATAGAAAGCCGCCTGCTGGTGTGGATTTTCGCCATAGCGAAGTGTCTGCTTTGGCATGTTGGTTTTATCAAACCCTTCGGAACTAGCTTCTGAACCAGCATTGCCCGTTGCAAAGTACTGGTGAATGGCTGTGTCGTAGTGCGAACTGGTAGCAAAAGCTTCCATAGCAAACTTTTTGCGGTCTTCCAGATCAGTAGCACCGTCTTTTTCGCTCAATAGTTGCGTCAACCACTGGTATTGGTTGCGGGAAGATACGATCACCACATCCTGGAAATTTTTGGCTGCTGCACGGATCAGAGCAATACCGCCAATATCTATCTTCTCTATCACGGTCGCCTCCTCTGCACCGGAAGCCACAGTTTCTTCAAAAGGATACAGGTCAACAATGACCAGATCAATAACAGGAATCTCATATTGTTGTATCTGCTGCTGGTCTTCGGCATGATCGCGCCTGTTTAGGATCCCACCAAAAACTTTAGGATGCAGCGTCTTTACTCGTCCGCCCAGAATAGCAGGGTAGCTGGTGAGATCTTCTACCGGCACCACCTGTGCACCTTGTTCTTCTATAAACTGCTGTGTGCCACCCGTAGAATAGATGGTGATGCCATGCTGCTGTAGTAATTTAACAATAGGGGCCAGGTGATCTTTGTAGTATACAGAAATAAGGGCCGAACTGATTTTCTTGTGCATAACTTTTGGTGTGTTATTCTATTAAAATTTCAAAGGTTTATGATTGAGTAACTAACTTTTCAATCACTTCAGGATAATACTGATGTTCGAGTTGGTGTACTTTGTTGGCTACCTGCTCCGGTGTATCGGTAGCCTCTACCGGGCAATTTGCCTGAAAAATGATCTTTCCTTCATCATAGTTTTCATTGACCAAATGAATGGTGATGCCAGTAGACGTTTCTTTGGCAGCAATCACTGCCTGGTGTACCCGCACTCCATACATGCCTTTGCCGCCATAAGCAGGCAACAGGGCCGGGTGAATATTGACAATGCGGTTTGGATATGCCTGGATCAGGTTGTCAGGGACTTTCAGCAGAAAGCCAGCCAATACAATAAAATCAATGCTTGCTTCCTGTAGCCATTGCAACACAAGGCTAGTATGCAATAAAGTATGTTTATCAAAAATCTTTGCTGGTACACCAAAGCGGGCAGCTCTGGCAATGGCTCCGGCTTTAGGGTTATTGGTGAGCAGCATACCAACTTGCATGGCTTTGTGTTGGGCAAACCGCTCAAAAATCTTCTCGGCGTTTGTACCGCTGCCCGAAGCAAAAACCGCTATGTTTTTCATGGCGCAAATATACAAACAACCCTGCTACTTAAAAAAGATCATACTCAACACACCACTCAACATCAGCACCTTGCAGAAATCGCTCAAAAAACCAAATTCTCTTTTCGTATCAGCGTACACCAGCCGGATGATAAAAAACACAAGCGGTAAAATGAGTATAGAAAAATAAACAGTAAGCGTAATATTGCCGATCATACCGGAAAGGAAGAAGAGCAAAAATATAAAGCCACCGATCAATACATACAGCAGCAATTTGGTTTTGCGAATGCCCCAGATGATCGGCAGCGTACGGCAGCCAAACACTTCGTCTCCCTGCAAGTCTTCCATGTCCTTGATAATCTCCCGTATGATTGAGATAGCAAAAGCAAAGACCGCGTATATCGCCACCAGCAGGTTATAGTCATTATACAATACAGAAACAACACCTACCGATAACCCTGAAAGCAGCGCAATGACCAGATTGCCTATCAGCGGCATCCGTTTGAGTTGGTTGGAGTACAGCCACAGCAAAAAAGCAGATAAAAAATGAATAAGCCCGATTTTCCAGGACAAGAATAAGCCTATGGCTATGCCTGTAAAATTGAGTGCCGTATGGGCAAACATCACGATACGCCGTCTGATCAGTTTACCGGCAACCACTCTTTCGGGCTTGTTGATCAGGTCTATCTTGATGTCATAATAATCGTTGATCAGGTAGCCAGCAGCAGCGATAATAGTTGTAGATACAGCCAGCAGCAACAACCGCCAGTCGTAGACGTAACTTTTCCACACAGCATGGGGGTTAACCAGAAACAGGGCTACCATATACTGCGTGATAGCCACCACGATAAGGTTAGGCACACGGGCCATTCTGGCAAATCCTGTAAATAGTAATTTGCCTCCTTTAAAATGCCGCTCCATCGCCCTGATCACTGTCATAGATCAAAAATAAGAAAAATATGAGCAATGGATTCATTTTTGCCTGCGAATAGTTTCTTATATCAATAGTCAAACAGATAAACAATCGGAAAGGCTGTCCTTTGCGATTTCTTCACTAATTTTACATTTTGTTTGAACTTTCTCTCAGAGATTACCATGAAAAAAAACGAAGTATTACAGCAGTTATTAAAAGAAAAAATTTTGATTCTGGATGGTGCAATGGGTACCATGATTCAGAACTATAAGCTAGAAGAAAAAGATTTCAGAAACGAACAGTTAGAGGATCACCCTTCTCCGCTCAAAGGCAACAACGACCTGCTGTCTATTACCCGTCCGGACGTTATCAAGGCCATTCACCAGGCTTATTTTGAAGCAGGTGCCGATATTGCCGAAACTAATACGTTTTCTTCTACCTCTATTGCCCAAGCAGATTATAAGCTGGAACACCTGGTGTATGAACTCAACTACCAGTCAGCTAAGATAGCCTCCGAAGCAGCGCAGGAATTTACAGCAAAACAACCCCACAAGCCTCGTTTTGTGGTAGGCTCTCTGGGACCTACCAACCGCACGGCTTCCATTTCTCCGGATGTCAACGACCCAGGCTATCGTGCCATCACATTCGATAAACTGGCCGAGGCATATACCGAGCAGATCAGAGGACTGGTTGATGGTGGTGTGGATATGCTGATGGTAGAAACCGTGTTTGATACACTAAACGCCAAAGCTGCACTTTTTGCCATTAATACGTACCTGGAGGAAAATAACCTGGAGATACCGGTTATGGTTTCCGGCACGATTACTGATGCCAGCGGACGTACCCTCTCCGGACAAACAGCCGAGGCGTTCTGGAACTCTGTGAGTCATGGCAACCTGCTGAGCATCGGACTCAACTGTGCTTTGGGTGCCAAAGAATTATATCCTTATATTCGGGAAATGTCGCGCCATGCCAACTGCCTGATCTCGGCACATCCCAATGCAGGTTTGCCCAATGAGTTTGGAGAATACGATGAAACACCTGAGCAAATGGCTGATCAACTCAAAGACTTTGTAAGTCATGGGCTGATCAACATCCTGGGAGGTTGCTGTGGCACCACACCGGCCCATATCAGGGCAATTGCCGACATGGCCAGCCAGTTTCAGCCACGCACCTTGCAAAAAGAGCAGGAAGCTGCTATTGTTTAAAGTTCTCCATCAATGACTACATGCTTTTATCGTAAATAATGGATCAGAAAAATACAGAAGATTCCTTAATAGCCCACGTGATCAAAGACCCCAATATTCCGGATATGCGGCTGAGTGGCCTGGAACCTTTGATCGTCAATGAAAACACCGGGTTTGTCAACATCGGTGAACGTACCAACGTAACAGGCTCCCGCAAGTTTGCCAAGCTGATCATCGATGGCAATTACGAAGCCGCTGTAGACATCGCACGCGACCAGGTAGAAAACGGGGCGCAGGTGGTGGATATCAACATGGACGAAGGCATGCTCGATGGCGAGGAAGCGATGGTAAGATTTATCAACCTCATCTCTGTGGAGCCGGACATTGCCAGGGTACCTTTTATGATCGACTCTTCCAAATGGCATATCATAGAGGCCGGACTCAAATGCTGCCAGGGAAAATCCATCGTCAATTCTATCAGCCTGAAGGAGGGAGAAGCAAACTTTTTGCAACAGGCCAGAAGAATCAAATTGTATGGTGCTGCCGTCATTGTGATGGCTTTTGACGAGCAGGGGCAGGCAGATAATTACGAACGTAGGATAGAGATCGCCAAACGCTCTTATGAGGTGCTGGTGCATCAGGCAAAATTTCCACCGCAGGACATCGTCATGGATTTGAACATCTTTCCGGTAGCTACCGGTATGGAGGAGCACAGGCGCAATGCGATGGACTTTTTCCTGGCAACTAAATGGGTACGCGAAAACTTGCCGGGCGCGCATGTGAGCGGCGGGGTCAGCAACGTGTCTTTCTCTTTCCGGGGCAACAATGTGATGCGTGAGGCCATGCATTCGGCATTTCTATATCACGCCCGGCGTGCCGGCATGGATATGGGTATTGTGAACCCTACCATGCTGGAAATTTACGACAACATACCCAAAGACCTGCTGGAGCTTGTAGAAGATGTGCTTCTCGACCGCCGCGATGATGCCACCGAAAGGCTGCTGGAATTTGCCGAAACGATCAAAGATAAAGGCGGGGTCAAGAAGAAAGAAGACAAGGAGTGGCGTTCATGGCCAGTCAACAAGCGGTTGGAACATGCGCTGGTCAAAGGCATCACCGAATTTATTGAAGAAGATGTGGAAGAGGCCCGCCAGCAGGTAGCCAGACCGCTGCATGTGATAGAAGGCCCCCTAATGGACGGAATGAACGTGGTAGGCGACCTGTTTGGGGCTGGTAAGATGTTTTTGCCACAAGTGGTAAAAAGTGCCCGTGTGATGAAAAAAGGCGTAGCCTACCTGTTTCCTTTCATAGAAGCAGAAAAACAGGAAGGCGACGAAAGCAAGAAAGGCAAAATACTGATGGCCACCGTGAAAGGCGATGTACACGACATCGGGAAAAACATCGTAGGTGTAGTACTGGGTTGCAACAACTACGATGTGGTGGATATGGGCGTAATGGTGCCTGCCGAAGATATCCTGCGCCGTGCCAAGGAAGAGCAGGTAGACGTTATTGGCCTGAGCGGCCTGATCACGCCCTCACTGGATGAAATGGTGAACGTAGCCAAACTGATGGAAGAAGAGGGCTTCACAGTACCTTTGCTGATTGGGGGTGCTACCACCTCTAAAATACATACGGCTGTCAAGATTGAACCTAACTACAAGGGTGCTGTTATTCACGTACTGGATGCTTCTCGCTCCGTGCCGGTGGTAAGCAACCTGCTGAATGCCGAAGCGCGGGAGGGCTATATACAACAGATTCGTGAGGAATACGATCAGATGCGCGACCGACATAGAGGCTTACAAAAGAAGAAGAACTTTGTATCACTGACCGAAGCACGCGCTGAAAAGTTTTCTACCGACTGGAGCCAGCGTCAGGTGAAGAAGCCCGGTTTTCTGGGTACCAGGGTATTTAGCCAGTACTCGCTGGAAGAAATTTCACAGTACATTGACTGGACACCTTTCTTCATGACCTGGGAGCTGGCAGGCAAGTATCCCAACATCCTGGAAGACGAAGTGGTAGGCGAACAGGCACGTATCCTGTTCGATGATGCACAGGCCATGCTTCATCGGATCATCAACGAAAAAATACTGGAAGCAAGAGCCGTGGTTGGTTTCTTTCCGGCCAATACGATCAACGGTGATGATATTGCGCTGTACGCTTTTGAAGGAAATACCGAAGATCGCAGCAAAGCCACCGCTACGCTACATCATTTGCGCCAGCAAACCAAAAAAGCCAAAGGCCGCGAATATATGTGCCTGGCCGATTTTATAGCACCAACCGAATCCGGTGTAGAAGATTATGTAGGTGCTTTTGCCGTCACAGCAGGCATTGGTTGCGAGGAGATGGCCAAAAAATTTGAAGCGGCACACGACGATTACAATGCCATCATGATCAAAGCCCTTGCCGACCGGCTGGCAGAGGCGTTTGCAGAAATGATGCATGAGAAAGTCAGGACAGAACTGTGGGGCTACGAACCGGAAGAACGCCTGGACTGCGAAGCTCTGATCAAAGAAGAATATAAAGGCATCAGGCCAGCTCCCGGCTACCCTGCCTGCCCGGAACATACAGAGAAAGCCACGCTGTTTGACTTGCTTTCTGCCACAGAAAATACTGGTATTACCCTGACGGATAGTTTCGCTATGTTTCCAACAGCTTCTGTGAGCGGATGGTACTTCTCACATCCTGAGTCCAGGTATTTTGGCATATCCAAAATAGACAAGGACCAGGTAGCAGACTACGCCCGCCGAAAAGGTATGACGCTGGAAGAGGCAGAGAAATGGCTTCGTCCGATGTTAGACTAAACTATTTTTGTCAAATATCACCATACACTACGCCTGCGCTATGGTCATAGGCAGCACCAGTTACAGAACTGAGACAGTTAGGCTCATGCCGCAGGCGAAGCACACCCAGTAAAGCAAATACCAGGGCTTCCTTATAGCCTACCAGCTGCGCATCAGGAATCGTAAATGCTATGCTTCCTTGTGTATAGTCCTGCATACACTGCATCAGGTATTGGTTAAAAGCACCGCCGCCGGTCACTAATACATTAGCTTTTGTAGTGTTTTTCTCTTTCAGTAAGTGTAGCAAGCTGTCGGCTACCTGCCTGGCAGTGTGGTGTACGCTGGTAGCCAGCGCATCTTCCGGTGAGAGCCGGGCAGCTTCCAGCGTATTGATCACATATTTGGCCACCCATTCGTAGCCCAGCGATTTGGGGTAAGCCTTTTTGTAGTATTTGCGGCTGTTGAGTTTCTCCAGTGTCGCCTGGTGTATGTTGCCACTGGCAGCCATGCTTCCTTCCGGGTCGTAGTAGTAGCCAGCCTTTTGAGCAAAATGGTTGAGCGGCATATTGGCCGGACAAATGTCAAAAGCAATGCGCTTGTCCTGTAGCTGTGTAGACACGTTGGCAATACCGCCCAGGTTGAGGCAAAAGTCATAGTTGGCAAACAGCAGTTGATCGCCTGCGGGTACCAGTGGCGCACCTTGCCCGCCAATCGCCAGATCAAAATTGCGGAAGTTGCTGATCACGGGCTTTCCGCTGGCTGCCTGCAATGCAAAGCCATTGCCGATCTGGTAGGTCAGCCCGATCTCCGGCTGGTGAAATACCGTATGCCCATGCGATGAGATAAAATCAGGCTGAAGCTGGTGCTCGACCATAAATGCCTTCACAGCTTCTCCCATCCATGTGCCCAGCTTGAGGTCTGTAATGACCAGCGATTCGCCGCTTACTTTAGTGATCTGCGACAGTTGGGTTTCCCATACTTTGTCATACTTCTTGGTGTCTGCCGCTTTGATGGCAAACTGCCACTGTCCGTCTTTCAGGCTAAACTCACAATAAGCCATATCAAGCCCATCCAGCGAGGTGCCGGACATCAGTCCAATTACTTTGTACATAGTTGTATTCGATGTGTTGCTGTTTAGGAAACCAGGAGACAGGAAGAAGACAATTTATTATCTCCCGGTTTGCGGTTTCCAGTTTTCATATGTCTAATACTTTTTTGCGCAAATTATCTGTCATGTAGGTTTTGTCTTTTCCATTATCGTCATAGATCAGGTAAACATCCAGCGATGGGTTTTGCTGTAACACCTGCTTTGTCTTTTCCAGGCCCATCACCATAAAAGCTGTGGCGTAGGCATCGGCTGTCATGCAGTCTTTGGCAATCACTGATGCACTTAGCAAGGTATGATCTACCGGATAACCGGTTGCCGGGTTAAGCGTATGCGCATAACGTTTCCCGTCTTTTTCGTAATAATTAAGATAATCTCCTGAAGTAGCAATAGCTTGGTTGTCCAGCGATATGGCAGAGGTAAGTTCTCCGGGCTGCTCCGGATTGTTGATGCCGATGCGCCATACGTTGCCCTGCTCATTGGTACCGTGCGCTACTACTTCTCCTCCGATTTCTACCATCATATTATTAATACCTTGTTGTTGCAAATAGTCTGCCACCACATCTACACCGTAGCCTTTAGCAATGGCACTGAAGTTTAAAGATACACCGGGGGCCGTCTTTGTCACAGATGCTTGAGTGAACACTATTTTATCGAACCCTACATAACGAAGCAGCGAATCAACCTTTGCTTTTGAGGGAAGCTGGGTAGTGTCCGGCCCAAAGCCCCAGGCATTGACCAGTGGTGCTACCGTAGGATCGAAGGCACCGTCTGTTTTTTCATACACTTCACGGCTTTTTTCTAATACCGGATAGAAATAAGGCAGCTTAAAGTAGAAAGTATCCTCCCGGTTGAACCGCGAAATTTCCGAATTAGGCAGATAATGATTGAGCGATGCATTAAATACCTCAAGCAATGAGTCTACGTTGCTTTTCAGTTCGCGCTGATTTGCATCCAGGTATTTGATACTATAAACAGTACCCATTGTTTGTCCGCGAAAAGACACCAGGGGTAATTCATCATGGTTTGCGTTGTCCTGAGCGTTTCTGTAGAGCCAGACACCGCCAACCGCCAGCAGCAGCACAACAGAGTAAATTATATTCTTTTTCTGATAAGAATTCATGTGACTCAGTGAGTTTTTGTGGCAATTTACGTGTTATATACAAAAATGACAGTTATTTTAGACAGTATCATTATATACCTGGTTCTTTTAACGGATCAATGACAAACAACACTATGCGAGAAGACTATCTACGTGGCGACAACGAGCAGATGAACCCTGCTGATAAGGAAGTGGACCGAGCCTTGAGGCCGCTTTCTTTTAAGGATTTTACCGGGCAGCAAAAGATCGTAGAAAATATCAAAATCTTTGTGCTGGCTGCCAAACAGCGAGGCGATCAGCTGGACCATGTGCTGCTGCACGGGCCTCCGGGCTTAGGCAAGACGACGCTCTCTCATATCATAGCCAACGAACTGGAAGCGAATATCAAAATCACTTCCGGCCCGGTACTGGACAAGCCCAGCGAACTGGCAGGCATCCTGACCAACCTGGAACCAGGGAATGTGCTTTTTATCGATGAAATTCACCGCTTGAATCCTATTGTGGAAGAATACCTGTATTCTGCCATGGAAGATTATAAAATAGACATCATGCTGGACTCAGGGCCTAATGCCCGAACCGTGCAAATATCGCTGAGCCCTTTTACGCTAATAGGAGCTACTACCCGTTCGGGATTACTGACCTCGCCTTTGCGGGCACGCTTCGGTATCAATGCGCGGCTGGAATATTACGATGCGGAGCTGCTCAAATCTATCATAGAACGCTCTGCCAGCATTCTGAACACTCCTATTGATGATGATGCTTCTTATGAAATTGCACGCCGCAGCCGGGGTACGCCCCGTATTGCCAATACGTTGCTACGGCGTACCCGCGATTTTGCACAGATCAAAGGCACCGGTGTGATCACCAAGGAGATTGCCGAAATAGCCCTGAAAGCACTGGATGTAGATCAGAACGGACTGGATGATATGGACAATCGCATTTTGTCTACCATTATAGAGAAGTTTAAAGGTGGTCCGGTAGGCATTAGTACTATTGCAACAGCCTGCGGCGAAGAAGCAGAAACTATTGAAGAAGTATATGAGCCATTTCTGATCAAGGAAGGCTATATCAAACGAACCTCCAGAGGCAGAGAAGCTACAGCACTATCATATCAGCATCTGAAAATGATTCTGCCTAGCCACATGCAAGGGTTATTTGATTGAGATAGTATTCGGATTTAGCACTTGACTATTTTTTGGTGAAGGCCCGAGTTTGAACTTAGTCAGCAATATTATCAATTTTTGTTGGATTATAATACTAATGTATTGTACGTGCTTTATACACCTGTTGCTTCGCATGGTTTTATTGTTCACATTTGAAAATACTGCAAAGATTTCTACGATCTGCCATCGAACTATTTCCACCTTTTGTATGTAATTCGAGCGTTTAATTAACAAGAAAATCCAGCTTTTTCATGATGCCACAAATTGCAGCACGGCTCAACGGCCTCAAAACAAAGTACGCATTTAAAGCTAAATACCTGGCAGCAAGCACTATCTTTTTGTTGTTCTACTTTGGTGTTCCTTTCACTATTTCCGATACCGATAACCTGGTTTTTGGCCATACAGAAACAACACCTGTAAAACGAACCGAACATTTAACCAATAGTGATTCTGATGTGAAGGAACTAGCTGCGATAGACAGTGCCATGTCGCATTTTGTGAAGCAGCAGGGTGTGGTAGGTGCTTCTGTAGGCATTGTGAAAGACGGGCAACTTGTGTATGCCAAAGGTTTTGGTGCTACAGATCAGGATTCAAACACAAAAGTGCAGCCTTACCATTTGTTCAGAATTGGTAGTGTTTCCAAGCTTCTCACAGCAGTAGCCATCATGAAAATGCAGGAAGACGGAAAACTTAGGCTGGATGATAAAGTCTTTGGCCCGGATGGAATTCTTAATAGCACTTTATTTGGTAAAATCAAAGACCGCAAAATATACGATATCACTGTTCGTCACCTGCTCGACCACACTGCCGGGTGGAGCAAGCGCACCTATGGCGACCCGATGTTCATTCCACTCAAGATTGCAGCTGAAATGCACGCCCCTGCTCCTGCCGATCTGAACACGATTATCAGATTTATGTTGAGCAAGCCGCTACCTTACCGCCCTGGCAAGTATTATGACTACTCTAATTTTGGTTACTGTGTGCTGGGAAAAGTCATTGAGCAGATATCAGGCATGCCTTATGAGGAATATGTGCGCAGAGATATTCTATATCCTTTGGGCATTACGGGTATGCGACTGGCAAAGAACAAAGTAGAGGACAGGTTTGAGAGTGAAGTGGGTTATTATGATTTCACACCTAATAATCTCAGAGAATCCATCTATGGTACCGAAGAAAAGGTGCCTACCACTTATAGTTTCAACATAGAAGCACTCAGTGCTGCTGGCGGCTGGCTGGCAACGCCTTATGACCTGATGAAATTTATTGTAGCCATTGATGGATTCAAAGATACACCCGACATATTATCAAATGCATCACTGGTTGCCATGACAGACCCCGAACATGGCGGCCGCCCTTATGGCTGGCGCGGTGTTACCTCCGACGGTACCTGGTGGCGCACCGGCACACTGGCTGGCACTTCTGCCATTGTGAAGCGTCTGCCCAATGGCGTTTCCTGGGTAGTAGTAACAAATACGACCAATAGAAAAAGCGACTATTTCAATGGAAGAATTAACTATCTGATGGATCGTACGCTGTCTCATGTAAATGCATGGCCTTCGCAAGACCTCTTTACGATGAGTTATTGATAAGACAAAATCACAAAGTAGTTAAAAAAAAATAGGTGAATAAAATTCACTTATCATGTTATTAGCGATCTGCATTCGGAAACCATTCCAGACCTATACAAAGACAAAAGACAAACACCCCTATAAAAGCCATAGTTCTATTTAATTAAATGTTTATATAATGCAATTTATATAAAAAATACTACATAAACTATAATATAAAAAACAATAATAATTCAAGAAATAATATTTATATGATAGCTACAGGCGTTTGTATATGAACGACAACAAAAAGGTTGCATTTATTAAAACTACGTATGAAACGTAACTTTCAAATTTGCCTATATAGTGCTTAAACGTACAGTGCTTGGTTGGCAAAGTATCCTTCAAATTTTTCAGCTACTTCATCCAGAATGCCTGCTATTTCTGTATAAGAAACAGATTCTACCAGACGCGAACGATAAGCTTTGAAACCGTGAACGCCTTTAAAATAGTTGGTATAATGGCGGCGCATCTCAAAAATGCCTGTTCGTTCACCTTTCCAGCTAACAGAGAACTCCAGATGCTGCTTGGTAATGGCTACACGCTCACGAATAGTAGGAGGCGACAGCTTTTCGCCAGTCTGCATGTAATGTTTGATCTCACGGAATATCCAAGGGTACCCTATGGCTGCCCGGCCTATCATGATGCCATCTACGCCGTATTTGTGCTTGTACTCCAAAGCCTTTTCGGGCGAGTCAATATCTCCGTTACCAAAAATGGGAATATGAATATCAGGATGGTTCCTCACATCCGCAATATAATCCCAGTTGGCCACTCCCTTGTACATTTGCTTGCGTG
This sequence comes from Cyclobacteriaceae bacterium, assembly GCA_958296015.1. Classification (GTDB taxonomy): domain Bacteria; phylum Bacteroidota; class Bacteroidia; order Cytophagales; family Cyclobacteriaceae; genus JAJNNC01. The sequence goes on from CATQIH010000029.1 coordinate 74,538, forward strand.
TGCGTCCATGAATGGTGAGGGCCTGGATGCCCACATCCTGCAACCGCTTGGCTACTTCAATGATTTTGATCGTACTATCATCCCAGCCCAGGCGGGTCTTGACAGTCACTGGCAATGATACCTGGTTGACGATCTCCCGAGTCATCGCCTGCATCTTGGGCAGATCAAGCAAAATACCAGCACCAGCACCTTTGCAGGCCACCTTTTTCACCGGGCAACCATAGTTAATGTCTACCAGCTCAGGTTGTGCCTGTTCTGCAATGGCGGCGGCCTGACGCATAGAATCTATCTTATCGCCGAAGATCTGGATGCCAATAGGCCGCTCCGCATCGTAGATATCCAGCTTTGCTATACTTTTGGTAGCATCGCGGATCAGCCCTTCAGCAGAAATAAATTCTGTATACATCAGGTCTGCACCGTTTTGCTTGCAAACAGCCCTGAAGGGCGGGTCGCTCACATCTTCCATAGGAGCCAGGAGCAAAGGAAATTCATTCAACTGAAGGTTACCAATTTGTACCACTGTTAATATTTTTAGCTTATAAGTGCAAATATAATTATTTTTGATAAAACGCTGTTATAGTGGCTTTACCATGTGGTGTAGCTCCCACAAAACAATACATATGTCATCAATATTTTCGTATACTTTTGCGCCTGATATGAATTCCATAGAAACTAAAGATCGCTTACCCGCTCCCGCTACCAGCCAAATCTTTTCTTCTTTGCTCATAGCCCTGGGTTTTGTGCTGCTCGGCCTCTTTGTAGGACAGATGCTCGGCTTCCTGGTGTCTTGGTTGCTGTTTGGCATGGACATGGCCTATGTCTCACAAATTATGCTGACACCTTCAGAAGACGCAGCAGTTCGTATACCGCTCATGTTGATTCAGGCTGGTAGCACATTGTTCGGTTTCATTCTGGCCCCGCTACTGCACCTGAAACTGATTGATAAAGAACCGGAAACCGCTTGGTTTCAGCAGCATTCACTTAGCGTTGTACTGGTAGGAGTAGTATTTCTGCTTACACTAGCCTTTATCACGGCCAACTCTGTGGTAATAGAATGGAACATGCACCTTGACTTTGGTGCATTTTCTACTTCCTTTGGAGAATGGGCCAGGGCAAAAGAGGAAAGCTTGAGTGAACTTACCCAATTTATCACACAGTTTGATAGTACCGGAAGCCTGCTGGCAGGACTAATAGTTATTGCTATCTTGCCAGCTATTGGCGAAGAAATGGTATTCAGAGGCATATTGCAGCGCAAATTGCAACAGCTTACCCACCGGCCACACCTGGCTATCTGGTTGGCTGCGTTCTTTTTTAGTGCCATCCACTTGCAGTTTTATGGTTTTTTTCCGCGATTGCTGCTGGGCGCGCTCTTTGGGTATATATATTATTGGTCGGATAACCTATGGTACCCAATAGCAGCCCATTTTCTAAACAATGCATTTACACTCATTATGCTTTATCTTTATCAGCAAAAAGCTACTGATATAGATCTGGAGTCTACCGACAGTGTGCCCTGGAGCATGGCATTACTTGCTTTGGTAGTAGGGGCCGGGCTACTGGTTTATTTCAGGCAAACAGCGATCACTTTAAGAGATACGCACGATGGATAAAGCGCAAGGGCATTGGCAAAGCGTGTATGCTACGCGATTTGGATATCGGGCAGAAATCGTAAAAGCGGTGCTGGCAGACAATGATATTCAGGCCGTAGTGGTTGATAAGCAGGATACCGCCTATCATTTTGGACAAATAGAAGTATACGTGACTGCTGATGATGTACTCAAAGCAGTAAAACTCATAGAGGATGATATCAATTTTAGATAGATACAACAACTTAACACAAAGGATTATCACGGGTTTTATAGGCATTCTCCTGGTGGTGCTGGCAGTGTACAACGGAGAATGGACGTACTTTGCCCTGTTTCTAGCTATCTGCATCCTTACTCAACTCGAGTTTTACAAGCTGACAGGACTGGATGGGTTGCTGCCGTTGAAAACAGTGGGCACTACCGCAGGAGCTTTGATCTTTGTAATTAGCTTTCTGGTAGAAAAACAGTTGCTTGATGCAAAGTATTATTTAGTAATTTTCCCGGTAACTGCCAGTGTATTTTTTATTAAGTTATACAAAAAATCCGATAAGAAGCCGTTCACCAATATTGCTTATACTTTGTGCGGTATTTTTTATGTAGCCATTCCTTTTGCCCTGCTCAACATCATTGCCTTTTCCAGAGGAACGTATAACTTTCAGATTGTACTGGGCATATTTTCGCTTTTCTGGGCAAGCGATACCGGGGCTTACTTTTCTGGTGTCAGGTTTGGGAAAACACAGCTATTTGCCAGGGTTTCACCCAAAAAATCGTGGGAAGGCAGCATTGGCGGAGCTTTAACTGCCCTAGCTACCGCGTGGCTGCTATCTTATTTTTATACGATACTATCTCCTACAGAATGGCTGATTGTGGGTACCATCATCGTTATTACAGGCACATATGGCGACCTGGTAGAGTCGCTTTTCAAGCGAAGTATTGCTATCAAAGATTCTGGCAAAGGGCTACCCGGCCACGGCGGGTTTCTCGATCGCTTCGACGGACTACTGATCTCTTCGCACTTTATTATGCTTTTTTTAAAAATATTTTAAAAATCATACGTTATACAATCCAGAAGCATAAATTTCTGTCCCTGTATTTGTGTATTTTTGGAAATTATTAAAATATTACTATTTGTATGATTTATGTAGAACCCGCTCCTATCAAAGATAAGGAGAACCCGTTTGAATCCATGATGTCCAGGTTTCAAATCGCATCGCAGGCACTTGGACTTAACGATGAAGTGTATAACGTACTAAAAAACCCCGTCAAACAGGTAATTGTTTCCTTACCTATCACAATGGACGATGGCTCCATCAGGGTTTTTGAAGGTTATAGAGTGATTCATTCCAATATCCTAGGCCCTTCTAAGGGCGGTGTGCGCTATGATGTGAACGTCAACTTAGACGAAGTGAAAGCATTAGCTGCCTGGATGACCTGGAAATGTGCCGTTGTAGATATTCCTTATGGTGGTGCCAAAGGGGGCATCAAGTGTAACCCACGGCAGATGTCTTCCGGAGAGATTGAACGCCTTACCAGGGCTTACACACAGGAAATGCTTCATATTTTTGGTCCCGACCGCGATATTCCTGCTCCGGATATGGGTACTGGTCCGCGTGAAATGGCCTGGATGATGGATGAGTTTTCCCGTGCGCAAGGCATGACAGTGAACGCAGTAGTAACCGGCAAGCCGCTGGTACTGGGCGGCTCACTGGGCAGAACCGAGGCTACTGGCAGGGGGGTGATGGTTTCTGCTTTTTCTGCGATGGAAAGGCTCAAGATCAACCCTTACCAAGCTACGGTAGCCGTGCAGGGGTTTGGCAATGTAGGCTCTTATGCAGCACTGCTGATGGAAGAACGGGGGTGCAAGGTAATAGCTATTAGCGATATTTCAGGGGCATACTACAATGAAAAGGGTATCAACGTAAAAGAAGCACTGGCATACCGCGACAGCAACTACGGCTCATTGGAAGGTTTTGGTGGCGGAGAAAAGATGGAAGGCGATGAGTTGCTGACGTTAGCCGTAGACATACTGGTGCCTGCTGCTATGGAAGACGTGATTACCACCCGCAATGCGGAGCAGATCAACGCACGCCTGATTGTGGAAGGTGCCAACGGACCTACTTCTGCCCGCGCCGACGATATGATCAACAGCAAAGGGATTCTGGTAGTCCCCGACATCATGGCAAATGCTGGCGGGGTCACAGTTTCCTATTTTGAATGGGTGCAAAACCGTATGGGTTATAAATGGACCCGCGACCGTGTGAACCGCCGCTCCGACCGGATCATGAAAGATGCTTTTGAAAGAGTCTATCAGGCTTCCAGCAAATACAAAGTTTCTATGCGGATAGCTGCCTACATTGTGGCTATTGACAAGGTAGCCAATACCTATAAGTATCGCGGTGGTTTTTAAAATGCTTTTATTTCACAAACAAAATCCATTATTTAGCATTATTATTTTGTTTGTAAAGCACTATATTCTCAAACCACCTCATATTTTATATGAAAATACATAAGGAAGGTCGCACACTACTGTTGGTATTGTTGGTCATTTTGGCAGGAGCGAACCTAATTACGTTATTTATTTTATCTGGTAATGCAGAGCTACAAAGAGGTATCGGTATTTCCAGCATTATATTTTACTTACTGATTCTTCAGTTTTTCAGAAACCCAAGGGTCATTATCAACGACGACGAACAGCAAATTTTGGCTCCTGCTGATGGAAAAGTAGTTGTTATTGAAGAAGTAAAAGAATATGAATACTTCGACGGAGGCAAAAAATTGCAGATATCCATATTTATGTCTCCGTTGAACGTACATATCAACAGAAGCCCGGTTTCTGGTATTGTCAAGTATTTTAAATACCATGCCGGTCAGTACCTGGTAGCCTGGAATCCAAAATCCAGCACAGATAACGAACGAACCACTGTAGTAGTGGAGATGCACAACGGACTGGAAGTGATGTTCCGCCAGATTGCAGGTGCTATGGCCCGGCGTATCAAATGGTATGTGGAAGAGGGCGATGCCGTGAACCAGGGAGAAGAATTTGGCTTTATCAAATTTGGCTCTAGGGTAGATGTGTATCTTCCTCCCAACGCCCAGGTGACTGTAAGCGTAGGCGATAAAACCAAAGCGGGCCGAACTGTGCTGGCAGAACTACTTATGGGAGATGGAGAGGATGATGTTTTAACGTAGGCTTATCATATGTTATAGTCAAGCAACTTCTGATAAGTGCTTTTTATCTTGTCAGGTGCATAGCCCATGCGAAACATATTGAATACCACGAAGTTGGCAAAATTTACCCGTAGGTAGCTGTTGTGATCGTACTTTCTGGCAGAAACCTGCACTTCGCTTTCTATTATTTTGAACCTTTCGCATGTACAGGCACGTCTGATGAGGTCGTACTCTTCCATCACCGTATAATACTCATCATACCCCTGAAGTGCATCAAATAATGCCCTGGTAATGAACAGCGTCTGGTCGCCACCACGGCACATCAACCCCTCAAAACGGCTACAATAACCATTGATTTTGAGCAGCAGTTTTTCCGAATCAAATTTTGACCGGAAACAGCCCAGTTTATACCCCTGCTGTATTGCCTGGCAGATGTCCTGTGTGTAGGTAGCAGGTGGCAGCGTATCGGCATGTACAAAATAGAGCACATCTCCTTTGGCCAGCGTTGCCCCCAGGTTCATCTGCGCAGCCCTGCCTTTGCTGGGAGCTGTGTGTACCTGTGCGCCAGCCTGTTTGGCGGCGGCTGTTGTATTGTCATAACTACCTCCATCTACCACCAGAATCTCCAGTAAATTCTGATGACCATGTAATACCAACTGTTTGATCAGGCAGCCTATGTTTTTTCCCTCCTGGTATGTCGGGATAATAACACTCATTTGCATTGATGATGACGATGTTAGTTTAAATCCAATCTATTGCCAGAAATAATACGTAAATAAGAATATATACAGATTGTCTGAGTATCTTCAACGTGTTAAACGCTCATTATAGTAATATATGAAATTTTTTAAAATAGTATTATTGTTTTTCGTCAGCACCACAGCTTTTATGTGTAGTGCCGCAAAAGAAAGCTCAATTTCTGCCAAATCCCATCCAAATAAAGAATATCCATACGTTCAGCTCTCTCAGGACCTAGTAAAGGCTGCTAAAAATACGAGTAGCTACGAAGATATCAAACAAAAACTGGCTAATGTGCCAGTAGATACCTTGTCTAAAGAACTGGATACTGATGCTGCCAAAAAAGCTTTTTGGATCAATACATATAATGCATATGTGCAGCTGATTCTGACTGAAAACCCGGAGCTTTTCAAAGACAGAAATAGTTTCTTTGGTGAACCCAGAGTGACGATTGCCGGAAAGAAGCTCAGCTTCGATGATATTGAACATGGCATTATCCGCGGCTCCGAAGTTAAATGGCTCCTGGGAATGGTGAAAGACCCGTTTGCCAATAGTTATGAGAAAGCCTTCAGGGTAGATAATACAGACGGGCGTGTGCACTTTGCGCTCAACTGCGGAGCCAAAAGCTGTCCGGAAGTAGCCATATATGATGCCAACGTGATGGACCAACAACTGGACATTGCTGCCAAACAGTATTTGCAAAAAACCAGTACCTACAAGCCTGAAGAAGACAAAGTGTATGTCACTTCGCTATTTAGTTGGTTTAGAGGCGACTTTGGCGGTAAAGATGGCGTGAGAGATTTTCTTAAAAAGTATGAAGTCATACCCAAAGATGCTGATCCTGACCTAGAATTCAAAGATTATGACTGGACCCTGGACCTGGGCAACTATAAGGAGATAGACGTGGCAAGTGCTGCAAAAGGCCAGTAAGCCTTAAAAGAGTTTGCGTATGCGTGGTTGATGATTGAATACTTAGCAATTAATACGCAATGTGCAAACAAATATACCACTGTTGAGACAAATTATTATCAACTCATTAAAAGGCTTCTCCGATAGTAAGATAATAACCGCTGGTATTCTTACCAAATCCTGCATCCAGCCTGATATTTATCTTCTTCTCTTTGTCCAGCAAAAAGCGGAGTCCACCTCCCAGCGTATATCTGAAATCTTTGAGTTGAAAGCTTGCTAAGCTATGCGAAACGCTTCCATAACTTACAAAACCAGCCAGTCCGATACGCCAGAAAAGAGGTGCCCGGTATTCGGCCTGCAATAGCACCAGATTTCTTTCGCGGTAACGCCCCTCAAAATAGCCACGCATCTTTTTAGGGCCACCCAGCATCGCCAGTTGGTTGAAAGGGGGATTACCAGCCATAAAAACAGCATAGCCATTGATAGCCACTAGGTGCTTTGGATGGTTGAGGAAAATGTACTTGCTGGCATCCAGCGAATACGTAGTATACCGAAAATCACTCCCCGTGATGTTGCCGTTTTTCTGTACAAATGCTTCTGCATATATGCCCTGCTGCGGAAAGAAGACATTGTCTCGTGTGTCATAAATAGCCACCAGTCCCGGACCGGAGGTAATGCCTCCATCGCTTCCTGTGATCGTATGGTCTGCCAGCATACCTTCCGGGGCCAGTTCGGTGATGCGGTAATCCTCAAACCAGTACCTTAAGCCTACATACAAATCATGCCGCACCAATTTTAAAAAGTTGATCCTGATTCTGGGAAAATTTACGCTATAGTTTTCTACAAAATCAGGTGCCACCTTATTGCCTATGCCGAAGAACTTATACACGTAGCGGTAATAACCTATTTCGCCGTAGCTATAGTATAACTGATTATGAAAATATAGCTGATAGGGAAAATAAATCAGTACCTGCTTTTTTAAGGTATAGGCAAGCCCTATCTGTACTTGTGAGGGGCGGGAAGCAGGAGGTTCATGTTTAAAACGAAAGGCATAAATACCTGCCGCACCAAAACCAAAATCTGTCTCCGGTGCATAAAACACAATAGGAAAGACATAAAAACTGTTGTTGCTGCCCTGTATGCTATCTTGCGAAACTTGTGCCTGAGCCATCACATATGCAGGCAGCATGCTAAGTATAATAAAGCGAACAATAAGAAAATGGTAATGCAGGTTCGTAGGAGTTTGTTTATTCCATAACTATATTTTCGTTACCGCCTTGATTGAAACGATAACAATTGCTAGAAACGGGCAGCCATGAGTAAGTTCAGGTCTTTGAACTTCATATTAAACTTGCGGCCAATGGCGGCATTGGTCAGGCTGCCGTGGTAGGCGTAGATACCTTTCATAAACCACTTGTTGGCATACAGCATCTCGTCGATACCTCCTACGTCGGCAATCTGCATCAAAATAGGCGTAAAGATATTACTGAAAGCTGTGGTAGCCGTGCGCCCTACCCTGGAAGGAATATTAGGCACACAATAGTGAATGACATTGAATTTCCTGAACACAGGTTTTTTTAACGTAGTTAGTTCCGAGGTTTCAATACAACCTCCCTGATCAATGCTTACGTCGATAATCACCGACTCTTCTTTCATATTAGCCACCATCTCTTCGGTGACTACAATACGGTTGGCACCTTTTTCTGCACGCACGGCACCAATCACTACATCTGCAAGCTCCAGAGCTTCACTTAGCGTGGTAATATCCATAGTAGACGTGTATATCTGCTGGCCCAGGGCGTGTTTGATCCTGCGCAGTTTGTACAGTTGGTTGTCGAAGATCATCACCTGGGCTCCCAGTCCGAGTGCAGCTCTGGCAGCATATTCACCAACCGTACCTGCACCCAAGATAATTACTTTGGTGGGTGGTACTCCGGTGATGCCGCCCAGCAATACGCCTCTTCCATCGTTGGCACTGCTTAGGTATTGTGCAGCGATGTTCATTACCGTGCTTCCTGCGATCTCGCTCATGGCTCTTACCACAGGCATACCTCCTACTTTATCTTCCAGAAACTCAAAGGCTATGCCTGTTAGCTTTCGTTTGTTCATAGCCTGGATAAAATCAGGCTTCTGGTTGCCAAGCTGCAAAGCAGACACTACACTGGTGCCAGGTTTCATCAGCTCTATCTCTTCTAAGGTGGGGGGTTCTACTTTCAGCACGATGTCAGCTTCATACGCTTCTTTGGCAGAATAGACAATTTTGGCTCCGGCTTCGCTATATTCGTTGTCTGTAAATTTTGACCCGTTCCCTGCACCAGTTTCTACCAACACTTCGTGACCCATGTTGGCAAGCACTGCCACTGAAGCAGGAGTTAGGATGACTCTGTTTTCCTGTAATGATATCTCACGAGGTATCCCTAAGTTGAGCGACTGCCTGCCTTCTTTTACTTTGAGAAGTTGTTCCTGTGGATACAGTGCCTGCTCCTTGGCCAGTTCCTTGAACCCGTTCTTTAGTTGATCACTCATATTTTTTCAAATAAATACCTCTACTATTATCTGCATTAGCTTCTATCCGGATGCTTAGGTAATGTTCGGGAAACAGGGCATCAATGTTGGATGGCCATTCTACAAAACAGTAGTTGCCAGAGTAAAAGTACTCATTTACACCCATATCCAATGCTTCTGCTGCATCTTGTATCCTGTAAAAGTCGAAATGATAGAAAATATCATCGCCAGCATTTCTGTATTCATTGACCAGGGCAAACGTGGGGCTGCTGACTACGTCCTGCACTCCGAAAGCATGGCAAACAGCCTTAATCAGTGTTGTTTTCCCTGCACCCATGGCACCATCAAACAGCCAGATGCGCTCATCACCGGCAAAGTCAATCATACTTTTTGCCATCTCTGGCAACTCACCTATATGCGCACAATGCAAAGCCAAACTACGATCAGGCATTTTTAGGCGACAAGGTCACAAATGGTATAATCATTTCTTCCATTGATACGCCTCCATGCTGAAAGGTATCCTTGTAGTAATTAACATAGTAGTTATAGTTATTAGGATACGCAAAGAAATAATCCTGTGCAGCAAAAGCATACGTTGTAGACACATTCAGCCGGGGTAGAAAAAGGCTCTCCGGCTTTTTGACCGCAAAAACTTTATTGCTATCGAAATTTAAATTTTTACCTTGCTTGTAGCGCAGGTTGGTATTGGTGTTGCGGTCGCCGATGATCTTGGCCGGGCGTTTCACCCGAATGGTACCATGATCTGTGGCAATCATCACCTTTACATCCAGACGCGACAGTCTTTTGAACAAATCCAGCAGTGGAGAATGCTGAAACCACGACTGTGTGAGCGAACGGTAAGCAGATTCATCAGGAGCCAGTTCGCGGATCATCTCCAAGTCGGTGCGGGCATGAGACAGCATGTCTACAAAATTGTAAACCACCACATTGAGTTGGTTGCCCATCAGGTTGTTGAAAGAATCTACCAGTTGCTTGCCCTGCTGTGTCTGGGTGATCTTGTGATAGCTTGTTTTGATATCAATCCGGTTTTTTTTAAGCTGTCTTTTCAGAAACTCATGCTCGTGGTTGTTTTTGCCTTCTTCCTGATCTTCTCCCACCCATAGGTCGCTATGGTATTTTGCCATGTCTGAAGGAAGCATCCCGGAAAAGATGGCGTTCCGCGAGTACGCGGTAGTAGTAGGCAGAATAGAGTAAAAAGCACTCTCTTCTTCTACATTATAATATTGGGTGATGGTAGATTCCAGAATTTTCCATTGATCGTAGCGCAGGTTGTCTATCAAAATAAAGAAGAGCGGTTTATCGTTGCTGATTTCAGGAAAAACCTTCTTCTGCATCAGTTGATGAGACAGCAATGGCTTGTCGATATCCACCTCATTGAGCCAGGATTCGTAGTTATTGGATATAAAACGGGCAAAATTTGAGTTGGCCTCATCTTTCTGCATATCCAACACTTCCGACATGCTTTTTTCTTCTGTATTGTCGATGGCCAGTTCCCAGAAAGCCAGTTTTTTGTATACCTCTACCCATTCCTGGTGGCTCATGTCTTCATTATAAGCCATGCTGATGTTACGAAAATCCTGCTGATAGCTTTGGTTTGTTTTTTCTGATACCAATCGCCTATTATCCAGAATCTTCTTCACCGAAAGCAATATCTGGTTGGGGTTCAGCGGCTTGATCAGATAGTCGCTGATTTGAGCACCAATGGCTTGCTCCATGATCATTTCTTCTTCGCTTTTGGTGATCATCACCACCGGCACGTTGGGTTTGGCAGCCTTAATATGTGCCAGCGTCTCAAGTCCGGTCATACCAGGCATGTTTTCATCAAGGAAGACAATATCAAAGTTCATTTGATCGATCTTGTCTATCGCATCGGCTCCACTGTTGACAGCCACCACATCATAGCCCTTTTTCTCAAGAAATAGCGTATGAGGTCTTAGCAGGTCTATTTCATCATCTGCCCATAAAATTGTGTATTTTTGCATCCGAAGTATTGATTTTAAATTTACAGAACCATTGGCTTTCAGGGACGTTCCCTTAATAATACAATATATAAAGTATACCGATGGCGTATCAAAAGGTTTGGCCAAGGTGCCAGACAGATATACAAACTTACAAAATAGGATAAGCAAATTAACACCTTGAATAAAAGAAAAGTTTTCAACGATCCGGTGTATGGCTTTATCAATATACCTACTGATCTGATTTTTGACATTATTGAGCATCCTTACTTTCAAAGATTACGCCGTATCAAACAAATGGGTATGGCTGATTACGTGTACCCAGGCGCATTGCATACGCGTTTCCACCATGCACTGGGTGCTATGCATCTGATGCAGAACACCCTCGATAGCCTGCGCAACAAGGGGCAGGAAATTTCTGAAGATGAGTGTGAGGCCACACTAATCGCTATTTTGCTGCATGATATTGGCCATGGCCCCTTCTCTCATGCCCTGGAATATGTGCTGTTGCCAGGCATAAGCCATGAGTATATGTCTAAACTCATCATTAACCGTCTGGCAGCGCATTTTGGGGGCAACCTACCCCTGGCCTATCGCGTGTTTACCAATACTTATGAGAGAAAATTTTTTCACCAACTGGTTTCCAGTCAGCTCGATATCGATCGCCTGGATTATCTGAAGCGCGACTGCTTCTATACAGGCGTTTCGGAGGGCGAAATTGGTGCTGACAGGATCATCAAGATGCTGGATGTACGCAACGACCAGGTAGTGGTAGAAGAGAAAGGTATTTACAGTATTGAGAACTTTCTGAATGCACGCAGGCTCATGTACTGGCAGGTGTATTTGCACAAAGCCAGCGTAAGTGCTGAAAAGATGCTGGTATCTGTGGTGCAAAGAGTCAAATACCTGGTAGACAAAGGCATTTCGGTACCGGCAAGTCCGCCACTGGCCTTTTTTCTAGAAAACCATATACCCCCGCAAGATTTTGAACTGTTGACCGAACTTCTGACCCAGTTTACGGCACTGGATGATTTTGATGTATGGAGTGCTATCAAACTCTGGCAGCACCACACAGACAATGTGCTGGCGACCCTTAGCAGGATGCTTTTAGAGCGGAAGCTGTTTCGTATTCAGCTATCTAACCACGAAATAGATCCGGCTCTTTATCAGTATTTGAGTGCCAGCGTAAGTCAGGAAATGCATGTGTCTGCTGAAGATGTTTCTTTTTTTCTGATTCAGGGCAGCATCAGCAATGCAGCATATATTTCTGGCGGACAAAAAATAAATATTCTTACCAAGGAGGGCAAGATTTTTGACATAGCACAGGCATCCGATTTGCCAAATATCAAGGCAATGAGCAAAATTGTAAAAAAATACTACCTATGCTGGCCCAAGCGCATCAACTTGCAGCACAACAGCATACCAGATAACCTATAGATTTTTATGTTAGAATTTAGCGTAGACTACATCGCCAGACTGCTGAGCGGAGAGGTGCAGGGCAACAGTGCTGTTTCCATCCGTAAACTTAGCAAAATCGAGACTGCCCTGCCCGGGGCACTTTCTTTTTTGTCAAATCCCAAATACGAACCTTCTATTTATACCACCCAGGCTAGTGCTGTGATCGTTAAAAGTGATTTCAAGCCTCGCAAACCGCTAACAGCTACGCTGATCAAAGTAGAAGATCCCTACCTGGCTTTTACTACGCTGCTGGAAGAATACAACAAACAACTGGTGCTACAAAAAACCGGCATAGAAGAGCCTTCTTTTATGGGTAGCCATGCCAAAACCGGAGATCACGTATACCGGGGTGCTTTTTCTTACATCGGTACCCATTGTGAAATAGGTAATCATGTAAAAATCTATCCTCATGTATACTTGGGCGACCATGTGAAGGTAGGCGATCATACAATTATCTATAGTGGGGCCAAAATATATGCCAACACACAGATTGGTGCCGGTTGTACCATCCACGCCGGTGCTGTGATCGGAAGCGATGGATTTGGCTTTGCTCCACAGCCTGACGGCACCTACAAAACCATCCCGCAGGTAGGCAATGTCATTATTGGCAATGATGTGAGCATTGGGGCCAACACCACCATCGACTGTGCCACGCTGGAGTCTACCCTGATCAGAGATGGCGTGAAGCTGGATAACCTGATCCAGATTGCGCACAACGTAGAAATTGGCGAAAATACCGTAGTGGCCGCGCAAAGCGGTATATCAGGGTCTACCAAAATAGGCAAAGGCTGCGTTATTGCTGGCCAGGTAGGCATTATCGGCCATTTAACCATTGGCGACAATGTGAAGGTAGCTGCACAATCAGGTATAGGAAAGTCGCTGGAAGAAAACAGCATAGAAATGGGCAGCCCTAGTTTTGATAGGAAAAAATACTTGCGTACCTATGCGGTATTCAAGAACTTGCCTGATTTAGTGCAACGTATCAACGAACTAGAAAAAAAAGTACTAAATTTGCCCACCAGTAGTGAGGACAAGTAAACAATGAATATTAAGCAGCACACAATCAAGAAATCAGTCAATGTATCTGGTGTAGGTTTGCATACGGGTGTAAGCACCAATATGACTTTTTTGCCTGCCAACCCAAACCACGGTATCAAATTTCAGCGAACAGATATTGAAGGCCAACCTGTTGTCGATGCAGATGTCGATAATGTAGTAGACATATCTCGCGGCACTTCTATTGAGCAAAGTGGTGCTCGCATCAATACGGTAGAACATACGCTGGCCGCTATGGTGGGTATGCAGATCGATAATGTGCTGATCCAGTTAGACGGGCCGGAGCCTCCCATTATGGATGGCAGCTCTAAGATGTTTGTGGACAGCCTGACGGAAGCAGGCCAGGAAGAGCAAAATGCCCTGAGAAACTATTTTGAAGTGAAAGAAGGCACCTTCTACCGTGAGCCTGAACGCAATGTAGAAATTGCCGCCCTGCCACTGGATGATTACCGGCTGACGGTGATGATTGATTACAACTCTCCGGTACTGGGCAGCCAACATGCCTCTCTAAATGATATTCAGGAGTTTCCTAAAGAGATTGCTGCATGTCGTACTTTTTGCTTTCTGCACGAGCTGGAAATGCTCTACAAAAATAACCTGATCAAAGGAGGCGATCTTAATAATGCCATTGTGGTGGTTGACCGCCAGGTGAAAGACAATGAACTCGATTATCTGGCAGGGCTTTTTAATAAGCCAAAAGTAGAAGTCAAAAAGGAGGGCATTCTCAACAATATAGAGCTGCGCTATAAGAACGAACCTGCCCGGCACAAACTGCTGGATATGGTAGGCGACCTGGCACTGGTAGGCCGTCCGCTCAAAGCGCAGATACTGGCTGCACGCCCTGGGCATGCTGCTAATGTGGCTTTTGCTAAAAAACTCAAGAAGTCGATGCTGGCCAACGAAAGTGCCGCCCTACCGCAATACGACCCGAAGCTTCCTCCTTTGCTGAATATCAATCAAATTACCCAGATGCTACCGCATCGCTATCCTTTTCTGATGATTGATAAAATATACCATTTGGATGAAAAATCTGTATGTGGTGTCAAAAACGTAACAATCAACGAGCCTTTCTTCCAAGGGCATTTTCCCGGCAACCCCGTGATGCCCGGTGTGCTACAGGTAGAAGCGATGGTCCAGACAGGAGGTATCCTGGTGCTGAGCACCGTACCTGATCCTGAGAATTACTGGACATATTTTCTGGCGATTGAAAACTGCCGGTTCAGAAAAATGGTGCTCCCAGGAGATACACTGGTGATTAAGTGCGAATTGCTGGCTCCCATCAAAAGAGGTATTGCTAAAATGAAATCCCAGGCATTTGTTGGCAGCAATCTTGTAAGCGAAGCTACCATGTCGGCCAGTATTGTAAAGAAAGATTCATGAATCAGCCCTTAGCATATATACACCCCGAAGCAAAAATTGCTGCCAACGTAGTAATTGAGCCTTTTACTACTATTTATAAAAATGTGGTAATCGAAGAAGGAACCTGGATAGGCTCCAATGTGACGATCATGGAAGGAGCACGGATAGGCAAGAACTGCAAAATATTTCCAGGTGCAGTCATTTCTGCCGTACCCCAGGACCTGAAGTTTGCCGGTGAAGATACCGTCGTAGTTATTGGCGATGGCACAACCATCCGGGAATGTGTAACCATCAACCGCGGTACTGTAGATAGGTACAAGACCGAAATAGGCAAGCATTGCCTGATCATGGCTTATGTGCATTTGGGTCACGATTGTATCGTAGGAGATTACTGCATACTAGGCAATACCACACAGTTGGCTGGCCATGTACAGATTGACAACTACGCTATTTTTGGCGGTGCATGTGCCGTACAGCAGTTTACCAAGATTGGTGCTCATACTTATATTGGAGGGGGTTCGCTGGTTAGAAAAGACGTGCCACCCTTCACCAAAGCAGCCAGAGAGCCGGTCAGCTATGTGGGTATCAATTCTATAGGGTTGCGCAGAAGAGGTTACTCAAGCGAAGCTATTAGCGAAATACAGAATATTTACCGTATCATTTACTTGAGTGGCCTAAACAACTCAGTAGCTCTATCTGAAATTGAGATGCGAATGGCTCCTTCCAAAGAAAGAGATGAGATCATTCAGTTTATCCAAACCTCAGAAAGAGGTATTATGAAAGGCCCGACAGAATAGCCATGCAATACTTTTTGTGCAAAAACTCCTCTGATGCAGATTGAGATCAGAAATTTAGGCAAAAAGTTTTACCGTGAGTGGGTATTCAGAAATGTTCATCTTACTTTGCACAAAGGTGCAGCTTATGTATTTACCGGACCCAATGGAAGTGGAAAATCTACCCTGATGCTCACGCTGACAGGTATGATCCCAGCTACGCAGGGAGAAATTATTTACAAAAATGCGCAACAAACGATACCGCCTGATGATTTCTATCAGTATCAGTCTGTTGCAGCACCTTATATGGAACTGATAGAAGAATATACGCTAAAAGAGTTGCTGGATTTTCATTTTTCGTTCAAAGCTCCTTTGGCATCTTATAGTAGTAAGGATATATTGCAGGCGATGTATCTGGAAAATGCCCGGCATAAATACATCAAACAGTTTTCTTCAGGAATGAAGCAAAGACTTAAACTGGGATTGGCTTTTTATGCAGATAGCCCGGTATTATTCCTGGATGAGCCTGGTTCTAATTTGGATCAACAAGGCATTCAGTGGTACAGAACGGAGGTACAACGGGCCCTGAAAGAAAAATTGATAGTAATCTGCTCAAATCAACTTTATGAGTATGATTTTTCAGAAAATATTATTAATATTGAACAATATAAATAAATACTTGTAATATTTTTCACATTATTTATGCTTTTTAATAAGATTTTTTGTCATACTTTGCAATAAAATAAAATAATTAGCGTCATTTTTGCAGACGCTAAGCCATACTAAAATCAAAAATTCTATGAAGTACGCGAACAAACTATTAACTATCAGTGCAGTATTGTGTCTCCTACTAACCGTAAGTTGTAAGAAGAAGGATCCAATACCTGAACCTCCTGTATCGTCAGAAATACCAGGAGCAGCAATATCAGGCACCTGGGCTGCCGACAGTGAAGATGACATTGCCTATGATGGTGCTAACCCCAACGTCAAGAAAGATTTCAGCAACTTTAAACTGACAATAACAGCAGACACTTCCGCTGTTAAATATACCTCTACCAGTGTTCAGGATAAAGTGTTTCCTACAGCAGGGACTTTAGAAGGTATCACCAAGACTAGCAATTTCAAAGCTGATGCTGGTGCCGATGTAACACGTCAGCCTGATAACATATCTACAAATATTAAGCTAAGCGGGGATGGAAAAACGTTGACTTTAGGTTTCGCTATTCCTGAAACTACCACTACAAGAACAAGTGGTGTAGGTGGAACGTATACCTTTACGCTAAGCAAACAGTAATACCAACAGGTACAGTTTTTTGAAAGCCTCCTCAACAGGGAGGCTTTTTTATTGTACCATGTAACAACCCAATCAACATAGGTCATTTCATGGTTATTACAGTCACACCGGCACCACCACGCTCTACGTGTTCATCTTCTGCACGCTGTACCTGTGGATGGTTTTGCAGGTAATTTCTGACTACCTGCCTCAGAATGCCATCACCTTTGCCATGTACGATACGTAGCTCAGGCATACCAAACATGGCCGCTTCATCCACAAAGTTTTCCAGACGGGGAATGACTTCCTCTACCCGCTTGCCGCGCAAATCAAGGTTGGTATTAAAGTTGGCCAGCTTTTCGTTCAGGTTGATAGACGGACGGGTTTCTGCCACCTCAGTATGCATCCGTTTAAGTTCTTTTTTTGCAATCTTTTCTAATCTACTGGTTTTGATATTAGATTTCAGTGATCCTATCAGTATTTCAGCCTGGTTATTTTTGATGGTTATCACCTCGCCAATTGCCCCAGTGTCTTTGATCCTGACGGCATCACCGGCAACAATTTCACCGCTCAGCACCTGTGTGATCTCCTTTTCTTTTCTGGGTAATCTGGCAGTTTTTTGTGGACGCAGTTTTTTCTTAAACTGTTCCAGGTCTTTTCGCACCTCCTGTGTGGCCTTTTTCTCTGCCTGCTGCTCTTTGATGGTTCGGATGGTGGTTTCTATGGCACGGTTGGCCTCTTCAACCAGCTGCTTGGCTTCCTGTTTGGCCTGGTTCACGATTTGCTTTTTCTGGCTATCAAGATAAGCCTTCAACTCGTCATACTCCCGGGCTGTCTTTTCCATGCGCCGTTCTTTGGCTGTTAGCTCCAGCAAAAGCTGGTCATATTTTTTTCGATCGTGTTCCAGTTCGGCCAGCATTCGGTCAAAATCTACTTTATCTTCGCCGATATAGGCTTTTGCTTTTATCAGCACTTCTGGCTTAAGCCCGATCTTTTTGGCGATTTCCAGGGCAAAAGAGCTTCCCGGCTTACCAATTTCCAGGCGGAAAAGCGGCTCTAAATGTTCTGTATCAAAGCGCATGGCACCATTAACCACTCCTTCGGCCTGATTGGCAAACTGTTTGAGGTTGGTGTAGTGGGTGGTAATCACCCCATAGCTTTTTTGGCTGTTCAACTCTTCCAGAATGGCTTCGGCAATAGCTCCCCCAAATTGCGGCTCTGTGCCCGTACCAAATTCATCAATCAGGATCAGAGTCTTGCGATCGGCAAATTTGACGAAGTAGTTCATGTTTTTGAGGTGAGAGCTATAGGTGCTCAGGTCATTTTCCAGCGACTGCTCATCACCAATATCAATAAAGATATTTTGGAAAATGCCGGTACGCGAGTAATCGGCTACGGGAATCAGCAGTCCGCATTGGAGCATGTATTGCAGCAGGGCTACGGTTTTCAGGCACACTGATTTGCCTCCGGCGTTGGGTCCGGAGATGAGCAGAATACGTTGCTGCTCGTGCAACTGAATGTCTAGCGGCACCACCTTTTTTTGCTGTTGTTGCAGAGACATTTCCAGCAATGGGTGCCTTGCCTGGTACCATTCAATCAGGGGTGTTATTTCCAGCGCAGGGCAAACGGCATTGAACTTAATAGCCAGCCGGGCTTTGGCGCGGATAAAATCCATCATACCCAGAAAATGATAGGCATCCCGCAGCGGTTTGATAAAAGGCCTTAGTTCATCTGTCAATGCTATCAGTAATCGTACAATTTCTCTGCGTTCCCGATACTCCAGGTCGCGGATTTCGTTATTGATATCCAGCACCTCTGCGGGTTCCAGATATACCGTCTGCCCGGTAGCAGACTCATCGTGGATAAACCCTTTGACACGCCGTTTGTGTTCTGCCAGCACCGGAATCACCATGCGTCCGCCTCTCACCGTCAGGGAGGCATCTTCTGGTGTGTAGCCTTGCGAACGTGCATGGCGCAGGATTTGATCCAGCACCTTGCGCAGGCGGGTCTGTTCGCTTAGGATCATCCGGCGGATTTCCTGTAGCTCCCGGCTGGCATTGTTGCGAAGATGGCCCTGTTCATCGATGATCGCCTGTATTTTTTTTAGAATCACCGGGTTCAGGTCTACGTACCGGCTCAGTGCTTTCAGTTGCGGATAACGGTTGTCCGTATCTTTATCAAAAAAGCGAACACAGCGAAACACCGTATCCAGTGAAAGCTGAATTTCATGAAACTCCTCTTCGGTTAGAAAAGCACCAGGCGTTTTGGCGGTGTTGAGATGCGCGGTGGCATCAAGATAGTTGGAGGACGGAAAATATTCTTCCCGAGTTAATATCTGCCTGAACTCTTCTGCCTGATACAGTCGTTTACTAATCCGTTCTGCATCATCAGAAAACTTCATTTTGTTTACAAAGGAAGTTCCCAGTGAGCTGCTACACTGCTCTTTCAGCAGCAAACGCACTGTATTAAAACCGATCTTTTGTTCTATAGAATCTGGGTAAAGCAATGCTGTTGATCTTTATACAATAATATTTGACAAAGATATAAACCCTATCGCAAAGTGGAAGGTTCGTTTGGCTCACCTGCTGATTTTTTCATTCAAACCTAAAGGTTATGGGTGCGTATGCAATACCATTGCATGGCCGGTATTTGTCGGTTTACTGACACTGATGCCTTTACAAAGTTGTATATTGCAATGTATTAAACCGAATATACGTTATAACCATAGTTCTTTTTGAAAACCACAGATCGCTCTTGGAACATTCAAGTGATTATTCCAGCGTTTAATGAGCAAAACTCCATTGCTAATGTCATTCGCGAGGTGCCAAAAGAATGGGTTAGCGAAATTATTGTTGTGAATAATAACTCTACAGACCAAACATCACAGGCAGCCAAGCAGGCCGGTGCTACGGTATTACATGAAAAAAGGCAGGGTTATGGCTATGCCTGTTTGTGTGGTATAGATTATGTAGAGAGCCAATCTACCCAACCCGACATCATCGTATTTATGGATGCAGACTACTCTGATTATCCGGAGGAACTCCCGGCAGTGGCAGCACCCATTGTAGCGGGAAAAGCCGACCTTGTTATCGGGTCGCGTGCGCTGGGTACGAAAGAACGTGGGGCTATGACACCCCAGCAGATTTTTGGCAACTGGCTGGCTACCCGCATGATGCGCTGGTTGTATGGCATACGTTTTACGGATTTAGGCCCGTTTCGTGCTATTCGTTATGCATCGCTCATACAACTGAATATGCAGGACCGTACGTATGGCTGGACGGTAGAAATGCAGCTTAAGGCCGCCAAACAAGGATTGAGATGCACGGAAGTGCCTGTGACCTACCGCAAACGTATTGGTGTATCCAAAGTATCAGGTACGGTGAAGGGAACGGTGATGGCAGGCTATAAGATTATTTGGACGATTTTGAAGTATTTATAATGGAATTTGTGATTGCAGCTGCTTATTTGATTTGTTTGCTGCTGATATTTTTATTCAGTCTGGGACAACTGCATCTGACATGGCACTATCTGCAAAGCCTCAAAGAAGACCAAAAGCAGGTACTACAGCCCGGAGTATGGCCTCTGCTGACTGTGCAACTGCCTGTTTATAATGAACAGTACGTGGTGGAACGGTTGATAGATGCGATGGCAGCACTGGACTATCCTAAAGACCGACTGGAAATACAGCTACTGGATGATTCTACCGATGAGACGGTAGACCTAATCGCCAGCAAAGTGGCTTATTACCAGTCAGCGGGCCTGGACATGCAGCATATCCGCCGCCCCGACCGAAAAGGTTACAAAGCAGGTGCGCTGGCTTATGGGCTTACCCTGGCAAAAGGTGAGTTTATTGCTATTTTTGATGCTGATTTTCTACCAGAAACCAATTTCCTCAAACGCACTGTTCCACACTTCAGCTCGCCGAATATTGGTGTGGTGCAGACGCGCTGGGGGCATATCAACAAAGATTATTCGCTGCTTACCCGGTTGCAGGCATTTGGTCTGGATGGACACTTTACCATAGAACAGGGTGGCCGCAGCCATGCCGGTAGCTTCATCAACTTCAATGGCACAGGCGGCGTCTGGCGCAAAACCTGTATTGAAGACGCAGGCGGCTGGCTGGATGATACCCTGACTGAAGACCTGGACCTGAGCTATCGGGCACAGATGTGCGGTTGGCAGTTTACATACCTGGAAAATGTGGAGGTTCCGGCAGAATTGCCTATCCTGATGCCTGCCATCAAGTCGCAGCAGTTTCGGTGGAACAAAGGTGCGGCTGAATGCGCCCGTAAACATGTAGGACAGATGTTTGGGAAGCATCCAGACCGTAAAATCAGCTGGACCCACCGCTTTCATGCATTGCTGCATTTATTCAATTCGTCGGTCTTTCTGTTTCTACTGATGGCTGCTTTACTGAGTGTGCCCATGCTTTACATCACACAGCAGGATCATCGCTATGGTGTACTGCTGAAGCTGGGTGGTATATTTGTGATTGGCTTTTTCTCTATCGGATTGTTTTACTGGATCGCCAACAAGCGGGTACGACAGAAGAGTGACCAAATGCATACGCTACGCCATTTTATTATATATTATCCATTGTTTCTGACAGTCATGATGGGTATGTCTTTACACAATGCCGTTGCTGTGGCTGAAGGACTACTGGGTTTTAAATCGCCCTTCCTAAGAACGCCTAAGTTTAATGTGTCCAACGCCAAAGAGAAAAGGAAAAACAATGTATACGCTCAATACAAGATCAGCTTCATGACCGTATTTGAGATGTTGCTGGCAGCCTATTTTGCTTATGGCATTTACACAGGTATACGTTTGGGCGACTTTGGGATGTTGTTGTTTCATACCATGCTGGCCCTGGGTTTTGCGGCAGTAGCCTTTTACTCTGTTGTACAAACAAAACATGGGTAAGCCAGTCCGATATTGGCGTATTGGGCTTCCGATACTGGTACTAAGCGGCAGCATTGTCTTTATCACCTACTTTACAGCACGTTACGAAAGCGAGGCGTTGCTGGCTGTCTATTTGCTAGGCTTTCTGGCTTATTTGTATATTGTGGCCCGACCAGCAAGTGCCAACCATCTGCGATATCTGTTGGTGGCTGCTTTCTTGCTACGTTGCCTACTATTGCCCGCCGTTCCCAATCTTTCTGAAGATGTGTATCGTTTTATCTGGGATGGGCGGCTTTGGGTGCAAGGTATCAACCCTTTTGCTTATCTGCCTTCAGACGTTATCCAACATCAACTAGTGCCCGACAACAGCCGGGCATTGTATGCCCTGCTCAATTCTCCCGGATATTTCACTGTTTACCCACCGGTCAACCAGTTTTTGTTTGCACTAACGGCCTGGCTGTTTCCTTCCTCTGTCATGGGAAGTATCATCACAATCCGGGCGTTTATTATACTGGCAGAAGGCATCACTTTATGGTTGATGTATCGTTTGCTGCAACAGGCAAAGTTGCCGATACAGCGGATTTTGTTGTATGCGCTGAACCCACTGGTGATACTGGAACTAAGTGGCAACCTGCACTTTGAGGGCGTGATGTTGTGTTTTATTTTGCTAAGTTTTTATTGTATGCTAAGGCAAAATACACTGCCAATGGCTATCAGCTTTGCATTGGCGGTATGTACTAAGTTATTACCGCTCATATTTTTGCCTCTGTATCTACGCCGCCTGGGTATGCGTCAGGTTTTTTACTTTTATGGCCTTACCACTTTGGCGATCCTGCTTTTGTTTCTGCCCTTGCTAAGCCAAGAACTCATAGCTGGCATGAGTAGTAGTCTGGAACTATATTTTCAGAAATTCGAGTTTAATGCCAGTATTTATTACATCGTCCGGGAAATCGGGTACACGCTAAAAGGGTACAACATCATTGCTGCTGCCGGGCAATGGCTGGCAATTATTACATTGCTGCTGATTGTTCTGTTTACAGGTATGGAAAGAAACAAACACATTTTTGCGGCTTTTTTATGGATAAATCTTATTTATTTGCTATTGTCTACTACCGTACACCCGTGGTACATCATTCCATTGGTAGCCTTCAGTGTCTTTACCTCGTATCGTTTTGCAATAATATGGTCGCTGCTTATTTTCTTTTCATATGCAGGCTATTCATTACATGGTTTTGAGGAGCGTTTATGGATCACCGCTTTTGAATATATCGTTGTATTGGGCATATTAGCTTACGAAATATACCGACATTGGCAAAGTAATGAGGTAAGTACATTTTTCAGAAATTTCAATCCAAAACGCCACTTGCATTCGTTCTTATGATAAATACCATAGCCTGTGTAGAAAGAACTTTTCTCTGTTTTTCACCATTGCATATTAAACCATTTAACTGAACATAACCCCTATGGAAAAATCTTATTACAACCCGGCAGATCTATCAAAGTTTGGCAATATCAGTGAATTTGAGCCAAATCTTGCCAAGAAATTCTTTGACTACTACGGCGATGTCTTCAAAGAAGGAGAGCTTAGCGAAAGAGAAAAGGCATTAATTGCGCTGGCCGTAGCCCATGCCGTACAATGCCCTTATTGCATTGATGCTTATACGACTGATTCTTTACAGAAAGGCTCCACCGAAGGCGAGATGATGGAAGCCATTCACGTAGCAGCAGCCATCCGCGGAGGAGCCACACTGGTACATGGCGTGCAGATGATGAATAAAGCCAAAGATATTTCCATGTAAAAAACCTTATGATACAATCTCTTAAAAGACAACATCACCAATTATCTCATGGCGATAAGCAACTGGACATCCTGAATGGAAAAGGAGAAGAGGGCCGCAAATTTGATGCTTTCGGAGGCAAGCTTAAAGAAATAGGCTTGCTGCCGCTGACCTCTACCGGTATAGAAATATTCCAGATCAACATGGGCAAGATGTGCAATCAAACCTGCAAGCACTGCCACGTAGATGCTGGTCCCGACCGCAAGGAGATCATGACGCGCGACACCCTACAGGATTGCCTGCGCGTGATCGCCGAAGGCAAAGCCATCACTACGGTAGACCTTACAGGCGGTGCACCGGAGATGAACCCGCATTTTCGCTGGTTTGTAGAAAAGGTCGCTTCTCTGGGCAAGAAAGTCATTGTGCGCTGCAACCTTACCATTATTGTGGCCAACCCCAAATATCATGACCTACCGGAGTTCTACCGCAAACATAAGGTAGAGGTAGTCTCTTCTCTGCCGCACTTCTCTGCAGCGCGTACAGACTCACAGCGTGGCGAAGGTGTATTTGAAAAATCCATCAGGGCACTCAACATGCTCAATGAGCAGGGCTATGGCAAAGAGGGTACAGGACTTTTGCTGGACCTGGTTTACAATCCTGCCGGTGCATTTTTGCCAGCCTCACAGCCAGCGTTGGAGAAAGAGTTTAAGCGTAAGCTGCAAAACAAGTACGGTATCTCTTTCAATAGCCTGTTTGCCATCACTAACATGCCGATCAGTCGTTTTCTGGACTACCTGCTGCAAAGCGGTAACTATGAAGATTACATGGAAAAACTGGTAGCCGCTTTCAATCCGGCCGCCGCCACCAGTGTGATGTGCCGCAATACCATCTCCGTAGGCTGGGATGGCTACCTCTATGACTGTGATTTCAACCAGATGCTGGAACTAAAGGTGAAATACCCGGCAGCACAACACATCAGCCAGTTTGCTTTTGAAGCACTCGACAAACGGGATATTGTCATCAACCAGCATTGCTATGGCTGCACGGCAGGTGCCGGCTCCAGTTGTGGCGGTTCTACTGCATAAATACTCGAAGGCCGAGTACCGGAAACGGAAGACCGGATTCTTGAAAGTGTATAGCGGCATGAACATATCAATTTAGGTGATTTGATCGTTACTGGTGTATATCATACTTTATATCTTAATGCATATCTATCACTATATTGTTGTTGCCTGCTGCCTGCTATTCGTGCAGATTGGCACTGCCAGTGCCCAGCATCAGACGGCACAGGCACCTTCTGTTCCGTTGATTGAGCCTGAAGAGCTATCGGTGCTTGATACAACAGACAACATCGTAATCCTGGACACTCGCTCTCCTGAAGAATACCAGGAAGGTCACCTGGAACATGCCTGTTTCGTCAACTATGCTACTTTTAGTTTGCAGGATGTGGCCGATATTTCTAAAGACCAGAAGGTGATTGTGTATTGTAAAAAAGGAGGACGCAGCAATGAGGTAGCCAACAAGCTCATCAGAGCCGGTTATAAGCGTGTGAAAAGCCTGGATGGAGGCATCACCCGCTGGCAGGAAGAAGGATATCAAATAGCTTATGAATAAAACGTTACTGCTTATTTTTGTCAAAAATCCCGAAGCAGGAAAAGTAAAAACACGTCTGGCTGCCACTATTGGCCACCGCCGGGCACTGTCTGTTTACAAACAGCTTTTGCAACGCACCTACAATGTGGTCAGTCCTTTGAAAATAGATAAAATGGTCTGCTATGCCCCTGAAATACAAAAGGACGACTTGTGGGATGAGCAAATTTTTCTGAAAGCACAACAGGTTTCCGGAGACCTGGGTGCAAAGATGCAGGCAGCCTTTTATCAGGGCTTTGCAGCGGGCTACCAAAGCATCTGCATCATTGGCAGTGACTGTTACCAGCTCTCTACAGAAATTATTGAAGATGCCTTTGACAAGCTTCAGCAACACGATGTGGTGATTGGCCCTTCTACCGACGGTGGCTATTATCTGCTGGGCATGAACCGGTTGCATGAAAGCTTTTTCCAACACAAACAATGGAGCACAGCCTCGGTCTTTGCTGATACGCTGGCTGACATCAACCAAGCCGGTTTAACCTATGCCTTGCTGCCTGTGCTTACAGACATTGATACAGAGGAAAATTTGAAGACGATGGAGTAAAAACGGTAACTTTTTGGGTATTGAAACACCAGAAGCCATTCATTTTAATACTTTGTCTTTTATTCGCTTGAATTCTTCTTCTGACAGCACACTGCTATAAACAATTTCGCCCTTTCGATCCAATTGACAATAGTTGTACTTTCCTATAGGTGCAGCAGACAACGAAGGATCAATCAATGGCGTACCTTCTACTACATAGGAAGAAGCTCCGCTGAAAATTGCCCACCATGTTTTGGAGTATACTGTTCCATGAGTAATGGCAATTGCTCCTGGTGTATTATCAATAGCTTTATCTATTGCTTTTTCTATATGAGGTATCCCCAAAGGCAAAAAAACAACCCAGTATATCTCATCGATACCTCTTGTGGTCCTTGTATACTTTTCAAAATTGCCCGCTCTAGAAAGATCTATTTCTTTGGTAGAAATAAAAGTAAAGTTAAACATTCTCTGTGTACAGCCAGATATGCATGCAATAAGAAATATAAAGAAAAACTGATAGATTTTTTTCATTGTTTTCTATGACCATGTTTATCAAATGTCTTGTGCAAATGCCACTCCGTAATACCAAGAACAGCAATAGACAATATAGCTAAGGAAAAGCCTGTGATTGCTACAATCTGCCTGGAGGAATAAGCATAACATATAATAGCTATTATAATCGTAAGTATTCCTACTGGAATAAACAGACGATTAGCATAGATATTCGCCTCTTGCCAGGTATCTTCATTTTTCATAGACCGGTTGGTACGATACCCATAGAATGAATTTATATTTTTAGGGGGGTACTCCTTAGCTATTAGATATATCACAAAGGGAATAAAACCTAAAGCAATACCTGCTAGTAACTCAATCATTTCGCTGCTCATGTATTGTATTTTTTAATGAAAAAACAGCTTTTTAAGTTTTTCATTTGCCTGAAATTTAAAGTAGTGCCGATAGGTATCAAATATAGCAACAAGGCTCCGCTCATAGCAAAGAAAAAACTAAATAAGCCATGAATGATTAGAATACTAAAGTGAAAAAGTAGGGCTAACATTAATAATACATATCTCCGACGTACATCCATAAATAACGCGGCAAATAACAATAATTCAAACACCAATACGCTCCAGGTAGCTAATGTAATAATTACGGAATTTTGTAGCAAAGGCAGAACTATTGGTTTTAAGACATCTACAATACCAAAAGTATTATGAGTAAACCAGTAATATAATGCTGTCCCATTCCGCCATTCTTCTACAGCAAACTTAGCAATAGATGCTTGAAAATAAATAACAGCTACTTGTACTCTTATGGCAACCAAGAAGGTAAACGCAGTTAAAGTAATTAACCTATCTATTGTATTTGAAGTGATTTTATTAGAATACTGCCAATGCCATTTCCTTGTGTCTGTCAAGCAGACAGGAATCAATAGAAAGGTTAATATATTTATTACCTGATCTCCACCATCAACAATAGGACTCGCTATAAAAAAACTAAAGCATACCCACCAATGCAGAATACCAGAAATCCTTGGTCTCCATCCAATAATAACAATTATTAGTATGCCAATGCATATATATTTTGCAAGAAATAGGTTATTGAATAGCAAGAAAAATATGCTTATCTCACTAATACTATCCAAATGAAAGGTGCTTATATTTTTTATTTGTGGAAATAGGCTATGGATATCATTAAATAGCAAAGTGGATAAAGTGCTAAAAGCTAACAATGATCTAGCTAATCCAAACGTATTTGTCCAAATAGGCTTTTCAGATAATTGATATACATAGTTTTCCAAGTAGAATATTAGTCGCTGCATATCACATCAAGTCTTAACAGTCTATAAGGCATTATAGTATTTTTAGTCTTACTCCAAGCCCAGGGAATAGGTTGTTGTGATTTTACTAATACTTCACCACAAATAGAAGGATAAATATAGTCATTTTGAACACTTACACTTTTCAAACTATCCCAGCAGATGATAGTGTCAGTAGCGTATAATGCCCATCTCTTTTCGCTTATTTTATTCAATAAGTATCCCAATTCTGCTCCTTCAAACCGCATATTCCTTCCGGCACCTAACATAAACAACAGATTAGGATGCGTCTTTAATATCCACGTTTTATCGTTCTTTTGATATAGAAACAGTGAATGTTCTCTTGGACTTCTAGTAAAGAATCCCCAGCCTTGAGGTAAGACTTTAATAAGTTGATCTTTGAAAGAATATGATGAACTGACCGGGTTAAAAGGTGAGAAAGTGATTAGAACATTAATTCCTAAATAACTCCATCCTGCTATTAGAACTACAAAAAAGATTAATAATACTGGTGAATTTTTCATTGATAACCAATGTATGTCTAAGTTCTATAAACTTAATTTTGTAGCTATTTCATTAACTACAATTTCTCTAGCGAGAGGTTGTGAACCTGCTGGGCTTAGTTGAGGATTTGGACGGTTATCACTAATACCTCCACCGCTGCTAGCACTTGTACCACCACTGCTGGGAGAGGGTACGCTGAAAGCCTTGGTGTAGGCAGCAGCTTCATTAACTCCAAATGCTATATTTAAGGCAAGTACAGCATTAGTGCCAACAACAACATTTAAAAGAACTGCGGCGTTTATTACAATTATAGCGTTCAATGCAATAGCAAAACATTGACCTCTTGCTGATCCATTTGTGTGCAATCCGTGTGCATTAAGCACATGATTTTTCTCTATAAATTCGGTGAGCTTATCTTCTTTAATATTTCCTTTACTATCAATAAAGTCATTGAGATTAATTTGACGTAAAGCTTCTTCATCTTCTATTGATAGAGTTTCATAAGCGTACTCAGATTTCAACGCGTTTACCAATGCCTTAGCACCATCGTTTAATGCTTGTGTCACTAGAAAGTGATTGCCACTTTGAATGTTTTCTTGAAATTTGTTAAAAAAGCCGGGGTTTTCTTGCTTGATTTTTTCAATAATAATACTTTTCATTTCAGCAAACACTTTTTTATCTTGTTGAGCATTTATTAACTGATTGAAATTAGGAAACATCTTTTTTGTCTCGGGTAAATGATCAAGCATATCGTTTTCCAGGAACATAATACCCTTAAATAATTCTTCGCCTGAATAGACTCTTTGTAAAGCTATTGGCTTTAGCTGTTCTTGTTCACTACAATTAGTGAGCACAAACACGAGTAATAGTAGCGTAAAACAACGGTAGACTTTCATAATGTGAGATTTGAGTTAGACGATAGAAATACATTTATAATATTCTTAATATCTATAAAGTTTTTCAAACACTTTTCAGACTATTCCACAACTTTTATTATATTTAATAATCAAATTAAGACTACAACTTACATGCTCTCACAAAAGATAAAAAAAAAGCGAATAGGAAAGGGATATAGCCAGGATCATATGGCAGACCAATTAGGCATTACCTCCAGTGCTTATGGAAAAATAGAAAGAGGGAGAAAACTAGATTGGACATAGACCGGCTAAAGCAGATTGCCAAAGCTTTGGAAGTGGATATTATAGATTTGCTAAATGATGAAAGTATCGTTGTGATGGGCAATAATAAGAATAGCACTATTGAAAACAATGGTGTTGCTATTAACCCATCGTATCACAGCGACAAAAATACCACGAAAGTTTGGGAGCATATGGTCGAACACTTCAGGAAGAGATTATAGTGCTAAGGCAGGAGAAAGATCAATTGCTCAAATTGGTAGATAGGCTGACGGCTAGATGAACGATATTTTGACACATACTTTAAGTGAGGCAAACTAAGATTTATTTTTCATTATCTTTTGTTTCCGTTTTCGTCAAATGTCTTGTACAAGTGCCACTCCGTAATGCCAAGAATAGAAAGTGACAGTGTAACTAAGACACAAGTTGTAATTGTTGTAACCCTACCTAGAGGCACACCAGGTAAGATAGCAGAGATCAGTACAGTAATAAGAGTAAGTATACCTACCGGGACAAACAAACGATTGGTATAGGTATTAGCCTCCTGCCATGTATCAACGTTTTTCATGGACCTGTTAGTACGATATCCATAGAATGAATTTATATTTTTAGGTGGGTACTTTTTAGCTATTAAATATATTACAAAGGGAATAAAAGCTAAGGCAATGCCTACTAATAACTCGATAATTTCGCCGCTCATATATTATATTCTTTAATACACTAACATCAAATGATGTTAAAAAGTAAAAGCCGTTAATTGATAACGGCTTTCTGATGAATTAATTCCGAAAGACACACTTGAAACCATCGCAAGTCCAAAGATAGCCAAATCCACATCCCATACTAGATTCTCTGCAGCCATAACCTGCTGAACAATCACCGTATTCTACCTTTGCGTGACTAAGTCCCCATTCTGTTACTCTCGCGCAAGTGTATCTGCTATCCTTATCGCAATTACAATCCGCGAATTTATCTTCCTGATTACTCCTGCTATTTTTGAGTTCTGTATTCTTTCTGGCTTCTATATTAGCTTCTTCAGTAGATAGAGACCTGATTCGAAAAAATAAGTTGTACATCTGAAAATCCGTAAAACTATCTTTTGCCTTATCCATCCATTTTTCAATCCGATACCGAGCAATTGTGCTTTCATTTGAATTCAGTACGTATGCATTGGGATTGAGTATTTCTTTCAGCTCATCAATGAGTTTCTTCTGCGTATCATTAAGTTCTTTGTGGCTTTCTAAATCTGCAAATTTCGTCTGCCATACCAGGTTCTTCTCCTGATTGGAAAGAGCAGCAAAAGAAGTCTTTTGAATATCTACATCTTTCATAGCATCAAATTTAGATAATAGCCTTTTTCCAGCCATCAAATCCAAGGATAGAGTGGGTTGAGGATCTTTTTGTTCACAAGCGTACAAGATTACCAGAAGGAATACTGTGTAAGCTACCATAAATAGTCTAGCGTTTTTCATAAGTGTACAGGTTTGGGTGAAAATTGAAATTATAATTTAAAATGATGTTGCATTGTATTTTGTAATGACTCGTTCCACATTATCTATGTCTCCTTTAAACACTATTGAGTCATTTTTAATAATTAATACAGTTGGATAGGACTGAATACCCAAAGCACCTGCGTACTCTTTTCTTTCTAAAAACAAGTTAGGGAAAGTATAATCCCATGCCAACGTAATCTCTTTTGCTTTGGCAATATCATCTTCGCGCAATGCTACATTTAGAGCATAAAATTTCACATCATTACGGTTTGCATAGTTTTTATACAGTTTTTCCAACTTTGGAAATTCTCTATAACATATGCCACATCCGTTATTCCAAACATCCAGTACGATCAGGCTATGGTCATTGGGAAATGTCACTGTTTTACTTTGCTCATTTTTGTAAATGATATTTTTTGACACATGTATAGGTGTCATCGAACCGTATAGGTTACCGTAATTCAAATAATGTAAGTATAGATCATACCCCCGAAAGTACATCCATCCCACAATAACTATTGAGAAAGCAAAAGTCACGCTTTGAATCTTCCTAGACTGGTATGCTATGATCCAGCCTAAGAAAGTACCTACAAAGTATGCTAAGGTACTTGGAATACTCAAAGCTGGATAATAACCTTCAACAAGAAGAACGCCTCCATGTAGGGCAAGGGGAGGAAACAGTAAAATAAACAAGAGTATATATCTATCACTTCTGTGTCTAAGCTGTATGTAAGTTGTCAAAAGAAAATAAAGAAAGAATACGGTGACTAGCTTTCCTGTATGGGTACCTAGAATAGCATATGCTCCCTGAAATGTGGTAAATACAAATAATACTATAGAAAGAATAGTAGCCAGTGTATATTTTATAGCGTTTGATGTTTTTTTTCCATTATTTGACATATCCTTCTAGCGTTAGTACATGAAACACTGAATCGGTATTAGCCTTCACTATATAGTGCCGTGTGGCATGGCCGCTTTCTCTGGGTACAAAAGAAACTTCTATCTTATTAGCTTCCCCAGGATTAATAGGTTCACTCGAGAAGTAGCCTGAGGCACAGTCGCAACTGGTAGACACTGTATCTATGTTTAGCTTTGCTGTTCCGGTATTTTTGAATATAAATTCATGGCGTAAAGTATCGCCTATCTGTAGGGTATCAAAGCCAAAGTGATCCGCTGAAAACTGTATTATAGGTTGGACTTCCGCTTGTTTTTCTTCATTTGAAAAATTGGAACAAGCTGATACTAAGAACGATAAAGACAGGAAGAGAAATAGTTGCATATCAGGTTAGGTGCATTATAGTATAAAGTATCTATAAATATTTTTACAATATCTTTTTTATCCAATGTTTCAATAAGCACTTTTCAGACTATTTAACAACTTTTATTATATTTAATAATCAAATTCAGACTACAACTTACATTATAATAAAGCCTGGTACCAATGGAAAACTGTTGCTGATCGCTGATCTGGTAGTGATAGCTGTACAGCGCACTTGCCTGAAAGCTTGCCAAAATGCCCGCACTAACATAATCAACCTGCACACCTACGCCGCTGCTCATGCCGGTCACATACCTCTCATACAATATGCCGGTACTATAAGCTCTTTCTGACCCGTAGTTGTTAGGGCTGGGTAGTTCAGTTCCATACATATTAAAGACATGTCCCTTCTGATGCCCTGTAAAAGCAGGGTTCAGTACATGTAGAGATCGGAAGGTGAGCTGCTCTGTGCATAAGCTATTGTCCCTAACAAAATCATTACGACAAATAGCAGTATATTTTTCTGCAGCGTGACAAATTTTATCTTCATGTTCTTAAAATGTTAGATAGTCCCATAAGCATAAATGTAAAATACAGCAGTTTTTTCTTCATATTAGGGGCGTTTGGCATGTTAATTCTTTTGGTAAGGTAATATCATTTGACTAAATTATTTTAAGAAGATATATAATTATTTTGTTAGTATAGCTTATGCTGAAGCATAAGATATCTAATAAAAACTGTTCTGATCGCAACTACTATCTGTATAATTATTTCTAGTGAGAAAGAATTGTTGAAGTAGACAAGTAATACAGTATCTATCATGGAGCAGATTATGACGACCGACAAAATATTTTTGCCATAAACTGTTACCACCTTAATTCCTTACCTTTGCTGCCATAAATATGCTTGCTATGAAATTTAATGATCTGGAATCCGAAGAGGAAGGCACTTCTGAAGAACTGTTTGAACACCACCATATTGTAGCCGACCGCAACCAGTCGCTGGTCAGGGTCGATAAGTTTCTGATGAACCGTTTGCCCCACGTAAGCCGCAACAAAGTGCAGGAGGCGATTAAAAACGGATACGTCAAGGTAAACGGGCAGGCTATCAAGCCTAACTACAAAGTACACCCGGCGGATGAGATCGTGGTGGCACTCCCGGAGCCACCCCGCGATACGGAAGTGGTGCCCGAAAATATCCCCCTCAACATTGTCTACGAAGACGAGCATGTGCTGGTGGTAAACAAAGACCCCGGCATGGTGGTACACCCGGCTTTCAATAACTGGGAAGGCACTTTAGTGAATGCACTGGCCTATCACTTTCAGCAATTGCCTACGATGGAAGGCAACGAAGGCCGCCCCGGATTGGTACACCGCATCGACAAAGATACGTCGGGCCTGCTGGTGATTGCCAAGACAGAAAAGGCCATGACAGCCCTGGCCAAACAGTTCATAGACCATAGTATTGAACGTACTTATTATGCCCTGGTGTGGGGTGAGCCGGAAGAGGCAAAAGGCACAATTGATATTAACCTGGGAAGAAGCCCGAAAGATAGGCGTATTACGATGGCTTTCAAAGATGAGAGTATCGGGCGCAGAGCCGTTACGCATTACGAAGTGCTCAAAACCTTGCGCTATGTATCGCTGGTGCGCTGCAACCTGGAGACAGGCCGCACCCACCAGATCAGGGCGCACATGAAATACCTTGGGCATCCGCTTTTCAACGATGCAACCTACGGCGGCGACCGCATCGTAAAAGGTACTAAGTTTTCTAAGTACAAGTCCTTTGTAGAAAATTGCTTCAAGCTCATGCCACGGCAGGCACTGCACGCCAAATCGCTCGGCTTCGTACACCCCGCTACCCAAAAATTTGTGCAGTTTGATTCTGAACTGCCAGAAGATTTCACTGCCGTGTTAGACAAGTGGGAACATTATGTACAGTATAATTAATATAAAAGATAAAGAAGCCATGTAACCAATATGCGAAATTATATACTTATCTTTTCACTTTATATATGATCGGCCAGATATAAGATACATAATAAAGTAGTTAACGACAATTGCTTCTACTATGAAAAATATCATCACGTACTTATTTTTTTGTTGATAGCAGCTCTTGCAACAACAGCTTGCAAAAGGTTTGATGACGCTGGACTAAAAGTTAGAGTGATTGATCAAGAAGATAGTACAAAACTTGAAGGAATTGAAGTTTATGTCACTAAACGCAAGCCTGCTTTTATTATGGGATATAAAGTAGTAGACAAATACTATGGGCGCACAGATGCCAACGGAGAGTGCATGATCATGATCTACAACTACAATAGGGAAAAATACGATTTTGTAGTCCATGTCAACGATTACGAAGGTACACCGCCTGATTTTGGTGGGTATACCTACTCAGTATGGTCAACGGTGTTGGAAGAGTATGAACTAAATACTGAAATAGAGGCAAGACTAACACCCATACCATTCCCAAATGTTGCAATAGGATATTGAAAGGCACGTATTTAACCCTGTTATCTTTTGTTATTCCCAACTTTCTTACAAACAAGCTTTAGCTTAAGCATATTGAATAAAAGAACATCTTTGAAAATTCCTTATGAACTACACTCTCGAAAACAATCATCTAACCGCCAAAATACAGTCGCACGGTGCAGAACTGAGCAGTGTACGTGGCAAATCTAATGGACGCGAATATATCTGGCAGGCCGATCCTGCGGTGTGGGCGCGTCATGCCCCGGTACTTTTCCCGATTGTGGGCAAACTGAATGGTAACCAGTACCGCCTCTATGGAGAAACCTACAGCATGTCGCAGCATGGCTTCGCTCGCGACCGGGAGTTTTTCTGCTCACAGGAAGAAGATCAGCAGCTTACTTTCCAACTCACTGCCGATGATGATACCAAAAACCAGTATCCTTTTGAATTTAGGCTTACGATTGTATATACGCTTTCTGGTAATCAGTTGAAGGTTACCTTTCAGGTAAAGAACGACGATGATCAGGTGATGCCTTTTTCTATCGGGGCACACCCGGCTTTTTACTGCCCGGCACAGGAAGGCAAGCATTGGAACGAATACCAGCTACAGTTTGAACAGAATGAGACGCTGGAGCGGCATATCATAGAAAACGGCCTGCGCACCGGACAAACGCACCAGCTTATGGATGATGAGCATATGCTGGCTTTGCACCGCCATCTTTTTGAAGAAGATGCTATTGTCTTCAAACATCCAAAATCCGCCTGGACGCGCATTGTTGATGAAGCTACGGGTAAAAAAATTGTCACCGTTTATCATAAAGATTTTTCTTACCTCGGCATCTGGCAAAAGGTAGGCGCAGATTTTTATTGCATAGAACCCTGGCTTGGCCTGGCCGACGAAAAAGATTTTGAAGGTGATCTTACACAGAAAGAAGGCATACAACTATTGGAACCTGCCCAGCAGTTTGAGGTGAGCTATACCATAGAATTTCACGAATAGCATGAGAAAGCTATGGCTATTCTTGCTTATAAATACCAGTCTGACCGCTTGTCTTGAGCCACCTTTGGTTACGTTGCCGCCAGAGCCTTCTGCTACTTCCAGACCCATAGAAACCACTTTGTATATTCCTTATGGTCTAATTATTCAGTCTGTAGCGTATGATGTGGAGTTTTACACCTCATCCAGCGAAGGTGATACCTACGACGATGGCAAACTTGGACGTAGCTTTATCCATGTACATGCCATACATCGCAAAACAGGCGTACAGTACCTGTTGGTATACGAAAATACACCTGTACAATCCCGGCCCGTGCAGATTTTCAAATTCGAAGAAGAGTAATTATATACATACAATGTACTAACGGGGGGTTATAGGAAACCTCTGGGAAAAGTGGTGCATCAACGCAAAATAATTCCTTTATGACGGGTCAAAACACTGTTCAGTAGCTTTTTTCGAAAGGTGAAGAACTTTCTCGAAAAGGTCAAGACCTTTTTCGAAAAGGTGAAGAGCGTTTTTAAAAAGGTCTGCACCTTTTTTGGCAAAAATACGGGCTAAAAAGTACAAAAAAACAAAAAACCCATCGGTATCACCGGTGGGTTCTCTCTGTCGTAATCAATAAAAGCAATATAGTTTCTTGTCTCTTTTCTGCTACGGGAGCAGAAGTTGCTTAGGTGTTTTGGTATATCTTCATCATTGTGAGGCATCCTGCCATTCCTGCACGGGCACAAACTGCATTAGGTTTATTGATCTTATACAAAACACGCATGTTGATAGATGCTTGATGAATTAATGATTATACATAAACAGCCATCAAATGCAAGACCAATGCTGATGTTCAGTACATACATTAGTGTTTATAAATTACACGTGTACCTATTTCTGATATTGTATTAGCCAACTGCCTCATTGTCTCCCAAACTATACACTTTCACCTGCGACTCTTTGATGGCATAAGAAATAGTAGCTTCAATGGTGCCGTTTTCCCATTCTTCAATGGTGAGAAACTCCCCTGCACCTTCGGTTTCAAACTCCCAGTAATAAAAGAAGTCCTCATTTTCCGCAGACACATCGCCATTGCGGAAGTAGGAACCTTCCGTAGAGTTTTCGTAGTAATACGTTTTGCCTTCAAATACAAACTCTCCTGCTCCCTGCTCATCCATATTGTCCAGGTCTGCACGGCTGATGGGCAGATCGCGCAGTTTGAGTTTGCGTGTAGCAATGGTTACATCCAAGTCATCATCATGTTCTAGGCTGATCCAGATTTTTTTGTCGCCATTGTCACCTTCCAGCTCATACCATTCGGCATTCTCTCCTTCACGGTAAATGCTCTTCGACAAGATCCTGACATCGTATTCTTCCATTTGCTGGCCTACGTTCATTAAACGTATCATACCGCCCGGCCCTACATTTTCCAGATGCAAATCAGCAGGAGCAGGCGGTGCCGACTCGTGGGTCTTTTTTCTTTTGCTATACATTTGCCAAACATAGTAGATCAATGCGCCGACGATAAGGATAACAATAAGAGTAGTGATCGTATTCATGGGTTTTTGAGTTCACAGTTCCAGGTTCATTGTCCAATGCGCTAAGTGTATAGTTCTTTGTTTTAAAACAAACGCACACAACTTTGAACACAGAACTTTGAACGCTGAACTATTTTATTGAATATTCATCTTAGCTTTCAATGCTGCCAGTTGGTCAGAACCTGCCGGTGTGCCGGAGCCAAGGGCTTTGTCTATTTCATCGTCTACACTTTTGGGAGCAGCAGCTATCTCGCCATAAGACTGCGCCAGGGCTTCCTCTTCTTCCACCTTGGTCTTCATGCGTTCCAGCATGGCTACGGTACTTGACGAATCTATACCGGCCATTTGTTTGTTGAGTTTCTTGGTAGCGGTGCTCACCTTGGCGCGTGCCTGTAAAGTCTTAAGTTCGTTCTCCCAGGTAGAAATCTGGCTTCTCAGGTCATTCACCTTGGCTTCCAGGTTGGCCGTCATGGTATCGTATTTCTGTATCTCAGCCTGGTTGCGAGCTGCCTGCTGTGCGGCATGTTCTTTTTTGTTCAAAGCTTCTGTAGCCAGTCTATCAGCTTCGTTCGGGTCAAGCTGGCCTTGTTGTGCTCTTTGCAGCAGCAGCATGGCTTTCTTTTCATAGTCTGCCGACTGTTGCTGGTAGGTTTTGGTCTCTCTGCGAGTACGGATGCCAATGGCTTTTACTTCAGCAAGGCTTTCCAGTGCCTGGCTTAGGTTTAATTTTAAGTCACGGATGGCCTGTTCGCTCATTTTTACAGGGTCTTCCAGTTTGTTGATGGCCGAATTAGCCTCTGCTTCTCCTATTTTAAATATTCTTCTGAAAATGCTCATGGTTTGTTCATTGGGTCTTTCAACTATTAATCGTTTACAGTATGCCTATGTTTTAACTTTTGGCATACTTCATAAATTCTTCGGCATATTCTGCCATCATTAGGCTCAGGGCGTTGATAGAAGCTTCCAGCTCATTGAGGTCCATATTCTCCAGTTGCAGCGTATCCCGGAAGATCACGCGAAGGTCGTCATCCAATGTCAGTGCACCGTGTACCAGGTTGCGGTTGATCTCCAGCAATTTGCGCAGCAGTGCTGCATCTTCGGCATGTTTGAGCTGAAAAATAAACTGCTCGATCACCAGCAGTTCGTCTTCAATGTCCAGAATCAAGTTGCTGATCCCTTTATCTTCATCGGTGATCACCAGAATGGTTTCCTCTCTGTCTTCCGATCTGATGTCAAAGGCCATGTCCAGTAAAAATTCTTTTACTTTTGAAAAATTGTCTGTCATAGTTGTGTTCGTTAGAGGGTAAAAATAATGCTTGTTGTACGAATATACGTTAAAATTATCAATTGGCTTTGACTGTATATGCCGGATATGTTACCTTTCGGTAATTTTCATCATGACAATACTATGAAGCTTTTTGTAAACGATACTCCGATGGACATGGTAGGGTTGGATGAGGTACAGGATCTTTCTGTATTTGATACCATTGTCGATGCCAACAAGACACCCCTCAAAGACGTAAAGCTGAAAGACGATGTGCTGGTACAATATGCTACCGAAAGCTATATCAAAACCAGCCTGGATTATTTCAGCAAACAGAAAGTAAAAAAGCTCGATAGCATCACTTTCACGGTGAAAGACACGGACGCGACCCGCGATTTCATCAAGAAGCAGTTTGAAGTGATCAAAGCGGCTGGCGGGCTGGTGGTAAAAGACGACAAAGTGCTGATGATCTACCGGCTGGGAAAGTGGGACCTGCCCAAAGGAAAGATTGAAAAGAAAGAAAAAGCACTGGAAGGTGCCGTGCGCGAAGTAGAAGAAGAATGTTCTGTAAGGGTACGTCCTGTAGAAAAAATCTGCCACACCTGGCATACGTACAACCACAACAAAAAGAAAATTCTGAAGAAGACCTACTGGTATTTGATGGAATGCCTGGATGATTCCGGTATGAAGCCCCAGTTGAAAGAAGACATCAAAGAAGTGCGTTGGATGACTTTTCCGGAAGCCAAACAAGCGTTGTATAATTCGTACTTTTCTATACGCTACGTATTTCGGACTTATCAAAAGAGATAAAACTACTCAATCTGATCAAGCCGTACATTGACTATGGAATTGTTGATGGAGCCAAAAGTGTAGCTAAGACCCACTTCGGTAAAATACTTGAAATTGGTAGGAAGCTGACGAGCTCCCAGCAAAAAGGCATCATCAGAAGCATCTTCTTTAGCTAACGAAATCTGATCGTTGATAAGAGAGGCTGATCCGAAAAGTGTCAGTGACAGCCCTTCTACCAAACGGATCGTTAAATTAGTATTTAGCGCAAAATTGTTTCTTCGGAAATTACTAAGAAAAGTAGAAGCATCGAGTGAGGTATTGATATTGCCCCAGGTTTTGGTAAAATCCAGTATCACGGAAAGCTTTTGGTAGGGAATATTCTGGTACATACGGTCATAAATAGTTTCCTGAATAAAGGAAGCGTACCTATAGCCAACCTGATAGGCTACACGAAACTGCTGCTGGATGCTTTCTGAATAGGGAAACAGATTGTATTCTACTGCTGGTGCTATCTGATGGGAGGCTTGAAAATTAGAATATTTTGAGTAGAAAAATGTATAGATGGCTCCTCCCGACCAATGTTCAGTAAAGCTTCTTACATATCGTCCGTTAAATCCGTAGTCAGCAAAGTTTGCTGTGATTCTTTTATCATTGACATTAAATTTTTCACGGCTATAGTTGTAATAAGCCAATGTACTGATTCTTGATTTTTCGGTAATCCGTCTACCGAAGATAGAGTTATTCAGCGAAACGGACTGCCGGTTACTCTCTCCCTCAAAAGAAGCCTTGGCATCCACTGTAAATACCCAATAATTCCATTTATCGTCTGGCATCTCTATTGCTTCTTTTTCTTTATTGGGGCCACTTGTGTTAAAATTTATTTTAATCTGGCTAATCAGGTTTGTTCGGGCCAGATAACGTATCAAGCCATATTTAAGCGTTGCAATTAGTTGCTCCTGCATAATTGATTGGGTGTCAGACACTCTCGTAGTGAACGTAAGGGTATCTACAAGAGCGTCGAAATCGTTTTGCCCAATAAAGGTCAGCGTAAATAGCTGGCCTCCGCTTGCATTTTTCTTGCTGATAATAACGACCTGGATATCAGCCTGCGCCTGATCGCGTACAAAATTGAGTAGAGGTATCTCAGTTTTGACAAAATCCTCGAAACATTCACCAGCACAATTGAGGAATATTTTAGGAGGTACAACTTCTGTAGTATCAATATCTTGGGCTTGTAGAGGATGCATAAAAAGTAAGCAACCAGCAAGCACTAGCGATAATTTATAAGCCCTGTATAACACCGTATTAATAAATTTAAAAATTATACGAAAAAATGTGTTTGCTATAAACCTTCTGAAAGGCAATATGTAACATGGTCTCATTTCATTTTGTTTGCTGATAGAAATTATTAAATATGATTTTCAGACATTTTTTCACCACAAAGAAAAAAAGCCTCACGCTGATTGAGCGTGAGGCCATAAAAACACTGTTTATGTATTGCTTTTTGTAAGCTTAAAATACACCTTCTTCGGTAGGAACATGGTTAATCACCTTGTCATACTGTACCGTCACCTCAACCTGACCTGTAACTTTCACCTCGTTTTTTGACGAGTTTTCAGCAGTATACTTATATAATGTCACCTCGTAATCAAAGGAAACCAGGCCAGTAGTTTCATTGTATTTGAAGTTGGTAATCTTCTGCTGATCTTTAATCAATAGAATTCCCCGAGGCTCTGCCTCGGGTGTTGCGTGAGGATATTTACATTTGTGAGTATGAGCGAACATATTCACAAGAGTCACAATAAAAGCTTGCTTTTGTATCATTTTGTTTGTCCTATCAAGTATAGGAGAAAAGTATTGAGTGCAGAGGTCTCGTCCACTTTCAAGAATATTTGCCTGAAGATAGAGGAGCGATATGAAATTCATTTTTTGGAGATCGGCCTTGATGGGGACCATGTTCATTTTTTGATTCAGAGTGTTCCCTCGAATGCTCCTAAGAAGATCATTGGTGCGGTCAAGAGTATCACTGCCAAAGAGATTTTCCGCCTTCATCCAGAGGTCAAGCAGATGCTTTGGGGCGGCAAGTTTTGGACGAGTGGCTACTATGTAAATACTGTAGGCCAATATGCAAGTGAAGAAGTGATCAAAAAGTATATTCAAAATCAGGGAAAGTCAAAATATATGGAGTTGCACAAGAATCAGCTACGTTTGTTTTGATACCCCGACGGCTCTGCCTCGGGGTAGTTCATTTTGAACTGTTTCGGACAGATCTTTACCAGTTTCATCAAAAATAGCCCAACCATTGTTCATATCTCTTACTGTGAGCATATCATATTTTTCAGAAGTATCAGTTTTATTGCCATCTTTGTCAACTATGTAAACAAAATTACCATATCTAAAATAGTTTCCTTCCGCATCATATTCGTAATTTCTACTAGCATCTTCAAAATAAACGCTGTTGCCATCTCCATCTTTTACATAATAAAGCGGCTGCTGCATCTCTTTGTCATACTTATCAATAAATGCGCCCGCATAATATTGAGAAACATTAAAATCAAAGTTAAAATCTTTATTGGAACGGGCTATTGGAAAAACAAACTCTCTGTCTTCAAAACTAGACCTAGCTGATAGCGCAAAAATTGCCCTGTTGTCTAATGGCTTTGTATATTCAATAACGAAGTAACTAATATTTACTTTTTCTTCTGTAGTACCTCTGTTTTCTATGTTAAGATTGATTCTCGCATAATTATCATTTTTGTCAGCTTCCTGGTATAAATACAAATACTCTACATTTTCAGATTGTTCAGACGGTTCAAACATTACTTCTTTAACATATGATGTTCTGAAGTCAAACTCTCCACTAAAAGCTTCTCCGTCATCTTTTTGGATTCCACTTACAGCACCTTTGGTGAAACCGTTCTCTACAGTTTCCCCTTGGCTGGTTCTACCGCATTCATTTCATCCACTTCGTCTGTACAAGCCACCATACCTACTGTGGCAAACAAAAATAGCCCCTGGGCTACTCTTTGTGTTAATAAATTTTTCATTTTTTGTTGAATTGTTTTTGATAATTTTTACTTTTCAAAAGTAATCAAGTCAAACAAAAAGAAAATACTAAATAAATTTTACTTATGTTATGTATAACTTTATGGAGTTTTAGATATGTATTTGTCTATGTATAGGCGATAAAAGCAAAAAAAAGCTTAAAAATAAGCGTATAAGTATTGTGCTTTTTTTGACAGTTTTCTAGGTTTAAATACCTAAAAATTCAGTTCTTGGAAAGGCTTTACAATGGATAACATGCGCAATAGATATATCAAAGCTTATACGGTAGAAATTCAGCGACATCGCCGCCATACTTATGCACTTCTTTGATGATAGAGGAATTAATGTGTGCGTACTGGGGTGAAGTGATCAAAAAAATAGTTTCCAGTTCCGTATTCAGGTGGCGGTTGATCTGTGAAATGCTGTTTTCG
The DNA here is from genome assembly GCA_958296015.1 of Cyclobacteriaceae bacterium. GTDB lineage: Bacteria > Bacteroidota > Bacteroidia > Cytophagales > Cyclobacteriaceae > JAJNNC01. The sequence goes on from CATQIH010000029.1 coordinate 116,926, forward strand.
TATTCAAAGTCTGTCGTATTACGCAAGCCTCTTAATAGATAGCGCGCACCATATTGTCTGGCCAGGGAGGCCGTCAGGTCATCAAAGGCTACCACTTCCACTTGGTCGTTGCCAGCGAAGGTTTGGCGGATCTTGGGCAGCATGGTATCTATCTGGAAGTAACGCTGTTTTTTGCTGTTGTAACCTACTCCAATGATAATCTTGTCAAACAGGTGAAGCCCACGCAGCACAATATCTTCGTGCCCTTTGGTGAAGGGGTCAAAAGATCCTGGAAAGATAGCGATGCGTTCCATATGATTTATTCACAGACGTACGTACTGTACAAGTCAAAATACTGATGGTCGGGCAAATCGTCGAACGCATAGGAAAACTGAAGATAGGATGGTTTGCCTCCGTATGAAACATGACGGATATATTGGTATAGCTCTTTAAACTGCGCTGCATTAACAGGAATGTTGCCCCACACCAGGGTTTTGGTAGTGCGCTGATCCAGCCCTAGTTCCTGCATCACCATCATCGTATACCTGACTACATCCTGAGGCATTTTATAAAAAAATCGGTTAAAATACAGCAAACCGTTATTATCCGTAACTATAATGCTTAGATAAGCCTGACCTATGTGCAGATACAGGTCTTTGTTTTGCGTAAAATCCTTATGGCTTTGCACACCTTCTATCAGGCAACTGGCCTGATGCAGAATTTGTAGCGATTTGGTAGGATAAAAAGACTTGATCCGCTCGGTAAAGTTTTTTTCAGCAGCAAATACCAGCACTGCATCCGACTGTATATGTTTATAGTGATGCAAACTATCTGTGCCAGGCTCTGTCTCTGCCCCTGCATCAAGGTAAGAAGAAAGATTATCTACAGCGAAAAGAGGCGCAGGAACAAGGGTGAATTTCTGATTTTTGACGATCAGTTTGATAGACTTCCAGTAACCGGCCATCAGCAGCTCATGGCTCTCAAAAAGTTTGTATAGTGAATCACCCAGCCGGGTGCCTGTCAGTGGGTCGTTGAAAACATAACCTTCCAGCAGCAAACAGCGACTGTCGCGCTTATCGAATACACAAAACTGAAAATCATGCTTACCCACAAGTATCGATAAACTGTAATGGATGATATCATCAATACTGAATGTTGTATCTTTTACCTTATGGGTAAGCTTATGGCTTTCTGTAGCTTGCGCCAAAACGGAAAATTTAAATGAGTATGATAGAAACCAACAGGTTATTCCCAGTTGCCTGCCGTAGTAACTTCTGTACGTGATCCTACGCGCAGCGGACCTTTAATAGCGTTTTCACCCCTACGAGTTGGGTTGATAGGGTCAGGGTCTTTTGCCTCAAACACATCTACGTCTACATTACTTCGCTTAATCTTGTCTGCAAACAAATCAAACTTAGCACCCGTCACAGGCACATAGGGAAGTTGCTGTAAGTCATCCTCAAATTTCGCATAAATAGGATTGTTCAAAAGAGAATCTCTGACAGAGACATTACCTAAGGTATCCACAAAAATTTCTGTTTCTTCCGCACCATACTCTAGCAGTTTGGTTTCCTCTCTGCGCTGCGTGATGAATATTTTGCCTGTGTCGATAAAGCTAATAAGCTTGTTCCAGTCACTGGTATACTGACCGTTTGCGTTTTTGTAGGCAAGCTCCGAGTCTCTAATGAACTTAAGCTTGTCGATGATGAGGGCTTCCACCCGGACGATACGTTTTTCTTCTTCAACACTGCCAATAATACTATCAACTAGGTAATAGCCTATACCGATAGCAGTGATTAAAAAAGCTACTGTTAGAATCTTGGTTAGGTTCATTGGTTAGCAATTTTTGCAATAATAAATTGATTTTGAAAACTGAGTATTCACTAAATAAAAAGCTAATATCGTGTATTATTCTCAAATTTAAAATATCCCCGCAATGCTAATAGCTCATTTATTGTTCGGCAGTGGTTAAAAATGTTATGCAACTGTATACCTTTCTCGGCCTGCACCTCTTCTTCGCTCATATATTTGGCTTCCTTAAGTATCTGGTGCTCACCCATTTCCGGGTCGCTGCCCAGTTGCAATTGTCCACCAGTAGTATGCACCTCAAAAAATAATTCTATAGCATGTAGTGGTGGAGCCAAAAACTCATGCACAAACAAAAAACGGCCTACAGTTATCTGTAAGCCTGTTTCTTCCATAAACTCTCTGGCGAGGCATTGCCCGGCAGTTTCGCCAAACTGTATGCCTCCACCGGGTGGCGACCAGAAATATCCTTTCTCTGTGAGGGCAATATGTTTGACCAAAAGTATTTTCTGATGTTCAATACAAACACCACAAACCCTGAGACGCAGTCGGTTACCATAGGTCTGATGAACCAGTGCAGAAAAATCTTCCATACAGCTAAAAATACTATTTTATTTATTTTAAAATAGAATAATAGATTTTTAGTTTGACGCTATCTGCTGGTGTGGTCAGCTGATCCAGAGAAGATTCAAAATTAGGGGCAAGTAATAGTACCTTATTTTGAAAGCCTGTAGTTTTGTTTGTTAACGCCTGCATATACCTAGACATTTGTAGCTTATAGCTGGATAAATCCATAAGCCGGATGCTGCTGGCCGAAAGGTTTTGGGTGACGTTATCATCAAACAAGCCGGGAGAAGATATCTGTCCCTGGTTATCCAGCGAAAAAGTAAACCTATCAGGTACTTCCATTGCTGTATAGAAACCTCTAAGCTCTTGTGGTGGGCTGGAGGCGGAGTCAGCCTTGGCGAATCCTATACCCAGTTCCACACTATTGAACAGCAAGTTTTGGCCTGCTTCCCGAATGCTGTCTGCAAAATTTTCCAGAGGCTGAAAATCCAGTTGAGGAGCCAGTCCGGTACCGGATTGCAGGTAAAAATTACCATTGGCGGCACTACCGCTCCGGGTGCTGCTGTCAATACCAACGATGGGCGTGCCGGTGCGGTTGTAAGTGATATGGTTGAACGTGACGGTAGCTCCCAAGGCAAAAGTATAGGTGGAAGGTATTGTGTCGTTGGGTTCACTATAGTACATTACCATACGCATTTGCGTAGGGGCAAAGCCCGTCATGTAATCGTTTTCGCTCTGGGGCACAAATGCCACTCCTTTAAAATATATCTGAAACAAGCTGTCGTTGCTCATCTCTGTGGCTTTGCTCTTGGCTTTATTAAACAGGTCTTGCCCCAACGTATTGCTTAGCGCAATATGCAAAGTATCAGGAGAAGTAGTTGCTTTGGAATCAGGCATAAACGTCAGCGTACCTAGGGGTGTTGCATCAAAGGGCACCCGATCAAACTGGTAGTGACTCTTATCGTGCGCTATGTTTTGTGTAAGCTGGTGTATGGCAAGCGTCTGAGGTTGCGCAGGCATAGCAGGCCCGTGGTAATAATTGTTGACCATGATCAGGGCCAGAGAATCAAAATTATCGCTTTCAGAGATGGTCTCCCTGTTGGTAATACTGAAATCGGTGAAAGAGGTGGCACTTACTTTACCAAAGCCTTCGCTGGTGTAATTTCCGATCAGTAGCTTTTCCTCTTTGTTGTTGACAGTAGTGTTAACAGAGTCAAGCTGTATGAGGGTAAAAGGAAGCTTTATCTCTTTGTAATAAGTATTCAGGTTAGCAATGTTGGGGTCTAGTGGCAGGTTGAGTTCCTGATCACTTTCACACGCAAAAAGAAAGAGAGCCAGCAGCATTGCCAGCCCTGATCTTCTTTTATCCGGCAAGTTCATTATATAGGTTGTAATAAGAGTCGAGTAGGTTTTCGTCTTTTTCAATGGTGTCAATTCTCTTTTCATTATCAAAAGCTGCAAACTGCTGTGCCAGGCTCTCGCTGAAATCCTCTCCTGCCTTAATCACCGCATCAGAATATTCCATGCCTACCTTGATAAAGCCTTCGTAGTCAGCAGATAAATTGGCCAGCATACTGTCTTCAATATCCAGCATCTTCACTTTGTCAAGCAGGTCGTTGTTAAACTTGTACTTGAACCCATTATCGTAAACGCTGAAAACGGTCTTGGTATTTTTGAAAAGCGGATCATTTTTGTAAGTAGCTTTCAGATACATCGGGATCAGACTGGTCATCCAGTCGTTGCAATGTACGATATCAGGACCCCAGCCTAGTTTTTTGACTGTTTCTATCACGCCTTTGCAGAAAAAGATGGCTCGCTCGTCATTATCTTCATAGAAGTTGTTCTCTTTATCAAAAAATACTGACTTTCTGTGAAAATAATCTTCGTTGTCAATAAAATAGACCTGTAGTTTTGCATTAGGAATAGAGGCAACCTTAATTGTCAGCGGTTTCTCTTCGTCGCCAACTGCAATGTTGATGCCTGATAATCTTACAACTTCATGCAGCCTGTTCTTTCTTTCATTGATCAAACCAAAGCGCGGAACAAGAATTCTAATTTCCATTCCCCGCTCCTGCATACCTTGTGGCAACTGACGAATAAAATCAGCCACTTCAGAAGTTTGTAAAAATGGATTAATTTCGCTGGCTACATAAAGGATTCGAAGTTTTGACATATCTTTGTGGGTTATATTTAGATTGAGAAATGCATGCGCAAAAGTACAAAAATTTTATCATATTTCCGCTTTTTACCTGACTAATAAGTATTATTTAGGCGCAATTTCCTTTATTCTAAGAAACTGATGACTACTTTTACCGACATAAAACCTCTACAGGATCGTCTTCATGAGATACGGCATATGGGCAACAAAGTAGGATTTGTGCCTACCATGGGGGCTTTGCACAAAGGGCATTTGCAACTCATACAGCAGGCTTTGGCAGAGAACGATGTGGTGGTGTGCAGCATTTATGTAAACCCTACCCAGTTCAACAATGCAGCAGACTTGAGCAAGTATCCAAGAGACTTAGAAGCAGATGTGGCTTTGCTGCAACAGGAAGGGTGCGATGTAATATTTAGCCCTTCTGATCTGGTAATGTACCCCAACGGGCAGCACAACACGCTCACCCTCAACTTTGGTGACCTTGAGTATCGCCTGGAAGGGAAATTTCGTCCAGGGCACTTTAGCGGGGTAGGTCTTGTTGTTTCCAAATTGTTTCATATCGTGATGCCGGATAGGGTATATTTTGGGCAAAAAGACCTGCAACAGGTAGCCGTGATCCGGAAGCTTGTTGATCATCTTTTCTTCAACGTTGAAGTAATCAAGGTGCCTACTGTGAGAGCAAAAAGCGGACTGGCTTTGTCTTCGCGCAATGCATTACTCTCTGAAGACGGAAGGAAAAAAGCGTCTCATTTGTTCTACGCGCTCAACCATGCCCGGCAGTATCTCAGGCAGCATCCTGATAGTGTTAGTCAGGCAAAAGAGCAGGCACTGGCGTTGCTTCAGGAAGAACCTGCTATCACCTTGGAATACCTGGAAGTAGTGAATGCTGCCAGTTTTGACGTGGTGACACATATACAAAGGCACCAGGAAATCGCTGTTTGCATAGCTGCTTTTGTAGAAGGCATCAGGCTGATCGATAATGTATTATTATAGCAAAAGATGCACGCTTCTAAGGAAACCAGACGTTATGCATTATGTGTTTTCTTGTATATGTCAGCAAGCTTCCAACGGAGGCAGCTTGTAGTAAAGAAAAGTAATTTGTTAACATGAATATCGAGGTTTTAAAATCAAAAATACACAGAGCAAAGATTACCCAGGCCGAACTGCATTACGTGGGCAGTATCACTATAGATGAAGATCTGATAGATGCTGCCGGTCTTATTGAAAATGAGAAAGTGCAGATCGTTAATGTAAACAACGGAGAGCGGCTGGAGACTTATGTCATTAAAGGTGAAAGGGGCAGCGGTATGATCTGCATGAACGGTCCGGCAGCACGCAAAGCCCAGGTAGGAGATATCATTATCATCATCTCGTATGCCTCTATGGATTTTGAGGAAGCCAAAAAGTTTAAGCCCAGCATCGTCTTTCCTGACCAGCATAATTTTTTACATCATTGAATCGGTAACTGATTGCCTGCTATAAAAACAATTTTAAAATACGTTGTTTCGCTGTCGATAGCAGCTTTCCTTTTATGGTACGTTTACCGTGGTATGGATTTGTCGGCTATGCTGCACAAACTGCGCTATGCGAACTATCGCTGGATCGTATTTGCCCTGGTGCTTACTCTATGTGCACATACAGTGCGTGCCTATCGGTGGAACCTGCTGTTGAAACCCCTTGGCTATCGTCACCTTACCGTATTCCGCACTTTTTTGGCAGTGATGGTGGGGTATTTTGCCAATCTGATCATTCCCCGCATGGGTGAAGTAAGCCGTTGCGGGCTGCTGAAACGTACGGATGATGTGCCAATTACTACTTCTTTGGGCAGTGTAGTGGCTGAAAGAGTGGTGGACCTGTTCTCTTTATTGACAGTCACAGCCCTGCTGTTTATTCTGGAATTCCACAAGCTGAATGAACTGATGTTTTCTTTTTTCGAAGAGAAAGTAGGCACACTGGGGCAGTACCTGATGATTATCTATATAGCCATAGGCGTAGTATTACTATTAGGGGTTTTGGTGGTTTTTCTGGGACGACTTTACCGTGACAAACTGCGGAGCAGCAAGATGTATCTGAAAGTAAGCAGTTTTTTGAAAGAAGTAGTGAAAGGCATACGCAGTATTAGTACTGTAGAGCATAAATTGATGTTCTGGCTGGCTACCCTAGCTATTTGGGTATTTTATTTTTTTATGTCTTACGTGATCTTCTTTGCACTGCCCGAAACCTCAGGACTTGGCTGGAGGGCCGGACTTGCTGTACTGGTCATGGGTTCGCTGGGTATGAGCGCGCCTGTGCAGGGAGGCATTGGTACCTTTCATGCTCTGGTTGGCAGCGTTTTGCTGCTGTATGGCATATCAGAATCAGATGGTATCCTGTTTGCTACGTTGGTGCATGGTATGCAAACTTTGGCTGTTGTGATTTTTGGAGGCATATGCTTTCTCATAGCCAGTATTATAGCTACAAAGAAGCCCTCTTATAAGATAGAAGCCAAAGCGAACAATTAATATTCGCACAGAAACTGCTTTCAGAAGATTAGCGTTATAGGGGTATAGTATATGACCTCTATGCTGCAAACTGATATTTTACAAATACATAAAATAGAGCATCATATTATTCCGTATTGGTATTTGACTTTCATTTCAATAAGATAAAAAACGATGTATATCATATTATTTATAGGAGTTGCTATTCTTAGTTTTGCTGTTAGTAGCAGGCTTAAAAGCAAGTTTAAGAAGTATTCCCAGATACATTTGCATACAGATATATCCGGGAAAGAGATTGCAGAGCGGATGCTGCGCGACAATGGCATCCACGATGTGCAGGTGGTATCCGTGCCAGGGCGTTTGTCAGATCACTACAACCCAGGTGATAAAACTGTTAATCTGAGTGAAGAGGTGTTTCATGGGCATTCAGTGGCGGCTGCTGCCATCGCGGCACACGAGTGCGGACATGCTGTGCAACATGCAAAGGCCTATAGTTTTTTGGAGTTTAGGTCGGCAATGGTACCTGTGCAGAATGTGAGCGCACGCCTGCTCAATATTCTGGTGTTGGTCTTATTTGTTGGTGGAGGATTGCTTTTCAACGGCGCAGCAGGTGGGGCGTTTCCTATGAGGACTATCCTGCTTGTCATCATTGCCTGTTACGGGGTGATCACACTGTTTTCTTTGGTCACGTTGCCCGTAGAGTTTGATGCCAGCAAACGTGCGCTGGCCTGGATCAAAGATCGCAACATTGCCAGTCCCGATGAATATGGCATGGCCAAAGATGCCCTGAAGTGGGCTGCTATGACCTATCTGGTGGCTGCGCTGGGTTCAATTGTAGGATTGCTCTATTGGATTTCTATTTATATGGGGGGCAACCGCAACTAGGTTTTGTAAGCATAATAAACTTGAAGGATAGCACCTCTGGCAGGTGCTATTCTATTCTGTAGAGATTTGTTATATTGCCATTAAATACGCTGCATGCATAACAAATTTGTGTGCTTATCATTAAAATAACAACAACTATGACGTTCGAATTATCAGAAGAACATCTGGCAGTACAGGAAGCAGCCAGAGATTTTGCCCAGAATGAATTGTTGCCTGGCGTAATAGAAAGGGATGAGCAGCAAAAGTTTCCTACTCAGGAGATCAAAAAGATGGGCGAACTAGGCTTTATGGGCATGATGGTCAGCGAAGATTATGGTGGCGGCGGAATGGATACTAAATCGTATGTGCTGGCAATGGAAGAAATTTCTAAAGTAGACGCTTCTGCTTCTGTTGTAATGTCTGTCAATAACTCACTGGTTTGCTGGGGCATAGAAAAGTACGGTAGCGACTACCAGAAAGAGAAATACCTGAAGCGACTGGCTACCGGGGAGATTATTGGGGCTTTCTGCTTGTCGGAGCCGGAGGCAGGTTCTGATGCTACCTCGCAAAGGACGACAGCCATAGATCGGGGTGATCATTATTTGCTCAACGGTACCAAGAACTGGATCACCAATGGCAATTCTTCCTCTGTTTGTATTGTCATTGCTCAGAGCCATCCGGAACTGGGGCACAAAGGGATCAATGCTTTTTTGGTAGATAAAGATGCTGAAGGGTTTATAGTGGGCAAAAAAGAGAACAAAATGGGCATACGTGCCTCCGACACTCATTCGCTGATGTTCAGTGATGTGAAGGTACCCAAAGAGAACAGGATAGGAGAGGATGGCTTTGGATTCAGGTTTGCCATGTCTGTATTGAGTGGCGGCAGAATTGGCATTGCAGCGCAGGCACTGGGCATTGCTTCCGGAGCTTATGAGCGGGCACTCCAGTATGCACAGGAGCGTAAGGCATTTGGCAAAGAGATAGCCCAGCACCAGGCCATACAGTTCAAGCTTTCGGACATGGCTACTCAGATAGAGGCAGCCCGTTTACTTTGTCTACAGGCGGCTGACCTGAAAGACCGGGGCAAAGATTTTGCTAAAGCCAGTGCGATGGCCAAAGTGTTTGCCTCGCAAGTAGCAATGGATGTAACCACCGAAGCGGTGCAAGTGCACGGAGGATATGGGTATGTGAAGGAGTACCATGTGGAAAGGCTAATGCGAGATGCAAAAATCACACAGATCTACGAAGGAACTACAGAGATTCAGAAAATTGTAATATTCCGTGAATTATTAAAATAAAACGATTCTCATGTAATATTTTCAGCAAAAATGAAGAAAATTTGTATAAATATGCACTTGTTTATAATTTTATATTTGTAAAGTTACATATGTTTAGTATTTTTGAATAAATATTTGTTTTTTAGCGTTCATAAGAACTACTGCACACAAATACATTTTTACTCTTGATGGAAGATTATAACAAAATCATTGAATCGCTCAGCGTTCGTTTTATCAAATCCAAAAATATCCGGATTTTACAACCTGTAAAAATACAGAACTACTACGATGTTGAAAACACAATTCTGGTACTCAATAGAGGCAAGATTCGCTATGGCGAAGACGACCAGTTTGTAAACGGTGGCAGCGTACTTTTTATCCCCGGGGGTAAGAATATATCTATCACTTATGGAACGGGTGATCCGGTGAGCCTTTCCAATGATGACTTCATCAATAATAAGGAATTATACTTCCAGTCACTGGAAACCACAGATGTAAGTACGCTGGAAGCAGAAAACTACAGCTTTATCAACTTTGAAGCGAAGGTTTTTGACTCGGTGAACTTCTTTGCTTCCCTGGAAATCCCTCCTTTTGTTATAGAAGACAACAGCAAGGTCAACGACCTGATCAGAGAAATTTTGCGGGAAAACATTTCTGATACGCCCGGAAAAGATCGTATTATCAAGCTGAGTACCGAACGAATGGTAATTGAGATTATCCGCCATATCTTAGAAAACCGCATGTTTGTGGAACAATTGGCTACAAACAGTACCTATTTCAAAGACCCACGCCTGATAGACATATTTGCCTACATTAAAGACAATATTGGGGGTGATCTTTCTAATAAAGTGTTGGCCAATGTAGCCAACGTATCAGAAGACTATGTAGGACAGTATTTTAAGATGCTGACAGGCATCAATCCGCAAGACTATATTGAATATCAGCGTATGGAACAGGCAGTAAACTTGCTGCGAACTACCAAAAAGAGCATCAGAGAGATCGGTAAAGAAGTAGGCTACAAAGATACCGCTTACTTCTGCCGACGCTTCAAGATGATGTTTGGCATACCTGCCGGCAAAATGCGCCGCAGAGAGTCACTGATGAATATATAAGTCGATTCCTCTTTATACTACACAACTGTAACCCGGCTTTGTCCGGGTTATTTTTTTGTATTTCCAGATTTCATGTATTAGAAACGATAAATAGTGCCTTGCCGGATCAAAACATCAGACCCTTTTGCAAGCAGAACCGATGCAGGCGGTTGTGAAAGATACGGCTCAAACGCTGATCCGTACAGGTTAACAGCATTGGAAGAGACTTCAAAATGCCTGATCGGAAAAATTTCCCACCGTGGATGTTCAACACCATATTCAAGCGTTTGGGAAGTACCAAACGGCGTGTATCCCCAATAATGCTCAGCAATAAACGCTTCTGGCGAATCTTCGCCAATGGCCTGAGCAGTTGGTGCTGTTACTGCCATTATCCGATGCCATTCCCCCCTTTTTTTCCATTGATAAGCCACTTCCAGACTATCATCTGCCTGAGCACGGATGCTATGGCGCATAGGCGCGTATCCATAATGCTCCTTGAACAACCAGTTGGCTATAATCACTACCATAGGTTTAGGCACTAATTCGCTGATAAATACCGTACCTCTCCGCCACTCTCCCTGATATTGATAACGCACATAGAAGCGAAGATTGACTTCCGTAAAATGACGATGAAAGGGAATAGCCGACTTCATAACTCTAGTATGGCAAAAACGAAATGCCACAATACTGACAAAAGTCTTTTCCTGAAAGTAATCCAACTGGGCACCCGCCGGAAGATAAGGCATCAAAATAGCGGGTGAAACCTCATAACTGGCCATAATGAGGTGTTCCCAGGAGGCAGTGAGAAAAATGGGTAGTTTACGAAAAGATTGAACCATAAGTTGGTATTTTTAGTGCTTTTTTGACAAAAACCTTACATCAAAAAATTTATGAAATATTTTTGGGCCTCCTGCCACTTATTTTTTCGAATGGCAAGTTCGAACAAACAGCCCTGTTCAAAACTTTGGGAAACTATCTCTACCTGGTGTTGATGCACAAGCTGCATCACCTCACTGGTAGCTGTGTAGGGAAAAGAAATCCTAAAAATTTGTTTGATCACCTTTTCAACAATCACATTGTTGCAGATAGCATCCATAGCCGCCATCTTATAAGCATTGATCAGACCACTCATTCCTAGCTTGGTACCACCAAAATACCGTACTACTACAATTAGTACATCCTGTAGGCTATACGACCGGATCTGTCCCAGAATAGGATCCCCGGCAGAATGAGCAGGTTCTCCGTCATCGCTGGCCCTAAACGTTTCCTCACGCCCTTCTTCCAGTTTGAAAACAAAAGCATAACAATAATGTCGGGCATCGTGGTATTCCTTTTTCAACTGATCCAATAGCTCTTTTACATGCTGCTCATTTTCTACAGGATAGGCAAACGATATAAACTTACTGCCTTTTTCTTTATACAAGCCTTCCGATGTTTTGGCCAGAGAACGATATGTATCAGGTGTTTCCAATAGTCAATACTTGCTTTATGCTAAGTTTTTGAAAGCTTTTCCCAGGTGATCGATTAAGTCAGTAGCCGTCATAGCTTCCTGGCTGAGTGCATCAGCGGCCAGATCGCCAGCCAGGCCATGCAAATATACACCCAGCATAGCGGCCTCTCCGGAACCGTACTGCTGCGCAATCAAGGCAGTGATTACGCCGGTCAGTGCATCGCCGGTGCCGCCAGTAGCCATGCCTGGGTTGCCCGTGCTGTTGAAGTATATTTTACCATCAGGGGTACCAATAGCGGTACGTGAGCCTTTCAGCGTGACATACACTTTATGCTTTTTGGTGAACTGCTGTAGCAGTTCCAAACGATGAAAATCGTTGCTGGCTTTTTCTGTAAGTCGCTCAAACTCTTTTGGATGCGGTGTGAGTATGGAATTCTCTGGCAGATTTTCCAGTAATGCCGGATGCTTGCTGCAAATATTCAGTGCGTCAGCATCTAGTACCATGCGCATATTACGTTTTTTTGCTTCTTTAAGCAGTTCTTTCAGTGCCTGGACAGTCTTTTCGTCAGTACCAATGCCAGGTCCGATGCCTACAACATCATATTTGTCCAATGCAGTACGTCCTTCCTGTGCTAAAGCCGTGAAGATGAAATGATCCTGGTCTGTGGTGGTCATGGCTTCGGGATTGGCAATCTGCATAATTTCATAACCGCACTCCGGCACATGCACCGTCAGCAGACCTACGCCGCTTTTGAGGCAGGCTTTTGCGCAAATAACGCTGGCACCCATCTTGCCGTAGCTACCGGCAATCATAATCACTTTGCCATAGTTGCCTTTGTTGGAAAAAAGCTTTCGTTTTTTTCTCATCGCCTTTACCATCGCAGGTTCAGCATAATAATAATCTGTTGCAGCAGCTTCTATTGCTGGTTGATACAGTCCTATATCCAGCACCTTCCACTCGCCAACAAACGGTTCATTCTGTGGCAGCAAAAAGGCAAGCTTTGGCATCTGGAAGGTAAATGTATAATCGGCTTGGATTATCGGTGCGTCTTCTTCCACAAGCTTATCAGCATAGAGGCCGGAAGGAATGTCTATGGCTACCACTGTTGCCTTGCTGTGGTTGATTTGTGTGATGATCTGGGCAAAAAACCCTTCTATTTTCCGGCTCAAGCCAGAGCCGAAAAGGCCATCAATAACCACCGACTGTTGAGACATCATAGGCAGGGTGCCTGATGCTTCAATATTTTGAACATGCTGACCTCGTTCTTGTAGCCGTTTGAGGTTGGCGTTGAAATCAGCAGAACCTTTTTCCTGTGAGTTTACCGTAAAGATATGTGCTTCATATTGGCGGTCGAGCAGCATACGGGCAATAGCCAGACCATCGCCACCGTTGTTGCCAGGTCCGCAAAAGATATAAACAGGCTGTGTGGCACGCTGGAATGTGGCTGTGAATTCGTTGATGAAAGCCGTGGCAGCTCGCTCCATTAGGTCAACAGAGGATATACCTGTATGTTGTATGGTAGCAGCGTCGATGTTGTGGGTTTGTGCAGCAGATAATATTTTCATGTTTATCGAGTTTATTTTCTCAATGCTAACAATGTTTTTCAGATATTAGCAAACCTGTATGAAGTCAACTGGTTTGATACAAAGCATTGTTTCATATTTTTAAGTAAATTTTAAGATACTACAACATGGAAAGAAAAGTGATCAACACGTCGGAAGCTCCGGCTCCTATAGGCCCATATAGCCAGGCTGTGCAGGCAAATGGTATGCTATATGTTTCCGGACAAATTGCCCTGGACGCTATCTCAGGTGAACTGGTCAACGATAATATCACCGAAGAGACGCATCAGGTAATGAAAAACCTGGACGCTATCCTAAAAGCAGCCGGCACCGGGTTCAACAAGATAGTCAAATGTTCTATTTTTATAGCAGATATGCAGCAATTTGCTACCATCAACGACGCTTATGGACAATATTTCAAAGAAAATGCACCAGCCCGAGAGACAGTAGAGGTAAGTTGCTTGCCCAAAAATGTGAACGTAGAAATTTCCTGTATAGCCATCGTCTGATATGTATCTGCTACCCATAGAGCGGGAAACCTGGGTGCTGCCTTATCAGCAGGATGAGGTATTCAAAAAATTATGGAAGGCAACCCTGCCAGTCCGGCCTGAAGTGCGGATACCAAACGTGCCGGAGCATACTTTTCTGTTCAACGGCTGGGTAAAACTTGATCAGTTTAAATTGTCTAAAAAAATACCCAGAGCCAACAATTTTCTGCCTATTATGTATGGAGAAATAGAAAAGACCTCCAAAGGGAGCATTGTGTTTGTCAGGTACCAGTTGTTTTTCGCCACCATTGTTTTTCTGGTTTTCTGGTCGGTGGTTACTGTGCTTTTTGCTATTTATTTTTACGTATACGAGCAGATATACTTGTATAGTGGCATTTCTGTGGCCGCAGGCATAGCCAATTATGCTGTTACGGTGCTAAACTTCAAAAAACAGGTTGAGCAGAGCAGTCAGCAACTCCGCGAAGCACTTTATTAGCCATATCTCTATGCAGCAATTACTATCGCCTCACAAACCAGCTCCGCTTTTATGTGGTTTCTTTGCAAATGCCTAATTTCGCACAACTATCATTTAGATTGGGCAGATAACAGATGACATACATGACCACGAACAAACAAATACGCGTACGATTTGCACCTAGTCCTACAGGCGCGTTGCACGTTGGAGGCGTAAGAACAGCTTTGTACAATTACCTTTTCGCCAGGCAGCATCAGGGCAAATTTTTGCTTCGGATAGAAGATACAGACCAGCAGAGGTTGGTGCCCGGTGCAGAGGAATACATCCGCGAATCGCTGGCATGGTGTGGCATTCATCCTGATGAGGGCGTAGCAGAGGGCGGGCCACACGCACCCTACCGCCAGTCGGAGCGTGGAAAGATATATGCTCAATATGCACAGCAGCTTATCGATGCTGGTCATGCTTATTATGCCTTTGATACGGAAGATGACCTGAATGAGATGCGAGAAAAGCTGAAAGCTGCTAATGTGGCTACTCCGCAATACAATGCCATCACGCGTATGCAGATGAAAAACTCTATCACGCTGCCTTCCGATGAAGTGCAGACGTTGATACAGGGCGGTACGCCTTATGTTATCAGACTGAAAGTGCCGCGCAAGGAAGAAGTTCGTTTGAACGACAGGGTAAGAGGTTGGGTGATGGTACACTCCTCTACCATAGATGATAAAGTGCTGGTCAAGTCTGATGGTTTGCCTACCTACCACCTTGCCAACGTGGTAGACGATCACCTGATGGAAATTACCCACGTGATCAGGGGTGAGGAGTGGTTGCCTTCAGCACCGTTGCATGTGCTGTTGTATCGGTTTCTGGGTTGGGAAGATACCATGCCGGAGTTTGCGCACCTGCCATTGCTGCTCAAACCAGACGGCAACGGAAAGCTTAGCAAGCGTGATGCACAGCAGCATGGTTTTCCGGTATTCCCTCTCGAATGGGAAGGGCCGGATGGAGAAAAACTGCGTGGTTTCAAACAGGATGGCTACCTGCCCGAAGCTTTTGTCAACTTCCTGGCGTTGCTGGGCTGGAACCCAGGTAGTGAGCAGGAACTGTTTAGCCTCGATGAACTGGTGCAGGCATTTAGTCTGGACCGCATCAACAAAGGGGGTGCACGGTTTGACATACAAAAAGCCAACTGGTTCAACCAGCAGTATATCAAAAACAAACCGGATGAAGAACTAGCCGGTTATCTTCTGCAATATTTAAAAGAACAGTCGGTAGAAAGCTCCAGGGAAAAAGCCGTTCGGGTAGCTGGCTTGATGAAAGAGCGGATCACCTTTTTGCAGGAACTATGGCTGAATGCAAAATATTTTTACGCGCCACCTCAACAGTATGACGAAAAAATCGTGAGTAAAAAGTGGACGGACGAAGCTGTTACTATCCTGAAGAGTTATAGTGCTACCTTACAAAAGCATACCGGAGTGCTGTCTGCCGAAGAGGCAAAAGCACAATTGGAAAAGGTGCTCGAGGCATACGATATCAAGATCGGAAAAATAATGCAGGCACTCCGTGTGGCCATAACTGGTGAAGGTGGTGGGCCAGACCTGACAGAGATCATCAGTGTGCTAGGTGCAGAAGAAACTGCCACGCGTATCAATATGGCTTTGGATAAACTCAAAGATGAGGTTAAGCTGACGTAGTAAACATTTTTGTTCAACTAAAGTTATACAATTATGGGACGAAAGAAACTAAGCAAAAGAGAAACTCCCAAAGTCAATCCTGAACTTGATGGTTTTGACATCAAGATTGATTCTTTTGGTGAGATCAGTACGAATTATGATATTGATAAAATCAATAAATTTCTCAATCGCCATGTAGATGACAAAAAGCTGCGTGACAGAGACGATATTGAGACTAAAGAAACAGGCAACAAGGAAGATGATGCGTCTGAGGAGAACACAGACAAATGAACTGCAAATTGTTGTATTGGAAAGTTACTCGAATGCACGCAAAGCAATCCTGAAGGGTTGCTTTTTTTATTGAATACAGAGTATTTTCTGAATCAGTAGTTAAAGAGGCAAATATTTATTGGACAACGAATATGTGGATTTGTAAAAAAATACCTATTTTGACTACACGATAACATAAATCAGCCAATATGCAATCACACGAAATCGACTACAAGATTCTTGGAGAAGGAATTCAACTGGTAGAAATAGCACTTGATGCTCAGGAAACAGTTGTTGCCGAAGCAGGAGCTATGGTATACATGGACGAGAGTATTGAGTATACGACCAAAATGGGTGACGGTTCTGAACCTCACCAGGGTTTTCTGGGGAAGTTGCTTTCTGCCGGAAGCCGGGCACTCACCGGGGAATCAATTTTTATGACGCATTTCACCAACCACGGCCAAACCCAAGCCAAGGTTGCTTTCTCTGCACCTTATCCTGGCACCATCATTCCGCTAGACCTTGCGCAAATGCAGCAGCAAAGTGTGATCGTACAGAAAGATGCCTTTTTGTGTGCTGCCCTGGGTACCAAAATTAGCATGGAACTAAACCGTAAACTAGGTTCAGGGCTGCTGGGTGGGGAAGGGTTTGTCCTGCAAAAGCTTCAGGGAGATGGCAAAGCCTTTGTACACGCCGGTGGTACGGTGATAGAAAAGCAACTCAATAACGAAACCCTGCGCATAGATACAGGCTGTGTAGTAGGTTTTGAACCTTCTGTTCGCTTTGATGTGCAAACAGCCGGTAATATCAAGTCTATGCTGTTTGGAGGCGAAGGACTTTTTCTGGCAACATTATCAGGCACCGGCAAAATCTGGTTACAATCTATGCCAATCCGCAAACTTATTGCTGTGCTGGCTCCTTATGGTAAAAATAAGGATAAAGGAGCCAGTTCTTTTCTGGGCAATATGTTTGAAGAATAAGCGATTAATAAACTTTTGAATTCACAGGAAAAACCATTCTTTTACCACGAAGTTACTGTTTTATATGTAACTTTTGATCTTATGAATGCACGTACATTTTTTTCGTACTTCAAAGAAACCTTTCGGGAGTGGTTGGATGATAATGCTTTTGAAAAAAGCTCATCGTTGGCCTATTACTCTGTATTTTCGCTTCCCGGCCTACTGCTTATCACCGTTACTGTAGCTAGTCTAATCTGGAGTTCGCAATACGTAGAGCAGGTTATCACTGACCAGATTGGTAGTGCTATCAGTCAGGATGCAGCACAGCAGGTAACAACCATGATAGAAAACGCCCAGCAAAAGTCTAATTCAACCATGGCATTTGTTGTAGGAATTGCCACGTTAATCTTTGGTGCTACAGGCGTTTTCAGTCAGTTGCAGAGCTCTATCAACCACGTGTGGGAGGTAGAACTTGACCCTAGCGCGGGCATCAAGCGAACCCTGATAAGCCGTGTAACAGCTCTGGGAGTTGTATTGGCTATCAGCTTTTTGCTTATTATTTCGCTGGTTCTGTCTACAGCCTTGTCGTTGCTCAACGGATGGATCGAGCAACAACTGCCAAACTTTCCCACGTTCATATTTTTCATTCTTAGCAATATTTTGGCTATTGCTATCATTACGGTGCTGTTTGCGCTGATGTTTAAGGTGCTGCCAGATGCCAAAGTGGAGTGGCAATCGGTATGGCTGGGAGCCTTTTTAACAGCAATTCTATTTACGATTGGTAAGTTTTTACTGGGATTTTATTTTGGCAAATCTGATCCGGGTGCTACTTTCGGAGCCGCGGGTTCTATTATTCTAATTATGCTTTGGGTATATTATACCAGCCTGATTCTGCTATTTGGTGCGGAATTTACACAAGTGTATGCCCGGCGCAATGGACACCGGCTGGAACCTTCAGACCACGCCCGCCGCAGTGCCGAATACCGTTTGAAGCAGATGAAGCAAAATGAAAAGCAAGCTTAATGGGCTTTCTTTTTGAAAAAAGGAATCAGCATAGGTACCTGTGTTTTGTAAATTTTGTATTGTTTGCCGTAAATCTCCAGCAACTTTTTCTCTTCCAATTGTATGCCTATCAACACGTAAACGAAAATTACTCCTACCATGATGGCGTTGGCAATGGTAGGAGAGAAAAGCCAGAAACCTGTAAAGATCAGCAGCGTGCCTGCATATAGTGGATGCCGGATGTGCCCAAGTAATCCCTCTGTTCGCAAAGGCTCTGTGGCAGTATGTTCCGAAAAGTTTACGCCCAGAAAATTTCGGATAGAAAATGCTTTGAACGCACGCCGGACCACAATCACTCCGTAGGTAGCGATGATCATGCCTGCATAACGGGCTATCTCCAGTTTATCAGCAGGTAATACTAGCTTCGAAGACACGAGCGCATTGTAGTACAGCACCGGAAGCAAAGTGAGTACGGAAAAAATAACATAGCACAGCCGATAGTAACGAAAATTGTGTTTGAGTAGCCGCCTGAAGAGATTTTTAACAGAAGTAGCTGCCAGCAGGCTGTGTACTGCAAAATAGAGTATCCAGAGTAATAAGAGGATAAGATATGGCTGAATAGTCAACGTAAATTCCTGATAAAGTATACAATATGCTTAGCATAGCTATACGTAGATGCAACCTGTAAGATACGTTATTTGCCCTAGCTTAGTCATAGCCCGTCAATTGCCTCTTCTATGGCTGCCATTTTTTTGCTGGTATATTCGCCGGAAGTGGCATATACGATGTTCCCTTGCTTGTCTACCAGAAAGAAATAGGGGATATCACGTTTTTCAAAATCCAGTGCTTCTTTGTAAGGTTTGAGTGAGCCGCTATAAAATAATACATAAGGTAGCAGACGGGCATCTACACCTTTGGCGGCTTTTCGCTTGGCAGTGCCTTTTGCTGCCGCTTTGATGCCGGTAAACATCGGGATAAAATAAACATCTATATCGTGAGCGAAGCTTGCAAAGAGTCCACCACCGCCCAGCTTCTGTTTGATGAAAGTATTGAAAACAGGGTTCATCCAACTGGTAAGGGCCTCTTCCGACTTTTTGGAGTAAGCCATACCGATCAGCGAAATTCTGCCTTTGATGTCTGCGGGTAGTTGCACGGTTTTGTCTTCTACTGTTTCAGCTTCCATCTCAGGAAAAGGATTTTCAACAACTTGTGCAAAAGAAAGCTGGCTGATGGCCATTAAGCTTACTGCTATCAAAGCAAAATATTTCATGGGCATAAAGTTTTTTGAAAAGTGGCAATTAACATGCCTGAACGGTTTGAGAAGTATGGGCAGCGTATACTATGTTTGCAATTAAAGTTGTGAAAGTAAGGCAAAAGTACAAAACTTGGCTAAATTCACGGATGTATTTGCCGCAGTTGTAACCTGCCTGAACGATGAAAACAACCCAAACTATAGCTGTACTATTCACTTTGCTGATTACCTTTTTTATGATAAAACCCGCACAAGCACAAAAAGATCTGCCTTATCAAACCCCACCGCCCGCCATTGCCGATCTGGTCAATGCACCACTTACGCCGACTGTTAGTATAAACACACGTAGCCACCGAATGCTGCTAATGGAACGTCCCGGTTACCCCTCCATCGAAGAACTGGCGCAGCCTGAACTCAAATTGGCAGGCATCAGAATCAACCCCCGTACCAATGGCGGAAGCCGCACCAGCTACTACACCGGGCTTACGGTGAAAAACATGGATGACAACACGGAAATCCCAATTACAGGGTTGCCCGAAAACGCTAAGATCAATAACGCAAGCTGGTCAGCCGATGGACAGCAGATCGGGTTTACGCTCACCACACCGCAGGGTATTTCGCTATGGGTTGCTTCTTTGTCAGATGGGAAAGCCAGAAAAATGACCGATGCCGTAGTCAACGATGCCATACCAGGCAGTCCTTATGTGTGGCTTTCTGGTGGCCAGACTATCATATACAAGGCTGTTCCTGAGGCAAGAGGCGAGGTGCCTGCCGAACTGCTGACACCTATGGGGCCAGTCATTCAGGAATCTATCGGCAAAAAAGCTCCGGCCAGAACGTACCAAGACCTGCTGCAAAATCCGCACGATGCTCGGCTGTTTGCATATTATACCACCGCTCAGCTAATGACAGTGGATATTGCTACCGGGCAAAGCAAAAGCATAGGAGAACCTGCTATTTTCGCAGAAATCTCACCTTCTCCGGATGGTCAGTATCTGAATGTTATCTCCATTCACCGCCCTTTTTCCTATTTGGTTCCGCTCAACCGCTTTCCGATGCAGGTAGCCCTGTGGGATATGCAGGGCAATCTGGTGCAAACTGTTGCGGATATTCCACTGGCAGAAAATATGCCCATTGGTTTCAGCGCGGTGCGTACCGGCCCGCGTAGTTTTGGCTGGCGTGCCGACCAGCCTGCTACGCTTTATTGGGTAGAAGCACAAGACGGAGGCGATCCGGCGCAGGGAGCCAACGTACGCGATCAGCTATTTTACTGGAAAGCACCTTTTGAAAGTGGCAGGCAGGCAGACATTGCACTCAACTTAAGGTTTGAAGACATCAGCTGGGGCAATGATGATCTTGCTATTGTGCAGGAGTGGTGGTGGGACAACCGAAAGCTGATCACCACCCGCTTCAAACCCGGCCATGCGGATAGCAAAGAAGTGCTGTTTGACCGCTCTTTTGAAGACCGTTATAACGATCCGGGTACATTTGACACACACGCTAATCAGTATGGCAAACAGGTATTGTTGACTGATGAGCAAGGTGAAAAGCTTTACTTGCTGGGCGAAGGAGCTTCATCGGAAGGCAACCGGCCTTTTGTAGATGAGTTCGACATCGCCACCAAAGAAACACATCGCCTGTGGCGTTCGGAAGCACCTTATTATGAGATTCCTTTTCAGGTGATTGATGTAGCGAAAAAGGTGGTGCTAACCCGCCGGGAATCACGGCAGGAGCCGCCCAACTATTATTTGCGTGACGTACAGACTGATTATCTTTCCGCGCTCACTGATTTTCCCAATCCGTATCCCCAACTAAAAGGGATAGAGAAACAGGTGGTACAGTATAAAAGAGACGATGGCGTGGCTTTGCAGGGTAATCTATATCTGCCCAGAGGTTTTAAGCAGGGCGATACACCGTTACCAGTATTGATGTGGGCTTATCCCAGTGAGTTTAAAAGTGCCGATGCTGCCAGCCAGGTTTCCGGTTCCCCTTATGAGTTTATCAGGTTGAGCTGGGCTTCTCCTCTGTACTGGGTTACCCAGGGATATGCCATATTGGATGATCCAAGTATGCCCATAGTAGGTGAAGACGCGCAGGAACCCAACGATACTTTTATCAAACAACTGGTGGCCAATGGCGAAGCTGCTATCCACCAGTTGGTAAGTATGGGCGTAGGAGATAGCAGCCGTATAGCCATTGGCGGCCACTCGTATGGTGCTTTCATGACGGCCAATCTGCTGGCCCACTCTAATCTGTTTGCAGCAGGCATTGCCCGTAGCGGTGCCTACAACCGCACGCTCACGCCTTTTGGTTTTCAGGCAGAAGAGCGCACCTATTGGGAAGCACCGGAAGTGTACTACCAGATGTCGCCTTTTATGCACGCCGAAAAGATCAATGAGCCTTTGCTGATTATTCATGGGGCGGCAGACAACAATTCCGGAACTTTTCCGCTGCAAAGCGAGCGTTTATACAATGCCATCAAAGGTCTGGGAGGCACTTCGCGCCTGGTAATGCTGCCTTACGAAAGTCATGGCTACCAGGGCAAAGAATCTATCCTGCATATGTTGTGGGAAATGGATGAATGGCTCAATAAATATGTTATACATCAGGAAACTGCTGCTGCAAGCAGTAATAGCAGTGTTAATAAAACAATGATCGAATAATGGAAACAACACAAACTTTGGCCCGGGATGTACAGGAAGTACTACAAAAACTTGGTGTTCAGAAAGGAAATGCCGCCTACAGCACCGGGCGTAATTTTGGTGAACTAAAAGGAGAAACAAAAGAAATACATTCTCCTATCGACGGCGCGCTCCTTGCCACCGTGCATCTGGCAGATGAAGCAGCTTATCAGCAAGTGGTCGAGCAGGCGCAGGAAGCTTTCAGCACCTGGCGCATGATGCCTGCACCTAAGCGTGGAGAAATTGTACGACAGATTGGCCAGAAACTCAGGGAATATAAAGAACCGCTGGGCAAGCTTGTGACCTATGAGATGGGCAAGATCTACCAGGAAGGACTGGGCGAGGTGCAGGAAATGATCGATATATGCGATCTGGCTGTGGGGCAATCGCGGCAGATGTTTGGTTATACCATGCATTCAGAGCGGCCCAGTCACCGCATGTACGACCAGTACCATCCGCTGGGTGTGGTCGGCATCATCTCTGCTTTCAATTTTCCGGTAGCTGTGTGGGCCTGGAACGCTATGTTGGCAGCCATCGGTGGCAATGTATGTATCTGGAAGCCTTCAGAAAAAACCCCGCTGACGGCTCTGGCCTGTCAGCATATCGTGGCAGAAGTACTGGAAGAAAATGATCTGCCCGAAGGTATTTTCAACCTCATCATCGGCGACTATCGTATTGGCGAACTAATGTCGCACGATCGGCGCATGCCTTTGGTTTCTGCCACCGGGTCTACCCGCATGGGCAAAAAAGTAGGAGAAGCAGTAGGGGCACGCCTGGGCAGGTCGCTGCTCGAGCTAGGCGGCAACAATGCCATCATTATGACAGCAAACGCCGACCTGGAAATGGCCATACGTGCTACGGTTTTTGGGGCTGTGGGTACCTGCGGACAACGCTGCACTTCTACACGCCGACTGATCGTGCACGAAAAAATCTACGATGAAGTGAAGAACAGGCTGTTAAAAATTTACCCTTCACTATCCATAGGCAATCCGTTGGATGAGGAAACCCTGGTAGGTCCGCTGATTGATAAAGATGCGGTAGAAGCTTTTAAAGCTTCACTGGATCGGGTGCAGGCTGAAGGCGGTAAGTTGCTAGTAGGAGGCGAAGTGCTGGAAGGAGAAAACTACAGCCATGGAAACTACGTGAAGCCCGCCATTGTGGAAGCTCAAAACCATTATGATACCGTGCAAAAAGAGACTTTTGCCCCAATTCTGTACCTGATCAAATACCAGGGAGATGTGCAGGAAGCTATTAAAATCCACAATGCGGTTAGCCAGGGACTTTCTTCAGCTATCTTCACAACTAATATGTTGGAGGCAGAAGCATTCTTGTCATACAGAGGCTCAGACTGTGGTATTGCCAACGTGAATATCGGCACGTCCGGTGCGGAAATAGGCGGTGCTTTTGGGGGAGAAAAAGATACCGGAGGTGGCCGAGAATCCGGTTCGGATGCCTGGAAAGTATATATGCGGCGACAAACCAATACCATCAACTACAGCACAGAGCTGCCACTGGCTCAGGGCATCAAATTCACTATATAGATAAGACAAAAAAGCCTAGCTTATAGCCGGGCTTTTTTATTTGTGTATTACTCAACCACAAAAAAGCTTGTAGAAACTTCTTTCAAAGAGACTAATCTTATTGCCCTTTATTGGTGCTTTCGAAGATTTTATCAGCAGAAGACGCCACAAATCCCTGGTACATCTGTCCATCAGCTTTAGGATACCGTTGCGCAAATTCATAATAGCAGGCAGGTACTTTTTGTTTTCCATCGGTAAAATCTACCGCTACGGTGTCGGCTAGTGTGGAAGATTGCTCCAGCAGCACCTCTTTTGAACCTTTCACCTCTCCACCGCTATCGTTCATCTTAAAACCGTTGCTTTTGATAAACTCATTGACCTCCCGAATATCCTCAAAGCTTGTAAGCGCATTCACATACACGGTAAAGTGGTTGGGCCGGTAGCCGTGCGCCGACATCCAGGCGGCATACTCGCTTTGCTCCCTTAGCTTTTCATAAGTTTCGTAGCTGACTTTCCATGGGCATCCATTCGAGCAAAAATCATATTGCTGTAGAAAATCATCAGGAATTTGGGCGATCAGGTCATGTATGGTTGATTGCAGTGCATCGTCAAACTCTTCCAGCTTCAGCTCACTGATAAAAATTTTGGGCATTTGTTCATCAGAATGTTCAAAATGTTTGGCGTACAGCTTTTTTTCTGTAAAATGATAATCTTGCTTGTAGGTATAGCCGCCTGCCAGAAATGACTTAGCCAGCACATCAATATTTACTTTCGGGTGATTGAAAGTACGCAGCGCAATATGGTCATTTTGTACTTTATCGCCTCTTTCGATAAAAAGATCGTAAATTTTTAGTGCCTGTGGATTCATGTGCGTATAGTCTTTCCACATTTTGTCCAGCAGGTTAGGCAAGTTATTCGTATTCATAAGTTTGTTGTTTTAATATAATCTTGTCTGTTCAAATACATGTGCAAGTATTTTGTTACTTAGCGTTTAGTTATGATGCTAACCCATCTATCTTTGGTGAGTTTAACAAATCAGCTAAAAAGTAAAGATAAGGGCAATTTATCATATTCTTTTAATGATTTATAGCTTATCAGTAAAGGATGAAGAAATATCTATTGGCGTGCATCATATGGTCTCTGGCAAATACGCTGGCGTGTGCTCAGTATAAAAACTGGGGAGCAGGCTTGCATGTGGGCGACCCTCTGGGTATGTCGGTGAAGAAATATTTCGACCGGGGTATTGCACTGGAAGCTGTCATCGGGCGCACTGCCATCTGGGGTTATGATTATCAGAAAGCCTTCTACCGGAATGAATCATACAATTCCGGGCAATATCAGTACAGGCAACATCTGCTGCATTCGGCTTTGAGTTTTCAACTGCATTATATACAACAGAAGCCAATCACCAAAGGCAACTTCAAAGGTATGGAATGGTACTGGGGTGGCGGCGGTCAGCTACGTGCTTTATCTGTAGATTACGAATACAGATACTACGAAAATGCACAAAACAAAGAAAACAGCAAAGTGCAGGATAGTCGCCTTTCCAACATCGCCATTGGTGTAGATGGCGTAGCCGGACTGGAATATTCCTGGCGCGAATTGCCGTTCTCTGTATTTGCTGATCTCACCCTTTTCGTGGAAGTAATTGATGCCCCCTTCTTGTTTTACATACAGGGAGGCATAGGAGGAAGATACTACTTCTGATCAGAAAACCGGATACCTAAGGTTTCCAATTCTTTCATCACAGGCTGATAAATTTCCCGTATGGTTGGTATCAGCAATCCTTTGGTAGTAATGCTGTTTTCTAACACCAATTTAGCTGCAATGCCCAGAGGGTATCCCACTGTCTTTGCCATGCCTGTTAGGCCGGATTCGCCGGTCGTGATCAGGGAGGAAATAGTTTGCTGCTCTTTACCGTCCACTTCATACATCAGCTGGTGTTGCATCACAATCATATCCTGGTCTTGTATATCTGCTTTCCATTTGCTTTCCAGCAACTGCTGCACAACATCCGCAGGCGTAGCCTGTGCTAAGCCTATGGGCGCATCATCAAAAAGCCCCAACCAGCGCATTTTCTGCACAGTATCCGACAAAATATCAATGCCAGTGTACTGGCAAAAGTTAGTAACTACATCGTCTTCGCTGTAGGGAAGGTACGTTTGGAGAAACTCCGCATAAGTCATCTGCTCTACATGATATACCTGGTAGCTGTCGTCTGTGAGGCCAAGCTGAACCAGCGTATGCCAGGCAGCACAAAAGCCCGGCCTGCGCAATGTACCCCGCAAAATGGTGGTTGCTTCACCTAGTCCATATAAACCCTGGTAGTGCAATGAGTCACGATTGGGATATGCCTCAAAAGCACCATAGCCCGGTATGTCAATCTTGGTGGTCCTTTTGAATAACTGGTGATGCGGAATATTTTTGTATTGGCCTTTATACAGGTACTGGGCTACGGTACCCCGGCCTGCCAGCACTACATTGCGCGGGTTCCAGGTAAATTTATACTGCCATGGATTATCATCAGAGCCGGGAGCCATAAGTCCACCACAAAAAGACTGAAAGGATCGGATCTTACCCCCTTTTTCATGAATGCTATCAATCATCTGCATGGCCGACATATGATCTATTCCCGGATCAAGGCCACATTCATATAAAAAAGTCAGACCTTTGTCCGCTATCTGCGGAGCAAGCTTTCTGATGGCCTCGTCTATATAAGATGCAGTCAGCAGTGGCTTTCCAAGCTCCAGACAAGCCATAGCAATGTGTATGTGCAACCTGGCGGGCAGCATAGAAATGACCAGATCTGCCGGTTGCAGTAATTTCGAGCCTACAGGAGCATCGAAAATATCCGCCAATGTTGCCGTTACGTTTGGATACTTGCTGGCGTAAGCCTCTACGATGTCGGGCACACTGTCTGTCACTGTTATTTGCCATTGCTTTTTGCTTCCTTCCTGACTAAGGTAGGCGATGAGAGCAGCAGAAGAACGGCCTGCTCCGATGATCAGAATATGTTTCATTATTATAATTTTTATACCTAAAGCGAATTTATGAAATATGGATTAACAATTGCTCATAAGCAAGTTTATAGTAATTGTTGACTAAATTTTCTTCTAAAATAATTCGTTAATCTATATATGAAATCAACAAAAATCGCATTAATAAGGGAAGATAAAATACCTGTCGACCGAAGGGTCGCGCTTACACCTGAGCAGGCTGCTACTGTCCATAAGAGGTTTCCACAGGTAGAAGTTATTTGCCAGAGCAGTACTGCCAGGTGTTTTGATGATCAGGCTTATCGGGCAGAAGGCATAGAGGTAAAAGAAAATGTGAGCGACTGCGACATACTGATGGGCGTAAAAGAGGTGCCACTTCGTTCGTTGATTGCTGGGAAGACGTACCTGTTTTTCTCACATACCATCAAAAAACAGCCTTACAACCGAAAGCTGCTGCAAGCCGTTCTGGCAAAGAATATCCGACTGATCGATTATGAGTGTCTCACAAATCAAAAGGGAGCGCGAATTGTGGCTTTTGGCAGGTTTGCAGGTATCGTCGGAGCGTATAATGCCTTGTATGCTTACGGCAAAAAACTTCAACTATACAATCTGCGCAGGGCTAAAGATTGCTTCGATTTGCAAGACCTCACCTCTGAGTACACTAAGGTCAAGCTTCCCCCGGTCAAAATAGCACTGACAGGTACTGGCAGGGTAGCCAAAGGCGCGAGAGAAGTGCTGGATAGGGTTGGGATTCAACAGGTGAGTCCTCAAGAATATCTGCAAAATATATACAATAGACCCGTATACACACAACTGAGCGTAACAGATTATAATCGAAAGGTAGACAATACTTCCTTTGGGAAGCAGGAGTTTTATGCACACCCCGAACTATTCACTTCTGCTTTTCTACCATATGCGGCTGTGTCTGATATACTAATCGCCGGAGCTTACTGGGACAGCCATTCTCCCGTGCTGTTCACACGTAAGGAGATGCTAGGAGATAGTTTTACGATTAAAGTGGTAGCAGATATCACCTGTGACATTGGTGGGTCTATTCCTTCTACCAAGCAGCCTTCTACCATCGCACATCCTGTCTATGATTATGATCCTGCAACAGATAGTGTGATAGAAGAACCCTTTACTGATCAGCGTTATGTTTCTGTGATGGCTATAGACAACCTGCCTTCAGAGTTGCCAAGAGATGCTTCCCATGCATTTGGAAAACAACTTATGGAAAAGGTATTGCCAGCCATGCTGAAAGAAGACACAGAAGAGATCATTAAAAGGGCTACTATTGCTGAGAATGGTCAGTTGACAGACAAATATGCCTACCTACAAGATTATGTTATGTAAATCCGGCTATAGGTATTATCAGCCCGCGTCAGGTAGGAAAGGCGACATTAGCAAAACAACTTATTACTACCCCAAAAAAGGCACTGATAGTAAATCAATGCCTTTTCTCGAATGCTTGTTTTGAGTATAAGTTATCCGTTCATAGAAACCAGGAACTCATCGTTGTCCCGTGTGCCTTTCATTCTGTTCAGTAAGAACTCAATAGCTTCCTGAGAGGTCATGTCAGCCATGAGCTTACGCAATATCCATACACGGCTCAGTTCTTCTTTCTCCATCAGCAGATCTTCGCGGCGTGTACCTGATGCTGGCACATCGATGGCCGGGTAGATACGCTTGTTAGAAAGTTTTCTATCAAGTTGAAGTTCCATGTTACCAGTACCTTTAAATTCCTCAAAGATTACTTCATCCATTTTAGACCCTGTTTCTATCAGTGCGGTAGCAATGATGGTCAGCGAACCACCGTTTTCAACATTTCTGGCAGCACCAAAAAACCGTTTAGGCTTATGCAAAGCGTTAGCATCCACACCACCGGAGAGAATTTTGCCGGAAGAAGGCACCGTTGTATTGTATGCACGAGCCAGGCGAGTGATGGAGTCGAGCAGTATCACCACATCGTGACCGGACTCTACCATGCGTTTGGCCTTTTCCAGCACGATGCTGGCTACTTTTACGTGTTTTTCGGCTTGTTCGTCAAATGTAGAGGCTACTACTTCTGCATTTACGCTCCTGGCCATATCCGTTACCTCTTCAGGCCGCTCATCAATCAGCAGTACAATCAGGTAAACCTCCGGATGATTTTCTGCAATGGCGTTGGCCAGTTCTTTAAGAAGTACTGTTTTACCAGACTTGGGTTGTGATACAATCATACCACGCTGACCTTTACCGATTGGCGCAAATAAGTCAAGAATACGGGTAGAGTAATATCCTGCTTTGGTTTGCAGGTTCAGCCTTTCATTAGGGAAAAGCGGTGTCAGGTATTCAAACTGTACACGGTCGCGGATTTCGTCTGTAGTTTTTCCGTTAACAGATTCAACTCTGAGCAGGGCAAAATATTTTTCTCCTTCTTTGGGAGGGCGTATTTGTCCTCGGACAGAATCTCCAGTTTTCAGGCCAAAAAGCTTGATCTGCGAAGGTGACACATAAATATCGTCAGGGCTGGCAAGATAGTGATAATCAGCAGAACGAAGGAAACCATAGCCATCCTGCATAATTTCCAATACTCCTTCATTGACGATGAGGCCGTCAAACTCCTTGATATTGACTTTAGGAGGATGGCTGGGTTCGTTCTTTTTTCTGTACTCTTTGGGTTCTTTCCTGATCCTGGGATTTTCTTGAGTCTCCACCTCTTCAGTCTTTTCTACCTTTTCAGTCTTTTCTACCTTTTCACGTTCTTTGAAAGAAGGGGAACTGCCAGAGGAAGGTCTGCTTCCTGCACTTTTGGTTTTGATATCGAAAGACTCTAAAAGCTCATGGGTAGAGGCAAGCTTATCATCATTATCGTCATTACCATTGTCTGCTTGGTCATTATCCTCGTCTAAAAGGTTTTTAGCAGCAAGATCATTACGATTTGTCGGTTCCTCTCCATCAGCTGTGTCGTTTTCCTGGTCGGCTACGTTCTCACGCTTTATCCTTCTACGCTTATTAAGACGGTCATCCTTCTTTTTCTCTCTTTTGATAGGCTTTGGGGCAGATTCCTGTTCGGGGGCGGCTTCAATGGATTCAGGTTCGGCGGCAGGCTCAGGTTGAGAAGTGGGTTCTGTCACTTTCTTTTTAGGAAGCTGCTCTTCTGGCAGGATCGCTTGCTGATCCAAAATCTTATAGATCAGATCTTTTTTGTTATATTTTTTGTTGTTTTTTACGCCCAATTCGTCGGCTATCTCCCTGAGTTCGGAAAGGAGCCTGACTTGTAGTTCCTCAATATTATACATATGAAATTAAGTGATGGTGAAGGTTTGTGGTAACCTTGGTGTCGGAATGATTAAAATGATTATACGGTATTCAAAAAAACAACGCAATGTAGTGAAGCAGCGGCTTTTAGGAAGTCAACACGCAGTAATGCTGAATTGTGATGCAATTATATAGTAAGTGTCTATAATTGTCAAGAAAAAAATATAATTTTGTCATCTACAAAACACATGGCTGATCAGCTTAACTTTTCAGCTATCTATACTATGTTACTTCAACATAATTATTACGAATAATGTTGCATATTGCTTATATAAAAGACAATAAAGATCAGGTCATTAAAGGTTTAGAAAAAAGATTTTTCCCGGATGCAGCACAGACAATAGACGCTGTACTTATGCTGGACCAGCAAAGGCGCAATACAAAGGCTGCTCTTGAGGAAGTGCTGGCAGAGTCTAACAATGCCGCAAAAACTATCGGTTTGCTTCTCAAAGCAGGAAATAAACAGGAAGCAGAAGTAGCCAAAGCGCGTACAGCTACCCTCAAAGAACAGAGTAAGGAACTAACTTCGCTGCTTCGGCAATACGAAGATGAGCTAACACAAACTCTATACAACATTCCCAACGTACCTCACCTAACAGTGCCATCAGGCCGAACAGCAGAAGACAACGAAGTACTGTATCAGTATGGACAACCTCCTGCTTTAGACGAAAACGCGTTGCCTCATTGGGAACTGATCACCAAATACGATATCATTGATTTTGATCTGGGCAACAAAATTACAGGTGCAGGCTTTCCTGTATACAAGGGAAAAGGAGCCAGACTACAACGTGCCCTTGTTAATTTCTTTCTGGATGAAGCACAGCAGGCAGGCTACACAGAAATACAACCTCCTATTGTGGTAAACGAACAGTCTGGCTACAGTACCGGGCAGTTGCCGGATAAGGAAGGCCAAATGTACGAGATCACAGAAGAAAAATTATATCTGATCCCTACCGCTGAAGTGCCTATTACCAATTTGTACAGAGATGTCATCTTAAAAGAGGAACAATTGCCTGTCAAAAATGCCGGTTATACGCCTTGTTTCAGACGTGAGGCTGGGTCGTGGGGTGCGCATGTAAGAGGGCTGAACCGTTTGCATCAGTTTGACAAAGTAGAGCTTGTACAGATACAGCATCCAGACAGGTCTTACTCTACGCTTGAGGAAATGTCTGTGTATGTTCGGCAGTTGCTGGAGAAGCTGGAATTGCCTTACCGAGTTTTAAAACTTTGTGCCGGTGACCTGGGCTTTACTTCTACCATGACTTATGATATGGAAGTATACTCTGGCGCACAAAAGAGATGGCTGGAAGTGAGTTCGGTGAGCAATTTTGAAGCTTATCAGGCCAACAGGCTCAAGCTAAGGTTCAAGGACAACAAGAAACAGACGAGGCTTTTACATACCCTCAACGGCAGCGCCCTTGCCTTGCCACGTATTGTAGCGGCTATATTGGAAAACAACCAGACCAGCAATGGCATCACTATTCCAAAGGTGCTACGTCCGTATACCGGATTTGATAAAATAGCCTAAGACCTATCATTATAAGACACCTATCAGATCATGAACATAATTACAATATCTGCACCTATTATATGAAGTTTTTGCTAACAACGGTCAGTTGTGTTTTTATTGTAGCTACGTTGCTCCCTCTGATCAAAAAGGATCACTGGATGATCAGAGCTTTTGACTTCCCACATGTTCAAATTACTATTATCAACGTTGTGCTGTTTGTTCTACAATTAGTCTTTCTCGATACAAATTCCTGGATTGACATCAGCGTTACGGTGGCGTTGGCACTGTGTATTCTATATCAATGTGTCATCATTTTTCCTTATACGCCCATAGCTTCACCTAAAATTTATAATGGAAGTGCAAAAGAAGTAAAAGAAGGTATAAGCCTGATGGTGACCAATGTGCTCATGGATAATAAGCATGCAGAAAAGTGTATAAAAATTATTCAGCATAACCATCCAGATGTTCTGTTGATGATAGAAACCAATCAATGGTGGAAAGAACAAATCAGAGATGTTGTTGAGAAGGAATATGAGTATCGTATAGAGTATCCGTTAGAAAACACATATGGCATGTTGCTCTATGCTAAATTCCCTTTGAAAGACAGCGACATTAAATTTCTGATCAAAAAAGATGTTCCGTCTTTTCATACAACACTGGTTTTACCTTCCGGACTGGAGATTTTTCTTCATTGTATTCATCCGGAGCCTCCAGCACCTACTCAGAGTGAATATTCTACAGAAAGAGATGCCGAACTGCTAATTGTAGGCAAAGAAATCATCAATCCCGCCAAACCTACCATTGTTGCCGGGGACCTAAATGATGTAGCATGGTCTTACACAACGCGGTTGTTTATCAAGATCAGTCAGTTGCTTGACCCACGTATGGGGAGAGGCTTTTTCAGCACTTTTCATGCTGGTTATCCACTGATGCGCTGGCCTTTAGACCATGTGTTTCTATCAAGCCACTTCAAGCTGCTGGATATTCAGCGGTTGCCCTATTATGGTTCAGACCATTTCCCTATTTTCATCAAAATAGGGTATAATCCGGATATCAAGCAAGATCAAAAGCCTGATGAACCTGACGAAGACGCAGAAGAAATGGCACAGGAAAAAATTGAAAAAGTAGAAGAATAAGCCAACGCCAAAAAGCTATTTTGTACCAAGTTCGCGCAGCACTTCCTCACAGTATTTCTCTACTTTTGTTATAATAATGCTCAGTTCTTCTACGTGTAGCGTATCCGACGATAGTATGGTTTTGCTTCTGTCGATCTCTCCGGCAATATCGTTCATATCAAACATCAAGAATGTTGTACGGTATTTATGACTGATAAAGGAAAGCTCCTGCGTATTTTGTGTAGTGATGATGGTAGCAAACTTTTCTTTTAGCTCTCTAAAGCTATGTGTGTACAAACGAACAAGTTCCTGTTCAAAATCTGTATCTCCCTCAGCCAGCGCACTTATTTTGTGCAACACGTTATATCTATCTAAATCCATTAGCATCACGTTTACTCAAAAGAATAGGTTAGGCTGTATATGATGCCTTCGCCTTTTTCCGGTGTTCCCTTGTATCCATTGTTCCAAAGCCCTTTCGCTGCATTTCGCCCCAGCTCTTTTTTCCTAGTAGCAAATATATATTTCCTTGAATAGAAGAAAAAAGGATAACCGGATGGTATAACAATGGTTCTAAAAAAGCAGTAAAAACCAGCCTGAATGTATCAGACTTCTTTGCGTATTTGTAATAAGAAAATTCTTCTGCTATCAGTGCCAGGATAGAAAGGAATACGGCAAAGGAATATACTACAGCCAACAAGGCAAGAAAGTTTGCCCAACTGATAACTCCGGAGACAGTCAGTATTAAAAAGTAAGCAATTCCGATAATTTCTATAAATGGTGCCAAAAATTCAAATGCCAGCCAGTAGGGGTAGCTGAGGAACCCCATCAGCTTATATTTTGGGTTTAAGAACACTCCTCTATGCCTCAACAACGTTTCTGCACTTCCACGTGCCCATCTGTTTCTTTGTTTTGCCAGTGTACCGAGGGTAGAAGGTGCTTCTGTCCAGCACAAAGGGTCCGGAATATAGCTGACCTTATAAGATTGCTTAGTCTGATGCATATACCTTCTCATACGCACGATCAGTTCCATATCTTCTCCAACGGTTTTGGTATAATAGCCACCCGCTTTTATGGCAATCTCACGGTCAAACAACCCAAAGGCACCTGATACAATCAGCAAACCATTGAGTTTGCTCCAGGCCAGCCGGGAAAGTAAAAATACTCTGAGGTACTCTAACGCCTGAAACCGCGCAAGCAATGAAGTAGGCAAATGAACTTTCACCAAATTTCCATCCTCAATGGTACAGGAATTGGCTATTCTGACTACGGCACCCGTAGCAATTACTTTGGTTTTTGATTGCAGATAGGGTTTCACCATTTTCAAAAGTGCATCGGGTGCCAGAATAGAATCCGCATCTAAAGTAGCTACCAATTTATTGTTAGAAACATTCAGACCAGCGTTCAGGGCATCTGCTTTCCCTCCGTTGTCTTTGTCAACGATAATAAGTTTTTTAAAAGCTTTATGGCGCGATTGATATACCTGGTGAACCTGCTGCGTTGGTATTCTCGATTGCGTAGAATAAGCTACAGGAATCAGGCTGAAATACTCAATAATTTTTTCCAGGGAATCATCTTTGCTGCCATCGTTCACTACAATGACGTTGTAGTTGTTGTACCTTAAGGAAAGTAGCGAGCGCAGGCTGTCGATGATAGTTTTGCCTTCGTTATACATCGGAACCACCAGCGAGACAGCCGGTACCAGAGGAGAAGCCAGTATTACGTTGTTTTCTGATACGCTGCTCCTCCTGATGTATGAACGGGTATGAAAGAATGAGAATATGGCCAAAAGCAGATAAGACATACCAAGCACAGTGGCATATACAAATATTACCTCTTCGGCAATGAACGTAATTGTTTGGGTAGTAAAACCTGTCATCATAAGCGTGGTTAAATTGTTCGGTGAGCAACGTGAGAGAGTTTACCAGGCTCTTGGGGACTTGTCTGTAGGCTCATAAGCAATACTTTTTCTCGAATTTCTTCAGAAGAGCTTGTTTTTAACGTCTCCAAAAAGGAGTGCTGGTTGTCTGTTCCCCAAACCTGCATAGCTTCCAGCAAACGTAGTATTGTAGGATGACTACAAGTCTGACTGGCACTGATCATCTGCGGCAGCAAATCCTGGGTATCCAGCTGTATCAGTGTTTTGATCGTTTCTTCTCTTACTTCCGGATCTTTGTGCAGCAAAGTTGGCAAAAGGTACTGGGCGGTATGCGTTTGCTCAAAGTCGGCAATCATTCTGAGAGAAAAGACTACAACACTGGTATTGGAAGAGGATAACCATCTGGTGAAATCAGGCATGAGATTTTTCTCAAACTTCATCAGCATGTGATGCAGGTTAATCTGCTGCCATTCGGTCAGGGGCGTTTGCAAGTTTTGAAGAAACTGAAGCGGGTCTTTTCTGAGTCTGATAGAGGCGATCCGGGCTTCTTGTGATACAATATCTTTCTTTGAATATACCAGATTGGCAATGGCCAGTTGTACTTCAGGACAAGCATACTTTATTTCAGTAAGTTCTTTGATGCCTTTAGCCTGCACGTCCCAGCTATAATGATTTAGCTTTTTTAAAGAGTATGCAGGAAGGTTCAGGGCATAATATAAGTGCATGAATTGCTTCTCAGAGTCTCCGGTGAAGTTCTTTTTCAGATCTATGATCAGATCGATAAGTACTTGTTTTTGCAGGTTGCCTTTCGCTATTTCCTTTTTGAGTTTGTCGATAATGAGGTCTTGTGCAATAAGCCCCTGTTCGGTCTGACTTTCTACCAGCGCATCATAAATAAGGTATTGATAACGAAATTTCAACTGATCTACCTTGTTTCCACGGATGGTCATCATTGATCTTCTTATATAAAGGATACAAATTAATAGCAAGGAGATACATGCCAGAATACTAGCCAATATAATGAAATACGCTATGTTGTCGTCACCCTGGTAAAGTTCACTGTACTTTAACAGAAAGGGATATTCGGCTGCAACAGCATAATTGTGAGTCAAAGATGTATTCATATGCTAAAATCTTTTGGCTAATGAAAAGAGCAGCGTATACCGCTGAGTAGTCCTGATTTCGGAGTAAACCTCCCTGTCGTAGGCTATTTTTGCACCGGCAAGCAGGGTTCTGTTATAAAAAGGATGCTGATAATCAAAGGCAATACCATTGGTTCCTAACCTTCGGATCTCATTGATAGAAACTACCGACAAAGGAGTGGCTCCCGAACCTGCATACAACGTCAGGTACTGATCCGGATTGCTTAAGTATCGTCTGAGGGTGAACGTACCGGTTGCTTCGTGCTTATTTTCTATAGAGGCCACAAAGCCACGGGCCGACAACCAGTAGTGGCTAAAGTAATGGCCCAGTTGCAGGGTCAGTATGTTGACGTATGTTTGCTCAAAGGATAATCCCCGTACGCCTCCTGAGATTTCCAGGTTTCTGGAAAATAGTCTGAAATATTCTGCACCAAATCTATATTGAGGAAATACCGTATTGTTTGAGATACCACCATTCAGGTAAACATAAGATTTTTTGTTAATTCTGGGATATGCCTCCAGTTCGTACTGTACGCCTTTTCGGTCGAACCTATTTGTACTGCTAATGCGCCCGGTAAGCGAACCCCACGATGTTTTTCTCCTGTAAGCCAGAGATGTCGTATGCCAGGGGGAAAACGTGTTGCTGAAGTGTGCATACGCATACTCTGCTATGATGGCGTTGGCAGGTTCTTTATAGGTGAGTTGCTTCAGTAGCTTGCTGGCTTCAGGTTCACTATCCTGCGCCAGCAGGGTTTCCAAGATACTGATAGCACTCTCTGTATCTCCCGTATTGCTCAGAGCCTGGGCTTTGGTTAGCTGAAGCGATAAGCTTTCCGGATACAGTTGTAAACCTTTGTTGCACACTGATAGGCAATTCGTATACGTTTGCTGCCACAAAGCTACTTTTGCCAGCATTTCGTAGGCATCGGCTGATGGTGGAAAATCATGGATCAGCGTTGTTAATAGCTGCGAAGACAATATATATTGCCTATTCCAGGCATATACCTGCGCCAGCAGTAGCTTGGCATCGTAATGATCTGCGTTGGAAAGCAGAATGGTGTTTAGCAAATCTTCAGCTTCAGTATATTCCTGCGCATAAGCGTGTTGCTGAGCATTTTCGTAAAGCTCCTGAGCAGTTTGTGCACATAGATGGTTTGTGAATATGGCAACAAGCAAAAAGATGAGGACAACCCTTTTCATCGTGATTAACAGTTGGTGTGCAATACGTTCTTTATTTTAAGAATGAGTTCTTCCAGTGGAAAAGGTTTTGATATGAAATCGTCAGCACCCATGTCGTACACTTCTTTCATATTAGCTTCCAGGCCAGCGGCAGAAATAGCAATGATAAAAGTATCGGCAGATGTGCTTTTCCTAACAAACTCAATAAGCTCCAGCCCCGAAGCAAAGGGCATCAATATGTCTGTGATCAGCACATCAAGCTTTACTTCTTTTGCTATTTGCATGGCTCTCTTGCCATCAGTAGCAGTATAAACCTGGTAATCTTTTTCTTTTTTGAGCTTAAAAGCAATTAACTGCATAAATATCTCATCATCGTCGGCTATCAGTATTTTCATAGTTTGTAGAGTTATTAATATGTGATATATTGGATAAGTTATCGGGTGATTTGCTGGTAATATATTTTACCATCAACAATTACCCTGATCTTGAACATCCCCGAGGAGTTTTGATGTGGTATAAGAGAAATCTCATAAAACCCACTGGTCATTGCATGGCTTACCGGTATGTCTTTGATATTGCCCATTGTATCTATTACAGAAAGATGAACTGTATTGGCTGGTTCTTTTAAATAGAGTAGGAGAGAGGCATTTTTGTCAAATACATTAGGATAAACTTTCAAACTGGTTTCTGCAAACAGGCGATTAGTGATGCCAGGTTTTGTTTCTTCAGCGTTCGGTATTAGGGTTTTGTCTAACTGGTGAATGTTGACCTCTAAACTGATGGTAGTTGGCTCTGTATGGGCCATTGCCATTATTGTAAAGCACAATAGTAATAAAATTCGTAAACTATGTCCCATTCCACCGTATTAATTTAAATAATTATAAAATTTAACTAAAAGGTAATAATCTAAAACCATGCTAGAAAATGGGAAGTGTTCTATATCGAGGAAAATCGCATCTTTTAGATAAATAATTTGTCCCAAAACAGGAAAGCTTTATTGTTTCAGGAAAAAACAGCTAACTTTTGTCAATATTTATAAAAAGACATTACATGCGTGTTATAAGTGAAGTATCTCATCCTCAATGTAGGATTACCATATTTGCCTGGAACAACAAGTACCTGATCAAGTTTGAGCGGGGGCTGATCGAGCAAACCTATAAAGTGCCGCAGGAAGAAGTGCGTGGAGATGAAGACGTAAAGAAGCTGGTGGCAGATCAGTTATTAGATAAGGCACTGCTGCGGATGGAGGACATGGAAGCTGATTTGATGAAAGTGATAGACGAGTTGTATCTGTAGACTACTTTCTTTGCAGGTCTGTAAAGGTATAAGGATAGGGATTTCTAGCATCTGCCGGGTGTGCTTCGTGGTGGATAACTTCCCACTGGTCATCATCGATGGCTGGAAAGAAAGCATCGCCATCAAATTCAGCCTTGATTTCGGTGAGATACATTTTATCGGCCATGCCGAGGGTCAGTTTGTAGATTTCTGCGCCTCCCAGAATAAAAACCTCTTCCTGTTTGTTTTCTTCTGCCAAATGAAATGCATCCTGAATGTTGTGGACAACAATGAAGCCTTCTGCTTTATACTGTTTGTTTCGGGTAACAACAATGGAAGTACGACCTGGAAGAGGTTTGTCCATAGATTCCAGCGTTTTTCGGCCCATGATAATACAGTGACCCAGCGTCTTTTGCTTGAAACGCTTCAGGTCGGCAGGCATATGCCAGATCAGGCTGTTATCTTTGCCAATCACTTGGTTGGAAGATTTGGCGGCAATAATGGATTTGATCATAGTGAATTACCTCTTAAAAAGTCTTGCATAGCCAGTTTTTTCTTTCCCTGTATCTGCAGCACATCTATAGCAAGCAGTGAAGTGCCGGTTTGCACATGCAAGAAAGTTTTATTATCCGTACTGATCTCGCCGGGTTTCAAGGTTGAATCTTGCAGTCTAGTAAGGCTGGTCTCAAATATTTTGCACATAATTTCTCCCGTTGATCCGGGCAGGATAGTCCATGCAGCAGGGTAAGGAGACAGGCCACGGATAAAATTCCGGACCTTTTCCGCGGGTTGCTGCCAGTCGATCTGGCACGTTTCGCGGTGTATCTTTGGTGCTGCTTTCAAGGTGCTATTTTCTTGCTGTGGCAGCAGTTGATCATCGCCTGTAGCTATGGCTTCCACAGTCTTTAGCACCAGCTGGCTGCCTTTGTGCATCAGACGCTCGTACAAACTGCCTGCCGTATCATCCAAACTAATTGGCTCTTTCTCCTGGAAAAGAATATTACCGGTATCAATCTCATGGCGAATCATGAAGGTGGTGACACCCGTCTCTATTTCGCCATTGATGATAGCCCAGTTGATAGGAGCCGCGCCGCGGTATTGTGGCAACAGCGAAGCATGAAGGTTGAACGTACCTTTGGAGGGCATATTCCATACAGCTTCCGGAAGCATCCGAAACGCTACTACCACCTGCAAGTCGGCCTGATATGCCTGAAGCTCTTGTAGAAAATCCTGACTTTT
The DNA here is from genome assembly GCA_958296015.1 of Cyclobacteriaceae bacterium. Classification (GTDB taxonomy): domain Bacteria; phylum Bacteroidota; class Bacteroidia; order Cytophagales; family Cyclobacteriaceae; genus JAJNNC01. The sequence continues at coordinate 156,113 of CATQIH010000029.1, forward strand.
TAGGTTGGCAGGCTGAAGCACCGGAATATGGTTGTCCAAAGCGCACTGCTTTACTGGGGAGGGCAGAATTTTTTTGCCTCTTCCCTGAGGTTTGTCGGGGGCAGTTACTACTGCTACCACGTGTTGCCCATGATCTACCAGCGTTTGCAGAGAGGGAACCGCAAATTCCGGCGTTCCCATAAAGATGATCTTTAACAGCTCTTGTTGCATATATTGATAAAACTATACCTGGCAAAATGTTTTATTCAAAGTCTTCGTACAGCAAATATTCCTTCCGCATACTTTTATACTTTCTTAGGTCTTCTGCCCATGAGGCCCGTATGCCTGCTTCGCTTGTGTTGGCTGTAATCTGCTTCTTTAGCTGTTTGGTGCCGGCAAGTTTGTCAAAAAAGTTATTAAAAAACTCAGGAATACCTGCTTTCTGTGATGTTTTGTAAAATGCAATGAGGTGGTTTAGCGAGATCTGGCCCAACCGATCTGTGTGACGGAAGTCTGAGCCATAGCATTGTTTGCCTTCCTGCGGTGGGTTCATCGCGATACCAGGAATATTTTCAGGCACAAAAGTAATGGTATCTGTTGAGGGAACAACAGTTTTGAAAGTAGGATCAGGATAGCCTACTATTTGAAAAGGATAAGGAGTGCCCCTGCCCAGGCTCATCACAGTGCCTTCAAACAGGCAAAGCGACGGATATAAGTTGACAGATTGATCATTCGGAAGGTTGGGAGACGGGCGAACAGGCAGGCTGTAATGGTCAAGGTGGGTATAATTTTTGGCTTTAATGATGGTTATTTTACACTGTGCTCCGTCTTTTAGCCAGTCTTCACCATTGATCATCTGTGCCAGTTCACCTACGGTCAGTCCATGCACAATGGGGATCGGATGCATCCCAACAAATGAAGAAAGCTCCATGTTGAGTACCGGGCCATCCACATAATAGCCATTGGGGTTGGGGCGGTCTAGAATGAGGAGCGGTTTGTTTTGCTCAGCGCAGGCTTCCATCACATAGTGCATGGTGCTGATGTACGTATAAAAACGTGCTCCCACATCCTGTATATCAAAAACCATTACGTCAATATCTTGCAGTTGCTCAGGATAGGGCTTTTTATTCTTTCCATACAAAGAAATAATAGGCAATCCAGTTTTGGTGTCTACTGCATCTTTCACCGTTTCGCCATTGGCTGCATCTCCTCTAAATCCATGCTCAGGAGCGAAAATTTGCTTCACTCGGATGCCAACTGCCAGCAGCGTATCTACCAGATGTGTGCTGTCCACCAGTGAAGTATGGTTTACTACCAGGGCTACGTCTTTATCTTTCAATATTAGCAGGTATTCCTGCATAGAAGCTGCACCTACCTGAATAGCTTTGGAAGACTTATCTTGCTGCACAGCAGGCGTTTGAGACTGACAGGAAGAATAGGTAACAAGAATAAAAGAAAGCAATAATGTGACGAGACGCATAAAGTTGTTTATTTTGCAAACAAGTTATGTATAAATCATTGTCTGAACCAATCTACAGTTAACATTTTACTTTGAACCTTCCTTACTTCATCTCTAAAAAGATTAGCAAGGCTGAAAAAAGTTCTTTTTCGGCTACTATCAACAAGATTGCTATTGCCAGTATTGCGCTGGGGCTAGCCACCATGCTGGTGTCTTTTCTTATTTTGGGAGGTTTCAAGAAAGAAGTGAAGAACAAAATATTTGCCTTTAGCGGCAACATTCAAGTGACCCGCTACTCTTTGGACAATACGCTACAGGAAGAGCCGATCTCCACCCATAATGTGCTCTACCAGCAGCCTGATTCATTTCCTTTTATATCAAGGGTAGAAACCTTTGCGCACAAAGCCGGGCTATTGCAGACAGACGAAGAGGTATATGGAGCGTTTATGAAGGGCGTGAGCCGCGATGCAGACAGCCTGCGCTTTCTCAACAGCCTGGAAGATGGCGGATTTATACGTTTTCCGGACAAAACCGGCGGTGCCAACAGCTATTCACTCGATATACTGATCAGTCGTAAAATAGCCAATACGCTGAAATTATCAGTAGGTGATGATGTGAGGATGTATTTTATAGATCCGCCCAACACTCGAATCAGAAAGCTACATATACAGGGTATCTATAATACCAGTATTGAGGAATTTGATGAGCAGGTCATTATCGGAGATGTAGCCCTCATCCAGCGCCTAAACAACTGGCCGGATTCGCTGGTAGGTGGGTTTGAGGTATTTTTGAAAGACGAAGCGGATATAGATAAAGCTACGGAAACACTCAGAAATGAATTGGATTATGATCTGTTTGTGGAGAAAATCAATGACAAGTATATGCAGATGTTTGAATGGCTGGAACTGATCAACAACAATGTGGTAGTATTTCTGGGGCTTATTCTTTTTGTAGCCTGTTTTAATATCATCAGTATCCTGCTGATTCTGATCATGGAGCGCACACAAATGATTGGTGTACTGAAAGCACTGGGTGCAAAAAATAGCCAGATCAGAAAAATATTTACCTACAACGGGCTGATTCTCATTGGCAAAGGCATGTTGCTGGGCAACCTTATCGGCGTAGGATTTGGTGCATTACAGTATTATTTCAGGGTCATTCCGCTAGACCCGGAGAATTATTATATGGAGTTTGTGCCTATTCAGTGGGATTTCACCAGTATCATCTTGCTCAATCTGCTCACGTTTGTCATTGTGGGGCTGGTGCTCAACATTCCTACAGCCATCATCATGCGTATCAATCCTATCAAAGCCATACGTTTTGATTAATTTTGTGCAGGCGTGTCGCGGTGGTACTTTCTGAAAAAGCTCCTGATCTTCATTCTGACAACACCAGTGAATGCCTCCCAAAATATTTTGCTCGACATCTTGGATTGCCCGCGTGTTCGGTCTGTAAAAATGATGGGCACTTCTTTGAGCTCAAAGCCATACTTCCAGGCCGTAAACTTCATTTCTATCTGAAAAGCATAGCCTACAAACCTAATCTTGTTGCGCATGATGGTTTCCAACACATTTTTGCGGTAACATTTGAAACCAGCCGTAGCATCCTTAATGGGCATACCGGTGATTATCTGCACATAGACACTGGCAAAATAGGAGACCAGTACCCGGTTGATAGGCCAGTTCACCACATTCACCCCGGTTACATATCTTGAGCCAATGGCAAGGTCATTTCCTTCTTGCGTACAAGCCTGATAAAGACGTACCAAGTCGTCGGGATTATGAGAGAAATCAGCATCCATCTCGAAGATATAATCATAATTGCGTTCCAAAGCATAATGGAACCCGGCAATATATGCTGTGCCCAGGCCGAGCTTGCCCGAGCGCTGTAGCAAGTGGATACGATCGGGGTAACCCTCTTGTAGCTCTTTGACAATCTCGCCAGTGCCATCCGGAGAATTATCATCAACGATGAGAATATCGAATGAAACGGCCTGTGAAAAGATGCTACTAATCAGTGCGGCAATATTTTCCTTTTCGTTATAGGTAGGGATGATGACTAAACTGTTGCTCACAAGTGGATAATCTAAAGCTTCAAAATGAAAACGGCTACGCCATGAAAAATCAGTTGCCTGATTTAAAGCACCGTTTTGTTTTGTAAATTTACGCGCTCAACCATTAACAAGAAAATATTCATCCTATAAACGATTGTCAAAATAAACCGTACATCATGTCGAACAAATGTATTTTCCTGGACAGGGATGGCGTACTGAACCGCGACAGGTTAAACTATGCCTATCAGCTGGAGCATTTTGAGATACTGCCGGGGGTGCCTAAAGCCTTATACGCCCTCAAAAGTGCAGGTTATCTGTTGATAGTTATTACCAACCAGTCGGGTATTGCCAAAGGCATCTATAGCCGCGAGGACATGGAGATATGTCATCAGTATTTTCAGCAGCAGACCCGCAATAGCATAGATGCTTTTTATTTCGCGCCTTATCACCCATCGGTAACCGAATCGCTAACCCGCAAGCCAGATAGTCTGATGTTTGAGAAAGCCATTGCCAGATATGAAGTGGATGTGGGCCAGAGTTGGATGATAGGAGACAAGGAGCGTGATCTGGTGCCTGCTTATAAGCTGGGGATTCGCTCCATTTTGCTGGATAAAGAAAAGCCTTCTACACGCGCAATGTATACTGTAGAAAGCTTGCTGGAAGCCAGCCGGAAAATATTGTAGGCTTAATTTACCGCAGAATACTTTTCAGGTGGTTTACGCCTTCTTCACTTACCTTGTATTGGCCTTGCCTCATCTTAAATACTTTTTTATATTCCTGGTTGAGTTTGATAAAGTGCGCTGGGTTAGACAAATCGAGGCCATGATCTTTCAGTAGCTTGGTCACTTCGCGGGTGGTAAAAACACCTTCCTCGTTTTTAGTCTGAATGTAGTAGCTCGCCATCAGCACAATGTCTGTTTTGCTGACATTCTTAGGGCGACGATGGTAAAATTCACCAAACGATTCCATGTCGTTAAATGCCACGTTGCTATCCTGCCGGGTTGTGGGCTGTGCAGGAGCGGCATCGAAAAGATCGCCTTGTGTAGCCATCATGGAACGGGGTGCCGAAGCTTCCTGCACAGGTCTGGCCGTGCTTTTCTCCAGCAAAGAAAGGAAACTCTTAATTTCTTCGGAATACGAATTGACGAAATCTTCCGAGCCTTCTACCTCAAACTCTCCGGTATTTAGTGTGATTTTTACTCTTGCTTTCTGATCCATATATAAACAGGCTACAAATTCCCTGGTGCGAATGTATCTAAAACTGTCAATATATACTTTTTTATCATAGATAAACAACTACTTTTGCCGCTAATTCTCATGCAAAGATGCACAATCGGCCTATTTACCAAGCCGATTTTTGTCTATACTTTTATATTCAGAGAAAATGAAAGCCTTTAATTAACGCACTTCAATATGGCAAAAAAGATCAATATCAGTATCATCAACAGTATTGCCGTCGAGGCAGGAAAAGAAATACTCAAAGTGTATCATGACGATGATTTTTCTAAAGTAGTAGATTTTAAAGCAGATAACTCACCGCTAACGCTGGCCGATCAGGCATCGCACAAGGTGATAGCACCTGCCTTGCAGCAGCAATATCCGGATATTCCTGTGATATCAGAAGAGGGAAAAGACATAGCTTACGCGGTGCGCAAAGATTGGGGATATTTCTGGCTGGTTGATCCGCTGGATGGTACCAAAGAGTTTATCAAACGCAATGGCCAGTTCACCGTCAACATCGCGTTGATACATCAGGGAGCACCTGTGGCCGGTGTCATCTACACACCCGTAACAGGAGAACTATATTTTGCCGGTAAAGAAGGTTATGTGGAAGATATAGAACCAGGAGCTTACAAACAACTGGGTGATGGAAAAACCACCAAACTTGAGGTAAACCACAAAACAGACCAACTTATTGCCGTAAGAAGCAGCAGCCATGCTTCGGAAGAAGAAGAAAAAGTGCTGACAGCCTATAGAGCAACAGAAAATATCTCCAAAGGCAGTTCACTGAAGTTTTGTATGGTGGCCGAAGGGAAAGCCGATATTTACTACCGGCACGGCCCTACCATGGAGTGGGACACCGCCGCTGGGCAGGCTATCGTAGAAGGTGCCGGAGGTGCAGTGTACCAGGGAACCAGTAGAAAATCCTTTGCCTACAACAAAGAATCACTGCTCAACAGCAGCTTCCTGGTGATCGCCAAACAGTAAGAGAAAAACCAAGACTATAACAATAAAAAATGCCGGAAAGGTGGGTGTTAAACCTGCACTTTCCGGCATTTGCTGTATCTACAAAGCAAAAATTATCGGTTCACAATCACTTTCCTGTTCACTTTTTCCTGTCCCATATAAAGTGTCAGCACGTAGACCCCATTGGGTACATTGTACAAGCCCAGACTTTCGTCTACAGAGGCTGTTTTACCCAAAACCTTTCGCTGAACCAACTGACCGCTGATGCTTCGGAGTTCTATGGTCACCTTGGAAGCTTTCTTCAACTGAAAAGCAACATTAAGCGTTTGTCCGGAAGGTATCGGATACATTTTCAGCATCGCATCCTGTACAAACAATTCTTCTATACCCGTTACAGACTTCTGATAGAAAATACTATAGCTGGCAGCCTTGCTGGCATTGCCTGCCGCGTCAACAGCAGCACCGTCTGGTACGCTGATCTTGATAGTACCCTGGTCCATGGTCATCACGTTGGCTGTGAAAGTAGTGCTGTCTGAAGTAGTCAGCTTACTGATAGCAGCACTGTCTATAGCTATATCCGTGGAATCAAACTTGCTTACGCGCTCGCTGAAAGTGAAGGTTGCTACAAAAGTGCTGGCCTGTGTCGTATCAGTTTCTGAAGAAGTAATGGTCAGTGTGGGAGCTACGGTATCGCCACCTCCACCGGTTGTTGCATCATAGAAGAGGCTCAGCGTGTCTGAGGCCATATTGCCATTGCCTGCCAGATCGGCCACCATGCCACTGTCAATAGTCACCAGGACGGCTCCTGTTGTATCAGGCATGATGTCGGCTGTAAACACGGTGCTATCTGCTGTTTGTACATTACCGGCTATGGCATTGGTCAGCATCAATTTGGTGGAATCAAAACTGACTACCGCTTCACTGAATGTAATGGTGATGGCGAAATTAGCTGATACCGTATCGCTGGCATCGGTGGTAAGTGCAGCAGTAGGTGCAGTGCCGTCGTATATAATGCTAAGCAGCTGTGATGCCACATTGCCGGAGCCTGCCGCATCAACCGCGGCATTTTCTTTCACGGCAATACTCACTATGCTATCTATTACCGGACTCAGGTTAGTGGTAAATGTAGTACTGTCTTGGGTAATGAGCGTATCAGCGGCGGCATTGAGTAACTCGAGGCCATCGATGGTAAATTTACTAACTGCACTGCTGAAAGTAATGGTTACAGGAACAGACTCCAGATTAGTAGGATTGCTGGCTGTTGTAGTGAGCTTTACTGAAGGAGCACCGCTGGGCTGATAAACTCTTGTCAATGGTGTAGCCGCCGCATTAGGTTTGCCACCATTGACGGCAGTAGCAGCTTCGGCAGGCAGTTCTATGGTGACAGGCCCTACATCGCTGGGTGTAATGCCGGTAGTGAAGATAATGCTATCTCCTGTGACGAGCGTATCGGCGGTACCATTGGTAATTTTCAGGTCACTAAGGGCAAAACCGGATACCAGTTCGCTGAAAGTAATGCTCACATTAAGCACATCTGCTGTAAAGACACTGTCTTCCTGTGTTGATAGTGCGACGGTAAGAGCAGATACATCATACAATATGCTGAAGGTGGCCTCTTCTGTACTGGCACCACCCTGTGCATCAGTGACCGCACCAGCTGGCAGGGTAACGATGACAGCACCTCCGTTTTCAGGCGTGATGTTAGCCGCAAACGTAATGCTGTCGAGTGTAGCAAGCTCGGTAGCGGCACCATTGGTCACTGTCAGGTCAGCCACTGCAAAGCCACTTGCTTTTTTGTTAAATGTGATTGTAATAGGTATAGGCGACTGGTTGGCTACACTATCATATTCGCTAGTGATGGTAGCTGCAATAGCAAGCGCGCTCTTGTTGATCATAGCCGTAGCAGGTGCTCCGGTATTTCCGGCGGCATCTTCCAGAATGACTGAAAGCTGTAGGTCACCATCTGCTAGGCCACTGACATCTATACCGGTTGGCTGGTCAGCTATCGGTCCGCTACCAGCAACAACACTATCTGCCGCATCCTTTATTGAATAATAATATTTAACAGCGTCGCCTGGATTGGCAATTGTGAAACTAACCGCCGTCTGATTGCTGGCATCTATGCTTGCCTGATCTATAGCCACAGTATATCCTGCCGGGGGTACTATATCTGTAGCAGCTGCATCAAGTGCAGTGGAAGTAATGAAGTTTGAGGTGGTGCCGGTTAGGGCAAATCCACTTAGTATACCACTTTTTGCACCAGCAACACTATTGGTAAGTGAATCGATAGGGGTAGGGACTGTGTTATCTTTGTCTGCTGTGCCCTGGTTAGCATTATAATACGCAATCAGACCTGGTTCGGTGACAGCAAGTGGTTGCTGCATAGAAGCTTTGATCTCTTCGGCAGTACGAACGGTACTCCATATTCTTACTTCATCCAATGCACCTTTCAGGAAATTTGCACCCACAAATCCTCCGATTTGCAGAGAATCTCCCCCTTCATCAGAGTAATTCTTAGTATCAGCAGCAGAAATAGTAGCTTGTGATACTTGTACGCCGTTTTTATATAGGGTAAATACTCTATTATTAGCATCAAAGGTAACAGCAACGTGCATCCACCGGCCGGTAGGAAATACGGCTGTATCCTGCACCGTAAACCACTTCCCATTATGCCCGGCTGCCAGACGGCGGCCATTGGTGGTAGGAATCCAGAAAGCCGTATTGGCTGTTCCAGGGTTGCCGGAAGCAATGTTATTGTTAAAACCTTCGGCATTAATCTCTCCTGCTGCAAGCTCGCGCAGATATACCAGGGCTTCTTTGGTGTAAGAACCGGAGACCTTGATCTGGGATTCTACAATGTCGTCCTTACCATCAAAATCCAGGGCATTTTGCTGAGCATATGCCTGTGTTGATAGTATTCCTAGCCAGCCTAAAAAAATGATGCTGGCCCATGAGTTTGTAAAGTTTTTTAATTTCATATGACTAAGCTAAAAAATTGATGATTTAAAAATGACTGATAATAGATTAAACTAAAAATTGTATTTAATCATGATGTAATATAATAATAATTTTAGTATTGCGGTAGAAAATTAGCAGTTCTTTGTAAAAAAAGCAAAGCTTTGTGCATGATAAACTCACAACGCAAACAAAGACCGCCATATAATGTTCTTAAACCTGAAATGATGATACCCTGTATTACTTGAATACATTTATAGTATGGCTACAACCAAAATTCCGGACGCGCTCAAGCAGGCTATCAAAGATTTACCCGACCAGGAAAAGGATAAATTACTGTTGCGCCTGATCGCCAAAGATAAGATGCTGGTGGAAAGACTCAACCATCAGCTATTAGAAGATGAGGTAGACATGGAGCAAAAGCGTGAGGCACTGGCAGCGCAGATACGGCATCATTTTGACACTGAAGGCTTGGGCTTCTGGAGCCATACACCCGGCCTGGTGATGATGGAAATGCGCAGCTTCAGTGGCGAGATCACCCGGCACATCAAGATCACCAAAGATAAATACGGGGAAGTGCAGCTCAACCTGCTGCTCATCAATATGCCCTTTCGTACGCAGCAAAAAATACTACAGGGTAACCGCCACCGTGCCGATAAGTTTGCCGACTATGTATGCAAAAAAGCGCAGCTCATCATGAAAAAACTGGCTTCGTTTGACAGAGACTATTACCTAGAATTTGAAAAGGATGTCAATGAAATGCTCCGGCACCTACAGCAATACCCACCTACTGCTGGTCTGATGCAGTATTACCAATTACCCAGGCACTGGGAATACTAAATTTTACATTTGACAAAGAGCAGGCATTTGTAACTACAAAAGATTGTTTAACTTTGGTGGATACAACTATCAGGTAACAACCATCATTGATTATTTGCAGGAGTATGGATGATACTCAACTCAAACAAGATACAACATACACGGAAAACGCAGGCTTCCTGAACGGAGGTGGGGAGATGGGCAAGCTCATTCGTGCTCTCGACTGGTCGGCAACCACACTTGGGCCGGTGGATAGCTGGCCACAAAGTTTGCGTACTGCCCTGGGCATCGTACTTCATGCTAAGTTTCCCATGTTCCTCTGGTGGGGCAATGACCTGATCCAGTTTTATAACGATGCTTACCTTCCTAGTCTGCGTAGTAGTGCTACATACCCTTTAGCATTGGGGCAAAAAGGAGAAGATTACTGGGGAGAGTTATGGTCCACTATCAAACCTGTGGTAGATCATATCCTTTCTGGCAATGAAGCTACCTGGAATGAAGATTATTTGGTACCTGTTGAGCGCAACGGAAAGACGGAAGATGCATACTGGACTTATAGCTACAGCCCTATATATGATGAAAGCGGAAATATAGGTGGCGTGCTTGCAATATGTTATGAAACCTCAGAGAAAGTAAAGAAAGTAAATGATCTTCAGCTATCCGACCAGCGTTTCCAGAACCTGGTGCGCGAAACCACCATTGGTATCATTGTCCTGATTGGAAAGGAAATGCGGGTGAATATTGTGAATGAGGCGTACGGACGATTAGTTGACCACACTGCGGAAGAATTACTGAACCAGCCTCTGTTTAGTATAATCCCTGAAACAGAGGAGGAGTTCCGCCCGATACTGGATAGCGTGCGTACTACCGGCGAACCGCTGTACCTCTACGATCATCCTTATTTTATATATGTAGATGGAGAGAAAAAAGAAGGATACCTGAATTTGGTTTACCAGCCATACAAAGAAGCCGATGGCACCATCACAGGGGTCATGGTACTTTGCCATGAGGTAACGGCACAGATAGCCGACCAAAAGAGTACTAAAGAAAGCGAAACGCGGTTCCGCAACCTGATAGAAGAATCGCCCGTGGCTACCTGCCTGTTTACTGGCAGGGATCTGATCATTGAAATAGCCAATGAAGCTATGTTAGACCTTTGGGGCAAAGGAGCGTCTGTAATAGGAAAGCCACTGAGCGAGGCATTACCTGAGCTGAAAGGGCAGCCTTTCCTGCAAATACTGGATGACGTGTTCACTACTGGTAAACTCTATTCAGCAAAAGATGCAGCAGCCGACCTTGTTGTAGGTGGTGTATTAGCTACTTACTATTTTGACTTTGCTTATACACCCTTGTTCAATACAGAAGGTGAAGTATATGGCATCGTGGATACAGCCATAGATATAACCAGTCAGGTACTTGCCATAAAAAGCCTGGAAGAAGCAGAAGCCCGTACGCGAAGTACAGCAGAACGCTTGCAATTTGCGTTGGATGCAGGTAATCTGGGTTCTTATGAGCTTAGTTTACCAGACGGTGCCATCAACTGTACGGCTCTTTACAAGCAGAACTTCGGTCTTTTACCAACTGATACGCTCAACTACAAAAAGCTGGTTTCTATGATTCTTCCTGCGGATAAGGCACAGATGCAACAGGCCATAGATAAGGCAATTGCAGAGCGTGCTGTTTACATAGCGGAATGCCGGGTGCAATGGCCCGATAACACCATTCACTGGATCAGGGCCTCGGGTAATATATTTTATGATGAGCAAAGTCAGCCCACACAAATTATTGGCGTAACACAGGACATCACCGAACAAAAAAACTTTACGGCTTCGCTGGAATTGAAGAACGAGCAACTCATACGCATCAACAACGATTTGGATAACTTTATCTACACTGCCTCTCACGACCTGAAGGCACCTATCTCCAATATTGAGGGGCTGCTGCATAGCTTGCTGCGCGTACTTTCTCCGGAAAGCCTGGCCTCGGAGCGTACGCAGCGCATCACCGACATGATGAAGCAATCGATAGAACGCTTCAAAAAGACCATTGGTAGCCTTACCGAAGTTGTCAAACTCCAGAAAGAAAACAGCGCAGAAGCCGTACTGGTAGATATTTCTCTGGTGGTTGAAGAAGTACAGTTGGATCTGATACCGATGGTACAGTCTTCAGGTGCTCATATTGTGGTAGATGTAGCCCGCTGCCCTGCTATTCGCTTTTCGGAGAAAAACCTGCGGTCGGTTGTCTACAACCTGCTGTCGAACGCCATCAAGTACCGTTCTCCTGACAGGGAGCCGCAAATAGCCATTAGCTGCAAAACCACCAATGAATACCATGTACTCACTGTCTCCGACAATGGCCTGGGCATGGAACCCGATCGTGTGAGCCAGCTCTTTACCATGTTCAAACGGTTTCATGCCCATGTGGAAGGCACTGGTATCGGGCTGTATATGGTGAAAAAAATGGTAGAAAACGCCGGTGGGCGCATTGAGGTAGCAAGTGAGGTAAATGCAGGTACTACTTTTAATGTCTATTTCCGAAAATAAAATGATTGTCATCTGGTGATGGCAGTTTATTTTTTTAACACCTTAACTGATTAATATTCATGCACAAACTTGAATGTATTTTGCTGGTAGACGACGACGAAACTACCAACTTTATCAACCAGATGTTGCTGGAAGATATGGAGGCTACGCACCAGGTGCTGCTCGCCTGCAATGGTAGAGAAGCTCTCAAGATCATTAACCAACAGTGTGGACAGGGATGCTGCCCCGAACTGATCTTGCTGGATATCAATATGCCGGAGATGAATGGCTTTGAGTTTCTGGAAGCCTACGAAACTCTTGAGTGTTCTCACAAACAATCAGTGGTCATTGCTATGCTCACTACTTCCCTCAACCCGAAGGACGTAGCGCGTGCCCGGGATATGCCTATCAAAGACTTTCTCAACAAACCCCTGACCGAAGAAAAAGTACACGAACTGTTCAGGGAGCATTTCAAAGACCCGGAAGGTGACGGTTGAATATTAACTACCACCACAATCCCCCAAAGGCTTATAACAACATGCAAAAGCCCTTGGAGGATTCTTTGGATACAAACCACATAAACTTTAACGCTTTCTGCCAGTTCTTCACATACACACTATTTTTTAACCTGCACCCACACACCATGAACATGAAAGAGTGGATTACGTCTTCCCTTGATGTGCTATGGCCTACGCTTATCTCAGCCTGCCTGGTATATATCATCATTATCCTCTACACCCGCATCTTTGGCCTGCGCAGCTTTTCCAAAATGTCCAGCTTCGATTTTGCCATGACCATCGCCATTGGTAGCCTGCTGGCCTCCACGGCCGTCAACAAAAGTACCTCGGTAGCCCAGGGTGGCGTGGCTCTACTGGCCTTATTCTTTCTGCAAACTGCCATTGCCTTTTTGCGCCGCAAGTTCAACTGGTTCAGCAAGGCAATAGACAACCAGCCCGTCTTGCTTATGCGCGGCAGCCAGATATTGCATGATAACCTAAAGAAAGTGCACCTCAGCGAAGACGACCTGCGCTCCAAACTCCGCGAAGCCAATGTGCTCAACTACTCCCAGGTAAAAGCCGTCGTCTTCGAAACCACCGGCGATGTATCCGTGCTGCACTCTGGCAAAGACGATGTGCATTTTGATCTTGATCTGCTAAAAAACGTACGAGACATGGAACGCCTGGCCTAATTGCTATCACCTTCTGCTGCCACATATCCTCACAAATTACGCCTCTGTCGGTCACAAGACCGACGAATTATTCATCCCAAATCGGTATCTCCTGATAACTGCCTACAGCTACGCTGTCTATGGTCAACTGAATGTTGTGTATTTTCAAAAGCCGTATCAACCGAATGGCCTGTAAGCTGCTGGCGAAGCGGTACAGGGGTACCCTGATCAAACAAAATTTTCATTCGTGGTGCGCTGTCAATGTCGTCACTTCATGATCCAGTACTGATGTCACTTGTACCCGATCCACGCCTGGGAACCATTCCAGAAACTGTTCTATGGTTGCTCCATCTCTCAGATTCTCAAAGAGAGCAGACACCGGTACGCGGGTTTGTAGTCCATTATACATGTTGACATCTAGGTCACAAGACGAACTTACGCGGAGTACTCATAGACGGGTGTCTCCATCATCTTGCTAGGCTTTTCTTTCCCCAAAACTATCTTTTGCAGATGCTCTACGGTTTTAGGTGAGAAAAACTGTTCCCCTGTCTGTTCGTTGACACGCGCTGGCACATTTTCCACAATGTAAAACTGCTTTTCATATGTTAGGGTATAGGTCACATAACGTTCAACCAACACTTCTTCTGTTCTTTTCATTTTGGTTTTCTTGTTTTAAAGTCAATCCACAGGGCAGGATCCGGTTCATAGAGTGTAATTATCTTAATAAGGGTTCTTGGGGGATAGCTACACTGTATATGTAGCGGCCTGCTTTCCTTTGTCCTGCCAAACATCAAACAACTAGGTCCGTATCTATCTTTTGGATAACCCTCAATGATTGCACCTGCCATGATAGCTTCTTTCATTTCCTGTATGCTAATGCGACGAACAATACTTTGATCAGCCGCATGTTTTGAGAACTCAAACTGATAAGCATCAATCTTTATGATTATTTCATCAATCAATGGCATAGGCAAATATACCTATTTTCTATCTATAAACCTTTCACCGTCTACCCCAATGCTTAGTCAATCTACTACAGTTCTTCAGTCAACATTTTGCACACGCTCGGGCGCGTTTGCAACGCGTTCGTTCTTAGTTTTCATTGCTATGTAAAAGGGTATTCATCATTGTAAGGTACGCGTTACAACGCGCACCAGTGGTATTTGTCATTGTAAGGTACGCGTTACAAACGCGCACCAGTGGGGTAGTATCAACATTTTGCACACGCTCGGGCGCGTTTGCAACGCGTTCGTTCTTAGTTTTCATTGCTATGTAAAAGGGTATTCATCATTGTAAGGTACGCGTTACAACGCGCACCAGTGGGGTAGTATCAACATTTTGCACACGCTCGGGCGCGTTTGCAACGCGTTCGTTCTTAGTTTTCATTGCTATGTAAAAAGGTATTCATCATTGTAAGGTACGCGTTACAAACGCGCACCAGTGGGGCGTATTCATCATTGTAAGGTACGCGTTACAGCACCAGTGGTATATTGCGTTGGTTCACACACGCTCGGGCGCGTTTGCAACGCGTTCGTTCTTAGTTTTCATTGCTATGTAAAAGGGTATTCATCATTGTAAGGTACGCGTTACAACGCGCACCAGTGGTGTATTGCGTTGGTTCACTACAGAGGAAAAAGGCATTTGTCATTGTAAGGTACGCGTTACAAACGCGCACCAGTGGTATATTGCGTTGGTTCACACACGCTCGGGCGCGTTTGCAACGCGTTCGTTCTTAGTTTTCATTGCTATGTAAAAGGGTATTCATCATTGTAAGGTACGCGTTACAAACGCGCACCAGTGGTATATTGCGTTGGTTCGCACACGCTCGGGCGCGTTTGCAACGCGTTCGTTCTTAGTTTTCATTGCTATGTAAAAGGGTATTCATCATTGTAAGGTACGCGTTACAAACGCGCACCAGTGGGGCGTATTCATCATTGTAAGGTACGCGTTACAAACGCGCACCAGTGGTATATTGCGTTGGTTCACACACGCTCGGGCGCGTTTGCAACGCGTTCGTTCTTAGTTTTCATTGCTATGTAAAAGGGTATTCATCATTGTAAGGTACGCGTTACAAACGCGCACCAGTGGTGTATTGCGTTGGTTCACTACAGGGGCTTATGAGGCATCATTGAAGTGCTACAGTCCTTTGGAGCAAAGATGTACCGAACTTACGATCAAAGTTGTCTACATCTCAGGGGTTGAAGTGTACCGTACTCGAGGGCGAAGTTGTACCGTACTCGAGGGCAAAGTTGTACACAGCTTTGCCTCTTAGTAAGAGAAGATAGGGTGATCAATAGGGCATAAAAAAACCTTTGAGCGGGTAGCCCAAAGGTTTGATACGGATGTTGAAGATAACTTTATGCAACAGTCAGCACCTTATCGTAGCTACTAGCGCGTAGCTCTTTGCCTCCGTATACTCTGCTGCGCACTTCCAGGCGGTATTTCTCGCCGGTTTTCAGGGTAGCGGGTATCTCTACCTGAAGCTTTTTAGGACTATTGTAATGGATGTAATCCACGCGCATTTCTTTCTCTTTCTGGGTGCTTACCAGAAATACGCCTTGTGTCGGGTCGGTTTCATCCTCAATCTTGAGCAGGTCACCGTCGATATCCAGCAAACGATCTGCCGTGATCTTCTCGTCGCTTTTAGACTTGGTGTCAAACGTGCTCTTGATCATTGGCTTGGGCTTGATGTGGTCTACGATCACCACTTCCACACTGTCGAGTGCCTTCTGAAACTCTTCACCGGCTCTGGCAAGCATGGTTACCTCGTGGCGGCTGCGGTCGAAGGGTGCTTGATTGTTGGCAAATACGCCGTTGACACCTTGTGCAATCACCATATACTCCGATTCAAAGCCGATGCCTTCGTGCAGGTTGCCGGCCAGTATTTGCAGGAAGCGCTTGATCACTGCCTCGCACTCTGTCTCTTTCAGGATAGACCCAGGCACAGCAATCTGCTTGACAATCTGGATCATCTTCTTTTTCTTGTAGTTGACAACCATTGCCCTGCAATCATTCGGATCGTCTTTGGTCAGCGGGTTGTCTACCAGTTTGATGTACAACATAGATTTTTTGTTAAAGTAAAACATAAATTATAAGCAAAACGCTTACTGGCCATCATGCAAATAAAGTACGACACCGGTAGGGTTTGCCGGAAGTACTGTTAAAAAAGCACAGCGTAAGCCGGTAAGGGTAAAGTAACAAGTATGGAAATGCGTTATTGAACTATAAAGAGGTGACAGTTTCTATGGCTGTACATTTTGTAGAAGGCATGTAGTGCAGAAGACACCCTGCATGTGTAGTATTCGGGTAAATGCTAAAGAATAAGAAACCGGCTAAGCCTTTCCGGTTAAAACTTACAATCGGTCCGCTCCATAGTAGATGCCGAAGCGAGGGTGGGGGAGCTAAAGTAAGAAGGGCTACCACAGCAAAGTCGTAGCAAAGTCCTTCCAGGATGACAGGAGGGGAGTATACTTTGCCTATACTAGCTTCAGTTTGCAACTGAAGCTTTACTATTGTACCATACTGCCTTCAGCCGCGGCGGTGTCCACCGTGGAGCGGACCGCTTGCAACTGAAGCCTTACCTTTACACTTTGGTGGTTTGCGCTTCGGTTACAAACCGAAGCGAGGGGGAGCGAGAAGCGAGGGGAGAGGAGGCGGGTGTATACTAAAAAATCCAGAGGGAGCCTTTTCCTGGCTTTCACCATTTTATCATACCTGATCACATGGCGGTGCGTTGATAAATATGTAAATTTGCGGACGTAATTCTTTGATGACTTTAAAACACTGAACATATGTCTACCGGATTTTATAAGATTCCTACCCCTGTCAATGAGCCTGTATACGATTACGCGCCGGGCACCCCTGAGCGTGCTGCGCTGAAAGAAGCACTGAAAGAACTGAAAGCCATGCAGGTGGAAGTGCCGCTATACATCGGTGGAGAGCAGATTAAAACCGACCACAAAAAACGCATGTTTCCCCCCCACGACCATGAGCATACGCTGGGCTATTATTACGAAGGCGATGCCGACCATGTGCAGCAGGCTATAGACTCAGCCCTGGGTGCCAAGCATGCCTGGGAAAATATGGCCTGGGAGCAACGTGCCAGCATCTTCCTAAAAGCTGCCGACCTGATGGCTGGTCCTTATCGCTACCGACTGAATGCTGCCACCATGCTGGGGCAGTCCAAGACGGCTTATCAGGCGGAGATTGATGCGGTGTGTGAGATGGTAGATTTTCTGCGCTTCAATGTGATGTACATGGCAGAAATCTACGGAGAACAACCCCCCATCTCTGCCAGCGGCGTATGGAACCGCCTGGAGCAACGTCCGCTGGAAGGCTTTATCTTTGCCATCACCCCTTTCAACTTCACGGCCATTGCCGGCAACCTGCCCACTTCGGCAGCCATGATGGGCAACGTGGTGGTGTGGAAACCTGCCGAAACGCAGGTGTACTCCGCCAGCCTGCTCATGCAAATCTTCCGCGAAGCCGGTCTGCCCGATGGGGTTATCAATCTGATTAACGTAGATGGACCGTTAGCCGGAGAGGTGATCTTCCACCATGCAGACTTTGCCGGGCTGCACTTTACAGGCAGTACCAAAGTGTTTAAGCAGCTTTGGCAGACCATCGGCAACAACATTGATACCTACCGTTCCTATCCGCGTATTGTAGGCGAGACGGGCGGCAAGGATTTCATCATTGCACATCCATCGGCCCATGCCAGGGCACTGGCTACGGCTATTATCCGTGGGGCGTTTGAGTTTCAGGGACAGAAATGCTCTGCCGCTTCCCGCGTATATGTGCCCGGCAACCTATGGGATGAGGTGAAAAGCTACCTGATAGAAGATGTCAGAAACATCAAAATGGGTAGTGTAGAAGACTTCAGCAATTTCATGACTGCCGTCATCAGCGAGGCAGCGTTCGACCGCATTGCCGGTTATATAGATCGCGCCAAAGAAGACCCGTTGGTGGAGGTTATTGCCGGTGGTGGGCATGATAAGTCTACAGGCTACTTTGTGCAGCCTACCATCTTGCAGGCGCAGGACCCTAAGTATACCACCATGTGCGAGGAGATCTTCGGGCCGGTCGTCACTATCTACGTATACCAGCCCGAACGCTATGAAGAAACGCTGGGAACTGGTAGACCAGACCTCTCCGTATGCCCTCACAGGCGCGGTATTCTCGCAAGACAGGTATGCCATAGAGCTGGCCACTCGAAAGCTGCGCCACGCTGCCGGCAACTTTTATATCAACGATAAGCCTACCGGTGCCGTCGTAGGGCAGCAGCCTTTTGGTGGAGCCAGAGGATCGGGCACCAACGATAAGGCCGGAGCCGCCCTCAACCTGCTGCGCTGGGTATCGCCCCGCACTATCAAAGAAACCTTTGTACCTGCCACCGACTTCCGCTATCCCTTTATGGATGAGCAATAGATAGGTATAGGCGACTGATAAAAGGACAGCCCTGGGCTGATAGCACGTGCTCATACACTATACTTCTCACCACTCCTTATCTTGGCTTCAGTCTGTACCTGAAGCCACGGCAATATTTGTTTTTTACTTTAGTCTGCCACTGAAGCAAGTGGAGGAAACTTACAGACAATCCAAACTACAGGGTATAAACGGATATTTAATTTTTTCGTATATTGCTATGATGAATACTACACTAAAACAGAAAGTGTCAGAGATATTTGAGAAGTACCAGTTTTCACAACAGGATGCTCAATTCATCTCTGATCTTTTAGGAGAAATAGATGATAGGCAAAGAATAGAGCTATCAGCCAAACTGGACAATCTGCTTAATCAGAAGGATAAGACAGAGTTAACAGGATTAATGCAAAAGGATAAGACAGAACTAATAGATCGGATCAACAATGTTAAGTCGTCGTTAACCATTCAAATCTATATTGTTGGTCTGATACAATTCCTGGCAATTGTAGGCTCTGTGATTGGCATTATTAACTTTATGATCAAATGATGTTCTTTTCCCCCCTGGCCCCCTCCTAGCTTCGGTTTGCAACTGAAGCTTTTTTATAAATACTCGTCTCCCAGACTGCGCGTCCCGGACTTGAATGTGCTTTTTACTTCAGATGTAAGTTTGGGATCACGAAGAGAATGAGACCCTACATAGGATGAACATCTTAATATAGGATACTTTCTAGTTTACAATGATAGGCACGAATATTTAATAAGTTAGATATACATTGTATGGAATATTAGCCTCTAGAACCAATAAAGACAGTCCGCAGGAGCAGTCTGCCCGATAGGCACGAAACCCTGTAGGGTGCCACCTGATGTGGTATCCTGGCCAAAAACGGCACACGCTGCTGCAATTTCAAGCCCTGGGTGTTTTGTGTATAAGTGAATATGTGGGTATGCATAGCGCATAGCCAAAGAATCCCATGCACTGTTCTTGATCGTACTAACCAGAATAACATCAAAATAATACAAGAACAAAAAGCGTGTATACACATACAATTTCAGGCAAAGATGATATACCAGCCGGGCGACTTAAGGCATGTTATGTTTTTGTCTTTTATCAATTTTGCTTATACGTATACCAACTCTGTTGCCTATAAGACAATACCCATAAAAGGAGATGTATAAAACAATTACAAGATTACGTTGCACTTTGAAATTATTTTAAAAGAAATACAAAAAAATATGTTTGTTGTATTAGTAATTAATATAAATGGCTTTATATTCAAATAATTTTATTAAACAAAGACAATAGGTTGCTGTTCCTAACCTGTTTCTTGCAAATTATTATATGATACCAAGAATACACATTTTTAACTTTTAACTATTTATATGAACATTTTTACACAATGCAAATTCTCATTGCTCTTTGTGCTCTCCCCTGTTTTTAGGGTTGAGTGCGTATGCACAGGAGCAGAGCGTATCGGGAACCATCACCGATGCAGAAACCGGCGAAGCCCTACCTGGGGTGAACGTTTTGGTAAAGGGTACTTCCCAGGGTACGGTAACGGACATTGAGGGGCAGTACAAATTAAACGTACCTGGCAGCGAAAGCGTCCTGGTATTCTCCTCTATTGGTTATGCTACACAGGAAGTAGCTGTGGGCAGCCAGTCCAACATTAATATCTCCATAGCCCCTGACATTCAGGCTCTAAGTGAGATTGTGGTGACAGGATACTCTACCGAAAACCGGCGCGAAGTAACAGGGGCCGTAGCCACAGTGTCGTCTGAAGAACTCACAGCCATACCTTCCGGCAACGTAGAGCAACAGCTACAGGGCCGCGTAGGTGGGGTTACCGTTATTACCAACGGCCAGCCAGGTACCTCCAGCGTAGTACGGGTGCGTGGTTTTGGTTCTTTCGGAAACAACGAGCCTCTGTACGTAGTAGATGGTGTGCCAGTAGGCTCTACCGACTTTCTGGCACCCGATGACATTGAATCTACCACAGTACTGAAAGATGCGGCCTCTGCTTCTATTTATGGTGCGAGAGCTGCTAGCGGGGTCATCGTATATACCACTAAAAAGGGAAAAAGAGATGGCACCATGAAGGTGAGATACGATGGGGTATTTGGGTATACATTCCCTGGTAAAGTAAACAATATTTTGAATCCACAGGAGCAGGCTGATGCTGTATGGTTGGCCAAGCGCAATACGGCAACCCAACTGGGTATAGCTCCGGGAAGCGAAGCATACCTGGATTTGTTCAAGAGTGATCAATATGGTAGCGATCCTTCCAACCCGGTGTTGCCAGACTACCTGATGGTAGGTAACCAATTTGGTGTAGTAGGTGATATTGACTTGGAAGCACAACGTGCGCTCTATAATGTAGAATGTAGATCGCAGCAAAGGAGATATCTACCTGGTGATGCGTGCCAACAAAGCAGGAACCAACTGGTTTGATGCCATTACCAACCCTGCCCCGCTAAACAGACATATGCTGAGCTTTAGTGGTGGTAACGATCGCAGCACTTATTACCTAAGCTTAGGTATGCAGGATCAGAATGGTATCATCTTAAACCAAAACTTCACACGATACAGCCTTCGTCTCAACTCAGAGCATGATGTTACCAAAAAATTCCGCATCGGTGAGAATATCCAAGCTACCTATTTGTCTGTGACCGGACTGATTGGTGGAGCCGGTGGCCGTGGAGCTGCCGCCGAAGAAAACGATTTTCTGTCAGCATTCCGTATGCCAGCGATTATCCCGGTATATAACGAGTTCGGGGGTTATGCAGGTACGCAGGCCAAAGGGTTCAACAACCCCAGAAACCCGGTAGCCGCCCGTGAACGCTCTAAAGACAATTATGGTTTTGGTTTCGGTATTTTTGGTAATGTATACGCAGAACTTGATCTGCTTGAAAACCTGAAAGTGCGCAGCAGCTTTGGTGGAAGTCTTGGACTAAACTACAGCAATTACTATAATCGCACTTCATACGAAAACTCTGAAAACAACAGCACGTTTAGCTATGGCGAAAATTCAGGTTATAACCGCAACTGGATATTTACCAACACAGCCGAATATAAAAAGCAGTTTGGGGTGCACGATATTACTTTGCTAGGTGGTATAGAATCCCTTAACGTTGGCTACTTCCGCCAGATGAGCGGAAACGGTCAGGAACCCTTCTCCAGAGATATAGATTATATCACGCTGACTAATACCACCAACCGGGTGGTAAACAGCGATTTTCGCAGAGGCGTGAATTTCTTCTCAGTCTTTGGGCAAGCCCGCTATACCTATAATGATAAGTACATGTTGAATGCGCTTGTACGCCGCGATGGGTCTTCTCGTTTTGGAGCAAATAATAGATATGGTATATTCCCGGCAGTGTCAGCAGCTTGGCGTATTTCGGATGAAGGATTTATGAGTGGAGTAAGCTTTGTGAGTGATTTGAAAATACGCGGAGGCTGGGGACAAATGGGTAACTCCAACAACGTGGATCCTTACAACCAGTACAGCTTGTTTGCTTCTAACCTGAGTCAGTCTTACTATGATATTGCTGGTGCCAACGGAACACCTGCTGAAGGGTTCTACCGTAGTCGTATTGGTAACCCGAATGCCAAGTGGGAAACTGCCGAAACCTCTAATATCGGTTTTGATGGATCTTTCTTCGATGGCAAACTGGATTTGATTTTTGATCTCTGGCGCAAAGATACTAAAGACTTGCTGTATGAACTGGAAACACCGGCTGTGGTAGGTGCTCAAGCGGCTGACCCGGCACTCAATATTGCCAGTATACGCAACCAAGGTATAGACTTGGAAATCGTAACCCGTGGCAATGCTTCTCCTACGCTTAGATACGAAGTGAAAGTAACAGGTTCGTTCCTTCAGAATGAGATAACATCAATAGCTCCTGATGTCCCTTATTTTGATTCGCCTATTACTTTCCGCGGCATCAACCCAATCAGAAACCAGGTAGGCTATGCCATTTCATCTTTCTATGGCTATCAGGTAGCAGGTTTGTTCCAGAACCAGGCAGATATAGATAATGCTGCAACACAAGACGGCGTGACAAAAACCGAAGCCGCAACTGCTGATAGCCCGGCCGGAGGCATAGGCAGGTTCAAGTATGCTGACATCAATGGAGATGGAGCAATTACGCCAGATGATCGTACCTACCTGGGTGACCCAGTACCTGATTTCAATGGAGGTATCAACATCAAGCTGAATTACAAGAACTTCGAACTGGAAACTTTCTTCCAGACATTCTTAGGCGTTGATATCTTTAATCAGTCACGTTGGTTCACCGATTTCTATCCTTCGTTTACCGGGGCTGCGTATGGCAGACGTGTACAGGAATCATTCACCTTTGAGAATGGTGGAAACACAACACCAATCTTTGAGAACGTTTCTAACTTTAGCACCAACACACAGTCTAATTCTTACTATGTGGAAAGTGGTAACTACGGTCGTTTGGCCAACCTGCAATTGGCTTATAACTTGCCTGAAGGTATATTGTCAAGATACGGTATGGATAAAGTGCGGGTTTATCTGCAGGCTACCAACCTGTTTACTATCACAAGCTATGAAGGGCTAGACCCAGGAGTAGCAGGTGATGCTGACACTCGCTTGGGCATTGACGTGGGTAACCCACCGGTAACGCGGGGCTATAACATTGGTTTGAATATAGGTTTCTAAATAAGATATTGCTTATGATAGTCTTTTGACTTAAAGCAAAGTCTTCTTAACATATAAAAGCAAAAATTGCAATGAAGAACTTAACAAATATATTAAAGAAAGCAGTGCCTTTAACGCTGGTTGTTAGCATAACTGTAGGGGTGATTGCCTGTAAAGATGAATTTTTGGATGTACCGGCTACAGGGCAGCTAACAGAAAGTCAGATCATAACATTGCCAGGTGTGGAAGGACAATTGATAGGTACCTACGCAGTACTGGATGGTATTAGTGAAGACTGGCACGGCGGGGCTGTCAACTGGTTGTGGGGTAGCATGCGTGGAGGAGATGCCAACAAAGGTACCAACGCTGGTGACTTTTCTACAATGAACCCGATAGAAAGGTTTGAAGTGGATCCTACCAATGGTGAAGTAAACCAAAAATGGAGTGATACCTACGAAGGGGTAGCCCGTGCCAATCAAGTGTTGTTTACGCTGAGCCAACTGGAAGATATACCAGACGAAACCAAAAATCGTATTGCAGCAGAAGCACGGTTTCTACGGGGACACTTCTATTTCGAACTTAGGAAGAACTTCAAAATGGTTCCCTGGGTTGACGAAACCTCCAACCTGCCTGCCACCGAAGTAGATAAGGAAACGACAGCAAAAGGTGATATTAAAAATGATACGGACGTCTGGCCGAAGATTGAAGAAGATTTTAAGTATGCTTTTGACAATCTGCCTGAAACGCAATCGGCAGCTGGCAGAGCTAACAAGTGGGCAGCCGGTGCCTACCTTGGCAAGGCGTATCTATATCAGGGAAAGTTTGTAGAGGCAAAGACCATGTTTGATGATGTAATAGCCAATGGCGTTACTGCCAATGGCCAGAAATATGGTCTGTTCCCGGATTTTGGAGCTCTCTTTATGGTAGCCAATGACAATTCTATGGAGTCAGTATTTGCCTTCCAGGCTACCGGTGGTGCTCAGAATGTAAGTAATTCGCTGCACGAACTGGCAATGGCAATGCCTTATAACACGGCTGCCGGCCAAGCTGCACCCAGCGACTGCTGTGGGTTCTTCCAGCCAAGTTTTGATATGGCGGCTTCATACCGCACCACTGCGCAGGGACTGCCTCTGTTGGATGGATCGTATCGTACAGGAGCCAACGAACTCAAAACAGATCAAGGCGTTCTGTCAAATGCTGCCTTCCAGCCAGATCAGGGGCCACTTGATCCTCGCTTGGATCGTACAATCGGTCGCCGTGGCCTGCCTTTCCTCGATTGGGATGTACACCCGGGCTACTCCTGGGTTCGTGACCAAAACTATGCTGGCCCTTACACACCTATGAAGTTTAGCATACGAAAGTCAGAATACGGTACCCGCGATGCCAGCGGCTGGACACCCGGCTATGCCGCTAACAACTACATGATCATCCGCTTTGCTGATGTGTTACTAATGGCAGCAGAAACTGAAGTAGAAATAGGAAGCCTGGAAAAAGCACGAGAATACGTCAATTTGGTGCGTGCCAGAGCGGCTGCTCCGGAAACATTTGTTATAGCACGCGACCCGGCAGACCAAAGCAAAGATTTCAAAGATGCTGATGGCAACTTTGTGCCGGCTGCCAACTATGTAATAGGTACTTATACTATGCCTTGGACAGATCAGGCAACGGCTCGTGATGCTGTTCGCTTTGAGCGTAAGCTGGAACTGGCACTGGAAGGCCACCGCTTCTTTGATCTGGTACGCTGGGGCATAGACAAAGATGTGATTCCATCTTATCTGGCTTACGAAACCAGTAAAATATCTTCACATTTTAGTGGTGCCAGCTATGATGCCAGCAAAGATCAATATTTGCCTATACCACAGCGGCAGATTGATTTGCAGGGAAGTGATGTACTTGTACAAAACCCTTGATCATTGTGCTCATTTTAATTCTCCAGGGTCTGTGTCTCACAGATCTTTTTCCAGATTTCAATGAAACAATTCAGGTAAATAATGTAAAAAGGCTCTTCTTCATAGGGAGCCTTTTTTTATTTTTATTGTTTGTACTACACAGTTTCTATCACAGATAACTATGAAAACCGTACTACTTTGGAGCTGCCTGTTGTTGGTATGCGCCTGTTCCTCTTCCGATAACCAAACAAAACTCTTTCGCCTGCTGCCTGCTGATGTCACTGGCATCCAGTTCTCCAACCGGATCACGGAAAATGATACGATGAATATTCTGAAAGAAGAATACATCTACAATGGAGGCGGCGTAGGTATTGGTGATTTTAACAATGATGGCTTTCAGGACGTCTTCTTCTCAGGCAATATGGTGTCCAATGCACTTTATCTGAATACAACAGAAAAAGACAATAACGCTATACAATTTAAAGATATTACAGCAGAGGCAAAGATTGAAGGCAATGGTAGATGGTGCTCAGGCGTAGCCGTAGTAGACATCAACGAAGACGGTTGGCTTGATGTGTATGTGTCTGCTACCATGTACAAGGATGCCGCCAGCAGAGCCAACCTGCTGTACATCAACAACGGCCTGAACGAAAATGGCGTACCCACCTTTACAGAATCCGCAGCTGCTTATGGTATCGCCGACACAGGAAATACTACCCAGGCTGCTTTCTTTGATTATGACAATGACGGCGACCTCGACCTCTACCTGCTCACCAATGTGATAGATACCAGGGCACCTGTCAGCTATCGAGACAAAATAACAAATGGCTCAGCAACCAACAACGACCGCCTCTACCGCAATGATGGTTCCGGTTCCGCCGGGCATCCTACCTTTACCGATGTGAGCAAAGAAGCGGGTATCACCATTGAGGGGTACGGGCTGGGCATCACCGTATCAGACATTAACAACGATGGCTGGGCAGATATCTACATCACTAACGACTACCTCTCTAACGACCTGCTGTACATCAACAACCAGGATGGCACATTCACCAACAAAGTAGGCGACTACCTGCGGCACCAAAGCTACTCTGCGATGGGCAACGATGTGGTAGACTTTAACAACGACGGGCTGGTAGACATCATTGCTCTGGATATGCTGCCCGAATCGAATGCCCGCAAGAAGCAAATGATCGGGGCTAACAACTACACCAGCTACATCAATAATGATAAGTATGGCTATCAGCCGCAATATGTGCGCAATACCTTGCAACTCAACAACGGAATAACGCCCAACGGTGAGCTATCTTTCAGCGAGATCGGACTGCTGGCAGGCATCTACCAGACCGACTGGAGCTGGAGTCCGCTGGTGGCTGATTTTGATAACGACGGGTTCAAAGATGTGATCATTACCAATGGCTTCCCCAAAGATGTCACCGACCGCGATTTTGCCTCTTACCGGAGCGGCCCGGCGGGCGGTGTAGCCAGCAATATGATGCTACAGGATGATATCCCGGTGGTAAAGACATCCAATTACGCATTTAAAAACAATGGGGCTACCGAAGGGCAAAGCCTGACATTTACAGATAAAACAAAGGAATGGGGACTGGATATTCCGTCTTTCTCCAACGGGGCTGCCTATGCCGACCTCGATAATGATGGCGACCTGGATGTGGTGATCAACAATATCGACGACAGTGCTTTTGTGTATGAAAACACGCTATACAACAAAACAGCAACAGATGCTGAAAACCATTACCTGAACGTAAAAATGGCAGGAAACCAACCCAACCAGCGAGGCGTAGGTGCCAAGGTGATGATCAAATATGACTCGGGCAAAGTGCAGTACTTCGAGAATGCCCTGTACCGTGGCTACCTGTCTACGATGGAAAACATGGCACATTTTGGACTGGGAAATGCCACGCAGGTAGATTCTCTGCACATATTATGGCCCGATGGCACATCTCAACTCCTGCTCAACGTGCAGGCCAACCAATTGATCACGCTGAAGCAGGCAGATGCCAAAAGTACCAGCCCTGCCACCATCAATCAGGAGTTGCCACTAGCAGTAAGCCAGCCACTGTTTAGGGAAGTATCGGCCAGCCACAACGTAAGCTACAAGCATGAGGAGGAAGATCGAATAGACTTCAACCTGCAAAGAACGCTTCCTCAGAAGTACACGCAGAGCGGGCCAGGCATCGCCGTTGGAGATATCAATGGTGACCAGCTGGATGATTTTTATATCGGCGGTTCGGCAGGAAACAACGGAACGCTGTTTGTCCAGCAAAAAGATGGCAGCTTTGCGAAAGATAGCAAAGCCATTCAGCACCTCGATACAGCAGGGGAACAGATGGGCGTGCTGCTGTTTGATGCAGACAGTGATGGCGATCTGGACTTATACGCCGTAAGTGGTAGTTATGAATTTCAGGAGAACGCCCCCGAACTGCAAGATCATCTGTATCTCAACGACGGCAAAGGCCAGTTTATCCTGTCAGGTAAGGCTCTACCCGAATTTCATACCAGCGGTTCCTGCGTGAAGGCAGCAGACTTTGACCAGGATGGTGACCTGGATCTGTTTGTTGGTGGCCGTGTGGTGCCTGGGCAATATCCCAAACCCGCAAGCAGTTATATCCTGCGCAACGATAAGGGCACTTTTACAGATGTGACTGCCAGTATCTGCCCTGCACTTCAGGATTTTGGCATGGTCAGCGATGCGCTCTGGACAGACTTTGATGGCGACGGTCGCATCGACCTGCTGATTGCTGCCGAGTGGCAACCGCTGACTTTCTTTAAGAACACAGATAAAGGCTTGGCCAACGTGACAGATGATACGGGGATTGCCGGTCAGGTAGGCTGGTGGAATAGCCTGACTTCAGGCGACTTTGACAACGATGGAGACATAGACTATATAGCAGGCAACCTGGGGCTGAACACTACCTACAAAGCATCCGAACAATACCCGCTCTCTGTGTATGCCAAAGATTTTGACGAAAACGGCGGCTATGATGCCGTGCTGGTGTGCTATATCAAAGATGCAACAGGCAATATGCAACCCTATCCGGTGCATTCCCGCGATGATATGATCTCGCAGATGATCAAGATCAGAAGAGACTTCCCTAAATATGAGCAATACGGGCGGGCCACCATTGATAGTATTTTCACAAAGGAACAGCTGAAAGGTGCCGTAATCTACCATGCCAATCATATGGAGAGCAGCTACATAGAGAACATGGGCGGCGGTAAGTTCAGTATCAGTGCCTTGCCAATGGAAGTACAGATAGCACCGCTTTATGGCATGGTCAGCCAGGATGTGGATGGCGATGGCAACCTGGACCTGCTTGCCGTAGGCAATAACTATGGCACGGAAGTATTCACTGGCAGGTATGATGCGCTCACGGGCTTGCTGCTGAAAGGTGACGGCAAAGGGAAGTTTACACCCATGAAGATAAGAGACGGATGGTATGTTCCGGGAGATGCCAAAGGACTGGCCCTGCTCAAAGGAGCAGACAATGAAAACATATACCTGGCTACACAAAACCAGGATAGCCTCAAAATGTATGCTACGCCTATTACTGCCAAGCAAACCGTTGCGCTGGAACCGATGGATGCCTGGGCAGCAATGACCATGAAAGACGGCAGTAAATGCAAAGTAGAGTTTTACTACGGCTCTACCTATTTGTCGCAGTCTACTCGGCATGTTGATATTGGCGAAAACGTAGCAGCAGTGACAATCTATGATTTTAGCGGCAAAAGCCGTCAGTTGAATGCAGTGAGTATCAAATAACAACAGGGTGAGATTAGCAGGAATATGTGCGGTAGTATTTGGTATAACGATGGTTTGCGTCTCCGGCTGCGAGATGCTCAGCCGCTATGATGAAGGAACAGTCATTGCCCTGAATCCGCTGCCTGTGTTTCCGGATACCAGCCAGATCGCGCAGCTGAAGGGTGAGCAACTAGCACTGCTCTACTGTCAGCTTTGTCACCAGTTTCCGGAGCCGGGTATGCTTAGTAAACGGGTATGGGAACAAGGTGTGCTTCCACAGATGGGCCTTCGCCTGGGAATAACCACTGAGAAAGACCCTTACCGTAAGTTTTCTATGTACGATGTATATACCATCACCCAGGCCAATATATTTCCTAAAGAAAAGAAGATTACAGAAGAGAAATGGCAGGAACTGGTAGCCTACTATCTTGCTCATGCACCGGATAGCCTGCCCGGCAACGCACAGCAGCAGCCAGCGGTGCTCACCGCTTTTCGAGCAAAACCAGTGAAGCTGCAAGCCCAAATGCCAGCACTCACCACCATGCTCTGGTTTGATTCATTAAACTCACAACTATGGGTAGCCAGCCGTACCGGCCAAACCTATGCGCTGAATAGCAAAACATTGCAGGCAAACAGTACCCTAAATACTGCAACGCCTGTGGTGGCGATGGCTCGGGGGCAGAATGATTTGCAATTGCTGCAAATAGGTATCATGGACCCGGCAGACCAGCCACTAGGCGAACTGATGACGATCAACAGTCAACAGCAGCCTTCTGCCGTGCTTACCGGACTGCAACGTCCGGTGAGCCTGACACAGGCCGATCTGAATGCCGATGGCACCGATGACTTCATCGTGTCAAACTTTGGCAACTATGTGGGTAACCTCACCTGGTATGATGGCACAAAGCCATACCAGCCACATGCGCTAAGTGCCAAGCCGGGATGCCTCAGGACAGAGATATACGACTTCAACCAGGATGGTTTGCCGGATATTATAGCACTGATGGCACAGGGCGATGAAAGGCTTGTGATCTACTACAACCAGGGAGCAGGCAATTTCAGTGAGAAGACCGTGCTGCGGTTTCCTCCCGTATATGGCTCCAGCTATTTTGAATTGCATGATTTCAACCACGATGGTTATGTAGATATCCTGTATACCAATGGCGACAATGCCGACTATTCGGTGGAACTCAAGCCTTATCATGGTGTGCGTATCTTTGAAAACAATGGGAAGAATGCGTTTACAGAAACTTTCTTTTATCCTGCTTATGGAGTGACCAAAGCAATCGCTACGGATTTTGATGCCGACGGTGATCTTGATATTGCCCTGGTGGCCTACTTTGCCGATGTTGAAGAACATCCGGATAATGGCTTTATCTTCCTGAATAACATATCAGCAACATCATATACGTTTGAGCCATACACTTTACCACAAGCAGCCTCAGGACACTGGATGACCCTAGAGACCGGCGACTACGACCAGGATGGTGACAAAGACATAGCATTAGGCTCTTTTATTCATGTACGTATGCAATCTGCCAATGCGGCGCTACAACAGCAATGGCAGGAAAGTGCCCCGGATGTGCTGATATTATACAATGAATTGGTGAAATAGAGACAGTAGCATTCATACTGTTTACGCACACGTAAGTTGATTTAAAATAGTAGCTTTGCAGTGAATACGTTATTGTAGCCTTTGACACGATCTATAACTTTATGAAACAATGAATAAACTTTGTATTTTTTGCCTCTTGCTGATGAACTTCACAGCCTTTAGCCAGCAGACAAAACCCGCCCTGATGCCTATGCCGGAAAATATCAACTGGCAGGAGGGTAGGTTTACAGTAGACACTACTTTTCGCGTAGCCATAACCGGCAAACCCAATGACCGTATCTACCCGAATGCGACCCGCTTTCTGCGCAGAATGACGGAAAGAACCGGCCTCTTCATCTTTGAACAAGGGTTTGTAACTCCAAAAGACCAGAACAAGCAGGCACCTGTGCTGATTACAGTGAAACGGCCTGGTAAACTTCAATTGCAAGAGGATGAGTCTTATCAATTAACCGTTGGACCAAAGCAGGTGAAAATTTCTGCCGAAACAGACCTGGGTGCTATGCGTGCCCTGGAAACGCTGGCGCAAATGCTATCATCAGATCAGCAGGGGTATTATTTTCCGGCTGCTACCATTACCGACGCGCCACGCTTTGCCTGGAGAGGGCTGATGCTGGATGCAGGACGTCATTTTATGCCGGTAGATGTGGTTAAGCGCAACCTGGATGGCATGGCGGCTACCAAGCTCAATGTGTTGCACTGGCACTTGGTAGATGACCAGGGGTTCAGGGTAGAATCTAAGGTATATCCTAAGCTACAGCAACTAGGCTCCGACGGGCAGTACTATACCCAGGTGCAGATCAAAGATATTGTGGCTTATGCCGACGACAGAGGTATCCGCGTCGTACCGGAGTTTGATGTGCCCGGCCATGCTACAGCCATGATCGCTGCATACCCCAAACTGGCTTCTGACAAAAACCGCAAATACGGGATAGAAAGGTATTTCGGTATTTTTGACCCTACTCTTGACCCTACACAAGACTATACCTACCAGTTTCTAGACAGCCTGTTTGGTGAAATGGCAACGCTCTTTCCTGATCCTTACTTCCACATTGGCGGAGATGAAAACAACGGCAAACAGTGGGATCAAAGTGCGGACATCCAGGCTTACATGAAGAAGAACAACATTAAAAATAACCGCGAGCTTCAGGCAGCTTTCAACACAAGGCTGCTGCCTATCCTCAAAAAGCATGGCAAGATCATGATGGGCTGGGACGAGATTCTGCAACCCGGCATTTCCAAAGACATTGTTATTCAGTCGTGGAGAGGGAAGGAATCGCTGTACCAGGCAGCCAAAGACGGCTACCAGGGCATCCTTTCCAATGGCTACTACATCGATCTGGTAGAACCCACTGACCAACTTTACCTGAACGACCCAATACCGGCTGGTGCAGACCTGACCGATGCGCAGAAAAAAAAGATACTGGGAGGGGAGGCCACCATGTGGTCGGAGCACGTGACACCCGAAACGGTAGATAGCCGTATCTGGCCCCGTACAGCAGCCATTGCCGAGCGTTTCTGGTCGCTGGGTTCAGTCAATAATGTGGCAGATATGTATGACCGTATGGAGCAGGATCAGCCTGTACCTGGAAGGAGTGGGGCTAACGCACATCAAGAACAAAGGCATGTTGATGCGTCGCCTGGTCAACGGGTATGATACCAGGGCACTGGAAGTGCTGGTTGATGTGGTAGAACCTATGAAGGGATATACCCGCAACAAAGAGGGCAAAATGTACAGTACCTTCTCGCCCTATACAAAGATAGCAGATATTGCCACACCAGACCAGCGCGTGGCGCGGTGAGTTCAGAAATGCCGTAGATACTTTTCTGCAAAAGTCCCAACGACAAAAAGCTGGCAAAAACTATTAGGAAGAAACTGGAACGCTGGGGAAAATAACCACCGTAAGCTGATGCCAACCATGTCAGAAGACACCGGCACTGGACGAGATAGAAGACCTGTCTTACAACCTATCGCAAATCTGGGCAACTTTGGACTGGAAGCGATGGACATCATACAATACAAAGGCAATACGCCAAAAGGCTGGGCAAAGCAGGCATCCGCCGCCGTAGAAGCCGCTAAACAGCAAGGGGGGCGCACCGAAATCATGGTCGTGTCAGCCGTAGAAAAGCTGGTCAACAAAGCCACAGGAAAGCAGTAGGGCGGAGAAACCCAAGTAGCAATAGCCAATATCTCATGCTTTAGCTTCCTCTAGCTTCAGATACAATCTGAAGCTCTTTTGACCCTTACCGCCTCTGCGGGTCTTGTGACCCGCAGATGAATTGGAAGTGCTCAAGGTTAGTGTTGGGTCACAAGACCCACCACGGGCGGTCGTCATATAGGGTTAAAAGCAGCGAGGCTATAGTGTAGTAATCTCTATTTTCTATTTCACTTACGTGGTCTCCTCTAGCTTCAGATTGTAATCTGAAGCTCTCTCTACCTTTACTACCTTCTCTAGCTTCAGATTGTATCTGAAGCTCTTTTAACCCTTACTACCTCTGCGAATC
>CATQIH010000030.1 GCA_958296015.1 Cyclobacteriaceae bacterium
CGACCAGGGGGTGATCAACTTCGGCCTGGAGAGCGAGAGCAAACTAACACAGATAGCCGAATATGAAAGCTCCCTGGAAAATGAAGAAAAAAAACACCGTTCGCTGAGCTTATCACTAGAGAATATGGATCAGCAACTGGACAAGATACTGGCCAAAGTTTCCTCTGAAAACGCCAATGTGCAAGTACTTGATATTCGTGAAAACATCAGGAAGCTCAATGATCGTTATATCCAGACAGGCTCTGACGACGATGCTTTGCTACAGGAAATCACGGAGTTACGCTCAAGGCTCAACCAGGTTTTGAGTGAAATAAGCCAATATAGTAGTCAGAAAGGGGACATACAAAAACTCACCCGGCAGAAGAACGATACGGAGGTGCAGGTAAAAATA
Source organism: Cyclobacteriaceae bacterium (assembly GCA_958296015.1). Lineage (GTDB taxonomy): Bacteria > Bacteroidota > Bacteroidia > Cytophagales > Cyclobacteriaceae > JAJNNC01. Next base: position 392 of record CATQIH010000030.1, read on the forward strand.
GCGGCACAAAACATCAATGCCCTGAAATCCACATTAAGCAGGCTAAAAACCAATGTAGGAGAATACGCTTCCAAAGAAGCGCAGATTCAGGAGCTGGAACGGGAAGCACAACTGGCCAGTGAAGAATACATTGCTGCGCAGGAGAAATACAACTCAGCCCTCAACGTACTTTCAGCCAGTAGCAGCGACATCAAGCATGTGCTCTTCGGGCAGCCAGCCGTAGAGCCTGAACCCTCGCAACAACTGATCATCACGGGCCTGGCCGGGGCCAGCACCTTTGTGCTCTTGATCATCGGGATTGCTTTTATGGAGTACATGGACTTTTCGCTCAAAACACCTTCTAACTTTGTCAGTAGCACCGGGCTTACCTTGCTGGGAAAGATAAACCATTTGAAGAATGCGCATAAAGGCCAAAAGGCAATACTACAGGCCGAAAAGCCTGATAGCCAGCAAAAACTCTTCAAAGAGCTGACCAAGAAAATTCGCTACGAGATAGAGACCAGCAAAAAGCAGGTCATTCTTATCAGCAGCACCCGGACGGTCAGGGCAAAACGACGTTCATAGAATCTATGGTGAACGTGTTGAGCCTCTCGCGGCATCAGGTGCTCATCATAGATGCCAACTTTCAGCACAACTCGCTTACTCAACGCTATGAGGCAAACCCTGTATTGGAAAATCTGTGTAACAAAAACCAGCATGAGTCTTCGGATATCCTCCGGGAAGTGAAGGCTACTGATATCCCCGGTGTATCTATTCTGGGTTGCCAGGGCGGCGATTATTCACCTTCTGAAATACTGAATGCAGCATGTTTCAATAGCTTACTGGAAAAACTTCGTCAACAGTACGATTACATCTTTCTGGAAAGTTCTGCTTTGAATATTTATCCGGATAGCAAAGAACTGATGGAATATGCTGATGCCCTGCTCGTGGTGTTTTCTGCCACCTCTACGGTCAGTCAAACCGATCAGGAATCTATTGCGTATCTCAAAAACATGAATGGCAGATTTATGGGAGCTATTCTCAATAACGTAGAAAAAGAAAATCTGGACTCATGACTGACACTGCCATCAAACGCGCCAACCGCTTTGGTTGGGTAGAATATGCCAAAGGATTTGCAATATTCTTTGTGGTGTATCGACATGTGATAGGCGGTTATGAAGAGAGCGGTTTTGTACTTCCCGACTTTATTTACACGCTTCAGCAGTCGATATACAATATCAGGATGCCGCTCTTTTTTATTATTGCAGGTATTTTTGCCAGAAAGAGCCTCCAGAAACGCACCTTAAAGCAATTTGTTCAATACAAGGCTGGTACGATCCTTTACCCTTATTTTGTCTGGATCACCATCCAGCTGCTGATACAGACTTTGTTTTCCCAATATGCACATGCCCAGCGTGATATCAGCGACTTCTTATATATTTTTTATAATCCGTTTGCGCTCAAAGATCAGTTTTGGTTCTTATTCATTCTGTTTATCATCAGTGTAAGCTTCGGAATGATACAATATAAATGGTCTGTCACTCCCTGGCAGCAACTTCTATTGGGCATCATCCTTAACTATGCCTCTACCCTTACAGATATTATCCAACTGGAAGTTGCTTGCTATTATTACCTGTTTTTTGCACTCGGCGACTTTGTTTCTGACTTTTTGCACCGAAAACATCACTTACTGGGTTCCTGGTATTATACGGTGCTGCTTTTGCCTGTATTTTTGTTCACCCAGTGGTACTGGCTGGCACATCCTGAGCTGAAGGACACAAATCTTTATGTGTTTGACCTGATCGCCATTGTAGGAAGTGCTTTTATCTTTAGCCTGGCTTTTGTGCTGGACAAGCTTAGCATACTCAAATTCATCCGTACGATAGGCAAACATTCTCTGTACATTTATATCATGCATGTGATCATACAGGGGGCTATACGTGCCCTTTTAGTGAACGTATTGCATCTACAGAATCTGTACATACTGATAACAATTTCTTTAATGATCGCTACTGTTTTACCCATTTATATCTATCAATGGTCTATGAAGTGGCATATGGGCTTTCTATACAGGTTCAAGGAATCTGATACACCACAGAACCAGCGACAGGTAGTTACTAATTCTGCACTTTGAAAATAAAATCAATCAGCCGTATGGATGAGAATAAATTGAATGACGAGAAGATATTGACCATTATCATGTCATTTTTTGTAGCTTTCATTTTGCTTTTTCTCATGTTTAAGATTCTGTTATTCTGACATGAAAGCAACCAGCGATCTTTCTGTTTCAGTCAAAAAAGGACTCTATCAGGCCAAAAACTGGCTGGAATTTCATGTTGTGTACAAAAAATTAAATACAGGCACCGGAATAGCCTTGTGTATTTTATTTGCGCTGAGTATTGCTATTGTTTCTTCCCTGTTGGGTGCTGCTTTGAGTGCAGTATTGCTGCTGCTACCTGTGGTTGTGGTAATCATAGGGTTAGCCATGTTCAACATTCAGTTTGCGCTTTACTTTCCTATACTGCTGGCTCCTTTGATGATCACACTTCCCAGATATTTTCTGCGAGAAATTCCTTTGGGCATCATGGTCGATGTTTTTTCTTATATAGGTCTTATGGGCGTGCTATCAGACCAATTGATCAACAGAGACAGAAGCTGGACCTTTCTTAAAAACCCGGTCACCTACATGTATCTGATCAACCTGATGTATGTCGGATTGGAATTTTTCAACCCAAATATACAGTCGTATATAGGGTATTTATCGGTCAACCGCAGGGAATTGACTTTTCTGGCTGTTTATATTTTTATCTCCTATGAAATTACGAAGCATCCCCGCTTTGTGCGGACGTTTATCATTTTTTGGCTTTGCTTCGCCTTGTTTTCTGCCATGTACGGCTGTTTTCAGGAATGGTTTGGGCTGATGGATTTTGAACTCCGATGGTTGTATACTGACGAACTATCATATGGGCTGATCCATGTGGGTGGCAGGTTTCGTATCTTCTCATTTTTTGCAAGCCCTACTTCCTTTGGTATATTTATGGCAATGTCAGGGCTTTTTGCTTTTATTATGATGACTGGCCCTTTCTCTTTTCGAGCAAAAATATTGCTGATGATCTCAGGGATTATCATGTTTCTCGGACTGGCTTATTCCGGTACCCGTACGGCCTACGCGATGGTGGTGGCAGGTTTTGTCCTTTTCTTTTTGATGAACATCAACCAAAAGAGCACCTTGGTTGTATTGACTATTTTTGTCGTAGCATTTTCGGCCATTATCTTTGGCCCCTTTTATCAAAACAGTACGATCAACCGGATCAGAAGCACTTTTGAAGGAAGCAACGACCCATCTATGCATGTGCGCGATATCAACCGTAATTTTATACAGCCTTACATTTATGCACATCCTATTGGGGGCGGAATAGGTACCAGTGGTGTTACAGGTGAAAAATTTTATCCCCTTCATATCCTGGCAGGCTTTCCTCCTGATAGCGGGCTGTTGAAAGCGGCTATTGAAATAGGTTATATTGGAATTTTTTTAAAAGTGCTCTTTTATTTTATCGTGTTGCAAACAGGCATCCGCCGATTCTATTATACGAAAGACAAAAGACTCAAGGTATTGTATTCGGGCTTAACCTGTAGCCTATTTTCTGCGATGGTGGCCCAGTACGCGCAAGATGCTATTGGTATGCTGCCTGAAGCACTCATTATGTGGACTATGATTGCCATCATTGCCAATCCGGCATTGATCAACACTCATCATCTAAAACAAACTGCATGAAATATCGTGTAATATTGCTTTTACTTTTTACTCCGCTTTCGCTGTTTGCACAGGATATGTCTTCTGATGCTGATATTGCCAAAAAAGATGAGGTGGATAAGCTATTTGAACTGGCCTGGAAAAACTATGCCGAAACCACTTCTTACGCCAGTGAGACGAAGATCGCCAGACTGAACGTAAGACAAGCAAAAGTGGGATGGCTGAACCATGCTTTTGTCAGTGGCAACCTCAACGAGATCACCCTGAATGAAACGCTGGGAACCGGGGGAAGTAGAATTGCGGCTAATAACCTGTTTTTTCCTCGTTACAACATAGGCGTAAGTATTCCTTTGGGCACTTTTTTCACTCAACCCATACAAAGAAAAATAGCCGAAGAACAGCTGACTATAGCCGAAGCGGGCGTTGTCAGGCAAAAAGCCACGCTCAAAGAAGCATTTCTCACCAAGTACTACGACTATATGATGTATAGTAAACTACTCAAGCTACAGGATGAGATTACTTCTGACCAATATTCCAAACTGATCTTGCTGGAAGGAAGGTTTAAGTCCGGGGATGTAGGACTTGAGGAATACAATGTAGGTTTACTTGCCTACCAGAATGAAGAACGAAAAAAGATAGAAGCCATGAGAAATTATCAGGTTTCCAAAGCAACACTGGAAACACTCCTGGGTACTCCGCTGGAGAAAGCTCGTTGAGCGTTTGATGCTTATGAAGGATTAGCCATCTTTCTGCCTGCTATATTCACTTCGTCGATATCATGATATTCAAACTGGCCCAGAGAGTCTAGCATACGTTTAATTTCATCCTCTCCTGAAACTGTTTTCTCAAAGATAATGATGATATTTTCAGCCTGAGCCAGAAACTGCTTAGCACCTTCCAGAACATCCAGTTCCATGCCTTCCACGTCTAATTTGATGATGATCTTGTCTTCTACATGTAGCTGCATGTCCACCACCATGTCATCAAAGCTTCTTATGCTCACGTTTGCCGCTTCTGCGGTGTAATCCCGAACTATGTGGGAAGAACTCGTTACGATGTCTTTAATATCAAAATACACCTCCTGGCGTTCTTTTCCCAGTCCGTAATTAAAAATTTTTACTTGGTCTTCTACCCTATTAAGGGATATGTTTTCTTGAAGTGCCATAAAGTTTTTTTGAACCGGTTCAAATGCGATGCATCTGATACCTTGTGTTGCCAGCCAAACACAGTATTCACCAATACAGGCACCAATATCGATAAACGTACTGTAGCCACATTGCCTCTGCTGACTATGGATGAATTCCCTGACGCTCCGCTCATAGGTCCAATTGATGAACTGGAAATCGTTGGAGCTACCTCTAAGATAAAACCGACCTAGTTTGGAGGTAGTATAGCGATTGTGTTTCGGAAATTTCCGCAAAACCGTATAGTTTAACGAGTCGATGACAGATGTATAATCACCATATTTCAAATATTCCAGTAAGTATTTGAGATACACAAAGTACTTAGTATAATTGAAAGCAGATGGGTAGTAAGGTGTTGTCTTTTCGGAGGTTTCCGGTGGATAGTATGATTTCATGGTGCCTCAACATTAAGATTGAATATTGGGTTGTTTCGATTTGCCATAAACCAGTCTGAATAATGTATTGATCGTGTTTTGCAGAAACACAAATTTCACTACGCCCTCAAACTGCATCACGGTAGGACTGCACGAAGTAAATATGCTGTCGTACAAAGCCTCGGTAGTTTTGGTCATGGTGGCTGCATTGTACTTTTGAGTAATCGTCTGTTTGGCGTTCGCCTGGAGCTTGCCTCGCAACCGTTGATCATCACACAACGCGACCATCGCATCGGACAGTGCACTGCTATCACTAGGTGCTATAAGAATGCCATTGTTGTGAGACTGTATGATCTCTTTAGAACCGTCTACATTGGTAGCGATCACTGCTTTGCCCATTGCCATCGCCTCCAGCAATCCGATAGGAAATCCTTCCCAAAGAGAAGGCAAACAGTAAATATCTATTCCGTTGAGCAACTCAGGTACATCCTGGCGGAAATTGTCAAAATAGACATAAGAAGTTAACGCAAGTTCCTTTACTCTTTCCATCGCTTGTTCCTGTAGATCGCCCTCCCCTATCATCAATAGTCTGATGTCTTTTGTATGCGCCAATACCCTGGAAAATGCATCAATCATACCGATGGGGTCTTTTTGTTTGGTGATGCGTGAGATATAACCAAACAGTATGACATCTTTGGGAATACCAAATTCTGCTCTTATATCTTTGTATGTTCTATCAGGATCAAACCGGTGCAGGTCGATGCCATTGTTGATGACTACAGAACTGAGCCCGGGCATATATCGCCTGCCGGATGACTGATTAGTCTCTGATACTGAAATGGTAAGCTGCGCGTGATTGACAAGCATATTCTCTATAAATACCCGCATTCTTTTGATCAGCACATGTTGATCTTCGTGAAAAGACCAGCCATGAACGGTGTACATCACCGGTATGTTGAGCGAATGGGCTGGCCAGAGCACATTGGTATAGGCTCGCGTGCCATGCGCATGAACAATATCAATCTGTTCATTTTTGATAATTTGCTTTACCTGGTCCCATACATTCATATTAAAGGCTTTTTCTGTTGAAATCACATAGCATTTAATACCTGACTGTCGCAGCCTGTTGATCATCGGCCCGTCTGTAAAAGAAAGCACGACAGGTTCGTAGGCAGACTTATCAAGATAATCTACCAAACTGACCAGGTGGCTTTCTCCTCCACCAACTTTTCCCTGCCGGATGGTCTCCAATACTTTAATTTTTCTTTCTAAAATCATGGTTGCTGTAGTTAGATGATTGTGGATTTAAGGGTATTTTTTCAGGCTGTCACCTTTGTATTTTCCCATCCCTGAGGAAGCTTGTCATGTATTTCAATAGTTGAAAATTCCTGGCTTTTTCTGGCACCCACTTCTCTGGCCCACTGTGCCATCTTTTCAATACCTTCCTGTAAGGAACATGCCTGCGACGCACCAAATACACTTTTTGCTTTGGTATGATCGGCATACGCGTGCATCACTTCGTTTCTGGCTTGCAGATACCGAACATCCGGCGATACGCCAAAGTACTGGCATACTGTCTTGACCAATTCGTTGATGGTATAGGGATGATCGGCACCAATATTGAAAACCTGCTGATAAGCCTGTGGCAATTGTACGCTCGTGCTGATGGGTATGGCTACATCATCAATATAACTGAATGCCCTGGTCTGCGAACCATCGCCAAACACGGTGAGCGGCTGCTCCTGCATGATCTGGTTCATAAATATGCCAATGACATTGCGATACTTATCTCCGATATTCTGATTGGGTCCGTATACATTGTGCGGACGAAACACGATATAATTTAGCCCAAACATCTCATGAGCCGCTTTCAGGTCCAGCTCAACAGCATACTTGGAAATTCCATAAGGATCTTCGGGCATAGGCACCATTTCCTCTGTCATAGGCAATTGCCCTTTGCCATATACGGCAATAGAGGAAGTAAACACGAAACATCTCACCTGATGAATGACCGCAGCATTGATCAGATTAACGCTTCCGATCAGGTTATTCTGATAGTTAAACCTTCTGATAAAATGTGACAATCCCTCGGCAGCATAGGCCGCCAAATGATACACATAGTCAAACTTGTATTCCTCAAAAAGGCGATTCACCAAATGCGCGTCGCAGATAGAGCCGTGGATGAATGTGACACCTTCAGGAAGATGGTCTGTAAATCCACCACTCAGATCATCCAGTACAACGACCTGGTGCCCTATTCGCTGGCAGTGACGTGCTACATGAGAGCCGATAAATCCGGCACCGCCGGTTACTAAAGATATGATAGGTTTGTCAGATATTTTCATCGGTATTACGTTGGTTGATATGGATGATGCAGTCAGCAGAGGAAAAAGGAGTTCAACATTCTTCTTCCTGTATCATCGCCGGTAGTGTTTTAAAAATAATGCCCAGATCATACCACGCATTTCTGTTTTCGGCGTAGGTTACGTCCATTGCTCTTCTTTCCTGATCGGACATTTGTTTTTTACCCCTTTTAGATACCTGCCACAAACCGGTGATACCGGCAGGAGCAAAAAACCTTTTAACGGTTTCATCAGCAGTCATCTTCTCTGCTTCATACAAGGGAAGTGGCCGGTTTCCTACCAGCGACATATCACCTTTGAGTACATTAAACAATTGTGGCATCTCGTCCAGACTTGTCTTCCGCAAAAACCAGCCTACCCTGGTCACTCTTGGGTCTTTGGCGATCTTGACGAAAGTTAAATGCGTAGCATCAATTCCGTATTGATTATACGCCAGGAGATTGCTCAACTCATGTTCTGCTCCAGTTCGCATGGTACGGAATTTGTAAAAGCTGAACCTGTGATAACCCATGCCAATGCGTTGAGAATGAAAAAGGACTGATCCTTTGCTTTCCAACTTGATAAGCAAGGAAATCACCATCATCAAAGGACTTAACAAGAGCAAAGCAATAACAGCAAAAGTGATATCAAACGCTCTTTTTCTGAAAGATATTTTAGGTATGGATAGCTCAAACTGAGGTAGATGGTCTTGTTTTTGGCTTTTCAATTTTATCAGAAAGTTTATTTGCTCGGTCAACTCCACTACATCTTCTTTGATGTAGCAAATATCGTCAAAGCCAAGCCTATGAGCGGCGGCTTGCCTTTCCAACATATGCGGCTGGGCAACTCCTATCAACGGAATAGCATTGAAAGAAGGTTGCGACCGGGCCCGGTGAAATAAAGTGCTGATTTCATCATCTTCCAGGGATAAATCACAGAGAATGACGCTGTGGACACCTGATGTGATGTATAGGTAATTCACACTTTCCAGGAAGTCTTTGGCGTGCGCGAAACAAAATACCTGTTTGTTTTTTAGGCTTTCTTTTAAGGAAAAACAATGTTCTCCAATTAAGATCACATACGCTAACGTCTCGGCTATGGCATCAGTATGTGGAAGATATTCTCTTGATAGATGGGTTTCCATAAGTGTGGTTGGTGAGTAAAGTAGCATTCTGTAACAAAATATCAGGATTAAAAGGTTTTTGCAAATACAATACGTTCTCGTCTATTATTTTTTCTTGTTCCCAGTCTTCACGCTGAATCCCAGACAGAATGATAAAAGGAATGTGGTGATAAAATCCGCTTCTTCTGACCCATTTTAAGAATTCCAGTCCGTTTACCCTGGGCATAACCATATCTGAGATGATCAGATCCGGCATATTTCCCATTGACATCCACTCGATAGCTTCCCGTACATCAGCACATGATTTGGTCAGGTAAAATTTATCCATAAGATATTTTACAAAAGCTCTGGTGCCCATATCATCATCTACGATGAGTATTTTTTTCTTCATAAAACAGTCATTTTACATGATTCGACTTACGTAAAAACTTTATGTTGTAGATGTAGCAGTTATTCATAATTTGTATATTGGCAGAAATCGTCCTGATTATACGGATATACGGCAAGATATAGCTCACTTAGCAGTGATCACCAGCAACGATAAGTTGGGTACTCATGCAATAGAGACTCATCGCTGCCTGCACATGGTTGTATCTCCATTCAAACAATCCTTTATACAACTTATTTGACAATAGCCTACACCCTCATACCGACAATTAGTCAGTATAATAATTCCAATAGGGTTTGATCCCCGCTTTGTACAATATTTTGCAACTTTTACATTAATTAAAAATCTACTTTATAAAGAAAGAATATATAGCAGCGATCGTAGTGCACCTTAAAGGGGAATTACTTGTATGGACAAAATATGACAATCGTACGGCAAACTGCTGACGTACTGAATACCTTGAAATGAGATATTACTTCAAAAAACTTACATGATCAATAAGAGAGTCTGACGCTCATATAAAGAGACAATGTTAAAATAAATAAATAAGTCTTACAACACTTTATTGTGATTTTTTTTGAATAAATTTAATAATACAATTTATACACCCTGCATCAGCATATTAAACATTGAGAGCATCTAGTATTTATATTTTAGCTAAAAGTAATAATTCTATCATTTCCTTACATAGGGTATGAAGTAATTCCTCTATCTTGTATCATTCGCTTCTCGATCTCCCACTGCTATATAAAATTTATCTATTGACGTGAATAAATTAATTGCTATTAAAGCTCTTTGGAAAAAAAGGGGAAACTCCTATTGGATAAGGTCTGGTGCGTTAACACTTACAAACCGTTTGTTGGTTACCGGTTTCGGCTTTCTCAATTTTTTTCTTTTGATTCGTATTCTAAACCAAAATTTCTATGGATTATGGATGCTTTTTATTTCTCTTACCACTGTCGTTGAACTAATCAAGTCGGGTTTCATCAGAAATCCCCTGATCAGATTTGGGCAACATCCGGAAAGTAAGCTGGCTATTTATACTGCTTCGTTTTTGTTGAATATTTTCATGACAATTCTGCTGAGCGTTTTCTTACTTTTGTTTGCAGGAAGACTGGGTGCGTATTGGGATTACCCACAGCTACAACAAATGTTGCATATCTATATCATTGCCCTTGTGCTGCTCATCCCACTCAACCATTTTGATTATATACAACATGCCAATCTAAGTTTTAAAGGAACTACATTCAGCGAGTTTACCCGCCAGTTTGTTTTTTTTGTTTGTTTGTCAGGTGCCTATCTTCTTCATTACTCTATCAGCCTGGCTTCGTTGGTATATTTCCAGGCGATTGCGATCGGCATGAGCACACTGGTTTCATTTGTATTTGCCAGACGATACCTGCAATTTTCTATGAAGCTGGACTGGCAATGGGTCAGGGCGTTGTTTAGCGATGGTAAATATACATTCGGTACCAGTGTAAGTTCTATGCTTATGAGAAATACAGACACCTGGATGCTGGCTTCTATGAAGTCGCCACTGGAGGTGGCCTTGTATAACCCTGCGCTGAGAATAGCGAATCTGTTGGAAATTCCTGCCCTTACTATGGCTTCTATTCTATTGCCAAAACTCACCCAACAGATAGCAGAAGGCGGACTGAATACTGCCCGGCATCTTTACGAAAAATCGGTAGGTGTTATCTTGTGTAGCGTACTACCATCTGCCTTGTTGGTGATAATCTTTGCTGAAAAGACTGTGATCTTGATTGCCGGAGAAGATTATCTATCGACAGCGTCAGTTTTAAGAATAACAGCGGTCTATGCGTTGCTTTTACCTTTCAACCGCCAGTTTGGAGTCACTATGGATGCGATCGGCAAGGCCAGGATCAACATGCTTTGTGTCTTGCGGGATGCCCTGTTGAATGTCATCTTCAATTACATATTTATCACAAAGTACGGTCTTATTGGAGCTGCTTACGGCACTGTGACCGCTTATCTCTTTGCTTTGGTGGCCAACCAGTGGTATCTGCGAAAACACTTACAGGTGAGTTTTTTACAGATCATTCGCCATACCTTGCTTACCTATAAGAATATCTATCAGCTATGTTTTCATCGTTAAAACTCAACTTCCTCCACTTTTTCTGCTGTAGGGTTGCTGATGATCAGCAAGCATACCTAACTATTTATAGAAAAGGCCAGATTTCACAACACAACTTCATCAAACAACCTATCCAGCGTTTCCTTCGCATCTGTACACAAACCAGGGTGTACCGGCGAGGGCTGCAATATGGTACTTCTAGTGGCAGTAAGCCAGCGAAAACGGGAGGTGATGTCAAGCCAGGCAATCGGGCTACTGTTCTTATCACCCATGCTGATCTGCTCCAGTGCTTTTAAGTTTTCTTTGATTTCCTCTATATCAATTGTGGAAGAAAAAGCCTGAAGCCGGTGCTCGTTCAAGGTATATTTTGCCTGCAAAAACTTTTGCGAAGCGCAATACAATATCACCCCCACATTGAGAAATTCTTCCCGTTCCACCCTGGGTACCAACCTGATCACTGCATACTCAAATAAACACTTATCTTGCATTTCGGGCTTCATTTACGAAAATATCTGAATGGTTGACGCGTGTAGACAAAAAACTAACATACGCCTCCCTGTATTGCTGTTTGGTCGGAAACTGAGTATCGTCTGTCAGCCATTCATCGGGAATTAGTGCCACAATGGACTGAATGCATTCTTGGCTCATCAACTGCCGACACGCTGCATCTACTGCTTTCAGTTCTGATGCCTGTGTCAGCAATACATGGTTTTTGATCAGGGTAAAGGGTTTGAGGGCCTGCTGTTCCCAGTCTTCCCACGAATAATGAAAATACAGGGAAGCTCCATGATCGATGAGCCACAGTTCCCGATGCCATATCAGCATGTTGGTATTGCGGTGTGTACGATCCATATTCATCAGAAGGCCATCCAGCCACACGATCTTGGAAGCCAGCCAAGCATCCACTACATTGACGGCTGGATCGTAGGTAATCGCGCCGGAAAGATAATGCAACCCCAGGTTCAATCCTGTGCTGAACTTGAGCAAATCCTGAATCTCTTCGTCTCCCTCGATTCGCCCAAAAGCTTGATCCAGATGAGCAAACACCAGTTCCGGTACTTTCAGGCCAATTGCACGGGCAATTTCTCCTCCGATCAGTTCGGCAATCAATGCCCCGGCACCCTGTCCGGCTCCACGGAATTTGATGACATACATAAAGCCGTCGTCAGCTTCTACAATAGCAGGCAATGAACCGCCTTCACGCAGTGGGGTGACATAACGGGTAACGTTGACGGATCGTAGCTCGGTTTGCATGGCGCAAAATTCCGCTATTTTTTATACCTGTGCAAGCCCGGTAAATGAGTTATCCGTGTTGCTTATTTTTTATGATGTATTACTCTTAAAAACTATAACTGTATCCCAGTGTGCCGGTGAATTCTGTGAAGGGGTTTACCTCTGACCCGCCTCGTCGCAGCATCATCAGGCTTAACGTGATGTTGTTTTTGTTGAGATTATAATTCGTATTCAGCCGGGTGTTGAACACGTTGCCGGTGGCTGTGCCTTCGCTGAGGTAACGGTTGTACGACGATGACCAGGTAGCCCGCATCTTTTTCTCGTAAAAGGATTGACTGACTGATACTGCCGGGCCAAGTGCCATACTACTAATATCAGGGTCTACGTTGCGATTGGCGTTCAGAGAAGCCGTCAGGCCAATATCAGAAGTAGCGATGCGGTAACTGTAAGCCAGGTTCCCGTTGTAGAAACGCGACTGCCTGTCAGTGACCTGCTGCCCCTGCCGGTCGTTGGCTACCTGATAGGAAGTGTTCAGGCTGACTGCATAGGTATCTTCGCCCAGCTTGCCGTTGTAGCTGGTGGAGAAGTTGGTATTGTTGGTGATCTGCACAAATTCCAGCATCAGCGTATCGGTGGTATTGACGATTTCGTTGAGACGTGGTGCGCGGCGGCTGTTGGTGGTGAAGTTAGAATAGCTGCCCGAAAAGTTCCAGGCTTGCGTCGGGCTATAGCCCAGGTTGAACGAGTTGATCAACCGCCTTTGCTGGTTCACTTCGTTGCCATCCAGATTATTACGCTGCACACCAGCCTGCGCCGATACATTTACTTTGCTGTCAAAGCATTGTGTATTGCCGCCAACGGTGATGTTTTCCATGTCGTTGTTGAAAAAATAAGCACCCATTGTCTGGTACTCCGGATCAATGCGTTCGTAACCCAGCTGCAACCCGTAGTGATTACCGGCATATTGCAGGGTTCCTTTGTACGCCTGATGATACGCAGAAGACGTACGTGGCGTAAACAGGTTACCTAAATGTTGATAGACATTCTTTGCTATCAGCGAAACTTCATCGGCCCGCACATCACGGGTGTAGGCACTGGAAGCCCATTCACCGGAAAAACTGATGCGTTTGAACAGCCGCTTAGCAACATTGACACCAAATATCAGGTTTTCGCCGGGAAGTATATTGAGATCAGATGGTGGCGTTGCCATAGACGTGGAATCGTCCTTTGCTTTGAACACAATAAAGTCTACATAATCCGTAGCTGAGCCATAACCCAGTTTGGCTCCATAGCCGTATCTTTCGTAAGTAGGCAGGTTACCCACCTGCGTGGTGTCATAATCCACCGCTTTGTTGAGTCGCCCGTACATGGCTCCTACGCGCCATTTGCCGGGATTCAGTTCTGCGCCTGCTCCCAGAAAAGTATGACCAGCCAGTGTGTAAGACGAAAAATTCATACTCCGCCATCCCAAGTGCGCCGTAGCCCACTTGTAGGTTGGGCTTAGTCCGTACTGGTTGAATGGCTGGTGAAAGGTCGTCTGCTGGTTGGAGTAATTGATCGATAGCGGCACGCTCCACCCATAAATAGACACCGTCAGCGACCCGGACAAAAAATAAGAGAACGGATCACGCCGCGACTGAGCACCCAGGGAACCGTAGAAAATATTGCTGCTGGAAAAAGATCCGGAGATTGTTAATGGTTTGGCACTGTCGATTGCACCCAAATCCTGTGCCTGCGCGTTGAATGACAGGAGGATGCATAGGCTGATGAGTGGAAGTTTTGCTATAGTGAGCATGCTGAATTTGTGGAGTAAAATATCCGCAAAGGCGTTTAAGGTCTGTGAGGACACAGACCTTGGGGGTGATGAGGACGCAGAACTTGGAAATAGAGCGAGCAAACTAGATTTGCTGGTGATACCCACAAAGGTGTTTAAGGTCTGTGAAAACGCAGACCTTAGGGATAAATACTCCAAGGTCTGTGTCCTCACAGACCTTACAGCGCAAATATTAGCCATGCACCTATCAAAGTATTGCATTACCTGATGAAGCATCTTGATGAATATCTTTGTACATGCCATACGCTATCGCTGTGTTTGTTGAGACACGATGAGTTCTACCCGCCGGTTTGTGGCCCGATTGGCTTCCGTATCATTGGGTAGCAGCGGCTCGGCAGCTCCTGCACCTTCCACCGTGATCCGGCTTTTGCTGATGCCCTGTGCTACCAGGTAATCTTTAACTGCCTGTGCCCGTGCCAGCGATACTTTCAAATTCACCCGTTCTTTGCCCACATTATCGGTATGACCTACCACCCGTAGCTGTAGGCTTGGATTTATCTGCATGAGTTTGACAAAATCATCAAAGTACGCTTGTGCTTCAGGTGTGAGCGAAGCATCGTTGAACGCAAAGCTGAACGTCTTTTTCAGGTTAAACATCACCGGAGTCTGATTTGCATCGTCTTTTTGACCCGCTGCCAATGCCTTTTCACTGGCTATTTTCTCTTTACTGTTCGCTAAAGAATCGGTAGTCTGCGCTGGCTTTATATTCGCCTTTTTCTCATAAAACTTTCTGACATCACCTACGGAATAATCGCGGATCACCTTCGCGGGTTTGCGGCGGTTGATACTTTTGCGGATAGTCAGGCTTAATTCAGTGGCATTCTGCAATGCATGCCCGGTCAACCCAATGTCGTAACTAAGTCCGGCACTGAAGCTGGGCTGGTTGAATCTTATGGATAAAGCGATGGCCTTAGCGTCAGAATAATAAGTACCGAAATCGATGCTGCCTGACTGGAGCGGGTCCAGAGGATTGTCATTTGTGAAATGATACGTGTAGCGCGTACCGATGCGCAGCAGGTTTTGCTGCCCTTGGTGCATCCACAATACCTGCGGGGCAATGGTCCAGGTGCGGTTATCAAACACTCGGTGCTCACCCTGCACCACGTATTGCCGTGCCAGGCGGTAATTATTACTCAAAAATGACTCCCTTGGCTGATGCAAGCGATGTACCACCACGCCCAGAGAGGTTATAATTTCGTGGCGCGGATCGGTTCGGTAGTATTGCAATCCGCTGCCCAGATTCCAGTAGCTGCTTCGCATACCGTCGATGCTTTCACCAATACTGGTTTCTGGATTAAAACCCACATTTTGCACATATTGACTGCCAGTGGTGATTCCTTCCGCAGAAAACCTTCGCTGGTGGTATCCGCCCTGGGTTCCCCAGCTCAGATAGGTATGAGGAGCCAGGGTAAAATTGTAGGCAAAGGCAGCCTCAAACTGGGTACGCTGAAACAGTTGATGATCACTGCTACGGTCATTGAGCAATGTGATACCAACGCCGCCCCACCGCCGGTTGGTTTCTTTGCTGATCAGGGGAAATTTGCCAGTAAAGACAGTTGTTTGCAGAGAAACATCTTCCAGAAACTGCTGCTGTCGATAGTCAAGCATCAAAGCGGCCTTATTATCTACGGCCACCTGGGCAGGATTTATTTGCAAAGGCACTGTATGGGTTTGCGTAAAATACGTTTCCTGGGCACATGATAAGACGGGCAGTCCGATCAGCAGTAAGCAATATATGGTCGTTTTATAGCACATTTGACAAGTAGTTTATCGGATCAATCGTATTTTACCAGCATTGGCTCCTTCAAAGGTGATGGGTTTACCATCGTAGAATTGCCCCTGTATCACCCAGCGATAGTTACCAATGGGCAGCGGAGCACCGTGCAACGTACCGTCCCAGCCGGTTTCCATGATCTCTGTCACATTGCCTGAATGGTATACCCGCTTGCCCTGCCGGTCGTACACCTGCAAATCGAGAGTTTCTATACCTGTACCATACACTTTAAAGGTATCATTCTGCCCGTTGTTGTCGGGGGAAAACAGGTTGGGAACAAATACCCGGTTGTCTACCTGTACCACCACCGTATCCAAGCTGCTACAGCCGTATTGGTTGGTGACAATCACCTCATAATTTGTAGTGACCGAAGGCGAAGCAAAAGGGTCAGCCACATCCGTCCGCGACAGCCCTTCGGCTGGGAACCAGTGGTAGGCCACGCCACCAGTTGCTTTGAGTTGCGTTGTCTCACCGGCACCAATGGTGATGTCTTCACTTGTGCTGGTCGTGGGCGGGTAGTTAACGGTTACCATCACATAGGCGGTATCTGGCTCGCAGGTACCGGCTTGCACGATCAGCCTGTATCGTGTGGTTGTGTCGGGGATGGCAACAGGGTTGGGTGCAGAAGCATCAATCAGTGAAGCCTTGGGAAACCACTCGTAACGATATTTTAAAATGGCCCCTTGCGCAACAGTTTCTCCCCCCAACGAAGTAGATTCCCCCAGGCAGATGGAACGGTCAGCACCGGCATCCAGTATGCTCGGCGGATTCACAGTAATGGTGATAGTATCGTAATTGATGCAGCCCTGCTTATTGGTTACTTGCAGCACATAGGTGGTAGTGGTATCCGGTTGAGCTGTAGGTTGGGCAACCGTAGCATCCACCAAAGAAATCGCTGGCTGCCATTGGTAACTATATCCTGCTTCTGCGAGTGTTCCTAAAATGGTATTTTCACCATGACAAATCAGTTGATCTGCTTCGGCATCTGCTACCGGGAGGTGATGTACGTTTACCACCAGCGTATCGTAGCTGACGCATCCATTGACATTGGTGACGGCTACCCAAAGCGTATCAGTTGCAGTACCTAAATACGCCAAATCTGTTGTATCCGCTGCCAGTAAACCTTGTTGTACAGAATACCAGTATACGCGATCTTCAGCCTGACCGGCAGAAAGGGTGAGCACTTCACCTGCACAGAGGCTGGTATCAATGCCAAGATCGACCACTGGTAAATCAATGACCCGTATGACCAGTGTATCACGCAAGACACATCCGAGCGGGTTAGTAAGGGTGGCAAAGATCGTATCTGTCTGGTAAAGTGGAAAAGTAACCGAACGCTGGTTTTCCACATAAATTCCTCCGGCAGATTGCCAGTCTACCTGGTCGCCGGTTTTGCCCAATTGTAACGCTACTGTGTCTCCGGCACAAACGGCAAAGCCTTCTCCCAAACTGATCGCATAACAGATATCAAATGTTCCTTCCACAGAGAACGCGGAGCTGTGGGCACTGGCATCTACGGCCTGCACCGCCCAGTAATAACGTCCTTCCGGTAAATTATTCAGCGTAAGTGTCGTATCGCATCCGGCGTTGGCCTTGCCCAATACGGTCTTTCTGCCATCGCTTAACAGAGCATGAGCAGGTACTATGTCGGATTTACCGGGAGCTGTGCCTACATACACATGGTAAGCTATTCCTGCATCAGGCATTTCTGCATCTGTAGTCGGTTTCCAGTGTAGCTGCACGCTATCTTCTGAAGGAAACGCCAGCAATCCGTTGGGTACAATGGGTGCAGCATTTGTATTGATCTGGGTATTGGTATGCAACCTGCTTTCTGCACCGCGGTTGTTGTAGCCAGAGATAAATACATCCATCTGCCCATCACTGTTGTGGTCGGTCAGGCTCATATCGCCATCGTAAATGGCCAGCAGGCCGGTATTATTGATAAGGTGAAAGCGACCGTGCTGATCATTACGATACAGGTAACTTTCTGCATTTGCGTTGAGCAAGCCTGTGATGAATAAGTCGGAATAGCCATCATTGTCTTCATCCAGCCAGGTAATACTGCTGTTACTGACAGCTTGTAGGTTGGCCACTACATCGGTAAACACTTCATTGTGATTGTTCTGGTATATTTTGCTGACCGGATTACCTCCGTTAGTGATGCCCGATAAGGCGATATCTGCGTAGCCATCATGGTTAAATTCTCCCCAGACCGCTTCACCAAAAGATAGGTCAGGTAACGTGGTATGGACGGAAGTAAACATATTATGACCCTCATTGCGATAAATACGGGTAGCCCGCCCGCCATTTTCCAGCAATCCGGTGAACAGCAAATCAATGCGACCATCACGGTTATAATCGGCCACGTCCAACGAGCCATAGGAAAAGCCGGGAATATTCACTGATCTTTCTACAAACAAGCTATCCTGGTTTTCATAGAGCTTACAGACATTCTGGTGGCTGTCGTTGGCTCCGGTATAAAGCAAATCCAGATCGCCATCCTGGTCAATATCTGCCAGTGCCGAAGCACCGTAAGCCACGCCTTCCAGCGAAGCCGGATGCAGTACAAAAGTCTCATCACGCTGGTTGATGTAGAGTTCACTGATGGATTGGCCGGTGGCGGTCAGGCCGGTCAGATGAAAATCCAGGTAATTGTCGCCATTCACATCTCCCCAAACCACACTGGCATGCGTTACCGGGGTGAATGAATGGTACAACGTAAACGAGCCATCGCCATTGTTGCGAAAGAGTTGTGTAACGTATTCGCCACTGGCTTGGGTGCCTGTGATCAGACAGTCGGCATCACCATCATTATTATAATCGCCCCAGGCTGCCGCACTGCTTCCTACCTGGGGGAATGGTGTGGTGGTATAAGGCATGAAGGTTTGAGCAGAAGTGTGGGTACTGAGAAAAAGCAGTGCTATCATACCTATGATGGATAAGCTCAAGCCCGTAGCCGCCCGAAATGACCGGTCCAACCTGCTATTGCAGTATCGAGCGGACAGGCCGAGATGTTTAAGCAAGTTTGTCAAGTGGTTGGTGAGGACACCAACCGCGGCATGGTATTTAGCCAAGTTTATTCCCAACAGGCAAAACTGATTGGTCGGAATTTTCAAGTGGTTGGTGAGGACACCAACCACGGCATGAGTAGATGCGGGGACATCAATCATGACATTTGTAGAAATAGAGACATCAATTGCAGCTTCAGTAGCGTTAAATATACCAGGCTTGGCAGACGCCGCGGTCGGTGTTTTCACCGACTGC
Organism: Cyclobacteriaceae bacterium; assembly: GCA_958296015.1. Lineage (GTDB taxonomy): Bacteria > Bacteroidota > Bacteroidia > Cytophagales > Cyclobacteriaceae > JAJNNC01. The sequence continues at coordinate 19,736 of CATQIH010000030.1, forward strand.
TTATTTGAACAATAGCGCGTGACTTTACTAATGCAATCTATATGTTGTGTGCTCTGTTTGTTTGTCTTGAAAAATCTTTTCATGGTGCTTGTAAATATCAGCGAATGACGAATCGCAGGATTTTGACTTCGCTGGCAGTTTCTATGATCAGGGCATACACACCATGATTCAGATGCGTTAAGTTTATTTCCTTTTCTATGCTTTTGATATCGGAGGACGTCTGCTGCAAGTAGCTGTATTTGAACAGCGCATCATATACACTAACGCGGATATGTTGCGCTTCCTGCATATCAACTTTGAGTGTAAACCTGCCGCTGTTGGGATTAGGATACAGCAGGTATTCATTTTTTGCCACATAACCCAGGCGTGCATTTTCTACCGGTACTGTTGCCGTGGCATCGCTCACAATGATTTTTTTGGTCACCTCATCTCGGCAATTGCCCACCAACACACTCAATGTGACGGTATACTCACCAGCCTGAGGGAAAACAATGAATTCTTTTTCGCTATCAGACTTCTGACTGATGATGTTTTTGTCGTACGTCCAGGCAGCTTGTTCCGGAACGGGCCACGATACCTCAGTCAGCACAACCGTATCGCCCACAATGATTTGAGTCGGCACCAGAAATTCTCCTTCAATGACGTTATCAGTGGTGATCAAATCCAGCGTATCATACACCACACATCCCTGCTCACTGGTAACCTGCAAGAAATAACGTCCGGCCTGATTGATGATGACTTGCTGCGCCCCGCTGCGAAAACCATTATCGCCCGTCCACTGATAAGTACGCCACTGGTCACCCGCATCCAAAGCTATTGCCTGTCCGGTACACAGGGTAACACCTTCTGGCTCCAGCACATCACCCGGTGCAGGAGTGGCATGGATGGTTAGTTGCTGCGACAACTGGCAGCCCTGCTGATCGGTGAGCGTGACGGTGTATGTTCCGGCGAGAAGCTGGCTGGCGCGGGCTGTGGTCTGCTGCTGAGGATCGTTCCAGGCATAACTGTATGGAGCAGTCCCTCCTACTGCTACTACCTCTGCATAACCATCGGCTCCCTGATAACATACCGGGCTTACGGCGATGGCATTGACAACCTCAAACGGTGCCGGACCTTCGATCGTCACCGGATAAACAACCGTTGTTGCCTCTGCATCGGTAACCGTGAGATGATAAGTGCCTTTTGCCAGACCGACAGCTTCGGTAGCTGTTTGTTGCTGTGGATCATCCCACTGCAAGATATAAGGTGACATGCCACCCGTGATGGCTATCTCTACACGACCATCCAGTGCATCGCCACAGCTTACATGCTGAAGGTTTTGCGTCGTTACACGTAAGGCAGGCACTGGTTGGGCTACTTCATCAACTGTATAGGTTTGCTGCCAGCGGCATTGGTTGTTGTACTCAATGGTGATAGTATGTGCTCCGGCGGTAAGTCCGCTGAACTCTGAACCGGTATGGCTAAGTATGCCATCCAGATAATACTTTTTATGTTGACCACCTGATACGTTCAGCTGAAGCAGTCCATCATGAAAACCTGTGGTAGCAGGTAATTGTTGTACTACTTTCACCGTAAGCTGATCGGTAGTAAGCGTTGCTGTTTGCTGCACCTTACAACCCAACTGGTCCTGCACGGTGAGTGTGTACGTTCCGGCAGTGAGTCCGTCAAAAAAGCCATAGGTTCGGGATGCTCCATCATTGAGTTGATACGTATAAGGAGGATAACCTCCCTGCGCAAATACCTGTAACTTATCATCAGTAGTAGCTGCGCAGCTTTCCAGGTGAGGTTGTACCGTATTAATGGCAAGGGCAATATCAGGCTGCGTCACTTCTATGATGGCCATTGCCTCACAACCAGCTGCATCTTGAACCGTCAGACGATAGGTGCCCTGTGTTAAATGGGCAAGCATCAGCGGATTGGCAGGCGTGAGCTGCTGGTAAGTGCCCTGAAATTTCTCCCACTGATAGGTATAACTTCCACTGCCACCGGTAATACTATCAACCACAATATTTCCTGTAGCCGAACCATAGCAGGTAACAGGCTGCATGGTCGTGTAAATGGCCATATAATCCGGCTCTTCCAGCGTAAAATCTGAAGAAACAGCACAAAGCTGACTCCGCGAATCGCCATCAAAAGCTACCGGAGGTCCATAATCTTTGTGGTGGCTGTCTACGGCATAAAAAGTATAGCGACCCGCTTTGAGTCCGGTAAACACTGCTCCAGTGCTATCATTTGGCTTGACAAAGTGGATGCCATCCATAGAATAATAGTAAGCAGGATCAGTTCCCGGTGTTCCTTCACTGGCTTGTACTTTCACTGAACCGTCAGCAGCACCGGCACAGGAAGGTAAACTTACCGGATTTACCTCTAACCTAATACGTGAAGGTTGACCCAGGAAGACAGTACTGTCTGTCTGGCAAGTGTAACGGTTGGTTTGCTGATCTCTGACGGTAATAATATAATCTCCTGACGGTAGCTGGTCAAAGACCACCAGTCCATCAACGTCAGGTTTTGTAAAATTGCGGCTTACCTCAGATGAGGTGAGAGATATTTCATAACTTTGCGTATAAGGCTCACCACCAAAAGGCCGGATGAAGAGTTTACCATCCGAACCATTATGGCACAAAGGCATCATCAGGCTGTCTACTGTGAAGCTGAGGGGGGTGGGATAGTCTAACTTGAAACTGAAAGGTTGAGCAGCCACGCAGTTATTTACATCCCTGGCCTCAACGACATGCCACCCGGAATCCAGTTCGGTGAATACATATGCTTCGTTTTTATCCTTTTTCTCCTGCCAGGTTCCTCCGTCTATCTTAAACTGCCGCGTACCCGTTCCACCGGAAGCCGACACGGTGAATGTACCGTTGGAAATATCATAGCAGGTGATAGGCTCTGAAGAAAGCGAATTAATTACCAAAGAAGGTGGTTCAACAATACTATAGATTGCAGAGGTGACAGGTCCATTACTACAGGAATCGGTAACGGTAACTTTGTATGCTCCCGGAGGAAGGTTCTCAAATTTATAGGTTCCAATAAATGTCTTAGATACTGCATACAGCTTATCTTGTGCTGTTGCAGGGTCGTTGATATACAAAGTTGCTGAGTATTTATTGGCTAAATTCCCACCTTTTGGCTTTATTTCAAGGTAGGCATCGTTAGCCCCCGGGCAAGTTATCCAACTGCCATTGTAGGCTAAGTCGTCTATGCTTCTTGCTACATCATCGGAAGCAAGTGATAAAGTTGGTGGTTGATCCAGGTAAATGCTATTTTCTGTCTCCTTCAGACAAACAGCATCAGCCAGGGTAATATGCACTTTATAGTGACCAGCAGACAGGTTTTCAAATGTATATCCAGTTCGATTAACATTATGGATGGTTGTTTCTGCTTGCAGTATAGATTTGGTACCATTTGTTATAAAATCCTTTTCAGTTCCCTTAAAAAGCTGAAGATGGTACGGAATACTGCCGCCGCTGAATTCAACCCTGATGGCACCATCGGCACCTGCATAGCAGGAGATTTTTTGAGCAACCTTAAAGTTACCAATGATCAGTTCCGGTTCAGTGAGTACAGCTATCTCAAATTCTTTGGCACAGTATCCCTCATTGTTAAAGGCAGAATCCAAAGTATATCCCGCCTCGCCATTGATCACCTGAACGATATAATCACCTTTGGTGATGTTGGTATACCTGCGCCATTCTTCTTCCTCAAGGCTGGTTTCTCCTTCCGGGTAGGGAACATCATCGGGAAACGTAAACGTCTGGTCACCACTTATTTTGGGAGATGATAAGATGGTTGTCTTCTCAATGCCACCAGGCTTAGCCGGGTTCTTCAGGGCTATGTTGTAGAAGTAGTGTTTACCAGCTTCATCAGACTTTCCACTAATAATAATCTTTCCATTCTTAGCAGCCTCACAGGATGTTTTCTGCTGTTTGATACGCCCGGTATTGTTTGTATTAACAGTAAATGATGGAGGGACAGGTTCATGGAAGAAAAAAGTATTTGACTTTTTCCTGTAGGCGGGTTCATTACAGGAGATATGAAAAACTTCTACTTCATAATAAATATTGACATTTTTGGAAGGCGGCAAATCAGTGATTGTACTTTCATTTCCTATAAGTAAAGTTGGTTTTGAATCTACCACCCTGTACCATTTAAATGTGTGGTCATTCCAATTTTTACCACTCTCAAGGTTTACCTTTAATTGAATATAATTCTCTCCACAGAGATTATTAGTGATAGCATTATCACCAGATGTAGATTCTATACTGCTAGGTTCATGAACTTGGTAGTAGTAATCCTGATAATTTCTACTCTCGGTTTCACTCCATTCGGAATGATCAGTATCAGAATACCATTTTTTATAGCGTCCCAGTTCAGTTGAGTTTGCAGAAACTTTGTATTTTAAAACTTTTCCTGCATCTTCATACTCCCCCAAAATATCAAGTACATCTTTGCAGAATCTTCTCATACAATCTCTTTCACATCTTGCTCTTGCTGCACTATCATATTCATATTCAGGTGCAGTACACTCGAGGCAGTCATCCCTAATTTCGCACTCTTCTTTCCATACAACTCTTTGCCAGTCCCATCTTATAACATTTTTCGTATCATTATGTATTGGAACCTCAAATTGAGCTTCCATTTCGCCACGACATATATTTCCAGGAATTGATACAGGTTTTGGCGGCTTACTTACCTGCCCACACACATCGTTAATACCAAATAGGATTATTATACTCAGCACTCCCAAAAATCTAAATAAACCCATATAAACCTTTCCCATACTCATCTTCTTTAGTATTGAACCTTTAATTCCTCACTTAATGGTGACATTCCGCCATCCTGATAAATGGCTTGTAGTCGGTAGGTGTAGGTGGTGTTGACCATCAGTTGGCAATCGTGGAAGGTGTGTCGGTCGCCGGAGACGCTTTTGAGCAGGCGCAGGGGTTGACCTTGTATATGGCGGAAGAGCAGGTAGCGTTCTATGCCTTTTCCTGAATAATTCCAGGCTAGTTCCACCTGTTTGGCAGTGCGGTCTACTTTGCTGTAAAACTCGGTAATGGCTTCCCGGATGCCATTGTCAATATGTGTTATCTGCACTACAGTGGCTGGCTCTGATTCCAGTCCGGTACGGTCAATAGCGATGAGCGTATACTCGTACGTGCGTCCGGGCGTGGCTGATGTATCTTGAAATTCGCTAATGGTTTGGGTACTGTCCAAGACAGCCAGCGATCTCCAGATGGTGCGGCCCATCAGTCGGCGATAGAGCACGTGCTGCACTACATCGGTACTCACGCTGGGGAGCCACGACAGGTATATGGCTGAGTCTTGTGATGCTGCTGATTTGAATACCGGGGCAGCCGGTGGCACCACATCCGGACGTTCCAGCCGGAGCATAGCCGAAGGTTCTGAACGGTTGTAGTGATGATCTGTGGCGACCACTTTGTAATAGATGTAGCGGGTGAGTGTGCGGATGACGGTGGTGTCGGTATAGGCATTGGCTTCTACCAGGGCATCCGAAATTTGTATGAAATTGCCATCTGGCGTGTTGCTCATCAACACACGGTAACCTGACAGATCAGGTTCGGTATTGGCCTGCCAGCTAAGCGTGACAATGCCCAGCGTGTCTATGCTACCAATCAGAGCAGTGGGGGAAGCCGGCGGAATGCTGTCTTCCAGCTGCACCAGCGTAGGAAAAGTAGTATATGTTCTGCCTTGCTTGTCAATGGCTGTCATCTGGTAGTAATTGACTGGTAGCGGGTTGGTATCTGTAAAAGTCCGGTCGGTAGGAGAAAGCAGTGTCGTAGTCAGCGTGTCGGTAGCACCATCCGCCCGGTCGGACCGTAGCAACTGGAAGCCTTGTAGCTGCTGGTTGTATGCAGCGTCCAGTGTCCATTCCAGTTGTACCTGTCCGTTGGGCAACAGCGTATGGCGACTGATATTTGGAGCAACCGGCAAAGCTGCTGGCAGTCCGTGTCCACTAACCGTATCTGATGGCGGACTGAGTTCACCAAAGGCTGTCACGCCCCGGATGCGGTAATAATATGTAGTAGTATTATCTGACAGCGAATCCGTGCTGTACATGCGCTCCACCGACTGGTTGCGGTTAGGCGTAGGGTTTACCAGCGGTGGCTGTTCGATGCGCACAAAGCCTGTTGCCAAATTGTCTGTACGCTCTATTACATAGCTGGTAAAGATACGCTCATAGTAACGTTTGTTCCAGCTAAGCTGCGCCACGCGGTCGCCAAAGTTCACTGCTAGTTGTTGAGGAGCGGGAATACTGGCCGTATCATTGGCAGCCAGAAAGACAAAGCCTGTTTCCACTGCATCCTGTTTATCTTCCGGCAAGGCGATCCGCACGCGATAGCGGTATTTTTCATCCGGCTTTACGCTACGGTCTACAAAGCGCAGGCCATGCGCCGTGGCAGTTGCTACCGATTGGTCGGCAGTAAACAGCGCAAAGGAAAACCGGTTCTCATTTTCTTTCGCCTGATTCACAAAGCTGGCTATGCTATTGGAAGGATTAACGACCTCAAACGATTCACCATAAATAGCCTGGGCGGCAATAGCGGCATATTTATCGTTTTGAGCCAATGGCTCCCATGCCGACAATGGCAGCGGTCTGACAGGCTGTGGTGTCAGGATAATGGTAGGCGGATTGGTCAGTGTGTACTGATCGCCACTTGCCAGAGTAGCCCGCTCGATGATATAGCCATAGCGGTTGCCGTATTGCCATGCCTCGGCACCATTGGGTGCCCAGCGTATCACCACGGAGTCGAGGTAGGTTTTGGCAATGACTTCCACCTTCGGGGAAATTGCCTTGGAAGGAGGCGTAAGCCCTTGCGCCAGGGTGCTGGTTGTGATCCACCAACATCCTACGATCGTTATCAATACGCCTAACTTATGTGTTATGATCACCGCTACTGGCAAATTTCCGGTTTTTTTTGTGACTATAAAGGAATGCAATAATAAGGAGGGAGGAGCCCAATAAATACCCCGTATCAAATGAAAAAGCACACAGGAAAGAATAATAAAGTAGTTTGCTAAAAGCAGATAAAACGAGTTGGAAGATGCTAGTGAGGCTTTTTAAAGCTCGATGATGGTAGATAAGGTGCCGCTTTTTCTATTTGAAAAAAGCCAAAAAGTATCATATGATCATGAATTTAGCATAATATTACTTGGAGGGGATTGAATGATCCGTTGAAATACCTGCAAGAAGTTGTTCTAAAGGCTGCATCTCTGCTGTTACTTTTGCTTCAAAGGCATCAAAGAGTTCATCACCTGCGACGGTGCGCCAGATGTCCTGCACGCCGAGAGGCCCTTTCACGACCCACTGCCAGTCGTTGGCAAAGGCTAGTGCAGCGTACTTTGCTGCAAAAGTTTTGTACTTGCTGGTGCGGAAGTAGCTGTTGTAGCGTACTGCTTCCTCTTGATTTATCGAAACAGAAACCTGCGGTCACTGTGTGGCTTTACGCTGGTTTAGCTTTAAGCCTGACTTTGCTTATCAGGCTACATTTACCACCAAAGGTCGTAGCGGATGCTACGACCAGAGAGAGAGTATAGATAGCATTGGCAGTAGTAAATCTCCATTTTATTTTTCCTGATTCAGTTTCGTAAGAAGTCAATTCCTTTTTGTCTGTTTTAACATAGACAGCTCCCTTCACAAAGTTAGGTACGAGATAACCATTATAGGCACCGTATTGCTTTTCAATATCCAAAACAATATTGCCCGAAAAAATATTAACAACGACAGCCCTTTTCTTCGTATCAAAAAGCAATAAACTATCCCCAAACAAACGCTCAAAAAATACTCTGCTATTTTTGTAAAACATTTTTGTTCCATCGCTCATATTGATAGCATACTCGGTGTTGTTGTAAGGAAATACGACACCTTGTATTGCTAAAGGTCTCTGATCATCATAAGGATTGTAATTTATGGTAGAATCTGTCCACGCAAGCCTCAATCCTTAGTCAAAGGAAGATATGTTTGGGCTTGTATTGTTTGTACGACAAGCACTAAAACAATGGATAGGTATCTAATTCTCGTGTGTAAGCTGTTCATTTATTTTAAATGCATATATCTTATCCCGAGATACGCCAATGATGATTCCTTCATGTACGTTATCAAGAAAAGCAATCTCTTCGTACTCAATTCCAGCTAAGTTTCTCGGATCATCAGCGTTGTCGGGTGGAAAGCTTTTTGAGGTGAAGCCATAAAATTTACGTTCACCTGTATTCTTTTCTGCCGCAGCAATAAAGCTTACTTCACCATCGCTCCCTGAATCGTAAAATAGTATATAGTCTTTCACCAGAGCAATGTTGTGGACTAAAGAGATGTCGCCGTAACTTGATTTCCAAATAGGCTCTCCGGATGCTTTATCTAACGCAAACAGGTTCCAGCTTGCAAAAAAAACAGTGTCGCCCTCAAACAAAAGCCTATAGTTTCCGAATTGATACTCAACATTATGAAAGTTCCATGCCGTTGCTAAAGTTTCCTGATTAATAGCGTACAATCCTTCTCCTTTTACCCATATATATAATAGCTCTTCGTTGATCTGTATATCTGAAACAATACGCCCTTCAAATTTCTTTTGGTTGATTATCTGACCTGAGTTTTTATCCAATATATACAAGCTATTTTTATCACAGAATACGACTTTGTTCTCTATAACCTTGGGTTTTGTGCATATTTTTTCCTGACATGTAAACTCCCAAATCACGCCTTCGTCTATTAGCTTGATGGCTGAGATTGTATTTCTATCTTTCGCTACAAAGATAACATCGTCGCTGATGATGTTGGGAGATACATAGCCGTAGTACGCCGGTCCCTTTCTTGGCATACTGTACGTTACTGTGCCAGTGTATAGGTTAGTAATAGATACTCGATCATAATTGTCGCGTAGAAGTAGGCTATCGCTGAATAAATCCCGGAAGAGTTCTTGTGTTTTTTTCTCCCGGATACTTAGTTTTCTTCCTGTATTTATATCTATAGCGAAATCTTCTGAACTGTAGGGAAACAAGATACCATTTCTAATAAAAGGTTTTCCATCGTACACGTTCCAAGCTTCTAGTGTTATTTCCCAGTGAGGCTTTAGTAAAGTATCTATAGAAGTAAAATGATACGTTTGACTTTGTGCGAAGCCAGGTAGAGCCAAACATAATAATCGTGTGTGAAGCAATAGTGTAACAAAGGTATATATCAACTTTTTCCCGTAAACCATTATCGTAGGATAGTAATAAATTATTGCCTTTTTAAAATTTCAAAAGCATAAATTTTGTCCTGATAGGTTCCAAAAATCATGTTTTCATACGCTCCTCGCACAAATTTCATGGTAGCATAGTCTAAGCTATTAAGTCCTCTTTCATTTTCAAAGTCCTGAGGATAAGTCTCAGACGTAAAATATTGGTAAAGCATCTTGCCCGTCTGTTTATCTATTGCAGTAAGAGGGGGCACCTCATCGTCAGTTTCCATATCATAGTATAAAACATAATTGTTGAGTACTGTGATATGAACACCTGACTTTGAATCCTCATACTCCGATTGCCAAATCAACGAGCCGCTTTTTTTATCAACAGCAAAGATAGATTTGCTTGAGAAAAAAACGGTATCACCTTCGACAAGCAGATTATAATTGTTGCTTTGTGCCGGTACAGCATTAAATGCCCATTCTACACCTTGCGAGTCTAAATTCAACGCTATCAACCCCATTGGTTTAACCCATAGGTAGGCATGCCTGTCCTCAATTTCCAAAGAAGAAACGATTTCTCCTAGTTTCATCTTCCACTCTTCTATACCTGTATCTTTGTCTAAAGCATACAAAGTATAATGGACCCCAAAAATAGGACAGCAGTTTAAGTGTAAATGATTAAATTGTTATCTTATGCAAAAAAGAAAGAAAATATCCGCAGATTTTAAAGCCAAGGTAGCTTTAGAAGCACTAAAAGAGCAGCAAACACTCCAGGAACTAGCTCAAAAGTATGAACCGGGCTGCCGGAGCAGTCCATCCCAATCAAATATCAACCTGGAAACAGGAATTTATCAAAAACGCTTCTATTGTATTCATCCCGGCGGGGAACCGCAAAGGGAAGAAAAAAGACACAGAGGCAGTAGAGGCTAACAAACTCTATGAAGAGATTGGGCGTCTAAAGGTAGAAAATGGCTTTTTAAAAAAAAATTATGAACAAGTCTGTGGAAGAGAAACGCGCCATGATTGATCGAGAAGATGTTCACCTTAGCATAGTCCGGCAATGTGAATTGGTCGGGCTTCACAGGTCAGTATTTTACTACCAGCCTGCTCAGGAAAGTCAAGAAAATCTCAACTTAATGGCAGAAATAGATCACTTGTATTTGAAGTATCCATTTTACGGGACACGCAGAATGACAGCACTGCTGCAAAATATGGGCTATAAGGTAAATCGCAAGCGCGTAAGGCGGCTCTATCAAGTGATGGGATTGGAAGCCATTGGCCCAAAACCTAATCTGAGCAAACCTGCTAAGGGACATAAAATTTATCCCTATCTACTAAAAGACTTACAGATCACTAGGATCAATCAGGTATGGGCAACTGACCTGACGTATATACCCATGCCTACTGGGTTTATGTACTTGATGGCGGTAATAGATTTGTATAGCCGCAAAGTGATTGCCTGGGGAGTGTCTAACAGTATGGATACTGACTTTTGTTGTAGTGTATTGAAAGAAGCCTTACAGTACGGAAAGCCTAAAATCTTCAATACTGATCAAGGTAGCCAATTTACTAGCGAAGCTTTTACAGATATTCTCAAAGAGCATACTGTTCAAATTAGTATGGATGGCAAAGGCAGAGCTACTGACAATATTTTTGTAGAGAGACTTTGGCGGTCAGTTAAATACGAATATCTTTACTTACAAAGACCAGAGAGTTGCCAGGAACTTTATAGAGGCTTACAGAACTACTTTAGGTTTTATAATCATGACCGACTTCACCAGTCATTAGAGTATCAAACTCCAGAAACGATCTATCAAAAAGCAGCCTAAAGAATTCAATTAAAAAACGAAAAAGCCGTCCTAACTATTGGGTCCACTACAGTCCCCCCTGATAATAATGCCTCAGAAAGAGCTATTCGCAATGTGAAAGTCAAACAAAAAGTATCCGGTCAGTTCAAAACTGGCCAAGACGCTTTCTGCATCCTGCGTTCAGTCATTGATACGCTTAAAAAACGCAACCTAGATGTCTTTGACTACTTAGCTCAAATCATGACTAGACCGGCTACCTGAGTAGTTACCTTTTTTTCTTTCATCGGAGCAGGCAAACACACTGGCCGATTTGCTTAAGAACTCTTGCCGCTTCGGCGGTCTAATTCCAAGCAGAAATCTGGTTCGGCCGGGCGGGCGGTGCCATGTAGCTCGAACTTTAGGGCTGTTTGGAGAGCGTCGCTCGCTCTTTTAAGGCTTCTATGGCTACTTGTGCCTTTAAAGCTGCGCTGAATTTTCTTCATTGTTTTACAAATTTACTCGTCACAAATTTACATTTAATCTGTGGGCTAAATTTGCCAAGGAATTATAGTCATAATAAGTCTATGAGTCCTAGAGTTATTTCAAAATCTCAAAACCACATATCAAATTGTCGTATTGACCAAAAATAAGATCCATATATGGATGGGAGAAATTGAACACAGGAGCAGCATCTGGATCGCTCTCAAAATCGGTAGTACCTTCAGGTAATTCAGCAAGTTTTTTAATTTGAAATGCTTGAGTATTCTTCCATCCCAACATTTCTAAGTTGCCGTTAAATATATTAGCAGCTCCTATAATATCAATATTAGAATACCCGCTTATATATCCTAACAAGTAGTTATCATATTTTACAAGTTGAGTTGCTGCGAAGTCGTTTAGCGTACTCCATATTTTTCTACCATCCTTTCTATTAAAGGCTGTTAGACTTCCATGATTAGCGAATACAGTATTTTTATCAAGCGCAATACTTGCTCCATACCAGTCAGTTTTTACTTGCCAAGCAATATTATGGCTATCCATTTCTATTGCTAACAACCCTTCTCCACGTGTAAAGCAGTATATTGTATCGTTATTCAATATCATTTGTGAAACTACCTTTCCGACCATTAAACTATCGCTGATATTTCCATAATGATCCATAAAGTAAATACCTTCATTATTAGAGAACAATAAGTAATCTTTTGTTAATAAAAAGTTCCCACTTACTGAAGACAAAGACTGATAACTACCAATTTGATTGCCATCTGTAATACTATGCAACTTTATTATATTTTTCTCTATTATAGGAAATACATTACTTTTTAACAAAACTGGCTGCGTAGCAAAAGATGTCACTGTTTTTTGTCTGTATTCATAAATTTTTTTTACCAGTAAAAAGATTTAATACAACAACCTTTTGGCTATTATAAAAATATATCAAACTATCAGATACTTTTTTATTGATACTTTCTCTATCGGATGCTGTGGCATAATATAATCGCTTGCCGCTTAAAGCATCATAAGCAAAGTCAGAAATCAGACCTGGGAACAGTACTCCATTCTCAAAGAGAGGTAGGGACTTTTTAGATAAATCATCTTCATCCGCTCCAACTAAAACGTCAGACCACTTTAGTTTCAAAGTTTTATCTATTTTATCTGGCACATTATCTGACTGTTCTGGCATAGATACCAATTCTAAAGGTCTATTCAACATTGAAGACTTGTTTCTTTGTGTATTAGATTGTTCTGATACGCTATTGCATGCAAGGACTATTATTAACGAGTAAAATAAACTTTTCATAATAAAATTAGTTACTGCTTATACATATTTTTGTATTCATCTGGGTAATTAGTTTTAAAAAATTCTTTATAGAAATCTACACTGTTCTCGTGTAGCCTTTTTATACCATTACCTTTATACGAATCTACTTCTGACACCTCAAAATGCATAAAGTCATGATTAGTCCCATAAAAGCCGCCCCAATATGTATAATCAATGTTTAACCAGTCTTTAACAAAATCAGCACGTAAGTTGAAGAAACCAACATTCATAATTTTTCTTCCATGCTCCAAATTAGCGATATTTACTCTTTTTTTTGTTTTTTCAATGTAGCTCTTATAATTATTTAAACCTTCATTTAAAGTAGTGAAATTAGAATACAAGTCTTGAATATGCATATAAAGGGCTTTCAATTCATTCAAATTATTAATATGAGTTTCCTGTTTCTTTTCTTTTTGAAGTAGAGATTTGGCATAAGTAATAAGGTCATGCATCATTTGCTCTATATCGTTTAGTTTTATATAGTCTTCTATTTGGTGAATTTTAAGTCGCCCTTCTTCAATATGATTTTGGGCACGTATTAAATAGTCTTTTGCTTCTTCCAATTCAGAAGGAACATAGTAACTTTGGAGCATTCCCTTTTCATATTGCTCAATGACTTTCTCTATCAATAAAATTTCTGTTTCTATCAGTTTAAATTTTTGTAAAGTTTGTTTGCACTCCTTTTGTATTTGATTTTCAGCAACATCACCTCTAATACTTTCTAACCATGAATACGCTAATTGAATATCGTCTATTACCTTATTGTTACCCAAATCTTCTATAGAATAGAGCACTTTATTTTTCTCTGATTCAACATCTTTTTTTTCTAACTCTGTTTTTCTATTCTCAAAGTTAAATATTTTGTCAGCAGCAAGAATTAAAGTATCAAATACATTACTATTCTTACCAATACTTAATCTTTCCACAAACGTTAAATGATTCGTTTTAAGCTCATCTACAAAGGCACTGCTCCTTTCTCTTCTACCATATAGACTTTTCTCACCAGTTACAAAACCAATAAAATGGTAGATATATTCATCTATGACCATAGGGTTCTCTGTGGCATCTAAATCTAAAGCAAAACCTAATCCATGATTACTAACCCTATCGCTTTTTTCTGGAACCGACATTCTTAACTTACTACTGAAAGTTGTGTTTTGTAGATAACCTTTATATTCTAGAAGCTTCTGGGGAGAAAGACTTTGCTCAAATAATTTTATAACATAGGCGAATCTAATGTTAATTAGTATTGGCCCCTTTCCAAGGAAGTTAGTAAATACCAAATTTTCATTTAAGTAATCCAAAGGATGTTGGTCAATTAACAAATAGTTTGTTAGAGAATTTTCATATCCATTTCTAACTTTGCTTCGCTTAAAAGCAGTATAACTCCAAACATTCTTGTCATTAATGGCGTCTTTAAACTTAAATTCATCCCACTTCTCAGCATCCTCATCCACACTAGCAGTTGCACTTGCTTCAAATATATCTTCATAAAGTGCATTGGTGCTGGCTATCAGTTTTACTTTAAAAGGGGAAGCATTGTAGCTTATGAATTCGCCGCTGCGCATCCCTGTATTCATCTTGCCATCCCATGTAAATTGTCCCTCTTCTTTGATATCAATATCCTTTTTTTCCTTTTCACTGTCATATACCAAGTTTTCCTCTACATCGTATACTCTAAATTTGGCTACTTTTAAGTCATACTTATCGTGCTTCTTCATAGTGTAGTTAACGTTAAGCATATTTCCTGAGTAGTCTGATATTCCGGCTGAGAACTCATCATCGATATCTGTTATCTCCACTAAAACAGGTAATATCTCTTTTTCTATGTCTATACTTTTCTCTTTGTTCTCCAGTATCTTCTTTTCCATGGCGGCAATGCCTGCCAGTAAGCCTTCTGTGTAGGCATCGGTGGGCACGGGGCTGTTGCGGAAATAGAACTCCATCAGGCCGGTTCGTATCTGTTTACAGTCTGCAACGGGTAGCAATGCTTCCACAGCCGGACTTACCTGTATCTCACATGTGCGAAAGGCTTTGGTACCTTTGTCTAATGTCAGCAAGATGGCAATGCCAGGCGCTTGCTGCCTTAGCCACTGATCGCGTTGTTGCTCACTATTGATATGGTATACATCCTGCTCAAAGGCAGAGGTAACAGACATGCTTACTTGCGTATTGGTCTGAAACTGCTGGATAGCTGTCATTACCTGCTCCCGGTTAATGGGGTTTGCCAAGGCATAGGCCAGATCATCCATTACCCATCCAGCTGACTGTCCGTAAACATAACCTGCAGCAAGCCAGCTGATCCACCATATACAAAAAGCAATACTGCGTCTTATGGAGGTTATCATGGTTTGTTGATCATAAAGTGTTGCAGGGAATTTGCTTCGTCCTTGCCTGGTAGGCGGTATCCGACGTATACCGGATACTGGCCTTTGGTCATGGGCAGGAAGGGTGTATCCAGCAGGTAGCGGATGCCTTCTGTATCCTGTGTACTGTTTGCCGCCGCTTGTTGCAAATAGTAGTAGTCGTAGTACATATAAAAGGGCAATTGGTACACATAGGCCACCTTGCCGCTGCTGCTGGTAGCCAGTCCGCTGCTGATCATGGCATCAGAAAGTTGCAGTCCCTGCGCTACCTGATCCAGCAATAGGGCGTTGATGGGAGGCATACTCAAATGCGCCGGGCGTGTGCCATCATGCCATTGGATGGATAAGCCAGCGTATTTGGGAGCGGCATTGTCATAGACAAGACGGTTGATAGACTGGTGCCAGGGGGTATGCTGACCGGCGGCTATCATGACCAACGGCTGCATCTCTGTTGTTCCCTTTGCTTCAAAGGCATCAAAGAGTTCGTCACCTGCGACGGTGCGGCCCATGTCCTGCACACCAGGAAGCCCTTTCACTGCCCACTGCCAGTCGTTGACAAAGGCTAGTGCAGCGTACTTTGCTGCAAAGGTCTTGTACTTGCTGGTACGAAAGTAGCTGGTGTAGAGCACTGCTTCCTGCAAACGTTCCAGCTCGCCTGTTGCCTGGTTGGTTTGGATGGTCACTTCCTGGCCTCCCTGGCTCTCCATGCGGGTTGCCTGGCTGATGTTATCATCCACGCTGCTGGCAGCTTGCGCAGGCAGTTTGACGATCTCCAGCTTGTAGATGTGCTCGGCTTTCAGGTCAGTGGGCAGCTCCAGTGTCAGGCGTTTGTCCTGTGTGCTATAAGAGAAGCTGAATTCCTGTGCCTGACCTCCTGCTACCGGGGTCAGCCTTCCGGTTTGTCGCCATTTAGTATCTGCGGTGAACAGGTAGTCTTGTCCGGTTTTGAGCTGCACATAGCCACCGTCTTTAGATTCCTGCGGCAGAAAGTGTAGCTGCCGGTTGACCGGGTAACTGTACTCCACGTTGTTTTCCGGAATGTTGGTTGGTGCGGCCGCCGTGGTAAAGGTATGTGTCATTTCTTCGGTGGCCTCTTTGCCGTCAATGCGCACTGCACTCCACTGGTTGCCGCGTTTTTCCTGAAACTTCACACGCGCTACAATCGTCAGTTCTTTTTCTCCGGGTAGTATCTCATGCGGGTCAAAAGCCACAACATCTCTACGCTCGTTCCACTGGTAGCTACCCTGGATAGGCTGGCCATTGTCTAATACTTTGAATTCATCCAGCACAAGCTTGAACTGTTGCTGCTGACCTTTGAGCGTATCCGCCAGGGTGAAAGGCTCATCAATGGGCAGATTGAACACGGCCTGTGGTGCGGCAAACACATCAATATCCTGTTTGCCTTGCTTCGGCGTCAGGGCTGAGATCACCGCCAGGCCGTCTACCATGCTGGTTTCTTCCGGATTGTCACTGGCTTGCCACTGACATTGTTCGCCCAGCTCAAAGCCAAAGTCGCAACGTCCTTTCACGCGTCCGCCCAGCAGGCTGTAGTAGCCATTCACGTTGCCACGCATCCAGAAAGGATTGGGCAGCTTGGCTTCCAGCAAGGCCCCCGCTCCTACCCGCAGAATTTCTTGTTCTATCTTAATCCTGAACACCGTCACTTTGATACCAATGGCTCCTTCCAGGTAAGCGTAAGCTTGTCCTTCGGCATACCATCCATTGATGCCGGGCTTGCCCCCGCCCGCACAGATCATGTTCTCGTGGTCCATGAGCATCATATCAAAGCCTGCACCGGCCTTGAGTTCTCCATAGAACACAGCCACCTGCATCTTGCCGGTATGGATGCTAAAGTCTGCGCCAAAGGCAAATCCTTTGCCCGATAGCAGGTCGCCTGGCTTCCTGTCCGCCTGATAGTCTATTGAGCTGCTCACTTCTTCGGGCGGCAACGGCATGGCCTCTATCTGGGTGCCTGCCATCAAGTAAGCCCCCATATCTACTTTGATAGGCAAAGCCTTGATGGGTGTAGTCAGTATTAGTCCTATCCTGCTGGAAGGACGACCAATGTGAATATACCAGTCTTTGGGATCAAAATGGATGACGGCCTGTCCGGCCAGGTTATTGGAGTTGCGGCCTCTGAGTAGCCCTCCTGCCAGACTGGCATATACATTACAAGTGCCATGCAACTGCTGGTTCTGAAAATCATAAGAGATGTCTACACCGGCGTAGAGCGACGCATCCAGGCGTGGTTTTCCTACTGCCAGATCGCTCATAAAGTAGCCATTGCCTTCAAAGCCAAATTTGCTGATGCCTCCTCCTTTCTGAAAGGCTATCTCAAAGCCTACGTCGCCATTGAAGGGCTTGGCATTGCCTGACGTACCAAACACCACCGCTGCTTTCACGCCCAGCCCGGCTGCTGCATCAGGCACATAGCGAATGCCTGAAGGGGTAGCAAACTCATCGGTGGGAGTATTGTCAGCACCCAGATTGACTGCATCTACGCGCTCACGCCTGAGGTGTTTGTAGGCACCACCTCCAAAGCCGTAGATAGACAGGCCGGTGCCTGCAACGGGTATCTCTCCGGCACGCACCAGCGCATCGGCATACCAATAGCGGAATCCGTTGACCCGACCAAACAATGCCTGGGCATCAACGGTAATCTTTCTGGCAAATGTAGCTGACACACGGCCTTTAAAACCTTTCCCGTATACCTGGTGCCCGTCAAACAAATACAGTTCTCCGTTCAGGTCGATGGCGTTACCTTTCATTTTGAGTCCGATTTTGTTCAGCGTGGTGCTTTGGTGCTTCCACCGCCGCCTGCCGCTTTCCAGGTCTGTCTCCTGCTTTCCGGTGATGAGCAGTCCGGTGTTGCCTACAATGACTCCGTCCATCAGGTCCAGCTTTGCACCCATCTGTAGGGCCCACTTCGTTATCGCCCTGCTGTACTTGTACATCGGTCAGCGTGAGTTCAAAACCGGCAGCCTTATTGCCCGTGCCAGCCTCACCCAGCGACCAGGTGCCTGGCTGAAAGTGCGGTGCTTCAGTACTGACGACCAGGTTCTGAAAGCCGATGCCTGAAAGCTGCACCACGCTGTTTTGCAGCAAAGTCGTGTTGATGTCCACAGTGCCATGCAGCACCGCCATCGCACTAAACTTATCTTCCTGCTCGGTCACGATCACCGAGGAACCTTGCTGCAAGCTGACATCGGCAGCCCACAGCGGTATTTGATGGGTATCGTGCAGTGACATGGCAAATAGCCAGTTGCCACCCGGCTGCACCCGCGCCTGGTAGCCCAGCGTGTCTTCCATGATGGGTAGCTGCATGTTGCCTGTCATTTCAGCTCCTTTGAGTTGATTTTTGACCAGGTGCAGCGAGAGCCTGTCTACCGAATAGCCCCAGCCACCCAGGTTGCCGTCCGGGATGACGTTGGTCGCTGAGAAGATGCCCGACACGCCCTGGTCGTCGATGATCATGTGTTGGATGTACAAATCTTTAGGCTGCTTTTTGCCCGCGGTGGCAGCCAGTTTTTCAGGCAGCGTGACTTTGGCTTCTTTCAGGTAGAAACCCTGCCAAAGCCCAGCCACGCCAGCTTCTTGGTAGGGCGAGCGGTAGTCTTGCGGAAAAGCCATGCCAGTAGGATTGTAGGTATCACTGAGATCGACAAAAGCTTGGCTTACCTCAAAGACAAAGCCATCAAGTCCGCGCACCTGAAAAGGATCCAGGCTGATCTGGGCAATGAACTCGCCCCAGTCTGTAAAGGCTGTCTCAAAGCGGGCTTTCACGGTTTCCTGGCCGTCTACTTGCTGGCCTGGATTCTCTATCGCCTGCATAGCCGGACGAATCATGCCGGGACAAAATTCCACTTCGCCTTGTACGCCTATCTGACGAAAGCCCTGGCAATCCCATTCCACAAAGGTGTGTTTTTCGCTTGCCTTCAGGGTGAGTCGGGCATTGTTGTTGAGCCGGATGGGCACATCGTCAGCCAGTAGCAGCCGGTTGGTTTCTCCGCCAAAGCCTTCGGGAAACATTTCAACGGCTTGTCCCTGAAAGCTCAGCCAATTGCCTGACCAGGGCATTTCAGTACCCATATACACATCCATGTAGGCTGCCACCGGTGTAAAAGTGATGGCTCCAATGGCGATGACAAACTCGGTATTGCCCACAATTTTACTGATGCCTACAGGCAGATTCATAGCTTCGTTGATGGCATATTGCCCCCGCTTGCGATTTTCGTCCTGAATGATCTGGTTTAAGAAAAAAGCTTTGTTGACTGTCTGGTCTACCGTGGGGCGAAAAGTAGCACCTAATGTCGCGTAGCCTTCCGGTAAATTTAGACTTTCATCAGGATAGTATTGACTTTCTCCCTGTGGTAGTATAGTATCTTCTTCTACCAATGCATCTACCTGTTGATGAATCCATTCATTGAGTGCGTCTTTATTATCTTTTAGTGCAGTAGCCTTTTCTTCACTGAGCGTATCCATCTGCTGACGAACGGTAGTGGCTACGTTGTCAGTTTTATTCTGAAAACGCTCAATAACCTGCTGCCTTGTCAGGCTATTTTGTAGTAGTACATCAGCGTCATACAGGTCTTTATGCGCTTTGCGCACGTTGAAGTAGGGATAATCCAGGGGTGGTTCCTCCGTGATCTGCATATACAAGCTCATGCCCTCACCCAGCCCTTCATCGTTGGGTCCCAGTACAATAGCTCTGGTAGACATGATGTTTTTCTCCATAGCATCGGCAATGGCTTCTTCCACCAGCTGAGAAAGGGATACTACCTGTTTGCGCTGCTTGGTGATCGAGTCTTTGCTGGCTTTTTTCTGCTCGTTGAGGTATTTCCTTATGGCTTTTTCTAGTGCATTATCTTTTACATCTGCTGAAAGTCCATTGCTACCAGCTCCTCCTCCACTGCTACCGGTTCCACCATTGCTTCCGGTGGCTCTGCCGACGTCTACTGGGTTACCATCGCTGTCTTTTCCTTCACGGTCTGCACCGTTTTTATCATATCCTTCTTTGCTATAACCTTCGCGGTCGTAGCCTTCCTGGTCCAGTCCTGCTTTGCTGTAACCTTCGCGATCATATCCTTGCCGGTTATAGCCTTCTTCGCTATACCCTTCCCGGTCGTAGCCTTCTCTATCCAAACCATCTTCGTCAAAGCCATCTTCGTCGTAACCATTCTCATAGGCTACACATATCTGGCTGAAGGCCGGTTGGTATCCATTGATGCGGTTGATGGTGCTTGCCGAAAGGTTGCCTTCTTCCATTACATCAGCTACTACTTCCCCTTCCACCACCTGCCCTGTAGCATTGACGGCTATATGCTGGAAGGAAACTTTCAACGTAGTAGCCAGAAAGGGTACAAAAATTTGTCCTTTTCCGGAAAAAGTACCTGCCCCGCCCGTCACCTCTGTTACTTTCATATCAAAGTGCCCGACTTTGAAGAAGCTTCCCGGTACGGCCACCGGCAAGGAGGTGCTGGCATCCAGTATGGGAGCAGGCAGCACCGTGGGGCTACAGGCTACTTCCAGGTTAGCTTCTTCGGCACCGATGGTGGCAACAGTATTTGTGGTAGTATATTCGCTGCCAAACGAGCCACACAGGCATTTTACCTGGTACTCGTAGGAGCTGCCGGGCCGCAGTCCGGCAATACGCTTGGAAGTGGTATAACTTTTATCTTCAAACCACTGCGCATCCGGGTCATCAGCCTGCCGGTAGCGCACTACATACTGTGTGGCAGTAGCAGCGGGTTGCCACGTCAGAGAGACCCACTGTGTGCTTTTTTCATGGATTGTAACTTCTGTAGGTGCCAGACAGGCATCTCCATACACAAAGGTGCGCACTTCACTATAGCGCTGTTTTTGTAGAGCGAACGGCCCTGCGTATCACGGGCCTGCACCCGGAAAGCGTATTGCATTCCTGGAATGAGGGAGATTTGCGAGGCATCAAAGTTGAGCGATGTGCCAGCACTGGTAAGCGTAGCAATGGGTTTGGTACCACGGATGATTTCATTGGGATTGCGGCCTGCTTCCCGCATTTCGTACAGCTCCAGCGTATAGGCTGTGGTGAATCCGCCATTGAGCAGTGCCCCACCCTGTTGCCAGCTAAAGCGTACATTCTGTGGGTCGCGGGCCATGAGCTTTTCAGCAGCAAGCGGGGTGTTGATGATGGGAGGATTATTCACACAATCAGCAGAAGTGATGGCCTGGCTGGATAGTGACACATCGGTGCGACGGGCATCATACACCTGCCAGTTGATTTCATAAAGCACCTTCGGGTAAGGCACCGGTCTGCCCGAACTGCTGCCGGTGATACCCTTGAAGATCAGGTTCTGAGGGTTGAGGTAAGCAGCCAGTTCTTCATTTTGCAACGTAAGGGGCACGCCGGTTTGCAGCGTGATGGCAGATACGGCGAAATCAGGCTTGCTTTCCAGTTGTATGCCTGCTCCTTTGATGCTCACGCGCAGGCGAACATCATAAAAAGCCTCACTGGCATCGCGCAGCAGCAGGGTAGCAGACAAACGCTTCCATGCCTGTTTGCACATAATCAGAAAGATAAATGGAGTAAGGCTTGGCAAGCCGGGTACTGATGGAAATCGGATACGTCTGGCAAAATGCAGACACGTTGAGTCCTATCAACAGCAGGGAGACTATACAGAATTGTTTCATGTTTCTTCAAAGGAATTGAAGAAAGTAAAACTAATAAGGATAGTGCATCAGATGCCCGAACCTTCACCTATAAAGGTACGGGTGTACTTTTGGTGTAAAAAATTATTATAAAATGACTTTTCTATTACACAGAGTTTTATCAACCATACTAGAAATAAGGAATAATGATAAAATAAAGCAACCAACTCCCGCGGCCTGTGTCTCCACAGTACGCCCGAGAGTAGGTTATTTATTTAATGTTCCCGAGAAGGGCAACGGTGTGGGAAGCGTGGAAAGATCGCTCCTTCCACGTTCATATCCTTTAGGTTCTAATGGACAATCTGCTCATCAAGCATGTGGCAGATGTCATACAGCCGGATCTGGAACTCCTGCTTTTGGAAATTCATACAGTTCTTTGGCTTCTTCTTCTTTGTAACGCTGCACCTGTTCCAGAGCATCCGGCACTACGTCGCTGCACAATACAATCAGCGCACCGGGTTGCACATGGTGGATGGCATAGTCGATCGCTTCTTTTTCCGAAGGGATTACCTTGACAGGCTTTTTTGGATCGACGCTATAAATTCCTTCTTTGAGCATGTCAATCAACTCCGTTTCGGTTTTGCCGCGCAGGTGTTTGTCCTGCCGGATAATGATCTCATCAAACATCTCGCAGGCAATCTGCCCAACTTCCCTGGTATCATCATCTCTGCGATCACCAATGCCAGCAATAATGCCTACCTTAATGGTACTATCCATGTTGGTGATCAGGTTTTGCAACGCCCTCAAACCGGCAGGGTTATGGGCATAATCCAGTAGGACATCGAAATTCTTAAAATTAAACAGGTTGAGCCGACCGGGCGTTTGGGAAGCTGACGGCATGAATGTTTCCAGCGCAGATTGATGTCGTCGATGGTAAACTTATTGATGGTGGCAGTCAGTACGGCTGGTAAGATATTCTGGATCATAAAGGTAGCTTTGCCGCCAAAGGTGAGCGGAATATTCACTGATTTGGCCACACGAAGCTTCCATTCTCCCCGACAAATGGTAATGTAGCCATTTTCTGAAATGGCAGACAGCCCTCCGTTTTGGCATGTTCCCGTATCCTTGGATTATTTTCATCGATAGAGAACAAGGCGATCTTGCACTCAAGTCCTTCCCTCATGGCATACACCAGGTCGTCGTCGGCGTTTAGAATAGCATATCCTTCTTCGCAGACTGATTCTGGAATGACAGCCTTCACCCTGGCCAGTTGCTCCACTGTGTGGATACCTTTCAGGCCCAGATGATCGCCCGACACATTGGTGACAATGCCAATATCACATTTGTCGAAGCCCAGCCCGGACCGCAGCAATCCACCACGGGCGGTTTCCAGCACGGCAAAGTTAACAATAGGATCGCGTAGCACAAACCCGGCACTTTGCGGCCCGGTACAATCCCCTTTCATCAGCAGGTGGTTGTGGACATACACGCCATCGGAGGTGGTAAAGCCTACCTGGTAGCCATGCATTTTCATCATGTGGGCAATGAGCCGGGTCGTGGTAGTCTTTCCGTTGGTACCGGTTACCGCGACGATCGGAATTCTGGAAGAAGCACCGGCAGGAAAAAGCATATCCATGACGGGTGCGGCTACGTTCCGGGGCAGCCCATCGGTGGGAGACAGGTGCATTCTGAAGCCGGGTGCAGCATTCACTTCCAGCACAGCCCCGCCGGTTTCCGACAATGGCAAGCTGATATCAGTGGTCATCACATCGATGCCGCAAATATCCAACCCGATGATCTTGGATACTCTTTTAGCCATAAATTCAATGTCGGGATGCACAAAATCGGTAACATCCGTCGCCGAACCACCGGTACTTAAGTTAGCCGTATCTTTAAGTTTCAGGGCTTCCCCTTCCGGTAGTACCGTTTCCAGTGTATAGCCATGAGAATCCAGGATATTTTGGGTCATCTCATCTGCTGTGATCAGGGTAAGCACTTTTTCGTGCCCGTATCCTCGGCGGGGGTCTTCGTTGATGGTATCGATCAGCTGCTGTATGGTTGATTTGCCATCTCCGATCACCTGGGCAGGCGAGCGTTTGGCGGCGGCGATCAGTTCATGATTGACTACCAGCAAGCGATAGTCCTCACCTACGATGTGTTTTTCCACAATCACTGCACTCGATATTTTCTGCGCATGTTTGAAAGCCTGCCGGGCAGTTTCCCACAGGGTAATATCTGTGGTGATGCCGCGACCGTGGTTGCCACTGATGGGTTTGATTACCAACGGATAACCAATATAATCTACGGCTTCTTTAAGACCCTCTTCGGTCTGTACGATTTCACCTTTTGGCACAGGTATTTGTCCCTGTTCCAGCAAAAATTTGGTATCATCCTTATCACAGGCAAGATCCACACTGATATGACTGGTGTGGCTGGTAACAGTAGCCTGGATACGTTTCTGATGCGACCCGTAGCCCAACTGACACAATGAACGATTATTTAGCCTGATCCACGGAATATTCCTGGCAATGGCTTCATCGATGATAGAAGCCGTGCTGGGTCCTAACCTTTCTCTTTCCCGCAGTTCTCTCATTTCCTGAAGGTCATTCGTCAGGTCATACTCGGTGCCAGCGATGAGGGCTTCGGCGATAGCTACCGATGCTTTGGCGGCATATAAGCCTGCATTTTCTTCCATATAAGCAAAGACCACATGGTATACCCCTTTTTCGCCATAGTCTCTGGTGCGGCCAAAGCCTACGTCCATCCCTGCCAGGGTTTGGATTTCCAGCGCAATATGCTCAATAACATGTCCCATCCAGGTGCCTTCTGCCACCCGGTGAAAAAACCCGCCTGCTACGCCTTCCGAGCACCGGTGTTCGTACATAGAAGGGAACATATTGGTTAAGCGGTCATAAAATCCATCAATCTTATTCGTGGGTAAGTTCTCCAGCTCTTCCAGGTCAAGGGTCATCACAATGAGTTTATGTCTTCTGATAGACCAGTAATTTGGTCCACGCATGGCATTTATTTCTTTGATTTTCATATAAGTTAGTGTTTGGCTTGTGTATATTTTTTAAAGTTTGATTAAATGAATGTATTAGTAAAATTATTGTTAAAAGATAAGCATATTTAACCCAGTTCTAAATATAGAAAAATTTGCTTATTAATTTATATCGTACATTTGCAATTGCTTAAAATTATATACTGCTTAAGATGTTTGAAACAATAGTTAAAGGTACTCTCCTTCCTATCGGGGGTTAACGAAGATAAAGGCACAAAACGGGATGAATCCAGCAAATTATCCTTTATTCAAAAAGGAATTTTATCCCGTGTCATCAAAGAATGCAATAAACCAGACCCTCTGATTGTGGTGATTCCTACTGCCTCCAGTATTCCGGTTGAAGTGGGAGAAAAATACATGGCAGCATTTGGCCAGCTGGATTGCCACAACGTAAAGTACTGGATATCCAGCAGCGGTCACACGCTGAAGACTTAGATACGCTGCACTGGGTCAAAAAGCAGATTGTGTGATGTTTTCCGGCGGCAATCAGTCCAAAATCACTCGAGTTATCCGTGGCACCCCGTTGCACCATCTGTTGATAGACCGTTATCAAAACGAACCTTTCGTCATTGCAGGTACCAGTGCGGAGCTATGTCTATGTCGGCTGCCATGATCACGGGTGGCAAATCAACGGAAGCCTTATTTAAAGGCGCTGTGAAAACAGGAGAAGGCATGGGTTATATTCCCGAGTTGATCTTCGACTCACACTTTGTACAAAGAGGACGGTTTGGCCGTGTGATGGAAGCTGTCGCCAGGTTTCCTAACCTGATAGGCGTGGGCCTGGCCGAAGATACGGGCTTGGTGATCAGACATTGCAATGAGTGTGAAGTGATAGGCTCGGGGATGGTGATACTGGTAGACCCCAGCAAGCTCACCCACAACAACGAAGAGATACTGGGCAAAGGAACGCCTATGTCGCTCTCCAACCTGGTGGTGCATGTACTGTCAGAGGGAGACCGGTTTATCATCGACAAACGCAAGCTGGAAATCCGGCCCATGTCTCAGCATGTGCATTGATGTGGCTTTTCATTCACTATAGATAGCAATAATTTCATGATCAGGGCTTTTGCTGGCCCTGTACATTCCTTCTGTATTAAAAGGCATACTGATGTTGCCCTGGCCATCTACGGCCACCAATCCACCATCGCCACCGATGCGAAGCAGGCGTTGCCCGATTACTTCCCGGCAGGCTTGTTCCAGCGAATAATCTTTATATTCCATCAGGCAGGCAACATCGTAAGCTACTACCCCACGCAGGAAATATTCACCACTGCCAGTACATGACACGGCACAGGTATGGTTGTTGGCATAGATACCGGCACCCACCACCGCACTGTCGCCGATACGGCCCCACCGCTTGTTGGTCATGCCCCCGGTAGAAGTGGCTGCCGCAATATTTCCCTGCTGGTCGCAGGCCACCGCGCCTACTGTGCCTATCTTGTTCTTTTTGGTAGCAGAATGATCCAGTTGGAAATGTGTGGTATCTTTGATACGCTGCCACTGGTCGTACCTAAATTGATCAAAGAAATAAGCATCATCCATCAAATCTACCTGCATCTTCTTGGCAAATTCTTCTGCCCCACGCCTGCCAGAAACACATGGTCAGTTTTTTCCATCACCAGCCTGGCCAGACTGACAGGATTTTTCACACCTCTTATTAACGCTACGGCACCGGCAGAAAGTGTATGTCCATCCATGATGGAAGCATCCATTTCGTGGGTTCCTTCTGCGGTAAACACTGATCCTTTGCCGGCGTTGAACAACGGACAGTCTTCCAGAATCCTCACGGCGGCTTCACCACGTCCAAGGCAGACCGGTCTTCTGTCAGCATGTGGTACCTGCGTGTAGTGCTTCTTGCAGTGCCGATTTGTACTGCGCTTCCTGTTCAGGACGCATACTGCTTCTGACAATGGTACCGGCTCCTCCGTGCAAGGCAATGGCTATGGGCATATTTTTGAGTTTTGTTTGGTGGAGGTATTTATGATAACGTGTTGTTATCGACAAACCATGCTATATAGTCAGGAATTTTTGTTCCCAGGTAATAAGGCATATTCATCAAAAGGTAAGGCGTGTTTGCTGGTGTTTTGGTCTGGATGACCTTAAATTCGCCAGCGTAAATCCGAACGGCGTATGGATGATCAGACCGTTCTATAAACTGTGCAGTGACTTTAGACTTCCTGTACTTCCCGACTTGATTTCTATAGGAATTATTTTACCCTGGTAATTAAATAGTAAATCAACCTCAGAGGATGCCTGATTCTTTTCTCTTACCCAGAAACACGGTTTTTTGTTGTTGATCATATTCAAAGACATGAACTCCTGGGTGACGAGGTGCGGAATAATACTCCCCTTGTAGGCATTGCTCATATCTTGCAAACTTAGCATTTTTGCCTGAATACCCAAGACATAATTGACCAGCCTGTATCTAAAAACTGTAGTCTGGG
>CATQIH010000031.1 GCA_958296015.1 Cyclobacteriaceae bacterium
AAAACGTATGGGCAATTCTGATAAACCATTTACCCAAACTTAAAGCAGAAGTCATACTATTATTTGCTAAATAAGGGCAAGGTCTACCTTATAATATATCTTCCTTCACCGTATACCCTATACTCCCTACCAGTGCTATCACCAATACGATGCTGCAAATCAGCATGATGGTACCGCCTACACGGTAAGAGGTTGGGTCAAAGATAAACTCAATGGTATGTTGGCCTGTAGGTACGGGCATGGCTCGCAGGATGTAGTCGGCACGCAGATAATCAGTTTCTTTGCCATCGATCAGAGCTTTCCAGCCATCAGCGTAGTATATTTCTGAAAAGACGGCAAAGCTTTCTCCTTTGGCGTTCACCTGGTATTTGAGGTGATTGGGCTGGTAGCTGGTGAGCTGTATGCTGCCACTGGCATCATAACTGGTCTTGCTGACCGGAAACTTTGATACATCCACAACGGCTGTCTGGCCCGGATCAATACCGTCAATGGCAGCTATTTCTTCATCCGGACTGTTGACTGCTTTGATGTCAGAGACCATCCAGACATTGCCGTCGGATCCGTTGTTGATGACCACGGCGTCTTTGGTGTTGCCCGCCAGCAGATACTTGGCATTCATCATATCCAATGCGGGTATGTCGTTAAATGTGCGTTTTCCCTGCTGTAGCTGCTGGATGACGTGGGCGATTTCAGGAGAGAAATACCGCTCAATCATATCCTGGTAACGCTGGAGCTTGGCACCATGATACCCACCCACAGAAGCATGATAGTAAGAAGTATTGGCATCGTTGAACGGGTTTTGCAGATTCAGCACGCGGGCGTGGGTTGTGTCTTGTAGGATGAACTGATCAGCTTCGGTTGGGGCAAAATAGTTGTCGCTTTTAGCTTTTTTCACATAAATCTCTTCATGTAAATACCGGCTATCTGCTCCCCACAGGTCAATGAGCACAAAGAGGCTGAGTCCGGCAGCCAGCAGGGCGTAGCTAATTTTCTTTTGCATATAAAAATACACCAGCGCGATGCCTACGGCTACAAAAAACAGCGAGCGCAAAGCATCACTGCGTAGCAGCGACTCCCGGTCTTCGCGGATAGCATCGATGAGTATCTGCGGCGTACCGCCTGCCAGTAGCTGCTGATCGGCACCCGACACATAACCGCCCATACCGGCAAAAACAACCAGCAACAGCAGCAAGCCTGCTGAAATGCCTGAACCGATGTAGAATTTCTTCTTTGTTTCTGCCGTAAAACCTTTTTCTATCAGGGTTTCCAAACCCAACATCCCTAGCAATGGAATACACAGCAAGGCCATCACAATCGCCATTTCTACCACCCGAAACTTGTTGTAGCCAGGAAAATAGTCAAACATCAGGTTGTTGAAGGCTGGAAAGAAACGACCCCACGAGAGCATAATAGACAGTATCGTAGCCACAATCAGCCACACCCGATGCTCTTTGGGAGCCAGAAAGCAACCCAAAAAAAACAAAAAGCAGATCAGCGCACCTGCGTAAGAAGGTCCTCCGGTAAACGGCTTATCACCCCAGTAGGTAGGAATCCGCGACAACATCTGGTCTACTTGCTGACGTCCCAAATTATTCTGTGTCAGGAGTTTGGCCGTTTCAGAGTCGCTGCTAAGACCTCTGGTGCTGCTGCCGCCGGCAAAGTCAGGTACAAACAGGGTGAGAGCTTCCATCTTCTGATTGCTCCACGCAAAGGCATACTCCCTGTCCAGCCCTTGGCTACTGCTCTTTTGTCCTGGCTGCGCCTGTAGCTCTGAGCCGCCGCGGATAGAAAGTTTACCGTACTGGTAGACATCCCATAGCTTTCCGGCGGTGGTGCCTACGGCCAGCAGGGCTGCTGCCACCACGACTGCCGCATTGATGGAAAATGTTTTTAAGTTGCTTATTACGAATGGCATGTACCAGCATGGCAATGCCATAGCAAAGTACAACCAGCATCAGGTAGTACGTAATTTGCAGGTGGTTGGCATCCAGCTCAAAGGCCAGCCCCAGTGCCGTAAGGGTGAAGCCCCAGATTTTGTTACCCTTAAGCCCTAGGTGAATACCTGCCAGCACTAGGGGCATGTAGGCAATAGCGTCTACTTTCCAGATATGCCCGGCCTCCAGACTGATCAGGTTGAAGGTGCCCAGTCCGTAGGCAATGGCACCGGCAATGGCAAGGTAAGGACGCACCCCAAACACCAGCAGCAGGATATAAAAGCCAACCATCGCCTTAAAGACGATACTTGGCGTGCGGGGCAGCCACAAGGCATATATGTTGTGCAATACCTGGACAACATCTTCCCCCGGATACAGCACACTGATCAGGTAGGCAGGCATACCACCAAACATGGAATTGGTCCATAGGGCTTCTTCGCCAGTAACCTTACGGTATTCGTTGATTTCTTGTCCGGCACCAAACCCATGCAGTACGTCTCCCTGCTGTGGAACCTTGTTCTCAAAGAAAATCGGGCTGTAAAAAACAACAGAGATGGTAAGAAAGACAACGATGGCCACCAGGTGTGGAAGTATCTGGCTTCTGAAGTTGATTTTTGACATAAAATACGTGCAGTTTATCCCAGAATGGGTTTGGGCACGAAAATAGTACCTTCGTCGCTAAGTTGCACGTTTATTGGTAAACTATTCGGTTATTTTGCAGAAGACGAAACGCCGAAGACGGAAAAACCCAAATGAGAGACAGGAAATGAAGTGTGATGTTCGATAGGGGTACCAACATCATAAAAAATGCCGCTGGTAAGGGCGGCATGGTATATCATCACTAGATATGGAGGCAAAGATATCAGGATTCTGATTCGGCGTTGTCGCTGGTCATTACCCATGCTTCAACCCTTTCGTATTCGTCCTGATCAATCATATGAAAGCCTTTTTCATACATATCTAAAAGATCATGATACGTAAGATCATGCTTGTCCATTGCCAATTTACCTTCTGCCGCCACAATTTCAACTCCTTCATAGGTAAATTCATTTTCTGACAAAAAAACAGGCTTCAATTTGAAGTATATCTTACTGGTATTGGTGGTGTTTTTTACATAAAAATCCTTCATGGTAAAAGTAAGTTAAATTGAATCAATCATTTCAGTCAACGAGCTAAAATGCTCATCTTTATTCAGGTCTTCGTTTTCTATGGTAACAGTTAGTACAGGACACAAGTCAAACTGCCTGACCCACTTGTCGTATTGCATATTCAACTCATTAAGATAGCCAATTGGAATCACTTCTGCATTACTCTGACTAACTTCTTTTTCAAGATTACGCCGGTCTATTCTCTTGGTCAATGTGCTCACTGCTCCTTGTAAGTAGATCAGCACATCCGGTGGTTGTATCATCGGCAGCATCGCACGGTACAACAACAAATATGTTTGATAGTCCCGTTCATTTAAAAAACCATTTTGATACAGGTTTTTCGCAAACACACCAGCATCTTCATAGATCGTCCTGTCTATCACATGTGATGCTGCTGTAGACTGTACCATTAATGCCTGCTGAAATCTAAGGGTTAAAAACCGAATTTGCAATGGCAAAGCCCACTGATGCATGTCCTGATAAAAGTCTTCCAGGTAAGGATTTGGGTCTACGGCTTCATATACCGGTACAGAATGATAGTATTTCGCCAGCTTACTTACAAGGGTAGATTTGCCTGCACCGATATTTCCTGCTACCGCAATATTCATAGTCGTTTAACTTTGTGAATAATTTTTTGTTTTTATAGACGATTATTCATTTTCTATTCAATAGACATCGCTGAAAAAGGCAGGATAGCGAGGGAGCTTTTATAGAGTAAGTGTTTTTTTTGCTTAAGAACCAGAATTTCTGGCAAAGTAAGGCGCAGTTTCTTTTTTCAACCGGATAGATTGATAGACTACCTGTACGCCTGCGGCAATTAGCGGAACACACATGAAGCCAAGCCACCAGTTGCTGCCATTGAGATGAAGATAGTAGCCTACCAGAAATGGACTTATGATCAGGAAGCACCCAAAAGCTATTCCCACAAGAGCTATCAGAAAAACCAGCAGCTGTACAGGACGGAAATACCAGGCTTTTTGAAAATTATCGTTATTACGGATAAATGCTTCATAGTCCATTTGTGCTCTCCGGCCGGGGCGTTCCCGGCTGTAGCGCATACGGTTGGCTCTTTCGCGTGCAAAGCTTTCTCGGTATTGCCGCGGGTTGAAGGTGTAAGCCGGGCTTGCTTTTGCAGCAGTACGATACAGCGTACTTTGCCTCACTTTGCGGATGCCAAGCAGCACTTCGTACGCTTCTTTAATAGACAGAAACTTCTCCTGTGCATTCACAGATGGATTCACATCCGGGTGGTACCGCATCGCCAACTGGCGGTACGCTCTTTTGATCTGAACAGAGTCAGCACCTACCGGTAAACCCAATATTTGGTAATATTCATCCATAAATACAGAGGCTAGGTAGGAAATTGTAAGATCAGGTTCGGATCGGGGCAGATTTTCAGAAACTTTTCAGCCTGGCTGGGCGCTGCCACTCCCGGAAAATCATCCTGATAGTCCAGCATATCAGTCATCAGCTGAAAATGCAGGTGCGGCGGCCAGTCTCCGTTTTCGGGGTAGTTGCCGATCTCTCCAAGCTTTTCTCCGGTCAGCAATTTATCGCCGTGTGCTTTGTCTTGCAGTGAAGCCACACTTAAATGTCCGTAAAGAGAAAAGAAGCAGGTGCCTTCCAGGTGATGCTCCAGAATAATGGTAGGCCCGTAGTTGCCAAAGCCCTCGTTGTTGGCTATACCGTAAATTTTTCCTGCAAGCGGTGCATACACCGGTGTATGAGCAGATGTCCACAAGTCGATGCCCAGATGGACAGACCGTGGTTCTTCTTCCTGATAACGCTCACTTCTTCTATAGATCACCCGATGCTCACCATAGCCACCCACACCGGTACGTCCTTGTAACCATTGGTTGAAGACATAATCAGTAAACTGCTGAGTATCAATGATATTGACTAATGACAAATCCTTGTTTTCGCTGGTCAGGTTTAACCACAAAATATCCTCGTATGCGCTTCGCGGAATGACCGGATGAAAGATATGGGCTGCCAGAATTTCCTGGATGGTTTGATGATTCATAGATCGTGTCGTATAAGTTCGGTAGAGTTTTAAGAGTAGTTTTTATACCCAAACAAAAACGGGTTTCTTTTTTCTTAATCTATTTTTGTTCCGTTATAACAAAATCAATGGCTAAGTCTTCCGACCAAAAATTATCTCCTTGCTGCACATTCTTTTGCATAAAACCACAGTGACCGCCCCCATCGGGTGCTGCAAAGAATATATTTGGTCCGGGCAGGTTGTTTTCATCAAGATAACAGCTTTCTGCCAAAAATGGGTCATTCTTGGCATTCAGAATGAGGGTTGGTACGGTAATATCTTGGAGAAAGTGAATACTGCTGCATTTTGTGTAATAATCGTGAGCACTCTCAAAGCCATGTAGTGGTGCGGTATAAAGTTCGTCAAACTGCCTGATAGATTTGATCTTGCTCAAATGATCAGCACTTAACACCTCCGGCATCACCTGTACCTTATCGCGGATTTTTTTCTTCAGGTTCCTGACAAATCGCCAGCTGTATATAAAATTGGAAGCTCTGGCTATCCGGGCAGTGCAGGCATTCAGGTCTAGGGGAACGGAAATAGCCACCCCTGCTTTAATTTCTTCCGGCACCTCCTTGCCCAATTCTCCAAGATATTTGAGCATTAGATTGCCTCCCAGGCTAAAACCAATCAGCACAATTTCATCATACTGCTGCTGTATGGCATGTGCTACTACAGTTTTCAGGTCATGGGTGGCACCGCTGTGGTAAAAGCCTGCTACTTTGTTGATTTCTCCTCCGCAACCTCTGAAATTCCAGGCGAGTGCATCATAACTCACCCGGTTGAAGGCGCGTGCCATTCCCCGCATATAGGGACGAGTGCTGTCCCCTTCCAACCCATGTGAGATAATGACCAGTTTTGAATTACCTTGTTTTGACCAGTCCAGCAACAAAAAATCATCATCTTGTGTTCTAATTTTTGTACGTTCATAGGCCAGGTCCCGTACAATTCTGAACTGTGAGGGAATAACTGTTTGCAGGTGTCCGTTAAATAAGAATGCAGGTGGTTGATAATCTAAATTTTTTAAAACCGGCATATAACGATAAGTTTGTTTGAAGTGATCGGCCAGCAAACCGGCCTGCTAAATATGAAAGCTAAGCATTAAAAATATATTGTATGCAATTTGTAGTGTTAACGGCTATCGATGAGTCCACGTATTTGACAAAGAGCGAGATTGCAGATTTTTTGGTTGAACACATGGATGTTTTCAGTCATAGTAAATTTGAGATACTAAGAGCTCTTGATTTTGCTTTGAGCAAATACCCGCATCAGGGCGGTTTTGTGATTTTGGCCAAAGAAAGCGACAAAATTAGAGGAGCACTGGTGATATGTAAAACCGGAATGGAAGTTTTTATGCCTGAACATGTACTGCTTTATATGGCTGTGCATCACGATTTTCGTAGAAAAGGTATGGGCACACGCCTGCTCAAAGAAATGCGTAAGATGGCAAATGGTGATATTGCCTTGCACGTAGAACCTCAAAACCCGGCTCGGGCACTTTTTGAAAAGGCGGATTTCAAGTATAGTTATTTTGAAATGAGAACTTCCAACTGATCATGCCTCGTTCTAAAAAAATATTCTTGCTGGTATCCGCTGTCTTCTTAATCATCGTCCTTTATATCAGCTACGACATCGCCAGGCGAACCACCTTTCCCGGAACGGAGGTTCCCGGAACGGAGGTTCCCGGAACGGAGGTTCATAAAGCGGATACGGCTGATTCGGCAACGCAACCGGCTCCCTAAACGCCATAAAATAGACCATTGTGAAAGACCAAAGAAAAAAGATCAATATAGAACATATCGACCTGGAAAAAGAAAAGGAGAAAACTACGGAACATCCGGGTCTGATTGCTTTTCCCCATACGGTAGGAAGCGCGTTGATCCGGCCGGAAGATACTGGCAAAATCAAAGGCAGAGGGATGGCCGCCATGCGTCAGCAAACCGACCGGCAGATGAAACAGCTGTACGACCAGGTGCAACTGCTAATAGACCAGGCCAATGCCATCAAGAAAAGGGTGGAAGTGTCGGAGCGTATCTACCTGGCGCAGATGAGCTTCGAACCCATCATTGCCCATTCTTACTACCTGTATGAAAAAAAAGACGGTACCGATGTGCTCTCTATGGTAGCTCCCGATGAATGGGGAAAGTCTTTTTCCTATGCAGCATTTCTGGCAAAAGTGACGTTGCTATCCGACCATACCTGGGATGTGGAAGCAGCAGTATAAGACAAGGGTATCGTTACACAAGAGCTTTCTCAGGCATCACTTCAAGTTCCAGTCTGCGAGAGATATTGGAAGAAAATAGGTTGTGCGGGTCATACTTTTCTTTAACCGTCAGCCATTCCTTATAATGAGGATACATCGCTTTGAACGTGGCCTCATCGAGCATGGCATCTTTGCCCAGATACACCCTGCCATTCATCTCCATGATCATCTGATCCAGTGCTGCTATAAAAGCAGGCAGGTGTTTGGTCACCGGAAAATCTATAGCAAAAGTGTAGCCTTCCATAGGAAATGCAAGTATACCCTGGTCGCTGTTGCCAAATTTCTTCAGCACATTTAGGAAAGGAATACACTGGCTGTTGGCTATCCTGGAAAGTATTTTAGTGATATTATAGACAGCATTCTCCGTGGGTATCACAAACTGATACTGGATAAATCCGCGTTTACCATAGCCACGGTTCCAATGTTGAATGGCATCCAGCGGATAAAAGAACTGTTCGTAATGAGCCACAGGAGCTTTGCTGCTTTGCACCGCTTCCATGATGCGATTTAGTGGCAACACGGTCAGGCGGTTCAGCGAAATGTTCGGCAGATAAAAGGGTAGTCCGAGTTTGGCTTCAGAGGCCAGTTTGAGCGGATCTGATTGAAGCTTTTTGGGTAAATCTGCTACACTGGCCATATTACCGATGGTTAGCACGCCTTTTCCCAGACTTCTGCCTTTGGCCAGCGGATCAATCCAGGCCACAGAGTAGTGATAATCCTGATCGTACTGCTCAAAAGCTTCCAGCATTTCTTCCAGATTACGGGCCTTGATGGCTTTTTTGGTAAAATAGGTGGTTGCTATTTTTTTGAGCTGAATCTTGGCTGACAGTACAAAACCTAAAAGTCCTAGTCCACCGAATGTTGCCCTGAACAGATC
Source organism: Cyclobacteriaceae bacterium (assembly GCA_958296015.1). Lineage (GTDB taxonomy): Bacteria > Bacteroidota > Bacteroidia > Cytophagales > Cyclobacteriaceae > JAJNNC01. The sequence goes on from CATQIH010000031.1 coordinate 8,264, forward strand.
GGCATGTTCTTCACGACTGGCTTTCACCGTGCTGCCATCGGCCAGCATGACGTTAATTTCCAGCACACAATTCATAAATGTGCCATCAACATGGTGTGCTTTACCATGCACATCGTTGGCAATGGCTCCACCGATTGTGACAAACTTGGTGCCTGGCGTAATGGCCGGAAACCACCCTCTGGGCGCAAAGGTGCGGATGATATCGGCAAGGCTAGTGCCTGCCTGACAGGTCAGTATACCGGTCTGCTGATCAAAATCCAGCAAGTGATTGAGGCCGGTAAGACTGGTGGTATACAGGTGTGCGTTGATGGCCTGATCTCCGTAGCTTCTGCCTAGTCCTCTGGCAATATTTTTTTGATATGCCAATGCCTCACGGACATCTTCCGTATTTTTGGGCTTTAGCATATGGGTAGGTACAACCGGATAATTGCCCCATCCTGAAACTTCTTGATTGGTATACAACATAAACTATGAAAATGCTTTGTCAGAAAAAATGAGAAAATACTACTTTACCTTATAAAATTGAGTAAACCAAACCATTTTAAATGCTTTGTTTGCTTCTTTTCTGTGATTGCGCAGGTAAAGTAACTGATACACAAGATAATAACTTGTCAGGGAAACGGAAACAGCAATGAGCAGATTACCTATCATAAACTTACCTGAATAATGATAAACCTCGTTCAACAGTTCATAGGCAAAACGAATATCCGGATTAGGCGTAAACATCATATCACCCAAAATATAACATAACCAGTAAACAGGAATCAATACTACAGGGTTCCAGATAGAAAAGGCGACAATAATGCCAAGTCTGTTGATTTTTTTGTATAAAAATGAAACAAACAATGCGACAAAAATACCAAACCCAGGGGTAGGCAGGATGGCGATCAACGTGCCTATGGCAAAACCCAAGGCCAGCGATTCTGGACTGGCTTGCGTATTGATAAGATCAGCGTACAGTTTTTTTATTTTATTCATAAATAAGAATAATATTACATTTGTAATATTATAAGACAAAACTATATTTAAATATTAATATAATCAAGTATGTCTAGGTATAAATTTTTTATCATTTAATATTTTTTCTGTGTTCAATCAGAATCAACCATTGGCAGAAAGGCTAAGGCCGCAATCCATTGATGAGATCACCGGACAGCAGCACCTGTTAGGGCCGCAGGGTATCATTCGTAGTATGCTAAAATCCAATCATCTGCCTTCTATCATCTTCTGGGGGCCACCGGGTGTAGGCAAAACCACGCTGGCCATTGCCATTGCCAACCAGATGCGAGCGCATATATCTTTCCTGAGTGCGATCAGTGCCGGGGTGAAAGAAGTGCGTGAAGTAATTTACAAAGCAGAGACGCGTACCCGGTCTATTCTATTTATTGATGAAATCCACCGATTCAATAAGTCACAGCAGGATGCGCTGCTGGGAGCCGTAGAAAAGGGCATCCTCACGCTGATCGGTGCTACTACAGAAAATCCATCTTTTGAAGTAAATGCCGCTTTGCTGTCGCGCTGCCAGGTATACCGGCTCCATGAGCTAAGCGAGGAAGAAATGAAGCAACTTGTGCTACATGCTTTGCAAACAGATGAGCAGCTCCAGCGTAAAAACGTGCAGTTGTTGGAATTGGGTGCCCTCTTTCAACTTAGTGGAGGTGATGCCAGGAAGCTACTTAATCTTCTAGAAAATGTAGTGATGAGCGCGGAGAGGGCGGAGGTGAACATCACAGATGAGGCGGTGGTGAAGGTGGCGCAAAACAAAGTAGCACTCTATGACAAACAAGGGGAGCAGCATTATGATATTGTTTCAGCTTTTATCAAATCTATCCGTGGCAGCGATCCGAATGCTGCGGTATACTACCTGGCCAGAATGATCGCCGGAGGAGAAGACCCGAAATTTATAGCCCGCAGGCTACTGATTGCAGCTTCCGAAGACATTGGCAATGCCAATCCTACCGCACTTGTGCTGGCCACGAATTGTTTTCAGGCCGTCAATTTTGTAGGTTATCCTGAAGCGGAGATCATTCTTTCGCAATGCACCACGTATCTGGCTACATCGCCCAAAAGCAACGCGAGCTACATGGCCATCAAAAAGGCCAAGCAGAAGGTAGCAGAAACCGGTGACTTGCCGGTGCCGCTCCATTTGCGCAATGCACCTACCCGCCTGATGAAGGAAAGCGGATACGGGGCAGGCTACCAATATGCACACGATTATCCGCAAAATTTTGTAGACCAGGAATTTCTACCCGACCATATTCAAAATACAGCTTTTTACAAGCCCGGAGACAACCCTAGAGAAACTGAGATCAGAAAACGTATGCAAACCCTCTGGGGGGATAAGTATGGTTATTAAGGCAAGAAAGACCGGAGTAAACAATCGCTTCATTTTCGGTCTTTTGGCTTCTGTCCCGCAGTGGCAACTGCCGGTGAGGCACCACTGCCAGCTTCCAACTTCAGGCTTCCCACTTTCAACTTATACGAGGCATTCGCTTTTGCTACATCAACGATAAACCGGCCCTTGAGTAGCCTTCTGCCCAGCAGTACCGGAAATTTCATTTTTTCGCGATCGGCCAGCGTAAATTCAGCCATAAACGTCTGGTCAAAAAGCGTGACAGGACATTTGATCGTATAGCGATACTCAATATCACCAAAAGAGCTTTTGATCTTCTTTTCAGTAAAATTGCTGGTTTTGAATGCTCTATGGTTGTAAGCATCGTGAGATGGGTCCAGCAAGCAGAAAGAGATCATTTCCTGCCCATCCTTCTGGATAAGTTTTACCTGGTGGCAGTGAATGGCAGAGGTAGTCGCGCCGGTATCTATGCGGCAGGGCAGATCAGTAAGCTCAAATTCCGGGATGTCGATTTTATCTCTGGTGCCAATAGTGGTCTTCTGTATTTTTTTCATTGTAAAAGTGTATCTTCAGTATTGGGGTACTCCATTAGATCCAGTAGGTTTCTGGTACTTACAAATTTGCTCCAGTCTGTATTGGATAACACAATAATGGTTTGCTCTTTATCAAGCACTCTGATAAAATGGGTGCGAAAACCTTTCCACCAGCCACTGTGAAACACAATCTTACTGCAATCAGGTTGTGTATTGATCCGCCAGCCCAGTCCATAATTATCATTGTCATACAACCGCTCGTGGTAAGGAAAGAAGGCTTCGTTCAATGTCTTTTTGCTGAGCAACGTACCATTGTACAGTGCCTGATCCAGTTTAAACAAATCATCTACTGTAGAATATACGCCTTTATCACCTACCACACCGTTCAGATAGGTATTGTCTGCTTTTACACGTCTGCGGGAGTAACCCACCGCTGCATTGGCAATAGCTTCCTCATTAAAATAATCGTAGATCACTGTATTGGTCATACCTAACGGAGCAAACATAAATCTCTCCATAAAAGTCTTGAAGGGCAGGCTGGTTACTTTTTCTATAATGGAAGCCAACAGGGCGTAGTTGGTATTGGAATAGTTGTAGTGTACATCGGGCAGGTAATAAACATCTGGGTGATAAGTTTTCATTAGGCAGAGTACATCATCGTTGGTGATAGGTGTTTTTCTGTCTACCCAGTATTCATCGGCAAAATACATATAATTAGGAAGCCCCGACTTATGGGTGAGCAACATACGAATAGTGATGCCCGGATAAGGAAAATCTGGTAAAAACTTCTGCACACTGTCTTCCAGCGAAAGCCATTTTTTTTCTTTCAGCATCAACACGGCCAGAGCAGTGAGCGGCTTGGACACCGAGGCAAGCTGAAACGGCGTACTGGTGGTTAGTGTGTCTTTTTCTTTAAAATCTGCATAACCGAAGGAGTTTTCATAAATGATCTTGCCTTTCTCTGCAAATAGTACAGTGCCGTTGAATAAGTTATTTTTATAATACCTGGTAAAAAAAGAGTCGATATGTGCGGCTCTTGCTTGGAGCATTTGTTCATACACGGTGTCTGCTTTTGCCTCCACCTGTATGGCAGGTTCTTGCCTGACTGTATCTTCCGCAATAAGAGGAGTCTTCTCTACTTCTGTACGGAAGCAACCACTCATACTAAGCAAAAAACAAAGTATAGCCACAGAAAGTCTACAATTTCTTAATTCCAAATCAACGGTATTTTTATGCTTTAAACGATCAAGGCACTACTTATTTTATGCAATGTAGAAAATATGTTGATCATCGTAAACGTCTTGAATAACCTTTTGAAAACACTGAATACACATAACAGATTAAAGTGTTATACTTTTCTGTTATTATGCAATACTTTTCAAAGTAAGCCAATTCCTTATTTTGTATTATAAAATCTTATTGTATAATAATATTAATCAATATGTGTATTGTTTTTGAAGGATAGCAACAGACCAAACGCTGTTGCTATGAATTTATTGACTCCCAATACCGACAAACTCGGAAAGAAACACGCCGCACATCTGCTCAGACGCCTTACTTTTGGTGCCAGCAGAACAGAGATAGACCTCTACGCCCAACTGACACCCCAACAGGCTTGTAATAAGTTGCTGGCCGAGCTACCTGAAAGAACAGAACCTGTGAGCTCTTCGGGTAGCCGGTCATGGCTGCAGCTATCAGCCACCGACGAATCCTTGGATCATGGTGCACTCAAAGAAAATGTACTGGCCTGGTGGCTGGATGAAATGATCAATGCTGAGTTGTCTGCCATACCTAAGCTCACCTTTTTCCTACACACGCATTTTACCACCATTGCCAGCAGACTAGACTTCAGCCATGCTTTGTATTATCAGATCAAATTGTTCAGATATTATACACAGGGAAGCCTCAAAGAGCTGTCAAAAGATATTTGTATGGACAATGCCATGTTGCGGCACCTGGATGGTGTGCTGAACGAAAAAGGCAGACCTAATGAAAACTATGCCAGAGAGTTTCTGGAGCTGTATACCATTGGCAAAGGACCACAAAAAGGCCCGGGCGACTATACCAACTATACCGAAGAAGATATAGTGGCAGCGGCTAAGGTGTTTTCCGGTTATAAGCAGGATAAGACTTTTTCTAACTTGCAAGAGACACACGGTTGTGCCACAGTAAGGCTTGAACTCAACGGTCAGCAACTGGCCTCACAACACGATGCTTCTGTCAAACAATTCAGCGCGGCATTTAACAATCAAACCATTGCTCCTTCGGAAACAATCGACGGACGAACTACGGAAGATGCTGCACTAGGCGAGATTACGCAGTTTGTAGACATGGTTTTTGCGCAGAAAGAAACAGCCCGCCATTTCTGTAGAAAGCTCTACCGGTTCTTTGTGTACTATCGTATCACAGAAGAAGCAGAGCAAAGCGTCATTGACCCACTAGCAGATATACTCATAGAAAATGATTACGTTCTGGTACCCGTGCTAACGGCCCTGCTCAGCAGTCAGCATTTCTATGACGACGATAATGCCATGCTGGAAGATGATGTCAATGGAGCCATTATCAAATCCCCACTGGACATTACCATCGGTGCATTACGGTTTTTTGGTATGTCGCTACCCGATACCACCCGGCAGGGCGGTTATGCCGAAACATACGCAAAAGGCGTGATGAAATTTCTGGCACTACAGGGACTTGCCTTGTACGAACCTTTTGAGGTAGCAGGCTATCCGGCTTATCATCAGTATCCGGCTTATCACCGCAACTGGATCACGCCCAACTACCTGGCCCGCCGCTATGAATACGCTAAAAAGATACTGGAAGGCATCAAGGCAGAAGATGAAAGTATCCTGTATCAGTTTGATATAGTAGCCTATGTGTCTGACCCTGCCAGTATTACAGACCCACTGAATCCAACACTGATGGTAGAAGAACTGGTTGGCTACATGCTGCCCGAGATCATCACCGAAGAAAGATTCAACTATTACCTGAAAGTAATTCTGCTGGACGATCTGTCTGAAAAGAACTGGCAGATAGAATGGCAGAAATATAAAAATACCGGAAACGATGCTGCTGTCAGAATCCAGCTAGAAAATCTGGTCAAAACCATCATGCAGTCTCCCGAATACCAATTATCCTGATTTAATCCGCAAATATGATAAACAGAAGATCTTTTCTTAGAAAAATACCTGCTATGGCAGGCGGTGCCATGCTGCTAAATAATATTCCGATACAGGCACTGGCACGGCAAGGTGTTCTCCAACAACTGGCCGCCACCAGCAGCAACGATAATGTGCTGGTCATCATTCAGCTGCATGGTGGCAACGACGGCCTCAATACGATTATCCCGATAGATCAGTATGCGCAGTACCTCAACATGCGTCCTAATATCGCCATTCCCGATCACGGGGGAAGGAGGTTCATTGATCTGGATAATACGCTGGCCTCTGCCTACCAGGTGGGGCTTCATCCTGATATGAGCGGACTCAAAACATTGTATGATCAGGGCAGAGTCAACATCATTCAGTCGGTAGGGTATCAAAACATCAACCAATCGCACTTCAGAAGCCGTGATATATGGTTTATGGGCGGTGATTATGACGAAACCCTGGATTCCGGATGGATGGGCCGTTACCTGGAAAATATCTATCCTAACTATCCGGACGCTTACCCCTCCCAGGAAATGCCCGATCCGCTGGGGCTTGAAATCGGCAGCTCTGTGTCGCTGGCCTTTCACCGCAGCAATGGGATTCCCACTGGAATTGCCGTAGATAATCCGGAGCAGTTTTATAACCTGATCAACAGCGTAGGAGGGGAGCCGCCAGCAGAAGTGGCTAATACTTATTATGGACACGAACTGCAATGGATACTAGATATAGAGAAAAAATCAGACCAGTACGCCGGTCGCCTGAAAGATGTCTATGAAAAAGGCCGTAATAGTTCTGAGGTATCTTATCCTGAAAAATACCCTTTCAATGCACCTGCCAAAGCCGTAAAGAATGGTATTGGAGCACAGCTCAGGATGATTGCCCGGCTACTGAGCGGTGGCAGCAAAACCAGGATATTTCTGGCGCGTATTGGGGGCTTTGATACCCACGCGGCGCAGGTAGAAAGCTACGATGCCACTATGGGCACACATGCTTCACTGCTGTATCACCTTTCTTCGTCGCTGAGAGCCTTCCAGGACGATCTGAAATCTCTTGGCCTGGAAGACAAGGTGCTCACCATGACCATGTCGGAATTTGGCAGACGCCCTGCATCCAATGGTAGTTGGGGAACGGATCATGGCACGGCGGCTCCCATGATTGTAGTGGGTAAGCATGTCAACCCAGGTGTGATCGGCAAAAACCCTGATCTGGCTAATCTTGACCACCACAACCTGAGCGTGCAACATGACTATCGCCAGGTTTTTGGTGCTATTGTTCAGGACTGGTTTCAGGGTGATGCACAGATTTTGGAAGAAACCCGTTTTTCTGATTATGTAAAAGGAGAAAATAAAATACCGCTGATCCGCGATTATACACTGGGAAGCCCAGCCGACCAGTTTGTGAGCGATAGGTTTGCGCTGTATGACTGTGTACCAAACCCGGCGCACGGACTTGTACAGTTTAGCTATAAAATCAATGCTTATCTAAAAGTTGACCTGTCAGTTTATGATTTGCAGGGGCGGCATATTCAAACTATTGTGCAGGATGATCAACATCCCGGAAGTCACCAGCAAACCCTTGACGTATCTTCATGGAAGAAAGGCACATATATATGTATACTAAAAGCGGGTAGCTTTAGAGATCAAAAAAAACTGATTGTGGTTTAATGTTTGTAGTATTAAGTGAAATCTTCAGAGGCCAACGCCCTGAAGATTTCTATCTTAGTGTAGAAAAGATCATTCAATACAATATTTTTATAAATATTTCATGATTTTTTTATATTAGATTAACAAAAAATAGTGCTATTTTTGTCAATGACTATTTTTTATACAATATGTACATGACGATCAATAAAAAGCAGGAATCCATATTTTTTATCATACTGCTTATCTTTTCTGTTCTACTGATCGGTTCCGATGCGTTTAGGGACTTAAAATTATATGATGAGGGTGTAACGGTATACGGAGCTTTGCAGGTGATGAAAGGCTATTTGCCTTATCGTGATTTCTGGACGGTGTATATGCCCGGACATTTTTACCTGTATGCATTGGTATTCAAAATTTTTGGTGCTACGATTTATGTAGAAAGGATTACGTCAGTGATATTACTGGTGGGCATATCTGTTAGCATGTATGCCATTGCACGTAGAGTGCTGCCCTCACTTTATGCGCTGCTTGTTTTCTTCTTTGCCAGCGTCTGGTTCTCGACTTTTGATTTCTTCGGATACATTCTGTACCCAACCCTGCTTTTTGGCTTGCTGAGTATCTATTGCTTTGTGTTGTTTCTGCAATACAAAAATGCCCGTACGCTATGGTGGGCCGGTATGCTGATAGGGCTTACTGCGCTCTTCCGACATGATTTTGGGGTTTATATCATCATGGCGGAGATAGGCATTCTGGCTGGATTCAGTGTGACACGCACTACTGCTCTGTCATATAGCTTCAAAAAGATCTTCTGGCCGGGGTTTACCAAACTCATAGCGGGCACGGCCCTTGTATTCTTGCCAGCAGCTATCTTTTTCCTGGTCAAAGTACCTTTTCATGAGCTTTATGAAAGCTTGATCTTATTTCCTGTTGATATTTATCCTAATTACCGCAAACTGCCATTTCCAGCACCTTTTATTTCTTATCAGCATTATCAATTGGAGGGCAGTGGCAGCTTTGGACACTTTATACAGGAAAACCTGGACCGGCTCTACCTGTATTTTCCGCTGATCATATATGCCGTTTTCGCCATACAAATATTTATACAGTATAAAAAAAGATTGCTCACCATTGAGAGTGACAGGTTCTGGCTGAATATCCTGATGCTTTTCTTAGGATTACTTTTTTTCACCAAGGTGATTGTCAGGTCAGTATACCTGCATCTGATGCCTACCTATGCAATAGCGATTCTGGTCTTTTTTATGATTCTGTATTATACGCCAAAGACATTAAATAAGCCGGTATTAAACAGAGTAGCTGTTGCTTTTTTGGTGCTCCTTGCTATTCCGACGCTGGTCAGACCTTTGTGGGGACAAGTGGTGAATCTGACAATAAATAAGGAAACAGTCGCTTTTGAGCAGCACAGAGGCCACAAGATTCAATGGGATGTTAGGGGCATAGCTTACCAGCAGGTGATCAATTATGTGGATTCACTGGTGCCCAAAGATGATAAGATTTTTGTAGGAAGTGTGCGCCACGACAGGATTTTCACCAACGACGTGATGTTTTATTTTTTGTCTGAAAGACCCAGTGCTACCAAGTACGCCGAACTGCACCCTGGTGTGGCCACTACAGAAGCGGTGCAAAAAGAGATTGTCACCGAACTCAGACAAGCTGATGTACAGATTATCGTACTTACTGATGAGACCAGGGTTGAAAGCGAAAACATGAGTGGTGTCAGCAGCGGTGTTACCTTGCTGGATGATTATATCAGAGAGCACTATGCTCCCAAAAAGACTTTTGGTAACTATACGGTTTGGCAGAAGAATAATGCTCAGCGCGCCACCATGCAAATGCATCAGGAGTAAATAGGATCACTGAAGCCTTTCTTCCACTTCCTGCTTTGATAGTTTGAACAGGGCCAGCCTGGGAAACCGGTCGGCTACATAAGTTTTTGCCAGCAGGATCATGCCGCCATCACTGGTAAACTGAAAATCTCCCATTTCATACGGATTAGACTGCCCGATGTGCGTGGTAGCTTTTAGCGTACCTTGTTCCTGATCGTAGGCATACAGCAGAAGTTTATTGTTTTTTGCCTGCGTACCATACACCACCAAAGGCTGCGCTATTGTGTACTCTCGGATCACCATATGAGGAGCAGCAGCGATCTCCGGAAAATGATTTACCACCACATCACCAATGTAGGCCACTTCATTCGTACTAATCTCTACAGATGGCAAAAGATAGCTATCGTGGTAGCGAAGGCCGGATAAAGCAAAGGCTCCTGTTTCCAGGGGATGTAAACTATTGGTAAACTCTTCATTACGGAATCCGCTGACACTGCCCGATATTTCGCCATTAGAAGGATTGACAAAGATCAGGGACAATGCATAATTGCTGAAACCATTGAAATAGTAAGAAGAAGCAGAAGAAGTGTACTTGCCACAGAAAAACGGCAGCCTTTTGCCTGTTCTGTTCAAATGCCGGATGAGTTCTTCTTCCTTGTCTTCAAGAATAGGGTATTTATACGTGTTGGATAACTCGAAAGATGGCGTAATGATATTAAGCGTCGTGCTTTTCTCATTTCTGTCATATCCCTGAACCAGGATTTCCGTTCCGGTATATGCAACGCTCAATGGATAAGACATTGCTGCAAAAGTGGCTGTTCTCTGCGGCTGTCCACCTGACAGGTTTATTTCCAGCAGATATGTCCCCAAGGTCACAGCATCCATACAAGCAATATAATAACGATCACTGATGATCAGGATATCCTGCAAGGGATTGACATAAGGTTCGGGCAGGGTCTGCTCCCAGATGGGTTGCCCGCTCATATCGGTTTTCATAAGGTAAATTTCCCAGCTGTTTTTGGCTGCCAGCACAAGATAGCCACTGTCGGAAGTCTCCACCACCGATAAGGGGCTGATGTCTCCTGAAAAACCAGGATGATCTATGATCCTGGTGAAGCTATTGCTGGGTTCGATGATATTTTCACGAATATCGCATCCGGAAAGATAAAGCAAAACGATGAAGAACAGGCTGATTTTTTTCATAAGATCAGAGCGTAACCGGATTGAAGCTTTTGGTTAAGAATTTTAAAGGAAAGAGCAGAGAGAAAGATACTTGCAAGTTACTCAGGCGCAAATTATCTTGTACATTGCCAAAACCGGGAAGCGATCTGGCACTGCTGAATCTGTGTTTTACATCTGTAATGTTGTGAATGCCCTGCTTGTACATAATATCTACCGTGAGCGTGACGGTGCCGGGTTTGTAGGCAAAACCACCACCCCAGAGGTATCCTGCCTGCGAGGTGAGAAACATGTCTTTGACAAAAGTGGTATTTGGGGTATTGCTATAATCGGTGCTGCCGCCCGAAGCACGATCTATGCCTGATTCCACTATTTGCTTATTGGCTTGTACCAGCCAGCCGTAGTAGGCACCACCTAGCACGTACGGCCTGAATCTTCCGCTGCTGTACAAATAGTAACGAACAATCACTGGTAGTTCCAGATAGCTCAGGCGAACCGTATGATCGTAGTTGATGTTGACGTGCTGATCAGGATTTTCTGCATCTTCCCACAAAAACTGTTGCTGGTAACTGTAGCGGTAGGTAATATAAGAAGTCGTCAGGCTGATGTTTAGGTGCTTGGTAGGTCTGACAGCGGCTTTGATGCCTATCTGCTGGCTGCTATGCGCAAACCTTTTGCCATACACTTTGCCTTCCAGAGACTCTGAAGGGCGGTAAAACTCCTGGAATGCAGTGCCAGGATTTACTTTTGTGAAATTCATCCCCGATTCCAGTCCTATATACCACTGCGATCCTTTGAATGAATCTCTCATACCTGATCTGGCGCGCTGTGCCATCAGGCTTGGACCTGATAACCACATGGCGATACCCAAAAACGTAATAACAATATATTTCACAGCTTTTTTTTGAAGCAAGTACGCAACTTGTTGCCTGAATTTCTTCGCTAAGAAGCCATTAAACTTTTGCGTGTAAGTAGTAAGAGCATATACCTTAAAAACCAATCTGCCTTATTGCCCATCTTCTTGCTGCATTCTGGCCAGATCTGCTTCTGCGGCAATATAACCCAACCCTACCCAATACTTGCTGTCAACCACCTTATGAAGGAGTTTGTATCCGTTTTCTTCCTCTCCATTGGTCAGGTAATAATTACCTACGCCGTAAGTGTTGGCCGTCATCAGCGAGTTAGAATAGGATGATGAGAGACTGTCGTTATATTGCAGAAGTGTTTCGGGTTCTACCAGACCCTTGTACATCATGATTCGTTCAAAATACCCTTCCTGATCGTATCTGTCCAGTTCATCTTTGATGATATCAAGTGTTTTTTCTGCGATCTCATCTTCCCCTAATCTGCGATACGTCATGTATAGCCAGTCGGCAGCCGCAGCAGTTTCCTGGTCTTTTTGCGCATAAGTCAGGCACTTTTCATACATCTGAGCTGCTTTGCCATACTGGCCCGAAAGGTAATAGGCTACGCCAAGATTGTAGTAAACATCAAACGAAAGGTCGGGGATGCGGGTAGCAGTAGAAGCTTCAGGTTTGATGGTGACCGACGGATTGCTGAGCAGTTGCGCACTCTTCTCCAGATCAGCGATGGCTTTGTCAAACTGACGGGTGGTGATGTAACATTGGCCTCTGTACTGGTATAAACCGGCATTTTTAGGAAAATTGCTCAAACCTTTACTATAGATATTAATAGCATCCCGGTAAAACTGTAGCCTGGTCAGGCTGCTGCCAAGCTGCACAACATAGTTGACATTGGCAGGGTTCTGCTGGTATGCAGCCTGTGCTGCCTTCAAAGCAGATGTGTAGGCGCGCTGTTGCTCTTCCGAAAAACGGGTAGCATACAGCGTGTCACCCAGCAGGGATATGGCTTCAAACTTTTTTTCTTCCGAAAAACTGGCCGTGTCTGGTTGTGCCACTTGTTGCTGATCTGTTTTTGAATCACAGCCTAAGGAAAGCAGACCTATGAGGATGATCAAAAGGAAGTTTTTAAAATTTTTCATACATGCCTTTAACTTTATGATGCAAGTATAGCAATTAACGTGCATCCTTTTTTTAGAAAATAGCTTGTATTAAGTCGGGAGTAGCCATAAATTTCATTTTTTATTATAAAAAACAACCTGTTAAATTAATATGGCAAATAACAACCCGGAATTGTCGCGTATTAACATTTCGTTAGATAACAAAGGCTGGAAGCGTTTTGGACCTTATCTTTCTGAAAGACAGTGGGGGACAGTTCGCGAAGATTATAGCGCGTTTGGGGATGCCTGGGGATATTTGCCGCACGAAAAGGCCAGGAGTACTGCCTATCGTTGGGGAGAAGACGGCATTGGCGGGCTGGCTGATCATAAGCAAAACTTTTGCTTTGCCCTGGCACTGTGGAACGGCAATGATCCGATTCTCAAGGAACGATTGTATGGATTGAGTAATCCTGAAGGAAATCATGGAGAAGATGTGAAAGAGTTGTATTACTACCTGGACTCCACACCCACGCATAGTTATATGAAGATGCTCTACAAATATCCGCAGCGAGAGTTTCCTTACAACCATCTGCTTACCGAAAACAGAAAAAGGAGTCGGGCTGAAAGCGAATATGAGTTGCTGGATACGGGTGTTTTTGACAAAGATCAGTATTTTGATGTGTTTGTTGAATATGCCAAAGCCGATATAGATGATATTTTGGTTAAAATTACCGTGCACAACCGCTACAGTCAGAAAGCACCTCTGAGTGTGATGCCTACTGCCTGGTACCGGAATGTGTGGGCCTGGACCAATGATCCTGAGCGGCCACTGATCAGAGATGTGAACCACTGTCATCATGTGCATCTGAAATATACCAACTTCCCGGACTACTATATTTGCTATGAAAAGAATGCCGAAACAATTTTTTGTGACAACGAAACCAACCCTTTCAAACCCGGCAATAAAGGAAAGAAATACTATAAAGATGGTATTAATAACTATGTGGTCAATAGTGATATGGATGCCGTCAACCCAGAAAAGAGCGGCACCAAATGTGCTTTTCTTCATCAACTCGAGCTGGAAGGTGGGCAGTCGGCAGAGGTCAGGCTACGCTTCACCCGGTATCCTGACAAAGCCTTTGAGGACTTTGATGCCATCTTTGAATTAAGAAAACAGGAAGCAGATATTTTCTACGACGATGTGCAGAAACATGTACAGCATCCTGACCTGAAAAAGGTGCAGCGGCAGGCTTTTGCCGGTATGATGTGGTCGAAACAGTTCTATTCATATGAAGTAAATCGTTGGCTGGAAGGAGATGCTGCTGTTAGCCGTATGTCTGATAACCGCAAGAACGGACGTAACCATGACTGGCGACATTTGGTCAACAACAACATTATATCGATGCCTGATAAATGGGAGTACCCGTGGTATGCTGCCTGGGATCTGGCCTTTCATGCCGTGCCGCTTGCCCGGCTTGATCCGTTTTTTGCCAAACGGCAGTTGCTGCTGATGCTGCGCGAGTATTATATGCATCCCAACGGGCAGATACCTGCCTACGAATGGAATTTTAGTGATGTAAACCCTCCGGTACATGCCTGGGGAGCCTGGAAGGTGTATACCATCGATAAGGAAATGAACGGAAAGCCCGACCTTGAATTTCTGGAAAAGATTTTTCATAAGCTCCTGATGAACTTCACCTGGTGGGTTAACCGGAAAGATTCCAGTGGCAACAACCTCTTTCAGGGTGGGTTTTTGGGCCTGGACAATATTGGCGTGTTCGACCGTAGCCACTCTCTGCCCACGGGCGGGCACCTGGAACAGGCTGATAGTACCGCCTGGATGGCCATGTATTGCCTGAATATGCTGCGTATTGCCCTGGAAATATCACAGGAGAGGCCGTATTATCAGGAAATGGCTTCTAAATTTTTTGAGCACTTTCTGGCTATTTCCAAAGCCATGTTCAACATCGGGCGTGAAAATGCAGACCTTTGGGACGACACAGATGAGTTTTATTATGATGTGGTGCATCCTGTAGGCAGCCCCGGGCATGTACTCAAAGTCAGGTCTATTGTGGGTATTATCCCGTTGTTTGCCGTAGAAGTATTGCAGCCCGAACTGCTGGCAAAACTGCCTGATTTCGCCAGGCGCCTGCAATGGGTGCTGCGTAATCGGCCCGACCTCAGCTCATTGGTTTCCCGCTGGTATGAGCATGGCAAAGGCGAAACCCGTATGCTTTCGCTGGTGAGGGTACACCGGCTGAAGAGTATCCTGAAAAGAATGCTGTCAGAAGACGAGTTTCTGTCAGACTATGGCATCCGGGCACTGTCCAAATACCATGATAAGCATCCGTATGAATACAACGTGAATGGTGAGACTTTCAGTGTCAAATACCTGCCGGGAGAGTCTGATTCCTCCATGTTTGGTGGCAACTCCAACTGGAGAGGGCCGGTCTGGTTTCCCATTAATTTTATGATCGTTGAATCGCTGAATAAATTTTACGAATATTATGGTGATAGCCTGAAGGTGGAGTTTCCTACCGGTTCCGGCAATTTTATGGCTTTGAATGAGATCGCCCATAAAATTACCAGGCGGCTTGTTAATATTTTTGCTTTGGATAAAAACGGAAAAAGAGCGTATACAAAAGGAGCCGATAAGTTTAATACCGATCCTCATTTTAGAGAGCATCTGCTTTTTTATGAATACTTTCATGGAGACAGCGGCAAAGGGCTAGGAGCAAGCCATCAGACGGGCTGGACGGGGCTGGTTTCGGAATTGATCAATTATACGAGTAAGTTCAAATATGCACCGGATGGGAATTATCGTACGTCGATATGATCATACCATTTATCTAATAGGTATGGTTGTTGTAAAGAAATTTCAGAATAAAGAAATAGCAAAATATGCTATTTGTGTATCTTGTTTTGGTAGATTATACTATTAATACGTCCCTCAGCATAATCTTAGATACATTAAAATGCCCATGAGTATTTCTTTATATAAAAAAAGCCTAACAGTTTTTTATGAAATATCTTTGGCCTACGGTATCTCAGGTTATGCTACCACGCCATACTTTTCTTTTACTTGCTACCCTGGTTTGGCTTTGCTGCCCGATCTACGTTAGGGCGCAGGCTGTACAAATCAGCGGGCGCGTTACCGATGCCACTACGGGGGAGGCTATTCCCTTTGCCAATGTGCTGATAGCCCATACCAGCCAGGGCACCACTACTGATCTTGAAGGCTATTATCAGCTATCC
The DNA here is from genome assembly GCA_958296015.1 of Cyclobacteriaceae bacterium. Taxonomy (GTDB): domain Bacteria; phylum Bacteroidota; class Bacteroidia; order Cytophagales; family Cyclobacteriaceae; genus JAJNNC01. The sequence continues at coordinate 24,180 of CATQIH010000031.1, forward strand.
ATCGCTGCCTCAGTGGATAGTTTGTATGTCAGCTTTGTAGGCTATGTTTCTCAAACCAGGGCTATCCCTACTGACCTAAAGCAACAACTTGATTTTGTGCTTACCCCCGATGTAGTCAGCCTGGATGAAGTGGTGGTGTATGCAGGCGAAAATCCCGCGTTTGCACTGCTAAAAAAAGTGCGTGAACAGCGTAAAGTCAACGACAAAAGAACATTGCTGGCTTATGATTACGAGAGTTATATCAGAACAGAAGTAGACCTGAGTAATGTGTCGGGAAAAATCAAAAGCCGGATGATCAGAAAGGCATTGAAAGCTATTGAAAGCCAGCGAACCACTACAGACACTTCCGGTCATAGGGATATTCCTATCGTCATGACAGAAACACTTTCGCAGGTGTATTATCAGAATAATCCGGAGGTGAAACGCGAGGACCTTATAAAGACAAAGATTTCCGGTATTGGACTATCTTCCAATAGCTGGTTGTCGCAGCTCACGGGTTCTTCGTTGCAGCAGTTTAACTTTTATGAAAATTGGGTAAAGATCATCGGCAAAGATTTTATGTCTCCGTTTGCCCCTTCCGGACGTGTTTTCTATGAGTATTTTCTGTCTGACAGCCTGTTTCTCATAGAAGGCGATCTTTGCTACCAGCTTGAATTTACGCCAAAGAATGAGCGCGATCTGGTATTTGTGGGTACCTGCTGGATTACCCAAGAAACCGCTGCCATCAAACAGATACACGTACGCACCAGTGCCAAAGCCAACATCAATTATATCAGAGGAGTAGCCATTGAGCAACAGTTAGTGCAGACTGCCGGTGGTGCCTGGATTCCGAAAGAGACGGCTACCACCATACGATCGGTAGCCTTTGGCGATTATCCGGGGCTGCGTGTTAAATCTCATGTGTCCAATCATAACATCACGATTAACGAAACACATCCGGCCAGTTTTTATGCTACCAATATCACGATCGATGAAAATGCGTATCGGCCTGATACGGCATTGTGGCAACAACACCGCCAGAGTACCATGACCAAAACAGACCTACAGGCTTATGCCATGATTGATACGCTCAACCAGGTACCTTCCATCAGGCGGTTGACAAAACTAATAGACACTTTTGCCAGCAGCTATTACGATATAGGGCTGATAGAACTGGGGCCTTTTCCTTATACTTATGCACACAATGTGGTAGAAGGTCATCGTTTGCGGCTGGGATTCAAAACCAGTACCCGCTTTAGTAGCCGTTGGTTGTTGCGCAACTATCTGGCCTATGGTACTCGGGATAAGAAGTTTAAGTACGGTATAGAAGCAGATTATATCGTCAACCGTTCTCCCTGGACATTATTGTCGATAGAGCATTCTCAAGACCTTAGCCAACTTGGATGGTTTCCTGAAAGTGAGAAAGAAGTTAAGTTTTTTGAAGCCGCTGCCCTGTTTGGCAACCTGACAACCGGTTATCGGTACCGGCGCAGTAGTATCAGTTTGTTTCGCCAGTTGCCGATGGGCTTTGCCCCGGAAGCGGCCATACGCCGCCAATGGATGCAGCCGTTGTTTGACTTTTCTTATCCGGTTACCACTGAAAACGGGATGAGAGACACCAGTATGTTTACCACTACGGAAGTACAGCTGGCATTACGGTTTGCTCACGACGAGCAGTTTGTACAACGCGATAACAGACGGGTAAGCCTGGGAGCGCGCCGCTGGCCTGTTTTTCGGGCGGAGTATACTTTGGGGTTGAATAACGTGCTGGGAGGCAACTTTTCGTATCAAAAATTTAAGCTGAATGTAAGTCAGAAAGTAAAACTGGGTTTGCTGGGAACGTCGCAATACGATCTGGAAAGCGGCTACATCTTCTCCAAGCTGCCTTATCCTCTGCTGGAAGTTCACCTGGGCAACAACTCACCATTTTATTACAAGCAGGGTTTCAATACGATGAGCCGCGCAGAATTTGTCAGCGATCATTATGCTATTTTGCGCTATACGCATTTCTTCGAAGGGTTCTTTCTCAACCGGATTCCGATGCTGCGCAAGCTGGAGTGGAGGCTACTCACATCTGCCAACATACTTTATGGAGGTGTACGCGACGAAAACAAAGCATACCAGACCGTAGATGGGCAGCCGCAATCTGCTTTTGGTTTTATTGATCCCCAAAAACCTTTTGTGGAAGTAGGGTATGGCGTGGAGAATATCTTTCACCTGATCCGGCTAGAAGCCTACCATCGGCTGAACTATCTGGACCACCCTGGAGCAAGTAAATTTGCTATTAAAGTAGGCTTCCAGATCAAGTTTTAGAAAAGTGGCGGATGAAGATTCACCACTTTTTTTATTGTTGTCGCTGTACAGTTATGATTTGAATTTATTTTTCAGCATATTCAACTTCGATGACAAATCTCCTCTATCTTCTGATGGTTTTCTGGTTCTGGCAGGAGGCTGCTTGCCAAATGGGTCGCTTTTCATCGACAGTGAAATTCTTTTTCTGCCAAGGTCAATATCAATGATAGTCACCTCTACTTTTTGCTGTACTTTCACCACTTCGCCGGGGTCAGAGACAAACTTATCGGCCAGGTGGCTGATGTGAATCAACCCGTCCTGATGCACGCCAATATCAACGAATACGCCAAACTTAGTGATATTAGTCACAATGCCATTGAGTTTCAGGCCAATGGTCAGGTCTTTTATCTCATGCACACCTTCGGTAAAAGAGAACTGTTCAAAGCCCGCTCTGGGGTCGCGTCCTGGTTTTTCCAGCTCAGCCATGATGTCCTGCAACGTAGGCAGCCCCACTTCATCGCTCACGTAGCGTTTCAGGTCTACCTTTTTTCTCAGATTACTATCTCTGATCAGGTCTTCCACAGCACAGCCAAGATCGCGGGTAATATGTGCTACCAGGTCATACCGCTCAGGATGCACCCCACTACGATCGAGCGGGTTATTGGCATCGCTTATGCGCAGAAATCCGGCAGACTGTTCAAATGCCTTGCCTCCCAGACGAGGCACCTTTTTTAGCTCTTCCCTATTCTTAAAAGCACCATGTTGGTTGCGGAAATCTATGATATTTTGCGCCAGCGATGGCCCCAGCCCAGATACATACGTCAGCAGTTGCTTGCTGGCAGTATTGAGTTCTACGCCCACATGATTGACACAACGCATCACCGTATCATCCAGGCTGAATTTCAACGCCTGCTGGTCTACGTCATGCTGATACTGCCCTACACCAATAGATTTAGGGTCTAGCTTGACCAGTTCGGCCAGCGGGTCCATCAGGCGGCGGCCAATGGATACAGCACCACGCACGGTAACATCCTGATCCGGAAATTCTTCGCGGGCAATGGGAGAGGCAGAGTAAATAGAAGCACCGCTCTCGTTGACGATAGCAAATAGCATGTTTTTAGGCAATTGCGCGATGCCTCTGACAAAAGACTCTGTCTCGCGGCTGGCTGTGCCATTCCCGATGGCGATGGCTTCAATATTATATTTCTGGCAAAGCTCCAGTATAGTATGTGCGGCTTCTGTCTGTTTACGCTGCGGTTCATTCGGATAGATGGCGGTGTTGTGCAAAAGTTTGCCCTGCTTATTGAGGCATACCAGTTTGCAGCCCGTACGGAAGCCTGGGTCAAGGGCTAGGATATTTTTTTCTCCCAGTGGTGGAGAGAGCAACAGCTGACGCACGTTTTCAGTAAAAACTTTGATGGCTTCGGCATCCGCTTTGGTTTTGGTAGCCAGCCGCACTTCCGTCTCCAGGGAAGGTTTGAGCAGCCGCTTGAAACCATCTCTAACAGCCAGTGCCACCTGCTCACCTGCCGGGCTATCGTTTTTCACCATGCTTTGTTCGGCCAGCAACGAGGCTTCTTCCGGCGGCGTAAAGTTCAGCAGCAGCATCATTTCTTTCTCCCCACGGCGCATGGCCAGCAGCCTGTGCGAAGGAATATCTTTGAGGGGTTCTTCCCACTCAAAATAGTCTTTAAATTTAGCTCCTTCATCTTCCTTGCCTTTGATAACTTTGGATTGTATCGTACCTTCTTTGAAGAAAAGATCACGCACTTTAGCACGAATTTGCGGGTCTTCGTTCATCCATTCGGCGATGATGTCGCGTGCGCCCTGCAAGGCATCATCGGTGCTTTCCACCTCTTTTTTAGTAGCTACATAATCCTGCGCCAATTGCTCAGGATGGGTGGAAGGTCTTTGCTCAAAAATTTCCTGTGCCAGCGGTTCCAGTCCTTTTTCGCGGGCAATCATCGCCCTGGTTCGCCGCTTGGGTTTGTAAGGAAGATAAATGTCTTCCAGCTTGGTCATGGTTTGGGCTTCGTTGATCTGGTGTGTCAGCTCATCGGTAAGTTTGCCTTGTTCTTTCATAGATGTCAGAATAGCTGCTTTACGCTTGTCCAGTTCCTGTAGCTGCGTGAGCCGGTCGCGTATGTCACCAATCTGCACTTCATCCAGGCTGCCGGTCGCTTCTTTGCGGTAGCGGGAAATGAAAGGAATGGTGCCGCCTTCTTCCAAAAGCCGGACGGTTGCCTCCACCTGTTGTACGCTGATATTCAACGCACGGGCAACCAGTTCTACATAAATTGTCATGAATCTTCCAAATTTAATGGGGTATAAGGGGGGCAAAAATAAGCAGTAAATTCGCCATTCAAATACATACGCTGAAAAAATGCGCACTGATGCGCCAAAGATCAGCATTTCAGGAATTAACCAGTATCAGCATGGGATAATGCATCAGCAATGAATAACTTTTTGCCTTATGTACTGTTGTTCCTAAACCAACTCAAACCTTTATCTATGAATATAGACGCTATACGAAAACAACTCCGCAGTGGAAAAAGCCCTTCATTGCAAAGGAGACGTAAGATAGCCCTCTTATCTGCTATCGGCCTGGTAGATTTTAGCATGATTTCTTTGTATCAGGTAGGTGTTATTAAGCATATGCCAGATCCTCCTGGAAAAATATTTGACTCAGATAAAGCCAACGGTTCACATAAAGCCTATGCGGCAGGCGTTCCTGACGGACCCATTACGCTGGTGGCTTTTGGGATGAATATCCTGCTGGCATCGGCAGGGGGCAGCCGCAAATCGGGCAGGCATCCCATTTTTGATGTACTGCTGGGTGCCCTGGTGACAGGTACAGCCCTGGGCAGTATCAACTACATGTATAACATGATCACCGTGCAGGAAAAAGCCTGCCCTTACTGTATGGTAGGTGCCTTGCTCAACTTTGTAATGGTGCCTTACGCCCTTCCTGATGCAAAAAATAGCCTGAAAAAGCTTTTGGGTTAATTCTTTATGCTGCGAATGTGATATATTTGTCCATTCATCCACCTTTTTCATTCATTAATCTGTTTTTTTAATCCAATATATGAGTCAAGAAAATTTTCCGAAATGGCCTGGAAAGCCTTATCCTCTTGGAGCAAACTGGGATGGTAAAGGGGTAAATTTCGCACTGTTTAGCGAAAATGCCACCTCCGTTTCACTTTGTTTATTTGAGGCAGACGATCATACCTCAAAGGTAATTACAGTCAAAATGACTGAACAGACAGATTATGTGTGGCATATTTATCTGCCTGGTGTTAAGCCCGGACAACTCTATGGTTATTATGTAGACGGGCCATTTGAGCCGCAGAACGGTCATAGGTTCAATCCAAACAAGCTGTTGCTTGACCCATACTCCAAAGCCATAGACGGGCGTATCAATTGGAGTGAGGCTGTATTTGGTTACCCTGTAAAATCAGACGATCCTGACCGGGATTTGCAACAGGACACAGAAGACAGCGGCTATTATATGAATAAGTCGGTTGTCATTGATGCTCATTTTGACTGGGAAGATGACGAACTACTCAATATCCCATTGCATCAGACTATCATCTATGAAGCGCATGTGAGAGGATTTACCATGCAGCATCCAGATATTGATCCGCAAATTCGGGGTACCTACAAAGCCCTAGCCTCGCCGCCTGTCATTGCTTATCTTCAGAAACTAGGCATCACCGCTATCGAACTGCTGCCAGTACATCATTTTGTGCACGATAGCCATTTGGTAGATCAGGGGCTTGACAACTACTGGGGCTACAACTCTATCGGCTTTTTTGCCCCGCACTCCGACTATTCTTCTGTTGGCTCTATGGGCGAGCAGGTGAAGGAATTTAAAGAGATGGTGAAAGCTTTGCACAGCGCAGGTATTGAAGTAATTCTGGATGTGGTATACAACCATACTGCCGAAGGAAACCACTATGGCCCTACGCTTTCGTTTAGAGGAATAGACAATGAAGCTTATTACCGGTTGGTAGAAGAAGACAAGCGCTACTACATGGACTACACCGGCACGGGCAACAGCCTGAACATGCTGCACCCGCGCACCCTCCAGCTGGTGATGGATAGCCTGCGCTATTGGGTCACTGAGATGCATGTAGATGGTTTCCGGTTTGATCTGGCATCTACCCTGGCCAGGGGATTGCTGGAAGTGGGTAAGCTATCCACATTTCTGGACACTATTCACCAAGACCCGATCATCTCCCAGGTAAAGCTCATTGCCGAACCCTGGGATATTGGCGCAGGTGGCTACCAGGTAGGTAACTTTCCGGTGCAATGGTCGGAATGGAATGGTAAATACCGCGACAGTGTGCGTCGCTTCTGGAGAGGTGACGAGAGTCAGGTAGCTGAGTTTGCTTACCGCCTGAGTGGTTCTAGTGATTTATACATGATGACTGGCAGACGGCCTTTTGCCTCAATCAACTTTATTACGGCACATGATGGGTTTACCTTGAATGACTTGGTAAGCTATAACGAAAAACGCAACATGGCCAATGGTGAAAACAACATGGACGGCGAATCGCATAATTTGAGCTGGAACTGCGGTGTGGAAGGCCCTACCGATGATCCTGAGATTATTGAATTGCGCGAAAAACAGAAACGGAATTTTCTGGCTACGCTTTTTCTAAGCCAGGGCGTTCCTATGCTGCTGAGCGGAGATGAATATGGCAGAACACAGAGAGGGAACAACAATGTGTATTGCCAGGATAATGAAATTTCCTGGTTTAGCTGGAACTGGAATGATGATCAGAAAATGCTTTTTGACTTTACCTCAAGGCTTGTTGAACTCAGAAAGAACTCTCATATATTCAGTAGACGAAAATTCTTTCATGGCCGTGATATTCATGGCAAAGGTGTCCAGGATATTCGCTGGCTATCGCCCAATGGTACAGAGATGAGCGACGATGAATGGAATAGAGCTTATGTGCGATGCATGGGTATGGTGCTCAATGGTGAGGCGATGGATGAATATGACCAGAAAGGAAGGAAAATAAAAGATGACATTTATATATTTATGGTCAATAGCTATTGGGAAGCCATCTCTTTCCAATTTCCTGAAAGACAAAAGCACAAAAGCTGGGAATTAGTCATAGATACACATGAAGGAGGCTTTGCAGGCAATACCATCGTAGATCAGTACGAACTACAACCCCGTTCACTGGTGTTGCTGCGTCAGATTAAATCTATGGATTAACTTAGAAAATATGACGATCGAAGTTTGTGTAGATTCTGTTGTTTCTGCCATCAATGCAGCCAAAGGTGGCGCGCACCGTGTAGAGTTGTGCGACAATCTTTTTGAAGGCGGTACTACACCGAGTGCCGGTATGATCGCCATTGTCAGAGAACAGATCAGGATCGGGCTACAGGTGATGCTGCGGCCTCGGGGCGGTGATTTTCTGTATTCAGCCTTTGAATACACAATTATGCAGCATGACTTACAAATAGCCAGGGCTGCTGGTGCCGATGGTGTGGTCTTTGGCTTTCTGCATCCGGATGGCTCCATCGATAAGCAGCGAACCAAAGAAATAGTAACCATGGCCCGCCCGATGAACGTCACCTTCCACCGTGCATTCGATATGGTGGCCGATCCCATACAGGCACTGGAAGATTTGATCAGCTGTGGTGTAGACCGTGTACTTACCTCCGGATTGGAAAGATCGGCCATTGAAGGCATGGATATGATTGCCCGACTGGTAGAAAAAGCTACAGACAGGATAATCATTCTGGCAGGCGGAGGAGTGAGGCCGCACAATATCAAAAAATTAGTCAGCCATACCCATGTGCAGGAGTGTCACGTATCCGGCAGAAAGACGGTGCCCAGTGTTATGGCCTTTCAAAATACCAGGGTAGGCATGGGCGGCAGCCTGCAATTCCCTGAGTATAACACATCAGTTGTGGACACGGAGATGATCCGGGCTTTTCATTTTTAATCATTACTCGTTTTTTACCCATGCAAAAACTATTTTTATTTTTAGCCATTGCAGGAATTATGTCCTCATTCAATACACGTTCTTCAGATATAAAAGAGGCTGTACGGGTGATGTCCTACAACATCCGTTATGCAACAGACAGTGATGGGAAAAACGCCTGGAAATTCCGCAAAGAACAGGTAGCGAATGAGATCTTGTTTTATGATGTAGACTTGCTTGGTATGCAGGAAGCACTCTATGAACAGCTGACTTACCTAAAAGACCAGATGCCAGCATACGATTGGTATGGGGAAGGAAGAGACGATGGCAAGAAGGCAGGTGAATTTTCGCCCATTTTCTACCGCAAAGACAAGTTCAAGCTGCTTGATAAGGGTACGTTCTGGCTATCAAAAACTCCCGATAAACCTAGCAAAAGCTGGGATGCCGCTCTGCCGCGTATTGTCACCTGGGTCAAACTCAAAGCAATAGCAGGTGGTAAGGAGTTCTACTATTTTAATACCCACTTTGACCACATAGGAAAGACAGCACGCCAGGAAAGTGCGCGTCTGATCTTAACTAAAATCGACAGTCTGACAAAAAACGGGGATACTCCTGTAATCCTGACCGGCGATTTTAATGTTCCGCCTGATAGCAAACCCTACCAGGTACTCACCGGCAAAGGAAGTATGCTACAGGATGCCATGAAGATCAGCCAGCTACCTCATTTTGGTGCATTAAAATCGTTCAGTGGGTTTGAAGTATCTCCGGAATTAGCCGGTGATCGTATCGACTATGTATTTGTCAATAAGAAAGTAAAAGTGCTCAAACATGGTATCCTGACCGATGCCCGAAACGGAGCTTACGCTTCAGACCACCTGCCTGTGCTGGCAGAGGTGCTCCTTCAGTAGCTTTAGATTATTTTTATAAATCAAACCTATCCTTATCGTTATGAAATATTTGTATGTGGCCTTACTGCTGTCTTTTGTTGCCTGCTCACAGGAAAAAAACGGCACTTCCGCTGAAAGCACTGATAGTACAAGTCTGAACATTAGTAGCTGGCAGGTGGTAAAGGCAAAAAATGAGCCTCTGCCACGCCATGAAAACGCCTTCGCATCGGTTGGAGGCAAATTTTATCTGATAGGAGGTAGGGGCAGCAAACCCGTAGACATTTATGATCCGCAAACCAATTCCTGGACTCAGGGACAAGCCCCGCCGTTGGAGATGCATCATTTTCAGGCGGTCCCTTTTCAGGGAAGTATCTATGTGATGGGCGCATTGACCGGTGGCTACCCAGACGAACAACCCATTCCAAATATTTACATATACGATCCGGCAGCAGACACCTGGACAAAAGGCGCGGAAATACCTAAAGCAAGACGCAGGGGGGCGGCTGGTGTGGTAGTCAGAAACAACAAGTTTTATTTGGTAGATGGCATTCAAAGAGGACATTTGGGCGATTATACCAATTGGCTGGATACGTATGATCCTGTTACAGGAGAATGGAAAATACTGGCAGATGCACCCCACAAACGCGATCATTTCAACGCAGCTGTGGTAGGTGATAAACTGTATGCAGCCGGAGGACGAACTTCATCTGCTGCTACAGATCAAACGCTGGAACTCACTGTACCACAGGTAGATATATATGATTTCGCTGCTGATCGCTGGACCACTGCCGAACAACCCATTCCAACCGAAAGAGCCGGCACAACAGCCATTGCTTCAGGCCAGCATCTGATCATCATCGGAGGAGAAAGCGTGGCGCATGAGGCCGCCCATAATGAAGTAGAAGTATTTGATACGGATACCCAACAGTGGGATTCTCTGCCCGATCTGAACACAGGACGACACGGCACACAGGGATTTTTATACAATGGCAAAATATATATCGCCGCAGGTAGTGCTAATCGTGGTGGAGGCCCGGAGTTGAATGATATGGAAGTATTTGAGCCAAATTGATAGTAGCTATCCAAGTCAGTTGAACAGGAAGGTGCCAAATTTCTCATACTCGTGGAAGCTTTTCTCTATGGGCTGCCATTGCCAGCTCTGGAATTTGCCGCTATCGTAATCTATGCGGTACATATTGGCTCTCCACTGTGTGCCCTTCTGCGGAGGTACGTTTTTAAGAGGAGCCAACAGGGCATATGGAATGAAAAACTCAGCGGTCCATTGTTGAATATGGGCATCTGATGCTTTTTCCCCGCCACTTACGTGTGTAGCATGTTTTATACGACGATCGCCTTCATAGTGCCACGGAATCCAGCCCAAAAATTGTCCGCTAAAATTAGGCACGATCAGCGGCAATTCATAGTTGAGTGGGGAAAGCTCGTACTCAAAATAAACTGGGTGCTGCTCGTCTGTCCATAAAAATACTTCCACGACATCTTCATCAAACAGGTCAGCAAAATCAGTTGTATGGGTAGCGGTGATTTTTTTATCTTCGCAGGCAAACAAGAAATACATGCCTTTGCCAGAATAAAGCACTTTGGCTTTTGTCTGTTTTGCTGCCGGATTGTCATGCCTGAACGGGATAATCACCCAATCCGTTTGTTCCCATTCATGGGCAGTTCCCTGTCCGTTGATCTCAAAATCCATTGTTTTTTCTATCACAAGTGGCGGGCTGGGAGGCATCATAAGATACAAGCTAACGGTGAGTTGCGTGAACAAAGACATACCAAAAAAAAAATCAATACTGGAAACTACATAAAAAATCCTGTTCCGCGTTAAAAGAACAGGATATTTTGATAATGGATTGTCAACAGTTTACGCTGCCGATAATCTTTTAAATTTAGATTTCTCAAATTTATCTTCTGCATAAGCCCTGGAAACCACAAAGTGATTGATCTCATTTTGAGAAGGCAATTCGTACATCGCATCCGTGATAATCACCTCGCAGATAGAACGAAGTCCTCTGGCACCCAATTTAAATTCCATCGCTTTTTCCACAATATATTCCAGCGCATCATCTTCAAAGGCAATGTCTATGTTTTCCATCTTGAAGAGCTTACGATACTGCTTCGTCAGCGCATTTTTGGGCGTGGTCAGGATCATCTTGAGCGTCTCGATGCTTAGTGGATTGAGGTGGGTCAGCACCGGTAAACGACCGATCAGCTCTGGAATCAGTCCGAAATGGCGCAGGTCAACAGCAGTGATATATTGCAAGAGGTTTTCTTTATCAATACGCTGGTCGCTCATATTTGTATTGCTGCCTGAAAAGCCCAGCGGTTTGGTATTAAGGCGATTGGCAATCAGCCTGGAGATACCATCAAAAGCACCTCCGCAGATAAACAGGATATTCTCTGTATTGAGGCTGATCATCTTCTGGTCGGGGTGCTTTCTGCCGCCTTGCGGTGGCACGTTCACGTGTGTACCTTCCAGTAGTTTGAGCAATGCCTGCTGTACGCCTTCTCCGCTCACATCCCGGGTAATAGAGGGGTTGTCAGACTTGCGGGCGATCTTGTCAATCTCATCGATGTATACGATGCCTCTTTCGGCAGCCGACACATCATAATCAGCTGATTGCAGCAGACGTGTCAGAATACTTTCCACATCTTCGCCTACATATCCGGCCTCGGTGAGCACGGTGGCATCGGCAATACAGAAAGGTACTTCCAGAATTCTGGCCAGGGTTCTGGCAAGGTATGTCTTGCCCGTACCGGTTTCACCCACCATGATGATGTTGGATTTCTCAATGGAAATATCCTCTTCATCGGGTGTTTGCATCAGACGTTTGTAGTGGTTATAGACCGCCACAGAGATAACCTTTTTGGCTTCTTCCTGTCCCACCACAAACTGATCCAAATATTGCTTAATCTCCATAGGCTTCATGAGGTTGAATTCAGGAGCCTTTTGTTTGTTTTTAACTTTTACTTCTTCTTCGAGTATTTGTTGGGCCTGATTGATACAAAAATTGCAAATATGTGCATTGATACCGGAAATCATCAGGTCTACATCCTTCTTGGTTCTACCACAAAAAGAACAGCTAATTTGCTGAGGCATAATATTATAATCTAGGTCAAGGAAATAGTGAGTAGCGAAGGTAACAAAATATTGCCCTTACACCAACGAAATGCAATTTGCTGTCAAATTATAAGTGCCGGCTATATGAACCGGCACCACTTTTCAAAGTTTAATAAAACAGAAGCTATTATGAAATATTTTCTTTCATACGCTTAAAATAACCTCTGCTGAGTACTTCATCTACCAAACCATATTCTTTGGCTTCTTCCGGTCTCATCCAGTAGTCTCTGTCAGAATCCTTTTCGATGATTTCATAAGGCTTGCCGGTATGATGTGCAAGGATGTCGTACAGGTCTTTTCGCAGTTCCTGCATTTGCTTCAAGGTAATTTCCATGTCTCTCGACTGGCCCTGCATACCGCCGCTGGGCTGGTGAATCATCACCCTGGAATGGGGCAGCGCAGAGCGTTTTCCTGCGGCACCCCCTGCCAGTAGCACAGAACCCATAGAGGCTGCCAGTCCGGTACAAACGGTGGCCACATCCGGAGAAACATACTGCATGGTATCATACATGCCCAAGCCTGCATACACAGAGCCTCCCGGGCTGTTGATGTACAGTAGAATGTCTTTTTTGGGATCTACGGAATCTAGGAAAAGTAGCTGAGCTGTGATAATATTACCGATATTTTCTTCTACCTGCATGCCCAGAAAAATAATCCTGTCCATGATAAGACGTGAAAAAACATCAATTTCCGCAAAACGGGTAGGCCGCTCTTCTATAACAGAACGGGTCATGTTTTCAACCCGCTGAAAATACGAATCTACTGTGCTACTAGGTATATTCTGATGCTTTACAGCATAATTTCTGAATTCATCTTTGTTGTTCATTGTTATTGTGGTTTTAGCATGGGAAAAAAGAGCTTTTATAAAAGCCGCTATATTTGAAACGAAAAGTTTAAACGTTAGTTACTTTTTTGCACTTTCTCTTTAAATCCATCCAGGTCTACTTCCTGCTCTTCGATGGTGATATTGTCTTTGATTACCTGAAAAATCTTTTCTGAACGGGCCTGGTTCATAACATTCATATAATTGTTGCCATTGTCGCCTTTCAGGTAATTGTCTATGAACACATCAATGTTGTCTCCCAACTGATCCAGCAATCCTGACTGGCCCAGTTGTGCTTCTATCAGCTTTCGTGCTTCATTTTTCACATCTTCATTGCCTACGTTCACTTCCTTGTCTTCGGCAATCTTATTGGTAATCAAGTTCCATTTTAAATCCTTGAGGTACTGGTCAAACTCTTTGTCCATTTGTTCTTCCGTAAGTTGGCCTTCGTATTTGATGAGCAGCCATCTTTTCAGAAAATCGTTGGGCGTTTCAATGTCTGTGTTATCCAAAAAATTATCTCTGATGTCTCGTGTGAGCAAGTTATGTGTTTCTTTCCGAAAGTTTTCCTCCATCGTCTCCCTCATCTTTTGGGTAAATTCCTCTTCGCCACTGACAGCATCTTTACCAAATACCTGATCAAAAAGCTCCTGGTTGATTTCTGCGGGTGTTTTGCGCTGAATATCTTCTATCTGAAACTGGAATGCTCCGGCTACCTCTTTTACTTCGTCGCTCTTCATGCCCAACAGCGAAGCTACCTGGTAATCTTCAGGGAAAACTTCTCTGATATCAAAAGAGATCGTGTCGCCTTTGGCAGCACCGACAAACTGTTTTATTTGGGACTCTTCGTGTCTGGAAAGATCAATACGGGCACTCTCGCTGGCAATGTCGCCGTCTTCCTGGGTAATTTTTCCTTTGAGCTGGTCTTCTTTCTCACTCTTCTCTACATGTTCGTGCCCTGCAAACTGGTTTTTGAGGTTATCCAGGGTTTCCTGCATATCCTTATCAGTTACTTTAATGTTGTATTGTGGCACCTTTACCTGGTCAGAAAGCTCATAAGTGAAATCGTTGACGTAGCCCACTTCATAGACAAACTCAAACTCCTGCTGGTGATCCCAGTCAATGTTTTTGGCAGCTTCTATGTCCGGTATTGGTTCACCGACAAGTTTGAGGTTGTTTTCCTGGATAAATTTGGGCAACGATTTGGTAAGCATCTGATTGATTTCTTCTACTTTGATGCCTTTGCCATACATCTTTTTAATCAGCCCGGCAGGTACTTTGCCCGGACGAAAGCCTTTCAGGTTAGCCTTCTTGCGGTATTCTTTTACTTTTTCTTCAATCTTTGGTTGGTAATCCTCCTCCTTCAAATTAATCTTGATAGAAGCTTCCGTGTTACCCTTTTTATCTAGTATGATGTCCAAGGTGCTAAAAATTTAATCGTTTAAACTAAAAACCCTCAGTCTCAATAATAGACAACTATTACTAAGAAGAGGGTATACATGGTGCGGATGGAGGGACTCGAACCCACATGCCTCACGGCGCTAGATCCTAAGTCTAGTACGTCTACCAATTTCGCCACATCCGCAAATTCCAAATGAGAATGCAAATCTATACTATTTGATGAAAGATTCAAGGTGCTTTTCAGAAAAAAATATTTTTATCAGATAACGGCTGATTTCCTTTTGCCTGGAATTTGTTATGTAGTAGATGATGTTATGTTTGTATAGCAATAGTATGTTTGTCTTTTAATTTTTGTTATTTGGTATTTAGTGCTTTTAAATATGGCTCAGGAAAGTATGCTGGCGATCAATACGGAAGAAGAAAAGCGAGAAATCCTCAGAAAGTATCGCAGGTTGCTTCGTTATGCCAAGCCCTATTTACAGAATGGTGATGCCAAACTTATCAAGAAAGCTTTCAACACTTCGCTGGAAGCCCACAAGGAGATGCGCCGTAAGTCGGGTGAGCCTTATATTTACCATCCTATTGCTGTGGCAGAAATTGCTGTCAACGAAATTGGGCTGGGCACTACCGCAATCGTATCTGCTCTGCTGCATGATGTGGTGGAAGATACCGAGGTTGAACGGAAGACATAGAGCGGGATTTTGGCAAAAAAGTAGCCCGTATCATCGATGGGCTTACCAAGATTTCAGGAGTATTTGAATACGGATCTTCGCAGCAGGCTGAAAATTTCCGCAAGATGCTGCTCACGCTCTCCGAAGATGTGCGTGTGATCCTAATCAAACTGGCCGACAGGCTGCACAATATGCGTACCCTGGACAGTATGCCGCAACATAAGCAGCTCAAGATTGCCTCTGAAACGATCTACCTTTATGCTCCGCTGGCGCACCGCCTTGGGCTATATGCCATCAAAACAGAGCTGGAAGACCTTTATCTTAAATATACACAGCCAGAAAAATACCGGGAAATTGCCAGCCAGATCAGTGCCACCAAAGATGCACGCAACAAGTTTATCAAACGCTTTATCGGACCAATCCAGAAAGAGCTAAAAGGCCAGGGCTTTGGCAGCTTTATCATCAAAGGCCGCCCAAAATCTATCTATTCCATCTGGAATAAGATGTCTAAAAAAGGTATCCCTTTTAGCGAGGTATATGACCTGTTTGCCATTCGTATCATTTTGGATGTGCCACTGGAAGAAGAAAAAAGCAGCCAGCTGGAAGGCATATTCTATTATTACAGATTATTATAACCCCAATCCGGAGCGTCTTAGAGACTGGATCAGCACCCCCAAATCCAACGGGTATGAGTCGCTGCACACTACGGTGATGGGTCCGTATGGGCAGTGGGTTGAAGTGCAGATTCGCACCAGGCGCATGGATGAGATTGCCGAAAAAGGCTATGCCGCCCATTGGAAATACAAAGACAAGCCAGGTTCCAACCGCCAGTCGGGCCTGGAGGAGTGGATTAGCAAGGTGCGGGATATGTTGGAGCAGGCCAAAAGCCAGAGCAACGCTTCTGCCATTGAGTTTGTAGATGATTTCCGCTCCAACCTCTTCCACGACGAAGTGTTTATCTTTACACCCAAAGGCGACCTGCGTATTTTACCCGGTGGTGCCACTGCGCTTGACTTTGCCTTCGATATACATACCGAAATAGGGGCTAAATGTCTGGGTGCTAAGGTCAACCAGAAACTGGTGCCCATCAATTATATCTTATCCAATGGCGACCAGGTAGAAATTCTCACTTCCAACAAGCAGCGGCCCAACGAAGACTGGCTCAGGTTTGTGGTTTCTTCCAAGGCCAAGGCCAAGATCAAAGAAATACTCAAAGAAGAAAAAAGAGCTGCTGCCGGTGAGGGCAAGGAGATTGTCAGGCGTAAGCTAAAGCAACTGAAGGTGGAATTAACCAGTGAGGTGCTTGAAAAACTGACTGCTTATTTTAAAGTGAAGACACCGCTGGAGTTTTACTTTAAAGTGGGAGAGGGGAGCATACCGGCCACTTCCATCAAGCGGTTTTATGAAGAAAGCCAGCGGACAAGCCAGCAGCCGCAAAGCAAGCACCAGGAGCGCGTCAGTGCCAGAAACAATGGTATAAAAACGTCTTCCAAAGAGCAAAAGAAGGACCTGATCCTGATTGGTGAAGATATGGATGTGCTGGACTATAAGCTGGCCAAATGCTGCAACCCGATTCCAGGCGACGATGTGTTTGGCTTTATCACCGTCAATGAAGGCATCAAAATCCACAGAACCAACTGCCCGAATGCGCCGGAACTGATGGCCAACTATGGCTACCGTATCGTGCAGGCCAAATGGACCACCCGCAAAGAGCTGGCCTTTCTTACTGGCCTAAAAGTAATAGGCACCGATAGGCTGGGACTGATCAATGATATTACAGCGGTCATTTCTTCTGAGTTGAAGGTAAACATGCGCTCCATCTCTATCGATACGGATGAAGGAATCTTTGAAGGCAACATCATGTTGTATGTACACGATAAGTCTCACCTGGATATATTGATCAAAAAGCTCGAGAATGTCAACGGCATCGTCAGAGTTACGCGTTTTGATTCGTTGTAAGTAGGTTGTTTCTTTTCAGAATTGCCTCAAAGTTATATATTTGTAGTAGTTAGGATAAAAGCATATGGCGTTAAATCAGGAAACATACAATAAAGTAAAGAGCACATTTATAATATATTTGGAGGAAAAGGCGTACCGCAAGACTCCGGAACGCTTTGCTATCCTGGAAGAAATTTACTCTCGAGACGGTCACTTTGATGTAGAGTCGCTCTATATCAGTATGAAAAATAAAAATTACCGCGTCAGCCGGGCTACGGTGTACAACACCCTGGATATTCTGGTAGAATGTGATCTGGTGAGCAAACATCAGTTTGGCAAAAACCTGGCGCAGTATGAAAAGAACTACGGCTACAAACAGCACGATCACCTGATTTGCACCGACTGCAACAAGGTACTCGAGTTTTGTGATCCCAGAATTTACAACATTCAAAGAATGGTTGGCGAACTGCTCAGCTATGATGTCCAGCATCATTCTCTGATCCTGTATGGCAGCTGTAATAAAACCAACTGTGCGGATAAGCCGGAAGATGCAACTTCAATGACCAATATTGCCAAAGCAAATTCTTAACAAACTATTATCTACGTATTAAAACCTGGTGTTGGCCTGACCGACACCTTTTTTCATGTTAACTAACTTCAAATTATGAGCGTTGATGTATTACTAGGTCTTCAATGGGGCGACGAAGGCAAAGGGAAAATTGTGGATTACCTTGCGCCTAAATATCAGATGGTCGCCAGGTTTCAGGGTGGCCCAAACGCCGGGCATACCCTGGAATTTGATCAGATCAAGCATGTATTGCATCAGATTCCTTCCGGTATTTTTCGGGCAGATATCCTCAACCTGATCGGCAACGGGGTCGTGCTTGATCCGGTTATCTTCAGAAAAGAGATTGATAACCTGGAACGGTTCAACCTCAATATCAGAGAAAATCTTTTTGTTGCTAAAAAAGCCCAGCTTATTCTGCCTACCCACCGGTTGCTGGACGCTGCTTACGAGCAGGCAAAAGGAGAAGCTAAGATCGGGTCAACGCTCAAAGGAATCGGACCGGCCTACCAGGATAAAATCGGCAGGCATGGGCTGAGAGTAGGCGATATTGTGCAGGACAACTTTATGGAGAAATACCGTGACCTGGTAGAAGAACACAAAGAAAAATTAGCTTATCTCAACTATTCTTACCAACTGGAAGAAGTAGAAAAGACCTTTTTTGAAGCAGTCAATTTTCTGAAAGGATTCCAACTCGTAGAAAGTGAGCATTTTATCAACCAGAAAATAAAAGAAAAGCTATCCATTCTGGCAGAAGGGGCGCAGGGTTCGTTGCTTGATGTTGACTTTGGTAGCTATCCTTTTGTTACCAGTTCCACCACCATTGCCTCTGGTGCCTGCACTGGCCTGGGCGTGGCACCCAACAAAATAGGTGAGGTGTTTGGTATCTTCAAGGCGTATTGTACCCGGGTAGGTTCAGGCCCTTTTCCTACCGAACTGCACGACGAGGCCGGGGAATACCTGCGCAAACAAGGTCATGAGTTTGGTGCTACCACTGGGCGTCCTCGCCGTTGCGGATGGCTGGATCTGCCTGCTCTCAAATATGCCGTGATGATCAACGGGGCCACCCAACTGTTTATGATGAAAGCCGATGTACTGAATGATTTTGAATCAATCAACATCTGTACCCACTATCAACTGCCCGATGGCTCCAAGATTGATTATATGCCTTATGATATCTGCGACATAGATATCACACCGGTGTATGAGACCCTACAGGGATGGAACCAGCCGCTGGATGATATTCATAATTTTGACGCGCTTCCGGAAGCTCTGGTCAGCTATATCAAATACATCGAAGATTTTATCCGGGTGCCCATTAACCTGGTGTCGGTAGGTCCGGACCGCAAGCAGACGATCATCAAAGATATGGCCGTGGTGGCCTGAGTGTGTGCGATTAAAAATACGCATGGCAAGGACCTTTGCCCAGACTACGGCGGTAGGTCAGCATCAACTCATGCGTACCATCTGTGTAGTTGACGATTTTGGATAGCGTACGGTCATAGGCATACCCGAAGGTGATATTTTGGTTGAGTATGATCTCAAACAGCATGATCACCGCATCATTACTTCGGTAAGAGACACCTACATTCACCACATCCTGCAAAAACACATTGGCGTTCAGATCATACCCAACAGGAGCACCTTCGTTGAAACGCAGCAGGGTAGAGGGTTTGATTTTGATGCCTTGTTTCAGGGTAAATACATGGCCACCTGTGACAAAATAGTACCTTTTTCTCCTTGCTTCTTCAATAAGGCTTTCACCACCCTTGAGCTTATTATTGATAATATAAGGAATAGAAATACCTGCATAAGATTTTTCAGTACTATAAAAAGCACCTGTCCCAAAGTTAGGGCTGAAGTTTGTAAGCCTGTACCCAAAGTTAGGATCATCCTGGTCTACTATATTGGGTTTGGTAAAATCAGAGATGGTATAGTTAAAACCAGCCTGAAGCCCCATAGCCAGCGTGCCTACGCGCAATTTGAGTTTATAAGCATAGCTGCTGTAAATACTATAATCATCGTGTACGCCAATCTGGTCCCGAGAAAGCAAGAAGCCTGTGCCAATGGGCAGGTCTTTGAAAGCCGTATGGGCGATCAGTGTAGCCGTGCGTGGTGCCCCGGCTACGTTGATCCACTGGTTTCTATAGAGCAGACTTACGCTTGTTTGCGGCTGATTGCCTGCATAGGCAGGGTTGAGTACTAGTCCGTTAAACATATACTGAGAAAAGACCGGTCGCTGCTGCGCCATACTGGTGAGCGAAGCTGCCAGTAAACAAAAGAGCAAAAATACAGGTTTGAGTTTCATATGTTGTTTTTTCAAGCCTTTTTACCAATTAGTTGAAAGCAGCGTACAGTGATTGTACGCTGCCATGTAATTACCGCGTCAGTTCCAGATAACCTGATACTGGCTTTTCACCGTTTTTAATGTCTATGATATAGAAATAGGTACCGCTGGGTAGTTTATCACCACCGATGTACAATCCACGGTTGCCATGTCCATCAAAATAGTCGGCATCATTGTCATATTTCAGGTTCTCATACACCAAAGCACCTGCTCTGTTGTAAATGCGCACCCATTGAGTCTCGTAGCTTTCAATACAGCCGATGAGGAATTTATCATTCTTGCCATCACCATTGGGTGAAACACCGTTGTAGGTGAAAAGCGTAGCTTTGATGGTTGCAGACCTGGTAGTCTTACAACCGTTGCCATCGGTGATGGTGACATGATATTCACCTGGTGGCTGGCTGTTCAAACTAAAGCCCGAAGCATAGCCTACCGGCGTTTCCCATAGAATATCTACAATATCAATGGCTTCAGTGAATTGCAGGAAGATAGTGCCGGTAGCCTGCATACACACAGATGGCGATGTTACGATCTCAAAATCAGGATTATATAGCTTTTCTTTGATCGTCACCTCGCTGGTGCCCACCAGACAGCCAGACTGCACATTGTAGACCGTCACCTGATAGTCTCCGGCAGCCAGGTTAGTCACAATACCGGTTCTGGTACTGCGGTACACTTCCCTATTATTTTTGTCTGTCCAGATATATTCGTAGTCAGATAAAGGATCAACCAGGGCACTGTCCAGTACGGCCTGCGCTATGCCATTAGGCTTCGCACAGTGGGTAACATGCGACAGAACATTCACCGTAACGGGTGGCATCTTCGTCGTGTCTGCCACTTGTTCCACTTTTGTGAAGAACTCATCGCTCAAACAGCCTGTTATTTTATCTCTTGCAACCACGGTATACGTGTCGGGCGCAAGGTTGCTGGCTACCGGTCCTTGTGCGATTGGCTTTTTGGTAATGTCCCGGCCCTTGTACCAGAAGAAATTATATCTGGAACGCTCGCCATTCACGCTGGCACTCAGTTGTCCGTTGGGATTGGTCACGTCGCAGTTGGTGACAGGGAAGTCATGCATAATATCAACGATCACGTCTTTACCACGTCCGTCTTCTACAATTACTTCAGTGCCCAGTTTATCACAGCCATCTTCATCCAGGTTGTTTACTACCACTGTGTATTTTCCGCTGGTCAGATTTTCTACCGTAGAACTCACTTTACTCTGTTCTGTGATAAAAGGAGGTACGGTGGTATCAGTGCCTTTGTACCAGTCAAACTGATAGGTACCGGAAGCACCGCTTACTTTGGCAAACACTTTACCGTCGGGCGATATACAGCTGGTATACCTGGATGCTTCCGTAGTCAGGAGCGTTTCCAACGTGGTACTGATGATCTGCTGCGTGAGCTGAGAAGTACAACCCGTCGTGATGTCTGTCACTACCGTGGTATAATACCCTGGTACCAGATTTTCCAGCGTCACATCCGAACCTAAGGGGTTATTTGGATCTGCTACTTTGCCTTCGTACCAGGCAATTGTATAGTTGCCATTGATCAGGTTTAATACCTGTCCTGTATTGTTCAGCGCGCTGATTTCCAGTTTACCTACTGCCTTACCCGCAGGATCGCAACCGGTAATATTCACTACATCGCCCACCGGTAACACATAGAACGGAACGGTATTATCTGCAATGGTCACAGTGAAGTAGCCGGTCTGGCACGAGTTATCATTTGTATCAGTTGCTCTGATCAGGTATTTACCTGGTATCAAAGCATTGGCAGAAAGCCCGTCAGTTGCCAGCCCATAGTCACCTACCGCTAACGGATTGCCGGTAGTTTCATAGAACCACTCAAAAGTAAAATCACTAAGCGGTCTGTTGGTCTGGTCAAACAATACATAATCAATCTGAGCTGCACCATTGGCAGGCGCACAGTTGGTAACATCCTGCGTTTTGGAGGCATACAGTTGAAGCGGGATCATCTTTTTGGTAACAGTGAAGGTATCTATTGATATACACTTACTATCGTTGTTGGTCACTTCTACAATATACTGTCCATCTGTCAGATTACTGATCACGCTTTCACTGGCACTTGGGCTGCTGATATTGCTGGTAATCGCAATATGATTGATGTCAGACCACTGGAAGGTATAGTTACTGTTTGGTATAGATGCATTGTCTTCATCTACTTTGATCGCTATTTCACCTTCCGTATTGCTGGTACACTCAATAAACGGACTGGTCATACCACCGGAAACGAACGGGCTTTTGGGAGCTTTACTGATCTCAAATGCCTGGTTGGTGGCTGATGTACAACCATTGACATGCGTGGCCTGCACAAAATAGTCACCATCCGGCAAGTTGTTGAGTTCATGTCTGTTAGCACTTAATGTGATAACAGGGGTTGAAGTGGCTACCAGATTGGTAAACGCCGTTTCACCGGCTGTATCATCCGTTCCGTACCGCCAGGTGAAGGTGACATCAGCAAATTGAGCATCACCTGCGTTATAAGTGGTACCATCAAATTTGATCTGATTGATGACGATATGGCCATCGGTGATACAGAAATCACTAACATCGGATGTGCCACCGTTGAAAACAAATTCCGGACGGATAGGTGTGTCCAAAATTTCCCAGGTACCAGTCACCGCAGTACATAGCGTGGTAAGGTTGGCTACCGTCACGGTATAGGTACCTGCATTGAGGTTGCTGATCGTACTGGTTGCCGGATATGCACTCTGATTATCTGTAGCGGATATACCAGTGATAGGGTTACCATTCACGTCTATGCCAGTCCAGGTAATGGTATACCCGGCAGCAGGCAGGCTACCATTATCTTCGCTGATATTGATAGACAGTTCCCCGTTGCCATTCACAGGATCACAGATGGTATTATCGTTTTGAGTAACCAGCACAATGTCTGATGGCGTACGTTTGTCTTTGATCTCAATGTCTTGTATCAAAGAAGTACACCCGGTAATTTTACTAACCGCTACCACCCAGTAAATGCCTGCGTCCTGGTTGGTCAGTGGATTACCAGTAAATATGGCATTGGTAGCCGGAGTGCCTAACTCATAATCAGCCTCCTGGGCATACCAGTAGAAATCATGGTCTGCCAATGGGAAACTATTGTTAAGCTGCGTGATTTCAATGCTTCCTTTATTGGCATTACAATCTAGCTGATCAACAACATCCCAGTCATCAATAACAGGAGCGATGGCTCTGTCTTCGACCTTAAATGTCATGGTCGTATCGCAACCGGTGGTATTGTCTACAATGCGTACTGAATAATTGCCATCGGCTAAACCGTTGTAAGTTGCCATGTAAGGTGCTGAAGTGATAGATTCTTTTTTGGCTTCATCACCATTACCAACACCAGGCACATCACTGTTAAACCAGTTAAAAGTAAATCCGGTATTTGCCTGCGTATCACCCGTACGTTTTTTAGTAGTTACCGTAATACTACCATTTGGGGAAGAGCAGAAAGTGTTATCCGTTACAGTGAAACTGTCTACATCCGGTTTTCTGGCAGCTTCATCAACAATGATCGTATCTAGTACAGAGGCACATCCATAGCTTGGTGCCAGGAATCTGTCAACAACCATCAATATATAGGTACCTGCTTCAAGGCCGCTGATAGTTGCACGATTATCAGCATTGCTTGGTACAAACAGCGGTTCTAGGTTATCCGGATGGTTAATATCACCTACATTTGCTAATGAAGATTTATATTTAACCTCATTCTTAAACCAATAGAACCAGAAGTGTTTGGCTAAATAACCAGGATCTTCATTAGCCTGATATGTTGCTAACGTAGTAGGATCAACTTCCATAACTATACTTCCGTTGGGTGTGCTACAGGAAATAGCAGAATCAACATCTACAAGATTAGCTACTGGTCTGAGACTTAGATTAGCTCCCAGTTCCCAGGTTTTAATGGTAGTACAGCCAGTAGCATTGCTGGTAACAGCTACTGTATAATGAGAAGCTCTTAATCCTATGATCTTATAGTTGGTTTTACCAGCCATAATTACATCCGTATTTTTCCCTATATACCATTGATAGGTGTAATCACTTGCGTTAGCAGATGGATCAACAAATAGTACTTCAAGCTCACCATTAGGAGGAAAGCACGAATCCTGAGGTCTTGGAGTAAATCCAAAATCAATGTCTAATATAGGATTTCTGCCTACCGTGACGGGCCAGAATACGGATTCGCAACTGGTGGTGTCATTGATTGCTTTTACAGAATAGTTGCCTTGGTCTAGTCCGGTAATTGTAGGGCCGGTAGCAAATCCTACCTGTACAGAGTCTTTACCGGGTTTAGTAATCATATACCAATCGTACTTATAAGCTCCGGGGTCACCGGTAGGCATGCCTTTTACTTCCACATCGCTGACGGTGATAGAGCCATCGTTAGGGTCGCAGGCCGTCACAGGACTTGGTGTCAGAATCAGCTTCACATCACTTCCTTCTGCAATATTTGAGGTGATGATTAGCATAGTATCTTTGGCACAACCTGTCTTCTCATTGACGATTTCCAGGAAGTACTGACCTACCGTCAACCCGGATGCAATGGGATTATCAAGTAAGAAAGCTATTTTTACGCCATTGTTATTGGTATACCAGTTGAATTTAAAGCCTGTCGTTGTATCGCCCACATTGGCTTCCAGTCTTCCATTGTGCTTATTTTCGTCGTCGCTACAAGAGGACTGAGCTATATTTTTGATTTTTACATCCAGCTTAGGGAAATAGCGTAAGTCTTGTACGGTGACTACTGCGGTGTCCAAAGCATCACAGTAAACAGTGCCAATGCGTTCAGCCCAGACAGCATAGGTTCCACCATCCAGATTACTGAGGATAGCACTTTGTTCAGGTAGTATTGCCGCACTATTGTTTTTCACCTGACTTTTGGTGCCTTTGTACCAATGGAAAATATAGTTGCTTACATCTGTTGGCTGCCCTGCTTTGCTAGTCAGAACGGCTTCTACCACGCCATTAGGTCCGGGGGTACAGAAATTATATTCCTGGTTTACTTTGGCTGAAATGCTATCGCGGTAGTTATCCGCAGCGTCTTCCAAAAAGAAAGACGCTACAGAATCACAACCTGTGGTGGTATTTTTGATCTTTACCGTATAATCTCCGGAAGGAATGTTTTCCAGTTTGTATGGGGTTGCAGGCTGGGGTGAAATAGCTGTGGTGGTATCAATACCTTTGAACCATGCAAAAGTGTAACCTGTAGTGCTGCCATTCACATTCACTTCCAGGGCGCCATCCGCATTTGGAGAGGTGGCTGCACAGTTTTTCTGCTTGGTTTGTACAAAGTTAACCGTACCGAATGGGACCAGATTCTCTTTGATATTAAAGACGGCTGAAGTGACACTACAGCGGGTGGCACCACTCTTTGCACGTATTGTGTAAGGACCTTGTGCAAGATTTGCGAAGGTGCCCGTGGTATTGCTTTCTAAGATGGTATTACCTTTCAGCAGTACATAGGTATGAGTGCCGGCAGGCAAAGCAATAGCTGTTGCAGTACCATTAGGTGTACAATATGTCTGGTTTGTGGTGGTAACGGTGACTGTAGGATTACTCAAAGCCTCTGTAAGCGTTACGCTAACCAATGTATCACACAGAGTACTTTTGCTTTGTATGGTCACAAAATACTGCCTGCGGCTGAGTGTGTCAGGTGTGCTGGCAGAGGTGCCTACCGTTACCTGGTTTCCGCTCGCATCCAGTTTATACCAGTGGTAGTTATAATCAGCCGGGTTGGCTATATTCACCGTGAGCTGGCCGTTGTATGGAGCTTCGCAGGCTGTCTGGTTTTTTGCAACGCTGCCCGAAGCCCTGAATACAGGCTTTTCAGTGAGTAGCGTGACGGGCAGGCTGTTGGAGAATTTTCCGCAGTCATTGGCAGGATTATACATATAAGCACTGTATACCCCTGATGCCAGGTTACTAAATACGCCGTTGACATTGGTTTCTATTTTATCCCCTGTAGCAGTCACCAGAAAGTAACCGTAATCAGACGCATCGCCCTGCTCCGGAGCAAGCTGGATCATGCCGTTCGGGTTCACACAATTATTCGGATTACCTTTTGCTATGACACTGAACTTAGGTCTTTTCAAAGTCATGTCTATGATGCCTGTTTCCGCACATCCACTGAGTTTGTTCACAATCCTGACATAATGCACATAAGCTTCCAATGC
>CATQIH010000032.1 GCA_958296015.1 Cyclobacteriaceae bacterium
CTGGCCTGACTGGCCAGTGGCGGTAAAGTACAGTACATTGTTGATATTTGTAACTAATTCAGGATACTGATAAGTCTCACCTGTAATGGCTATTGTACCTATTTCCGTACCATCAGTTTTCCATAGCTGTTTGCCTGTGGTAGTGCCATCTGCGCTGGCAATAAAATATAATGTATCGTCAACTACGGTCAGTGCGTCAATTTTACTTCCTTCATATTCACTGGGATTTATTTTTTTGACTATCATAGTACCCGCAGTAGTGCCATCGCTTTTCCAAAGTTCTTCATTGCCATCATTACCTGTATGTTTAAAATACAGAGTTCCTTTGACATCAGTAAGTGAGTTAGGCTTGACAGATGATGCTAGTCCGGGATAGATATCTTTGAGAAGGCTGGTATTGGCACTGGTGCCATCTGTTTTCCAGACCTCGGAACCGGTTGTCCCATCATTGGTTACAAAAAACAATTTACTTCCGGATACCGTCAGGTTGCTGGTTGATTTATTATAAATTTCTTCCAACGTAGAGCCATCGTAGCTTCGAAGAGATGAATTTCCATTGAAATAAAGTTTGTTGTTGAAGATAGTTAGATTAGTAATAGTACTAAAATCACCTGTACCTATGGCCTGTATTGTCCCGCTTGTTGTACCATCGGTTTTCCATAACGTTTTAATGTTTTGATTCGTTGTAATATTTAGTCTTTCAACCACAAAATACAGTGAAGTATTGAAGGCGACAAACTCACTAATGAAACTACTGTTAAAATCAGCATTATCTGTGTTCATATTTTTGACCATGACAGTGCTTGCTGCTGTACCATTGCTTTTCCACAGTTCATAGCCATACTTCGCATTTCTGGCCATAAAGTAAAGAGTGCCTTGATAATTAAACAGCGTGAAGTTTTCTTTCTCTTCAAAACCAAAGGAAGGCCCCTCATAGATATCTTTGACCAGCATGGTACCGCTTTCCGTACCATCGCTTTTCCAAAGTTCCCGGCCATGAATGCCGTCATCCGCTATAAAATAAGCGACACCACTGATATAAGTTATATCATCCGGCGTAGCTGATGCGGTATTTGTATTAATGTCTTTTAGTAGTTGGGGAGACTGAGCATAAGCCTGTAGCGTAAGCATGCTTCCCAGGGTAAGCAATAGAGTTTTAAACATATTTAGTGACTTTGATACAGTATACAAAGTTAGCACTGTAGCTATAGCAGACTTTTTAAAAGTAATTTCATTATTACAAACTAAAATATATTTAAATAATGCAAATTTATAGCTTATGTACCATTCCCGACAATACTTAGCATATCGCTAAAAAACAGGCTTACCTTCTCCGTATATTTATATTTTGTACAAAAAATTACTATTTATAGCTTCTTAGCTCCTTATCGATACCTACAATAAGGTCAGCGTTAAATGGCGGTTTGGCTTGTTAATATGTGAAACAATAACAAAAAGCTTAAAAATATTACACCTTTCACCTCCCTTCAGTAGTATTGTTTTGATGTTGATAATTGCACCTCTATCATTTTTTTCATTGTCATTTCTTTATTTTATCGGTCAAAACAGGGTCGTTGTCTATATTTATCCTTGCCCAGTCTATTGTACTCTTCTATCAGGCCATATTTTGCTAACCGTACGGGCATATCCTGCGTTGAGCCATTAGCATCAACTTTTTTTAGCCAAACCCCTGTTTCTTTTCTCCATGGAAAAACGCTCATCTCTCGCAAACCCTTCAGGCAAGAAGATAACAACTGCACTTCTGCTATTTCTAACGATAACTATCAGTCATCATGCTTTTGCACAAGCTCCTCCACAGGCGGCCATAGCCAAAGGCAACGGAAGTATCATCGGCACGGTGCTGGATGCCGAGACCAGTAAGCCGGTGCCTTATGCCACCATTACACTAACAGACTCTACCAGCAGTAAGCCGCTAGATGGTACGGTAGCCAATGAACAGGGAGCCTTTCAACTCAAAGACATAGCAGCGGGCAACTATGTGGTAGCTATCAGCTTTATTGGTTACGAAACCCTTGATAAATCTGCAGTCACTATCACTGAAAAGGGTAATACAGTAGATCTCGGCAGTATTATGCTACCTTCTGAGGCTAAAGAACTCGATGAGGTAGTAGTGCAGGGGCAGCGGGCACTGGTAGAAGAAAAAGTAGACCGCACAATCTACAACGCGGAAAATGACAAAACTACCCAAGGCGGCGACGCTACCGACGTGCTACGCAGAGTGCCCATGCTCTCGGTAGACTTGAATGGCAACGTGTCGCTGCGCGGTAGCCAGAACATCAAGGTGCTCATCGACAACAAGCCTTCTACTATCACTGCCTCCAATCTGGGAGATGCGCTCAAGCAGATTCCTGCCGATCAGATCAAATCGGTAGAGGTGATCACTTCTCCTTCTGCGCGCTACGATGCGGAAGGCTCGGGCGGCATCATCAATATCATCACCAAAAAGAACAAGCTACAAGGTGGTACGCTTAGCATAGATACCAGTGTGGGCACTCGCGGCTCTAACCTGGGGTTGAATGGCAGCTACCGTGTTGGGAAGCTAGGCTTGTCGCTGGGTGGATTTGGCCGCAACGGCTACAATATCAACGGAGCGTTTGACAACAGCCAACTCACCAAAAATCCGGATGCCACGCAGACCCTCACTACTCAGGAAGCCGATACGCGCACTAATCTGCTCTTTGGCCGATACACTTTTGGAGTAGATTACGACATCAGCAAGCACAACTGGCTTTCAGGCTCTGCACAGTTCGGGCTGTTTAATTTCCGCAGCAAACAGGATAATCTTTTGACGCAAACCTATCAAAACGACGTGCTTACGCAAAATAACACCAGGGATGTGAATGTGGATAACCTGGGCAATACGGTAGACCTTAGCCTCAACTACGTGCGCAGTTTTGATAAACCCAAGCAGGAATTCAGCCTGATGACACTCTACAGCCGCAACAACCGGCAGAATAATTTCACCAACAACATCCTGGACCAGTCCGGGCAGGTTGCCTACGACCGGCTGAAGAACATCAACGACAGCTACAACCAGGAAATTACCGTACAGGCAGACTATACGCATCCTTTCAACGAAAAAAATACACTGGAATTTGGGGTGAAAGATATACTTCGCAATGTGTCCAGTGACTACCAGTATTACACAGCCACGGGTGAAAATACAGCCTATGAATTGCAGAAAAACGATCAGCTCAACAATGTGTTCAACTATCAGCAGAACGTGATGGCAGGCTATGTATCGTATACCCTTAATCTGGCTAAATACAGCATTATGCCGGGGGTGCGCTATGAATATACCACCATTGAAGCCAACTTTCAAGATGAACAGACCATAGACATTCCGTCGTATGGTATTTTTGCGCCCAGCATCAACCTATCGCGTAAGCTGGAAAGCGGCGATATGATCAAGGCAGCCTTCAACCGCCGTATTCAGCGGCCTTCGCTGGAGTTTCTCAACCCGAACCGACAGGCTTCCAATCCGCTGAATATCACGCAGGGTAATCCTGATCTGGCACCGGAATACACCAATAGCTATGAATTGTCTTATGGTACGTTTATCAAAAACACCTCGCTCAACTTTTCTGCCTTTATGCGAAATACCAGCGGCTCTATTCAGGCAGTGAGAAACGTGCTCGACCAGGACACTATTCTGACTAGCTATCAGAATATCGGTAAAACGGATAACTACGGCCTAAGCATCTTTGCCAACGTGAGTGTTGCCAAAAAACTAACCCTAAACGGAGGTGTTGATACTTATTATGCCGTACTCAACAACAATGTGCCCAATCCGCTGTATAATGCCAGCAACAGTGGCTTTGTGTGGAGTGGGCGTGCTTTTGGAAGTTACAACCTGACAGATACCTGGGCACTGCAACTCTTTAGCTTTTACAGAGGCCGACAGGTGCAGTTGCAGGGATACCAGGGAGGCTTTGGCATCTATAGCCTGAGCGTTAACAAAGAGTTCAATGACAAGAAAGGCAGTATCGGCTTTGGAGCCGAGAACTTCTTTACCTCCGAATTTAAAGTACGCACACAGGTGGATTCTCCGGTGATCAGTCAGCAAAGTGTGAACACATTTCGAAACATGAGCTTTAAGATTAACTTCTCTTATCGCATCGGAAAGCTCAACGTCAATCCACAGCAACGACGCAAGAAACGCTCCATCCAGAACGATGACCTGAAAGGCGGAGACAGCAATGGCCAGATGAACACGCCTTAAAACATGAAGCTACCTTTTTTGTCTCAAAAATCATCTTCATATTGCAGGTGTTTATCAATTTAACCCACCTGACACGATGAGTTTTCTTAAAGATTTTAAAGAATTTGCGATCAAAGGCAATGTCATTGATCTAGCCGTAGCCGTAATTATTGGTGCAGCGTTTGGTAAGATTGTTTCTTCGCTGGTTAACGACATTGTGATGCCCGTGATAGGACTACTGATAGGAGGAATAGATTTTACAGGATTGAAAATAGTGCTGAAAGAAGGGACAGGAGATGTGAAGGAAGTGGCGATCATGTATGGACAGTTCCTTCAGAATGTGTTGGATTTTCTCATTATTGCTTTTGCCGTTTTTGTAGTTGTCAGAGCTTATCGTAATATGGAAAGAAAGGAAGAACAAGCACCGGCAGGCCCTTCTCCGGCGGCTCCTACCAACGAAGAGCAACTACTGGCTGAAATTCGTGACTTGCTGAAAGAAAAGCCAATTAGATAGATAGTTGGACCCTATTTTATGAAGAACCAGGCATTTAGTCATGTCTGGTTTTTTAATGATACAGATGATAGCAACGAGGCAAAAAAATACTATTTTTGGTTTTCCTACAACTCATACAACCAACCTGTTACCTGTGAAAAGTATTTTACTATTTTGCGCCCTCTGCCTGATGAGCCTGCCGCTTTTTTCTCAAAAAAGGAATGAAGCTTATCAATTACCCATCCGTAAAGCCTCTTCGGCTATCAGTATTGATGGTGCTATGGATGACCCTGCCTGGCAAGATGCTGCGATAGCTACCGACTTCTACATGATCCTCCCGATGGATACCAGCTATGCCAAGGTGCGCACCGATGTGCGTATGGCTTACGATGACCATGCGCTGTATATTATTGCCGTATGCTACCATGCTTTGCCTGGCCCTTACATAGTGGAATCGCTGAGGAGGGATTTCTCTTTTGGTAAAAACGATAACTTCCTGCTATTCATGGACCCTTTCGATGACCAGACCAACGGCTTTTCTTTTGGGGCAAATGCGGCGGGTGCGCAGTGGGACGGGCTGATGTATGAAGGCGGAAAAGTAAACCTAAGCTGGGATAATAAGTGGATTTCGGAAGTAAAAAATTATGATGACCGCTGGGTATTTGAAGCCGCCATTCCTTTCAAAACCATCCGGTATAAAAAAGGTATCACACGCTGGGGCATCAACTTCAGCCGGTTGGATCTGAAGACCACCGAGAAATCGAGCTGGGCACCTGTACCGCGGCAGTTTCCTTCTGCCTCGCTGGCCTATACAGGCACACTTGTGTGGGACCAGCCCCCCCCTACTGTCAATTCCAATATATCAGTGATACCTTATGTGCTGGGTGGCCTTTCCAAAGATTATGCAAGCGATAAAGCGCAGGATTACCGAATGGATGCAGGAGTAGATGCCAAGGTTGCCATCACGTCTTCGCTGAACCTGGACCTGACCGTCAACCCTGATTTCTCACAGGTAGACGTAGACCAGCAGGTGACCAATCTGGACCGGTTTGAGCTTTTCTTTCCGGAGCGGCGGCAGTTTTTTCTGGAAAATGGGGACCTGTTTGCCAACTTCGGCTACGAAACCATCCGGCCTTTTTTCTCCCGTCGTATCGGACTGGGTGTGCCCATCCAGTTTGGTGCCCGTTTGAGCGGCAAGCTCAACAGAAACTGGCGAGTAGGTGTTATGGATATCCAGACCAGCAAACAGGAGATTACCGGGCTTCCTACCCAGAATTTTGCTGTGATGTCTTTGCAGCGACAGGTATTTGCCCGCTCTAATATTGGTCTGATACTGATCAACAAAGAATCACTCAACTATCATCCGCAGGTAAGTTCTGACTTGCCCGTATACTCACAATACAACCGGAACGCAGGACTGGAATATAATATAGCCTCCAACAACAACCTGTGGACCGGCAAGGTGCTGTTTCTGAAGTCATTCAGTCCGGGCAACCCTGGTGACGAGCTGGCCCATGCGGCAAATCTGCAATATACCGGCCGGAAGTGGCTAATCAGCTGGCGGCACGAATATGTTGGGCAACATTACAATGCTGAGGTAGGCTACGTTCCCCGCAGGAGCTACATCAAGTTTAGTCCGCAGATAGGCTATCTGTTTCTTCCCAGAGGCGGCCATATCCTGAGTCATGGCCCACAGTTGAATACCAACTTGTTTTTCAATAAGTCGTGGGCGCAAACTGATCAGGAAAACTACCTGGTCTACAAATTTACCTTTCGCAAGCTCAGTACTTTTTCGGCCTGGGTGGCCCGCGATTATGTGAAGCTGCTACAACCGTTTGATCCCACCAATACCGGAAGCGACACCCTGTCGTTAGGTACAGAACACCGGTGGCACTCGTGGGGAACAGAGTTTGTGTCGAGGCCCAACAGCTTGTTTACGTATGCCTTCTCTACACGGTATGGCGGTTATTATGCGGAAGGCAAAAGGTTCAACCTGAGTGCTGAGCTGGGGTATCGTTTTCAGCCCTATATTAGTATTACGGCCAATGCCAGTTATAATAACATCTTGTTACCCGAACCCTGGAACCGCAAAAGCTTCTGGCTGATCGGCCCACGTTTGGATGTCACCATGACTAATAAGCTATTTATTACTGCCTTTCTTCAGTATAATGAGCAGATCAAAAATGTGAACTTAAATACCCGCTTACAGTGGCGCTACCAGCCTGCCTCTGATCTGTTCATCGTATATACCGACAACTATCTGCCTGCTCCGTTTGGGGTAAAAACCCGCGCACTGGTACTGAAGCTTACCTACTGGTGGAATGTGTAGCTTGGTTAACTATTTGTAGAGAAGTATATAGGGTCATAAACCAAGTTAGTCTTTATCCAATAGCTACCAACTGTTAAATTATACCGATGAAAAGTGTTCAATTTACGAACTCTTTACCGCTTTTGCATGGAAAGAATATTTGCAAAAATTACGCTTAGAGCTTATTGGGAGAAACACGCAGAGGCAGAACAGCATTTAAAAACATGGTATGACATTGCTATAAATTCTGACTGGAAAACCCCCAATAACGTAAAAAATACTTATGCAAATACGAGTATCCTCAAAGACAACAGAATTGTTTTTAATACCAAAGGAATCGCCTATCGATTGGTAGCAAAGTTTAATTTTCAAAAGCAATGGATATTCATCCGGTTTATAGGCACCCACGCCGAGTACAATAAAATTGATGGCAATATAATTTAACAGCTAAGGCATATGAATATTAAACTTATAAAAACAGAAACGGATTACCAAAAATCATTGCAAAGGCTTGAGATCATCTTTGATGCCCCTAGTGGAACTTCTGAAAGTGACGAAGCGGATATTTTAGGTCTCTTGATTGATGATTATGAGAAAAAACATTATGCTATTGAAACACCTGATCCTATCGAAGCTATAAAAATAAGAATGGAAGAAATGCAGCTAAAACAAAAAGATTTGGTCAAAGAAATTGGTGGAAAAAGCAGGGTATCAAAAATCTTAAAAAGAGGAAGAAAACTAACAGTTGAAATGATCCGAAATCTGGCAACAAGCTTAAATCTATCAGCAGGGATGCTCGCCAAAGATTATCATATTTCAAAATAGAAACATCTGCACACCCAAACCCACCATAACTGTAAGAAGCAAACAAAATATCCATACGAAAGACACCAGTCGGGAATAGGTATTGCTGATCACCATCGTTGGTTGGTAATACATAGGCATGATGATACGCAGATAGACGGCCAGTGAGATGGCACTGTTGAGAATAGCCACCACTGCCAGCCAGGTAAATTCACTGTCTATGGCTGCGCCAAACAACAAGAACTTACCGGCAAAACCTGCCAGCGGTGGTATGCCCACCAGTGAAAACAAGAAAATGCTCATGGCTACACCTGTCCAGGGATGTTGTTTACCTACTCCCTTAAAGTTTTTTAGCTCAGTGCCATGTGCCAGCACCACAGCAAAAGCCCCGGTATTCATCACTGCATAGGCGACGGCGAAGACGATCAGCGAATGCACAGCCAGGCCGCTTTGCTGCATGGCTACTACACCCAGCAGGAAATACCCCGCCTGCGCTATGGTAGAATAAGCCAGCAACCTGACCACATTTTGCTGCCATAAAGCCACAACATTACCAAAAGTCATAGTAAGCACGGCAAGGACTGCAAGCAGCCACGGCCAGTTGACCAACTGCACGGGAAGCTCCTTCATCGCCTGCGAAAGTGCAAAGATGGCTCCTACTTTGGGAATGACAGACAGGTAAGCCGCAATAGACACCGGTGCACCTTCAAAGGTGTCGGGCGTCCAGAAATGAAAAGGGAAGATGGAGGCTGCGTAGCCGATACCCACCAGCAGGGCCACAAGCCCAAACACAACAGGCAAAGGCTGCAAACCAGGATTGTTTAAGGCCGAAAGCAAAGTGCTACCGGTGGTGCCTACCCAGTAGGTCAGTCCAAAAACCATGAGTGCGCTGGTGACTGATCCATAGATAAAATACTTCATGGCACCTTCGGTGGCAGCATCGGTTTTGGGGTAAGCTGCCAGGGCAAAGCCGCTCAGGCTGTTCATCAGCAGCCCCAGCACAATGAACATCACATCGCCGCTTCCGGCCAGCAGCAGCGAACCCAGGGTAGCGAAGCCCAGCAGGCTGTAGACGGTACCTTCCCGACCCGTACCTTTCAGTTCGCTCCGTGCCAACAAAGCAAAAAGCACCGAAGCCGGGCAGAGGATGATCACCGACCAGTGGTTGAAGGCATCTACTCTGAAAGTCTGTGAAAAAGCAGTAGCTTCCACGCCCAGCCTGCTGATGCTCAGGCCCATCGCTGCCAACATGCCGACAGCCAACGCCATTAAGCTTCCAGTAGGTCTTCTCAGCATCTCGAAGATCAGGGCAGCCACCGCGGTGAGCAACACGATGATCTGCGGTAAGATCAATAGCAAGTCCTGACCCATACTACTCATAACCCAAGCATTTTGGTAGTCTCATGAATCACAGACAGCAGCGTTTCAGGAAAAAGGCCGATGGCTAAAATAGAAAGAATCAGCGGCACGATCGCCCACAGCTCATAACCCTTCAAGTCAACGTAATGCGTAAGTCCCGGACTGGATAGTCCCGGACTGGATAGTCCCGGACTGGATAGTCCTTCCGGCTGCTGGCCCATGAATACTTTTTGGATAGCCCTCAGGTACAACCCTGTGGTGACGAGCAGGCCGATGATGATAAAGGCTACGGCAACAGGATATACGCTAAAGCCTCCCAGGAATATCTGAAACTCAGCAGGGAAATGCGCCAGTCCGGGCAACCCCAGCGAGGCAAAGGCTGCCACAATAAACAGTCCGCTCAGCACCGGAGCCGTATGCAGCAAGCCACTGATGTCTGACATTTCACGGGTCTTCACCCGGTCTTGCAGGGAGCCTACCAGCAGGAAAAGTGCGCCGGTGACTACGCCATGACTGACCATTTGCAACACAGCTCCATCCAGTGCCTGTGTACGTGCCTCAGTGTCGGCTACAGCCGCTACGGCCAGTCCGAATACTAGGTAGCCCATATGGTTCACACTGGTGTAGGCTACCATGCGTTTGATGTCTGTTTGCGCCAAAGCAACAAAAGCACCATACAGCGCAGAAATGACGGCAATGACCATGACAATGGAAGCATATTCGCGGAAAGCATTGGGTGTCATTTGCAGCGCGAAGCGGATAAAGCCATAAGCTCCCAGCTTCAGCAGCACACCTGCCAGAAGGGCACTGCCCGGAGCCGGAGCTTCCGTATGCGCTACCGGCAGCCAGGTATGGAATGGGAAGAGAGGAGTTTTGATGGCAAACGCCAGGAAGAATCCCCAGAATGTCAGTGCCGCCGCCAGCCCTTTCAGCGCAGGAGCAGCCATGAATGTACGCATGTCAAAGGTGTGTGGATCGGTGTGAATATACAAAGAAAGCAGTGCCAGCAGCAGGAACAAGCTGCCTATCAGCGTATAAATAAAAAAAGTCAGTGCCGCCTTCTTAGCATGTTCATGTCCCCAGCCAGCAATGATAAAATACATGCCTACCAGTACTACTTCAAAAAATACGTAAAACAACAAGATGTCCAATGCCAGAAACACGCCCAGACAGGCAGTTTCCAGCAGCAATACCAGGGCTACATACGTTCGTGCCTTTTCTTTGATCTTGGTAGAAAATATCAATGACGCAAAAAACAGCAGCGTCGTGAGCAACACCAGCGGAAAGTTGATGCCATCAACGCCCACCCGGTAGGCTGCTCCCAACGAAGGTATCCAGCTCACTTCTTCCAGTTGCGAAAAGCCTGCGTCTATGCCCTTTATCCATATCAGTATGGCTCCCAGCAAAGCCAGTGCAGCAGCTGTGATGCCCACGGTGTAGGCGGTGACGGGTTTTTCAGGTTTAATAAAAAGTACAGCCAAAGCACCTAGTAAAGGTAAAAAAATCGTACTCGTGAGTAAGGGGAAATCCATAACTTATCGTATTGAAAAAATGAGAATAATAATGCATATGACCATGCCACCTACCGACCAGACCAACTCCTGGTGAACCATGCCGGTTTGCAGTTTCTTACCGTAGGTGCCCAGGCTTTTTACAGAAGAAGTAAGCCTGGCAATCCAGTCTGTCCCTGCTTCTTCTGTGCTTCGGGATAAGTGGCCCACACGAAGACCAAACTTTCCGGCCTGACCTATACAGTAGTTGCCAAACAGATCTATAATGTTGGCTAGTTTTGCGATGCCAACAAACGCACCGCCTGTTTTTAATACTGCTTTGTGCAGGTACTTGTCTGCCTGATCGCACCAGACTGCCAGTTGTAAGGCAGGTTTTGCAACGAGTCCCTGATAACCGCTTGAGAGCTGATAATTGTTTTGCAAGAAATGCACAGGCTTCCCTATCAATGCTACAGTATTGGTCAGCCAACCTGCTGCTAGTCCTGCCAGTGCGGCGGCTATGCCACTGATTTGAGCCATTGTATTTTGGGGAATTTCATAAGCGGCAAACTGCACCACAGGCTCCAAAAATAATCCTCCGGCAGCCACCACCAATACCAGGGCAACCAGCCCGGTACGCATCCAGTTGATCTTTTGAATGCGGTTGATTTCGGCTTGTCCTTTCCATAAAATCCGGATGGCTCTGCCCATGTACATGGCCGTGAAAAACGCTCCGATGACAGCTACCGGAAAGTACCACACCACCGGAGTAGCATCAATACCCGCTGCCAGAATACCATCTTTCGACCAGTAGCCGATAAATGGCGGAATACCTGCCAAAGCCACACCGGCAATGGCAAAAGCAGCAAAAGATATCTTTAACTTTTTGCCAACACCACCAATCGTATCAAAAGCA
Source organism: Cyclobacteriaceae bacterium (assembly GCA_958296015.1). Classification (GTDB taxonomy): domain Bacteria; phylum Bacteroidota; class Bacteroidia; order Cytophagales; family Cyclobacteriaceae; genus JAJNNC01. The sequence continues at coordinate 11,593 of CATQIH010000032.1, forward strand.
GTGCTATCACGGGCATGTTGAAAAACACCGGCACCCAAAAACAGACTACTTTTCATAAAGGCATGGGCCACCCAGTGAGCAAAAGCCGCCCCTGGGAAACCAGCACCAATGGCCAGCAACATGAATCCCAGTTGACTGGAAGTAGACGCGGCCAGCATCTGCTTGACATCCTTTGATACAATGGCCGTAAATCCGGTTAGCAGGATGGTAATGCCCCCGACAGCACCTATCCAGAGTAGTGATGCTTCGGGCAATAGCGGAAATGCTCTTAACAGCAGGATAGCACCTGCTGCCACCATCGTAGCAGAATGCAGCAGGGCAGACACCGGCGTAGGTCCGGCCATGGCTCCCGACAGCCAGCTTTGGAAGGGCACCTGCGCCGACTTACCCATGACGGCCACCAACAATGCCAGGGCACCCAGCATGGAGATGTCCGGCATAGAGATGTCCTGTAGCGGTGCGTCCGTGATCTGGCTCGTTCCGGTGGTAAGGATAATGACAAAGGCTCCGATATATAGCCCCATATCTGTGAAGCGGGTAAGCATAAAGGCTTTGCTCGCTCCTTCCTGTGCGCTGTTTTTCCAATGCCAGGTGCCAATCAGTAAGTAAGAAGCAAAGCCCATCAGCTCCCAGCCAGTGATAAATAGTATCCAGTCGCCAGAGAGTACGAGCAGTTGCATGGATGCCAGAAACAAGCACATGCCTGCCCAGAACCAAACTTTGCCTTTTTCATCGGCCATATACCCCTGGCCATACAAAAATATACAGAAAGCAACGACAGCCACTACTACTAAAAACACAACAGAAGTATTGTCAGCCAATAAGCGAAAGGGCATATCAGGCAGTCCGGCTACAGCAATATGCACAGCACCACCCTGCCTGACGGTAAAAGCCAGCAGTATAGCCGCTGACAAGCTTACAAAGGCTCCTGCAATGGCTATGATATCTGCTTTCTTTCTGAAAAGATAAATGGCTATGCAAGCAAAAAGTGGTGCTAAGAGTAAGGTTGCTATCATGGTTTATCCTTTTAAGTCGCTGGCTTCTTCTGATTCTACCGAACCTTTGGAACGGAACCGTTGGGTGGCGATGCCAAAACCTACAGCAGCTTCCAGGGCCATCACCGTCATAATCACCAACACAAACATTTGCAGGGAGAAAGTCTGAGGATGCATAAACCGCCAGAAAGCGACCAAGTTGAGCATAGCTGCCCCCAGCATCAGCTCTACGCCCATCATGATCATCACCAGGTTGGTTTGACCCAGAACACCATATATCCCGATGCCGAATAAGATAGCAGCAATAGTTAGTACAATGGTCAATTCCATATTTTTATATATTGAAATTAGAAATTGAGTAATCTAGTTTTTATTTATTTCTATAAGTTTCTATCAATTTCAATGAGTGTTAATCAATTTCCATCAATATCACTTTTATAAGGCAAGGCCGTCGATACAGCAGCAATCATGGCTACCAGGATGGTAGTGCCCGCCGATTCGAAGATCATCATAGACCTTTTCATGAGTTCCATCCCCAGGTCGTAGTTTTGTTTGTCAGGTAAGGGTACTTCCAATGCCATGTTTCCCCAGGCAGTAAAGGCGGCTATACAAACAACCAAGGCTCCTACAATCATACCTCCACCAATGGAAGGTATTTTCTGATGGCTCATGTCCATCCCTCCCATGCCACCGGGGTCCATCATAAACATCGTCATAAAGATGGCCATGATGCTCATTTCTGTTGCCATCATCATGATCTGCAATATGCCCAGAAACTCGGCTTCCATGGCAAGGAACATGGCACCGATGGCCGCCATAGAAGCTAGCAACGATAGGGCCGAACGTACCATAGAACTGGTCATAAACACCCGCCAGCCAAACCAGATGGCAACCAGTCCGAAGAATATTAGCAATATCAAAGCGGTTGTACTCATAACAGTAAAAGAATACCTACCCACAGAATATTAAACAACGCTGCCGGAGTGGCGTATTTCCAGCTCCAGGCCAGCAGGCTGTCGTAGCGGATGCGCACGGCAAACCGGCTGATGCCAAAGAAACTGGCAGCTACAGCCAGTGTTTTCAGGAAAGTCCACACAAAGTCTGGTAAAAAAGGCCCATGCCATCCGCCCAGAAAAAGCACTGTCGTTGCCAGCGAGAGCGTCATGACCAGCACGAGTCTGCCGACGCGAAAGATCAGCAACCGCACACCGGTAAACTCTGCCAAAACGCCTCCGGCCAGCGTACCGGGTGCTACCGGCAAGTCGAAAGGGGGCAGAAAAGCCAGTGCCATAGATGACAGGTAGAACAGCAAAAACCCAACGGGCTGATAAACGATGTTCCACAAACCCTGCTGTGAGTCAACGATTTTGGTCAACGCCATAGACTCTGCCCGCATCACAGTGGCGGTGATCGCCATCACGATAGGCATGGAGTAGGCAATGAGTTGCCCCAGAAACCGCCAGCCACCAACCATCGCATATACGCCGTTGGGTGCCCAACCGGCCATCAGCACAGCCACCATCACGTAGGCCAGGGAAGCGTTGATGAACAAAGCTCCGGTAGCCAAATCTATAGCAGGACTTCCCTGCCCAAAAGGCAAGACCATTGCTGCAAGCAGTGCCGCTGTGATGAATAGCAACGGGGCTGTTTCGTAGAATACCATATCCAGTTTGCGGGGCGTTACAGACTCTTGTCCGAGCAGCGACAGCCAGCTTTTGACAGGATACGTTAGCTCCAGCCTGCCATAGACAGCCCATCGTTCCATCACGGCCAGCAGGTATACGCCAGCGGTGAACAAAAGAATGGTGACAATCCAGTAAACAGTTTGACTCATGGTTGTTAGTTTGGTTTAAGGTTTATACTATACTACGGTACAGTTTCGGTTTGTGGAGACACAAACCGAGGCGCGAAGGCCGTGGGCTGTGTCCTCACAGCCCACTTTAAGCCAAATGTACCGTAGTATAGGTTTATACATATTTACATGATACAGTCTAACACTAAATCCCCGGTCTATATCTTACCTTTAGATGGCAGCACAAACTTTGGTTAATATATCTATTTATCACACTTACATAGGGTACTCGACGCACGTGTGTCGGGCACCCATAACGCTTGCATGGGTACTCAATTCGACTGTGTCGAGTACCCATAACGCTTGCATGGATACTCGATGCACGTGTATTGACCACCCATAACACTTGTATGGGTACTCGACACACATGCATTGGGCATCCATAATGCCTGCATAAGGTGCCAGATATGCGAGCGTTTGACATCCATGATACCTTCTGTATGCTATAGTATATAGCATTCTGTAGTACATTTACCCGAAGAGGTCTGTGAGACACAGACCCTGGTTATGAGTATCTGTGAGACGCAGACCTTGGTTGTGAGTATCTGTGAGGTGCAGCCCTTAACTATTTGACCTCGGTTATTTATGGTGTTTATATCATACATCTATTTCCCAGGCAGCAATATCCAGCGAGGCAATAATGATCAGGACATCGCCGAGTTCCTGCATGGCGGCTACCTGAGGAACCAATGCCGCGTATGCTATAGCTGGCGTTTGCAGGTGAAAATCCTTGACACTTCCCTCCTCCAGATGCACCGTCAGTAATGCCGTGCCTGTGGATGTTTCTATCTGTGCCGTACCTTTTCCTGAAGTATTATCAGCCATTGCTGGCTGTTGCTGCTTGGTATTTGCCGTCTTGCTGCTTTTTTCTATCAGCTGAAGGCTTTGCCTAATCTCTGCAAGTCGTACTAGCAACCTTCCCCAGGCATTGTTTTGCTGCTCCAGCACAGGCGAAAAGCCAAGCTCCTGATAGCTTTCGTCCTGCATTCTGGCATCTTTTGGCAGTCCTACCGCACGGGCAACTGGTCCGCTGGCATGGTGCAGCAGATTTTCGGGAACTACACCTACAGGCATTAGTCTCTTTTTCAGGTGAAGCATCTTACTGATCTGCGTTGTAAATTTCGTGATAGCCTGCCCGTTTGCCTGTCCGTACTGATATTGCCGGTGCAGGTCTGCCGCTTTTTGCTGCATCCATAGGTTGCCGATGGTATGGGCGAAGACAGCCAGCCAGTTGAGGTGGCACAGCACCCGTTCTTGTTCCAAAAGTATCAGATCAGATACATGGTGACCACGGTCAGTTTCTATTTCCATTACCTGGCGTATCGCTCTTTCTGCGAGTAGCCGGAATGTAACAGGTGCCAGCGGATTAATGCTGGATATATGCTCAATAAACGCTGCCGGTGCCGAAGGATAATCATTATATAAGTTGCGGCAAAGTAACTTTTTCTCTATCTCAGCCTGCATCACCGTATCACCATCCAGCATCATAGCAATACTCAAACCACCAGGCAGGCCGGGGAAGAAAGGGCCGAAGTGCGTCTGATTCATTTCCATAGGCAGTCCGTCCATGCTCCGTGGCATATCTTTGGTCATGGCAACCATCGACATAAAGCCGCCGCTCATATCGTGTTGATGCGGTGATGAGCTGGTGTGTTGATGATGGGATGACTGGCTTTCATGCTGATGCCCTTCATGTTCATCTGCCTGCGCTTGTCCATGGCCTTCGTGCTCTTCTTTGTTTCCTGGCTCTTCGTGTTGATGATGATCATGTTCTTCTCCTTGACTATGGTGCATGTGGCCTTGCCCTTCCTGCTGATCTTCCAGGGCTTTTTTGATGTTTTCCGGTACGAAAGGGATTATATCTTTGCGCCAGGCATGTTGAGCTAATAGCTTTTTGATTTCCTGCTGTATATTTTCTGCCCCGATAGCCACCTTCAGATCAGGTGCTGGCAGGTATGGCAGCTTGTCCGGACCAGCAAAGACCAGTACTCTGGGGCGAGGCATCTGCGCGTAAGCAACGGCAGCTTTTTCTGCCAGCTTTTCAGTAATCGGACCTGCTACCAGCAGTACATTTGCCTGGCGGGGCGTGGCAGCGACGCTCATACCCTTCTGCATAAAATGCATACCGCAGGCTCTCAGCACATCGGCACCGGGCACCGGAAATATAGACAGATCACTGGCGGTAGCTTTGGCTGTCCATCGCTTCAAAAAATGCCATGCACCTTTTCTGGCACCGTATGTCATATCTTTTTCCATCATACAATGCTATTGACGTTTTAGTCCACCCTGGTTCCAGGTATAGATCAGGCCGAGAAACAAGATCATCAGGAACACGCCCATGTCTAGCAGGGCCATGATGCCCAGTTCTTTGTACACCACTGCCCAGGGATACATGTAGGCCATTTCCATATCAAAAGCCAGGAACAGCAGCGCAAAACCGTAGTAATGCACATGGTAACGGCCCCAGGCAGGCTTGGGCGAGAAATGACCGCTTTCGGCAGGCACATTCTTTCCCGGTTCCTCCACTGTTTTGCCCAGCGACTTTCTGATCAGGTAAAGCATACCTGACAGGCCGATAGTACAAATCATCATAATGAAAAGGAGTAGATAGCTGATAGGAGCGTTCAAGGAGATTGCGTCTGTCTTGTCTATAAAAAATGCAACTTACAAATACGTTAAGCTAAAAGTTAACCTACCAAAGTATGCAGGTGGGTCAACTATAGAATATCTAGCCCAGGTATTGCTGGCAGGCTTGTTCACAAGCGCGACATGCTTCTTCACAATCTTTGCAGTGCTGTGCTTGATGCTTTGTACATTCTTCGGCGCATCGCTTACAAAAATCCAGGCAAAACTCCACAGCTTTCTTTGCAGAATCACTACCTCTGGCAACAAAGTTAAGTGCCACCAGGCAAGCATCGGCACAGTCACGATCCAGACGGATACAAGGAACCATCATTTGGATGTTGTCTTCGTTAAGACACTGGTCAGAGCAATACTGGCAAGCTGCAGCACAGTCAGCTAGTTTCTGAATAAAATCTTGGTGTTGTCTCATGATTAAAAAATAGTTAGGGTTGAGAACTGATGTATGCTAACTTTAACTAAGTCCGCGAATGTTAAGTTATTGCTCTTTCGTATAGATTTATGGATTAATTGTACGATATTTTATGATGCATGTCTGGTTGAACGTTTGGCAGGTATTCATCAGGACTTTCGCTTAGATGTTTAAGCTTATGCGCTCTCACACTACTAACCGTTCAGGCACGGCTGATCTATTACCCGGCAGGCATTCTTTGTGTATACCGATCTGCTGTAGAAGCTGGATGACAACCTACACTACTCTTCCTCTGATTTGGAAGGTACCAGTTGATGCTGCTGTTCTTTCAACGTTAGCATAACCTGCTGCATTGTCGCATCTATAGCATGTCCGATCTTTTTTATCTTATGCTGCGATGCATTTTCTTCTACCAGTGTGATGCTTTGGTTCAGCAATGTTTTCAATTCATGCAGATTCAGTAAGTTCAATACCATAGAAAGCTTGTGCACCAGACTATACAGTGCCTGCTTGTCTTTTTGTGCAAGGGCAGCAGCAAATTGTGTATGGAAAGTAGCGAACTCAGCAATGGTTATTTCGTAAAACTTCCGTATTTCCTGGATGTTTTCCTTGAAGATCTTTTCTACCTGCCCAAAATCCATGTCGACGGTTGCATCCGGGAGTTTCTTGGTACCTGCTTTCTTCTTCTTGCTGGTATAACGCATTATCTTCTGCTGCAAATCTTGCGGATCGAAAGGCTTGGTGATGACATCAGTAAAAAAAGACGCTTCGGGATGTTTCTTTAACTCCTGCTCTGTATCGGCAGTAAGGGCAATGATAGGCACATGCTGATAAGTATTGCCTGGTAGTGCGCGGATGGCTTTGGCCGCTTCGTATCCATTCATGACCGGCATACGCACATCCATCAAAATGATATCGTATTGTTTTTGCTGCGCCATGTCCAGTGCCTGCTGCCCGTCGGCGGCTTCATCAGGGACAAGCTGCCACCAGTTTTCCAAAAACTGTAGTAAGACCATGCGGTTGATCTCACTGTCTTCTACCAGCAGCAAATGAATGCCTTGCCGAAGGCTTTTATCTGCTTCCTGCGCAGACATATGCTCCTCAGCAGAAGTATCATTGGAGCGAACTGCCATCAGACCCAGGGTAAAAAAGAAACGAGAGCCTTTGCCCGGCTGGCTTTCTACCTGTATCTCGCTGTCCATTAACTGTAGCAGCAGCTTGGTGATAGACAGCCCCAGCCCTGTACCTCCAAACTGCTGCACGGTGGCGTTGTTGGCCTGGGTGAAGGTATCGAAGATTCCCGGTAGCTTGTCGGCAGAGATACCAATGCCTGTATCGCTCACCGAAAAGTCTATCCAATACCGGTCGTCCTGCTGTCGGCTGAGCGATACTTCTACACTGATTAATCCCTGGTGGGTAAATTTTACGGCATTGCCTACCAGGTTGTGCATCACCTGAGAAAGCTTTAGCTGATCGGTATAGATTAGCTTAGGAACTTTCTTATCCATATGAAACACCAGTTCGTTGCCCTGGTCCTGGCATCGGGGCTGGTGTGCGCTCTGTATGCTGTTGAGCAGTTCACGCAGATTAACTTCGGCAGACTCTACAGTAGCTTTGCCTGCCTTGATTTTGCTGAAATCCAGAATATCATTGACCAATGTCATTAGGTTTTGTGCAGAAAAGCTAAGCGTTCGCAGGTTTTTCAACTGCTGTGGCCTGGGGTCTTGTTGCATCAGCAGGTGAGCAAGACCCACTACTGCATTGAGTGGTGTACGGATCTCGTGACTCATGTGGGCCAGAAACTCTTCTTTGGCTCTGGCTGCCTGTTCAGCTTCTTCTTTGGCCTGTTTGAGCGACGACTCCATTTTCTGGCGCTGCGTATTGTCCCGCATGATCTTGAGAAACCCAAGTACCCCATTTTTTTTACCATCGCGTAAGGGCATCGTAAACCCGCTACCCCAAAATCGGCTGCCATCTTTGCGCAGGTGCCATCGCTCATTTGCACACCGGCCCTGTTTTCTGGCTATCCGCATTTCTTCTTCCGGCTGGCTGTTGCGGTCCTCAGGCACAAAAACAATATCTCCTGGTTGCCCGATGATCTCCTCTTTGCTATATCCCATCATCTGTTCGGCACCAGTATTCCAGTCGGTGATTTTCTTGTCTTTATCCAGGGTGAAGATGGCATAATCTCTGGCACTTTCCATGATAAGTTGTAGGTGTGCTTTGCTCTGTCGCAATGCTTCTTCTGCCTGCTTGCGTTCGGTAATATCATAAGATACTACCAGCACCGCATACACCTCATGGTGTCGATTATACAAGGGTACTCCATGCGAAACATAGTAATAACCCAGTAGTTCATGCTCGTGGCGGAAGGACTCACCAGCCAATGCTTTTCTGAAGAAGGGTTCGTATAGATTTCCTGTTTTTACACCGTTGACTTCCCAGATGGTTTTGCCTTCCAGGTCTTCCGGCACTATGTTTGCGTTTTTCAGTGCCTTTCCTTCGGCCAGCAGATAGCGCAGGTCCAAATCTACAACAAACGCTGCTCCTTGTGGCAGATTGGTTGCCAATGAGCGGTAAATATTCATTTCCCTTGCCGAAAAACTTTCCTGATTTTGTTCAGGCTTATCAACATTTGTTTTTATTGCCTGGTGGATGATATGGGTAACGCTGCCATGTTCATCTGTGACAGGCATGAGCAATAAGTCAACAAGCTGCTGACGGGCTGTGTTATTTCCTATGTTTGGCGAGGTTAATATGGCTTGCTGACCGGTATATCGTACTTTTTCTGATGTGTCTCTTAGCTGCTCTATTTCGTGTGCTGACCAACCGAAGGGTACTTGCGCAACGATGGAGAAAATATCCTTTCCCTGCAATGCATCTCTGGTGGCTCCGGTCAGCGCAAGGCCACTGTTGGTGATGCCAATGAGTTGGTTATGTTGATTGGTCACCCACCGAGGTTCCGGTTGATACTCCCATATGCTGAGCCAGTTGGTAGATGGTATGTCATCTGACATATAATGTGAGGTTTAACTTGACTATAGTGTATGCAATGACAGAAGGCAATAGCTATCAAAAATTAAATTATACAAATTATACCAATATATTACAAACACTGGTATATTAATTTTTCAATAATGTCATTTATACACTACGGTACATTTTCGGTTTGCGAGCCTGCGTCCCGGCGGGGAACCATACGGTGACACGGGCCGACCGCGCGACGGACCGTCCGGCAGGGGCCGACCCGGCAGGGAATGCCCCGCACAAACCGGGGGTGTAGATATTTTGCAGAAAAAGATCGTTGGTCAAAAAGACCAATGATGGCGTATACGCAAAATCCATGATCTGTGCTATAGCGTAGCCGTCAGGCTAAGCAGATCAGGTAAAGGAAGGAGGCTTACTACCCCTGTAGCTCACCGCTCTACTTTATATCTTGACCACTGTGGCGAGTCTTGTGACCCAACACACTTTGATGGTGAGAGTGTACTTCTCGGGTCACAAGACCCGCAGAGGCAGGCGGTTGTGTACATACGCTAGGTAAGCCACAGCCCACTTCCAGGTAAATGTACCGTAGTATAGTTATTTGTATACAATGGCAGGTCAGCTAACAGCAGATAGGGTCTTGTGATGTACTGGTTAGTGAAGATAGGTTCAAGCTATGATATGAGGTAACGTACTTATAATCTTAATTTGGTTCCGGGCTTTCCAGAAGGCAAAACCCGGAACCTCAAAAAACTAGCCTATAAAATCAGCATGTTCTGTAGACTTAACATTGATTCGTTGCTGTAAGATCTGAGAACCTGCAATGTAAGCGACTACTCCTACTCCTACCTTGTTGATAACATCAGCCACAGAGAAGGAAATATGTACCCAGTCTGGATTAAGATCGGGAAAAAAGGCAATAGCCATATAGCCCAGCGGATACACGCCCCACAAGGTAACAGTAGGCACGACCATCCACTGGAAAGCACGCAGCTCTATAGGATTGGCATCACCACGATGGTTCTTCCATATAGACCACATACCATACAATACAGCAGCATAACCTACGGTAGAAATAGCACCCCATAACAGGTGTGTACCCATCTCCACCTGGCCTGCTGCATTGAGTTGCTGCTCTCCGATATAACCGGTCACAATCATGAACATATCACCCAGGATGATCAGCGTCATCAGCCTTTTGACTTTGGCAGCAGGCACCTGTATCATCATCACTGTTTTGATCAGCAGCAAAGGCGTGGTAATAAACCAGTCCATATACCGCAGCTGACCAATAGCATAGTAAGCCTGGTGCGAAAGTGCCTGTCGTTGCGCAGGGTCGGTCACGCTTTCCATTTCCTGCAAGAAGGATTTATAATACCCCTGGATCAGAAAATAAGAAATACCAGCAATTAAACCAATGATGGCAGTCAGCACCCTGGAGGTATTATGTTCAGGGGCTACATGCGTGCGGGTAAGCCAGGAAAAAACAAAAGATGCCAGCAGCGCATAAGCTGCCACCAGCATTGTGTAGTAAGTAAGCAATGATAGCAGATCCTGGTTGCCTGCCACGGGGATAAACTTGTCCATGATTTCCATAGCAAAAAATAAGTTAGGTGTTAAAAAATATTTCTATAAAGAACACAAAATGTAACTTACAATTTTTTAGAATGTTGATTGGTTTTAGGTATTTATTTCCTTGGGTTAAAGTTTTTACTTGCAGGAGCACTTTATTACTCCACAAAGCAGTGAGGTAGAGATTACTGATCTGGTTTTTTAATAATACGAATAACAGGCAGCAATACATAAGTTAGCATGTTTGGCTTTTACCAGCCCAGGGCTTGAAGCCCTGGGCTGGTAAAAGCCTTTGAAGGCAATCAAACAATTTTGTTGAACTCATTATTCGCATTAACAGTAAAAAATGACTTATGTACATATACCGCATACATTTTTATACATAAAAATGCATAAGTAACGTGTATCGCGCACATTTTCATACTAGAAAGCCACCGATACACGTGTATCACGCACATTTTTATACTAAAAAGTCACCGATGCACGTGTATTGCATACATTTTCACACTAAAAAGTCACTGATGCACGTGTATCGCGCGTTTTTTCGTACTAAAAACTTATTGATGCACGTGTATTTCTTATGTTTTGATTATTTGCTATCGGTTTTAACAGGGCATCACGGTATTGGAGGGTATGACAAAAGGCAGATGCTTAATATTCGTCTTTTACTTCTCCACATGTGAGCATAGCATCTCCAAAGAACGGGTTTCTGATCTCTTTTACTTCGCTGAGCCAGTAAGCTCCCCGGTTGTCATTGCCCATCGGACAGTAGTCTACATACAGTGGCTTCCGGCTTGCGCCAAAAGCTTCTATTACCTCAATCACTGTCTGCGATAAGTGAAGAAAGTGCTCACGCTTACCTGCCAGGCCGGATGCTTCCTTGCTTAGACGTGCATATTTTGTCAATAGCACTTCTTTATCTTTCCAGAAGTTTCTGGCAGTGCCATTTAAATCATTACTGTCTATTTCATTTAAGGTTTCTAGCAATATGGAACTGTATTTTTGGATTTCTTTGTCATCTGCTTCGACCAAACCTTCTTTAAGTCCGAGATAGGCACCAATTGCCTGATCCAGTTGTGCGCGGAAAGCAGCAGAAGTTTGTGTGAAGTCAGCTGCTTCGCTCATGTCCATACCGTCGTGCTCATGGCCAGCCGCTATCTCGCCCCCTGTATGCATCATACTGACTTTGCCCTCCAGTTGTGCGGCAGCATCTACTTTGAATACACCATTGGCAACGATCTCTTCGCCTTCCCCAAGCCCTTCCATCACCACGTACTGGTCGCCAGCTTTTGGGCCTAATACCACTTCGCGGTAGGCAAAGGTAGGCTGCGCTGCATCAGGCTTTTTTACATACACGACAGCTCTTTTGCCTGTCCAGAGCACAGCAGATGCCGGGATGAGCAGGGCTTCTGCCTCGTCTAACCGGGCCTGGAGGATGCCTTGTACAAACATGGCCGGCTTGAGTTGGTTATTAGAATTATCTACTTCTGTGCGTACAGAGGCCACACGGGTTTGCGGATTAATCAGCGGATCGATAAAGGTAATCTTGCTGGTGAACGTTTTGCCGGGTACCGATTGCACGGTGAAACTGATCTTATCACCTTCCTCAATCCAGGACAAGTCATTTTCATAGGCATCAAACTGCACCCATACTTTATCCAGATTGGCTACCTCAAACAGCGATTCACCTTCCTTGACATAATCGCCCTGACTGATATTCCGGTTGACCACCGTACCCGACTGTGGCGACAGCACATTAAAGTAATACTGCACCTGCTTACTTTCCCGAATATTCCGAATCTGCGTGTCTGTCAGGTCCCACAGCTTCAACTTATTGACAGCCGCTTCATAAAACGAGGGGTTACTTTCTTTGAACTTGACTGCTTCAAACAGCTCCTTCTGTGCCGTCACCAGTTGCGGAGAATACACGCTGGCAAGCTTTTCTCCACGCTTTACCTGCTGGCCGGTGAAGTTCACATACAGCTTTTCTATTCTGCCGCCAAAGCGGGAGGTGATCGCAGCAATCCTTCGCTCATCTGCCTGAACCTTACCAGCCAGGTATAGTTCTTTGCCGGGTGCCGCCTTGTGTACCACGACGGTCTGCACATTGGCAATACCTGCGGCAGCTTCTGTCATCTGTATCTCATTGGTGGCTACCGTTGCTGCCTGCATACTGCTCACCGGAATCAGTTCCATGCCACAGATCGGACACTGCCCAGGCGCATCTTCCCTGATCTGAGGATGCATAGCGCACGTCCAGGTTGTGCCTGCTTTATGAATATGCTCACCAGCTTGTGTATTTTTACTATCTATCTGTTGTGATTTATCACCAAAAAGCCACCATCCCAGCAGCAAGCCCATGGCTAAAAAGCCAAAGGCGGCATACAGCATTTTATGATTTGTTTTCATGTTTTTTCATTTGTTTATTTATTAGCACTTCAATAGCGCAGGGCTTAAAGCCCTGCGCTATTGAAGCTGTTGTTATATAAGCTACCCACCAAATTTCTTTTGAATGATGCGTAATTCTTCATTCAAAGACCTGTTTTTATGGATGGTCTTTTGATTATCTATGTAATCTTTCACTTTGGGCAGTAGTGATTCTGACACAGAAAAAGCAGCATAACCATCTTGCCAGTACAATGCATAGTTGGGTTGATATTGTTGATTGAACCAATGAGATGTTTCGCCTTTCGCGTTCATGACCACATTCGCTACAGACTTTGAAGAAGGAAGTTTGAATAAGAGATGTACATGATCTTCCATTCCGTTTGATGCCATTACTTCACAACCTGATGCACAAAGATTTTCCCGCATATGTATATATATTTCACGTTCAAGGTGCGGCTCAATCAAAGGTGCCCTATGTTTCGTGGAAAAAATGACATGAATCCATATTTTGACAAAGGATTGTGGCATAATGTTGCTTGGTTTAATTTTAAACTGTGGTTCATCAGCGCAGGGCTTGAAGCCCTGCGCTGATGAACCCTGCGCTGGTTTGTTTGTTTGTTTACGATTATTTTCCCATCAAATACTGAATGCTGTACACAAAGTTGTTTCGCTCAACCCTGGCTTTTTCTTCTTCTAGTTGATAATTGATAAGTTGACGCTCTACGCGGATGATCTCTTCAAAATCGGTTTCTCCGGTAGAAAATTCTGTTTGCAGCAAGTCCAGCGTACGTGCTGCCAGGTCAGCCAGGTGGCGGTATAGTTTTACTTCCCGCTGTGCGTTGAGGTAGTCTGCGTAGAGCTTTTCCAGTTCGGTGAGCAACTGATCGTGCATACCTTCCTGAGAAAATGCGGCGGCTTCTCTTTGCAACTGCGACTGCTTTTGCATGGCTTTGTATTTTTTGCGGTACAACGGCATACGCACCCCTACCTGTGGAAACACGAAAGCATCCCTTCCATTATCAGACATGTCCATGCCGGACATTTCCATACCTGTTCTGGGAGTAATAATGGTATAACTCACTCCCAAGCTCACAGAGGGCAGTCCCATCTTTTGGTTTACTTTTGCCTGATTTCTATAAGCCTGAGCGGTATGCTGAAGCTCCTGAAGCCGTGGATTATTTGCCAGAATGGTTTGGAAAATCTCTGTCTTCTCTTGTACCAGGACTTCTTCCCACAGCGTGTCAGGCATACTGACAGCTTCCGGCAGGTTTGTATTCAGCAACTGTTCAAATTGTGTGCGCACCGGTGCTTGGCTGTCTTCCAGGTAGCGTAATTTGTTCTGCAACGCTGCTTCCTCCATCTCTACGCTGAGCACATCAGTAAAACCTGCCTTACCACTTTCAAAACTCACCCGGGCCAGCTCCTTGAAAGATGCCAGCAAGGGCCAGGTTTTCGTGGGTAATCTCTATAGATTTTTCTAGGTAGTATACATCATTGTAAGTAACCTTTACCTGTTTGAATAGCGACAGCTTTTCGTCTTCAAAAGCCTGTAGCTTTGCCTTGGCTTTTTCGGCGGCCACCTGCTCCTGGGCCTTCAGGGTGCCAAACCAGGGAAACATCTGGCTGACAGAGAAGTTGGCCCGTTGCGCTCCTACCCTGGTTTCTACTGGCAGCACAAACACACCGAACATCACCTGCGGATCGGGCAACGCTCCTACCTGCGGCACCTCCTCCAAAGCCGCTAAGTACTGATTGAAAGAAGCCTTTAACTGCGGATTATTTTCGGCAGCAAGTTTTACATACTGGTCTACTGGTTTTATCTCCTGTGCATTTACTTTTGAAAATAAAAGGGTAAGAGAGATGAGTAGAAATACATAGAGATTAGTTGAAATTAGTGGAGATTGATGGAGATTGATAGAAATTCGTTGAAATTTATAGAAATTAAATGGAAATTCATTGAAACGTAATTCCCTAATCTCAACCAATTTCTCAATATCTATTAATTTCTTAATTTCAATAAATTTCCTAATCTCTCTCAATTTCAATTGCGTTTTCATTCCCCGTATTTTGCTTTGTAAGTAGACGATATAAAATTGTTAAGCTTAAGTAGAAGCTGGTCTGCTACTTCTTTGAAAGCATCAAATTCCTCTTGTGAAATTTTCCCTCTTTCGTGCAACAGCTCTAACCAGTGATGTGTACATTCAAAAAACGACCCCCGGCTGTTGTAGTAAAACCGTATCTTGTCGAGATAATGATACCGCCCATACCCTTCGGCAATATTAGCTCCTACCGAATCGGTAGATGAGATAAACTGATCGCCCATCGTCTTCTTATCCTGCCAGTCCAGCTTCTCATAGATTTTCCAACCCAAACGCGATAGTTCCCTGGCCAACTGGTACACCGCCAAATCTTTCAAGGGTATATAATTCTTTCCCATATCATTTAATTTCAATGAATTTCTAATTTCAACCAATTTCTAATTTCTATCAATTTCTTATTTTCCATTCCTTCTCCTTCCACATACTATACAGCACCGGCACCACAAACATGGTCATCACCTGAATGAGCATACCGCCAAACGTGGGGATCGCCATAGGAATCATGATGTCTGCGCCTTTTCCTGTAGAGGTCAGCACTGGCATCAGGGCAATGATGGTGGTAGCTGCTGTCATCATCGCCGGACGTACTCGTTGCTGACCAGCCTGCAAGACAGACTCCCGGATGGCAGCTATTCCTTGTGGACTTTCTCGTTCAAAGACCTGCTTCAGATAGGTTCCCATGATCACGCCATCGTCGGTGGCTACGCCAAATAGGGCAATGAAGCCTACCCAGACTGCCACGCTCAGGTTGATGGTATGCACCTGAAACAAATCGCGCATACTTTCACCAAAAAGATCAAAGTTGAGAAACCACACCTGTCCGTAGAGCCAGATGAGCATAAAGCCTCCGGCAAAAGCCACAAAGATGCCGGAGAACACCATCAGCGTAGTGGGCAGGTTGCCAAACTGGAAATACAGGATCAGCAAAATAGCCAGCAGGCTGATGGGAATGACCACAGACAAAGTTTTGGTAGCCCTGATCTGGTTTTCATAATTGCCGGCAAACTGGTAGCTTACCCCTTTAGGTACCTGAAACTCACCGGAGGCAATTTTAGCATCGATGTATTGCTGCGCCTGTTCTATCACGTCTACTTCGGCATAGCCATCCTGTTTGTCAAAGATAACGTAACTCAGCAGAAAGGTATTCTCACTTTTGATGCTTTGTGGGCCCTGCACATACTGGATATCTGCCAGTGCTGTAAGGGGAATCTGCACACCCGCAGGTGTCGGGATCAGCATAGTTTTGAGATCTTCCGGATTGTCTCTGAATTCCCTGGCATAGCGTACCCGCACAGGATAACGCTCTCGGCCCTCTACGGTAGTTGTTTGTGTATTTCCTCCAATAGCTGCGCTCATCAGCATCTGCATATCGCCCACAGTCAGCCCATAGCGGGCCATTGCCTGCCGGTTGAGCTTGATCTCCAGATAGGGTTTACCCACTACCCGATCGGCAAAGACAGACGATGCCTTGATGCTGGGTACTTGCTGCAATATCTTCTCAAGCTGCAAGCCTACCTGTTCCAGAGTCTCTAAGTCCGGGCCAAATACTTTCAGTCCCATCGGTGCCCGCATACCGGTAGACAGCATGATGAGCCGGGTAGCAATAGGTTGCAGCTTAGGAGCCGAAGTCATGCCGGGAATGTTAGTGGCAGCCACAATCTCATTCCAGATATCATCCGGAGCGTGAATATGATCGCGCCACTGCCGGAAGTATTCTCCATTGTCATCAGGAATCAAGTATGTTGGAAGATTTGCAGAGATTTGTTGAAATTCATGGGTATTAGTAATTGAGGACGATGGATGGATATTGGAAATTGATTGAAACTCATCGAGATTCTTTGAAATCGAGGAAGTATCATTAGCTTGTTTATCCGTTGCTAATGTATTTCTATCAATTTCTATCGTATTTCCACCAATTTCAACCCTATTTCTATCAATTTCTATCGTATCTCCCTCAATTTCTCTCAATATCTTTTCCAATTTCTTATCATACAGTAGTGTGTCTTCTTTATACTTCAATAGATACCTTCCTTCTTCATCCACGGCGAAGCGCATACGGTGACCGCTCTCATCCAGCACATATTCCGATTTGTAGTTAACCACGTTTTCAAACATGGAAATAGGTGCAGGGTCCAAAGCAGTAGCCGCTCTACCCCACTTACCGACAGTCATGTCCACTTCAGGAATAGCGGTCACACGTTTATCCAGCAGTTGGATGGTTTCTATATTTTCTTCCACACCGGCATGAGGCATGGTAGAAGGCATCAGCAGATAAGAACCTTCGTCCAGCGGTGGCATAAACTCTTTGCCTACCGGGGGGAAAGTAGCACTCAAAGTTCCCCAGGTGGCTGTCTGCCGGATGTCCCAGCCCAGCTTTTCAAAGCCTTTTCCCAACAAACCAAAGGTGTTGTTGAACCCTTGCCAGGCCAATACACCTAGTAAAACAATAACGATAGGCACAGAAAGGAACTTCCATTTGTTGTTCAGACACCAGCAAAGAATAGGCGCGTAAAACCTGACAACAGTCAGTAGCGAACCTAATACCAAACCGATGGCAAGTAGCACGAAAATAAAGTTGGTCAGGTAAGAATGCCCGGCACCCAGGGGCAGCCACTCCCGCGTCAGCACATACAATACACCAGCCAGCACAATGCCTACCACCATGTAATTAGCATACTTCTTTATACTTTCCGGCAGGTAACCTTCTGTCAGTTTGAACAGCCCCAGGGCCAGCAAAACGATACCAGCCCAGGGCACAAAGAACACAACCACCAGCCCTAGCAGTATCAGTCCGATATTCCATATCTTGCGGGTTTTATCTTTGCCAAACTCTATAGAAAAAAGCCAGTGCGCCAGCGCAGGAATAATGACAACACCTACAAACAGGGCGGCCAGCAAAGCGAAAAGTTTTGGTAAAAGCCAGCGGACCAAACAGCTTACCTTCCTGACCGGTCATGGCAAATACCGGAATAAAACTGATCACGGTGGTAGCCAGCGCTGTAATGACCGCGCTTGCTACTTCTGTGGTACCTTCGTAGATGATCTTCAGTTTTTGCTTACTGGTAGTGCCAAGATTCTCCGGCATTTCCAGGTGACGGATGATATTCTCGGTGAACACCACACCCACATCCACCATCACGCCAATGGCAATGGCAATGCCTGAAAGGGCAACGATATTGGCATCTACGTCAAAGTATCGCATGATGATAAAAGTCATCAGCACCCCGATGGGCAACAGGCTGGAAATGAGGATGGAAGCCCGCAGGTTCATCACCAGCACAATAACGACAAGCACACTGATGAGGATTTCCAGCGTCAGGGCTTCTTCCAATGTACCCAGTGTTTCCTTGATCAGGCCGGAACGATCATAAAACGGTACCACAGTGACTTTGGAAACAGTGCCATCTGCCAGTGTTTTGCTGGGCAGCCCGGGTGCTGCTTCTTTCACCTTTTCCTTTACGTTGTTGATCACCTGCAAAGGATTGGCACCATAGCGGGCCACCACCACAGCACCGGTAGCTTCGGCACCGCCCTTGTCCAGTCCGCCGCGCCGGGTGGCAGGTCCCAGATGCACCTGGGCTACATCTTTGAGTCGAATGGGCGTATTGTCGTTGACAGTCACTACCGACTCTTCCAGGTCGCTGACGGTTTCTATGTAACCTAAGCCACGCACCAGGTATTCTACCCGATTAAACTCAATAGTGCGGGCACCTACATCCAGGTTGCTTTGCTGCACGGCCCTCATGATCTGCCCTACATCTGTGTTGTGGCTCTTCATGGCTGCCGGATCTATATCCACCTGATACTCTTTGACGTAGCCGCCAATAGATGCCACTTCCGACACACCTTCGGCAGAAGACAAAGCATACTTGAGATAAAAATCCTGCACAGAACGCAGCTCCTGCGGGTCCCAGCCACCTACAGGCTCGCCGGTTTCCGGATTTCTACCTTCCAGCGTATACCAGTAGACCTGCCCCAACGCCGTAGCATCCGGCCCTAACGCAGGCTGCACACCTTCGGGCAACGTTCCTGATGGCAAAGAATTGAGCTTCTCCAGAATACGCGAACGGCTCCAGTAAAATTCTATATCCTCATCGAAGATGATGTAAATACTGGAAAGACCAAAGATAGAACTGCTGCGGATAGTCTTTACACCGGGAATCCCCAGCAAAGCAGTAGTCAGTGGATAAGTCACCTGATCATCCATATCCTGTGGCGACCGGCCCATCCATTCGGTAAAAACGATCTGCTGGTTTTCGCCAATGTTGGGAATGGCATCTACCGGTACGGGGTCGCGGGGAATTATAGCTGATTCCCAGTTGAAAGGAGCCGTGGCTATACCCCAGATAACCAATGTCAGGATAAGCAAAGCTGTGATTAACTTATTCTCTAAAAAGAACTTAATGATACGATTGAGCATGTTTCATTCAACGTGATGTTAAAACAGGAATAGGATGCTACAAAGTAGCACAGGGCTGCCCAGGGAAAATCCTGTACGGCCATACCAATACATCGCATGAATGCTACAAAAGAAAAGACTGAACCAACACCGGAATGTCGTATTCGATTAGCGGGGGAATATAGTTTGTATGTTGAGCAACCTGCGGAGTGTGCTCCGAGGTCAGCACGAGCAGATAGCTGGCGATTACTGCTACAAAGGAAAGATCGGGTTGCAGCTCTTTCAACACTACGGTTTGCGCCAGCGTTTCCTGCTGCTGGCTGATTACCGTTTTATCTTCGCAGCAAGACTTTTTATTGACCTGCGCACCTGTTGCTACTTGTTCATGGTGGCAGGGTGGCACTTGCTTGACGTGGGCTTCACAAACCTTTGCCTGTCCGAAGAAAGCTATATCCTGAAGCTCACCCCCACAGAAATGCTCGCTCATGGCAAGCCCGGTGGTGGAGATCAGTATCACCAGGGCCATGCATAGCGCAACTATCTGTCGGATCAACTTCATAGGAATATATTAACCTTTAGGCAAAGATACGCACAATCGGCAGGAAAGGATGCTATAACATTTTCATTAAGTGATACACAATTATGGTAGTGTATTAACAACCTTTTTGAAAGAAGGTTGCTCTAATATAAAAAACAAGCTATCACTAGCCGTAAGGAATTTTTGAGAAGTAAGCCGCATTT
The DNA here is from genome assembly GCA_958296015.1 of Cyclobacteriaceae bacterium. Taxonomy (GTDB): domain Bacteria; phylum Bacteroidota; class Bacteroidia; order Cytophagales; family Cyclobacteriaceae; genus JAJNNC01. The sequence continues at coordinate 31,676 of CATQIH010000032.1, forward strand.
TTGTAAAAAGATGCTTCCTTTTTTGTTTTGCAAACCTTTTCTGATAATTTACCGAAGTATTGAGAATTATAAACACATGAAAACACCCACCTTAGTTTTATTTATTTCTATTATTATCGTCTGTTTTAACCTTTCTATGAAACCCATAGAAGAAGAAATCATCAAAAAGACTCCCCCGGAGAAAAAGATAGATGTGGCAGCGTATTTTTGGCCTTCTTGCCAGAACGAAGCAAGAAGTAAGGATAAACTGTGGGGCGAGGGCATAGGCGAATGGGAAGTAATAAAAAAAGGTAAGCCTCGTTTTGAAGGCCATTACCAACCCAGGCAACCGCTATGGGGTTATCTCATGGACGATGACCCCAAAGCTATGGAAAAGCAAATTGATGCCGCTACGGACCATGGGGTCAATGTTTTTATTTTTGATTGGTACTGGTACGACGGTCAGCCCTTTTTAGAGGAGGCACTGAACAAAGGATTCTTAAAGGCCAGGAATAAGGATAAGATGAAGTTTTACCTTATGTGGGCCAACCACGATGTGCCTGGAAGTATGTGGAATCCTTATCGGTATAAAACCGACGAGATTTTGTTTGAGGGCAATGTTTCTCCATCCGATTACAAAACACTGGTAAACAGGATCATAAATAAATACTTTAAGGAGCCTAATTATTACAAAATTGGCAATAAACCTGTGTTTTCCATTTACAGTCTTGAAGAATTGGTGCAAAGTTTTGATGGGTTGGAGGGTACCAGGAAGGCGTTGGAATACCTAAGGTCCGAGACTTTAAAAGCAGGATTTGACGGGTTGCATATACAGCTTGTCGGCAATTATGGACCAAACAATTCTCCCAGCTTGGGAGAAGATTATTTAAATGTAGAGGAAATTTCCAAGTTGTTGGGTGCCAGCAGTGTCACCATGTACAATATGGCGGGGAACGACTATAGAAGGGGCGACTACCTGCCTTATCTGGAAAAGGCATCGGAAGTTCAAGACAAGTGGGACAAGGAACTCACGGTGCCATTTGTGCCGGTAGTATCGGTGGGATGGGACAATACCCCAAGATATCTTAACATGGGAAAGGACTCCATCATTTATTTTAACAATACCCCTGCAAGTTTTGGTGCAGGTCTACTTAAAGCGAAGAAGTTTGTTCAGGAAAGGCCGGAACAACCCCAATTGATGATCATCAATGCTTGGAACGAGTGGGTTGAAGGTAGCTATCTTCAACCCGATATGTTGAATGGTTTTGGTTATCTGGAGGCCGTAAAAAAGGTAATGCAAGGTTCTGAAAATGACAATTGATACAGTGAAGCTTTTCGGATGGCCCGCTTCAGTGTATCATTGTTCGGGGAAACGCCCGCGATAAAGAAACCGGAAAAAGCACTTAAAATTTCAATACGATTACCCTAATTACGTCTAGGGTCTGTTGGTTGTTTTCAGCAGCCTGTAGGTTTTTTGCGTTTGCCCGTAAGTACATTTGGCAATATAAGTTCCGTCTGGTAAATCCTTCAGATCAAAAGCTACCGCCAGTGTATCTGCCTGTTTAGTTACATCAGTTTGTGCCACTGTCTTTCCTGTCATATTGTAAATAATTACACCCATCATGCCTCTGGATTTATCGGTCATCATGATGTTTGTTGCATCCTGAAAAGGGTTGGGATAAAATGGGCTGTGGCTTAGAAAGCGTTCGGAAGAACTGGAAAATACGATGGTTTTTACTGGTGAATTATGGAATCCTTTTTTCGCAAAATAAAACTGTACCACGGTATCTTCTCTGGCAAATATATGCGTGACTGCCGCACTGCTTTGAAAGTCATCATGATTCACGGCAAGATACAGCGTCGCCTCTGAAGGATCGGAAGTGATGACAGCTTCTTTGGGAGAAGGTTTTTCTACTATGAAAAACAAACTGTCATCAATAGTAAGACTATCAATTCCATTGATAGATACATTGGTAGAACGAAAATCGTATGGTTCATTGTCCTGACAAGCCATTAGCAGACTTGCTAGTGTATACAGTAGGAAGGCATTGTGCTTTGTCATGTCTTTTCCGCAAGTAATTGATCCATTCGTATTTGTATTTTATTCATCAAATTTAGGTTGTTAAACAATATTCACTAATTTAAGGATGGCCAGTATTAGACCAACTGAAATAGCAGTTTGCCCCAGGATGAACCAGTAGATTTTATCAATTTTGCTACCCATATACGACAGTATTCTACGTTACATTTCGTAAAGTTCTGTTTTGGTGGCAAAGACTTCTTTGAGCCTTTCTATGTTCTGGCTTTTCAACGTAACTAATTCTTTAACAAGTTCTTCGGCTTGATCTTGGTCAAACCTTGTTGAAAAGATTTTAAATAAATGAGATTGATTCATTCTATGTGATTGAATTTCTATTTATCTATTGGTTGCTCATTGATTGATACCTAGATAATATTTATGAGTACCCTGAAATTGCTACACGACATACAGCTACAGTAAATATACGAAATATATAGTCAATACAAGCTTGGAAAAGCGGCAATGAGATTTGGCGGGGTTGAAAAATTAGCAACTACTCAACACCAAATCTATAGATCGTCACCTGCCGGTAGGTGTCTTCCGGACTCAGAATCGTATTTGGGAATTTAGGGTGGTTGGGAGAATCAGGATAGTGCTGGGCTTCCAGGCAGAAGCCTGCATGTTTGTGGTAAACGCGCCCTCCTCTGCCGGTGATGCTGCCATCCAGAAAATTGCCGGTATAGAATTGTACGCCTGGCTCGGTAGTCAGCATCTTCAGGGTACGGCCTGTGGTTGGTTCGTGCACAGAAGCCGCCAGGCCCAGAGAATGTGGCTGGTCTTTTTCGAGTACATAGTTGTGGTCGTAACCTCCCGGCACCTCTCCAATACTACTGCCTATTCTAGTCATGGATGTCAGGTTCATCGGTGTGTCAGCTACGGGTTTGATTTCTCCGCTGGGAATGCCCCCTTTGTCTACCGGAAGGAAGTAATCGGCCCGCAGGCATATATCGTGGTCCAGGATATTGGCTGCCTGTTTACCTGCCAGATTGAAGTAGCTGTGGTTGGTCAGGTTGACCGGTGTGGGCTGGTCAGAGGAAGCACTGTAGGTAATTACCAGCTCATTATCTTCTGTCAGGGCATAGCTCACCATCACGTCCAGATTGCCGGGGTAGCCTTCCTCTCCGTTGAGGCTGGTATAGGTAAAGGTCAGCTGGTTTTCGTCGGAGTGATGCACCACATCCCATATTTTCTTGTCAAATCCCTCGTTGCCCCCGTGCAAGTGGTTGGCCCCATCGTTGGTTGCCAGCGAATAGGTTTGACCGTTCAGCGAGAATTTGCCTTTGGCAATACGGTTGGCGTAACGCCCGATCAGCGCACCCAGGTGAGCATTTTGCTGCCGGTAGTCTGCCGGCGTTTCCATACCCAGCACAATATCATCCAGGTCACCGTTTTTGTCGGGAGTCTTGATAGAAATGATGGCACCACCATAGTTGGTAAAGATGATTTGTATGCCCTGCTGGTTGGTGAGGGTGAAGGTGTGTAACGACATGGTTGGTCAGGTTAGCGTTTTAAAAATGAATACATTGTGGTTGCTATGCTAATGATACGCCGACAAATACAGACTTGCATAGCAGCCGTAGATAAGTTAACAGAAATTACAGGAAGTTGATAAGCATTCAGTAGTAATTTTTCTTAAATTTAAGTTTCTTGTTACAAGCAACATACATATCCTATGAAAGTAATATTAGACATTAAAGATAACCGCAGTTCCTTCTTGATGGAGCTTCTTAAAAGTCTGGACTATGTTCAGGTGCTTAAAGAAATAAAGGATGAAGAAAAGCTAAGATTAATAAGCAGAAAGTTCTGGCATCCGCTGAGCCTAAACGCAAAGCTTTAATAATTACTATATTGCATTGCAGCGTATCTTTAAAGGCGTAGATATTATCTGCCACATGTTAATCATAATCACAGCCCAGGGCTGACGGAATTATACAAGTCTCTACCGCTCCTTGATCTGATAAGAACCCAGTTGCTCAAATGTTCTGCCATATACATCCGTAGCCTTCACCGTGATGGTATGCTTTCCGGCAGGCAGATCATTGGGGATGCTGCCGCGCCACAGGTGCTGAGAAAACTGCGGATTGGAAGGTCTTCTGCCAGAAAGCAATGCTCCGGTAAAATCCCATTCATGCAATATATCCAAATAGGCGGGGTCATAATCCTGCGTCCACTCCATGCCCTGCCACGGGCCATTATCTACCTGATACATCAGCGAGTCTTTTTCACCGCCCTGGAAAAAGTTGGCATAGATGCCTGCCGAGGTTCTTTTGTTGCGTTCCACCACCTGGGGCGCAAATACCTGCATACGATAGTCTTTGGGTTTGCCCGCTACTTTGTAGTCAAAAGTGTATTGGTTTCCATCAAAATGCAAGAAGGCGTAGCCTTTGGGCGTGCCATCGCGCATGGTGGAGATGGGGATACCTGCTTTGTTTAGCTGGCCAGAGTACCAATCGCCGGAGGTGGTGCCTACGTTGTATTCGTGGTGCGGCTCGTCCTGCTGCCAGCCCAGAGTTTTGTCCAGGTAGTTGTGCCGTTGCAGGTGGGTGTGTGCAGACAGGGAAAGCGTGTGCGGAAATCTTTTCAGTATATCAAACAAACGCTGGCGGTCTTCATCGCGGAATGTATCGCCCCAATCCGGTGATTCATAGATGGGAATATGAAAAGACAACACGATCAGGTGGTCTTTGGGCACCTGCTTTAAGTCGTTTTCTACAAAATCGAGCTGATCTTTGCGGAAGCCGCCCTGGTACCCTTCGCCATCCTGTGGGTCGGGGTACAGGATATCATCCAGGATGATAAAATGCACTTTGCCGTAGTTAAAAGCATAGTTGGCCGGGCCGAAGGTGGCCTCAAAGGTCTCGTCTGACAAAGAATCTGCCGTGGCATCGTAGTTCATATCATGGTTACCCATCACGTTGAACCAGGGAATACCTACTTGTTGGATAGCTTGTTTGTAAGGCTCATACAAGCTGAGGTTATCGCCTACCAAGTCGCCCAGAACGATGCCGAAAGGAACGTTTTTGATACCAGCCACTTCAGATACAATGGCTTCCGCAAAGAAATCAACTTCCTCTTTGGTATATGGCTGCGGATCGCCAAAGATAAGTGCGGTAAACTGATCCTGTTCTTCAGCAGGATACAACGCAAAATCGACGGATTTGGGTAGTTTGCCGGTAGGCTTAGCGGTTTCAAACTCAAAATCAGGTCCGCCTTGTGGCTTGTAAGTATAATAAAACTGCGGCAAGTTTTGCGCTGATACGGGTAAATCATAACCACTGGGTTTGATCACAGAGATTATTTCATCCTGACTCACGGGCAGTTCGTATTTCCCTTGCGCATCGGTGAGCACTACCTGGGTGCCATTGGACACGGCCACCTGGGCAATACCTACCTCGTTGTTGTCTTTCTTTGCATTGTGGTTTGGGTCTTCGTAGACGATGCCAGTGACAGTCTGGGCATATACACTAGCAGCGGTCAGTTCGATACAGGCAATAAGCATAAAAGATTTGAGCATGACAGGATAGGTTAAGTAAGTAATGGCACAATGATAGGTGACTGCGTGTTTTACTACAAGCGTATGGTAAAACTTAAAGAAAACTTAAAACTAGCATCACTTAAATGTTTTAAAATTCGTATGAAGAGCATCTGATTGCAACATATTATTTATAATGTTATGTTTATTAATTTCAGTAAGAAAACATACATGTTAACTAATTGTTAAATTATAATTTTTCCATGTTAAACACCGATTGGTATTTGCATTTGATACGAAATTATTATATTTATAAAGCAAGCTGATTCATTTAGAAAGTCAAGAAACATCTACTTTTTTGAAAAAAATTGTATATTAATCAACTAATATCTCTATTACCGAATACTTAAAAAGTGATACATGTTTATGTAATATTGTAAACAAAAATGTAGTTTTGCTTTTATATTACGCGTGTATAATATGCATAGTTATTCTTCATATTTTCGCTCTCTCAACTAAATATGACAATAGCTATGAAAACAAAAACCACTTTCTTGAATCTCTTTTCTTTAGTTTTCTTGTTCCTATTTCTAGGAAACACACAGAAAGCACTTTATGCACAAGGCGGAACAAGCCAACCTACTACATCTCGTTATATGCCTAGCACTGATCCTAATTTAAATCCTAATTGGGATTGGACAGTTGTTACTCCTGGGCATACCTTGTATTATGAAAAAGACGGAAGAGTTTTATCAACAGTTAGACAGCTTCCATTAAATACATTGGAAAAAGATATGTACCCATAAGATGGATGGATGTTAGTTTACAAAGATTTCGGCACTGCTACAGCAGCTCCTGATATTCCCTTCTTTGGGCTCTATAACAAGTATAGAGGAATTTTAAGGCTCATGTTTTTTAATACTCAACAATTGACCTATAGCCGTTTTAACATTGAGTTATCTTTTATGAGCACTTCCGCTACTGGTGCCTACCTTACTTTTTCTGATGAAGTTAGAGCTTTCAGGAATGATTATGACAAAGCAAGAGTTGAAAATTTTATGGTAGAAGCCAACTCTTATAACGGTTGGATATATGCAGATTACACAATTGCCGGATATGATCCTTCACTTAGCACAAGTGCTAGATTCAGAGTTCATATTAGAGGTATGAATACTTCAAATGTTACGCTTGAATCTACGCAGTTTACTTTGAGTGAGGTGCTAAGAGATGCAAATCCTGGTCCCGCACTTAATGGCAGTGATTTGCTAGGTGCTGCTAACAAAGGTAAAAAGTTCTTTTCAGATGTAAGCAAAGCTTCTAAATCTTTGAGAGAAGAGGCTGAAAAAAGCGGCAATACAAATAAATGGTGGAGTAGTGCGGTGAAATCCTTATTAGGAACTATTTCCAAACCAACAACTATTGCTTCTTTAGCACCGGTAGTCGGTGGATTAGTTGGTTTGATTACTTCATTTATCGGTGGCATGGATGATCCAGCTCCTAGGCAACCTCTTAATTTTACAGGTTCATTAAAGATGGATGGTACAATTACTTAGTCACAACCTCTTTATAGTGTGGATTTAGGACTTAATTATGTATCAGGAGGAAATCCACCGGACTATTACAAACCGCTGAAAACTATCCCTTGGGGCATATTTAATTTGAACACTATACCTGTTTTAATCTTAGATGTATATGAGTATTGTTATTTGAATGAATATCAATATTGGACTTGTAGAGATGAGCTATATTATAAGTCATACAAACTACAATCTGCTCCCTCGCTTTCATATCCTACTGATGCTACTAGTGGATTAAACCTTATTTCAAAAAAGTTTGCTTATATATATAAAAACCAGAAACCCACTGCATTTTATAATTTTCATGAAGTTAAGACGTTTGAAGGTAATAGTAGAAATTATCCAGTTCCAGAAGCCATAGCAATAGAATTAACCTTCCGAACTTCTGCACCTACAAAATACTTTGATGATGTCATTGTTATTTATAAAACTTACCCTATTAAAGTTATAACAAGGTATGAAAACGGAGGTGACAATCTCAGTGCAACGTTAATTCTAGGGAAAAAGCCAAAAATAACTGCTTATCCTAACACTTTTGTGGAAAGCACAAACTTACATTTATCTATTTTTGAGGATCAGTTTACAAACATTTCAATACATAACGCTAACGGAAAAAAAATACGCCAAATAACAAACAAATTATTGATTAAAGGAAATCATAATTTTGAGTGGGACGGGAAAGACAGTTCAGGCAAAGAGATGCCAAGAGGTACTTATTATTGTAGGATTGCTTGCGGCACTGAAGAAAAAACAATACGTATTATAAAAGAGTAGATTAACTTGGTCTAGTTTTATTTTCATAAAAAAAGAGAGACTTAAAGAGCCTCTCTTTTTGCTTTTCTGATAGAATACTTTGTTAGAATTGTACTTTCAGGCCAAGATTCCAGGTTCTTCCCAAACCGAAGTAGGCCACATTATTAATGCTTCCGTTTTTACCTACCTCTACATCTCCTTCTTTTGCAGGATCATACAGAATATTGGTTTCAGACTCAGAGATATACTCATTGTTCAAAACGTTGTTTACATTCAAACGAAACGTAAAATCAAGTCCACCTACCGGAAAATTATAAGAAGCGCCACCGTCTACTAGGCTATATCCGGGTAGTTGCCATGCCTGATTTCCAGGCGTATTGAAAGACTTATCAGTAGCCACGTTGAAGTCAGCAAAGATTCTGTCGGCGTAATAATAAGAGCCGTATACTCTAAGGCCATTAATGATCTCATAATTAGCCTCTAAGCTGAGGGTAGTCTGGGCAGCATCCGGAACCTTTACATTATCGGTGTAGAGTACTCCTTCGCCAAGTAATTTACGATCATTGTCATATACCCTGGCTGTGAAGTTGTCTGTGTAGCGCCAGTTACCAACCGAAGCCATGCCATTCAATTGCAGTCGGTCTACCGGAGTTACCACAAAATCAAGCTCCAGTCCCTGGTGAAGCTGGCTTATATTGGTAAAGTTAGCCGTACCATCTTGTCCGTTGACCTGAAGACCTCTGGAAATCTGACGATTACCCCAGTGAGTATTATAAGCATTCAAGTTTAACGATAGGTTACTTCCCCTAAAGCCATAGCCTGCCTCAAAAGCGTATACTTTCTGGTTTTTAATATCTGCAGCTACGTCGTTAGAATAATTGATAAACACATTTTCGAAGATGGGCTGCTGAGAGAAAAAACCTCCGTTTACAAATACATTATGCTGGTCAGACAGGTTATAATTAGCACCACCTTTTACGGTGCCACCCAGGAAGTTTTGCCAATCCGATGCCTGCTCTCCTTCGGGATACAGGAAGTAGTCGACTCTTTTGAAGCCCTGGTTAGAAGCCGTACCAAATACGAACAGAGAAAGATCATTATAAGTATATTCCAGTTGCCCAAAAAGCCCCAGCCAGTTCACAAGACCATCATTGTAGTAATCAATCTCATTGCCTTTGGCTCTGCCTTCGTCGGTCACATAGTGCTCAGAGTTGTTTTTGTTATCATCATCAAAATAAGCTGCCATCCCTAACAGGTTTTCTACACGGCGATAATGCGCTCCTTTATAGTAACGGGCATCCAGGCCACCGATAAATGTAAACCTGTCATCAATTTTATAAGTAAGATTCGACAGGATACCGTACCAGTTGTGCTCATTCATAGAAGCCCTTCGGATAAAGCCACCCTCACTCAAGTCGCTGTATAAACTGATTTCCTTATCATTTTCGTATTTGTAGGTACTATAACCCGCAGTTCCTACATACTGCCCGTTAAAGCCGCCATTCGTCCAGGGTTGCTTGTTTTCCAGCACCTGAAGCACGTTGCCATCTTTATCAGTAATGGTTTTGTTGAAATCAGGTACGCTACCACCTGTATTCCAGGCAGCAATATCTTCAAAACGGTTAGATCCGTCAGGGTTCTTGAATTTGCCCTCAGTTCTGAAGCTACCGTTGATCTGACCCAATTCGCCAGTTCCCCCACCTCTGCCCAGTGATACATAGGCAGAAGTAGCCAGCTCTAGTTTGTCAGAGATTGTCCAGTAATGGTTCAGGAAGGCCATAGGCTTGTGGTAAAAATTCTTTCTCCACGAAAACTCTTCTCCCTGATAGCTACCCCACTGTGGGTTATAGCGGATGCCTTTTTCTCGAACGGTCTCAATAGTTACACCATCGTAAGGGCCATATTCACGCTGATTATGCCACTGGGGCGCACCTACCACGGTAAACAGCAAAGAGTTGCGCTCATTGAATTGCTTGGTGACAGAGGCAAAATAAGACCAGCCACTGAATTGAGTTCCGTCGGCATAACCGTTTCCCTGCGTGTGGGTGCCTTGTACTGTCATCGCCCAGCCATTGTCGTTGAGGCCGGTAGAAAGTGTAACACCATATTTTTGATAACCATTGTTACCTACACTAGCTGAAACAGAGCCTCCTTTGGACATTTCGGCTGCGTTGGTGATAATATTGATGGTACCACCTACCGAAGAAACAGCCAATCGGGTAGCACTTAGGCCACGCTGCACCTGCATACTGCTGGTGACATCGCTCAGTCCGGCCCAGTTTGACCAGTATACCCACCCGTTTTCCATATCATTTACGGGGATACCATTAATCAGCACAGCGGTGTTTCTCTGGTCAAACCCCCTCACGTTGATGCGGGAATCGCCGAAACCGCCACCCTGCTTGGTTACATAAACAGAAGGAGTGCTCCTTAGCAGTTCGGGAAACTCCTGGTTGCCTGCTTTTTGCTCTATTTCCCGCCCTTTGATCGTAGACACGGCTACGGGAGTCTGGCGATCAACTGCTACTGAGGCAATCACCTGTACTTCGCTCAATCCGACAGCATCAGTCTCTAATTGAAGTTTCCCCAGGTCTTTTGCACCACCTGCCGAAACCTGTACAGACACTTCTTGTGTCACATAGCCTACATAAGTGATAACCAAAGTCTGGCTTCCTGGCTCAATGCCTTGAATAGAAAAGCCACCATCTACATCTGTGATTGTACCTATGCTAGTGCCTTTGATAACAGCGTTGGCACCAATAAGGGGATCTCCTGAAAGATCATCTACAACAACACCTCTGATGCTACCTTCCTGCGCATAAGCGAAAGAAGATGCCAGAAAAAACAGCAAAAAGCTTAGAGATTTAAAAGGAATTCGTAAATGTTTGAATCTCATATAGATATAAGGTTAGATTTGATACCGCAAATTTAGGTAATCAGTAGTTAAAAGAGGATGTATTATTTTAATTTATTATGAATAATTTTTGACTTATATTTTTGTTATTCAAATATTTTACTGTAAGTAAAATTCAATAAGCATAATTATATTCTTAAATTTACATATAAAACAAAATTATATTTTACTCCTTATTTGTAATTAAATCCTACACAATTACCTTTATCTATCCCAAATATTTAGTATTAAGTTTTTGTTAAGTCACACTGCCAGATGGCTACTTCTATCTGGCGCAGGTGCCTAACTCCACCATTAGACTTTTCATGGAGCCATATCTCATGACTTCCTTCTAGGCCAGGTCGCATATTCATGCGACTTTATCTTTTTAGGCATTTTTGATGCCTCCATGCAGAGCATTACAAATGCCTTGTAAGAATGAAGAACGCATTGCAAATGCGCTCAAGCGGAGTAGCTGGTTTAATTTGGCGCAAACGGCTACCTATCGCTGAAGGTTGAAGAAAAACCCTATATGGCTTCGGTTTGGGACACGCAGTCCGAGATTTCAACGGCATTTTCCAGTGGGAATCAGGTGGCAGCGGCAGTTATGCTCGACCGGGAGCCGCCCCGGCCAACCGCCGCTGAAGCGACCATATGGCCGAGCATTGAAAATACCCTGTAAGATGAAGAACATGCTCCACACCGGGCATCAATATGCGCTCAAGCAATAACATTTTTAAAAGAACTTCGGTTGGTTAGATCGCTGAGCGGTCTCGGCTGTTCTTAGTGTGGGATTTGAAGGCACTTCACTTTCCGTCGGCACTAAAAATGGCAAGAAGCAGAAAAATTCCTATCAACAATTCGGCCAGCATGGATACTACACCACGTTGGATGTTCTTGATTTTATCTCTATGCCTGTCCTTTTGATTTCAGCGACAAATGGGTTGCTTGAGTAAAAATCTTCAATTGATAGGGGGTGAGGTTCAATTCTTACATCAAACTGAGATGCTGTTAGCATTAACTGAACTTGTACATCAAATTTTTCCTCGTCTTTTAAATGATCAATGATTAATGCCACATCAATATCGCTATTCTCTTTTTGTTTTCCTTTTGCGAAGGAGCCAAACAAATAAGTAGTTACTAGATTTGGGTTCTGGCGAGCAACTGTAGATATAAAATCCTTTATGCTTTTATCAGTTTCTTTATCCATAATCTTTTCTCTCTTAATTTCTCAATCCATTGAGCCGTATACTCAGGAGTACATTTTTTCTGAAAGCTCATTTTGTAGTCATCATACCTCGCGTTGATATTGAATGCTGTCACTGTTATCAAAAACAACTTATTTTCTTCGTTTAGCTCAAAATTACTTTTTTCCGCTAATCTCAAAAGATTATGAATAAGCGGAGGAAAGTCCTCTTGCACTTTTACATAATAAGCCTTCAGCAGTTTTTCAATCATCAGATGTCCTACAAACAAAGTCCAATCATAACGTTTGGATCTATACATTGCTTCCATCGTCTCAAAATCATCATCTGCGCTTTCAAGCCAATATTGAATCAATTTTTCCTTATTAAAGTCTTGCTTGTCCATTATCCAGATATAAACAGAAAAATGTTATCCTGAGGCTGGTTTAAATTCCTCTTCTTTATGATGCCCAACGCATAATGCAGCCGACTGCCGGGCTTGTTACCTTATTTCCATTTAATGAGCAAAGATTGTGCTTGGAGCAACTAGCGTTCAGGCTCAATTTATCAATTTACTAGGCTAGGTCGCATATTCATGCGACCTTATCTTTTTAGGCATTTTTAATGCCTCCATGCCGGGAATTCCATGCTGGGCATTCCATGCCGGGCATTATAAATGCCCTGTAAAATAAAGAACGCATGAACATGCGCTCAAGCGGGCTTCCTCTACGATTTGAGGCAGATGTTGTTCTTAGAGGCTCAACGAGAATTCGTCAAAGACTTTGCGTAACTCCTATCAAAATCGAAATCAATTATATCTAAGTTGCAATCAAAGGGATCATTCAAATAAACGGGAGGTGTTAACCTAAAAGAGTCGTTCCCTATTATTTTCAAAGCACTATCTACACTTACATATTTATATATTATTCCTGTAGTCTGCATATAATGCGTTTTTGCGTTTATTCTTCCTAATCTAACTACATTAGTTGACATCTTGAAGGACGTGTTGTGTCGATTTATATTATATACGTTGTTATGCATAAATTATATGTTGTACTTTATATTCTGTAATTTACAATATATACTAATACTTTTCCGAAAGGAAGTAATTACAAAAACACTACATATGGCAAAAATTGTGTCTTTTATGACTGAGAAGGAAGGGAGCGGCAAAACTACGCTATGTGCTATTACAGCTGTAGCAGTTCACAACTGGACCAAGAAGAAGGTATTAGTAATTGATGGTGATAAAGGAGGCCTTAAAGATCTAAGGGAAATGAAGCTCCAAAAAGGGCTATCCGGTACTTCTGTAGTCATACCTGCTGCAAGCAGAGCTACATTATTTTTACAGGGGCAAAAAATATATTGTTTCCTGTAGGCCCTGCTTTGGCTTGTTTGTCATATCCGTAGGGAGCAGCCAGATTGATACACCTGCAACCCATGTAAGATACCGTAGCATCACAGCACAAAACCTTTTAAAACACAAGCCGATAGCTCTCCTGCTTACAAAATACCGGGCTTCGCCTGCACTTGATGGCCTGTTTTTCGTGATGACCAGGCATCATTACCTGATACTGTTATATCATACATCTTTAAACCCTAGCAAATCATGGCTATCGTTACCCGCAACATCATCACACAGGGCCTAAGCGGTAAGCTTGGCAACCTCATCGTGTTCCGCCAGCGTGCAGGCAAAACCATCGTCAGTGTAAAGCCCGACCGCTCCAATGTGCAACTCTCTGACAAACAACAGCAGCAAAACCGTAAGTTTCAGGGTGCAGTGGCTTATGCGCGCCATATCATACAAGACGAAACCGCCAAGGCTGCTTATGATGCCCGTGCAAAAAAAGGGCAGACTGCCTACCACGTAGCCATTGCTGAATATATACATCAAACCCAAGTGGAAGAAACGGCCCCGCCTGCCACAGATGACACACAAGGCCAACAAGATGCAACTACAGGCAAAAGTAACATCCGGCAAAGTACACCCTTACCGAAAGAAATAGAGACCATTGAGTTAGAAAACCGCAGACCGTTGCAGCACACAGGTTCGGCAACGGATATAAAAAAAGTACCATTGCCCCAGACTACTGTTTCGACGGCAAAGCAACGGCAACAGAGCGGTGAAACAACGGGTAAGGAGCAAGGGCTAAAAACAGGAAAAGTACAAAAATAGCATACACAATCCCCAGTAAAGGCGACACCTTCCTGCTCGGTGCCTGCCAACACACTATCACCTGTGCATAATCATGATAGCGACAAATTAAAATTGAACGTTAAGAACCTACCTACGTAGGGTTTTATGTAAAAAAAGTAGCTTAACGGTTGTATACATTCAGTACCCCGGTACTGTTGCCGGAACCCTTTCTGGCTTCAGTTTGCAACTGAAGCCTTCGCTTGCAGATGCATCACGTCCTGCAAAAACTTGTCTGTCTGGTTGAATACCCCGTTCCAGTCGCCTGAGCGGATGTAGGAGCCAATGACATGGTTGCCTGCGTCGGGGAAAGCTTCTTTCACTTTCAGGCTATCCGGGGTACCCAACTCAGCGTACATCTTCAGCATGGCAGGCACAGACACTACATCGTCCTGCTCCTCCTCATTCTTGTAATAGTATCCCAAAAAAACAGGACAGTGTACTTTCTGGAAAACTTCGGGTTGCATGGCTTCTTCTATCAGCAGGCTAAGGGTAGTATATCCTTCTATATAGTATACCCGCGACCAGTACTGTTTGTCTTCTCCCTGTCGCTCTTCTATGATATGGTCGGAGCCTACTGTCCATTGCATCAGCCGGGTGCCCCAGGGCATACTCAGCAACCGTAGCTGCTCCTCACGGTCACGTATCAGGGGCGAGTACATGATCAGCCCTGCAATATCCGGGTTCTCTGCTGTAATATACAGCCCCAGCGCGGCACCTGTAGAAGTGCCCATCACAATCACTTTATCACCCAGGGCTTTTCCTATTGCCACTGCTTGTTTGGCACTTGCCAGCAGGTTCTCGATGGTCATACGTTTAAAAGCACTGTCTGACTCAATGCCCTGCTCTTTGAGCCGGGAGAGGTAAAGGTTATAGCCGTACTTTTTGGCCAGCATGGTATGCACGGGTGCTCCTTCTGCCTGGCTGGCACCAAACCCATGCAGGTAGACGATGCTATAGGGCGTTTTCCGATAAGCACTATCTGCCCAGATGATCCGGGCCTCATTGTCGGGCTTGATCAGCGGATTAGCCTGTTCGCTGCTGTCGATCTGCCGCTCCAGCAAAGCCAGGTTGCCGGGTACCACAGGCAGCGTACCGGTTAGTTTACCAGTGAAAGGAACCGGCCCTGTAAAATAGACAATCACCAATACCACGATAAGCGAACCCGCCCCCATTAGTCTTTTTTTCATATCCAATGTCTCATTAAATCAATACCTCAATACCCCCAGCCCAACAATACCAGCTCCCACACTCCCAACAATATCAGTCCCTACACTCCCAGCTCCACACTCCCAGTCCCTACACTCCCAGCTCCTATACTCCACACTTCCAGCTCCCAACCCCCTGCTCCCAGCTCCCAACCCCCTGCTCCCCGCCCCCAACCCATAATTTTCAACCTCCCCACTTCGGTCTTCGAACTTCCATCTTCTAAAATATAGCAAAATATAATGCCTGGCAACAGAATGAAAGAATGATAAAAATAGTATCATGCACACTGAAATACTTTCATAGTTTAATAGCACACGATTGACATGAGCAAAACTGCTAAATCTTTACTGTGGATTGCCATCATTGCTGGAGTGGTAGCTGGTGCGGTCATCTTTTATTTTAACTTAAAAAATGCCATCCAACTCAAAAATGTAACCATGAATGCCACATCCATCGCACAGGATACAGTAGAAATGGAAGTAAATATGTTGGTTGATAACCCTTTCTTTTTTGATTTTATGCTCAAAGACATGCGGTACCGGGCATCGTTGGGTGGTAAGCAGTTGCTCGATGACAGTGCCACACTCAATAAGGAAATTACAGATACTACGAACCTGCAAATCCCTGTCACATTCAATTATAAGCAGGTAACAGCACAGTTGAAAAACTTAGAACAACAGGACAGTGCCATGCTGGATTTTAGTTTTGATGTAGGCTACACGCTGCCGCTGATTGGCCTACAGAGAACTTCGCTAGATCATACCATGAAAGTACCAGTGCCTCAGCTTCCTGAAGTTAAGCTGCAAAAGATTGATGTAGAGCACTTTGGGTTTCAGAACATATCGCTCAATGTGCATATGCTGCTTAGCAATCCAAACAAAATGGAAGCCGTGATGGATAACCTGATGTTTGACGTGCACCTCAATGAAAGTATGCTGGTAGAAGGTGCCCACATGAAGCCTATTGACATCGAACCCAAAGAGCAGGTTGCTTTCACAATTCCTATCACCGTTAAAACCGGTAGCATCGCCAAGGAGTTCTTCGATAAGATTACCAAAGGAGACAAAATAAACGTATACCTGGACGGCAGCAGCGTATTAAGGATAAAAGATGCCCCTGTAGATAGCATTCTGCTCAAATTTGATACGGAAGGAGCCATGCAGTTTTGATGATAGCCATGCTCAAACGTATACTACAGTACATTTCTGGTTTGTAGGACCGGGCCACGGCGGCATAAACCAGGGTAGGTATAGCCGTGGGCTGTGCGGGGCACTCCCTGCCGGACGGTCCGCCGCGCGGTCGGACTGTGCCGCCGTGGCCCGGTCCCACAGCCCGCTTTCAAGTAAATGTATTATAACTCAAACGATAAACTACAAAAGGCTAAACCGGCAAATTGTATCATTGCAAGATACTGTTGCACAATCATTTATCTAAATTTCAGGCTTTCCCTACATCTGTTAGTTTACCTTTGCTTTGCTCATACATAAGGGGGTTTTATCAACTAATTTACATCCCATAAACCAGATATCATATTTTTAAATAACCGAACCGATTGTTTAAAAATTGATCACTAAATCATTAGATTGTTACCATCTTTTGCCCTGGTGTAAAAATGTTAGATAACTTCATAAACCTCTTTCATATGCGCTCACTGTTCAAAAAGCAGTCTTACATCCTTACTTTGACCAGCTTTCTTTGTATCCTTCTGTTGTCTGCTCACCCTCTGATGGCACAGAAAAAGAAAAAAAAGAAGGAAGACCAAGTGATAGCCCAGATAACACCTACAATACCCAAAAAAGACAAAGTCAGGAAAGTGACCGACGCAGCCAAAAATGCCCGGGCAGTTCATGGGTTACTTACCCTCTACCAGGATACTACCAGTGGGGATCTGAAGATGCTTATCAAAGAAGAACAGCTCAACAAAGACTTTATTCACTTTTATTACATTGAAAACGGTGTGGTAGAGGCCAACGCTTTTCGCGGTCAGTTCAAAGAATCCATTATTTTCAGAATAGAGAAGTATTATGATCATCTGGAGTTTGTGCAGCAGAACACTTCTTATTATTTTGATGAAGACAATGCCCTGAGCCATGCAGCCGATGCCAACATCAGTCGTGCTGTGCTTCACAACGAAAAAATACTGGCAGGTAATCCCGAAGAAGGCTACCTCATTGATGCCGACGCGCTGTTTTTGCAGGAAACGATGGGCAAAGTAAAGCCAGACAGCCCTAGTTCTTTCAAGCTTGGCGGACTGAGCCGCAGCAAAACCAAGTACCTTGCCCTGCACAACTACCCGCAAAACACAGATGTGCTGGCAGAATATGTGTATGAAAGCAGTACTCCGTTCAACAAAGGCAGCGATGCTGTCACCGATGCCCGCAGCGTAAGCCTCCAGGTGCAGCACAGCTTCATTGCCGTACCCGACAACGGCTTCCAGCCCCGGTATGATGATCCGCGTGTGGGTTTCTTCAGCACCAAGGTAACCGACCTCACCTCGCTGAGTGCCACACCTTACCGCGATGTGATCCACCGCTGGGACCTGAGAAAAAAAGATCCTGCCGCATTAGTTTCCGAGCCGGTGCAGCCGATCGTGTTCTGGATAGAAAATACCACGCCTGTAGAACTCAGAGAAGTGATCAAAAAGGCTGGGAATACCTGGAACGGGGCCTTTGAGAAAGCAGGCTTCAAAAATGCTATCCAGATACGCCAGCAACCCGATGATGCTGCCTGGACGGCCGGCGACCTACGCTACAACGTTATCCGCTGGACCTCCTCTCCTACACCTCCTTTTGGTGGCTATGGCCCGAGCTTTGTCAACCCCCGCACCGGCCAGATACTGGGTGCGGATATCATGCTGGAGTACGCCTCTCTAGGCAAAAACATGCAAAACCAACAGGTATTTGCTGCTACCGGACTGGAAATGTATCTGCATGAAGCTTCTGCCGAAGATGCCATGCAGGCGCACTACTGCATGGCAGGCTTGCAGGCGGGCGCAGGCAACTTCTTTGGTGCCGCAGCCCTACAGGCACTATCAGAAGATGAAGCAGAGAAGGCACAGATGTCGGAAGAGTTTTTGTATTACCTGGTGCTGCACGAAATGGGTCACACTTTTGGCCTGAGCCATAATATGAAGTCCAGTCAATTACACAATACCAAAAACATCAACAACGTAGCACTTACCTCCGAAGTGGGCCTGGTTGGTTCTGTGATGGACTATCCTGAGATCAACTTTGCCCTGCACCGCGAAGAACAGGGGCAGTACTGGCCTACCCGCCCGGGTCCTTACGACCTGTGGGCCATTGCGTATGGCTACAAGCCCATGACCCCGGTAGAACGCCTGGCACTGCTGGCTGAATCTACCAAACCGGAGCTTTCTTTTGGCAACGACGCAGATGATATGCGCAGCCCCGGCAAAGGCATTGACCCGCGTGTCAACGTCAACGACCTCACGCTCGATGCCATCTCCTTTGCCACCGACAGGCTGTTGCTCACCCAAAAAGTATCACAAGAGTTGCTGAACAAGTTTCAGAAGCAGGATCAGTCTTATCAGGAGTTGAGGAATGCCTACCTGGTGCTCACCACGCAGCAGGCCAGAGCAGCCAATACCATCTCGCGTTATATTGGCGGCGTGTATGTAGATCGCTCCTTTGCAGGGCAGCAGGGAGCCAAACAGCCCTTTACGCCGGTGCCGCTATATAACCAGAAACGGGCAATGAAAACGCTGAGCAAGTATGTCTTTGCCCCGGATGCCTTCAAAGTACCTGCCGAGTTGTATGGCTATCTACAGATGCAACGTCGTGGCTTTGATTTCTACGGAAAAAACGAAGACCCTCAGGTGCACGACCGTGTACTGACTATCCAGAAGACTGTACTGGCCCACTTGCTGCACCCAAATGTGCTGGAAAGGATCACCGACTCCGAGTTGTATGGCAACACATACAGCTTGTCTGCCATGCTAACCGACCTGAACAAAGCGATCTTTGCAGCCGATAGAAAAGGAAACATCAACACCTTTCGCCAGAATTTACAGATAGAATACCTGAAAGACCTGGTAGAAATCATGGATAGCAAATCTTCCAAGTATTCGCATGTTACCCAGACTATGGCTTTTTATCATTTGAAAACGATCCGTGAAATGGTGAAAAGCCCGGATGGCAATACCGCTACCAAAGCACACCGCGCGCGCATCAGCTATGTGATAGACAAAGTGATGCAAACGGCCCCCACACCGGACTCATCGCTTCTGTTAAACTGATAAATAAGCTTTTTTTTAAAGAACCCGGTATAGAATTTTTCTTATCGGGTTTTTCTATTTACCTACACCAAACAAATCAATGTATGATATTTCTAATATGAGCCGTATTTGTTATTATTCCGCCAACTATTTTACTGAAGAAATATTGCGGAAAACATATTTCTTTTTATTACTATTATTCCATCAAACCAAACCACACAAACCTTATGAAACACCAGTATCAGTTTTCGTTATTACTATTTCTTAGCATATTTTTTTGCACAACGGTAATATATGCTCAAAAACAGATCGTACTTGAGCATTATGTAAAGCCTTCTGCTGCTACAAAGGTCAGCCACGACCTAAAACAGTTCCAGTTTAATCAGTTCACCAGCAAAAGCACTAATACTCACAAATCTATCAGGCAGGCTACTGCCGAAGATTTTGTGATGAAAGGCATCATCCAGGAATTTGACGGTTATGTAGTCATCGACGCTTTTGCAGAACCTAACAAAGTCAAAAAGCTTACCCGTGAGCTAAAAAAGCTGGGTATGAAAGATGTGCTCACCTTCAAGTCCAGGATCAGCGGCATGCTTCCTGTCGGCAAAGTGAGCAAGCTGGAAGGATTATCAGCACTACGATATGCCCGTCCGTCTTACAAGCCAATGAACAACGCCGGTATCGTCACCTCGCTGGGTGACAAAGCCCTGAAAAGTGATCAGGTAAGGAAAAATACAGGTTTCGCAGGCAGAGGCATCAAAGTAGGGGTGATCTCCGACAGTTACAATAACCTGGGCGGTGCCACAAAAGGCGTCTCCACTGATGACCTGCCAGAGAATGTGCAGATCATCAAAGACCTGCCGGAAGGCGGCTCCGATGAAGGCCGGGGAATGGCCGAGATCATACACGACGTAGCCTCGGGAGCTGACATGGCTTTTCATACTGCTTTTTTGGGAGAACTGGATTTTGCCAAGGGCATTGAACGACTGGCTGCCGCCGGTTGCGATGTGATTGTAGACGATGTGATCTATTTTGCAGAGCCTATGTTCCAGGATGGCGTTATTGCCCAGGCCGTAGACAAGGTATACCGTGGTGGTACCACCTACCTATCATCTGCCGGTAACCAGAGCCGTGCTTCTTACGAGAGCAAATTTAACAACCTGGGTTTCCAGATTGCCGATGCCGAAGGAAATATCCTGGGCTATCCGCATAACTTCTCCGGTGGCGATATCTACCAGGATTTTGTGCTTCCTCCTGGTGCTACTCTTACGCTTTCTTTCCAGTGGTCTGATCCTTTCTATTCGCTGACAGGCAAAAAGGGAGCAGATACGGATATGGATGTGTATATCGTGCTGCCTGAGATAGACCTGGTGCTGCCCTACAATGATGATAACCTGGGAGGCGATCCGGTAGAAGTATTTGGCATACAAAACCCATTTGAAGAAGACCTGAAAGCCCAGCTGCTGATCGTGAAAAAAGCCGGACCTGATCCCGACCTTCTTAAGTATGTTAATTTTGGTAATGGCTATCAACTGAAAGAATATGACACCAAAAGTTCTACTATCTTCGGTCATGCCAATACCAACGGAGCCATTGCCGTAGGTGCTACTGCTTGGTTCAATACGCCCATGTTCAACGAAAACCTGAGCAAGCCACGCATTAATGGTTTCTCGTCTGTGGGAGGCACACTGCATCTGTTTGATAACCAGGGCAACAGGCTACAAAAACCGTTTGCACGGCAAAAGCCCGAAGTAGTAGGCCCGGATGGAGGCAATACAACCTTCTTCGGTGACGACTTGTCTTTCGATATTCCGGGTACTGGTGAACCGGATGGCTTTCCTAACTTCTTTGGCACCTCTGCTTCTGCCCCGCACGTAGCAGGTGTGGCGGCTATCATGCTGGAAGCCACTTATAAAAGCATTTCTCCCAGAGATATAGAAAATGCCCTGATCGGCAGTACCGATGACATGGATAACCCCTACACACCAGGCTTCGACAAAGGATTCGACTACGCCACCGGCTACGGCTTTGTGCGGGCTGATCTTGCCTTGGAAAATGCCCTGGAAGCACTGCCCGAGTTGGAAGCCATCGTACCTATCTTTGATGGCGTATTCTTTGACAACAAAACCGGCAAATACGAAGCATACTTCGGATACGACAATAAAAATGAGCAGCGTTTCAAGATTCCCGTAGGACCCAACAACCGATTCAAGGGCAAGTCTGTGAATCGCGGACAGGTGACTACCTTCTTTCCCGGACGCCAGTTTGCCTCGTTCAGCGTAACACTGGGCGACGATGAGACGGTGATCTGGTCGTTGAAAGGCCCGGACCTGCGTCGTCGTAATCTGTCTGCCAAAGCCAATGCTGCCAGCCCTACCGCTGCCCGCATGAACACTTCGCTAAAAGCAACGACTGGTCTGGAAAGCAATCTTAATACTGTAGATGTATATCCCAACTATTCTGACGGACGCTTCAACCTCAATGTAGGTGCCACAGAAGGCTCAAGCGTATGGGTAGGCATCTACGATAATGTTGGAAGAAAAGTATACCAGGCACAAGGACAGTCTGGCATGAGCAAAACGCCTGACCTGAGCAGATATGGCAAAGGTATTTATACCATCATCGTCAATGTAGACAACATGCTCACTACCCGTAAGGTGATTGTGAGGTAAGCTTATCTTTTACAGCTATTTATACAAAAAGCCACCTTGAGCAGATCAGGTGGCTTTTTTTATGCTTGCTGGTTGGTTTTTCAATGGAAAGGAGTTGCAGGATGCACTAGAGGTAAGCATGTATATCTTGCAAAAATCGTTATCTATGCTGTAAGAAAGCTGAAAAAGAATAAAAAAGGCGATGAGCCATATCTCATACTGATGGATATTTACGTTATCTTTAAGATGATGAAAAAACAATATACTTTTACGGCTCATATAGAGAAAGATCCGGAAAGCAGCCTTTATTATGGTTATATTCCCAGTCTGCCAGGAGCACACACACAGGCTGCCACACTAGATGAGCTTTACACTAATTTAGCAGAAGTAGCCAGCTTATGTCTGGAAGAACTCACAGAAGAAGAATATAAACAATTAGCTTCTAATTTTATTGGTACTCAGCAAGTTTCAGTAGCTGTATGAGCAATAAATTACCAGTTGTTTCAGCTAAACTATTAGAAAAGTTACTCTTGCAACTGGGTTTTGAGATCAAACGTCAGAAAGGCAGCCATGTCTTCTATCGTCATCCTGATGGGCGATATACAACCCTCCCACACCATGCAGGAAAAGATTTATCCCGCCCTCTTATCCGTCAAATTTTAAGAGAAATAGAACTTACTCCTGAAGAATATACAAAACGCATACAATCGCTGTAAGTGTTCTTATAAGATATACAATCAATATGTAAAGAACCGCAATAAAAGAAAAAGGCATTGAGCCATATCCCATATTGATGGATATTTACGTTATCTTTCAATATGATGAAAAAACAATATCCTTTAGCCATATGACAGAAATCATTTTTATTGTAGAAGAAGCCCCGGAAGGTGGCTATCAAGCTAAAGCTTTGGGCGGATCTATTTTCACCGAAGCGGAAAGTGTAGAAGAATTAAAACAAAATATTCGGGAAGTAATTCAATGTCATTTTGAACGCTAAATTTTAGTAAAATTCTGACAGGCAGGCAGCTGGTTTGTTTGGCATGATCGTAGTTCCACGCTAAAAATCATACCTTTGCCGACAGATCAAATACATATTCATGTCCTTTAAAAACCGGGGTAAAAAACTCAACCAATTTTCCTGGCGTAATCTTTCCTGGCAGCAGGTTTTGCGCTGGACCGGCATCGCTGCCGGGCTTTTCATCATTGGCCTGTTCGCCTTTTTCCTTTCTATTCGCGCAGGCATGTTCGGCCCACTGCCCTCAGGTGATGCCCTGTTGCATATAGATAACTTCAACGCTTCCGAAGTCTATTCTTACGACAGCATCCTGATCGGAAAGTACTACATCGAGAACCGCACCAACACCACTTTTGAAAATATCTCTCCCTACATCAAAGATGCCCTGGTGGCTACCGAAGATGCCCGATTCTACGAACACCACGGCGTGGATTACCGAAGCCTGATGCGGGTGGTTTTCAAAAGCATCCTGTTGCAAAACGAAAGCTCAGGCGGTGGCAGCACCATCAGCCAGCAGCTGGCCAAAAACCTATTCCCACGGCAGCAATATATGCTCTTCACCATGCCAATCAATAAGGTCAGGGAAGCCATCATCGCTTCCAGGCTGGAAGAGCAGTATTCTAAAGAAGACCTGCTGACGCTGTACCTCAATACGGTGCCCTTCGGCGGCAACGTGTTTGGCATTGAAGCGGCTACCAAACGTTTCTTCAACAAATCATCCCGCGAGATTCAACCCGAGGAGGCTGCCGTGCTGATTGGGATGCTCAAAGCCACCACCTCCTACAATCCACGGTTGTACCCAGAAAGGGCCAAAGCCCGCAGAAATGTGGTCCTGAGCCAGATGGCAAAATACGGCTACCTGCCAGCAGATAAAGCCGATTCTGTTAAAGCCCTGCCTCTCACGCTGAACTATTATTACGTGACGCACAATGACGGGCTGGCACCTTATTTCAGAGAAAAACTCCGGCATGAACTCGACCGCTGGTTCAGAGACCATCCTAAAGAAGATGGCTCTACGTACAACCTGTATACCGACGGACTGAAAATCTATACCACGCTGGATGCACGGGTGCAGGCAATGGCTGAAAAGGCGGTTGACCAGCACATGAAGGAGTTGCAAACCACTTTTTTCCAGCATTGGAAAGGGCGCAAGCCCTGGGGAGAAAACAACGAGATACTCAAAAGAGCCATGCGCCGGTCCAGTAGATACAAAAGCCTACTGGCCGATGGTAAAACAGCCGAAGAGATCGCCAAGATATTTCAGGAACCTGTGCCAATGAGCGTGTTTTCCTGGGAAGGCGAAGAAGAAAAGGTGATGTCTCCTATGGATTCCATTGCCTACTACGAAATGTTCCTCAATGCCGGTTTTCTGGCTGCCCGTCCCGACAACGGTCACATCAAAGCCTGGGTGGGCGGTATCAACCACAAGTATTTCAAGTACGACCACGTGATTGCCACCCGGCAGGTAGGTTCTACCTTTAAACCCATTGTGTATGCAGCCGCCCTGGAAAATGGCGAAGACCCGTGCGAATACATCACCAACGAGCAGCGCACCTATGAGGAATATGATAACTGGTCGCCACGAAATGCAGAAGATGATTACGAAGGCAGCTACTCGATGGAAGGTGCTATGTCGAAGTCGCTGAACACCATCAGTGTAGAGTTGATGATGCGTACCGGCATCGATAAAGTGGTATATCTGGCACACCGCATGGGTATCCGCAGCAAGATACCGGAGCAGCCTTCTATCGCGCTGGGCACCGCCGACTTGTCACTCTACGAAATGCTATCGGTCTACACCACCATCGTCAACCACGGCACTTATGTGAAGCCGGTATACCTGCTGAGTGTGGAAGACCGCAGCGGAAAAGTGCTCTTCGACTTTTATGAGAAACCGGAAGTGGAGCGCGCTCTTGATCGGGAAACTGCCGACATGATGATAGAGATGCTCAAAAGCGTGGCCGACAGTGGCACGGCCAGAAGGCTTCGGTTCCGCTATGGCCTTACCAACGATATCATCGGAAAGACAGGCACCACACAGGCGCAGACCGACGGTTGGTTTATTGGTGCCACCCCTGCCCTGGTGGCCGGTGCCTGGGTAGGTGGTGAAGACCCGCAAGTGCGCTTCCGTTCGCTTACCCTGGGGCAGGGCGGCAATACAGCGTTGCCCATCTGGGGACTGTTTATGCAGCAGTTTAATAAAGAAAAGTCATTACAAAAGGTAGCATTTGCCCGTTTTCCCGAACCCAGTCGCCGCGTCAAAGACATGCTGGACTGCCCCTTCTACCGTGACCCGAACGAAGACAAAGGGTTGCTCTGGCGCATATTAGCCGGTGGCAAAGACAAAGATAAAGAGCAGCAGGCCGATGAGCGTGTAGCCGAAGAAAAACCGCAGCAAAAGCCCCAACCCAGAACCCGGCAGCCCCGCCGCAAAAAGGAAAAGAAGAAGTTTGTGGATGTACTCAGAGATATTTTTGGAGGAAATTAGCGATGTTTTGATATGCTTTGGCTTGCACGGTTCATGGCTATGACAAGAAACGAAAGTTTTGTAAATTTGAATGAAAAGATATATGACACATACGGAAAAACATATTGTAGAAACTTACTCAAAGCTTTTTGAAGGATTAAGTGCTTTAAGCAAAATTGAACTTATTGAAAGCCTTACAAAATTGCTAAAAGCAGGAGAAAATAGCAAGGAGAACAACTTTTACAAGTCTTTCGGCTCATTCGCTTCTGATAAACCTGCCGAAGAAATCATCGCTGATGTCAAATCCAGCCGTAAGTTTAAAGGACTTCAAGCGAATACATGGAATTAAAATAGAAAATTGGTTTAAGCGATCGCAATAATCGATAAATGTCAATCCCTTCGTCCTTCTTATTGTAAGATTTTCATATAACTAAAGGTTTCCACAGGGCTATTTTGAGAGAGATGTATATATGAAATATACAACTTAAAATATTTATTATTGAATTGATTGTTTTACAATAATTTATATTTATGTTGTAAAAAAACCATTATCAAGGTACGGAGTTGCCATATTGTCTTTAAAATGAATATCAATAGCAGGGTGATAAGTTATTCTATGGAAATCAAACAAACAATCCATGTAATCTGCCTGCTGCTTATTTGCGCCTGTAGCGGATGCTTCAAAGAAGATACTCCTACCGCAGAAGCAGAAGTTGTTAAAGACGCAAATGGAGTGATTACCGATAAGCCATTCTTGTGGAAAAAGGATGTGTCTGAAAAAGGACTGATTTGGACGACAGTAAGTCCGGCTGTTTACGAAAATACAGTGGTGGTAGGGGGTGCTACTTCTTTTGAAAAAGATATGTTGGTAGCCCTGGATTTAAATACAGGAGAAGAAGTATGGAGATGGACTGATTTTCTCACCTATGATCACGGGGCAGGTATAAACAGTGGTGAATCATCAGAGTACAGCCAAAAAGATAATATATGGATACTACAAGATAGCTATTATTTTTATGCCCTTAACTTACAAAACGGTACTACACTTTGGAAAGAGAAGATACCAGGGTCGCCAGGAAATGCAGAAATACAAATTATAGATAATAATTATTATCATAGTTTTGGTTTTTTTAAAGACTCCACCGAGGTACCCACCCTGGTCAGAGGAGATATTTATTCACCGCAATACACCAAGATTGTATCTCCTCCTATTGATTCTATCCAACATTTTACTTCCTTTTATGGTGGTATGGGAATTCCATATGTATACGAAGGAAATGGACAGTTATATGCCTTTCTTCAATTCTCTGAAAATGTGAACTTAAATGAAAGTCAGAGTTTTAGTTATGTGGCTTCCTATAACCTAAGTACGAATAGCTATGACTTTGAAAAAACCCGACTAGGTGGTGACACTAATGCATTTTCCTTTAGTCAACGTCCTGCTATGTATCAAGACATCATGGTTGTCAATCCCGATGGAACGCTCTACGGCGTGAATAAACACACTGGCGATGTGGCATGGCACCTCGAAGACTTCCAGCAAAATGGAGATGGGGTCTTTACCTATGCCGTTTACGAAGACAAGCTATTTGCAGTCAACAAACTTGGTTCTACCAACCGGGTGATGGCTCTAGACCCGCTGACAGGACGCACCCTATGGGAAGATATAGGCCACGGTGGCAGTGTGGAGTCCATTCATTTCTTAAATGGTGTGCTGTATTTTAGCAGCCGGGGCGATGGGCATGTGTATGCGTATGATGCGGATAATGGCAAACTGCTTTGGAACCTGAAAAGTCCTGAATATGAGAGCTTTCAAGGGTTTGGTGGCTTTCGTGTAGTGCCTGGCAAGGATGGGGAAAAAGGGAAAGCGATTGCCTGCACCTATGCTACGGCTTATTGTTTTGAAGCAGAGCGTTAAAACCAACAAACTATGATGTTGAATATCAAACAAACAATTCATGTAATCTGCCTGCTGCTTATTTGCGCTTGTAGCGGGTGCATCAAAGAAGATACTCCTACCGCAGAAGCAAAAGTTGTTAAAGACGCAAATGGAGTTCTCACTAGCAAACCGTATCTATGGAAGAAAGATGTCTCCGAAAAAGGACTGATTTGGGTGGGTATCACTCCGGCTGTTTATGAAAATACCGTAGTGGTAGGAGGTGCCGATTTTTTTGAAAAAGATATGTTGGTGGCTCTTAACTTAGATACAGGCGAAGAAGAATGGAGATGGAAAGGTTTCCAGACTGATCATACTGGCCCTGTAAACAATAAAGAATCAGGAATCAATCAAAAAGATAATATTTGGATACTGGATAACAGTCCCTTTTTTCATGCTATTGATTTACAAAATGGCACTACCCTTTGGGAAGAAAAGATAGATGGATCTGGTTCATCTTCAGGAGTACAGATTGTAGGAGATTCTTATTATTTCAGCTTTGGTTTCTATACAGATTCTACTGCCATACCTACCCTAGTCAAAGGAGATGTTTATTCGCCGCAATACACTGAAATTATATCTCCGCCTATTGACTCTATCCAGCACTTCATCTTTCATTATGGCGACATGGGTGAGCCATATATGTACGAAGAAAATGGAGAGTTACATGCCTTTCTTCAATTTTCGGAGAATGTGAACATAAATGAAAGTCAAAGCTTTAGCTATATAGCTTCTTATAACTTGACCAACAATAGCTATGACTTTGAAAAAACAAGACTGGATGATACGGTTGCCCATGCTTTTAGTCATCGCCCAGTGATGTACCAAGATTTGATGGTCATAAACTCGAATAGCGAACTCTACGGAGTTGAAAAAATGACTGGAAAGATTGTGTGGCACCTGGACAATTTCCAAAAAAACGGAGATGGTATGTTTAGTTATGATATTTATGAAGATAAATTGTATGCGGTGAACGCTCTCGGCTCTACCAACCGGGTGATGGCTCTAGACCCGCTGACAGGACGCACCCTATGGGAAGATATAGGCCACGGTGGCAGTGTGGAGTCCATTCATTTCTTAAATGGTGTGCTGTATTTTAGCAGCCGGGGCGATGGGCATGTGTATGCGTATGATGCGGATAATGGCAAACTGCTTTGGAACCTGAAAAGTCCTGAATATGAGAGCTTTCAGGGTTTTGGTGGCTTTCGTGTAGTGCCTGGCAAGGATGGGGAAAAAGGGAAAGTGATTGCCTGCACCTATGCTACGGCTTATTGTTTTGAAGCAGAGCGTTAAAACCAACAAACTATGATGTTGAATATCAAACAAACAATCCATGTAATCTGCCTGCTGCTTATCTGCGCCTGTAGCGGATGCTTCAAAGAAGATCCTCTTGAGAAAGAAGTGAAGGATACATATGGAGTAGTAACAGGAAAACCCTACCTATGGAAAGCCGATATTTCAGGAATAAGGCAGGTGCAGATTGGTTTAACGCCTGCGGTCTATGAAAATACAGTGGTGATAGCAGGGATTAACTTTCTTAGAAATAACACTCTCACTGCGTTTGATTTAGATACGGGCAAAGTGGTTTGGAAGCAGCATAAGTTTTTACCCCTGCTCAGGGGGAATATTGGTGGTAGTCAGTTAGGTTATAACCAAAAAGATAACATCTGGATATTGCAGGAAAGCAATACCTTTTATGCCATCGACTTACAAAATGGTAATACGCTTTGGGAAGAAGAGATAGAGGGAGTGGCAGAAGGTGCAGTAGTACAGATAGTAGGAGATTCTTATTATTTTAGTTTTGGTTTCTATACAGATTCTACTGCGAGGTCCACGCTGGTCAAAGGAGATATTTATTCACCGCAATACACCAAGATCATGTCTCCGCCTATTGACTCTATCCAGCACTTCATCTTTCGTTATGGCGGCATGGGTGAGCCATATATGTATGAAGAAAACGGAGAGCTACATGCCTTTCTTCAATTCTCTGAAAATGTAAACCTAAATGAAAGTCAAAGCTTTAGCTATATAGCTTCTTATAACTTGAGTACCAATAGCTACGACTTTGAAAAAACAAGACTGGATGACACTGTATCACTTCCTTTTGGTCAACGCCCGATCATGTATCAAGATATAATGATTGTCAACCCAGATAGCGAACTCTACGGTATCGAGAAAACGACCGGAAAGATTGTGTGGCACCTGGATAACTTCCAAAAAAACGGGGATGGCATCTTCACTTATGCTATCCATGAAGACAAACTATACGCCGTAAACATCTCCGGCTCCAGCAACAGCGTAATGGCAATCGATCCGCTGACAGGACGCGTGCTGTGGCAAGATAAAGGCCGAGGCGGTAATACAACCTCTATTGATTTTCTGAATGGCGTTTTATACTTCATCGATGGTGAGATATATGCCTATGATACAGATAGTGGAGAACTGCTTTGGCAACTAAAAAGCCCTGAAAATGAGAGTTTCAATAATTTTGCTGGCTTTCGTGTGATCCCCGGAAAGAATGGGCAGAAAGGAAAGGTGATTGCCTGCACCTACAATACTGCCTATTGTTTTGAAGCAGAACGGTAAGGCAACGTCAATACACTTGCATGCTTCTCCCCTGGTCTTATTGGTCACCAAAGTGATGGGTCATAAGACCTGCCACGGCGGAAAACAATCATTTGCCTTTCATGAAAACATTGAAATACTATATACCCTTCATCCTGTTTTTTATGTCAACGCATAATACCTTTTCGCAGGTATACCTGGGTGGAGGATATGCCTACTCGATGTTGTCAGAAAACAGCTTTGATGCTGTCAAAGGATTAGCTATTAACATCCAAAGAGATTATTCCATCGGCAATGGCAAATGGCATGTAAGTCCGGCCTTGCAGGTTAGCTTGTTAAGTTCTAACACAACACGTGAGGTATATTCTTTTTATGCTACCACTTTAAGTATTGCACCTGTTGTTTCCTATGATCTGTTGAAATTCAGCAGGTTTGTCATAGCACCTTATGCCGCGCCTTTTGCCGGTTGGTTGTTGGGTCTTCGCTCAGGTGATATCGTTTTTGAGAGTGCCTATCTGAATGAACTGACATGGGGCGCACAATTTGGGCTGGATTTTCAGGTGAATATCAGCGAAGACTTTCAACTCAAGCTGCTGCCGCTCAACCTGCAATACGGGAATGAATTCTTCAGACAAGGCACCGTATCATTGCTGTTTAGGCTTTGATTTCTTCTGGTCCTTGGTGTGGAAGTGGGAGTGGAACGCGTTGCAAACGCGCTCCAGGAAAGGTGAGTGGAGGTGGAACGTATAGAAGTGGAAGTGGAACGCGTTGCAAACGCGCTCCAGGAAAGGTGAGTGGAGGTGGAACGTATAGAAGTGGAAGTGGAACGCGTTGCAAACGCGCTCCAGGAAAGGTGAGTGGAGGTGGAACGTATAGAAGTGGGAGTGGAACGCGTTGCAAACGCGCTCCAGGAAAGGTGAGTGGAGGTGGAACGTATAGAAGTGGGAGTGGAACGCGTTGCAAACGCGCTCCAGGAAGGGGTGTGGAGGTGGAATGTGCTCCAGACAAATAAAAACATTACCAAACCAATACATGAAAGTGAATAGCAAAATACTTCTACTTATCCTCATCGCTTGTTTGACGGCACCACTGGCATCTGCGCAGGTCTATGTAGGTGCTGGCTACATAGAATCTCTTTTCCTTGAAGTAAGTACCGTTGATGACGCACACGGTTTTAATATTAGTATTCAGAAGGTGCAAAGGTTAGGCTCCAGCCGGTGGCGGGCTGAACCTGGCTTGCAACTAGGCTTTCTGTACTCAAACATAGGCAGAAACTTTCAGCCTTCTTATGCCAACACCCTTAGCCTAACACCTGCTGTCTCTTACGACATCATCAAAGCCCGCTGGATTACCCTCACGCCCTATGCCGGGCCTTTTGTAAATTGGATTACTGGTATGAAGGCAGGAGACCTTTTGTTCAAACCGGAGCAATACAACGCATGGTTTGTGGGTGTGGAGATAGGTTTGGGTATTTATCTTTCGTTCAGCGAAAACTTCTCTGTCAAATTGGTTCCTTTCAGCTATCAGACAGGAAACAAATTGTATCGCCAAGGTACTATTTCAGTGCTATTTAGCTGGTAACATTAAACCCATCCGGGGTTTTTATATCATTTAACAGCTAGAGGATCAGGCTGCAACCGCATTCAAAAGCCCATATTGTTTTACTGCTAATACTCAACATTTCCTATGGCCCTGCGGGTTGTCTCAACCTATTGGTACTGTAATACGTAACGTTGGTATAGTTACACACTTTCCCCACGCACTTTTATGGCCAGCACTACCGCTACACAAACCATCGATTTAAGTGATCCCTACAACCGTCCCGAGCAGATATTTCCTATGCTCACCAACGAGCAGATAGCACAGGCCAAACCTTTTGGCAAAGTGCAGTCGCTTACCAAAGGCACCGTACTCTTCGAACGCGGCGAGCGAAGTGTCAATTTCTTTATTATTCTGAAGGGAAACATAGAAATTTATGAGCATTCCTCGCGTGGCGTCAACGTCATTACCGTTCACAAACAATGTCAGTTTACCGGAGAACTGGACTTGTTCAACGATCGGGAAATCCTAGTGGGTGGCCGCATGGGTGCCGACGGACAGGTGATCCGAATGAACCGGGCGCAATTTCGTAAGATGGTTTCTGCTTCGCCAGATTTGGGGGAAGTGATCATGCGTGCTTTCATCCTGCGCCGTGTGGGGCTGATTTCTCACAAGCAAGCATCCGTCACGATTATCACAGACAAAGAGATGAGCGATACACTACGGATGGAGCGTTTTCTGGAGCGCAACGGCTACCCGCTGGAAATCCTTGATTTCGGTGAAAAAGCTACCCAACAGTTGCTCAGCAACTTCAGAGTAACTGCCAATGACCTGCCTGTAGTACTGGTTCACAACAAAGATGAACTGCTGTATAACCCTTCCAACCTCAAACTGGCTGAAGCCTTGGGACTGGTAGAACGCATCAGAGAAGATTATGTGTACGATGTCACCATTGTGGGTGGCGGACCGGCAGGGCTTTCGGCAGCCGTGTATGCTGCTTCCGAAGGGTTGAGCACGCTGATGATAGAGGCCGAAGCACCCGGAGGACAGGCAGGCACCAGTTCAAAGATAGAAAACTATCTTGGGTTTCCGCTCGGTATTTCCGGGCAGCAACTTGCCGGACGCGCGCAGGCGCAGGCTCATAAGTTTGGCGTTACCATCTCTCTGCCCTACACCGTAGAGCGCATGGATTGCGATTCACAGCCCTACACGCTGTACCTGGATCATCATTGCCGCGTCAAGACCAGAACCATGATCGTTACCACTGGCGCACACTACCGTAAGCTGGAACTGGAAAATGAAGATAAGTTTGAAGGAGCCGGTATCTACTACGCCGCTACAGCGATGGAAGGCGACATCTGCAAAAGCGAAGAGATTATCGTAATTGGTGGCGGCAATTCTGCCGGACAGGCCGCCGTGTTCCTGTCGCGCTATGCCAGCCATTTGCACATGCTGGTAAGAAGCGAAAACCTGGCCTCTAGCATGTCGGACTACCTGGTGCAGCGCATCAAGGCTTCCAAACATATTACGCTGCATCCCTGCACAGAAGTGGTAGGGTTGCAGGGAGAAAAGCATTTGGAGCAGGTGGAGTGGAAAGACAACAACACCGGAGAAACCAGTATGCACCGCATCCGCCATATTTTTCTGATGATTGGGGCAGTGCCCAACACACGATGGCTGGAAGACTGTCTGCAACTGGATGAGAAAGGATTTATCAAAACAGGGGCAGAAGTAGCGCACTACGGTAAATGGCCGCTGGAACGCCCTCCCATGATGTTGGAAACCAGCATTCCTGGCGTATTTGCCGCAGGCGATGTTCGCTCCGGCTCTACCAAACGCGTAGCCTCTGCCGTAGGCGAAGGTGCCATATCAGTGAGCCAGCTCCACGTGGCCCTAGCCGACCTGGTGGAAGATTAACCATTTGCAAAATATCCGGTAAGTTTGATTGTGTGATCATCTTCTGTCAACACACTATTTCTTCCTGAAAAACACCCTTAGCGGTACCCCTTCAAAGTTGAAGTGCTGGCGAAGTTTGTTTTCTATGTAGCGACGGTAAGAATCTTTCACCTGTTGTGGATAGTTACAGAAAAAGGCAAAGGCGGGTGTTCTGGTTGGCAGCTGCGTCACGTATTTGATCTTGATATACTTCCCGCGTACGGCAGGCGGCGGATAGTTTTCTATTTCTTTGAGCATCACTTCGTTGAGTTTGGAAGTGCTCACTCTGCGCTTGCGGTTTTCCTGAACCTCAGCTGCTTTTTCCATCGCCTGAAATACCCGCTGCTTGGTGATCATAGAAGTAAAGATGATCGGAATATAGTTAAACTCACCCAATCGCTCCGTGATGGTTGCGGTATATGCCTTGGCCGTATGCGTATCTTTTTCCACCAGATCCCATTTGTTTACCAGTATCAGCATACCCTTTTTGTACTTATCGGCCAGATGAACAATGCTCATATCCTGTGCTTCCAGCCCGCGTTCGGCATCCAAGATGACGATACACACGTCGCTGTCTTGCAGGGCCTGTATGCTTCTCAGTGTAGAATAAAACTCTACATCACCCATTACTTTGGCCTTCTTGCGCAGCCCGGCAGTATCTACCAGGATAAATTCTTTGCCGTACAGTTTATAGTGCGAATGCAGCGCATCACGTGTAGTGCCTGCTATGCTGGTGACAATACTCCGCTCCTCTCCCAGCAGCACATTCAGGAATGACGACTTACCTACGTTCGGTCGACCCAGAATTGCCAGCCGCGGAATGCCGTCTTCAGGGTCTTCCACATCTTCTGTCTCAAAATGAGTGATTACCTGGTCCAGGATTTCGCCGGTGCCAGAACCGTTGGCCGAAGACACAGCAAACACTTCGCCCAGTCCGAGTGCATAAAACTCCGGTGCCATAAAGCTACGCTCTGCGTTGTCTGCTTTGTTGGCAACAATATATACCGGCTTTTGGGTGCCCCGCAAAATGCGGGCAAAGCTCTCATCCAAGTCGGTGACACCTGTCATACAGTCTACCATAAACAAAATCACGGTGGCCTCGCTGATTGCCAGTGCTACCTGGTTGCGGATGGCTTCTTCAAAAATATCATCGGAATTGGCTACATACCCTCCCGTATCGATCACCGTAAAATGATGCCCCGCCCATTCGGCATAGCCGTAATGCCGGTCGCGTGTCACGCCACTCATGTCATCCATGATCGCCTGCCGTTTTTCTACCATCCTGTTGAAAAAGGTAGACTTGCCTACGTTAGGTCTTCCAACAATTGCTACAATATTTGCCAATTTCTTAATTATTTTAATGTTCAACTACACAGCCACTAACCACCCAACCCCTAAAACCTAGTACCCAAAATTATAAAGCTGCTTTTGTTTCTTACGCCAGTCGGGTGATACCTTAACAAACTGCTCCAGGTACACCTGCTTATTAAAGAACTTTTCCATGTCTGCCCGAGCCTGTATCCCTACTTTTTTGAGTGCCTCGCCTCCTTTGCCAATAATGATTCCCTTCTGACTTTGCCGCTCCACATAGATTTCGCTGCGTATTCGGATGATGGTATCTTCTTCTTTAAACTCTGTGACAACCACCTCGCAGCTATAGGGTACTTCTTTCTTGTAGTTCAGAAATATCTTTTCCCGGATGATCTCGGCAGCAAAAAAACGCTCAGGTTTATCGGTGAGTTCATCTTTGGGAAAGTAAGGAGGATGCACAGGCAGGTGTTCCAGAATCGCATCAAACACCGCACGTACGTTCAACCCTTCCAGTGCCGAAACAGGAATGGCTACCACCGGCTCTACCAGTTCCTTCCAGTAAGTCATCTTATCTTCTACCTGCGTACCCTTTGCCAGATCGATCTTGTTGAGGACTAGCACCACCGGAATAGGTGTTTCCCGAAGCTTTGCAATCTGCTCTTCCTCTTCTGATTTCTCATACAGGTCGGTCACAAACAGGATCACATCGGCATCAGTCAGTGCTTGATCCACAAAACGCATCATAGACTGGTGCAGGGCATACTGTGGCTTGAGAATACCGGGCGTATCCGAATACACAATCTGAAAATCGTTGCGCGGCGAACCGTCTCCATCAGGCAGCGAACCGTTCAGGATACCCAGGATACGATGCCGGGTCGTCTGCGCTTTGGATGTGATGATAGACAACCGCTCACCGATCAGTTGGTTCATCAGGGTAGACTTCCCCACATTGGGCTTACCTATGATGCTGACAAAACCAGCTTTATGAGAATCGGTTGGCATGGCACTTGGCTTAAAGAACTCAGAAAAATACAGGTCAATGTCTGCCTTTTTTCAATTAAGTGGCAAAGGTATTTGTTTTTTAAACAAAAGCCGCTACTTTTGTATCTCAATTACGAAACGCACGTATAAAAACATATATCGCGGGGTGGAGCAGTTGGTAGCTCGTCGGGCTCATAACCCGAAGGTCACTGGTTCGAGTCCAGTCCCCGCTACTATAAGAGCCTCATAGCTGAAAAGTTATGAGGTTTTTTTGTTTACTTACGTCAAGAAAGGTTATTAGACAATACAAGTCACACCGTAGGAATCTTTCCTAAGCAGCAGTGGCTTTTCTATCGCATACTTGCAACATCCGACGCGGAGTACATACCACTATATTACAGCACTGTCTCTGTATACCTGCAATATATTCTTGTAGAGATGAGGTGCGTCCTCGAGGAGCGCGATGCATATCTGAGGAGACGCGATGAATCGCGTCTTTACGAACCTGCTTGTATCTCCTGTTTTACTTGTTCATGGCTGTATGTTTTGCCTTTGTCAACCTCACGTAGTGCCTGCATCAGCTCTTGTTTCTGTTGATCTGTCAAGGTGTGCCAGTAGTCTCCTTTTTGTTCGCCTTCCAACTGATCGGCAAGGGTTTCTTTTAATTCAGGATTGTTACTTACCAATTGGTCTGCTATATCAGGTGTGCTGTTCATATGCATGTTGGGTTTTCTATCATTCTTTGTGTATCAATATATACTAATCATGCTAGAATAAAAAGGTTTGAGTCGTGATAAAACGACGAAACAGGTAGCGGAGGCAACGACCAGAAGGATGGTGGCTGATAGTGCTTCATCAGGCATGGTCAGTGTCTGTTGGAAAGCATTTACTGAGTGCTTTTATAGATGACGATCTGTAACCTTTACTGCTACAGCATCAACATGACAGGCAGCCTACTCATGTTGGGCACTCATTCATATACACAGACGGGCAATATGGGTGTATTTTGCGGTTTGTCTTTTCACCAATGCTAAGGATTCACTCTTTCCGGCACTTTAGGATGAGCAACATTGCCGTTGTGTTGTGGCTGCTGCGGTTCCGGGTCTTGTTCAAACTGTTGCGGCTCGGTGAGGGTGATGGCTACATTGTTTTTGGCAAACCCCAGCATCTTCCTGACAATCTTTTCTTTGTCTGAAATCAGCAGCAGGATCACCAGTATCAACACATAAAATCCGGTAATGATCAGAAAGCCCAGGGATGAACTGTCGAGCACATCGTTCAGGTAAAGCCCCAGCGTGACACTGCCGAAGATCAGTATGAAAAGGCCCACAATGCCCATAGCCGCAAAAATGACTACTTTGGTGATGATGTCTGTCGCCTTGTGCTTGGCATTTTCCTTCACCCGTTCTATTTCTATGCGGATATACACGCCAGGATTGCTGGCAACATCAATGTATTTGGCAATAGATTTAGGTATTCTCATGTTTGTAGTAACTGTTTATGTATACTACAAAAATCGCCTGAAGATTGTTTTTAGTTTGATTCACGATATAGGATGAAAAAAGACCGGAGACGGAAGTCCGAAGACCGAAGTGATGTACATAATACTTTACTTCGGACTCCCGACTTCTATCTCCGGTCTCTGTCTTCTACCTCCTGTCTTCCGTCTCCCAGCTTCCGTCTTCTACCAAATCACCGCCCGCAGGCTATCGGGACGAATCATTTTGCTGTTGTCATTCAGGTCAAAGGCTTTTTTGAATTCGGGCAGGTTGCTGATCGGTCCCATCGCTCTGAACTCTCCAGGTGAGTGCGGATCGGTCATCACCTGGTTGCGCAGGGCTTCGGCTCTGTATTTTGAACGCCACACGGTAGCCCAGTTGATGAAGAACCGCTGCTCTGGCGTGAGGCCATCGATCTTGCCGGGCCTGCCGTTCTCATCAAAATCTTTTTCCATTGCATAATAGGCCAGCGTCACGCCACCCAGGTCGGCAATGTTTTCGCCCAGCGTCAGCCTGCCATTCAGGTGCATGGAGTCGAGCACGGTGTAGCCTTCGTACTGGTCTACCACTTGCTGAGCGCGGGCATCAAAAAGCTTGGCATCTTCTGCTGTCCACCAGTCTTCCTGGTTGCCTACGGCATTGTACTTACGTCCGGAGTCATCAAAGCCATGCGTGAGTTCATGTCCGATCACTGCGCCAATGCCCCCGTAGTTGACGGCCTTATCGGCCTGATAGTCATAGAACGGCGGTTGCAGGATAGCTGCCGGAAACACAATCTCGTTGAACGTCGGGCTGTAGTAAGCATTTACTGTTTGTGGGTTCATAAACCATTCTGAGCGGTCTACCGGCTTGCCCAGCTTTTCTACGTTATCCTGATGGTTGAACAGGTTGCCGTTGATAACAGACTGCACCAGCGATGAGGTATCTACCTTTAAGCCTTCATATGATTTCCATTTGTCGGGGTAAGCAATTTTTACGTTGAATGCATCGAGCTTTTCCTGTGCTTTGGCTTTGGTCTCCGGACTCATCCAATCAAGGTCTTTGATACGTTCGCCAAATATCGAACGTACATTTTTGACCAGTACCTGCATGTTCTCTTTGGCTTCCGGCGGAAACACTTCCTTCACATAGATCTGCCCGAATGCCTGTCCCAGATAGCTGTTGACTTCTTCCAGCATACGTTTCCAGCGCGGGCGCATGGCCTGTGCTCCGTTGAGCTTGGCATCGTAGAAATCATAATTGGCCTGCACAAAGTCGTGGCTCATCACATCGGCAAAGGTATTGACGGTCTGGAACTTCAGGTACGCTTTCCAGTCGTTGAGGCTATACTTAGCGATGATCTTATTCAGGCCCTGGTAGAAGCCGGGTTGGGTGATGATCACTTCCTGTATATCTGCCTGCGGCACATCACTGTCTTTGACATACGTCTTGAGATCAAACTGCTGAAGGTCATTTGAAAAAGCCGTGAAAGCCATCTTATGATAGGTGCTGTCCGGGTTGCGAGTCAAGGCACGGTCCATCGATACTTTTGCCAGATCAGTCTCGATGTTCAACACGGTTTTGGCCGTCTGCTTTGTAGCTGCTTCCTTTTCACCGGTCAGCTGCATCAGCTTCACGATGTAGTCCTGATAATCAGTTCTAATCTTTTTAAACTCATCTTTATCGTTGAGGTAATAATCCTTATCGGGCAGGCTCAACCCTCCCTGACCAAAATAGTAAGCATAAGCTTCGCTATTCTTGCGGTCTACATATACATAGTCGCTAAACAGGGCACCCACACCCAGTTTATTCAGCCCGGCCACCACTTCGGGCAGTTGTGTTTTGGATGTCATGCTGCTGATCTTGTCCAGGTAAGGCTGCAAAGGCTTCGTGCCTGCCTCTTCGGCTTTCAGAGAGTCCATGCCGATTTTATAAAAAGCGAGTGCCTTGAGCGGATCGCCAGAGTACTCTTCGGGATGTGCAGCAGCCTTCTTCATAATTTTCTGCTGTTCGTCGTTGTTGGTTTCCCGCAGCTCGTTGAAAGCACCCCAGCGAGTCTGGTCTTCTGGGATGGTGGTGTTCTTGAGCCAGCCTCCATTGGCATACTCATAGAAATTATCGCCCGGAGCCATGCTGGTATCCATATTTGCCAGCACCACCCCGTGTCCTTCCATCGGCTGGTTGGCCTCTTCCGAAGGCGAGTTACAACTGATCAGCATTCCCCACCCTGCAAAGGCAAGGGCACTGACAGACCATTTAACATTCTTCATACTTGAAAAGATTAGATAATAATTGATTGCTATCCTATTACATGGAAATTTGCATAAAGATTCATAGAAAAATAAAAACGGAAAAGCACAAAACAATTTATGGCTGTTAAAATTTTATAGATAGTTTTTAATCATATCACTACACATTGTTGTTATCTAACCAAACATGGAGTTTATGCAATTATTAAAATTACTTTCTATCGGCCTTTGCCTGTCGTTTGTGGCATCATCCTGCAACACCAGCAAGATCGCTTTCGGCAACTCTTATTACTTCAAGCAGACACCCAAAGAGGTGGTTACCCGTACTGCTGCCGTTCCCCGCGTTGATGCCACAGAGTTTACAGCATCCTCTCAGGCAGGTGCGCTGGCCTCCCGTACGCCGGTTGCTATTCCTCAGCCATTGGCAGATGCGGCACTGCGCTACGAACATGCCAACAAAGAACTGGAACGCACAGACCTGAGCCATGCTGAGAAAAGAATGCTGAAGGCCGAAAAGAAAACACAGAAGAAAGTTTTTAAGTCGGAACTGAAAAAGATCAGTAAGTCACAAAAACAGGCCGACGTAGGCGACCGGACAACCGGACTGATAAAAGCAGGCATCATTGTAGGTGCTGCCGGTCTGGTGATGCTGCTGATTGGTATTTTGGTGAGCGGTGGTGCCGTGCTTTCCACGCTTGGTGGTATATTCCTGGCCATTGGCGTTGTGCTGATCCTGCTGAAAGTGCTATAAGCGAAATATACCTGCACCGTCAACGGGGTTCGGTTCTCACGTGATGTCACGCAGGTTCCTTCTGTCGTCATAGCAGGTTCTCTCGAAGAGGAACCTGCGTAAAAACACGCTATGAAGGTGCAGTGGTGAAATTACTTACTACCAATTATAAAAGGTTTGTCAATGGTTGGCAAGCCTTTTACGTTTGGTGATCGCCTGTTTGTAAGATAATTTTGTGGCAAGACAGTCATAGAACTTCCTTTGACATACTAAAAGCAAACAACCTTGATATACGACATCCTCATCATTGGCGGCGGCATCGTGGGCCTGGCCACTGCCCTGAAGATCAAAGAAAGCCAGCCTACCCTGAAGGTAGTGCTGCTGGAAAAAGAAGCTACCCTGGCAGCCCACCAGACAGGCCACAACAGTGGGGTGATTCACTCAGGCATTTATTACAAACCCGGCAGTATGAAAGCCACCAACTGCATCCATGGCTACCAACTGCTGCTGGCGTTTTGCGACCAGCACGAGATTCCCTACGACCTATGCGGAAAAATCATCGTAGCCACCTCTGCGGAAGAAATCCCGCAGCTGGACAAGATACTGGAACGAGGACATCAGAACGGCCTGTCGGGAATCAAACGCCTGTCGGTAGAAGCTATGAAAGAGCAGGAGCCGTATGTGGCCGGGGTAGATGCGCTGCTGGTACCACAAACAGGCATCATCAACTATAAGCAGGTGTCTGAGAAATATGCTGAGATATTTTGCCAGCAAGATGGCGAGATCATGCTTGGTGAAAAGGTACAGGATGTGCAGGTGAAAGGGGCAATTTCTACAGTCATTACCAACCACCACACTTATGATACCCGGCTGGTGATCAACTGTGCCGGACTGTACTCTGATAAGATAGCGCAGCTCACCGGGCAGCAGGTAGACCTGCGCATCGTGCCCTTTCGGGGCGAGTATTACGAGCTGGTGCCAGACAAACAGCACCTTGTCAACAACCTGATCTACCCAGTGCCCGACCCCAACTTCCCGTTTCTAGGCGTGCATTTTACCCGCATGATACAGGGCGGCATAGAGGCGGGTCCCAATGCTGTGCTGGCATTCCGCCGCGAAGGCTACACCCGCACGGCCCTCCATATGCCGGAGTTTGTAGAGACGCTCACCTGGCCCGGCTTTCAGAAGGTAGCTGCCAAATACTGGCAGGCGGGCCTGGGTGAAATATACCGGTCGTTTTCCAAAGCAGCCTTCACCAAAGCCCTGCAAAAGCTCATTCCTGCCATCCGAGAAGAAGACCTGGTACCCGCAGAGGCAGGCGTGCGCGCACAAGCCTGTAGCCGCGAAGGTGGCCTGCTCGACGACTTCCTGATCCTGGAAGATGCACAGGCCATCAACGTCTGCAACGCCCCCTCGCCTGCTGCCACCTCATCACTATCCATCGGACAAACCGTATCGGAGCTTGCGTTGAAGCGTTTTGTATGATTTGCACTATACTACGGTACATTTCCGATTTGTGCCGCCGTGGCCCGGCCCCACAAACCGGGGTATGGAAGCCGTGGACTGTGCGGGGCACCCACCCCCTGCCGGACGGTCTGCCGCGCGGTCGGCCCGTGCCGCCGTGGCCCGGTCCCACAGCCTACTTTCAGGCAAATGTACCGTATTGTAGATTTGCACATACCCGCAGCGGTGATAACAGATACTTTTTGGGGGAGGTAGTCATATATTATTACATAAACCTTACTCCAGCTTGCAAGGCAGTCATGTTTTATTACATAGACCTTGCTTCATCATGCGAGGCAGTCAGGTATTCTTACATAGACCTTACTCCCACTGCGGAGGTAATGACTACACAACCGTTGAGAGTGATTACCTCCGTGGAGGTAATGACTACACAACCATTGAGAGTGACTACCTCCGTGGAGGTAATGACTACACAACCATTGAGAGTGACTACCTCCGGTATTTTGGTAATGAATGGTTATGATATTAAGAAGTAATAGCCAACAGGTTTGTTAAACTGCTGTAGGTAGCGATACAAAACAGGAAATGAAGTATAAATACAGGCATTGTAACTCAACAAGCACACTCAATCTTTAGGCCGTTTGCTTTGGCTTTTGTTCCTTCTGTGGCATAACCATCAAACTTCCACCACTTGATGCCACCCATGAGTTCTTTTACTTTGAATCCAAGTCTGGCCATCTGTAAGGCTCCCCTGGTAGAAGCGTTGCAGCCAATTCCGTCGCAGTAAGTGATATACAATATTTCTTTGTTCAGATGCTTGGTGGTTTCTTCGTTCATCTCGCGATGCGGTATATTGATTGCGCCCGGAATGTGCTCGGCCTCGTAGCCAAATGCTTTTCTTGCATCCAGAGCTACTACTTTTTTGCCGTTGGCCAGCGCATCGAACAGGTCAGACGGGTCCATTTCATAAGCCAGCTTGTTTTCGTAATGTGCCATTTGTGCATTCATGGTTATAAAATATAGTTTGGTTAATGAATGATACAAAGCTATAGGAATGCATCACACGATAAAAATGAAAAGAATTCATCGTTTGTATCTATTCTTTTCATAGCAAACTGACAATTAAATTTGGTTTCTTTGCAAGTACTCTATCCTATAAAATATGGAAATAAGACACCTGCGACTCGTCAAGGCCATTGTGGAAGAAGGCAGCATTACCAGGGCCATCGATAGTTTGCATCTCACGCAATCGGCACTGAGCCATCAGCTCAAAGAAGCGGA
This sequence comes from Cyclobacteriaceae bacterium, assembly GCA_958296015.1. Lineage (GTDB taxonomy): Bacteria > Bacteroidota > Bacteroidia > Cytophagales > Cyclobacteriaceae > JAJNNC01. The sequence goes on from CATQIH010000032.1 coordinate 74,853, forward strand.
ATATCAATTGGGTACAAAGTTATTTTTACGGACTAACAAAAAGCTGGTATTAACCAAAGCCGGTGAAAAGTTATACCGGACGGCCAACGAAGTACTTAGCAAACTTGCTGATACTGAGCGCGAGATCAAACAGATGATTTTTGGAGAAATAGGCGAAATCAGGATCAGCACGGAGTGCTACTCAAGTTACCACTGGCTGCCTTCGGTGCTGAAACAGTTTCACGGGTTGTACCCAAGCATAGCACTGAAAATTGTGATGGAAGCCACACATTACCCGCTGCAAAAGCTGTTGGCCAATGTACTAGACATCGCTATCATCAGTGATCCGGTCAAAGATCAGCACATCAAGTACTACGAGCTTTTTCAGGATGAAATGGTGATGGTGGTGGCGGAGAACCATGCCTGGGCAAGCAAAAAATATGTGATAGCAGAAGACTTTGCCAATCAGCACCTGCTCATACATTCGCTACCGATGGAAACAGTGACCGTACATCAGCTATTGCTGGCACCTGCCAATATCACGCCCAAAAAGATTACCCCTCTGCCCCTCACAGAGGCTTCTATAGAAATGGTGAAGGCAGAAATGGGTATCATGGCAATGGCGAAGTGGGCTTTGCAGCCTTACCTGAAAAACAACGCCCTACGGGCCGTTAAGATCGGCAGAAACGGTTTGAAGAGAAAGCACTACATCGCCATCATGAACAACAAAACCTACCCCGCATACTTTCATCACTTTATTACATTCCTACAAACCGAAATCAACCTGCAATGGAATACCTGATAAGAGCTACAGAAGCAAAAGATATGGCAACCCTTATTGAATTGTGCCGGAAACTATACTACGGTACATTTGGCTTAAAGTGGGCTGTGAGGACACAGCCCACGGCCTTCGCGCCTCGGTTTGTGTCTCCACAAACCGAAACTGTACCGTAGTATAGCCGGAAACATAGTGAGTATGAAAAAGTACCTTATGACTCGACAGGAAAACGGGCACGGCTTGAAGATGCTATTTTTTCTGCAAGTCCCAGGTTATTTTGTCTTGTGGTAGAGTATCAGTAGCAGGTGGTAGGTTACGCTTCTTACACTTTTGATTTTTCTACCTGGGATGCCTGTACATTTTTGTATTTGGACTGCCTATATTTGGAAGCCAGCTTCAGAGGTTTCGGAATCGGCGAGGCAATCATGGAAAGAATCAAAGAAACTGCTACCCAAACCGGATGCGTTATACTTCATGGCGGATAAATTCATGAGTAGATGAGGATTGGTAATTATCCCGCAACACGGCGACCGCGTCCCCCTCCAAAGCCAACGTGGCGCGGGATAAGCCACGCAGTGTCCCCCTTTGAAGGCTAGTGTTTATACATAAGTCTGAGAGGAATAAAGTAGTGTTGGTGTTAAGATAAAGAAAGGCAAGACATAAACAAGCAGAAGATGATAGAGACAAAGACATCAGGAAGAAAAACCACCAGCCTTCATGGAGACAAGCGGCTGGAAAAAAGGGGGTTCAATTGGAGCATAAGATAGCCGAAAAACAAACCATAGTCATCAACAGGCTCAGTGATAACTGGTCAGAGTTGATGAGTTTTTATCGTTATTTGGGTAATGATAAAGTGAGAGAAGGTGCTTTGATAGAGCAGGCACAGAGCCAATGCAGGGGTCAGGTGGCAGGCAAAGATGTGCTGGTGCTGCAAGATAGCACAGAGATCAACTATGCTTCTCATCAAGGCTTGATCCAAGCTGAGAGTGGCTTGGGTTTGGTAGGCAACAACCAAGATATAGGCTACTTTGCTCATTGCAGCCTGGTCATAGATGCTCAGCAAGGCAGCGTATTAGGCTTGAGCGATGTGCAGTTGTGGATACGGGCAGCAGGGCAAGAGAAGCCAACAGCACCGCTACCCATAGAAAAAAAAGAGACTTATCGCTGGATAAAAGCTTGCCAGGCGAGCCAACCTTGTTTACAGCAGGCCCGTGAGGTTACTTTCGTGCAGGATCGGGAAGGGGATATATATGACAGTTTTGTCAGGGTGCCCGATGAGCGCACTCACTTGCTTATCCGCAGCCGGGTGAACCGTCTGATAGAGACCATGCAAGGAGAAAAGCATAAGCTCTATGACTATGCTGACCAGCAGCCAGCCTGTGGAGGGTATAGTTTTCTGTTGCCGGGTTTACCTGGTAAGCGAAAGCAGCGCAACGTTGAGATGCAAGTACGCTTTGTGCAAGTAAAACTGCTGCGCCCGGACAACAACCCCCATGCCAAGGTCTATCCTAAAAATGTAACCTTATATTTGGTACAGGGTAAAGAAACTCCTCAGAGTGCAGGCAAAGAAAAGCCTGTGGAGTGGAATCTGCTCACTACCCATCCGGTTAGTTGTTTTGAGCAAGCTTTGCAGATGGTGCATTGGTATAGCCTGCGATGGATCATAGAGGACTATTTCCGTCTGCTCAAATCAGAGGGCTTCAACTTGGAAGCCTCAGAGTTAGAGCAAGGCTACAGCCTGAGAAAGTTAGGCGTGATTGCTATGAAAAGTGCGCTGCTGGTCATGCAACTTAGACAAGCCAGGTCAGCCACAAGTACACAGCCCATAGCCGTAGGCTTTAGTGTAGTACAACAAGCCTTTCTAAAAGTGCTCTTAGTTGGTCTGGAAGGTCAAACAGCTAAACACAAGAATCCTTATCAGGAAAGTGACTTAGCCTGGGCCTCCTGGATTATTGCCAGGTTAGGGGGGTGGAAAGGCTATCAAAGCCAAAGACCACCTGGCGTGATTACCTTCACCAGAGGCTTAAAACGTTTTGAAAGTATGCTGGCAGGTTGGCTTTTAGCTCCTGACAAAGATATGTATAAACACTAGGCTAAATAGGGGGACAGACACTGCATGGCTTTTATTCCCCCACGCCACGTCGGCTTTGAAGGGGGCTAGGGGACGCCGTGAAGTGGTCGCCGTGTTGTGGGATAATTACCAATTCTCATCTACTCACGAATTTATCCGCCATGAAGTATACCACAATCCTCCAAGACTTATAAAAAGACCTGGGAGGATTTTTAAAAATACGAACGATACTTTTAGTCTTTAGAAATATCTTTGATCAACTGGTAGGCAATGCTTTTAATTTCTGCTGCATCTATCTTTTGGTCCAGTGCCTGCTCGTCCAGCGTTCCATCGAGTACTTCTGCGGAAGCTCTGAGCAGCGCGTCAGGATACGACTCTGTGATGGCATCCTGCATATCTTCATCGCTGAGGTAGAAGCCGCCTGTTTTACGTCTTTTGTTTGTTTTGTAAATTCGCCGCAGCGATTCTTTGATAGATAGATTCCAGGATTTGGTTGTTCTGTTTTCTGCTTTTTGCTTGATAAGATGGATGAGCAATATGACGATATAGCTTTCTACTTTATTAATCTTTTCATCTTTACTCATTTCTTCCAGTTCATCTATCAGAGCTAAGGCTTCTTTATAATTCTTAGCTTCTATATATTTTCTTAAAGTGAACAGATCTTCCATCTTTTTTGGTTTTGAAATCCAGCTACCATTGTGTAGACACACTGTATTTGTTAAAGGCTATATCTTTGGTAATAATTGTCAATTGCTCCGCCACGCCTTGCGCAATAATCAAACGGTCAAAAGGATCACGATGGTGGTATGGTAATTTATTGACTTGCAGGATATGGCTTGGTGAAATATTCAACAAATGTAGACGACTGTCAATGACTTCTTTTATAATGATTTCCAAAGGCTGAGTTAAAGGAAGCTTACCGAGGCTATTTTTGATTGCAATTTCCCATAACGAAATCATACTCAAAAAGATAGTATTGTCGCTATTTTCAATGATACTTTTTAAACTATCTGGAAGAGTTAAATCATTTTCGCTGAACCAGATAAATGTATGGGTATCTAACAGATAATTCATTCCATATATTCTTTAAAATCATCCAACGGCTCGTCAAAATCATCTTTCATTGTAAAAGTTCCTTTTAAAAAACCTGCTTTTAAAGGCTTATATTCTTTATCAGGTGACATTTCAAACATACCCTTACCGCTATCAAATTTTGGTTTGGGACGTTGTTTGTTTTTCTGCTCTAAAAACTCAATAAACGCCAGTACCTGTTCTTTTTGAGTAGGTAGAAGTTTCTTTATCTGGATTGCAATCTGTTGGTCTACTATGAATGGTTCGTGCATAGCGTTAAAGTTTAATAACAAACTCCTTAAATCTACAACGATTTTTTTAAAAAACCCATTCCATTAAATTCTCTGCTACCATGCTTTACTACCTTATTCAATTGTTCCAAATCAATGCTGTCTGGCAGTTGAAGGCGGCCACGTTGAACTTAAATAGCCATTTCCCAGATACTCACATAGCTGATCCATAACTTCTCATTCGACTCAATGATACTCACTGCTGTTGGCGATATACGTTTGTCATCCATCGCATGCCACAGAAAAGTATGCGTATCCAGTAGATATTCCATTACAGATAATCTTCAAAATCATCCAAAGGCTCATCAAAGTTATCAGCCATTATAATATCTTTCGCCATGCCCCGATTGGCTCGTCGCTTATCCGCCAATGTTTGACTTTTAGCAGCATATTGACTTTCTAAAAATGTCACGAAATCTTCTACTTGTTGCTGCTGGTTGACAGGCAGTTTTTGTATTTTCTTCGTCAATGTCTCTATATTCATCTTGATTGCTTTTTACCCATTGAGTATAATATCTTAGAACCGCTTTATTACCTGTATGTTATTGCGTTCGTCCATTATCATCTGCTTCCTTATGTTTTAGTAATTTAACAAAAGCTCTTTGAATCTATAATGGATAAGCAATATGACGATGTAACTTTCTACTTTATTAATCTTCTCGTCTTTACTCATTTCTTCCAGTTCATCTATCAGTGCTAAGGCTTCTTTATAATTCCTGGCTTCTATATATTTTCTCAAAGTAATGAATTCATCCATACTCTTCGCCCTTTAAAATTTATAAAGGTAGTACTTAGTATGCTTTTTTGCATTATCTTGTTTCATGTTCATGAGACTGTCATAACGAATTTACCAGAGGACTTTCACTTCGTAGCTTTTAAAGACAGCATCACTTGTGATGATGGTTAAATTTTGTGCTTGTGCTTGTGCGATAATTAAACGATCAAATGGGTCTCTATGATGAAAAGATAAGGTTCTTATCTTGCGAATAGCATCAAGTCCAATAGGAAGGATAACTGCATTATGATCACCAATTTTTTCAATGATTTCATCAAGAGTATGCGCAAGTTCCAATTTTCCAATGCTCATTTTGATAGCAATTTCCCACAAGCTCACTACACTAATGAAGATACTGTGTGTATCATCAGCAACTATTTTCCGTACTCTCTGCGTTAGGTTTGCATTGTTTTCTATTATCCAGAGAAGCGCGTTTGTATCAAGTAGGATTTTCATTAGAGATCGCCGGTCATATAGTCTTTAAAGTCTTCTAACGGCTCATTGAAATCAGGAGCCATATATTTGATCAACTGTGGCATAGCTCCTAACAAGTGCTTTTTAGAAACTTTTGCCTGAGCTTTCTCTTTTGAAAACTTTTCGTCTATTACCTGTATAAGTTCTTCAAGCTGTTCATCAGTTAAATGGCTGATGCGTTTTTGTACATCAGTAAGGATTCCTATGTCTGCCATAATTCAATAATAGATAATAAAAATATATATTTCAAGTAACACACTACATATGAAACGTAAATGATTATTAAAACGATGTGCTTAAACTTTTTAGAATAAGAGGTCATGATAAGCCTCAGTAGTTCTATCAAACGATCTATATTTTTCAGCAAGCTTTACGACAGATATTCTATAATCCGTATGCTCAATTATACTGTATATCTTTTCAAAAGCAAGCGAGATACTTAATGAATCTTTTACATCAAAGATAGCCCCTCCACCTTCCTCCCTGATGATACTACTATCATCCCCTACCCCTTCTGTTAGCATAATGGGTAAGCCATTGGCCCAGTATTCACCTACTTTAATAGGTGATAAATACTTTTTGCTTTTTCCTGGTCTATACGTAGCAAAAGCGAAATCGCTGGCTGATAGGTAATCTGCTACCTGTTCATGAGCCACTTCAGCAACATGCATTTTCTCTACAGGTAATTGAAAGTTTGCTAACTGTGCTCGTATGTGTTCATGGTGAACCGCTGGACTAAGAATAATAAGATGAAAATCTTGCCAAAGCTTAAAAGCTACCTGATAGAGTTGAAAAGCTTCATCATCCATATATAAGCCCCCATATTTTCCAACATAGATACTTACTACAGCTTTTGCAGGAATACCTAACTGTGCTCTCATCTTGGTTCGTGCCTGCTCATGAAAGGTAAACTTTGTCAAATCTACCGCACAAGGCATTGTCTTGATCTTTTTGGCCTTTACGCCTTCTTTGATCAGTTGCCGACGATAATTTTCGGCAACAGGAATCAGTCCCTGAGCATATTGCTTTTGTTTTTTCTCCCAATGTTTCTGCAATACATAACGCAGATCGTATGATTTCCAAACGCCAGACTCCAGCATGTACTGCGCGTGCGGTTCAAAAGATTCTACATGAAAAGGAAGCTTGTTCTTTTGATGCACCAGGTAACCCAGCGACCCGGCGGGTGCTCCCCGGCAAATCATCACATCAATCTGGTGAGTTTGGCAGATTTTAGCTAACTGACGTGGAAACTGCCAGAAGTCAGAAAACTTGTGTTTCAGGCTGTTGCCTGAATGTAAAGGAATGTGAATGACTTTCGGGATGGGTTTGATCGCAGCAACATTCATTACATCGGATGTACAAAAATCCTTAGCAGCGATGGACTTAATCGCAGCGGCGCCCGCTCCATCGCTGTTAGGAGTTCCATCACCAACAAAATTGCGCTCAATACTGGCATACACAATTTTTTGCACCTCAGAAAAATTGCTGAGAATTTGCAGATGCGGATAAATGGTGGCTACGCTTAGCCCTTCGTTTGCGCCCCAGTAACCGATAAACAATATGTTCATAAGACGCTCATGCGGTAAAGAGATTGCACTGCTTGCCAGGGCTGCCGATGACCTAAATAAGACTTAAAGACGATAGAACGAATGCTTTGCTTAAAGTGCAACAATTGATCTGAATTTAATGAATAACTGTTTTGCAGCTCTTGGTAAATCGTTTGATAACCTTTCTCCAAACCTTGTAAATTACTCATCGCCGAGCCATTGCCGGTACGATAACATAAGACAATCTGATCTGTAGCATAGTACATACCATCCTGCGCGATGGAAAGATAAAAAAGAAGGTCTTCTCCGTGGGTGAGACCTTCTTTGAAGCGATAGGTTCTATTTCTATCATGTTTGATCATCCAAGTATTTCCTAAGAAACACTGATCACTCAACTTTAGCAACGCCGGAAGAGGATAACCTCTAAAACTTGGTTTGAATACTCTTACAGTTTTCTGTAATACTGTATCCATTACCGATACGCATCCATCTACAAAGCTCAGCTCTTCATCTTTTACAAAGATATTTAGTCGGCTTTCTAAACTTTTAGATGGCATTACGTCATCAGCATCCAGAAAGCAAAAATAGTCCCCTTGCATATGTGCTAAGCCGACGTTACGGGCGGCACTTACACCTTTGTTTGTTTGTTTGAAATAGTGAATACGCTGATTATCAAATGCCAATATTTTCTCCTCCGTATCATCCGTACTGCCATCATTGATTATCAGCAATTCCAAATTTTTATGTGTTTGCGTTAATACAGACTGGATAGCTTCAGTGATATACTGACCAGCGTTATAGGCTGGCATGATGATAGAGACTTTTGCTCTTTCTAACATGAAACTTTATTAGGTTAATTATTTTATCTAAATGTCTTTCATATGTATTGGCTAGGGCAAATTGCTTCCGTTTTTCTTGCTCCTCAGAAAAGTTGTATGCTTCTAATTCGACAATGACCTCTGCAAAGATTGTAGGATAATCAGCATTTTTCTTGCACATGGCTAACAAGGCTGTTTTGTCTTTATATTCATCAGTATAAGTAGCCACAATCACTTTCCCAGAGCCAAGATAATCTAAAAACTTATGCGGACTTGCCTGGTCACGGTGGTAGTCTTCTTTGTATGCAACCAGCAATACATCCGCCTGCTCTAAAATACCAGGAATTTGCTCATGCGGTACGGCCCCAACGAAATAGGTATTACATGCTGCTTTCACAGCTTCTTTATCTGCGTTAGTATAGGCATTCTTACTTAAATTGCTTCTTCCGTCGGGACCGACAAACACAAAATCTACCGTTTGATGCTGGTCAACAATCTGGTAAATTACCTTCCAATCAATATATGAAAAGGATAAATTACCTACATACACTGCTTTTATAATATTTCTTCCTGATAACATGATTTTCTCATTTACTGCACGTGGCGGTGTATAACCATGATGAATTTTAAAAGTATTTGGGTTGTGGAGTAGCAATTTTTCTTTAATAAGATCGGTCGTACAAAAACATATATCTGCGGTGCTGGCTGCTTTGGCTGTCTGAAAATCCTGATTTAAATCTACAATATGGCTTATTTTCAAGATATGATCAGGCAATGTAGCAAAGTCGTAGAACACAGAATTATCAAATGACCAGACTATATCAAACGTACAATCAGCTAATTGCTGTAACTTTTCATATTTCTGGCTTATTTGCCGGCGTTGCAATAGCTCAGGCAGATAGCGCAATCCTTTGAGAAAAGGCGTATAATTAACTTCATACACATGCTCATACGTAGTAGGCTGAACAGAGCATGAAGAAGAAGGCGGATTCAGAAAGTACACAGTATTGCCTTTTGCCGCTAAAGTAACCGCATAGTGGTGTTTAGAGACAAAATTATTGCCCCAGGGTTCAGGAGAGACGAGAAGTACATTTTTTTTTACAATCACTTAATTTCCTTTCCTTTTTAGGAAACTGCCTGTCTTAACAAGGTTCAGTCGGATTAATATTTTATGTATAGTTCGAGTTATAAAAATGATTATCCCAAACAAGCTAGTATTAGCTTGATGCGTATTAAATACTCCAAAGTTTTTACGAGACAAAAAAATTAGATCATGCATAAATATCCTCGCATGTTCAGGACTCTGATTTATTAACTTACTCACTGCTTCGTAATTGGTGTGTCTGCCATGAATTACTTTTACTGTATAGTTTCTTCCAATGACGTTAGGTGATTCAGTACGAAAATTAAATTCGTTAGGTAGAGTGTATATTTTTAATTGGTTATTGTAAACAGCTTGTCTAAAAGCTGGCTGATCATGTGGAACCTTCAACTTGTCTTTTAACTGGTGTTTATAAATATCCAACCAGCTTTGAAAAAACGCCGTAGTTACTTTTGTCCTTTTAAAGAAAAAGATGCCAGTATTATATTCCGGTAAATACTCTGGACATTTTGGTAAATGGTATTGAATTCTTCCTAAACAGTGAGAGGCTGCCAAGTCGTACACGTTGAGAATCTCGAACACATCAGAAATATCTTCAATAAAATATGTATCAGTATCTACAAATAGGCTTTCTTCAAATGGAGAATTAATCAGTGGAGCTATTTTGTCTATGAAATTATAGGCAGGCTTTTCAATCACTTTTACACAAGGAAAGATGGTCTTAGCTATATTTTCATTTTGTTCATCGGTATATAATACACAAGGTAAATTACTAACAGCTTTCAGACTAATATAAGAGACAGATGCCTCTTGCAAATATTTGTTTCCTGTCGCTACATATATTATTCCTCTTGACATAGATGCATATTGTTTTTAACGCTTTTTTCTGAAGTGTTTTAGGGCTTCCTGACCATAGGAGTAGTCCCAACTCTTAGTCAAAATATACTATACTGTCCTTTGTCTTACTTATCCACATCGTTAAACCTGAGTGTCATTTTTTCCAACTCGTAGTTTTCTAACACATACTGCCTCCCAAGTACATTGGACGAAACCATTTTATACTCAGCAATATGGGTGATGTAATGGGTAATTTGTTGTACCGGATCAATCGAAAAGTCAACAAAGAAACCAGATTCCGGGTCGACGGCTTCTACCGCTCCTCCTGACTTCCCGGCAATCACCCAATTCTCAAAGTACTGAGCCTCTAAGAATGAAATCCCAAATCCCTCAAAATCTTTACTATTCATTAGGTGATTGGGCATGATAAAAACGGAGGAATTGTTAAGCAGATCAAACTTCTGTCTGTTAGAAATGTACCCTAAAAAAAATACAGAATTACTCAGACCTTCACTCTTTACCCATTGTTGCAGTTCTTTTGAAGCTGGGCCATCTCCAGCAATGATATAGACCCAGTTTAAATTCTCTTTTAAGAAAGAAGAAAGCCCTTTTAGTGCAAGATCAATCCCTTTTCTTTGCACTAACCTGCATATGGAGGAAATAACCAATTTATCATCCGGTAGATTTAGAAAATGAGTCCTTAATTCTCTGGTACCAAAAACATCCTTTGCCTTATAAAACGTATCTAGATATACCGTATCAAAACATGGGTAAACGATTTTATATTTCTTATAATTAAGTTGGGGATAGTACTTCTTAAATAATTCCCAGGTGGCCTTTGAATTAATAATTAGTTGTTCCGAATCTTTTAATACACGATACAGTTCCTGACGGTTGCTTTCACTCTTCTCTATAATATCCAACCCATGAATGATAATCTCGTAAGGTAACTTCAATATTCTCAGAGTTTTCAACACCCACCAGGAGTAGTTCACAAAAAGCGAATTTATTAGGACAATTGACGGAGCAGATCGAAAGCGATTGAAGATAAAAACACGGATCAACAGCACCTGCTGTATAATTACCAGTACAGAACCTACTCGATGATTATTAAGCTTTTTAGGGCATTTCACGTTAAAACCCCGATTATTCTCTTGAGGATGAGGGGTTAGTATATAGTCCAATCTTCCTACTGCTTTTAATGCCTTAGCGATATCGAAAGTAAATTGAGTAACCCCTCCCGGGTTGGGGAAATAATCAGATGCTAGTAGAATATATTTTTGAGAGGAAGGCTTCATCAAAAGAGATTCTTCTTTAAATTGTACAAACGTTCTTTATAGGTAGATGAATCATACCAGCTTTGACATCTCCACTTTCTTGGATTCCAGCAACGGTGTTTCTCTGACTCATTTAATCTGGAGGCTATTTGCTCTAAATTTAAGTGTCGACCATGCAAAATTTTTACCTTTCCATAACTTATCGTCAAAAACTGATTAAAGCGAAAATTATAGATTGTCTGTAAAGAATAAACCTTTATCAAATGGTGCAATAAAGCTTCCATGAATGCAGGTTGATCACCTTGATAGATATCATAGTTGCTTATAAATCGATCATACCAGTCTTGAATGAAACTCTCAGTTACGGTATTCTTTTTATACACCACCACGCCTGAATTATAAGGATTGCACCCAATCAATTCCTTGTTATCTAAAAGTGGCCATCTGGTTTCATGATAATCATGGCAAATCAACAAGTCGAACCAATCCAATACTTCAAAAAGCTCCTGACAATTTTCGCACATATAGGTATCTGTGTCTAGAAAGAAGGTTTTCTCAAATGGAGTATGAAGCATACCTAATAGTTTAATGGAATGACTTGCTATTTTTTTATTCCCACTTTGAGGTACTTCAATTTGTTTGATAATATCAAAGTTATGTAATTCAGGGATAGGGGTATCACTATCAATAAGTAGTGCCGCTATTGCATCAGGATGAACTTCTTTTAAAGATCTTAAAGCTTTTTTAGCTTCATCCACATACTTTTGACCTGAGGCGGTGTACAAGTAACCTTCTTTATTAATCATCTCTGATCTTGTGCTATTTTGTGATAAATATTTATTTTGCTTCTTATAGAGTATCCAATAAAACCCATTATACATTCACGAGTCACATAGAGAAATTCTTTAAGTTGCCCTATATTTTTTTTTCGATAAAGATAACCTAAGGAAGCTAAAAAAGCATTTTTATACATGTATATTGACAAGAGATATCCCAACCTATATCGAATGTGTTTTTCTTCATTTTTATAAAAATTCTGGGTGATTTCGTTAATTTTCGCATTCAAAGTAGCTGTATCAGTTTCCATCATACAATCCTTACCTTCCGGATGGTTTAAGCGTTGTTTCACCATAAAATACTTAATCTCATGATCCACCTGTCGCCCTAATAAGTCATAATTTAAAGACTTGGTAACAGCTTCGGCGTTAAGCCTATATGCATATAAAGGTTCTGTCAAGTTAGTGGTGTGATACTTTTCGGTGACTCGCATTGAAAAATCTACGTCTTCTCCCATCTTTTTCATCCTGTATAATCCACCAACTTTTTCAATAATGTCTCTCCTAAAAATCATAGTAGGCCCGTGGAAGCAGCTATGTTTTCGCGCCTTCATTCTGATTTCTTCGTAGTCCGAGGGAGGATATACGTTATTCAGGTAATTCCCCTTTTGATCAAAAGTATAGTAGGCAGTACCGCACAGGCTATAGTTTTCTTTTTCAAGTAGGGTCATCTGTCGGTCAAATCTATGCAGCAGGGAAAAATCATCGGCATCGTGAATAGTCAGGTACTTTCCCCGGCATAATGCTAAGACCCGGTTGACCGTATTCACCTTTCCCAGATTTTTTTCATTATTGGAGACTAAAATCCGCTTGTCTTTACAGCGGTAACTCTCGATAACCTGCCGACTCCCATCGGTTGAACCATCGTCGGCGATTATCAGCTCAAAATCATTGATCGTCTGGTTCAAAATGGAATTGATCGCTTCCGGCAAATATTTTGCTCCATTGTATACCGGCAAAATTACGGATAAGGCAACGTTCATCTTTTCATCAGATTGCTAAAAATAATTACTATGTCTGTTCAGATTATTCACGCCGTAACTGCTAAAGGAACAGTTGGTAAAGGCGCTAAATTCAAAATTATCTAACCGATCCTACGCAAAGACCTTTTCCTCCCTCGAGTATGCCTTCAACATGAATACTCTGATTTTTTTTCCAGCTTTTTACAATAGCCAATTCGCTGTCCCGCAGCGCGTCATCTAAATACCAAGTAGCGTACTTCTTATGACAGAAGTCTACAACAAGAGGTAGAGTGTTTTCTCTGGCCATCCAATCGCCTTTAGGCCCATCAATCAATACAAAATCTATCAACCCGTATTTTTCTACGATTTCTCTGACACGAGCTAGATCTAATTCATATCCCCGAGGTTGCGTGGCTACTGCCATAGGAAAATAGTTAACTCCCTCCATATCTAGCCCCTGGCGTGATGCTTCCAGATACTTTGCTTCCTGGTCAACAGAAATGAGAGTGCCATTCTTTACTTTTTTAAAGTACTGTATGAATAGTCTGGTACTCAAACCACTTCCAAATTCAAATATCACCTTCGGTTTGAGTTCGTTTAACCGTTCCCATAAATAATTTAAAACCGGTGCTGATAGAGTAACCTGATAGTTAGGATCTAGTTGAATATTATCTTTTATTTCGTAGTTCAGCAAATTGTTATCGTAACTGCCACTCACATCGTCTGGCACTAGTATATTAGGCTTATTTCCCCGTAACAAAATACTTGATCGTTGTTTTACTTTCCAGTAAAGCCAGCTTTTTATGTTCATATGCATAGAAAATGTTTTTAGTTGAAGCTTCTACTATATACTTTTCAGCGTTATATGCTGGCATCAGCACTGAAATTATTGGATTGTGCATATCTATTTATAGAAGATATGTTTCTGATTTTGTTATATATATGATCATGTTTATAATTTAATATTATTATCTCTTCAATAAAGCCTTTCAATCTTTGTATTTTGCAATAGTAAAGAACCTTATTCTTGATAAAAAGATTGTAGTTAAACTTTACTTTTAAATAATCTACAAAAGCATACATTAACTCTCCTTTCCAAATGCTCTTCTTTCTTAAAACTTTTTTATTTTTCTCAGCTAAATATTTATAGCAATTAAGTATTGCATTACACTTGCCGATCTGATAATTAAGATCGTACACGTATTCCTTTTCTAATCTAGAAGTAGGTATAAAGTGATAAAATTTTAATTCTGGGTTAAACCAGATTTTTTTTCCTCTTAATCTTAAAGCAAAGCACAACTCAGTGTCGCCCCCTGAGGATAAACTTTCGCCTTCTCTATCACTTAGTAAAGTAGAAAAGCTACTTTTAATAAGAGAGGTGTATTGTGATTTTCTTATTGTCATTCCTGCTCCATAAACTCTGTTAACTTCACCAGCAAATTTAGCAGGCGCACCAACAGCATATACAGATTTTACACTTTCAAACCACGGATGTATTTGCGTTTCTAAAACAGCCTCTCCCTGCCCACCTAAAACTCCAATCATCGCATCACTTTCCATCGTTTCAAAAGCAATTCTTACATAGTCCTTATTTAACCAATTATCATCATCACAAAACAAACAGTATTCATACTGTGCCGTTTCAAATCCCTTATCACGAGCATAGGATAAACCAGGCTTGGGTTGGTCAACGATGCTAAAGGGGATATCCAGATGATATTGCTGCCATTCCTTTTTTGCTACCGCTACCGTATCATCCGTAGAAGCATTGTTAACCACAATTACCTCCCAAGGTATATCGCTAGGCACTTGCTGTTGTGCCAGGTGCCTGAGCGTCTCGGGCAGCCGCTTTGCGCTGTTGTAGCAGCAGACGATGACGGATACGCCGGGGGTGTTGGGAACGGTGGTTGTTTGTTGGATCATGGGTGTTTTTTTGTCGCTATTCCTCCCCCTGGCCCCCTCCAAAGGGGGATATAGCGCGTAACTATCCCCCTTGGAAGGGGGCTAGGGGGATGAGCGAATTTTTATCTTATTTGTTCATTTGTTTTTTATTGTACATCTCTATATATGCTTCTATGGTGCGTATGACGTTGTTTATGTCATTGAGCACTTCATCATCATGAAACCTAATCACTTGAAAGCCTATCTGCTCTAAGGCTTCATCTCTTAGACAGTCTTTTTTATAGACTTCTTCATCCTGGTGCGTGATGCCATCCACTTCTATGACCAGCATCAGGTCTTTGCACATAAAATCCACAATATAATTTAGCAATGCCCGCTGGCGGTGGAAGGTATAACCTTCCATGCTTCCATTACGCAATACGTACTTCCACAGACAAGCTTCGGCTTTGGTCATGTCCTGGCGCAAACTGCTGGCCAGGGGTTTTAACTTTTTGTTGTAATGCCAGTTGTTGTGTGGACCTGCTTTTTCCATGTCTGGTTTTGGGCATTTGTGTTTTGTTGGAAGATTTTTTATCTGCTGTTGTCGCTTATCATCCCCCCCAACCCCCTTTGACTAGTGTTTATACATATCTTTGTCAGGAGCTAAAAGCCAACCTGCCAGCATACTTTCAAAACGTTTTAAGCCTCTGGTGAAGGTAATCACGCCAGGTGGTCTTTGGCTTTGATAGCCTTTCCACCCCCCTAACCTGGCAATAATCCAGGAGGCCCAGGCTAAGTCACTTTCCTGATAAGGATTCTTGTGTTTAGCTGTTTGACCTTCCAGACCAACTAAGAGCACTTTTAGAAAGGCTTGTTGTACTACACTAAAGCCTACGGCTATGGGCTGTGTACTTGTGGCTGACCTGGCTTGTCTAAGTTGCATGACCAGCAGCGCACTTTTCATAGCAATCACGCCTAACTTTCTCAGGCTGTAGCCTTGCTCTAACTCTGAGGCTTCCAAGTTGAAGCCCTCTGATTTGAGCAGACGGAAATAGTCCTCTATGATCCATCGCAGGCTATACCAATGCACCATCTGCAAAGCTTGCTCAAAACAACTAACCGGATGGGTAGTGAGCAGATTCCACTCCACAGGCTTTTCTTTGCCTGCACTCTGAGGAGTTTCTTTACCCTGTACCAAATATAAGGTTACATTTTTAGGATAGACCTTGGCATGGGGGTTGTTGTCCGGGCGCAGCAGTTTTACTTGCACAAAGCGTACTTGCATCTCAACGTTGCGCTGCTTTCGCTTACCAGGTAAACCCGGCAACAGAAAACTATACCCTCCACAGGCTGGCTGCTGGTCAGCATAGTCATAGAGCTTATGCTTTTCTCCTTGCATGGTCTCTATCAGACGGTTCACCCGGCTGCGGATAAGCAAGTGAGTGCGCTCATCGGGCACCCTGACAAAACTGTCATATATATCCCCTTCCCGATCCTGCACGAAAGTAACCTCACGGGCCTGCTGTAAACAAGGTTGGCTCGCCTGGCAAGCTTTTATCCAGCGATAAGTCTCTTTTTTTTCTATGGGTAGCGGTGCTGTTGGCTTCTCTTGCCCTGCTGCCCGTATCCACAACTGCACATCGCTCAAGCCTAATACGCTGCCTTGCTGAGCATCTATGACCAGGCTGCAATGAGCAAAGTAGCCTATATCTTGGTTGTTGCCTACCAAACCCAAGCCACTCTCAGCTTGGATCAAGCCTTGATGAGAAGCATAGTTGATCTCTGTGCTATCTTGCAGCACCAGCACATCTTTGCCTGCCACCTGACCCCTGCATTGGCTCTGTGCCTGCTCTATCAAAGCACCTTCTCTCACTTTATCATTACCCAAATAACGATAAAAACTCATCAACTCTGACCAGTTATCACTGAGCCTGTTGATGACTATGGTTTGTTTTTCGGCTATCTTATGCTCCAATTGAACCCCCTTTTTTCCAGCCGCTTGTCTCCATGAAGGCTGGTGGTTTTTCTTCCTGATGTCTTTGTCTCTATCATCTTCTGCTTGTTTATGTCTTTCCTTTCTTTATCTTAACACCAACACTACTTTATTCCTCTCAGACTTATGTATAAACACTAGCCTTCAAAGGGGGACAGACACGCGCTATATCCCCCTCTGGAGGGGGGTAGGGGGAGGACTATCTTCTCCCCGAAGCACTAATCTCTATTTTTAATCCAACTGTCAAATATGTTATCAAAACAGCTTACTTGCCTTTTTACCAATTGCTTTACCTAATGTTTTTAGAGAAAGATCAACGCCTACTGCACCGGTCTGCCAGTCATTGACCTGCTGCCTAAGCTTTTCAATACTTTGCCAAAATTTAGGATGAATTAAATTATCACCTTTGAATATTGGAAAGTCTGGCTTCACATTCTCATGGCAAACCAAAAACATGTTCTGTCTATACCAAATGTCTACTCTTTCATTATTCCATACCGCAGGACGGATTATATCGTAATATTCATAACCGTATCGCCTAAACTTCTCCTGCCAGTAAGCCGGCCATTGTTCATTCAGGTGATTTTGTCCGCCTTGTCCAGGTATGGCTGCTGAAAAAAGAATGGTCTTACTATGTTTGGTTAATGATGCCACAAAAACATCAGCAGCACTTTCCGGCAAATGCTCGGCTACTTCTAATGATACAGCCAGATCAAATATTCTGCCAAGGTTCAAGGGTTTTGTCAGGTCATGGGCTACGAATCTTTCTTCTGCTATTTGTAGCATAGAGCGATCAACATAATTACCATCGACACCTGTAAAATCTGATATACCCATATCGTTAAATACTTTTAGCCAGGTACCTGTGCCGCAACCTACGTCTAAAATAGATTGGGGCTGAACATACTCAAACAGAATAGGCAATACTATTTCTGCTGCACGGGTGTTGTGCACATCTTCACTATGCACGTACAATGGATTCGCAGTTTTCAAGCGTAAAAGAAATTTGAGGTTGATAAACTTTATTTAATGTAGGATTGACAAACACGCCACTTTGAAAAACATCAGATGCTTTTAAATCCAGATAAAAAGCATCATTGATTGTGTCGAAGTTATCTTCGTTATCGCCAAAATACAGGTCTACTCCACATTGTCCACTCCCATACATTGATACATTAGGAATGGAAACTGATATAACTCCTTCTTCCTGATCAGTGTATAACTTCTCAGAGGTATGACGGTTATTTATTCCAATAAAAGGCTCATCGTATGGTGATCTAATCACGATACCTAATATAGGATTGACAAGTGTATCTTCAAGTTTAAAGTAAAATTTTATACGCAAATCGTCTCCCGGAGCAAGTATGGTAGAAGGCTTGTCATTGACAAACACTTCAGCTTTTTGTAGACCAAAAGCTCTTCTATACTTTTTATTCTGGTGATTGCTTAAGTCAACCACATGAGAAAGATCTCCGTTTGCTTTACCAGCATTTAAATAACGGTTGATAGCTTCCGGGGCTTCTCCGTCAAAATATGTTTGTCCTGAGTGAAAAATAACTCCTCTGGTACACAATGACTCTACTGCCCCCATGTTATGACTCACAAACAACACCGTCCTACCTCCTCGCTGCGTCACATCTTCCATCTTGCCTAGGCACTTTTTCTGAAACTCGGCATCGCCTACGGCCAGTACTTCGTCGATGATCAATATCTCTGGTTCCAGGTGGGCGGCTACGGCAAAGGCCAGGCGTACTTTCATGCCGCTGCTGTAGTGTTTCACTGGCGTATCTATGAACTTTTCTACGCCGGAGAAATCTATGATCTCATCAAACTTGGCTTTTACTTCGGTGCGGCGCATGCCCAGGATCGTGCCGTTGAGGTAGACGTTTTCTCTGCCAGTCAACTCTTCGTGGAAGCCAGTGCCTACTTCCAGCAGAGAGGATACACGGCCAAAGATCTCAAACCGGCCTTTGGTAGGCTCGGTGATGCGTGACAGAATTTTGAGCAGCGTACTTTTACCAGCCCCGTTGCGTCCGATAATGCCTACGGCTTCCCCTTGTTTGATCTCAAAGTTTACATCTTTCAGTGCCCAGAAGTCTTTTGGGTCTTGGGGATTGGGTTTTGGGGATTGGGTTTTGGGGCGAAAGAAATGAGTTAGGCTTTCCCGGAAATCCCCGCTTTTCTGGCCGCCGTATCCCCGTTGGCCTAAGCTGTAGCGTTTACCCAAATTTTCTACTTTGATGGCAATGTCGGTCATGTTGTTTTACTTTTTTAAAATCCTGTTTATCCTAATCTATCCTGTACATCCCAATTTAGAAAGTAGCTTTTCCGTATATTTGCATGATGAAACATATTATTGTAGTTGATGACAGCAGCAAAGCAGGAAAAAGCCTGCTTGAACTTGCGGCAATACTAGCCGAGCGCGACAAAAATATCTTGCTAATGTCTGAAGAGGAAGAAGATAAAACATTGCTTAGAGAAATGCTGTCTTCCCACAAATCAGGCATCCTGGATGCTTCTGAAAAAGCAAAATTTCTTGACCAACTCAAGGAGCAGGCTGGTATATGAATTTTGAAATTAGCAAAGACTTTCAAAAATCTTTCAACCGCCTTAAAGACAAAAAACTGGCTACTGCTATTCTTGCCGCCATTGATGAAGTAAACCAGGCTGAGCAACTTGCTGATATTAATCACCTTAAGAAGCTGAAAGGCCATGAAACTGCGTATCGTATCCGCACAGGAAATTATCGGATTGGCGTTTTCGTTGAGCATGACGCTTCTGGTGAGCTTTCTATTATCTTTGCTGCTTTTTCGCATCGCAAAGATATTTACAAAAAATTTCCTTGAAGCTTTTCTGCGAAAGAAATGAGCCAAGCTTTTACGCAGGTCACCGTGAATACGGTCGCCGTGAATACGGTCGCCGTGAATACGGTCGCCGTGAATACGGTCACCGCTTTTCTGGCCGCCGTATTCCACACCGGGCCGCCGGGCGGTAGATACTGCACGGTGGCCTAAGCTATAACGTTTGCCTAAATTTTCTACCTTGATGGCAATGTCGGTCATGATATATAATATAATTTTTTATGAGCTATTTACTTTTGCCCAAACCGTTTACAAAAGATACTACAGCAAAACACCTTTTCTGTAGAAATCATCCGTCTATTTGTGTCAGGGCAGTTTGGATAATCGCTTCCCGCTCTATTCTATGCTCAATCTCCTGATCGCTATACACACCTGCAAACGCTTCTTCAGCAGCGATAGCCAATGCATAGGGAAAAGCATCATGTAGAATGCTCTGTAATGTGTCTTTATCGGCGTACTTCCCTCCCGCCCTTCTGCGGTTATTCACTTTCTTGATATCACGAACCGCAAAATTAATAGCATTGTCCCAGGAACGTGTAGTACGGTTTTCCGCTGCCTGTTTGATAAGGTGAATGAGTAAAACAGTAGCAAAGCTATCAATCTTGTTTAGCTTATCGTCTCTGCTCATTTCTTCCAATTCGTTTACAATACCCAGAGCTTCCTCATAGTTTCGGGCTTCTATATGTTTTCGTAAGGCGATAAGTTCTTCCATACAGCATCAAGTTTTGCTACAATTAACTTGTTTTCACAAACATAACCTACTTCTAACCTCTAAAATTCATCCTCAATGCTATGTGAGTCATGTAGTTTTAGTTTTTTTCTTATTTATTCACGCCAGTCAGTTGTAAGCCTGTTTATCACAAAGCTATGCAATATGTCTTCCAAAAAAACAATAAGTAGGGTATTTGGCAAAGTTGCCATAACGTCACTAAGAACAGTAATATTTTTTATCTGAAATGATAAAAAATCACAAAATAATCTTTATTTAATAATGAACATTTGGTGTTTTATAAAAGAGCGTGAATGAAAGAAAAATAGGGAAATGGTAGTTTTTTGCGTTAAAGCCTTCGAAGGTATCTGATCTGCCTGTTATTATATCAATACGCATATCTCCAATAAATACTTCATCTTTTGTAGAGTGACTAAAAAATCATTCAAGAAAAAATATTGTATATCACAGTCAGTTATTTGATATTTTTGCCGTTGAAATAGTGAAACAAACAATTAAACCCTCTGTGTGCTGTTTCTCACTTTCAGTTCGGTTTTTAACGTGCGTTGCTGTGGCTCAAAATGATCAGGATCTTCGAGTTGTTGCAGAAACAGCCGGGCCGTCTCCCGACCGATTTCATAAGTAGGTTGTGATACCGTGGTTAGCGTTGGCTCAATGAGCGAGGAGAAGGGTTCGTCGGTGAAGCCTATCACCGCTACTTCATCCGGTATGTTGATGCCCCTGGCTTTTAGCTCGGCTATCACACCATAAGCCGGGTAGTCGCTGACCACAAATACGGCATCAGGCATGTCTGGCAACAGCAGCAGTTCATGCATGGCTTTTCTGCCGCTCTCGATGCTGAAGTCACAGTATCTGATGTATGCATCTTCTGTAGTTAGCTGGCAGCTATTCAAAGCGTCCAGATATCCCTGATAGCGATGTCGGCTCAGCTGTAGGTTTTGCGGACCGGCTATATGCGCTATGCGCCTGTATCCTGTGCGTATGAGGTATTCTACGGCATGGTAGGCTCCCTGGTAATCATCTACCTCTACCCTGGAAGCATGTAGGCCATCCAGCGTTCTGTTGAAAGATACCAGCGGAACGCCTTTGTCTATCACAGCACTGAAATGCGCCAGGTCTTCTGTTTCTTTCGACTGCGAAACAATCAGTCCATCTACCCGGCTGTTGAGCAGCGTCTGCACATTGGCTACCTCGGTATCGTAGTTTTCATTCGATTGGCAGATCATGATGTTGTACCCTGCCTGAGATAATACATCCTGAATGCCGCCGATAGCCGACGAATAAAAGTGAATCACAAAATTAGGAATGATCACGCCTACCGTATACGTTTTGCTTTTCACCAGGCTAAGTGCTACGGCATTGGGGTGATAGTCCAGCTTCCGGGCCAGCGTTTCTACCGATCTGCGGGTGGCTGCATTTACATCCGGCAATCCACGGAGTGCCCTGGAAACGGTGGAAACGGATATATTGAGTTCTCTGGCGATATCCTTGATTGTGATAGGTCTTTCTTTCATATTAGTTCTTAATTTTCTGCTCGCCTAAAATTAGCAAAATCCTTTTTTGAAAGAACGGGAGTACAACAGTTTGCCCTCTTAAAATAATATTTAGTCTTTTATTTATATATTAACTATTTTTATTTACATTTGCAAAATGGTACATATGTACTTTTTACACTTAAATTAACTTTTTATGCAATTAAATCTACATATCGCAGCAAAGGCAAGAGTCACATTGGTACTGTTATTCTGGGCAGTTCTTTGCCTGACTACGCTTTCCAACAGATCTTCCGTATTTGATAGAGAATTTAGCCCAAACATTTCGAACTCCAGTGTAGTGGCGTACTTTAGCAATAACTTATGTGGACAGTGCTCGTTTTATGGTAAAAACTCTTTGGAAAGTTTGAAGGATTGAAGAGCTTTATATTAGATCAATGAAACGCTACTATGCCAAACAAAGAGCAGCCTTATTTGCAGCAATGCCTGTACCTGATTGAGCAAAAGACCGGCTGGGGCAATCATGTGCACTGGACGCATCAGGATTTTGTTTGTCTGAGTGAGTGGATATTGCAAGCCACAGGTGTCAGCCTAAGTTCTACCACCCTAAAGCGGATTTGGGGCAAGGTGGCGTATCACAGCTTTCCGCACATTACTACGCTGAATACGCTGGCAAACTATGCCGGATACCCCAACTGGCGGGCATTTGTGGCTGCACAGAATGCGCAGGCAAGTCAGCAGATACCACAGCAAGCAGCAAAGCCAACCCCTGCCCTTGCAATCATGCCTCATGTCGTAGCCCATGACAGGCGCGACAGGATGCATATTGCCCGGGCTACAGGTATTATGCTGCTGTTCATTACAGGCACACTTGTGCTGCTGAGTGCTATTTTCTCTACCTATCATACGTCTAAAGAACGCTCTGCTGCTACTGAAGCTTATACATTCTCAGCGCATCCTGTTACTACGGGTGTACCTAATACTGTTATTTTTCAGTATGATAGTTCTACGGAGGATGCTGGCAGCTTATCTATTCAATCATCGGGTGATCAAACGCAGTTGGTAGCTGCTGACGGGCACCGGCATACTGCTCTGTATTATTACCCTGGCGTCTACCAGACCAGGCTATTGGCAGGCAGGCAGGTAGTGAAGACGCAGGAAGTGCTGATTGATACCCACGGCTGGCTGGCACTGGTAGAGCGCGACCCGGTGCCGTTATATATCAAAGAAAATATCCGGCAGCAAGGTAGTTTGGGTATTCCTGTAGAAATGCTGGCTTCGTATTTTCCCAACATGCAAACGGCTACTCCCTGGGTAGATTACTACAATGTCGGCCACTTCGGTAAGCTGCAAAGCAACAATTTTACCCTGGAAACTGAACTGAAAAGCGACTTTAACCAGGGAGATGCTGTTTGCCAGGATACCAGTATTGTCATCTTACGTCACCATGCACCGCCAATTACCATCCCGCTGGCCATCACCGGTTGCCTGGCCAGCGCAGATCAGGCGTTAAAATTCGGAGTTTTTCAGTACGATCGGCTCAATCTCCCGGCCTTCGGCTTCGATGCAGGTTGGGTGCAGGTGAAATGTGAGGCTAAAGACAGTCGGTTTAAGCTCTGGATCAACCAGCAACTAGCTTACGATGGCACTTTGCCAGCAGCTACCAGCCAGATTGCCGGTATCGTTTACCGCTTCCACGGCACTGGCCGTATCAACTACCTGCACCTGGGCACAGCCGATGGAGCAGTGGTGTATGCAGAAGATTTTGAGGGGTAAGAACCTTACTATTTGCTTTACTATGGCACAATTGCATTAACCAATAATACGCTTATTTTCTCTTTTATCTATATGGTTGATTAGCTGCAATTCTTCATTGGATAGGAAGGGAAAAATAGTTATAAGTAATCTTGCTGTATCAGATGAGAAGTCCAATATGATACATCAGAAAAAACCGCCACAGGATTTTAATACTGTGTTTCAATTTTTAGTTAGCAATAGTATATTACCAGAAAACTATCCAAAAAGCGGTATCTTGTCACAACAGCAATTTAAAGAAAGGAAACATCAGTTGTGGGTAGTGAAGTTTGCTTATGACCAAACGCTAAAACAAGACACCATTGATCTTGTTCAAAATGTTCTTTATACGAAAAATGGTAATCAGTTGTCTTGCTACAAATTTATCCCATCAGTTTAAAGGGGCATTGAATTAATAACCTACCCAAGGTCTGTGCGGGGCACCTCGTGCCTCCGTGGCGCGGCCCTCACAAACCGAAAATGTACCGTAGTGTAGTATACCTTTCATCATACTTTCCTCTCCTCATAATCTTAGCAGCAATACTGAAAACAATAAATAGCCAATAATCTATCTGAATTATTCTGACGATAGTTCAGCCTATACCTTACATGGCTAAGGTATTGGAGAAAAGTCAATGGCAAATGGTGGCTTTTACTGATAGATTACGTGTTTATTTTTATCAAACACTTATTGAAGATGAACACGAAAAATTATTATATCGCCCATGAAAAGTATGCCGGTCAGAAAGCCGGACAGGAAAAGATCACAGCAAAAACGCCTCATATGATCAGCTACCTTTGCCACATTCCAGGGAAAGTGAGTATTACCGTAACTGCTACGAATGTCCAGTCTCAGGATGCGGCTTGCTTTTAGGCCATCCGCACAAAAAAAAGCCCAATAAGGGCTTTGATATATCTTTTTGTAGCCGCCATGTACGGCGGCTTTGTCTATGTATCCCCCCTAACTAGCTTCTGCGGCACTATAGTCTTTGAGGCTGGCAGCAGCTTCGTTGTCTACAAACCAGTGTACTTCTCCGTCTTCCAGCTTGATCGTCTGTGCAGGATATTCCGACGGATGGTAATCATCTTCCAGTACATGCTGTAGGGCGGCTGCTTTTTTGTCACCATAAGCGATAAAGGCAATGGCATGTGACTGATTGATCAGCTGCGGTGTCAGCGTAATTCTGTGTGCATCCAGTTTGGGTACAAACACATCCTGTACCCAACTCATCCGTTTGTCTGAAATCTGAACGCCCGGAAACAGCGAAGCAGTATGCGCGTCGTCCCCTAGCCCAAGCAAAATGAGATCGAAGCGGGGAGAACGGCCCCGGAAGAAGTCCTGCAACGTTTCTTCGTACTGCCGTGCTGCCAGGTCCGGACGGGTATCGCCTTGCATCGGATGGATTTGCTCTTTGGGTATCTGCACTTCATCAAGCATCGTCTTGAAGGCCATACCTGCATTACTTTCAGGATCATCGATGGCTACGGCACGCTCATCACCCCAAAAAACATGTACTTTGCTCCAGGCTACTTCTGTGACGAAAGGGCGTTGCGTGAGCAGTTCATACAGCTTTTTGGAAGAATTGCCTCCGGAGAGAGCTACCACAAAGCGGCCATCACGCTCAATGGCTTCTTTGCTCTTGTGTACAAAAAGCTCAGCGGCGCAGTAGCTCAAATCATCTGTATTTTCATACACATGCAGGTTGACCACGCCTTTGCGCGACTCATCGTGCTTGTCTTTGATGATGGTTTCTTTGGCGTTGGAGGCAGGCGGATTAATCCAACTGTGCCCTTCTTTGGCCAGCAGCCGGTCGGCTTCCGGTGGCCCCCAGGTGCCAGAGGCATAGCTCGGATAGTTTTCTATTGGCTTGTTTCCCCACGATTCCAGGATAGGCATCACCACTTCCCAGGCAGCTTCCACCTGGTCTGCCCGCATAAATAAGGCGGCATTGCCGGAGATGGCATCCAGCAACAAAGCTTCATACGCTTCCGGGGCCTGCGCATCGTACGATTTGTCGTAGTCAAATACCATATCCACCGGATTGACGATCTGGTTCATGCCCGGCCTCTTAGCTTGAAAACGGATAGTGATGCCCATTTCCGGCTGTATATTGATGATAATGCGGTTGGCTTCTTCCATTGCGTCTCCATCTACACTAAATGCTCTGTGTGGTGCAGGCCGCAACTGGATGGTGATGACCGAGGTTTTATCTGCCATATGCTTACCTGTACGCACATAGAAAGGCACATCCTGCCAACGCCAGGTGTCTACAAAGAACTTGGCAGCCGCATAGGTTTCGGTGTTGGAGTGAGGGTCTACGCCTTCTTCTTCGCGATAGCCCGGCACCTCTTTGCCTTTGATCCAACCTGGGCCGTACTGGCCGCGCACCGCGTATTCGTCTACTTCTTCCGGCTTGTAGCGACGCATCGCTTTGATCACATCTACTTTTTTGTTGCGTACTTCATCGGCATCAGTAGAGATGGGCGGTTCCATAGCAATCATAGAGACCAGTTGCAGCATGTGGTTCTGCACCATATCGCGCAGCGCACCCGACCCTTCGTAGTATTCGCCACGGCCTTCTACGCCTACCGTCTCCGATACGGTGATTTGCACATGATCAATGTAGTTTCTGTTCCATAATGGCTCGAACACGGCATTGGTGAAGCGGGTGGTCAGGATGTTCTGCACCGTTTCTTTGCCCAGGTAATGGTCTATGCGGAATATCTGGCTTTCATGGAAAATGGTGCCCAGTAGTTTATTCAACGCTTTGGCACTTTTCAGGTCGTGTCCGAAGGGCTTTTCTATCACAATACGGGCACGTTTGATGTCTTCGCATACCTGCGATTTGCCCAGGTTGACGGCAATGGTTTCAAACAAAGTGGGTGCTACGGAAAGGTAGAATAATCGATTGGACTTTTCGCCCCACTCTTTTTCCATTGCCTCTATCTGTGCGCTGATATTCTGGAAAGAATCTGCATCTTTCACGTTGGCAGAGCGGTAAAAGATATGTTTGGCAAATTTATCCCAAGCACTGTTCTTCACTTTACCCCTACGGGAAAATTCGTCGACACCTTCCTGCATGATCTTCCGGAAATCTTCGTCGCTGTATTCTGTACGCCCACTACCAATAATGGCAAATTTTTCGGGAAGGTATTTGTCCAAGTAAAGATTGTATAAAGCAGGTGTCAGCTTCCTTTTATTCAAGTCGCCGCTACCGCCAAAAATGACAATGACAGTAGGCTCTTGTGGTTGTTTGGTACCAAACATATGGATCGTTGGTTAGGGATGGATAATAATTGATTGCCTTCTCAGGCCTGTTGTTCTAAAGTTATGATGACTGATTCCACTCCGTATGGAATATGCCTTCTTTGTCGGTACGCTCATAGGTATGCGCGCCAAAGTAATCGCGCTGGGCCTGCGTGAGGTTAGAAGGCAAACGCTTGCTCCGGTAAGCATCAAAATAACCAATAGCCGTAGCCATTGCCGGCACAGGAATGCTCATCTGCAATCCCAGCTTGTTAACTTCCACTGCATCCAAATACTGTTGCAGTAGTACTTTAGACAGGTGATCGTCCATCATCAGGTTGGGCAGGTCGTGGTTGTGCCTGAAGGCAGCCGTAATATCTTCCAGCAGTTTGGCCCGGATGATGCAGCCACCCCGCCATATTTTAGCCACTTCTGCCAGATCAAGGCCATAGTTGAACTCTTTGGTGGCTTCTTTGAGCAGTGCCAGCCCCTGTGCATAGGTGATGATCATGGCGAAATGCAGTGCGTTGCCGATCTCTGCTTCTACCAGTTTTTTATCTTCCTTATTTTCTTTTGTCTCACTCACCAACATTTCGGCTGCGGCTGTTCTTTCATCTTTCAGAGCAGAAATGAAACGCATGGAAACAGCCATATCTATAGTGGGAATAGGCACGCCCATATCCATTGCAGACTGGGAAGTCCATTTGCCGGTGCCTTTTTGCTTGGCTTTATCCAGTATCTTATCTACCAAAAACCCTTCGCCCAGTTCCATATCAGGCTGTTTGAAGATATCAGCAGTGATTTCTACTAGAAAAGATTGCAGCTCGCCAGCGTTCCACTTCTCGAATACTTTATGGATTTCCTGGTTGTCCAGGCCCAGTCCTCTTTTCAGCAGATCGTAAGCTTCGGCAATCAGTTGCATGATGCCATATTCTATGCCGTTGTGTACCATTTTAACGTAGTGACCGGCAGAGCCTGTGCCCAGATAGGCCACACAGGGTTCATCGTTGACTTTGGCGGCAGCCGCTTCCAGCATAGGACGCACAATTTCATAGGCTTCTTTTTTGCCGCCTGGCATCAGGCTTGGGCCAAAACGGGCACCTTTCTCGCCACCTGATACGCCAATACCCAAGAAATTGATCTTTTTGTCTGCCAGGTACTTCATGCGCCGGTCGGTATCTGCAAAATAAGAGTTGCCACCATCAATGATCAGGTCGTTGGTATCCAGCAGAGGTAATAATTCTTCTATCACA
Source organism: Cyclobacteriaceae bacterium (assembly GCA_958296015.1). Lineage (GTDB taxonomy): Bacteria > Bacteroidota > Bacteroidia > Cytophagales > Cyclobacteriaceae > JAJNNC01. The sequence goes on from CATQIH010000032.1 coordinate 102,922, forward strand.
GCATCCACGATCTTACCGGCAGGCACCAGCAACATGATCTTGCGGGGCACCGCCAGGTTGGCTACAAAATCTTCCACCGTATTAAAACCCTTAGCGGGATGTTCCGAGCCTTCTTTGTCCAGTGCAGCCACCTTTTCAGGGTCATTGTCGTATCCGGAAACGGCAAATCCGTGGTCGGCGATGTTGAGCAAAAAATTTCGCCCCATCACTCCCAGTCCAATCATGCCAAAGTCATATGTTGTTTGTTCCATAAATTCAGTCAGTTATATAGTATCTTATCATAAAAAACTCAAATCACAAGCATCAAAAAGCAAACAATATCCAAATACAAAATCTCAATTGACAAGATGGTTTTGTATGTGGCTTTTAAATATTGAGGTTTATTTGCTACTTGCTATTTGCTGATTCTCCAATGCTTTCACTTTATCAAGCCTTCTTTGGTGCCGTTCCTCCCCGGAGAATTCAGCGTGCAGAAATGCCATCACCAGTTCTTCTATGTATACTTCGCCCAGCACTCTGGCACCCAGGCATATCACATTCATGTTATCGTGTTCTACGCCCTGATGGGCAGAATACGTCTCGCAGATAAGAGCAGCTCGTACGCCGGGCACTTTATTACATACAATAGAGGCTCCTACACCACTGCCGCAAATGGCAATGCCTTTATCTACCTCACCTTTGGCGACTGCCATGGCGAGTGGAGCCACACAATCAGGGTAATCATCCTGCGTGTTGTAGGTATCAGCACCATAATCTACTACACTGATGCCTTCCCTGCCATTGAGCAGGTTGATGAGCTTTTCTTTAGCGTAAAAGCCGCCATGATCGGCGGCTATTCCTACCTTTGTCATATCGGGCAACGGGTTATTTTAAAATTAGTTTGGCATGTTTTACCACGTTTTCCGGCGTAAAGCCGAACTCCTGCATCAGGTCTTCTGCCGGCGCAGACTCTCCATACCTGTCAAGTCCGATCACAGCCCCTTCGTCGGTAATGTATTTATACCAGCCTAAGGTAGCACCTGCTTCTACGGCTACTCTCTTTTTAATTTCAGGCGGGAATACGGTACGTTTATAGGATTCATCCTGCTTCTCAAACAACTCCCAGCTTGGCATACTCACTACACGTGTCTGTATACCGTCTGCTTTCAGCATATCTTGTGCTGCCAGAATTACTTCTACTTCCGAGCCACTAGCCATCAAGATCACTTCAGGTTTGCCCTCCGAATCGCGCAGCACGTACGCACCTTTTTCCAGGTTCTCCGGACTTTGGTATGCGTCACCATCCAGCACAAGCAGATTCTGACGGCTCAACACTAGCACCACAGGCCCATCTTTGTATTCCATAATGACTCTCCACGCCTGCACGGTTTCGTTGGCATCAGCCGGACGAATGGTTGTTACATTTGGCATGGCACGCAGCGACATTAGTTGTTCTACCGACTGGTGCGTGGTGCCATCCTCACCCAGGCCAATGCTATCGTGCGTGTAGATGAAGATAGAGCGCAGCTTCATGATGGCAGCCAGACGAATGGTCGGGCGCATATAGTCTGAGAAGATCAGAAAAGTGGAGCCATAGCCGATCATGCCTTCTGTGACGCAGATACCATTGACGATAGCACCCATTGAATGTTCGCGCACTCCGTAGTGCAGGTTGCGGCCATTGTAGTGCTCAGGTTCAAAGCTATCGGCACCTTTGATTTCAGTATTGGTAGATGGTGCCAGGTCAGCGGCACCTCCGATCATGGTAGGGAAGAAAGGAGCAATGGCATTGATGGCCGCCCCTGAAGCCTTGCGGGTCGCCATGCTTTTGTCTTTGCTGGTGAAGACCGGCAAATCTTTTTTCCAGCCGTCCGGCATATTATTATGACGGAAAAGCTCATATTCGGCGGCTTCGCTGGCAAATTTTTCCTGGTATGATTTGTATAATTTGTCCCAGACTGACTGCTTCTCTTTACCTTCTGGAATCTGTTTTCCATAAAATTCCTTTACCTCGTCCGGTACGAAGAACTTTTTGTCGGGGTCGAAGCCCAAAAACTCTTTGGTAGCTCTTACCTCGTCCTCGCCCAGCGGAGAGCCATGTGCCCCGGCGGTATTTACTTTATGCGGGCTGCCATAGGCAATCTTGGTTCTGACCTTGATAATAGATGGCCGCTCTGTTTCTTCTTTGGCGTTTTTTATGGCTTTATCGATGGCTTCTACATCATTGCCATCTTCTACCGTCTGCACATGCCATCCCTGCGCTTCAAACCTGCCGTTGACCTCTTCTGTAAAAGTGATTTCCGTGCTGCCTTCAATAGAAATGTTGTTGTCGTCGTACAGGTAAATCATATTACCCAATTTGAGATGCCCTGCAATAGAGGCTGCTTCCGAAGAGATACCTTCCATCAGGTCGCCATCACTACAGATTACGTATACCTTATAATCGAATAGGTTGTGATCAGGACGGTTGTAGTGAGCGGCCAGGTATTTTTGAGCCATAGCAACACCTACTCCATTGGCAAAGCCCTGCCCCAGTGGTCCGGTAGTGATCTCAATACCGGGTGTCAGTCCGTATTCCGGGTGACCAGGCGTGATGCTGTGAAGCTGTCGGAAATGTTTGATGTCATCCATCGTGACGGCATAGCCCGTCAGGTGCAACAGGCTGTACTGTAGCATACAGCCATGTCCGGCCGATAGGATAAAACGGTCGCGATTGGCCCAGGTAGGGTCTTTGGGGTTGTAGTTCAGGTGCCTTGTCCAAAGCACATGCGCCATAGGGGCAGCTCCCATAGGCATACCGGGGTGGCCGGAATTAGCTTTCTGTACGGCATCCGCAGCGAGCGTTCTTATCGTATTAATACATAGCAGGTCTATATCTTGATTAGCCATTTGGTGTTTTTTTGTGGTGAACAATGAATTATCATGTTAAAACGATTGCGTAGCAGACATGTAATTGCCACGATATTGGGCAATATTAAATAAAACATCTGAAAACTGGGAATGTTAATGCAAATGGTAATTATTTTTAATAGAAGGTTGCCTGCCGTGTTAAGCAATGAAAAAACCGTAAGTTATACGCAATGAGGGCAGTTTTCGGTGATGTTCAGCGCAGAAATAGCACGGGCCAGATACGCAACCTTGACAAATAGTGGCAAAATAAAGTCAACCTGTTTTGTATTTTTCTTATTTATCTTCTTAATTGATGTGCTAAGTAATAGGGAATAAAAAACAAGTTAATACAAAAAAGTACAAGGTCTAACTAAATAAAATCATATTACTTACCATTCAAATAAGTTTATTTTATTACTTTTACAAAAAATAAGCTAAAAACACTTTTTTATATAATTGAAACTTTTTATGATACGGCATACCTATCTTAGGTACATTCTGGTAGTCACCTTGCTATTGACGGCTTTCAATTTTTTGTATGCTCAGCCTACGCCAAAAGTCGTATACACTGCCAAAGAACCGCAACAGGATAACAGGCAGCCTGAACCAAACGATAACGCATATATCACTTTTACCGAAGAGCAGCGCCAGTACTTTACAGACAAGGCCATGCAGAAGTCGCATGATCTGGGAAGGTACCTCAGGCTCATATCCAGTAAGCATGAGATTGAAGAAGATAAACTGTATGCTATCCGGGAAGCCCTACAGCTTTTTGTCAGCGATTCTTCCAGAGTAGAAGTGTCTTCTGTCAATAACGACCTCAAACAGCAGTTTACCATACGCGAATATCTGGAAAGGCTGCGGCTGCTTTCTTACGATAAAGTAGAGCTTGTCTGGATCAAAGCGCAAATGGTGAGCCGCTTCCGCAAAGGAGAAGATGGCCGGTATTATGGCATCATCACGGCACAACAGTTGTTTCGTGGTTTTCTGGAAGACGAGGTGGCTTATCAGGATGTAACCGAGAAGAATATAGAAGTAGTGCTCGACCGTTATTTAGTATTCGATGAGGGCAAAAAGAAACATCGTTGGGATGTGTTTTTGTCTGATATCAGTGTGCAGCAAACCCGCATCAAATAGTGTATGAAAGCTACCTTAACCATACTCTGCATCGCTGTCTCGGGCATGGTCTGCGTCAGGGCACAGGTAGTGACGCTGCCTTACGAAGAGCAATTTGAGTGGCAGGTTAAGCAGATCGATGAATTTATAGATCGGTTCAACAATGCGGAGCAAACACCGATCCGGCAGTTTCTGCAAAAGCAGTATGCCATAGAAGAAATCAATCGGAGTGATCTGCTGATGACTTTGTTTAACCTGCAAAAGAACTGGGATACTACCCAGGTAAGGCAGTTTCTGCACGATGTGATCAAAGTACCCGAAGCACCGCAACTACACTTCCTGGACAACGACTGGTATGCAGAGCTAACCTGTAGCGGCCTGTATGATAACAGATACCAGGACTTTACGCTGATTCTTACCATCAAGGCCAATGCCGAAACCGGGGCTTCCCGCTGGGTAATCAACAGTGTTTCGGCAGATTTTATACCGAATACCGACACTACTGCTGCTTTTCCACTGAACAAAATCCCGGCTACACAAGGCACCCGCACGCTGAATCCGGCAAGTTTCGGCACTGATTTTATGGGGCTGGTCAGGGCTATGCAGGACAGGGCCAGCTTCGGAAATTATATTAACTTAGAGGTAGCAGACAAATCGGTACTTGGTTTCTTCAACCTGCTGTATAAAAACCAGCTGGAGTTTCGCCAGGTCAGCCACATCACTTACCATTTTTTACAAATACCCGGCTGGGTGTTCCGGGTAGAAAATTTCTCCCGACAATCCAGCAACTCGGGCTGGCTTATCAACGAACTGATACAAGTGCCTGAAGACAAAAAGCCCAGTTATAAAAAAGCCAACCTGTTTCTGACGCAACACTGACCTATGAAATACGCTTACTACCTTACAAAAGATTTTTGCATACGGATGCTAGGCACAAAGATGCTTGGCATGGCTGTGTGTTGCCTGCTGCTGTGTGCCAGCCAGGCCAGAGCGCAGCCGGACAGCCTGACGGATGAGGACGTTATCACGATCAAAAAAATAGCCGAACAACACCTTTCCGAATACCAGAATGTGATGAACCGTCTTATTCAGCCAGACCTGCTCAATATGGTACGGGTTGCCATTGTCAAAGATGGAATGGCCCTGTTTGCTGAAAATGCCCGCCTTGAAGTGGATTATGACACCGCTTATTTTCTACCAAACCTCACCTATGAAGTACCGGTACAAAAATATCTGGGAGATTTTGCGGCCTACCACAAAAAGATGAACCGGGTGGTGTACACAGACCGCAAAATATCTGCGATTAAAAAGAAATATCCTGAAAACTTTTATTATCTAACCATCAGCTTCACCAGCGTATATGATTACTTACCACCCCAAACAAGGATAGCTACCCTGAGAGCCGTGCAAAAAGAAAACCAGTGGCAGGTATATATTACGTATGTAAAGTTCAGGGCATCTCCCGGCTCACCGCTTGCGTTTATCGATACTGATGAGGAAGATGATCACGCGATCACGAAAGCACTGCCGGAAAGTGCTGTAAATATGATACAGCAAAAAAATGCCTCAAAAACCCAGTTGTTGCTCAATAACCTGGCTTCGGGCGGCAAAAGAGGCAAAAGATACCTGATTGGGTGGCGCCTGCCCCAGGACGATGCAGTTTCTGTGCAATTGCTTAGCCGGGGTGAGACTATCAAAACCATCACTACCGGGCAGGAAGCCAACCTGCTGCAATGGACTATTGATGAAAATACCAGGCCCGGCAGCTATCAGCTCAAGGTGATAGATGAAAAGAATATGGCCTCTGTTACCAGTCCTGCCTTCCGGATCAGTCGCCGTTTTCCGATGGCACTACGCATTGGGCTGGGCATGGCAGCTGGTTTTTATGTGATACAGTCTATCAGAAATGACTGGGATTTCGGCTGGCCTTTCAACGGCAGAGAGGCTCCGCCGGAAAAGCTACCCGAATTGCCCGGTCCGCCTGGTTTGCCAGAATAAACGATTGCGTGTTAAGGTGACTATTTTTATGAATCAAAACATATGTTCCGACTTTTTATCAATACTGTTCTGTCTGTGCTGCTATACGGTTTGTTTGCCGCAGGATGCTTTATGCCCTGTCCGGCCATTGCACAAAGCAGCGTAAATACCGTGCCTTTTGAAAAAGATACTTTAGTGCGGGGCGGCACCTATTCAGATATTGCGGATATCGATCGGGATGGGAAGCTGGATGTAGCGGTTGCCAACGAATTTGGCGAAAATATTTTGTGGTATAGAAACGAAGGCAATGGTACGTTCAGCGAACGCAAGCTGGAAGAGATGGTAGAGAATGCGCGTATCCTAAAAGTAGCCGACATGAATGGCGACGGTATACCGGATATTGTGGTTGGCCGGTACAAGCTGGTGTGTTATTATGGCGACAAAGATCTCAAATTTACAGAATACAGTGTCATCTCTGAGTTTGAAAACAATGTATATGATCTGCACCTTGAGGACATGGACCAGGATGGCGACCAGGATATTCTGGTAGGTACCGTTGTGCCCAACCAAATACGATGGTACAGAAACGATGGCAACAAAAAGTTTAGAATACAAAAGATCAAAGTAAAGAGTAAAGAGGGGATTATCTCTCATGCCACACCGGATATCAATGGGGATGGTTTGCCCGATATTGTATGCGCCTACCGGCAAAGAAATGCGGCAGTTAGTGCTAATATGGCCAAGAGCAATACCCGATCTGTCATTTATCTTATCAACCGAGGCAAAGGAAAATTTGCTACTCCCCGGCTCCTCACCGATCAGCTTGAACACCCGGAATCGGTGGCAGCCGCCGACCTGGATGGCGACGATGCGCCTGATGTTTTAGCAGCTTCCACAGACGATAACCGCGTATCTTGGTACAAAAACATAGCAAAAGAGAATAAAGACACTGCTTTTGGTAAGATAAATATCATATCCGACAAGCTGGAAGGCGTGAAAGATGCCATCGCTGCTGACATTGATGGCGATGGCGACCTGGATGTAGTTGCCGGTTCGTTCAGGGGTGAAGCCCGGATTGTCTGGTACGAAAACGATGGCAAAGGAAACTTTGTCAGCCAGGGTAACCTGATTGATAAAATGTTTTCGCGCTGGCTGAATGCAGCAGATATAGACAATGATGGAGATGTTGACCTGCTGTCTGTAGATGCTTACCTGCCCAGAGATATCTCCTACTATAATAACAAAAGCCCTGTACGTCCCCCCGCCCCCGCCATCACTGGTTTTTCACCGCAAAATACCCGAATAGATAGTGTGGTGACGATTAATGGCCAGAATCTACACGATATCAATGGCCTGATAGATCGCATAACAGCCACTATAGGAGGCACTAAGGCAGCCATCGTATCCGTTGATGAGGCAGGTACGCAGTTGAAACTAACTGTTCCTAACCTGTTTCCCGGAAGTTACTCGGTACAGGTAAAGGCAAATCAGCAAACAACCGAGGCTGCCCAAAAACTAACCATCAATCCTTATCTGTCAGTTTTGCTTCCCAAACAAGCGGAGGCTGGCAAAGAAATCTTACTGGCAGGCAGCAACTTCCGGTCAGAGACCAACAATATTCAGGTGCAACTCAATGACCTCGTATTAGGGGAAGGTCTCTTGCTGAATGTGGCAGGCACAGAAATACGCATCATCGTTCCGCCCAGTATAGAAAAAGGTAATTATGAGGCCAGGGTGGTGGTAAACGGTCAGGTCTCTAACAGCCTGCCCCTAACCATTGTCCGTCCTTCGGATGCTGTGCAACCTGATAGCACCCCCCCGGTCTTTGCTGGCAACAATTTGGAGCAGCTTGTTTTTGGGGATTCCATGTTTGCCCTTTCTGCCAGTATCACAGAAGATTCTTCCGGCATCAGTCAGGTCATCATCCGGTCGGGAGGAATTACGGGTAACCTTGGCAATATCCAGGTGCTCGATGCAGATACCACCCCCTTCAATTTCACAGTAGAGGTGCCTGCCACCATCAACGATCCGCTGGGCATCAAATACCAACTGGTGGCCATCAACAGCATCGGCCTGACAGACACTATCAGCTATTACGCCTATCGTAACTATCTGATAAAAGATGATGCGCTCTATGTGGCTGATGCAGAGAAGCCCGCCCTAAACGACTACCGTATCGTAGCCATCCCTTTTGAAGGCAAAGCCGTGCGTGAAACCTGGCTGGGCGACACCGTCGATACGTACGATAAGAGGTTTTGGCGGCTGTTTCGGTACGGAGAAGCCACCTATCAGGAGTATGGGCAGGCTAGCTTTGCAGATTTTGAGCCTGGCCGTGGCTATATGCTTGTCAGAAAAGATTTCTCGTTCGATATGCAGGGACAGGCAGCCCACCTAACCAGCGAGCCGGAAGCCTATATAGACATTCCACTACAGGCGGGCTGGAACCTGATCGGCAACCCCTACCCTTTTGACATCAACTGGGCCACGGTGGTAGCTGCCAATCCTGATGCAACCATCCCTCAGCCTCCAAAGACTTTCAAGAGCGGCAGTTACGCGAATGCTACCGCTCTGGAAAGTTTTGAAGGAGCCTTTTTGAGAAATGATGGCGCAGCAGGCATACTTCGCATACCGATGGCTGCCCGTACCAGTACGGCAAACAGCCGCCAGCAACATAAGCTTAAAGAGAAAACCCCTGAAGGATGGGAAGTGCCTATGGCCTTGTATGGTGGCGGCACCAGTAATATGTTAGCAGGCTTTGGTATGCACCCCGAAGCTCAGGCAGGCAGCGACGCATACGATGACTATGCCGTTCCTCGCTTTTCCGGTTATTTGGAGGTAGCTTTTACTGACTCAAATAGTGATCATATACCTCATACCAAAGATATGGTTGCCCCGGCAGAAGCGCATGTATGGGCGTTTTCTGTCCATGCAGAAAAACAGGAAACCATACGTCTGGTATGGAATGATAAAGCACTACAAGATTCTCCGATGGACCTCTGGCTGCTTGACATGCAAAGCACCCAGCGCATCAACATGCGAGAACAGTCATCTTACACCTTCACCCCCAACCCGGGCGGCAGCCGTTCTTTTAAAGCCTATTATGCACATCCGGAAAAGATAGCAGCCCTGATGCTGCCAGATCATGCCACCATTGGATCACCCTATCCTAACCCGGCAGAAGACATGGTTCATTTCCCAATATCCATTCCCGAAGGAGCCGATGGACAGGTAGCTATCACTATCTATGATCAGTTGGGAAGCACCGTGTATACGCTTAACCAGCAGCAGTTGTCTCCCGGCTTTCACATACTACAATGGAACCGTATGCAACAAAACAGGCATATCGTGCCCCCCGGTATGTATTTTTACAAAGCTAGTTTGCTAGGTAGTGCAAAGATTTATACGGGTAAGTTGCTATTGAGGTAGAGCCTTATCGATATAAGTTTTATCAAAATATGATAGGAACAAATTAAGGGTTCTTAAAATAACACACTTGTTAAAGAGCATGCTGATTTTCTCACTTTGCTTGATAACTATCTGTGTGTAAAGCTTATCGTAAACTTCTCTATTATAGCAGGGTACTTAACCATCAGAAAATGTTAGAAAAATCAAGCTAGATGTAATAAATATGTAAAGAATGATTTTTATTTCTGCATAACTCTAGATGTATTCCATATCAAAAGTCTAAATGTATGCTTAATTGAATTGGCTTTATAATTATTTAAATATACAAAAAATCACTACACTGCTAGCGCACTAGCAATTGTAATTTATTCTGAGCCAGTACTTAATCAATGACAAGCTTGATGCGTTGAAGAACCAAACGATAAGCCCACTTTCACTACCCTTGTTTTCTTCTTCTCTGTAGCTCTTTCTTTACCAGACTAAATTCGCGGCTGCTTTGCCCGGCTACTGAGGTGTTCTCTTCTGCTCGTCTGAACAGATAAGGCATCACAGCTTCCAGCGGACCATACGGTACATATTTGGCGACATTATAACCTGTAGCTGCCAGGTTGAACGATATGTTGTCGCTCATGCCATAGAGCTGGGCAAAATATACCCGTGGATCATCTTTGGCTATGCTGTGTTTTTCCATCAACATGGTAAGATAATAGTTGCTGTACTCGTTGTGCGAACCAGAAGCCAAAGCTATCCTCTGCTTATTATTGAGGCAAAAGAGCAACGCCTGGTTATAGTCATTGTCAGTTGCCTCTTTGCTGGCATGTATGGGATCAGGGTAGCCTTTTTCTTCGGCACGCTCACGCTCTTTTTCCATATAAGCACCGCGCACCAGCTTGGCACCCAGAAAGTAGCGGTGCATGGTGGCCAGCCGGTGTGCCTCTTTCAGGTTGGTCAGCATGTCGTGCCGGTACATTTGGTAGGTATTGTACACCACAGCCCGCTCTTTATTAAACCTGAGCATCATGTCGTTGGCCAGGTCGTCGATCACCTCCTGTATCCAGCTTTCTTCTCCATCTATAAAAATACCAATGCCTGCCTCGTGTGCCGCTGCGCAAAGTTTTTCTACCCTGACTTTAACACGCTCGAAGGCTGCTTTTTCGGCCTCCGTCAGGGGTGTGCCAGCCTGCACCTTTTCCAGCAGCTGTGCGCTGGCGATGCCTGTTACCTTGAATACGGCAAAGGGCACATAGTCTACGCCTTTGGCTTTGGCGATGGCCGCCAGTATTTCTGCTGTTGTATGTTCAAAGCCTTCCTCTGTCTTGGCACCTTCTACGGAATAATCCAGAATGGTGGCGATATGGTGCTTTGCCAGCATATGGATGGTAGGCTGGCAGCTTTCTATGGTTTCTCCGCCTACAAATTGTTGAAAAATGGTACGTTTGATCAGTGTACGGACTGGTAATTTCAAATTAAGTGCTAATTTTACCAAATGAGTCCCCACTTTGGTGAGCCAGGAATAATTGATAGCACCAAAAAGCAGATAGGTCTTTCTAAGTTCGTTATCAGACTTATGAGAAAAAGCGGTAGCGGTATTATCAAACGATAAGCTGCCCTCACTGACTATATAGGATTCCTGTGGTTGTTCCATGAACGATTATAAGAGTTGAGGCTGTTATAAAAACCAGGCAATTTACTCAAAAGCCTGAAATGTTACTACGTAAACGGATATGATTTTGTATGATGAAAATTGAAAGTATTAACCAATGGAATGTACACGCTTCTCGGCCGCTAATCATGGCAGGCCCTTGCAGCGCAGAAACGGAAGAGCAACTTTATGAAACCACCAAAGCAATCAAAGCGCAGGGTGTTTCGTTGATCCGGGCAGGTGTATGGAAGCCCCGCACACGTCCTGGCTCCTTTGAAGGCATAGGCCAGCAGGCACTGCAATGGATTCAGGATATCAAGAAAGAACTCAATGTGCAGTTTGCCGTGGAAGTGGCCAACGCCATGCATGTGGAAGAAGCTTTGCACTATGGCATAGATGTGCTGTGGGTTGGTGCCCGTAGCACCGTCAGTCCGTTTATTGTACAGGAAATTGCTGACGCGCTGAAAGGCTGCGACGTGCCCGTGCTGGTCAAGAACCCAATTAATCCTGATCTGGCGTTGTGGATTGGTGCTTTTGAGCGGCTTGCGCAGGCCGGACTTACCAAGCTGGGTGCCATTCACCGGGGTTTTTCTACCTATCAGAAAACCCGCTTCCGCAATGTGCCCATGTGGCAGTTGCCGATCGAGCTGAAGCGCCAGATGCCCGAATTGCCGATCATCTGCGACCCCAGTCACATTACCGGTAAGCGCGACATGGTAGCCGAAATATCGCAGGTGGCGATGGACCTTAACTTCGACGGTCTGATCATTGAGACGCATCGCGATCCAGAGAATGCCTGGAGCGATGCCAGCCAGCAGATCACCCCGGCAGTATTGGGTGAATTGATCAAAAACCTACAGATCAGAAACCCTTCTTCGCTGGACATAGAATATATTACGCACCTGGAAGACCTGAGAACGCAGATAGACCACGCCGACCGCGAGATGATGGAGATCATCTCCAGCCGTATGGACATGGTGGCGCAGATCGGTGAGTGGAAAAAGAAAAACAATGTAGCTGCCTTCCAGCTCGACCGGTGGAACGAAGTATTTGACAGCCGTAAGTCGTGGGGCGAGTCGCTGAACCTGCGGAAGAAATTCGTGGTAGAGCTTTTCAACCTGCTGCATGTAGAGTCTATCCACAAACAAACCGAAGTGATGGATAATGCTGAAAGTGAGAACGAAACAGAGTCAGGATTGAAGATCAATAAGTAGCAGTACTCCTGTTACTTCCGAACACTGGCTTCAGTTATGATACTGAAGCCAGAATTGGATGCTGATGTATGATAGTTTTTAATAGATAAGCATTCATAACAACAAGATCTCCGCACTCTAACACATTAACATATCAGCACATTAACACTATCCTACAATGCCTGCCGAAAACGTCATCATCACAGAAACCCTGGACGAAAGTCTGCAACAGTTCTTTACACAGCATACTTTTAGCCAGATAGGTGTGCTGGCAGATGAAAACACCCTGCGCGATTGTTATCCGCTAGTGCAATCGCTGCTGCCAACGCATACACTGCATGAGATACGCAGCGGAGAGATTCATAAGAACTTACAAACGTGCGAGGGCATCTGGGACTGGCTTACCCAGCAATGCCTCGACCGCAAAGCACTGCTGATCAACCTGGGGGGCGGCGTAATTGGCGATATGGGCGGCTTTTGCGCAGGCACATACAAGCGGGGCATACGCTTTGTAAACCTGCCTACCACGCTGCTCTCGCAGGTAGATGCCTCGGTAGGCGGCAAGCTGGGCATTGATTTCCGTGGCTACAAAAACCATATCGGCATCTTCCAGGAACCTTTGGAAGTCATCATCTATCCCGGCTTTCTCAAAACCCTTCCACAGCGTGAATTACGCTCAGGATTTGCCGAAGTGATCAAACACTGTCTGATCGCCGATGCTGATTACTGGCCGCGCGTATCGCAACATACCCTGGAAGAGCAGCCTTGGTTGGATCATATCCATCATTCTGTCAGAATAAAGTCTGCCATCGTAGACCAGGACTTCCGCGAGAGCGGGCTGCGGAAGATATTGAACTTCGGACATACCATTGGTCATGCGGTAGAAAGTTTTTATTTGGAAACGGCTACGCCCCTGCTGCATGGTGAAGCTATCGCCATTGGCATGATCTGCGAGAGCTATCTTTCTGAAAAATACTGTGATATGCCTTCTGAGGAAGTTAAAGAGGTAGAGGCTTTCATCCTGCAAATCTTTGGGCATACGGATATTGATGCTGAAAAGATAGAGGCCATTGCTCCTATGGCTTTACAGGACAAAAAGAACGAAAACAACCTGATTCAGTGCTCCTTGCTAGATCAGATAGGCAAAGCCACCTACGATATACCAGTTCAAGTAGAAGACATCCGTGAGGCTTTGTTACAATACAAAAAAAGGTTGGTCTGATCAGCCAACCTCTTGCTCAGGGTATGCCCCTAAAGGTCTGTGAGACATAGACCTTGGATAATGTATAGGACACTTACGGTACATTTCCGGTTTGTGCCGCCGTGGCCCGGTCCCACAAACCGGAGTATGGAAGCCGTGGGCTGTGCGGGGCACCCCCGTGCCGGACGGTCCGCCGCGCGGTCGGCTCGTGCCGCCGTGGCCCGGTCCCACAGCCCACTTTCGGGCAAATGTACTGTAGTATAATAGGACACTTATTTTTCAGGGCCTCTGGCAGCTTCTTTGCTGATCTTTTCCAGTTCTTCCAGGGCTTCGTCTACTACGTCTTTGAGCTTTTCGGCACTAGATTCCCAGGCATCTTCCAGATCATAGAGCACGTCGTTGGCGGTCTTGCTGAGTTTGGTTCTTACCTTATTGCCGCTTTCTGGGGCCAGCAACAAACCGGCCAGCGTTCCGGCAGCGGCCCCCATCAAAAATGCAGCGAATGTTTTACCTGTATTGTCCATGGTATTGGTTGTTAAAGTGAAAAAATAGGTTGAGATGGCTAATCTAAAAAAAATCGCGCAATTACTTATCCTACGTTGGCGATAAAAGTTTTTTATACAGATATTGGCAGTACTATATAGTCAGATTCAACCAATTATATCCGCATCGTGTCGAAGCAAGCTAAACTAACCCAACTTCTCACTCCTATTGCAGGAGAAATCCGCCCTTCTTCTTCCAAAAGTGAAAGCAATCGCGCCCTGATCATCCAGGCCCTCTCGGATAAACCAATCACCTTGCACAATCTTTCCCAGGCCCGCGACACACAAACCATGCAACGCCTGCTAACTTCTATCGAACCTGAACTCGATGTACTGGATGCAGGTACTACCATGCGCTTTCTGGTGGCCTATTGTGCCGTAAAAAAGAGTGGTAAAGTAATCAAAGGCACCGAGCGGATGCACCAGCGCCCCATCAAAATACTGGTAGAAGCCCTGAAAGAGTTAGGTGCCAGCATAAAATATCTTCAAAACGAAGGCTTTCCCCCTGTACTGGTGCGTAGCTTTTCGTCAGCACAAAAGACAGATAGCATTCGGGTTCAGGGAGATGTCAGCAGCCAGTATATCTCAGCATTGCTGATGATTGCGCCTACTCTTGAACAGGGCCTGACGCTGGAATTACTTGGCAGAATTGGTAGTCGCCCTTATATTAATATGACGCTTTCGCTCATGCAGCACTTTGGTGTGCAGCACCAGTGGCAAGGCAACCGCATCCATATTGCCCCACAGGCTTATGGCTTAGGAGAATATACTATCGAGTCCGACTGGTCGGGTGCCAGTTATTGGTACAGTGTGGTGGCACTGGCAGAACAGGCACAGATCAAGCTGCTGGGCTTGCGTCAGGATTCCTTTCAAGGAGATATTGCCATTGCAGACATCATGCGCCACCTGGGCGTAGCCTCTACCTTTGAGCCGGATGGGGTGGTGCTTAGCAAAAAAGCCACCGACGATGCATTTGCCTACGATTTTGCTGATTGCCCGGACCTTGCCCAAACAGTGGCTGCCGTATGCGCGGCCAAAGGGGTGACATGTACCATGATGGGTTTGGAAAGCCTGCGCATCAAAGAAACAGACCGTATTCGTGCATTGCAGGTGGAACTCGCCAAGGTTGGTGCTACCCTCGAAGAGCAGGGACAGCAGTGGATCCTCACACCGGGGCATATCTCTTCTCCCTCAAACCAGCCCATCGTGTTTGATACCTATGACGACCACCGCATGGCGATGGCTCTGGCACCACTGGCTACCCGCATGGATGTGGTAATTCAGGAACCGGATGTGGTAAACAAATCCTACCCAAGCTACTGGCAAGACCTGCAAAAGATTGGTTTTGACGTATCAATCAGCTAAAGCCTGGCTGGCTACCAGGGGTTGACTACTGTCGGGGGTTGCGTGTTGGGTATAGGCAGGGCAGGTTTTATAGGAGCAGCCGAAGGCGGCTAACAGGCCAATGGAAAGGATTACGGCAACTGCGCTTTTCAAAGATTTCATAAAACAAGTATTCTTTAGTTGATCATCAGGTCAATGATAAAACGACACGGGGTTCGGGGTAGTACCTTTGCCGTGTGAAAAATGAAAAGTTTTTTAGAGAAAACAAACAGAAAGAACTTTCCACCTATAGCTATCAGAGCGCGTAGAAAAATAATATACTATATCATGACCGCCATGTGGGGTCTTGTGACCCGCCACATACTTTGATAGATGCAGAGCATACTTCTAAACTCATCTGCGGGTCACAAGACTCGCAGAGGTAGTGTAGCGTTATATTTGTACATGTATATTAGACTTGTTAGCCTCTGTAAATCAAACAATTGCGAGATATGAGCTGTTTATATCAGCAATTCTCACTTTGGCTATTCAAGCTGAATTCGGTTCAGTTCGGCAATATGAAAGAGCAGATTTTTCATTGAGAGGAAGGTTAAAATCTTGAAAGCAGCCCGGATGTTTTCCCACAGCTTGGCTTTGGTTTTCAGATTTTGCCAGAGCCTTCGGAAAAATGTACAGGCGTGCTGTTGAATTTGGTCTACGGTGAAGGCTAACATCATCAGCAAGGCGAATACTGAGCAAAGGTGTTGTTTGCCATGTCCATAATTGTGCTCAAAATTGTAGCCTTGGTTCTTGAGCGTATTG
Source organism: Cyclobacteriaceae bacterium (assembly GCA_958296015.1). GTDB lineage: Bacteria > Bacteroidota > Bacteroidia > Cytophagales > Cyclobacteriaceae > JAJNNC01. Next base: position 119,011 of record CATQIH010000032.1, read on the forward strand.
AAGGTTTCATTCTCTATCTTCCAGCGAGCGCGTCCCATGCGCATCACTTTCTCTACTTTAGTCAAACGGATGCTAGTTACCCAAGTAAAAGTCTGTTGCTTTCCCTTGGCAGAGACCTGTTCATAATAGAGCATATTGACTCGTAGATCACTGTTGCTACTATTGAGGGCCAAGCCGTTGGTATAGCCAAAGCGATGGAGGCTACCGTCCTGTTCCCATTCACACCATTTAACTTGTCCGCGGCGGTCGCGCCCTTCAAACTGAGTGAAAAGTGTCTTGTTACCATCAGGCTTAATCCCAATCACATATTGCCATTGCCCGGCGACCCGGTTCTCGTTCTGCATAATCTGCCGGATGATAGGGCCACAACTATACAGCGCATCCATCACCCAAACCAGCCATTCTTTACCATGAGTAGCCTGCATGTTTTCCAGCAAGCGTTTAGCCGCATTGCGCTCGCAATCATTCTTGCTGGTTCCCTCTTGTGCTATGATAGGCTCGTTGTCCATCACAAAGACTTCTTTTTCCGCCGGATGCGCCAGCACCGCACTGAGCATAGCATCATGATAGCCGGTCTTGCCGTCTCTATGTTTTCTCTCTAAACAGCAAGGGCAATGAATACTCTCTGAACAGAAGTGTTCTACCCCATCCATACTTACGGTGAGGTGCCGCCCAAAATAGCGGTACTTATCTAAAATCTCCAGCTTGCGTATGCGTTTCCATAACTGCCAAAAGCCTGCTTGCAATGATTCGGGGGCTACGCTATCTAATCCTTTGCGTAGCCCGTTCTCTGAGGCGAAGGCCCCAATCTTATAGATGCTACTTAGATTGCTCTCTTCGGCTTTAGTGCGACCGACAAAGTTGAGCAACGAAGCACTTTTCAAAGAAAACATCGCAAAGCCCATTTTAAGTAGATCTGACAACGCATAGGAGGCATTCTCGCACCGGGCGTCTTTCACTTAGTTGAAGATTCCGCAGACTAAAGCGTACAAACTATCAAAGCTGCCTAGCTCTTCCAGTAATCTTGTTTTCATTCCCCAAAGCTAGCTGACTACTTCTGAATTTGCAAAGTGAGAATTGCTGGGTTTATTAAATAAAATCTTCACCATAGGGGTTACCTTTCTATAGCAAGTCGTATATATAGGTACATAACACAAATAGTATTTATTCATACACCTGTTTTAGATCAGAAAACCTTCTTTGATAAAGAGGGTTTTTCTTTTTTACAGCTTCTCAACTGTAGTGAGGACCAAACAAAAAAAGCCAACCGGAGACCCGGTTGACTTTTTCTTTTATTTACCCTAATCTTCATCAAAAGGCATAAACGTTTTTCTCAATAAGGTATTCAGCGATAGAGCGACGTAGTTCTTTTACATTGTATACATCCGCCTTGGTAAACCGCTTTAATCCCATTAGCATTACTTTCTGCTCATCTCCCTTAGCAAAAGAGATGATTGCTTCTTTTCCTTTCTGTTGTACTTTTTCTACAGCCATGTAGAGATATAATTGTGCCATCGCTACCTGATGTTTTACAGGTTCCTCCCCTTTGATATCAACCAGTTTTTCTGTTCTTAGCAAGGTAGACTCAGCAGCGTATACTTCTATCATCATATCGGCAATATTCATCAATATTTCCTGCTCATCATTCAATTTTGGTCCAAAATCCTGGGCAGCTTTACCGGCTACCATCAATACGGCTTTTTTCAGGTTTTGCAGCACTTCTTTTTCTTTGGCAAAGAGTCCGCTCATATCTTTCTGGCTAAAATCAGGTACAGCCATCAACTCTTTGGCTACTGCCATGGCAGGACCCAGCAAGTTCAGTTCCCCTTTCATGGCCCGTTTGATAGCCATGCCTACCAATAGCATACGGTTGATCTCGTTGGTGCCTTCGTAAATTCTGGAAATACGGGCATCACGATACGCACGTTCCATAGGTGCTTCGGCAGAGAAGCCCATTCCACCATATATCTGCACACCTTCGTCCACGCAATAGTCCAGTACTTCAGAACCGTGTACTTTCAGCATGGCACATTCTACGGCAAACTGCTCTACACCTTTGAGTTTGGCAGCCGCTTCCGGCATACCGCTATCGATCAGGCTTTGAATACTATCTTCAATATTCTGACCGGCACGATAGCAGGCAGATTCTGTAGCATAGATTTTAGTCGCCATATCAGCCAGTTTCTGCTTAATAGCACCAAAACTAGAGATAGCCACACCAAACTGCTTTCTTTCGTTGGCATAGCGCACGGCGTTTGTCACGGTTTCTTTACATCCGCCAATGACACCGGCACCTAACTTGATCCTGCCTATGTTCAGAATATTAACGGCGATTTTGAAGCCATTGCCCCGCTCGGAAAGCATGTTTTCTACCGGCACTTTGGTATCGTTGAAGAATACCTGCCGGGTAGAAGAACCTTTGATGCCCAGCTTTTTTTCTTCCTCGTTCATAGTGATGCCACCGAAAGATTTTTCGACGATGAACGCTGAGAGGTTTTTATCGTCTCCGACTTTGGCAAAGACAATGAATAAATCGGCAAAGCCGCCATTGGAAATCCACATTTTCTGGCCGGTAATATCATAAAATTTACCGTCGGCAGACAGCACCGCTTTGGTCTTGCCAGAGTTGGCATCCGAACCAGCATCGGGTTCTGTGAGGCAATAGCAGGCTTTCCATTCCCCTGTAGCAAGTTTGGGCAGATACTTTTGTTTTTGCTCTTCAGTGCCATAGTATAGAATAGGCAGCGTACCGATTCCGGTATGTGCGCCAAAGGCAGTGGAGAATGAACCGGCAGAACCGATCACATCAGCAATCAGCATAGAGGTGTTAAAACTCATGCCCATGCCCCCATATGCTTCCGGAATGGCAATGCCCAGTAGTCCAAGGTCACCGGCTTTATCAAGCAACGCAGGCATAAACCCCGGCTCCATACTATCCATACGCGCTATATTGGGTGTGATTTCCTTATCTATAAAATCCTGTGTAGCCTGCGCCATCATACGCTGTTCTTCGCTGAACTCTTCGGGAATAAACACGTCCTGGGCAGGTGTTTCTCTGATCAAAAATTCTCCTCCCTGGATAGCCTGCGATTTAGTTGCTGTTTCCATGATTGTATATGCTTGGTTAATTTTTCAAAATAGTGATTTAAAAGAAAGCAAATTTATTAAGCATGCCTAACAAATATACACATTGATCGGTAAAATAGTATGCATGCATAACTTATTTTTTATGATCTGCGTCATCACCTGCCGAAAATAAGTCGTAACATATTGGCCGCAAGCTCGTTACCTGAAAAATCGTATTGGCATTGTATGATGCTTTACAGTGCAGCCCTTTACCAAACTACCTATATGCGTAATAAAGAAGAGATACCTAATGATAGTGATATCAGAACCAGAGAAGAAGAGGCTGATCGGAAAAAAAGCCAGGAAAATCAAAAGCCACATCAGGAAGAATCCAAACATGACCATGAAGATGCTGAAGAGTTGGTAAGGCCCCGCGAAGGCAACCAGATATTGAAAGAACAGATCAGAACAGCACTTACAGAATACAGAAGGCACGACAAGGCACTGTTTCTCTCCTCGTTTTCCGGGGGCTTGGAAATAGGCTTTAGCGTATTGCTGATGGGTACGCTATATACCTTGTTCAGCGACCAAATATCACCGGCGGGTATGACGCTAATGTTAGGCTTTGCTTATAGTATAGGCTTTATCTTTGTAATTCTGGGCCGTTCGGAGCTGTTTACGGAGCATACCACGCTGGCTGTACTCCCTGTGCTCAATGGGTCTGTTGGTATCATGCATCTGCTGGAGCTTTGGGGTATTATTTATGCCGGCAATCTACTAGGCGGTTATTTATTTGGCTTCATTCTCTCCAGAATGGGTCCTGCTATGGGTTTTGCCAGTGTGGAAGCATTTGAGTATATCGCCACACACATGGTAGATTATGACGGATGGATTATACTTGGCAGCGGTATTTTTGCCGGATGGCTGATGGGCCTGCTCTCCTGGCTTGTCACCTCCTCTAAAGATACCATCAGCCGGATTTTTATGATTATCCTAGTGACTACCGTCATTGGAATTGCGGGCTTGCACCACTCTATTGTTGGGTCTATTGAAGTATTTACGGGATTTTTGGTTTCAGGAAAGGTTAGTTTTACAGATTATCTGCACTTTCAGGGATGGACTACCCTGGGCAATATTCTTGGCGGAACTGTTTTTGTAGCAGTCATCAAATTTAGTCATTTGGGTAATGAAATATTTATCAGGTCTGATGACTAATTCCTTTATTGCTATAATTTACTGACATTCCTCTTGCTTTCCGGATTCACCTCCAGTGTAGGATTACCCTGGTAGCGTACCTTGCCTGCACTTTGGGCCTCTACGGTAAGTGTCTGACTAGCCGCTACTTGTGCCTGGGATGCTCCGCCTGTTTTGATAATCATGTTTTCTGTAGGTGCGTTCAGTGCATCCAGACGAGAAGCTCCGCTCATGTTGATGTCTGCCGACTTGACCTGACCGTTGAGCGTAAGCCTGGAAGCTCCGCTGAGATTTTCGCGTAGCGCATCCGTATTGACTGAAACAGTGGCTCTGGCCGAACCGTTGAGGATAATACTAAAGTCGGGAGAGGAAAAATCTGCTACTTCTGCCTGTGTGGTACCGCCAAATTCTACCGCCTTCAGAGAAGGCATCACGATAGACAAGCCAATCTGCTCGTTGTTGTCTCTGAATATGTTTTCATCATAGTCTAATGTGAGGGTTTCATCTTTCACATTGACGTTCACTTTGCTTGCCAGTGCCTCGTTTCCATGCACATTTACCTGGTATTCCTCTCCTCGTACCACATTCACCTGAAAAGGCCCATGGACGCTGATAGCTTTGAAATCTGACACCACATAATCTTTGCTATACTTACCGTCTACCTTCTTTGCAGGTGGGTTCTGTGCAGCTTGCCCGTTGTCAAGTTCCTCATCCATATTTTTTCGCTTATCGCAGGTGACGCATTCCAGGCCGTTTTGTGTCATCATAAAGATATTGTCCTGCAAATCTGAGTCATCATAACCACTTCTGCGGAGTATGTCATTGTCGAGTATCTCGGTAAGGTTACGGTCCATCATAAAGGCACGCTGGTAAGGCACATAAAGCACCATATGCAATCGTTGGGCACGAAACTGTGCATCTTCTTTGAACGTAAATTTTGCCGGAAAAACCAGTACGGAGTCTTTTTGCAACACGTCGTAGCTGATCATCTGTGCATTCTCTGCTGCTTTACTATGGTTACCTCCCTGAGCTTCAAACTCTTCTCTGAGTTCAAAATAGGCAGAATCATGACCGCGCAGGGTAAGTTCAGGCCGGGAGTAGTCGTTGTCGGCATAGCCGTCCAGTGTGATGATGGCAGTAGTGTTTCCCAAGTCATATTTTTTGGTGGTATTATACCGGCCATCTTCCTGGAAATCCAGGGCATAGGGCACCACGGTGACGCTTAGAGCGGCCAAGCATACAAACCATATGCCCAGGGCGGTCCATCCCAGGGTTGGGTTCATCAGGTTGCGTTTAGCCACCACGGCAATACCTGCCAGCAGCAGGGCCACAGAGGGAATCAGCAAGGCCATATAGCCAAAAGCCAAGCCCCATTCGGGAAAGCTATTGCGGATGACATCCAGCGGAAGATTGGTGGAAATGTTGGCTGTATCGGCTGAGTAAACACCCAGCAACATGCCGCCTGTGACCAGCAGCAAAAAAACAAAGGCAATGCCCACAACAAAAAGTAGCAAGCCAAAAAGTACCCGGGCAGCTTCTCCGATAAATACCATCAAAGGCCCCAGTGCTTTTCCTATGGTATTGAGCACAACGGCAATGAGCCGAAAAGGGAAAAGCAGTACTTTTAGAAAAGTACTCTCTTCTCCACTCTCACTTACATTAAAGTTTTTTTTTATACTGGACTCAATGTTGGACAAAGTGACCGGCTCACCTTTCATCCGCATCTTTTCTGTGAGGGTAAGGGCCTGCGGAGTGATGATCCAAAGCACAATGTAGAGCACCAGACCTGTGCCAAAAAACAGCACGCTCAACACAAACAGCAGACGAACCAGGGTACCGTCGGCACCAAAGTAAGCAGCAATTCCACCACACACGCCAGCAATTACCTTGTCATCCGGATTGCGGTAGAACTTCTTGATCTTTTCATCATCATACAGGGTGGTAGAACCCGGCACCACAATCCACAACACAATGTAGGCAATGGCTATAATACCGCCCATAGAGATGAATATATCTGAGAAGAACAACGCGATGAGCAGCAAACGAATCCACAATGGATCAACTTTGAGGTAGTGTGCTATGCCGGCAGCCACCCCACCCAGCACTTTTCGCTGTGTGTCGCGGTAGAGTTTCTTGTTCCCATCGGCATAGGTTTCTTCGCGGGTTTCCTCCTGCCGCTCATACGTTTTTTCGTAAGCCTTGTCAGAGGCTTTATATGATGTAGTGGGTTCATCTTCTTCTTCTAGCCCTACCCCTGCGGCAGCAAAATCTTCCACGCTGCCCATTGTTTTCATGACGCCCTCTACATCCTCGTGGGTGATGACTTGTTTATAGCTGGTCAGTTTGGCTAGAAAGATTTCGGCAATACGGCCTTCTATATCACTGGTAATCTCTTTGCTGTCTTCGTAAGCAGCAAAGTACCTGCTGATAGACTCCAGATAGTTTTTTAATAACTCGTAGCCGTCTTCTTCTACGTGGAAAAGAATTCCACTGATGTTGATGCTTATGTTCTTTTTCATGACAGCGTTATTTTTCTTTATGCTCTTTGTAATTGTTCGTAATAATTCGGTTGGTGGAGCCTACCAGACTCTGCCAGGTTTCATCTAACTGTTCCAGGAATTGCTTTCCTATATCAGTCAGCGTATAGTATTTTCTGGGTGGCCCTGATAAAGACTCTACCCAATGGTAATCTACCAGTCCGGCCTTTCTCAATCGGGTAAGCAAAGGGTACAGGGTGCCTTCTACCACCATGATCTTTGCCGAGGTAAGCTCTTCTATCATATCCGATGCATATACCTCTCCCCGCGAGATGATATGCAGGATGCAGTATTCCAGAATTCCTTTCCGCATCTGCACCTGGGTGTTCTCTATCTTCATGTATCCACATTTTAAAACTGATTGAATGTAAATGTATCACTTAGTACTATGTTATACAAGGTATTAGGCTAAAAAGTTACACCGAATAGATAATTTTTTTCAATAAAGGCATAAAAACAGGAAAACCAGCCTTATTTTGCATATAAGCTGGCTTTTGGGTACTTGGAAATTTTTGACCTGAGCTAAAATAACCTGAAGCTGGCTATTTCTTCTATAAAGTGTGGAACAACACCAGGATATACCAAAATGGTAAACAAAACCCCAAACAGCGCCCCATACAAGTGTGCGTCGTGGTTGATGCGGTTGCCACTGCCTTTGCTACTCTGATATGAGTAGATCAGGAACAGTACTCCCAGAATAAAGCCGGGAACAGGCAAAATAGCAAACAGATATATATCATTGGTAGGGGCAAACAAGATGGCACTGAAGATAACAGCAGATACACCTCCCGAAGCACCCAGCGAGTTGTACCCTGGGTCATGCCGGTGTTTGATATAAGTCTTTACACCGGACAGCACAATGGCCAGCAGATACATCACCACATACAACACCAGCCCTACCGTACCATACAGGTAGCCAAAAGTTTGCTCTATGATCGGGCCAAAGAAGTACAGCGTAAACATATTGAAAAACAGGTGCATATAATCCTGGTGGATAAATCCGGACGTCAGAAAGCGGAAGTATTCTTTGTCCGTATAAATTTTATAAGGATTAAACATCCACTTTTGCAGCACCTCCGGTTTGTTCCATGCATAAAGGCTGGCAGCCACGGTGACGATGATCAGCACAAGTGTAATAGATAAATTCATAGGTTGAGTTTTGAAAAAGGGTTAAATAATGCACAACGTTTGCCCGCAGGTACAGAGCTATTTCTCCCTGTTAATCAGTTTTTCCATAAAATGTTTGATAGCATTGATCTGAGTTTCCTCAACAGGCAATTGCCTCAGGCAGGTAAAACCAGCTGTAAAGTACTCATCCATTTTGGCTTCGGTCTGGGCGCGGATATCAAGCTGATCATAAATTGCTTTAACAGCGTTCACTTTCTCTTGTTTATCAAAGTCCCGCACATTCAACCAGTGCATCAATGCTTCTTTTTGTGCGCCCCTGGCCACTTCCATCGCTTTGATGAGCAAAAAAGTCTTTTTGTTGGCAATGATATCTCCTCCTACCTGCTTGCCAAATTTGCTTTGTTCTGCATACACATCCAGCAGATCGTCCTTTAGCTGAAAGCCAATCCCTACATTTTCTCCTACTTCATACAGTTTCTGGCAGGTTTCTGGTGCAGCATCTGCCAGCATACCGCCCAGTTGCAAACTAAAACCCAGTACTACGGCAGTCTTCAGACGTATCATCGCCAGGTATTCGCTTTCGGTTACCTGGGGGGTCGTCTCAAAAATCATATCAAATTGTTGCCCTTCACACACTTCTGCCGCGCACTTGTTGAAAGCCTCCAGCACGGGACGCAGTTTTTCGCTGGGCACATCCAGCAGCAGGTCATAGGCCCGCACCATCATCACATCGCCCGAAAGGATGGCTATGTTTTCATTCCATTTGTAATGCACACTCGGTTTGCCTCTCCGCAGCGGAGCCTTGTCCATGATATCATCGTGCATCAGGGTGAAGTTGTGAAAAACTTCCACTGCCAGCGCAGGGTTCAAAGCTTTGCTGACATCCTGCTCACCTTTAAATAGCGCATACGACATCAGTGTGAGCATGGGCCGCAGGCGTTTGCCACCCAAAGACAAGATATAACGGATAGGTTCGTATAGCTCAGGGGGATGTTGTCCGAAATCGGTGCGTTGCAAAGCGTCATTAATCAACGCTGTATAATCTTGCTTCATGTATGTGTAGATACGAAGAGCCATAAAGGCTTGTTATGGTTCCTGCTAAATTAAGCCTCGATTTCACAGCATTAAAGCGTTTCCAGGTAAATAATCGCCGGTATATCCAAAAGCTGTCCTAATGAACATGATCTGCCATCAAAGGAATTACACTAAGTGAAAATGGCTATAGCCGTTTTCTGGTTTTTGCCAATCAATGTATTGCATTGGCATGGATGGTTGAAGTTACAGACTAAGTGACATGCATAGAGGCATTGAAAATTGCTCTACAAGATCAAGAACGTGCTCAATGCCCAGCATGGAATGCCCAGCATGGAATGCCCAGCATGGAATGCCGGGCATAGATATGCACTCAGACGAGGTACAGTATTAGCTGCATATAATCATTGTTCCTTTATCTGTTCAATCAATTCTGTAAGCTCCTTATCAGTGATCGTACTAATATCAGATTTGTCATATATGCTTAACAAGATGAGGTTAATCTGTTCAGAAAGATTTTCAATTACATAAGTTATCACTCTTCCGCCTCCGCTTTTACCTTTCCCTTTGCTCTTGATCGCAATCCTTATTTTGTAGCAACCCCTTCCCAAAGCGGTTCCGCACTTTGGGTTATCCTGTAATTCCTTGTATAGGCTGCGTAAATCAGTGGCGAGTGAAGGATACTTTTTCGCTAACTTTTTTAATTCTTTTTCAAATCGATGGGTAGCAGTAATTTTACAACTCATCGATTATTTGATCCAATGTTTTCAGTTGTATCTTACCCTTTTTGCAATCCTCTACCTCTTGAAATGCTTCCTGCAAATCTGATTTTACTTTCAGAAGCTGCCTTAATTTTTGATTTTCTTTTGTTAAGCGTTTCCAGTCCTCATAGGGTATTTGTACTGCTGTTCGCTTTCCTTTTTTGTCGGTCAAGTACCTTATATCACTTTCCATATCTTTTTTACTTTGAAGATATTTATTTGTTCTAATCTTTCCTAATTCTCTACTTGATTGAAACCAGTATTTAATGTAGCGGGAACATTATAAATGCCCTCTAAGATAAAGAACGTGCTCAACGCCCAGCATGGAATGCCGGGCATGGATATGCTCTCAAGCAGATTCTATATTAATTTGACTAGGCTAGGTCGCATATTCATGCGACCTTATCTTTTTAGGCATTTTTAATGCCCCGTATGGAATGCCTCCATGCCGGGCATCTCCCACAGTGGATACTGCATGCAGGGCATTATAAATGCCCTGTAAGATCAAGAACGCATAAATATGCGCTCAAGCAGGTTTTGCTAAAATACTTGTTATGTGCAGTCTTTATTTTTTGTCATTGCCAATATATTGCCCTTCACTTACAGTCCTAATCATTTCTGATGAAAAGTCATTATATAGAAGTATTGGTTTAGCTATGTTTTCGGTAATGCTGACTACTTTGTTGATGTTAAAGTTAGCAATCCATAAAATTCGTTTTTTAACTTTAGCTCTTAATTTTTTGTCACGAATGTTGGATTTCAGTACTTTCCATAATGATTGGTATTTTACCAAAAGATTGAACAAATATATGAATGGTAACAACGTTAAACTCAAAACCATTGGTAGAATAAAGGTTTTTAATGTTTGAATTGAAAGGAAGTTTTCGTGTTGTTTTATTGTCAGATACAAAGAGCAACAAAACACAAATAATGAGAAATATGCAATAAAATATTCCATAAGCTTTTTTACGGCCTGATGTTTAATATTTCTTTCCGCTAGAACTTGGATTCTTCCTGCCATTGTCATAATTGGAAGGATAATCAATTCAATCCAAAGATTGAATGAAATAAAGTTTATAATAAATTCTACGATGATAGTCCACTTTAATGTGTCCAAAACAAAGTTTTTAAAATAGTTTATGTCATTTGCTTTGTTAACATTTATTAATGTTATAAATCCAAGTCCCACAAACCAAAATATTGTATCTTTAAGCAAGGAAAAATCCCACAAGTTTAACTTGTAAAGTAGAAAAACAAAGAAAGCAGTATTCAGAGTAAGAGCTAAAATTGGAAAAAGTATTTCCTTAGCAAATATTTCCTTAGCAAATAATAGTGTAATTTCTTCCCAAAGTGATTGTCTGATTCCTTTATTAAATAAAATGACAATCAAAAGGAGAGTTAGCCAAATTAATAATGCCTTTTCTCGGTTTGATATACTTTTTAAAATTTCACTTATCACGTTGAGGGAAGTTTTGCTTTAATGAGAGTTTAGTTAAGGTTATACAAATATCCTTATAAAACCCATTTCATTCATACAATTCTCCAATATAAAGCATCCTCTCCAATCCTTTATATATATTAGGCTATATTATTTTTACGTAAACATAAAATGCCGCTTTTTCCTGTAAGTCTTACTTTGGCTTATTTATTACATCTGTAAGGTCTTGATCGTATTCCAATTTGCTTTATAAACACCATCCTGCACTTTTGGGGAAAAGGATGTTTTACCAAATATCATCAGTCATGAAAAATACCAATAATGTAGTCTCTATCCAGGCACCTGATAAAGACCTGAAAAGTGCACTCACTAAGTTGCAGGAGGCGCAGGCGATCCTGGCTCCTTACCTGATTGCCCTGACGGCAGAGGAGCGGAAGACGCTGCCCAAAATGAGCGATAAAACGATTCCTTTTGTAGAAAAAGCGATAGATTATATAGAAAGTAAGCCAGCGCTAAAGCCTGCTTATATAGATGTGGAAGAGATGCGCATAGATTTTCAGGCTGCGCAAAAACTAACAAAGGTATTACGTATGGCACAACAGATTTGCAGCAGACTTGATGATACAATCATGCTGTCGGGTAGTGAGGCGTATGTGGCTGCCTTGTCTTATTACCATGCTATCAAAGGAGCTTCCAGGGTAAATGTGCCTGATGCTAAACCAGTGTACGAAGACCTCAAAAAACGATTCGTCACTACGAGCCGCCGCTCCGATAGCACGATAGATGAAAAGGAATAAAATCAGGAAGCAACGATAGCATAACAACGCCCATACATCACCAGAGCTTCTGGTAAACGCATGTACAGACATGTTGTAGCTGGCAAGTATAGATATATATCTGTATTTGCCAGCTTTTTTTATGGCTGCTTATCTAATGAGGGTATTGCGACAAATACAAACAGCGCAGGGCTTGAAGCCCTGCGCTGTTTGTATTTTACTCCTTATGTACACGTTAACTGCCGACGCGCTGCGTCATAGTGCTTCGGTAACAAAAACATTTGAAGGCTACTTTAAAGACAAGGTAAGGACTTAAAAAGAAGCAAAGGCTCAAAAAAGACGCGAAATCCTGTATTTGAGGTACCCACCCCCACTTCAAAGACAAGATTTCCTCAAAAAAGACGCGAAATCCTATCATTGAAGTACCCACCCCCACTTCAAAGAGAGGACTTCCTCAAAAAAGATACAAAATCCTGCCTTTGAAGTACCCACCCCCACTCAAAAGAGGGGATTTCCTCGAAAAAGACTCCCTAAGCCTGTATTTTATCCCTCCACTTGAGATAGGAGTGTATAAGCTGGCATATAGCAGTAACAGGGTTATTTAACCTGTTAAAAGGAAACCTGAGTATTGATGCCTGACCGAATCTCTGAAGAATAATCTTTTAAATATCTTTGCTGCATGAATGATGTGCAACAAGCTTTTTTGCCGGCAGAATGGTTTCCACAGAGTGGCGTACAACTTACCTGGCCCCACCAGCAAACAGACTGGTACCCTACCCTGGAAAAAGTGCTGCCCTGTTATGTAGCCATAGCCAAAGAAATAGCAGCACGGCAGCACCTGCTGATCGTCTGCCACAATGCAGAAGAAGCGCGGCAACAGCTCAAAGGCTGCCAGCTCAGACATGTTACCTTTTGCCAGCTGCCTGCCAACGATACCTGGGCCAGAGATCATGGTGGCATCACTTTGATAGAAAACAACCGACCGGTGCTGCTGGATTTTAAGTTCAATGGCTGGGGGCTTAAGTTTCCGGCCAACCACGATAATCTGATCACCCAAAGGCTCTACCGGCAGTCTGTTTTTCAAGATAATATCGTTTTCCGCAGTCATCAGCAGTTTGTGCTGGAAGGCGGCGGTATTGAGTCGGATGGGGAAGGTACGCTGCTCACTACCACCGAATGCCTGCTGTCGCCCAACAGGAACGGACACTTGTCGCAGGCGGAGATTGAGCAATACCTGATCAATACTTTTCATCTGAAACGGGTACTCTGGATCAACCACGGCTATCTGGAAGGCGATGATACCGACAGCCATATTGATACACTGGCACGCTTTTGTGATCCGCACACCATTGCTTATGTGCAATGCACCGATACTGCCGACCCGCACTACGAAGCCCTGGCAGCCATGCAAGCAGAACTTCGGCAACTGACCACTTTGCAGGGAAAACCCTACCGCCTGCTTCCACTGCCGATGGCCGATGAAACCCTGGATGAAGAAGGCAACCGGCTACCCGCTACTTATGCCAATTTTCTGATTATCAACGGAGCCGTATTGCTTCCGTTCTATGGTTCGCCCAAAGATCAGCAGGCAAAAGAAGTGCTGCAAACGGCCTTTCCAGACCGTGAAATTATCGGTATTCCCTGTGAACCTTTAATTCAGCAGCACGGTTCTTTGCATTGCATTACCATGCAATATCCGCTGGGTGTATTATAAAATAGCAAACGATTTATACCCGGTTATTGATGAGAAGTACTTTCACTCAACCAAAACAATATAGTATATAGTGAGCAGACAACATATCCTACAGGTAGGCTTGGTGCAGCAATCCAATGCGGCAGATGTTGACCAGAACATAGACCTGCTAATTGATAACATCCGCGACTGTGCCGCGCAGGGTGCCAGGCTGGTGGTGCTACAGGAGCTTCATAACAGTCTGTATTTCTGCCAGACAGAAGATACTCATACCTTCGAGCTGGCCGAACCCATTCCCGGCCCTTCTACCCAGACATATGGCAAGGTTGCCAAAGAGCTGGGCATTGTCATTGTGACATCACTCTTTGAAAAACGTGCGCCCGGTATTTACCATAACACTGCGGTAGTGCTTGAAAAAACCGGCGATATAGCAGGCATGTACCGCAAGATGCATATTCCGGATGATCCGGCCTACTACGAAAAGTTTTACTTCACCCCCGGCGACCTGGGCTTTCAGCCTATCCAAACTTCGGTAGGCAAGCTGGGTGTGCTGGTGTGCTGGGACCAGTGGTACCCGGAAGCTGCCCGCCTGATGGCGATGGCCGGTGCCGAAATGCTGATCTACCCAACCGCCATTGGATGGGAATCTACTGATCCGGAAAGCGAAAGGCAACGGCAGCTCGATGCGTGGATCATCTCGCAGCGCGGCCATGCCGTAGCCAATGGTTTGCCTGTTGTCTCTGTAAACCGTACCGGGCATGAGCCTGACCCTTCCGGGCATACCAATGGCATACAGTTTTGGGGACATAGCTTTGTGGCAGGTCCGCAGGGTGAAATACTGGCACAGGCTTCGGCAGACAAAGCACAAAACCTGCTGGTAGAAGTGGACCTAAGCCGCTCGGAAGATGTGCGACGAATATGGCCTTTCTTTAGAGACCGCAGGATTGATGCTTTTCAGGGTATTACCCAAAGATATTTGCTATAATAAAAAAAGGCTGCCTTATAGTAAGGACAGCCTTTTCTGCTTTGGACACTATGAATTATTTGCTGGTAGCTGTATTTTTCATATCAGAGGGCAGCATTACGGCATCAATTACATGAATAACTCCGTTGGAGGCCATGATATCGGGTTTTGTGATAGTAGCCCCTTCTATAACAAAGCTGTCTCCTTCTTTCATCACTTTAGCATCATCACCTTCCACAGTGGAAGCAGCCATGCCATCCTGTAGGTCAGCAGCCATCACTTTCTTAGCCAACACATGATAAGTTAACACCTTTTTTAGCTGATCTTTGTTTTCAGGCTTCAGGAGTTCTTCCAACGTACCGTCAGGTAGTGCTTCGAAAGCTTCATTGGTAGGAGCAAATACGGTAAAAGGTCCGTCGCCTTGTAAGGTCTCTACCAGATCAGCGGCTTTGAGAGCTTCTACCAATGTAGAAAAATCAGGATTGCCGGAAGCAACCGCCACGATATCTTCCTGTGTAGCACCTTGCTGATTGTTTTGGGCAAATGCAGCAGTCATCGTAAAGAGTAACGCGGCAAATAAGGTTGTGAGCATTTTCATAATTTTGTTTTTTTGTTTAAATAAGTACTTTAGAATATTAAACAGATAAACTGGATTAATGTTTATTTAACCAATGTTGTAGAACGAAATAAAATTTGTATTCCACAAAAAACTGCTTATTATCTTCGGAAATGTTTGTCTGATATCAATAGTATAAGTTTCTCAAAACGGCCATTTTGAGACGTTTGAGCGAAAAAACACGCTTGTCAAGAAATATTCAGCAACAAAGCATCTTCAAGACAGTTCATACTAAAACTTTTTAACATAAATTATTGAACTGTATGAGAGCAATTTATTTTTTCACAGCGATCTTGTTGCTGGCAGGTGCTTGTGTGGAGAGAGGAAGCAACAACAAAGATGCTGAAGAAGCCTACGATCAAACGCCAGGTGATGAGGAGCACCAGACCAACACTTCTGCTGATATTGTGGATAATAGCGAAATTGAAAAAAATTCATTCACCACCTCGCCTTACTTTGCCAAATGGGATACCAACGGAGACAAAAAGGTAGATGAGCAGGAGTTTGACAATCATTACTTTGAAATGCTCGACAAAAATGGTGACGGCAAACTCGATAAATCAGAATGGGAAACTGCTGTTAAGTCTTTTTTTGGCGGAAATGGAGAACTAAATTATGGTAAGCTTTCCAACTGGGATAAGGATGGAAACAACCAGGTGAGCAAAGATGAGTTTATTGCTTACCTCAAAGACAAAAAAATCTTTAACGACTGGGCAAGTGGTGATGCCATCACTGAACCTCAGTTTGCCAAAGGCGTGTTTCAGCATTGGGACACAGATGGCAATGGTGTTGTAGAATCTGAAGAGTTTACAGAAGAATACAACAGAACCGGCGACGGGATTTGATCTTCTGGTACGTATTGACATTGTGAGCGGCATGTGAGGACACAAGCCACGGGTATAGACAGAATTTGATTCCTTAAGAAACGAAATACCAATCATCAAAAAGCCCCGGCAAGTTACCGAGGCTTTTTTATTAGTCTTACTTGTTAGGCTGTGGCGTAGTTCGCAGATAGGGTTTAATCGTTTTGTGTCCCTTAGGAAATTTACCAGGCACATCTGCATCAGGTACCGAAGGCGAAATAATGACATCTTCGCCATCTTTCCAGTCGGCAGGTGTGGCCACGCTATAGTTGGCGGTAAGTTGCAGTGAGTCGATCACACGCAGTAACTCGTCAAAATTGCGCCCAGTAGAAGCAGGATAAGTCAGCGTCAGCTTCACCTTCTTGTCTGGCCCGATGATGAACACTGACCTCACCGTAGCGGTAGCCGAAGCATTAGGGTGGATCATTCCGTACAGGTTGGCAATCTTACGATCCGGATCGGCAATAATTGGGAAGTCAACCGTGGTATGTTGCGTCTCGTTGATATCGTTGACCCAGCCTTTGTGTGAGTCTATATCATCCACACTGATAGCGAGTACTTTCACATCCTTTTCAGCAAATTTGTCTTTCAGCTGCGCTGTGCGTCCGAGTTCGGTGGTGCACACCGGCGTGTAGTCAGAAGGATGTGAGAAAAGCATGCCCCAGCTATCGCCAAGCCATTCATGAAATTTTATGTCTCCCTGGGTAGTCTGTGCAGTAAAGTCTGGTGCGGTATCACCTAGTTTAATATCCATCGTGTTAAGTTTTTGGTGTAATCTATATATTAAAGTTGCTGACTATACATTACGAAATATCCTACACTATGTTTTTACCTGCTCACTTTCGTTAAATTTGCCATTGAGATCAACACTACTATTTGTTATGTCGCATCAGAAAAATTCCAATGACTACGATCGTATCCTCAAAGAAAATTTTGTGCTGGATTTGCTAGACGTTTTCAAAGTAGTCCTTGGTATTCAACACTGTGAATTAGATACCGAGGCTGATATTTCAACCGGTAAAATACAGAGCACTATCGAGAGAGAACCCGACTTCGTAAGAATTATGAAGGAACCCGATGGAAAAAGGTTCATCCTGCATATTGAGTTTCAGACAGCAAATGAAAAGAACATGTTATTAAGAATGCAGGAGTATCACGGTTTGCTACAGCGTAAGGTCGATTTGCCTATCCGGCATTTTGTAATCTATTTAGGACGCAAAAGTCCCAATATGTCAACACAACTCACACCAGACAAAGTGTTTACAGGCTTTGAATTGAAAAATATAGGTGATTATAATCCTGATGCGCTACTTCAATCTACTATTCCAGAAGAAATTATTTTAGCTATCCTGGGCAACTTTGATAAGATACAACCTGAAATTATCATACAAAGAATATTAATTCGTTTACAGGAGTTATCTACAAATGATACCAAGCTAAAGAAATACATCAGACAATTGACCGTTTTATCCAGATTACGTAACTTAGAAGAAGAAACAGTTAAACAGTCTCAAAATATGGCACTAACAGTTAATATACAAGATTCTTACGTTTATAAGAAAGGGATAGAGAAGGGCATAGAGAAGGGCATAGAGAAGGGCATAGAAAAGGGGTTAGAGGAAGGTATTGAAAAAGAAAAGAAAAAGTCTAGAAAAGCAATGCTTCAGACAGCCAGAAAGCTGAAAGACTTGGGTGTGGATACAGCAATTATTGCACAAAGCACACACTTGTCTATAGAAGAAATTAACAAACTTTAATAACTACTTACTGATAATCTCTGAAGGTTCTGCGGCGTTGTAGTTTCAGGTCTCTTAACATAGCAGATTTTACGTTGATCTGTACGTAGTAAGAGGTGTACACACCAAAAGGTACCCAGTCGAAACGCATCTCAAAGCAGCCCAGATCGCGGAATATGTTGATGCTGGTTTGTGTGAGTTCGTATCTTTCCAGGTCGTAGCCCGACTGAAAGCCTATTTTCCACTTGGGAGCCACGTTCAGGTCGCCATTGAACATAATGGACTGGCGTATACGGCTGTTGCTATTGCTTCTATTATATCTGCTGTCTCTGCCATAGCCATACCTATAGTCAATGATTGTAGGCTCGCGTATGATGCGTCTTCTTGGGTCAAAACTGTAATTGAAGGAATACCGCAGGCTCAGGCTCCACGGTATTTCAAAATCTACAAACTCATCATAGTTGCGGCTCACATAATCCACCTCATTGGCCGTTAGCCCTGCCTCTTCTGCATCTTCTATCTCTTCCTGCTTCTTCTCACGCTTTTTAGGGTTCAGGTTGGTATTAAAACTGATGTTGGCGTTGGTCAACGCGCCTAGTTTGGGCGTAAAACCGCCACCTGCTTTTTGCCATGCATAGCGATCCACTTTTACATATTGTTCAAAAACACTGCCGTCTCGCAAGGTATCATACTGAAATATGAGTCCTCTGGGATCCAGATCATAAGAATAAGGATCAACGTTCATGCTGGCACTGATGTTGATTTTGTTGTTGAACAGGCGCGTACGCGCAGAGATATTGATAGGTGCCAGCCTGAAAGAGTCTGCAATCAGGTTGTAGCTCGTGCTCAGCGAGAAACTTTCTAAAATAGGTATTTTTCGTGTAGGCTCAGCATCCTGTGCCGTATCTTTGTCGTTCCTCACCTTCATCTCCAGGTTGTTGTTCAGTGAGAAACTGATAGCACCGCTTCTACCCGATGAAGGACCGCCGCCGCCACTGGACAGCCCTTCGTATAGGTAAAGGTAAGGGGTGTTGAGATTGTACCCTGCGGATGTAACAGCCTCAGAGGTAGTATCATTATCAATCTGCACCTCCTTATAATACCCGTAGCGCGGACTACTGAAGTCGGGTCGGTAGCTAAAGCCAATAGAGGGAATGAGCGTATGCCGTATGGCTTGCAGTTTCTTATCTCCCTTAAAGGTAAATAATCCATACACCCGTGTAGTAGTACTTGCGCCCAGGCTCCAGCTATAGACCCGGTTAAAACCTGGAATGGTATCTATGCGCACCTTGTTTTCAGTAGGTAAAAAGGTATAATTCAATCGCTTGAAGTACCATAATTCTTCGTAGTTGATGGAAGGCGACACCGTAAGGAAGCGCAGCAGGTTGAACGAGGTAGACACGGGTATGCTGTGTCGAAAACTGGTCTGGGTTCTGTCCAAAATCCTTGACAGATTACTGCCATTGATGGCCAGCACGCTGTCGGATAAGGGGTCCAGATTGGCAATCTTTGCATCGGGAACTTTGCTGCTGACATACAGAGCATCGTTAGAAAGCTTGTTAGAAGCAGTCAGTTGGTAGCTCATGTTTACCTTGCTTAGCCAGCTGCTGTTCGTTTTGGCAAAGCTCTTGAGCGGATAAATCCGGTTCATGTTGAGGGAAAGCTCCGGCAGGGTTACATTGATAACTTCTGTCACCAGGTTTTGGTTGTGCCTGAAACCCAGCGACATGTTGAAGGGAGAGTTTCGGAAAGTGGTGCTATAAGAAACTGTAGAGCTTAGCGTTGTTCGCAGGTTGTTGTTTACGTTGGTGGTTGGGTTATTTCTGTTAAAATTACTGGTAGCCACATTAACAGAAGCAGAAAAGCGGCTGTTTCCCCTGGCCACCGGCGCGTGCCTGTATGTTAGCCGGAAGTCGTTCGAAGCTTGGCTGTCTCCTGCTCTGTCTGAAAGCGCAATACCTTGCTTTTGCCGATTAAACTGAAAATTCAGCCCACCCGAATAAGCATACCGCACGTTATAATCGGAGATCACCTGGAAGCCGTAACTGCCTTTGGTGTAGATTTCTCCCAGCAAGGTGAGGTTCACAAAGTCGTTGATGTCAAAATAATAGCCGCCATTACGCAAAAAGAATCCACGCCGCCGTTCTTCTCCATAAGTAGGCACAAGGATGCCTGAATTTTGCCTGCGCGGCATAGGAAATATGCCAAAGGGCAGCCCAAGAGGTGTAGGAATATCGGCAATCACTACATTGAAAGGACCAGAAACCACCAGGTTGCCCGGCACCACCTTCATTTTTCTCGATCTGATATAAAAATCCGGTACATCGCCTGGCTCACAGTCGCAGGTAGTGTACCAGCCTTTGTTGATAAAAACCTCGTCAAACTCATTTTTCTTCACCTTTTCCCCATACACATAGCCCTCTGCTGCCTGCGGCTTGGTGAGTACACTGGTAATATAGGCTCTTCTGGTCTTAAAATTGTACTTAATATTTTCGGTCTGGTATTCTTCCGAACCTTCTTTGAAGACAGGCTTGCCGGCAAGTTGCCCGGTAGAGTCAGGCAATCCCTCGGCGGTCAGTGTATTGTTAACCCAATCGAGTTGTATGTAAGCTGCATCCAGCGATACGTCGCCATAATCTATATGAGCATTGCCATACATATGAATGATCTGGTGGGCTACATCAAAATAAATAGAATCGTCGGCGTTATATTCAATAGTGGTTTTCACATCACTTTGGTCGCTGATAGCCACAGAATCTGTTTGCTGCACAGTATCGGCAGGAATAGTATCAGTAACAACAGTAGATGGAGAAAGCGTATCGTCCAGAATTGCAGGAGAAATAATGCCTATTGAATCAGCAGAGGGCAACGTTTCTTCTACCTCCTGCGCAAAAAGCGTGGGAAAACAAAAGAAAAGTGCCAAAAATAATACATGAGTATTTTAAATTGGCCAACAGATTTTTCGATTTTAGGCAAAAATTAGCAATTTTTGTGCAAAGTTATTGTTTGTTAACCTAACAACCGAAACTTGGTGAAAAATATTATATACATCATTGGTTTTTTCCATCCTATTACTGACAGCCTCATTCGACACGGCTGGCATTAAACAATATCGCATCAAAAAGGTAGTCATTGACGCTGGTCATGGTGGAAAAGACCCGGGTACGCACGGTATTGTGGCAAAAGAAAAGGACATTGTGCTGGATATTGCGCTTCAGTTGGGGCGCATTATTAAAGAAAATATCAAGGATGTGGAAGTGATTTATACCCGCAAAACGGATCAGTTTATTCCGCTGGAAGAACGAGCGGAGATTGCCAACAGAAACAATGCGGATGTTTTTATTTCTATTCATGCCAACGCACTCAGCGTAAAATCCGTACATGGTACAGAAACCTATGTAATGGGAACCAACAAACGGGAGGGCAATTTTGAGATTGCCAAACGCGAAAACTCCGTTATTTTGATGGAAGAAAACTATGAAGAACGTTATGAAGGTTTTGATCCCTTGTCTCCTGAGTCTCATATACTGTTTTCTCTCTATCAAAATGCCTATATACACAATAGCCTGATGCTGGCAGATAAAATTGAAAATCAGTTTAAAAAACGAGTAGGCAGAAGAAGCAGAGGCGTTAAGCAAGACGGATTCTGGGTGCTTTGGCGCACTTCTATGCCCAGCGTGCTGGTAGAAGTAGGTTACCTGACAAATGCTACCGAAGAAAAGTACCTGTACAGTAAGATGGGCAGAGTTTATATTGCTTCCGGTATTTACAGAGCCTTTAGAGAATACAAGGCTGAGATAGAATCAATGAACTAAACATTTTTAATAACGTATAAGTGAAAATTTCCAAAGAAGCTAAAATTGCAATTCTGGCTATCATTTCAGTAACTATTCTTTACTTTGGGCTAAACTTTTTGAAAGGGTCAGAGCTATTCTCTTCGTACAATAGATTTTATGTGGTTTATGAAGACGTAGGCGGACTCACTCCTTCCAATAAAGTATTGATTAATGGCTATCCTGTAGGGCAGGTAGATAATATCCGCCTGATGCAAGAGCGCAACAATGAACTGCTTATCCGCATCAGGGTAGACAATACCGTTGTCATAGGAGAGTCTGCTTCCGCCATATTGGTGACCAGCGACTTGCTGGGAGGCAAAGCCATAGAGCTGGAAGTGGGCGATATTTCCAGGCCACTGTCTGATGGTGATACGCTGATAGCAAAAAAGGAACAAGGCATTGCAGAGTTGGTACAGGCCAAAACCCTGCCTATCGTCGACAAGCTGGATTCTACGCTCATTCGTATTAACTTTATCCTGGGCAATTTTGTCAAAGACACCAGCAAAGTGTCTAATGCTATGGCCAGCCTGGAACAGTCTACACTCACTGTAGAAGATATCATCCAGGAAAACCGCCAGGATCTGGGTGCCATGATCAGCAACCTGAAAGGGCTAACCGATGCCTTGGCAGATACCAAAACAGGAATCAGCCCGTTGATGGCTAAAATCAATAACCTGGCTGATAGCCTCAATAATCTGGAACTTCAAAAAACCATGAGCCAGATAGATCAAACGATGCAAAACCTACAGATGCTCACCGCCAAAGTCAACAAGGGAGAGGGAAGTGTAGGCAAACTACTCAACGACGATTCTGTCTATACCAACCTGAACCAAACGGTTGCCCACCTGGATAGCCTGCTGATTGATGTAAAAGCCAATCCATCCCGTTACATCAACTTTTCTATCATCGGAGGTGGAAGGAAGAAAAACGACTAATCATGAATAACAAAGAGATACAGGCACTAATCGCTTTGCTGGATGATAGCGATCAGGAAGTGCTTGAGCACGTAGAGGGAAGGATTATGTCATATGGAGATACCATCATTCCTTTTCTGGAACAGGAATGGGAAACAAATTTTAACCCCGGAAGTTCAAAAAGAATAGAAGACCTGATCCATAGCCTACAGTTTGAATCCCTGAAGTTCCGGCTCACAGAATGGCGCGACAGCACCACCCACGACCTGCTGGAAGGTATATGGCTGGTGGCTACTTACCAATACCCCGACCTTTCGTTGGATACACTGAAGAAACAACTCGAGCAGATATACTATGAAGTCTGGCTGGAGTTCAAGCCAGAGGCACATGCCTACGACCAGATTAAGCTGCTGAACAGCGTGATTTTTGGCAAGCTCAAGTTCAGGTCCAATACCAAGAATTTTCATGCACCGGGCAACTCTATGATCAATGCCGTGCTCGAGAGCCGCAAGGGCAACCCTATCTCGCTGTGTGTGGTGTATATGCTGGTGGCTCAAAAGCTCAACCTGCCGGTATACGGAGTCAACCTGCCAAGCCTGTTTATCCTTACCTATAAGGCGAAAGAACATCAATTTTACATCAACGCTTTCAACCGGGGCCTTATCTTTGCAAAACACGATATAGATAATTACATTCAGCAACTCAAAATGCAGCCTATAGATATGTTCTACCAGCCTTGCAGCCATCAAGATATTATACGCCGGGTATTGAGAAACCTGAGTGCCTCTTTTGAGAAACTGAAAGATTTTGATAAAGCAAACGAAGTAGATGTACTTGCTTCAAATACTGGCAGAAGGCGACATCGGCATCCAGTAACTTTAAATAAAAAGCCTTCAAAGTTTTATATACTCCGAAGGCTTTTTGTTTAACGACCCGGACTATCCAGGCACATATTTTTTTTGGGCAACTTATTTTATTAGCAGTGCATATTTAATTCCATCCGCCACCCAATGCCTGGTAAATGTTAACCAGGGCATTCATTTGCTGCCTTTTAGTTTCAACCAGTTCAAACCTTGATTCCAGCGCGTCACGCTGGGTCAGAAGCACTTCCATGTAGTCGGCTCTTGCTGAGGTGAAAAGGTCGTTGGATATCTTAATCGACTGGGTAAGTGCCTGCACTTCCTGGGATTTCAAATCATAACTTTTTTTCCGATATTGTTGATCATAGATAGCTGATTGGTCACCTCAATATAAGCATTTAAGATGGTACGTTCGTAATTGTAAACAAGCCTGAATCTGCCTGGCATTGGCACTGGCATACGTTGCTTTGATCGCATTCTTGTTGATCAACGGGGCAGCTAAATCTCCAAATAGCGAAAAAAGCATAGACTCAGGTGTCTTCAACAAATACGCCGGATTGAATGCCTGAAAGCCGATGCCTGCAGAAATGCCCAGGGTTGGATAAAAGTTGGCTCTGGGCCACCTTCACATCCAGCTTGGCTGCCGCCAGATCCAGTTCGGCCTGCCTGATATCCGGGCGGTTCGACAACAGTTGTGATGGAATACCAGCATAAATAGTGTCAGGCATCAAATCACTGAAAGTCTGAGAATTTCTTGGAATCGTCTGCGGATACCGGCCTACCAGAAAGTTGAGCCTGTTCTCAGTTTCTGTGATGTTTTGCTGAATATTATACTGAAGGCTTCTGGTGTTGAGCACCTGTGCTTCAAACCTGCGTACTGCCAGCTCAGTTACCCGGGTAGCTTGTTTTTGTAGCTTCACAATTTTTAGGGCGTTGGTCTGGATGGCAATATTCTGCTGTACGATAGCCAGCTGATTGTCGAGTGCCAGCAACTCGTAATAAGAGTTGGCAATTTCAGCCACCAGATTGGTCACCATGAAATTTCTTCCTTCCACGCTGGATAGATACCTGCTTACTGCCGCTTTTTTAGCATTGCGCAGCTTATGCCATATATCTATTTCCCAGTTAGCAAAGACTCCCACAAGATAATCCTGCAAAGGGTCAGGAAATTCTTTCTTTGGCTCGATATCCGTAGTTGCTTCAACAGCACCCGGACGGGTATACCGGCCTACTTTTTCTGCCCCGGCACCAGCTCTTATGCCCAAAAAAGGCAAATACTCCCCTTTTCTGATCCTTACTTCGTTTCTGGTGATCTGAATTTCCTGCAAAGTAATGTTCAGTTCCTGGTTATTGGTCAGGGCAGTATCAACCAGGGCAGTCAGGTAAGGATCGGTAAAGTAATCCTTCCACTGTACCTTTGCCGTATTGATAGTATCCTGCGAGCCATTGTAGCTCGCAGGGACTTTTGTGTTTGCTGTTCTTTCAACCAGGCCAGAGGTTTTGCAGGCCGAAAAAACCAAAGCCATGCAGGCTATGCCTACGCATTGATATATAATTCTTTTAAACATTGTGTACATATTCTTCAGTTAAAGGATTTACTTCTTCATCTCTGATCAGCGGACGGCCATCTGAAAGTTTGCCGAAAACGTAATAAAGGCCAGGAATGATGATCACTCCCAGCAGAGTACCAACGAGCATACCTCCAAGGGCTGAGGAGCCAATGGTTCGGTTACCAATAGCCCCTGCGCCGGTGGCAAAAACCAGGGGAATCAAGCCTGCAACAAAAGCAAATGAAGTCATTAATATGGGGCGGAAACGCGTTCTGGCACCTTCAATGGCTGCTTCAAAGATGGTTGCTCCTTGCTGGTGTTTCTGAACGGCAAACTCTACAATCAGTACGGCATTTTTACCCAATAGCCCTACCAACATGATGAGTCCTATCTGTGCATAAATATCATTGTCTAGCCCCATGATCTTGAGCAGCAAAAACGAGCCAAATACCCCGACCGGAATAGAAAGAATTACAGCAAAAGGCAACAAAAAGCTCTCGTACTGTGCTGCCAGCACAAAGTAGACGAAGGCCAGCACAACGACAAAGATCCAGATAGCCTCGTTCCCGCTTGCCGCTTCGTCGTAAGAAAGACCTTCCCAGGCAATGTCATAGCCCTTGGGCAACGTCTGCTGAGACACTTCCCGTATGGCCTGAATAGCATCTGCGGTGGTGTATCCCTTTGCCGGAAGCCCGCGAATGGCCGCTGAGTTATACATATTGTACCGGGTTACCTCGTTGGGTCCCTGCTTTTTCTCAATCTTCATAAATGCTGAGTAGGGCACCATTTCTCCATGATCATTTTTGACAAACAGCTTTAAAACATCCGATGGAAGCCTTCTGAATTTTGGATCGGATTGAACGTACACTTTGAAAAAACGATCAAACTTGATAAATCCCTGTTCGTAGGTACTTCCTATCAGAATATTGAGGTTTTCCATCGCATCTCCAATAGATACGCCCTTTTGCATGGCAAGCTCATTGTCTATCACCAATTCGTACTGAGGATAATTGGCTGCAAAAAAAGTAAACAAGCCGGTGAGTTCTTTGCGCTTGCCCAGGTTGTCCATGAATTCCTTATTGATTTTGTCAAACTCCTGGTAATCGGTATTGGTGGTTTTATCCAGCAGACGCAAAGAAAAACCCGCAGAAGATCCAAAGCCCGGAACAGCCGGTGGCTCAAAAAACTCCACAATAGCACCCAGTCCCTTAGATTCCTCCTCTAGCTCTTCCATAATTTCCCGGACACCATGTTTGCGTTCCGACCAGGGTTTGAGGTTGATCAGGCAAGTCCCTGCATTAGAACCCCTTCCTTCGGTCATGATCTCGTAACCAGCCAGTGAGGACACTGATTCTACCCCTTCAATTTCTTCGCAAATTTTCTGAAGCTTTTGAGAAACCTGGTTGGTTCTTTCCAAGGTAGCACCCGGAGGCGTTTGAATGATGGCATAGATAGTACCTTGGTCTTCACCAGGGATAAATCCTGACGGTAGCACCTGGTTTTCCACCAATATACCTACGCAGAATACCAACAAGATACCAAAAGTGACCATTCTTCGGCTCACGATTCGCCTTAACAGATTTGCATAACTTCCCGTAAGTCTTTCAAATCCACGGTTAAAGCTGTCGAGAAACCTGTTGAGCCATGTTCTTTTCCTGGTTTTTCCATGAGTATTCTTCAACAGCATCGCGCACAGCACTGGAGTAAGGGTAAGTGCCACTACACCTGAAAGAACAATTGCAGAGGCCATCGTAATAGAAAACTGCCGGTAGAATATACCCACTGGCCCTGTCATAAATGCCAGAGGAACAAATACTGCGGTCATCACAGCGGTGATAGCAATGATAGCACCACTGATTTCATGAAGTACTTCCTGGGTGGCTCTGTAAGGGGAGAGATTCTTTTCTTCCATCTTGGCATGCACAGCCTCTACCACCACAATAGCGTTATCTACCACAATACCAATCGCCAGTACCAGCGCAAACAACGTGATCAGGTTAATAGAAATTCCAAAAAACTGCATGATAAAAAACGCTCCGATCAGTGATACCGGAACGGCCAGCGTTGGAATCAACGTAGAACGCCAGTCGCCCAGGAACAAGAACACTACTACAGCCACGAGTATAAAAGCTTCGCCAAGTGTATGGAGTACCTTTTCAATAGAGGCATCCAGAAACTGAGATACATCATAGCTGATCTGATAATCCATGCCAGGAGGGAAAGTGGCTTTCATGTCCTCGAGCTTGGCTTTTACTTCTGCAATGACATCACTGGCATTACTACCATAGTTTTGCTTCAATACAATGGCAGCCGAGGGGTGACCATCCAGGTTGGAATAGATATCAAAGAATTCACTGCCCAACTCAACGGTTGCTATATCTTTCAGATGGATACTTTCACCATCTGGATTGGCCCGGATAATAATGTTGTTATACTCATCTGGTTCGCTGTATCTGCCCTTGTAAGTTAATACATACTCAAGAGACTGAGCAGATATACCGGAGCTTTGCCCCAACCTGCCCGGACGACCTACAATACTCTGAGTGGCTAGGGCTTCCATTACGTCGTCTACCGAAATGTTGTATGCCCGCATACGATCGGGGTTAAGCCAGACGCGCATGGCATACCTTCGGCTACCTAATATCTGTGCACTGGCTACCCCTTTGGTTCTGTTGATTTCAGGGATCATCTGGACGCTGGCGTAGTTGTACAGAAATTTTTCATCCATACTTTTATCCTTTGCATACAGGTTGACATACATCAACATACTAGGCTGAATAGGCGTAATCACTACGCCTTCGCGCTGCACCAGCTCCGGCAGCAATGGCATCACCTGGTCTACCCGTGTTTTCACCCGGATCACCGCCTGGTTAGGATCGGTACCCGGTTCAAAAATCAGCCTGATGGTGGCTTCTCCGGCACTGGTAGCATCTGTGGCCATATACCGCATATCCTGAACACCGTTGAGGGAGTTTTCCAGGGTGATCATGGTAGACTTTACCAATACATCGGCACTGGCTCCAGGGTAAGCAATAGAAACGTTTACTGTGGTTGGCGCGATCTGAGGGAATTGAGATATGGGCAACTGCATAATTGCCAATGCCCCTACGAAAATGATAACGACCGAAATGACGATGGCAAAGACCGGTCTGTGTATGATTTTACTAAACATGTTTTCTTTTTTTCAGGATAAGTAATTATTCTGCGTATAAATCTAAGTGCGAAATGGCCGAATCACCATTCACGACATTATAGGCTATTTCTTGGTTTTCTCTCACAAGGCGTAAGCCTTCCAGCAGAAACTTATCATTTTCATGCAAGCCTTTTGTCACCGCAAAGAGATGTGGCATTTCCGCACCAACAGTGATTTCTCTTGACTGTACAACGCTGTCTTCGTTGACCACAAAAACATACTTTTTGTCCAATACTTCAAAAGTGGCCTTCTGAGGAATCAGGAGCGCGTTCTGTAGCGGTACCCGCAATAACACACTGCCGGTTTCTCCATGCCGCAGCAGGTTATCCGGATTGGGAAATGTTGCCCTGAAAGCAATGTTTCCGGTTTCGTTGTTAAAGTCTGCCTCAATGGTTTCCACCACTCCCGGAAACTTAAATATCTTGTTGTTTGGCATCAGCAGGCTCACTTCGCTTCTGTCCTCTGCTTCCACATCGGATTTATAATCCAGATATTCAGCCTCCGGCACATTAAAATAGGCCCACACTTTTCTGTTATCAGATAAGCTGGTAAGCAATTCTCCTTCGTCTACCAGGCTTCCCTCTCTGACATGGAAGCGATCCATGATGCCATCAAAAGGTGCTCTGATCTCTGTAAAACCTAGGTGAACTTTAGCCAAAGCAAGTTCAGCTTTTGCTTTTTCAAGTTTGGCCTTAGACATGGCCAGTTCATTTTTGGACACGATATTGCTATCCGCCAGCGACCTTGTATTCTGGTATTCAATTTCGGCAACATCCGCTTCAGCCTTTGATTTCTGCACTTCGGCATTGTACACTTTGGGCATGATTTGAAACATGAGCTGGCCCTTTTTTACAGATTGGCCCTCATCTACGAAAATGCCTTGTATGTAGCCTTTTTCCAGTGCCCTTAATTCAATATGCTGGGTAGAACGAATCTGGCATACGTAATCTTTGGTAATTGAAGTATCCATTTTCACCGGAGTGGTCACCAAAAATTCGGCTTCGCTTTCCTTGTGTTCTTCTCCATTTGAGGACGTACAGCTTGTGTGGTACAACAAGGCACACAAACTCATGAGCATGAGAATTCTGTTCAACATAATTTTGATTTTTAAAACGATACAGTTTTTTGATAGTTTTTAAAAGGTATGCGGACTACACAGTACACATATGTATCTTTGTAGCTTAATGCTATAGATACTGGTCAGTGAAATAAAACAGCATGGAATTTAAAGGTCAGGCAATTGTAATTTGCCTGAGCAGGGTTTTAATCATAGCCTGATCACCCGGAATATAAGATACCACTTGTAGGATGAAAAGTAGATTGAATGCTTACAGGAGGGTAAGCACGTTTTGATGAAACGGCAGCAATACCCAAAGGTTAGGGCATAAAAAAGAGCAGTAAAGAAATGACTGCTCTCCAAATATTTTTTGAAAGAAATTGATATATAGTCTTCTTCTACAATCTCTGCGGCATTTATTTTAGCATTTTCTCTTTCTGTGACGGCTGGGGAAGAACTGATGATCAGGGGTTGATCATGCTGTATGAATTCTAACCTGGCTTGTTCTGATTCTTTAGAAGTTTTTATGAAAGAAGTGCTGTTACACTCCTGAGAAGGATAAGCGTACAACTGGCTGTATTCGCTCAACAGCAGAACACACAGAGATAAAAGAAATCTAACTAAAAAGTGGATCATTTAGCTTCAAAAGTATAGAATGCTAATTATACAGACAAGGGCGAATTATTAAATATTATTACATACAACTGACATACGTTGTAATTATTATATTGTTTTGAGTTCTTTATAATCAAATGCATATTTTTTATATGTCAGAAAAACATACTGCATTATACTAAAATATTAGATTATAATAAAAATATTAACCTATTTTTTAAAATTATCTATTGAACAAAATAAGATTTACAAAATTTTAGCTATCAAATTTTAGGGCTAACTTCTGTTTGCCTACGAGGTAGATCAACCAACTTCATACCAAACAATTGCCGAAGGTGATTTTTGAGCTTTTCTTCTACTTCCTGCAAAGGCACCTCATGTCCTATTTCTTCTTTCAGTGATGTCACAGCTTTGTCGTTGATGCCACAAGGAATGATGTTATTGAAATACTGCAAGTCGGTATTCACATTTAGCGCAAACCCGTGCATAGTTACCCAGCGGCTGGACTTTACACCCATCGCACAGATTTTTCGAGGACGATTCTGGTCTTCATAGCCTATCCAGACACCGGTTAGCCCTGCTATTCTACCGGCGGCCACATCGTATTCTGCCAATGTCAGGATCACGGCCTCTTCCAGGTAGCGTAGGTACTTATGAATATCCGTAAAAAAATTATCCAGGTCGAGAATAGGATAGCCTACCACCTGTCCCGGACCATGATAGGTAATATCTCCTCCCCTGTTGATCTTGTAGAATTGTATTTGCCTGTCGGCCAGTTCTTGTTCTGTCAGAAGCAAATGCTCCAAGTGCCCACTTTTGCCCAGCGTATACACAGCTGGATGCTGGCAAAACAGTAAATAGTTGTGGGTAGGTTGCTGTGGTGCAAGCCCTTGCCGTTTGCGGTTGGCAATTTTGGCTTGCACCGTGTCGGCAAAAAGTTGTTCCTGGTAGTCCCAGGCAGCTTGGTAGTCTATCATCCCAAGCTGCTGAAAAGACACTTTCTTATTCAGTATTTCATTCATGCATTCAGATCAGGGCACGTACGATTCCAGCATCTTATAGCCCTGGCTGGTGACCAGTTCTACCTGCTTGATGCTGGCTGGCAACAGATAAGAGTCGCCTTTTTTCATGGTAAAGTGCTTGCCATTACTCACGATCTTGGCCTCACCTTCCATGCATACATAGATGATAAAAGAATCTTTCTGCTGATAGTTCCTTTTAGTGTTTTCGGTATACTCCAGGCGGTTCGTCACAAAATAAGGGCAGGAAACCAGCTCAACAGGCTCGTTTTGCTTTGCCTCATACTGCGTTTTGTATTCGTCGTAATACTGGTAGTCTATCGCATCCAATGCTTCTTCCACATGCAGTTCTCTGGTATTGCCCTGTGCATCTTTACGGTCAAAATCGTAGATGCGGTAGGTGATATCAGAGGTCTGCTGTATTTCGGCCAGCAGCAATCCTTTGCCAATGGTATGCACACGCCCGGCAGGCAGAAAAAATACATCGTCGTTATGCACCTCCTGCTGGTTAAGAATGTCTGTGAGCTTGCCATTTTCAAAATACTCCAGGTATTTCTCTTTGCTCATAGGCTGGTTGAAGCCGGCAATGAGCTTAGCACCCGGATCTGCCTGAAAAATGTACCACATTTCCGTCTTACCAAAAGAATTGTGTCGCTTTTTTGCCAGTTGATCGTTCGGATGCACCTGAATAGACAGGTCGTCGTTGGCATCAATAAACTTGACCAGCAATGGAAACTCATCGCCAAATTTCCGGTATACCTTCTCTCCTACCAGTTGCCCCTGGTATTTTTGTATTAGTTCTTTCAGGTTTTTGCCTGCCAGTACTCCTTCGGCTACTTCAGAAATATCGCCTTTCACCCCGGAAATCTCCCAGGTTTCACCACAGTTGGGTAGCGCGCCAAAGTCTTTGCCCAGCACGGTCTTGATCTTTTGGCCTCCCCAGATCTTATCTTTGAAGATGGTCTTGAATTTTAGCGGATACAGTTCAGTCATATGTTTGTGTGTTTAAAAAGATGGAAGACTGAAGCCCGGAGTCCGAAGAAACTTTTCGCCTTCGGACTCCGGTCTCCCGACTATTACCTCATTTCTTTATACGCATTGATCAGCCCATTGGTGGACACATCGTGGGAAGTGACAGCTTTGTTGCCCGACAGTTCCGGCAGGATTTTCTTGGCCAGTTGTTTACCCAGTTCTACGCCCCACTGGTCGAAGCTAAAGATATTCCAGATGATGCCCTGCACAAATATCTTATGTTCATACATGGCAATTAGGGAGCCTAGCGTTTCCGGTGTCAGCTTCTTGAAAAGAATAGAGTTGGTTGGTTTGTTCCCCTGGAAGGTTTTAAAAGGAGCCAGCCACTTTACTTTCTCATCCGATTGGCCCTGCGCTTTAAGTTCTTCCGCCGCTTCCTCTTCGGTTTTCCCCATCATCAGGGCTTCGGTTTGCGCAAAAAAGTTGGCCAGCAGCTTCGGATGATGATCTCCAATAGGATTGAGGCTGATAGCCGGTGCCAGAAAATCGCACGGGATCAACTTAGTGCCCTGGTGAATGAGTTGGTAGAAAGCGTGCTGCCCATTGGTACCCGGCTCTCCCCAGATGATCGGACCGGTCTGGTAATCTACCAGATGCCCGTTGCGGTCTACGTACTTGCCGTTACTTTCCATATTTCCCTGCTGAAAATAAGCCGGAAAGCGGTGCATATATTGGTCGTAAGGCAAAATAGCCTCTGTTTGTGCACCAAAAAAGTTGTTGTACCAGATACCGATCAGTGCCAGGGTGATGGGCAGGTTTTGCTCAAAAGGCGCAGTACGGAAGTGCTGATCCATAGCATGGGCACCCTCCAGCAATTTGATGAAGTTTTCAAAACCAATACTACAGGCAATAGACAAACCAATGGCCGACCATAGCGAATACCGGCCACCTACCCAGTCCCAGAAGCCAAACATATTTTGTGCATCAATGCCAAATTTGGTTACTTCCTCCTGGTTGGTAGAAAGTGCCACAAAATGCTTCTTCACCGCTTCCTGATCATTGGCTTTCTTTAAAAACCAGTCTTTGGCACTCTGTGCGTTGGTCATGGTTTCCTGCGTGGTAAACGTTTTGGAAGCAACAATAAACAGCGTGGTTTCAGGATCAAGGTCTTTGAGCGTTTCGACAATGTGCGTGCCGTCTACGTTGGAGACAAAATGTACGTGAATGTTGGGCTTGCTGTATGATTTCAACGCTTCGGTCACCATCACAGGACCCAGGTCAGAGCCACCAATGCCTATATTGACAATATCTGAAATGGCTTTGCTGGTATAGCCTTTCCATGCCCCGCTGATGATTTGCCCGGAGAACTGTTCCATTTTGTTAAGCACTTCGTTTACCTCCGGCATCACATCTTTGCCATCCACCTTGATTGGCGTATTAGAACGGTTGCGCAGGGCAATATGCAGCACTGAGCGGCCTTCGGTCTGGTTGATCTGCTCACCAGTAAACATAGCCTCCATCGCCTCTTTCAGCTTCACATCCCGGGCAAGTTCATGGAGCATATCCAGCGTATCCTGTCGGATGATATTCTTGGAAAAATCAAGAAGTATGTCTTCAAACCGGATAGAGAAATGGTCGAACCTTTGGCTGTCTTCTGCAAATAAGTCTTTCATCCGCACCGTCTGCATCTGCTGAAAGTGTGATTGTAGCTTTCCCCAGGCCGGGGTTTGGGTAGGGTTGATTGTAGGAAGCATAAGTGTTGGTTAAATTTATGTTGATGGCCTAAAAATACATAAGTTGTATAAGGATAGAAAATAGTCACAGCCTTATTGTCGATGGTGCACAATCAGAATATCGTATGCTGATGTTTATTTGTTACTTTCCATAATGATGCAGCAGGAAGCAGGAAAAGAAGGCGAAGCACTGGCGGCGCAGTTTTTAGAGAACAAAGGTTACCAGGTTAGAGACAGAAACTACCGGTACCAGCGGGCAGAAATTGATTTGATTGTTCAGAAAGACCAATTGTTAGTTTTTGTGGAGGTAAAATACCGTACCAGCACAACTTTTGGCTATCCGGAAGACTTTGTAGATGCGCCGCAAGCTTCCCGCATCATCGAAGCTGCCGACCATTACCTCTGCCAGATCAACTGGATTGGCAACATCCGCTTTGACATTGTGGCGGTGATGATGCAGCAGGCAGCCCCCGTGATAAGGCATTTTGAAGATGCCTTTTATTAGATCCCGCAATACTACAAACTGTTAATCTAACCCCAAAAGGTACATCCGACTATAATAACAACAAATGCAATCATACAGCAAGCATAATGCGATATATTAGTCCACAATAAAGGATACTATAATGAATGACAACAATCTTAAAGATAGACTTCGTCAACTGGAAAATGAACTGGAAGACAGTCTCAGAAAATACGACGAACTGTCTACCAAATTTTATGATCAGAAAAAAGGCTTTGATGATGTCAACAAGTTTATAGGGCTTGGCTGGTGGACAACAGATACGGCCAGCGGGTACACCAAATGGTCTTCAGAAATGTACCGGATATTTGGCCTTGCCAATGATGGTCAGCCAATACGTATAGATCAGGATTTTAACCAGGTACACCCGGATGACTTAGCGTATGTCCACCATAGTTTCGAACAGCTTAAAGCAGCGTCTATTCACAGCTTTGAATACAGAATCGTTGTACAAGGTACTACCAAATACCTAAAAGTAACTGCTACACTCTCAGCAGATAAGGCTACCAACCTATGCGGCAACGTGACAGACATTACCGAGCAGAAGCGGGTGGAGCAGGAACTTCGCCTAAGTCAGAGAAATTACCAGAAGCTGGCCGCCAATATTCCACTAACCGATATTTTCCTTTTTGACAAAGATATACGTTTCCTGATCGCAGATGGTAGCTCTATGCACATGCAGGGTATGGAATCCAAAGATTTCGAAGGTAATCTGCTGGATGAGGTATTTGTTCCCGATATCGCCCGGCAGCTCAAACCTTTATATGAGGCCACTTTGCAAGGTGAAAGGATCAATGCACACAGGGAAATCAACGGCGAATACTTTAACATGCAAAGTGTGCCGTTGCTGGATGAGCATGGCCTGATAGAGGGCGGGCTTTTTTTGAGTACCAATGTCACCGAATACAAAAAATCGAAAGATGCCCTGGTCAAAGTAAAGGAAGACCTCGAGAAAGCCCAGAGTCTGGTCAATACAGGCAACTGGGAGTATGACAGCGTAGCTAGAAAATTTAAACTATCGCCCACCCTCGTACGGTTTCTTCACCTCGATGACAATCAGACAAATCTGGATATTCATACATTATTGATGCTCTTTAAGCCAATCTCCCGACAAAAATTTAGGTTGGCCATTCACGAAGCCAAGGAAACGGGCAAAGGTTTTGATATGGAGCTGCAACTGGCTGGAAAGTCCAAAACCTGGATAAGAGCCATCGCCAAAGATTACGATCGCTCCGATCTGCTATATAAAATCACTGGTATTTTCCAGAACATTACAGAAACAAAAGAAGCAGAACTCCGGCTCATTCACTACCAGCAGGGGCTGGAAACGCTAAACAATATCAATTCCAACGTAAAGCTGGGTTTTCAGGAGCAATTAGACAAAGCCCTGTGTGCTGTAGCCAAATATATGAAACTACCCCTGGGTTTGATCAACTGCATAGAAGCAGACCAGTACCATATATGCAACTATCATTCTGAAGATGAATCTTTGCTAATAGACCAGAGCCTAGCCTTCAACCTGGAAAAAACTTTCTATAATCTTGTCTATCAAAAAAGCGAACCACTGGCAATTCCTAGCCTTAAGCAGTCAAAATACAAAGATTATGTCTGCTACGAAGGCTTTAATCCGGAAGCTTTCATTTCTGCTCCTGTTATGGTAGGCGGAAAATGTTTTGGCACGGTAAGTTTTGCGTCCCTTCATGCCAAAGAAACGGACTTTACAGAAGAAGACACGGCGTTTATCGGTGTATTTGCCCGTTGGGTAGGTGCTACGATAGAACGGAAAAATTATGAGCAGGAACTTATTCTGGCAAAAAAGCAGGCAGAAGAAGCTTCATTGGCCAAGGCACAGTTCCTTTCTACCATGAGCCACGAAATCAGAACACCCATGAACGCCGTACTGGGCATTACGCACATTCTACTCCAGGATAACCCCCGCCCCGATCAGGCACAAAGCCTGAACATCCTGCGCTTTTCGGGCCAAAACCTGCTGGCATTAATCAATGACATTCTAGATTTCAGTAAGATAGACGCAGGCAAAATAGCCTTTGAAGACACAAACTTTGATGTCTGCGAGCTGGTCAACGGCATCAGCCAATCTTTGAGCTTTAAGACCAATGAAAAAAGTGTAAACCTGCATGTACATCTTGACACAGCTATTCCAAAGACAATCATTGGAGATTCTACCCGCTTGTCACAAATACTGACCAACCTGGTAGGCAATGCCATTAAGTTTACTGAGAAAGGTGCTATCTCTATCTCTGTTGAGGTGGAAAGCGTAGCTACGGAAAGCATTTCTTTATATTTTGAAGTAAAAGACACTGGGATTGGCATTCCTGAAGACAGGCTAAAGGGAATTTTCGACAGTTTTTCACAGGCTAGTGTAGAAACTACCCGCAAATATGGCGGTACCGGTCTGGGGCTGGCCATTACCAAACGGTTGCTGGAGCTTCAAAATAGTCGTATTGATGTGCGAAGTACCCTTGGCGAAGGCTCCAGGTTTTATTTTTCGTTAAAGTTTAAACTTTCTGATCAAGTCACCGATCAGGCAGAGCCGACAAAGACACTGTTTGCTTCCGAAGTGTCTTTTGAAAGTCTGGCAGGCCACAAAGTTTTACTGGTAGAAGATAATGCTATCAATGTAATTGTAGCACAGAAATTCCTCAATAAATGGGGCCTTGAGTACGACCATGCGGAAAACGGTGAAGAAGCCATACTCAAGGCAAAAACGCAATCCTACGACCTGATCCTGATGGATTTGCAGATGCCCGTGATGGATGGGTACGAGGCTTCAAAAGCTATCCGTGGTTTTGATCAGGAAACGCCCATCATTGCCCTTACCGCTTCTGTGATGCAGGAGATTCAGGAGAAAGTAAAAGGGTTGGGCGTGAATGCTTTTGTCAGCAAACCGCTAAACCCTCACGAGCTATACCTGAAAATATCAGCATACCTGAAGAAAAATTAGGGTTTCCGCACCAAAATTAGCCAGTAAGGATTTGTTTAAGATACTCACCGCTACGGGCGGCTTTCTTTCTTTTGCGTTTGATGCTAATCTTCTGTGGGTCTTTCTTGAGCAGGTGTAGTGCCCACTTACGGACCAAATGCAAGTTGGCTGGACCGTTATTCTTTCTGACCCGGCAGTCATCCTCACCAAAAGTGAAGTCTAACTGCCAATGCAGTTTATTTTCTATTGCCCAGTGTCCTCTCACGTAGTGGGCTATCTGCTCGGCGGTGGGTTCAAGGCTACTAATGTAGTACTGCACTTTACGTGTGATGCCTTTCTTAGTATGGCGTATACGTTCCACCATTGCCAGACTACGCAAATCCTTCCACTGCTCAGCCTCATCGACCAAGGCTATGTTGCTTGTCACATACACATTACGTTCTTCCCCCCGCCCATGTGCTTTATCCAGAGATTTATGTACCAATAGTTGCCCTTGTTGCTTTTCCATAAAGTCGGATACTTGTTCATACAAGCCCCCCTGATTTTCTTTTAAAGCGATTACATAGTCTGCCTGCTTTTCTCTAATCTTCTCTACAATGGCTGTTTGCGTGCCAATCGCATCAATGGTTATCACACTATCCTGACAGTCTACTGCATCCAAGAGTTTGGGAATAGCGATAATCTCATTACTTTTGGCATCCACTTGGTACTGCCCGAAACTAAGCCCCACCTCATCTACCCACACGTTGACCATCTGTACTAAAGCGTGTTTCTTACCCAGTGGAATTGTGCCACGCAGTTCTTTACCGTCAATGCGCAGGTGTTTACCGGCCAAGCTGATATCCTGTAAGCAGGCCTTAAAGCTAGTTTCTAGCTCATGACTAGCCAAGTAACGCAACACCCGATCTAGAGTGTCTTCTGAGGGAATGCCATTGAAAAACTCAAAGCCCAATTCTTCCTTAAGGAAAACTATGTTATCATTGCCGTAATCCTCTATCTCAGAGAAGTCGTCGCAGTCAGCTAACGTGCCGCATAGGATTAACCCCAAGATATCCCCTAATTGATGCTGACAACGACCTAGAACTCGAAAATCCCGGACTTTTGTAAAGTAAGTTAGTATTTGCATTCACAAAGTTAATCACCTTTGCCATTTATCCTTATTTTGGTGCGGAAACCCTAGAAGAAAAATAGCCTGAGCCAGAACAACTGAAAACTATTTTTGTATCGCTTCAGCTGATGGTCGGGTAGCGGGCCATATTGAGGCCAGTTCCCATATGTCCAGCGAATTGAGTTTTACCTTACCGCCAATAGCGTAAACTTCTACACCATCTTGCTGAGGATCAGGAAATATCCGGTTGCTCATCGTAATGTATCCATTCTCACCAAATACTTCTACAGACGAATGATCTACATAGATATGCAGTTTTACTGTGCCACTGTCTGTTGGCATTAGCCCTACAGATTTGACAGCAAAATTACCAGCAAAAGTAGTATCGACAGACTGTGTACGGTCTACAAACAGCGACTGTGAGGCTATATCATACCCAATCACCGTCTCCTGGCTTTGTCCTTTGAATACCTTGAACCCAAATTCAGCAGCAAGCATATCGGCTTCTGCTGGCGTATCTATGGATTCGTAGGCAAATTCTGCAATAATTTCAATCTGTGTGCCATTAATATTGTTGAGAGCCAGCACGCTTTCGCCCTCCTTCAGGTTCATATTTTCTTCATGCGTATGCGCCTGCCTGATTTTCTGCAATGCCTCTACCGGCTGCTGCACCAATCGTATGCCTTCCGGATATTCCTGTAAAGCCAGCTCCCGCACAACAGATTGGGCACTCCTCCAGGTGGATGTGGGAATATCGTTGGCATATTTCCAGTTGTTGAGCCAGCCAATCAGCAGGCGTTTGTTATCAGGCGCGTTATTCCAGGTGACCCCCGCATAAAAGTCTGGCCCGTCGTCCAGAGTAAGTACCAGATCGTTGGTGTTATCGTTGGTAAATGTTTTCCCGTCAAAATCTCCGACAAAATACTGCATTTCAGATCCTTTTTCTTCCACTTCGGTATTGTATGAAACCAGCAACACCCATTTTTTCTGGTTGCTGCCTGCTACTTCCAGTTCAAACAGATCGGGGCATTCCCATATTCCCTCTACAAATCCCTGAGGCCCAAATGCACTCATGAGTTTCCACTCTTTCAGGTTAATTGACGTATAAAACTGTATCTGATGTTCCTGAGGAAGTGCCACCGCCATCACCCATTTTTGCTCTGGCTCGTACCAGAATACTTTAGGATCACGAAAATTCTTTTTGCCAAGGTCCAGCACAGGATTTCCTTTGTATTTTGTCCAGGTACGTCCTTTGTCGTTGCTATAGGCAATAGCCTGGTTTTGCATCTCGTCGGTGTGTGCCGTATAGATCGCAATCAGGCAACCGTCGGCAGACTCGCACAAGCCGCTGGAGTTGTCGCGGTCAACTACAGCACTGCCGGAGAATATCATCACGCCGTCTTCCATCTCCAAAGCCACAGGCAAATGCTCCCAATGCACCAGGTCTGTGCTCACCGCATGTCCCCAGCTCATATTTCCCCAGGTAGTTCCTTTAGGATTGTATTGGTAAAACAGATGGTATTCGCCCTGATAGTAAACCAGCCCGTTGGGATCATTCATCCAGTTTTGCTCGGGAGAGAAATGGTAGGCTAGCCGGTATTTTTCCCGGTAATATGTATTGCTATCGCTGCTGATCTTTGTAGTGACAGCATTTTCGGCGGTTTGCGTACAACTGTAAAGCACAAGCAAGCAGCTAAAAATCAGAAAGGACAGTAATGGTGTTCTCATATGCGTCAAATATAGTGGTTTTTCAAAGATTGACCTGTGAAGTGAGTGATTTCACACAATGTTTGAGCCATTTTGAAAATGTTACATATAAAAGATCATTTCTGTCGTTAAGTAATACAGTACAATACGGTACATTTGCCTGAAAGTGGGCTGTGCGGGGCACCCCCTGCCGGACGGTCGGCCCGTGCCAACGTGCGGTTCCCCACCGGGACGCAGACTCACAAACCGGAAATACATCGTAGTATAGTAATATAGACATACATCCAAAGTATACCAATGCACCTACTTCAAACGATCTTTGTGATGGCTGTTTTGCTGCTGCAAACCTCAAAAGATAAGCCAATCTTGCTGCTCAATGGTACAGCCCATCTGGGCAACGGGCAAATAATCAGCAATTCGGCTATTGCCATAGAGGATCAAAAAATTACGATGATTGCAGATGCTACCCGAATTCGGCTGGATATGTCGGGCTATGAAGTAAAAGA
Organism: Cyclobacteriaceae bacterium; assembly: GCA_958296015.1. Classification (GTDB taxonomy): domain Bacteria; phylum Bacteroidota; class Bacteroidia; order Cytophagales; family Cyclobacteriaceae; genus JAJNNC01. The sequence continues at coordinate 159,352 of CATQIH010000032.1, forward strand.
AATCTATGGAAAACATGTTTATGCCGCTTCACAGGATTCATCAGATTACACAGAGCGCGAAGGCAAGCGGGTTATGCTGGGCAAAGAAGTGTGGGTGATTGATCAGCAGAAAAATATTTTACAGAAAAATCATGTAGCTACACTTCTTATCACAGAAAAATCGCTGGAACAGGCTCCCGATCCAGATGTCTATCTGGCTATTGCAGCAGGCAAAGAAGTATTGCCAGCCAAAAAATGTGGCCAGCCCTGATTTTCTCCTGTTACATTTCAAAAGCAAAAGTTTCGCTTAGAATAATGGTTTGGGAAATGATGGCTGTATTACTATTATTACGCTTACATCAAAATAACAACTGTGGAACTGGCATACTTATCTCCGGAAAAAATTCAGCAATTTATTGACAATGCCCTGGCTGAAGACATTGGCGCAGGCGACCATTCTTCATTGGCTTCTATTCCGGCAGAAAGTGACAGCCGGGCGCGTTTGCTCGTCAAAGGCGAAGGCACCCTAGCCGGTGTAGCTTTGGCACAACAAATATTTGCTACCGTAGACCCTTCATTGTCCATTGATATGATGATAACAGATGGTGAAGCTATAAAGTATGGCGATGTAGCTTTTGTGGTAAGCGGAAAAGCGCGGTCCATACTTTCAGCCGAGCGCCTAGTACTCAACTGTATGCAGCGCATGAGTGGTATTGCTACCTATACAAGCAAACTTCAACATATGATAGCGCACACGAAGGCAAAACTGCTGGACACCCGAAAAACCACGCCCAACTTCCGCTTGCCCGAAAAATGGGCGGTAGCCATTGGTGGCGGTACCAACCACCGCTTTGCCTTATATGATATGATCATGCTGAAAGACAACCATGTGGATTTTGCCGGAGGCATTGCCCCGGCCATCAGGCATACCCAAGAGTATCTTGACCATAAGGAATTATCGCTAAAAATAGAAATAGAAACCCGCAATCTGAACGAAGTGCGCCAGGTACTTGAAACAGGAGGCGTGGATATAATCATGCTGGATAATATGTCTCCCGAGACGATGCAGGAAGCCATAGCTATGATTGATGGACAATATGCCACCGAAGCTTCTGGAAATATCAACGAACAAACCATTGTGGCCGCCGCCGAAAGCGGGGTAGATTACATTTCTGTAGGCGCACTCACTCACTCTGTCAGCAGTATAGATATGAGCCTGAAAGCATTTTGATAGAAGGCTCTTTCTGCAAAATTATGTTTGCTAACTTTCTGAAAGGTGCTCAATAAGCTGTTGACGTACATCTGCCGGAATAGGTGATGACTTACCAGTGCCATAATTGTAGTGTACCAGAATAGCCAGTCCTTTGGCACATAACACACTTCGTTGCCACAATTCCTGCCGCACTTTGAAAGAAGCATTGCCCACATGTGCCAGATTAGTATGGATTTCCACTTCGTGACCAAAATGAGTTTCAGCCAGAAAATCCACTTCAATTCTTGCAATGATCAGTTTCCACTTTTTTGGATCAAGATCAGGGGTGAACAGTTGAAATATAGGTTTTCGAGCCTGCTCAAACCATACCGGAATCACCGTATTATTGATGTGTCCTAGGGCATCTGTTTCGACAAATCTCGGACTTATTTTTTCTATAAACATCTTAAGTATAGTTAGCGGGTGCTGTAAAACTTGTCTCAAATATATCTCAAAAATATGCAGGTGTAAGAGGGCTAATAGCAGAAAAATACAAATACCTATCGAAAATTGTGATTCTCGGTTGATTCTTCATCAAATATGGCATCAACACTATAAAGTAAAATCCTACTCAATTTGTGTTATAAAACATATTTTAACTTTAAATAATTATACTAAAAAATAAATTGCTCAGATAAAATCAGAATGTTCCGATAGATTTATGAGTAAAATTACATTGTTAGCTTAAATACATCCTAACCAATTCCCTGCCTATATAAGTCATAGTTTTTGCCAATGTACTCTCCAAAATGACCGAACAGTTGAAGTCATTTAAAAAATATTAAAGGAAGAGTAGATGAAAGGACTTTACGTTCAAAACAGCCACATTAAGCGTGTATTCAACACATTCAGTATCGGTCATTTTGTATATTTTCTGACCATTCTGTGTTACTTGTATAATCCTGTAAAGGGAAGTGACCGCCTCGACAAAGCGATTGCAGCCAACAGTAATGTCAGCAAATCAAAGGTTACTACCTCTGCCATTCCGCTGAGCAAAGGAAAATACCAACTGACAATGATCTTCAGAAAGTTTACTGCACCTGTCGGCAGCATGTCGATCAAGGCAGAAGACGATATAATTGTGGATGACCTGAAAAAATACCAACCTTCAGACAATAGTCATTCTTTTTCAGTCACGAAAGAGATTGTCATCACAGATGGCACACTGAACATGGAATATGACGAAGATGTAGCCAAAGTGATGGTGACGCTGTTGTTCAAAAAGACCAGTGGCGAAACAGGCACCACCTCTCCAGCACCCAAGCCAACGCCTACCTCACCATCGGCTGGTTCAGAGCAGTTTAACATCAACTTTACCAGCGACCTGGTCAGCAATGCCTGGAACAACTTCGCTACCCAGCCTGTGGCAGGCAAAACCATCAAACTCAAAAACACCCAAGGCAAAGCTGGCAGCGTATCGCTGAAACTGGAAACCAGCTGGAATGAAGCCAAAGCACAAGGTTATAGCACGGGCAAAAATACCGGCCTCTACCCCGATGCTGTGATGCAGACCTATTTCTACACCACCGCAGAAGAAGCCATCAGCCTGTCGGGCCTGAGCAAAGGACAAAGCTACGACTTCACATTCTTTGCCAGTTCAACCCATAGCGGCAACCGCACCACTGAGTTCAGCATCGGTGGCAAAAAAGTCACATTAGACGCTGCGCTCAACAAAGACAAAACCGTAACGCTGAAAGGCATCAAAGCTGACAGCCAGGGAAAGGTCATCATCAAAGTGGCCAAAGCCGAAGGAGCTGCCTATGCTTTCCTCAATGCCATGATCATTAAAACTGAATCAGCTAATCCTGCTCCCGCATCTCCAAGCGTTGCCATTGAACTGGCACAGTTTGCTCAGACAATATACGAAGCTGGTGCTTCTGTAACGCTTAAAGCTAATTATAAGGTGAACCACGATGTGCTCAAAAATGTAGTTTTTTATGCCAACAACAAGAAAATTGCACAGGTGACACCTGCTGCCGGAATGACAACGGTCAGCTATACCTGGAAAAAGCTTACAGAAGGCACTTATAGTATAAAAGCAGTGGCAGAGGCTACCAAAAGCGGAAGTATATCTTCTTCCAGCCGCACGCTGGCAGTCAAGAAAAAAGATGTACCTGCAACAGAGCCAGCACAGCAAGGGGTAAACTTTACTTATTATCTTGGCAGATGGGGTATGATACCTTCTTTTGAAAGAGTGACCGTCCGCAAGCAGGGTGTAGTGAACAACTTTTCGCTGGCACCAAGAGACAGAAATGATTTCTTCGGTTTCAAATTTAACACTTACCTACAGATTGACCGAAGCGGAGAGTATACTTTCTATACCAAATCTGATGATGGCAGCCGGTTGAAAATTAATAATACTATTGTAGTAGACAACAATGGCAGACATGCACTGGAAGAAAAATTCGGCAAAATATATCTGAGCAAAGGGATGCATCCTGTGGAAGTTACCTATTTTGAATATAGCGGCAGAGAAAGCCTGTTTGTCAGCTATCAGGGACCAGGCATTAGCAAACGTGCTATACCAGACAATATGTTGTTTACCAATGGTAATGCAAGCGCACCCAAACCTGCTTCCAAGGCACCTACCTCACCATCGGCTGGTTCAGAGCAGTTTAACATCAACTTTACCAGCGACCTGGTCAGCAATGCCTGGAACAACTTCGCTACCCAGCCTGTGGCAGGCAAAACCATCAAACTCAAAAACACCCAAGGCAAAGCTGGCAGCGTATCGCTGAAACTGGAAACCAGCTGGAATGAAGCCAAAGCACAAGGTTATAGCACGGGCAAAAATACCGGCCTCTACCCCGATGCTGTGATGCAGACCTATTTCTACACCACCGCAGAAGAAGCCATCAGCCTGTCGGGCCTGAGCAAAGGACAAAGCTACGACTTCACATTCTTTGCCAGTTCAACCCATAGCGGCAACCGCACCACTGAGTTCAGCATCGGTGGCAAAAAAGTCACATTAGACGCTGCGCTCAACAAAGACAAAACCGTAACGCTGAAAGGCATCAAAGCTGACAGCCAGGGAAAGGTCATCATCAAAGTGGCCAAAGCCGAAGGAGCTGCCTATGCTTTCCTCAATGCCATGGTGATCAAAACCAGTAACCCCTATACCCATGGTGCTGGGGCTGAGGTTACGGGTTTTGTATCGGAAGATCACGCCATTGACATAGCTGCTCCCGGATTACAAGATACAAAAATTTATCCGGTACCTGCCAAGCATACGTTATACGTAGAAACCCCGATTAGCAATGCTTTCACCATTTACAATACAAAAGGCCAGATTGTGAAGCGGGGAGAGGTAAGTCACCTTACAACCAATGGCATACCAGTGGCTGACCTGAAGCAGGGTATCTATCATATTCACTTTACGAGCAATGACAATAGCATGATCAAAAAGTTTATCGTGACACATTAGTAGGCTATCTGTTCCCAGAACTTATATTTGTGCCAAATCTACAAATTTGTAGGTTTGGCATTTTTTATTTACATATTTGCATAGAACAAAGTACCAAAACAGGTCGCCCAAACGTGTGATAACCAAGCCTGTCTGAGAGGTGTTACAGTGCTTATGCAAAGTATGTATCTATGAATAAAGTCAAAGAATACTGGAAAAGCTTCACGCATACTATTGTGTATAGGTTGATAGCCAAAACTGTAAAAGGTTTTATCAACGACAATCCTATGCTGTACGGAGCATCTATAGCCTTTTATACGATCTTTTCCATGCCAGCTATTTTGATTTTTATTGTTTATTTTGGCGAGCTATTTTTTCGCCAGAGTCGGGTTGAAAGCACACTTTTCGATTATATTGAGCGATTTGTAGGAAGCGACAGTGCAGAGCAGATTCAGAATATTTTGCAAAACGCACACTTCGATAATTCAAGCTTTTTGGGTACTACCGTTGCTGTGGTTACGCTGATCATCAGTGCTACTACCGTATTTGTCAACGTACAGGTGGCACTTAACGCTATCTGGGGCGTGAGAGCCAAGCCTGAAAAAGGCTGGCTGAAGTTCATTCTGGACAGGGTCTTTTCTTTTGTCATTGTGGCAAGCCTGGGTATTATCCTGATGGCCGCCTTGCTGGTAAATGCGGTTGTGAATATCTTTCAGAAATTTCTTACTGATATCTTTTCTGAGTATACGGTTTACCTCACGCAGGCACTTAGCTTTTTTCTAGTGATTACTATTGTAGCACTTGTGTTTGCGCTGGTGTTCAAGCTATTACCCGATGCTTACGTCCGCTGGCGCGATGTGTGGGTAGGCTCTCTGGTCACCTCATTTTTGTTTATAGGTGGCAAAGAACTGATCGGCTTATACCTTACCCAAAGTACAACCTCCTCTGTCTATGGTGCGGCCAGTTCTCTGGTGTTTTTGCTGGTGTGGATATATTATTCTACCGTTATTTTCCTCATTGGTGCTGAGTTTACCAAGGCTTACTCAGAAATTGTAGGTAGAGAAATAAGGCCAAGAAAAAATGCTGTCCGAGTGATTCGCCAGGAAATTGAAAGAGAAGTAAAAGATCCTGCTGACAGCAAAGCTTCCTGAACTGTTTATCCCACGTTTCACCTACACAATGCACTGAATATCAACAGGTTATAGTTAAAATTATTTAACAAATATTTGGAACCTTTTTTAACAAAATTTGTATAATAATTATAAACGCTTGATATTTAAAGATATGTTTGCAATTCTGTCTTACGTGATATTGACCGCCTATATGGCAGTTACTTTTGGTATGCTTTGGCTTATGGGCTATCTGATTGTTCACCAGTCCAAAGGGAAGTCCGGTACTCCGGTAGTTCCATTCCCTAAGAAGGGAAAACTCCCAAGAGCAGCATAATTACATAAAATTATCATACAATAGAAGCGACAAAACATTTTGCCGCTTTTGTTTTTATCTCCATTCTCTTCAGCAAACCTGCTGGTTTTTCCTACATTTGCGCTTCGTTCAACAGACCAACCTATGTATACAGGACTATTACATCTTCACTCTGCGCTACGTTACATTGTATTGATCCTTTTGATAGCAGCCATTGTGCAGGCTTTCGCCGGATGGTTTGGTAACAAAACTTTTACAGCTTCAGACAAAAAGCTGGCCTTGTTCACCCTTATTTCTGTACATATACAGCTATTAATTGGTATTATCTTGTATTTTATCAGCCCGGTGGTGCAATCTGCCTTAGCTGACATGGGTGCTGCCATGCGGGATACACAACTACGCTTTTGGGCGGTAGAACATATTGCCACCAACATCATTGCCATTGCTCTAATCACCATAGGCTATTCCTCTGCCAAACGGGCCTACCAAGATAAGGCCAAGTTTACCCGTATTGCCTTGTTCTATTTAATAGGCTTCGTGCTGATCATGAGTGCCATTCCGTGGCCTTTTAATCGGGTAGCGCGCGGCTGGTTTTAGCCCAAAAGCTAATACACCCATTTGTTGAAACCTACCATGGGCTCAGGATAGTGATGAGCATGGGTGATAGCAGCTTCCGGATAGTGAATCTTTTTGCCTGGAATATCCGCTAGTTCCGGAATCCATTGCCGTACATACGCACCCTGTGGATCATAGCGGCAGGCCTGGCTGATGATGTTAAAGTAACGGTTTTCTCTCGGATCATTGCCTACTCCTGCCAGGTAATTCCAATTGCCCCAGTTGCTGGCAACATCATAATCTATCAGCATACTTTCAAAGTAGTAAGCTCCCCAGGTCCAGTTTACTTTCAGGTCATTGATCAAGAAACTAGCCACATTCTGCCTTCCACGGTTAGACATAAATCCTGTGGCGTTGATTTCACGCATATTGGCATCAACAAATGGAATTCCTGTCTTTGCCTCTTTCCAGCGTTCAAACTTAGCATGATCATCGTTCAGGTCTACGTCCTTTTCCTGTATTCCACCTTTTAAGAACAATTTGTCGCCATGCTTTTTGGCAGTGAATCTGAAAAAATCTCTCCACAGCAACTCGATAAAGAGCCAGTAGGTGGACTGGTTTTCTGTTCGTGCTTTTTCATACTTTTTTATCTCTTCGTACACCACTCGGGGAGAAATGCACCCTCTTGACAGCCAGGCTGATAACTTTGATGAATATGCTTCGCCTACCATGCCATTCCTTGTTTCCTTATAAGTAGCAATATGATCTGTTTCCCACAGATACTGGTGCAAACGTTTCATACCAGCAGTTTCGCCACCTTCAAAGTACAGCACCGATCTGGCATCACGCGTTTGCTGATCAGAAAACCCCAGATATGCCATTGAGGGTATTTCTCCTAACAGCACCTGCTGGCTTCCGATAGGATTCATAGAGACAGGAGCGTCAACGCTTTGACGCAAAGGAGTGGTTTTTTCCGCTTCTTTGCGGAACTGGGCAAAAACATCAGGCACATTTTTGATAGGCCACGGAATATCTTCTACATGAAAAAGCGTGGATTGCCAGAACAGTTCAAGTGCAATGTTGTTTTTCAATAGCCTTCTTTCCAGAACTATTTCCACTGCCACCTCTTCGTTGCCTACTTCTTTACTGGCAAATACAGCCTGTACTTCCAGTTCTGTGGCCAGGTTGGAAACCGCTACTTCAGGCTTCCCATATCGTACCACTAAGTCAGTGCCCAATGACCGAAACTCTTTTCTTAAAGAAGCCACACATTCTATCAGAAAACTGGCTCTGAAGTAGCCTGTTTCCGGTATACCTAGTGTACTACATTGAAACTGCCTGTTATCAAAGCAATAAACAGGGATCACCTGATCGTACCTTTTGAGCGCTTCATGCAATACTACATTATCTCTTAATCTTAGGTCATTTCTGAACCAGACTATAGCTTTCTTTTGCATTTCGTTTAGCAATTTATGTTAAACTATAAACAGAAACCAATGCATATAGTTTCAGAAACGCTTAGGAAATATCAGGTAAGCACGTCGTGATGTTGCTCAAAATATCTGCAAAAGCTAGTAAGCCCACATTCCTTACACTTAGGAGTTCTTGCCACACAAACGTAGCGTCCATGAAGGATAAGCCAATGATGAGCTTTGCCAACATATTGTTTCGGAATATGCCGTACCAGTTGTTTTTCTACTTCCAGAGGAGTTTTGGCAGATAGTGTAGCCAGTCCGATGCGTTTTGATACCCGAAAGACGTGGGTATCTACTGCCATGGCAGGCTGATTGAATATCACTGAAGAGATAACATTGGCGGTTTTTCTGCCAACGCCGGGCAGTTTTTGCAGATCCTCGAGGGTTTCAGGTACCTGGCCATCAAACTGATCGATTAGCATACGGGCCATGCCCAGCAAGTGTTTTGTCTTGTTGTTGGGATATGATACTGATTTGATATAAGGCTGAAGCTCATCAAAATGGCTGGCTGCCAATAATTCGGGCGTAGGGAAATCATGGAAAAGAGCGGGTACGACCATGTTGACCCGCTTATCCGTACACTGAGCACTCAGAATCACCGCTACCAGTAATTGATAGGGATTGTCAAAACGCAGTTCGGTTTCAGGCTCAGGCTTATTTTGCGTAAAATATGCAATAAACGCGCTAAACCGTTCTGTCTTTTTCATACTGTGAAGCGGATATCAATGGTCCGTTTCCTGCAAGTGGTATGACCTGGAATAATACAAAATAGTGTTGGTCACTTTTTCAGCAGGTACCATACAGACAGGGTTGACATCCAGGCTATTTTTGACAGCCAAAAACTGTTGGTAAAAATCCAGCAGCACCGTATCAAAAAGCAAAGCTTCTGCCATACGGTCAGCTTCCTGGCTACTCATTTCGTGGTATATATAACGAACCACATCATTTAGGGTAAATATTTGGATCATAGGCTATATTATTGTTTTGCATTTTTTTTCTCAAATTAATGAGTGCATAACGCATACGGCCCAAAGCAGTATTGATGCTCACTCCTGTGGCATCTGCAATCTCCTTAAAACTCATGTCCATATAATGGCGCATCGTCAATACCTGCCTTTGAGCTTCTGGCAACTCTTTAATTAATTGCCTTAATAACGCGTGCGTATCTTTCTTTATTTGAATGGACTCCGCAGAATCTTCTGAAAAGTCCAAAGTATTGAATACACTGGTGCCATCTTCCATGACAACTACAGGATAACGGCGGTTTTTCCTGAAATGGTCGATGGAAAGGTTGTGTGCTATCCGCATCACCCACGGCAGAAACTTGCCTTCCTCATTGTATCTTCCCGACTTGATAGTGTTAACTACTTTGATGAAAGTCTCTTGCAAAATGTCTTCTGCTACTCCATCATCTTTTACAATCAAATAAATAGCCGTAAAGATCCGCGATTTGTGTCTATCGACTAACTTCTCAAAAGCTTGTTCATGTCCTTCTTTATACAATGAAACCAGCTTACTATCACTAATTAGGTACTTCTTCATTAATCTAGCTGTTTTGTTAACGTAGAAGATTACTTCATAGATTCCTTTCTTTTAGTTGAACATCATCTGATCTGACGACCAAATATAGGTACTATTAAATTAATGGAAGCAAATAGTATGCAACTCTTTGAACTGATACGACATTGCTTTTATCTGAACCCGAATAAACAAATACTTTTGCAAATAACAAAGACTTATTCTATCAATCAAATAATATTTTTAATGAAAACAAACAAATTATTGCTAAAAATACAATATCAACTTGAACTGATATATAAAACCCTGAACAAGCTATTTGTAGCTTTTAGTTTCAAAAAAACGCTGTGCTTCATCGCTTTTTTCAATAAAGAACCTTCTGATATACCCTGAATTATCAGTGGTTTATTTTGTAATACCAACTCATTCCAAATGTGAACGCACCCAAACAAACGACTTACTCGCTTGTTGTAATAATCAATACTAAATATTTTTTTACTATGAACTTTATCAAATCAAAAGACAGTCAGGGCAAAGAAACGAAGATATTTTATCAGGATGTAGGAGAAGGCAAACCTGTGGTGCTCATTCATGGCTGGCCGCTTAGCCATGAGATGTGGGAATATCAACTGAACGAACTGCCAAAATACGGCATCCGGTGCATTGCCTACGACCGCAGGGGCTTCGGCAGATCAGACCAACCCTGGGGACCTTACGACTATACAACCTTAGCTACGGATTTGAAAGCCCTGTTGGATGTCCTTGACCTGCACGATGTTACGCTGGTTGGTTTCTCAATGGGTGGTGGTGAGGTCGTCCGTTACCTAAGCAAGTTTAAAGCAGACAATAGGGTATCAAAAGCAGTACTCATCAGTTCTGTTACGCCATATTTGCTCAAGACAGACGATAACCCGAACGGTGTGCCGAAAGAGCAGATTGATGAATTTGTAGGAGAGATAGAAAAAGACCGGCCTGCTTTCCTAAGTGCCTTCGGCAAACAGTTTTACGGTGTAAGCTGGATCAGCCACCCGGTGAGCGATGATGTACTCAACTGGACGCAGTCGCTGGCACTCAAAGGTTCTGGTAAGGCTACCATTGATACCATGAGGGCATGGTCAGAAACCGATTTCAGAGATGAAATGCCTTCCATCACGGTGCCTGTCCTGATCATACACGGAAGCAAAGATGATACGGTTCCTATAGAGGTTACTTCTAAAGAAGACGCCAAAATGTTGCCCAACGCAGAGTTTCTGGTATATGAAGGCGCACCCCATGGCCTGTTTTATATTGAGAAAGACAAACTGAACAACGATCTGAAAAAGTTTATCATCGCCTGACCCATGCAACCGGCATCACCACGATGCTGGTTTCTTTTTCTCCTTGTACTCTCCTACCCAATCTGGTCATGCTAATGCTAGCTTTGCTTTGTTGAAGAAAAAACGGGTAAACCAGAACTATTGCTATCCGGAAATAATTGTAGATATACCTTCACCATGATATTTCGATAAACATGAGAAATTCATGTATTTTTGTGCCTGTTAAGGTGCTACCATTAATATTATGAGTATAAAAACCGCTACACAAGATACCATCGATCAGCTAGATCCCAAGCAATATATCATCATCAAAGGTGCCAGGGTCAATAACCTTAAAAACCTAGATGTAGCCATTCCCAGAAATAAGTTAGTCGTCATTACAGGCTTGTCCGGTTCGGGCAAGTCTTCGCTGGCGTTTGATACATTGTTTGCCGAAGGGCAGCGCATGTATGTGGAAAGCCTGAGTTCTTATGCACGGCAGTTTCTGGGCAGAATGGAAAAGCCCGAAGTAGAATACATCCGGGGCGTTTCGCCAGCCATTGCTATTGACAGAAAGTCAATACCGCAATCCACGCTCTACGGTAGGCACTTCTACAGAGATTTACGACTACCTCAAGCTGCTTCTATGCACGCATTGGCAAAACCTATTCTCCAATAAGCGGCACCCTGGTCACCCGGGATACGGTGACGAGCGTGGTGAATTTTATTTTTGAGCAGCCCAAAGGCACCAAGCTGCTAATCCTTTGCCCATTGAAAAGAGCAGAAGGACGTAGCCTGGAAGATGAGATGAACGTGCTGATGCAAAAAGGTTTTACCCGCATCATGGTCAATCAGGAAGTGCTGTTTATCGAAGAACTACAAGACAAGACGCTGCCCGATGATACTGCCCTTCATATACTGGTAGACAGAGCTTCGGTCAAACATGATGATGAAGACCTGCAATACCGTATGGCCGACTCTGTGCAGACCGCCTTTTTTGAAGGAGATGGTAGCTGCCGCATAGACCTGGTCATTGCTGAAGGTACGGCTACCCATACTTTTTCTGATAGGTTTGAAAAGGACGGGATTGTTTTTGAAGAGCCAAGCGTCAACCTGTTTAGCTTCAACAACCCCTACGGTGCCTGCCATACCTGCGAAGGGTTCGGCAAAATACTGGGCATCGATCCGGACCTGGTGATTCCCGACAAAAGCCTGTCGGTATACGAAGGGGCTATTGCTCCCTGGCGGAGTCATTCTATGAAAAAGTGGGCCGAGCCGCTCATCAAAAACGGTATCAAGTTCGATTTCCCTATCCACCGTGCCTATATCGACCTGACAGAAAAAGAGCAGCAGTTGTTGTGGACAGGCAATCAGTACTTTGATGGGCTTAACAAGTTTTTTTCTTACCTGGCATCCAAAACTCATAAGATACAGTACCGCGTGATGCTCTCCCGCTACCGGGGCCGCACCACCTGCCCCGATTGCCACGGCACCCGCCTGCGCAAGGATGCTTCCTATGTTAAAATAGCCGAAAAATCCATCACAGACCTGGTGCTGATGCCTGTGGATGAAGGGATTCACTTCCTTGACCAGATCACGCTGGATGCTTACGACCGGAAAGTGGCCGATCGTATTTTCAAAGAGATCAGAAACCGCCTGTTATATATGAGCAAGGTGGGACTGGGATACCTGACGCTCAACCGGCTCACCAGCACTTTATCAGGTGGGGAATATCAGCGCATTAAGCTTTCTACTTCGCTGGGCAGTGCATTGGTAGGTTCTATGTACATTCTGGACGAACCCAGCATCGGCCTGCACCCGCGTGATACCCAGCGGCTGATAGAAGTGCTACTCACGCTGCGCGACATGGGCAACACGGTTATTGTGGTAGAGCACGAAGAAGAAGTGATGCGTGCCGCAGACCAGATCATTGATATAGGCCCGGATGCTGGCTCTCATGGTGGCGAACTTGTCTTTCAGGGTGATATTAAGGAGCTGGAAAAGCAGAACGGACATGCCAATACTTACACTTCTCGCTACCTGAGTGGCATAGACAGCATTCCTATTCCCAAAAAGCGCAGGAGCTTTCACCATAAGATCATCATCAAAGGTGCCAGGGAGAATAATCTCAAGCATATAGATGTAGCCATTCCGCTGGGTGTGCTCACCGTGGTGACGGGCGTAAGCGGATCGGGCAAGTCTACGCTGATCAAAAGCATTTTGTATCCGGCTCTTGGTAAGATGCTCGGCACAGTGAGTGAAACCACTGGCAAGTTTGACAAACTGGAAGGTGACTTGCGTAAAGTGTCTCAACTGGAATTTGTAGATCAGAATCCTATCGGGAAATCTTCAAGATCTAACCCGGTCACTTATGTAAAAGCGTACGACTATATCCGTCAGTTATTCTCCGAGCAGCCGCTGGCCAAGCAGAGAGGATACAAACCGGCATTCTTTTCTTTTAATGTGGATGGCGGACGATGCGAGAACTGTCAGGGCGAGGGCCAAGTAAAAATTGAGATGCAGTTTATGGCCGACATCTACCTCACCTGTGAAGTATGCAAAGGCAAAAGATTCAAAAAAGAAATACTCGAAGTTACATATAAAGACAAAGACATTGCCGACGTGCTGGACATGACCATAGACGACAGCGTGGAGTTTTTTGCAGACCAGACCAGCATTGTTAACAAACTAAAACCCTTGCAGGATGTAGGGCTGGGCTATGTGAGGCTCGGGCAGTCGTCTAATACGCTGAGTGGTGGAGAAGCACAGCGGGTAAAGCTAGCTTCCTTTCTGGGCAAAGGAGGACATAAGTCAGGCGAAAATATCCTGTTTGTCTTTGACGAACCCACCACCGGGTTGCACTTTCACGACATCCGTAAGCTTATGGATGCTATCAATGCACTGATAGAACAGGGCAATACCGTGCTGATCATAGAACACAACACCGAGGTGATCAAACTGGCCGATTGGGTGATAGACCTCGGACCCGAAGGCGGGCAGCAAGGCGGTATGGTGACGTTTGAGGGTACACCGGAAGAGATGATCAGGCTGGAAGATAACTATACCGCGCACTATTTGAAAGAAAAATTTTGAGAGATAACCATGTGAGCTTGTTAATTATTGTTGTATCATCGTAGATTGTATTATCAAAACCAACAGATCATGGCAGCAACAAAGGAAGTATCCCAACATGTCACCTATCAGGAATTTCTTGCGATGGACATTCCGGAGGATGATCCGTTTATCTATGAACTACTCAATGGTGAAATTGTGAAATATTCAGCCCCCGAATCCAGACATCAGATTATATCTGCCAACCTGCATTTGCTACTAGGTACATATGTAAGGCAAAAAAAATCAGGCAGGGTGCTTTATGCGCCTATCAGTATGTTTCTGGATGAATACAGTGCGCCACAACCTGATCTGCTATATGTTTCTTCCAAGAACATGGACATTGTGCAAGAGAAAGGTATCATGGGTGCTCCCGACCTGATCATAGAAATCGTCTCGCCAGGCTCTATCATTAGGGACAGGGTTCAGAAGAAAGCAATCTATGAAAAAGCAGGCGTTGCTGAATACTGGATCGTTGACCCCAAATACCATTCAGTAGAAATTTATGAAAACACTCCATCCGGGTTTGTCCTTTTCAATGCCGCAGAGGAAGAAGGCACGATCAAGTCGAAGGTACTGACGGGATTCGAAGCCAATATGGAGGAATTGTTTGCCGGGCATCAATAATACTACCTATTCTGTGCATGATTAGCAGATATACTAAATTCTCAATAACTTTACCCATACTTTATAAAAACACAGAAGATAGGTTACTTACATGGCTTGGTTCAGAAGAAAAGACAAAGGAATACACACCCCTACCGAAGCTAAAAAGGAAGCCCCGGACGGCCTTTGGTTCAAAACGCCCAATGGAAAGATCATCCATACCAGGGAGCTTAAAAACAACGCGTATGTGGTTCCGGAAGACAACTTTCATACACGCATCGGCTCCAAAGAATACTTCGATATCCTGTTCGATGATAACCAATTCACAGAGATCAACGAAAACATGGAGTCGGCAGATCCGCTCAGTTTTGTAGATAGCAAACCTTATCCCCAACGGGTTGCCAGTTCGCAAGAAAAGGCACAGCTCAAAGATGCCATCCGCACGGCACATGGCAAGATGAACGGTATCCCACTGATGATAGCCTGTATGGATTTTGGCTTTATCGGCGGTTCTATGGGTTCGGTCGTGGGAGAGAAAATTTCCCAGGCTATTGATTATTGCCTTCAGCATCAAACACCCCTGCTGATCATTTCCAAATCGGGAGGGGCACGGATGATGGAAGCAGGCTTCTCGCTGATGCAGATGGCTAAAACGTCTGCCAAGCTGGCCCTGCTATCAGAAGCTAAGTTACCTTATATCTCGCTGATGACCGACCCGACCACCGGGGGTGTCACAGCTTCTTTTGCCATGCTGGGCGACTTTAATATCGCCGAGCCAGGTGCGCTCATTGGCTTTGCCGGCCCGAGAGTGATCAGGGAAACCATTGGTAAAGACCTGCCCAAAGGTTTTCAGAGTGCAGAGTTTGTACAGGAACATGGGTTTCTGGATTTTATCGTCGACCGCCGTGAGCTAAAGGACAGGCTCACAAGTTTATTAACCATGCTGGCATAAGCCAGGTATCTAACAACTTTTTTCGCTATGGGACTCCTAGATTTTTTCTCCAGCAATCACCACGAGAAGTACAAAGAATACCTAAAGCAACTGTTGCTCGTAGGACTGGCAGATGGCAGCCTTGATAACCTGGAGAAAAGCTATATCGCCTCCATAGGCCAGCAACTTGAGGTTTCTGAAGAGGAAATAGAACAGCTCAGCAAAGACTTCAACCCGGAAACTATCAAGTACAGCCTGCCAGGTAATGCCGATGAGAAGTTTTTTCTGCTTTTTAGCCTCATCAATATGATCCGTGCCGATGGCGAGACCCACCAGCAGGAAATTCTGGTGGCCGAAAACATTGTGATGAAGCTAGGCTATGCGCCGGATACGGTAAGCGTTATCCTGCAAACCCTGGAACACAATAACAGCAAAAACATCTCCGACGAAGAAACTTTTGAGCATCTCAAAATCCTGCTTCATTAGAAGCAATTCGGGCTATTGTAGAGATACTTTCCTGCACTTCATCATTTTATCTCCTTACTTTCAAACCTTGTAAACTCACATCCGTTGTATATACAACAAATACAAACGTATATATAATGATGGATAAGAACCAACCCCTGTTAGAGCACTACCAGTTAGCTGATCTGACACTCAATAACAGAGCCGTCATGGCACCCATGACGCGCAGCCGGGCTGATAACCCTGGCAATGTACCCACCGATTTGCATGTTACTTACTACAAGCAAAGAGCTTCTGCTGGGCTGATCATCTCCGAAGGCTCGCAGGTGTCGCAAGATGCCGTGGGCTATATCAACACGCCGGGCATCTATACGGATGCGCAGGTAGCAGGTTGGAAGAAAGTAACGCAGGCAGTACACGAAGCAGATGGCAAAATCTTCCTGCAACTCTGGCACGTAGGCCGAATGTCGCACCCCGATTTCCACCACGGAGCACTCCCGTTGGCTCCCTCTGCACTCAATCCACACGAAAAGTCTTATACACCTCAGGGCTTCAAAGATACCGTCACTCCGCGCGAAATGACGCTTGAAGACATTCAGCAAACCATCAAAGACTTCCAACAGGGTGCCAAAAATGCCTGGGAAGCAGGATTTGATGGCGTAGAAATTCATGCATCTAATGGTTACCTGCTGCACCAGTTTTTTAACGGCACTTCCAACAAGCGCACCGATGCCTATGGAGGTTCTATAGAAAACAGGGCAAAGATACTGTTTGAGATCATCGATGCCATCAAAGAAGTAGTTCCGGAAAACAGGATCGGCGTGCGCCTGAACCCATCGTTGCATGGGCCTTTTGGTATGGAACTGGATGCAGACACCATTCCTACGTTTGACTATATCGTCAATAAGCTGAACGACTATGACCTGTCTTATCTGCACCTGTCGGAGCCGTTCACAGATGTATCTGACGTACCCCATGCCGAGCCGCATATTGCCAAACATTATCGCCCCATCTACCAGGGCACACTGATGATCAATAGCAATTTTGACCAGAAAAAGGGCAACGCTGTGATAAAAGCCGGTGAGGCTGACCTAGTATCTTTCGCCAAGCTATTTATCAGCAACCCGGATCTTCCCGAACGTTTTGCCCAAAATTTACCAATGGCAGCATGGGACGATAAGACGTTTTATGTTCCCGGCCCAAAAGGCTACATAGATTATCCCGCTTACCAGGAAGAAAAAGCGGAGGCTACAAGATAGTATCTCTACATCACCTCTGTAAGGTAGTGTGAAAGAAGCTAACAAAATTATCAGTAACTTGAACAGCAGAAAGAATGGTTGGGAAGAACTCCTAGCCATTTTTTTTGATTGTATATCATCGGGAGCACCTCTACCTTACATGTAACCTACATTAAAAGAGTAATCGACCCTGCAAAATGGTTTTTCAGGTAAGAAAAGCGTAAGGTACGGACTGCAAGATCATTTTTTTCACTTCCATGTAATATGGAGCAGCTCCGGATCATTTTTCAACTAAAAATAATCACCGAGAGCAGCTTCCAATCATTTTTAGCCACATTCAGATAACGTAGAGGTGCCACCACACATGTAATTTGCAGGCAGGGTTAGCGGGAAAATCTACCCTCACATCGCAGCATATCTGGGTAGCCTGGTTTATCAGGCCACCTTAGTGAGGTAATATTTTTTCAGTAAACAAAGAGGATTTTTGAAAGAAGAACAAATAAAAAAAGCCGCTACGATGAGCGGCCTCTTTTTGTATTTTCTAGCTACTGAAATAGCTTGTACCCTACCGATAGGGTATATAACCTGTTTCTGAGGTCAGTCTGAAAAGTTTTCCCACCGAAGGTGACATCTGTCCCGAGGGCACTGAGGTTGTTTTCGTAACGCAGATCCAGCACAAGCCTGTTGAGATCAAGCCCTACGCCAAATTGATAGCCCACCGTCGCGTTTTTGTAGTTGCTTTTCACCTCACTTCCAATAGATTCGCTCTTACGGTTTAAGATCAGGCTGAAGGAAGGGCCGGCGTTCAGGCGGATATAGTCTCCGATTTTGAAACCTAACATCACAGGAACATCCAGCTTGTTGTAGGTTAAATTTTGGGCTGCCTTCACCGTGCTGCTATTGGGATCGTCAATTTTAATTTGCCCGTTGGTCGAGGTGAACAAGGCTTCCGGCTGCACATAAAAGCCAAGTACGGAAATCCTGACAAAAATTCCAGCATGAAAGCCTACCGAAGAATCGCCAGCTTTGATCTGGTCTACTCCTTTGGAGGTGATGGTGGAGTGGCTGATGCCTACCTTCGGGCCTACGGTCACTAACTGGGCATATACGCTGGAGCTCAGCAGTAGTATTAAACTAAATACAAGTACATTCTTCATAAATCAATCAGTTGGTTGTGTTAAAAATGATGTAAAACTTACATCCTTGCTCAAAAATCATACCCTAACGTAATGTATAACTTTGGCTTATCGCGCGTTACACCGTCTTCGATAGGGTAAGCCATGTCTAGCTTAATATAATAGCCCAGCAATACGGTTCGCACACCGGCACCATAGCTTTGTATCCAGGGACTCTTGAAATTCTGCACTTCTATCTTAAATGCCCCGCTGGTGATGACATCCGTGTTCAGGCTGTTTTTCTCACTGAACGGACCGGCACCTGTCCAGGCAGACCCCACATCATAGAATCCGACAAACTCCAGGTTCCGCAAGAAGTTGGACGTGATAGGGCCGCGATACAGGTACCGAATAATAGGCAGGCGCAGCTCTGCGGTAAAAGCAAGTGTCTGCTGACCATTGAACTTATTGTAGTTAAACCCGCGCAAGTCTACAAACTCTGCAAAAAGGATATTGCTGTTCTCGCCATTGTCTATAGTCAGCGGATCGTTCGTTGCCGATCGGTCTCTCTTATTGAAGAGCCAGTTGTCCATGCCACCCAGCAGATACTTCTGAGGATTTTGCCCAAAGAAGTTTCCATAAAACAGGTGGGTAGCCAATATCAGTTCCCGGTGTATCTTCTGATAGTGCCTTATATCCAGTTGCAGATTATTAAAGCTTTTCTGAACCTGGTTCAGCCCCTGCTGATGGGTAAAAAACAAGCTCATTCGCGTGCCTTCATATTTGCTGGGAGAAGTAGATACGGTATTGTCTATCACCAGGCCAGTCTTGAAACCTCCGTACAACGTAAAATTCTCTGTATCGGGACCAGTATTCAGTTCGCTCAGGTTGAGGTACTGGGTGTTTAGGATAAAGGGATTGAACTCCAGCCGGGTAGATGTATTCAGAGGCAGAGAAGCTCCTGCCTGGAAGCGGTTCATGGTGTATTTCTGCACCATATTCTCGGCATTGGCAAATGTAGGCGTAAAAATTCCTTCCCGCTGGTACCGCAAGCTAAAGTCCACCCGCTTCTTCAGGTACTCATATTCTGCAAACAGGCTTCCGCTTTTCAGGTCTGTATACTGTACCAATCCACCATAGAAGCGATGGTCTTCGAGCATATCATTCATCTGCACCTCCATCCGGAAGCCGAACTTTCTAAGGGGATTCACCACCAGCGAGGTAACGATATTATCGGCACTGAAGCGTGTCTGGTAGGGAAACGGCCCATCAATGCGGGTTTCTCTTTGCAGCTTTCTGTAACGTGCCAGAAAGGAGTTGTTGGTATTACTGTTTTCAGGAAGCGACTTATCATCCTCAAAAGCAAAATTGTCTGTTGCCAGTTGGTCTTCTTCCGGGTTGTCAAAGGCATAGTTGTCCGTATCGATCATCCCTTCTTTCAGGGCCATGCGCTGAGGCAGCGAGTCCTGCTGGAACTGGTAATCATCCGTATTAACGTTGTTTTTATTGTCCAGGTCAGCACTATCCAATACATTGCTGTTGGTAATTGCTGCAATAGAATCAGCCAGCGCAGGCGACAGAGAATCAAGAGGCACCGTGTTGTCTGCTGGCGCAAGGCTGTCTGGTGCCACCGCACTTGAGTCTGCACCGGATATGCGTTGCCTGATCGCCTGTTTTTTCCTGTTCTCCGAAAGCCGGTCTGCTACCATCCGCGCCTGCATGGCCTGTTGCCTCTGCGTCTGAGGGGTAAAGATGCTATTGGCAAAATTGAAGTTGTTGTCAAAATACAGTTGGTCATCTTCATCAGACAGCATGGTATATGTCAGGATATTCTTATCAAAATTAGCATCATAGTCGTGGATACTCAAGGCATAATTAGATACCTGGTGAAAGAGGCTGTCTCTGAGGTTGTATTCATACAGGTTGAAAATACCCTGCTGATCGCTCAGGTAATAAATGGTTTGTTCATCTTTGGGAATGGGTTTGATATCTTTGCTCAAGGTATTGGAAACCCTGGTTAGCAATGAGTCTTCCCGGTCCATATCCATGATGAAGATGTTGTAGTTATCAGTGATATCGTGTCTTAGATCTACTTCTTTCGCCTTCTGGGCAGCATAATACAGCGAATCATCCGGGCGGTTGCTGCTGAATACCAGTTTGTTGGTTTTGGGAATAAAGCGTGGCGACAGGTCATCATAAATATCGTTTGTCAGCCTTTTGTAGGTGATGCGGTTGGGGTTTACGATAAACAGATCGTTCTGCCCGTTCATATCGGCACTCATCACTACCAGGCGACCATTCTGATTGAAATCAAATCCTTTTACCTGGTTGATCTTCCCCAGCAGTATTTCCCGCGCTCGACCGCCATTCACATTGTAAATCCAGAGGTATGTTTGTCCGCGCCTGTTGCCAATGATGCCCAGGTTTTGCTCGTCGCTCCAGCTAAGCAGCGGTACGTCCTCAGCAATATTCTGACCGATCAGTTTGGAGCCACCTTTATGGATGGTTTTGGTACGTCCGCTTTTCAGGTTTTTGACCAGCACTTTGTATCTACCTTCCGTATTTTCCGAATAGGCCAGGTATTGTCCGGCCGGACTCAGGGCCAGATCCTTATGGTGCAGGTTTGACTTGCTTTTGCCTACGCTAAGCTTTTTATCCGGATACTGATAAGTGTTGTCTGTTTGTGCAGACATATCCTTGTAATAAGCCTGCCACTGCCGCATGAATAGCTTGTAAGGTACGCCCAGCGTATTGATGACACTATTTTCCTCATTTCTGATGATCCTTGTCAGGTTGAGAATATTGGAAATACTGCTCTTCCCGTATTTCATAGCAATGAAGTTCCATACCGATTGCCCGGCAAGTGCCGCATTCTCCTCGTCCAGCTTTGCAAACCTGATATTTTTGTTGTAGTGGAAATAATCACGCATGAAATCGTCCATTTCTATGCTCCACCCATTGGCGATATACCGGGCTGCGCCTTCGATAAACCAGTCGGGCAGGCTCATCAGGTAGGCACTCTGGAACATATCTGTCAGGCTGCCGCCAAACATCATGTCGTTGATCAGCATTCTGGAGATTTGCAGCACCAACTCATTTTTGAAAGCTTCCATGCTACCAGGGTAAGCTATCTCTACCTGCGACTTCAGAAAGTTGGTTTGGCCGCTCACTGAGTAGAGATGTTCGCGTATGCCTACATTGCTCTGTTGCAGATCGTTGGCAGAGTTGTAAAGAAATATCTTAGTCTTGGAATATGGCGCATAGCCTACCATATCGGTGATTCTGTCAAATTCCTTTTCTAGGTATTTGGCAGCGATCATGGCATTTCCCTGACCTCCTTCGTAGAAATAAATATCAAAGTTATCAGAGCTGTAGAATCTCCAGTTGAAGTCTTTATATTGTATCCTATTCTTGCCATAGTTGTCTTTAGAAACCTGGGCAAAGCCGCTACCGAACCCTGTGATAAGTAGCAGGCTGATCAAAAATGTTGTTTTTACGTACATCTATGCAATAACTCTGTTGTATAACTGAAAATAGCGACTAATATCAACTTCCGCAGAAAGCTCCTGACCCCGACACAAGAACTCGACCAGTTCGTGGGCAAAATAAGGAGCAAGCGATACTCCTTTGGTGCCTAAACCATTGAAGATAACCAATGGTTTCAACCGGGGATGCATTCCTAAAAATGGCTTTCTGTCTTGCGTGGCAGGTCTGATGCCTGCTAATTGGCTGACGACCTTGTATGGAATTTTTAACAATATATTAAGTTTTTCGCACAATTGCTCACGGGCTGCTGCCGTTGGCTCCAGGTTAAGGTGGTGATGTTCGTAAGTGGAACCTACTTTGCAGTATTTTTCTACGGGTATGACAAACACCCCACGGTTGTAAATCCGCTCTACCGGCCTGTCGGGTTCTATTATGATAATTTCTCCTTTCACCAAACTAAACGGAAGCCAGTTGAAATACGGATTTTGCACAGCACCTGGACCTTCACAAAAGATAATAAATTTTGCGCAATAATCACCATATTGCACCCTGGTATCTTCTATCTCAAGCTTTTTGTAGTCAAAATTTTCTTCGCAGTAACATTGTTGCCGGATGAATAGCTGCCTTATGCTCGACAAAAAAGCGATTGTATCCAGATAACCGCAGTGCTGTAGGGCAAGGCCACCGTACGGATTATAAATATCATCGTCATACAAACACTCTCCGGCTATCTGCTGAACGAAAAAATCAAGTGCATTATTGCTGGTTTTTCCCATCCAGTCGTTCTGCTCTTCGATGCTTGCAAAAGGGCGATAAATGGGCATGGCGTGGAGTGCCTGGACGTGTGTATCCTGGGCTACCTGTGCATAAAACTCTTCCAGAAAGGGAAAAAGCGTATCGGCCATCCAGGTTTTGACCATCTTGCGGCCGGTGACCGGGTTGTACAAACCTGCGGCCACCGCAGAAGCAGCTGGTTTTGTCTCCGTATTCAGCACCATCACCCGACAGCCTCGCTTCAGCAAAGTATAAGCCAGCACAGAACCTGCCAGGCCCTGCCCCACGATGAGAAAGTCAAACATATATTACTGTTAAAATAAGTTGTGCCGGATTTGCATTCAGGTTGAATGATACGAATTTAATATTTAATTAAGTGTCATGAAAAAACATTTTTACATAAATTGCCCTTCCACTAATAAACTTAATCTATAAATTTTTGGTCAAACGTAGTTATATCCCCAACCTGGTTACCTTGTGCAATCTTCTGAGCGGCTGCGCAGGCATTGTGGCCGTGGCCCAAGGAGACCTGACGGTAGGTGCCTATTTTATCTGGATTGCCGCTTTGTTCGATTTTTTTGATGGACTAACGGCCCGCGCCTTGCAGGCATTTTCTTCTATCGGAGGCCAACTGGACTCCCTGGCAGATATGGTAAGCTTTGGCGTACTACCTGCTTTTATCATGTATGGCCTGCTGGAGTCGGCCCTGCCTGCTAACTATAACTGGCTGGCCTATGCTGCTTTTGCCATTGCTGCCAGCTCAGCCATCCGCCTGGCTATTTTTAATGTTGATACCCGTCAGGCGAGTAGCTTTGTTGGGTTGCCTACGCCAGCCAGTGCGCTGCTGATCAGTGCCTTACCGCTGAGTTCCAAAAACTATGTGGTGGAGCTGCTGAATATTCCTTCCTTTTTGATCATCATCACCCTGCTGGACAGCTACATGATGGTAGCCGATGTAGAACTGATGGCCTTTAAATTCAAGAGCTTTGCCTGGTCAGAAAATAAACTCAAATATATCTTTATACTGATCTCTTTGGTACTGGTATTTGTACTCAACACGATGGCTATACCGGTAATTATTGTGCTGTATGTGGTTGTATCGTTGATTCAAAAATCCCTGGCAAAAAGCAAAAGTAAGGCATAAAGATTCAGCAATTTCTCTATTTTTGCACCTGCGTCAAACAAAATATCTACCATGATTTTCGAAGCAACTATCCACGTAATGCCCAAAAAAGAGATTTTAGATCCACAGGGAAAAGCTGTGAAGCTTGGACTAAGCAACCTGGGCTTGAAAAATATAGAAGATGTAAGGATCGGCAAGCATATCACCATGCAGGTAAATGCTGCTACTCGGGAAGAGGCTTCGAGAGAAGTAGAACTCGCCTGCGAAAAACTCCTCGCCAACCTGGTGATGGAAAGCTACGAGTTTGAACTTGAAAAGCTGCGCTGATGATGTGGTGATGTAATGATATGAGGATGTGATGATAGAACGATATGGTGATGATACCATTAACCTATCAGCACATCAACTCATTATCATATCAACCCACCAATATTTTTTTTGCGCAATATTTGCTTGGTTTATGCGTACACCTATTAACTTCTGTGGAATGGGAATTCCTGATAAGATGTGTTTGCAGACACCATGATCATTAAGCAAATCAGTAAAATTTTAGGGGCTGCTATGGCTATGTTAGCATATGGCCCGTCATGGCCTGCTGGCGCAGGATATTTCCGTGCTGGCTTCCGGTCAGTGGTATAAGTTCGCTACTACTCAGGCCGGAGTCTACCAGGTCAGTGGTGCAGACCTCCGGCAGCAAGGTATAGATATCTCGCAGATCAATCCTGCTGAATTGCAATTGTATGGCGATGGCGGGCGGCATGCTGCCCCAGCCCCTCAGCCAGCCCCGGTTCAAAGACCTTCCCGAACAGGCTATCCAGGTGGTAGGCGGTGAAGATAACCGCTTTGATGCACAGGATTACCTGCTATTTTTTGCCGAATCGCCCGATCAGGCAGCATTTGTGTCTGCCAATGGGCAATACCAGCTTGCCTACCAGAAAAAACCTCTATAGCGATACTACTTATTATTTCCTGACGTTCGGACAAAAGCCTGGCAAACGCATGGCTACTTTGGAAAACATAGCTACTACCACGCAAACTTTCACTTCTTTTGATGCTTTTGCCGCACATGAGCAGGACCTAATCAATGTGCTGGATAAAAAAGGCCATGCCGGTTCCGGTCGTGAATGGTTTGGGGAAGAACTCAGAAGCGGTCAGTCGCTTGCTATAGATTTTGAAACATCAAATATATCGCCTGGTACGGATGCCCAATTGATTGCCGGTGTGGTGGGGAACGGCTAAAAACTGCGTCCACCTTTGATATCGCTGTCAACGGACAGAACCTGGGAAAGCTACAGGTAGGATCTCTGAAGGAAGGTCAGTATGAAGACAGGGGCCGCACCGCCTCAGATACGTTCAGCATTAGCAGCAATCAGCTTGGAGCAGCCAAAACCACCATTACCATCAGCTATCAGACCGGTAGCGGCCAGACGAGCTATCTAAATAAATTGCTACTGCAATACCCACGCAAACTGTCTCTTTATGGCGATCAGACCCGCTTTCGCTCCCTGGCATCCGCCCAGACAAATATAGCCGGATACCAAATAGAAATTGCCGGAAAGGCGGTGGCCGTATGGAATGTGACCGATCCTCAAAACGCTAAAGATCAGGCTTTTGCCTCAGATGGCGCACAGACCATATTTGGAGCCTCCACAGGTGGAGTGCTTCATGAATATATTGTTTTTGACCGGCAAAACCTGCTAAAGCCGGCGTGGGCCGGCGTGGTAGCTAACCAGAATATCAAGCAGGAAGTGCCAGATATGATCATTGTCACTTACCCAGACTTTAGGGCAGAGGCCAACCGGCTGGCAGCTTTCCGCCAGGAGCACGACCGGTTGAGCGTACAGGTAGTCACTACCACGCAGGTGTATAATGAGTTCTCTTCGGGAGCACAAGACATCTCCGCGATCCGCAATTACCTCAAATACCTGTACGACCGCCAGCCAGGCAAACTCAAGCATGTGCTGCTGTTTGGAAAAAGTTCTTACGACTACAAAGACCGGGTAGCCAGCAACACCAATTATGTACCTACCTATGAGTCCAGAAACTCCGTAAGCCCTATCTATAGCTACTCTTCCGATGACTACTACGGTTTTCTGGAAGACGATGAAGGGCTTTTGGGAAGAGAACACGGAAGGTCCCAGCGGTGACCATACCCTGGATATTGGTGTAGGTCGCCTGCCAGTCAAAACCCTGACCGAAGCAGCAACAGTGGTAGACAAACTGATCTATTATAGCACCAATCCCGCTGCTTTCGGCCAATGGAAAAGTAAGGTGGTGTTTGTGGCAGATGACGGTGACAGAAACCAGCACCAGCGCGATGCCGATCAGCTCGCTACATTTGTGGATACGACTTACGCTGTATACAATACGGAAAAAATCTATATAGATACTTACGAACAGCAAAGCATTCCTACGGGAGAAAAAAGCACCTGCCGTGAGTGATGCCATTAATGAAGCTATCAAAAAGGGAGCTTTTATTGTCAACTATACAGGGCACGGCAATACAGAAAACTGGGCACACGAAACCATCCTTACGCTTGGCATGATCAATCAATGGAAAAAACAAAGACCAGCTTCCTTTCTTTGTGACGGCTACCTGTGAGTTTGGCAGACAAGATGTACCAGCTATTGTTTCCGGTGCAGAGCGGCTGGTACTGAACCCGGAAGGTGGTGCGATTGGTATTGTCACCACTGCGCGTCCTGTATTTTCCAGTACCAACATGGCTCTTAATGAAGCTTTTTACCAGCATGTGTTTGAACAAACAAACGGCACTTACCAGCGCATTGGTGAAAATATTTCGCAAGACCAAAAACGATGCCCTGAAAGGACGGATCAACCGCAATTTTTCGCTCATCGGCGACCCTTCCATGCAACTGTCCTACCCACAGGATCAGGTAACTATTGACAATATACTGGTAAAACAGGCAGATGGCACCTACACGCCGACTGATACTCTCAAAGCACTGGCACAAATTAGGCTCCAAGGCAGCATCACCCGGTATACCGACCAGCTAGTGAACAGCAGCTTCCACGGACTTTTGTCTTTTTCTGTCTATGACAAACCCACTACCGCGTCTACCCGTGGCAATGGCAGTGATGTGATGCAGTTTTCAGAACGAAAAAGCGTGTTGCACAGAGGCAAAGCCACGGTGAGCAATGGTATGTTTGAAGTGGATTTTGTAATGCCTAAAAATATTGTGTATAAAAACGGAAATGGCAAAATCAGCCTCTATGCCGTGCAAACATCCGGGCAGTGCTCTGATGCCCAGGGCACATCTGGCGACATACAGATAGGAGGTAGTATTGCACCGGTACCGGCAGACCATGAAGCTCCGACGATCTTGCTTTTTATGGATGATACTACTTTTGTAGATGGCGGCATCACGGCAGCCAACACCACACTGATTGCACGTATTGAGCGATGAAAGTGGTATCAATATCAGCAATAGCGGCCTGGGGCAGCATGTTGAAGCAACCCTGGTGAAAAAGCAACCAGGAGCAGTGGCACAAACGTTTTTGCTTAATGATTTTTATACAGCCGATACGGATACCTACCAGCGGGGCAGCCTGGTATATCCCATGCAGAATTTGGAAGATGGGGAATATGTGCTAACATTGCATGCATGGGATAATATACAGAATGAAGCAAGAAAAAAATATTCATTTTTTTTGTACAATTCGGAGAAGTATTTACCGTTAGTAGTTTCTACAATGCGCCTAACCCAATGTCAGAGGCCACTTCTTTTTTGATTGACCACAACCGTAAAGGAGACAACCTACAGGTAGTGATGCTGATCATCAATATGCAGGGACAACTGGTTTTTCGGTATCAACAGCAGGTGGCACAAGCCCCTACCCGCCTTCAAAATATTGCATGGGGAGGCCGGGATGCTTACGGCAATCTATTGAAGCCAGGCGTATACGTAGCAAAACTATTGCTGAAATCGTTGACTGATGGCCGTCAGGTAGAAAAAAACCATAAGATAATTATTACGAATTGATTACCTTTATATCATAACTATATATCAATGCGAAAAACTATCCAAGCTTTTGCAATCACCGTTTTTAGCCTTTCGTGTGTCATTAGTGCCCATGCCACAAATTACTGGCGGTCAGCTCGGGGGCATTGACAGTACTTACCTAAATCCCCGTGTCATTTCGCCGGGTGTGCCTTTTCTGTCTATTACACCCGATTCCAGGGCCGGTGCGATGGGCGACGTGGGCGTAGCGACTTCACCGGATGCTAATGCCACCCATTGGAACCCAGCCAAGCTGGCTTTTCTGGAAAGCGACATTGGCTTTGCCTTGTCTTATACGCCCTGGCTGGCCAACATCGTCAACGATATGTCTATTTCCTACTTGAGTGGTTATAAAAAGATCAACAAGGAGCAGGCCATTGCTTATCTCTATGCGCTATTTTGATCTGGGAGATATTCAACTAACCAGTAACGATGGAGTAGAACTTAACCTGGTAAGGTCCACGCGAGATTGCCCTTGCAGGGACGTTCTCTATGAAACTTAGTGAATATTTCAGTGCAGGCGTTACCGGTCGTTTCATCCATTCTAACTTACAGGCAAGTGCAGCTACCGGTACTGGTGGGAGGTGAAGCCAAGCCAGGTATCAGTGGTGCCGCAGACTTGGCCGTGTATTATACCCGCGATGCAGTGGTAAATGGCAAAGAAGCTAATATCTCCTTTGGTGCCAATATCTCCAACATCGGTGCAAAGATCACTTACCTTAATGAGGAGACTGCGGACTTTCTGCCAGCCAACCTGCGCCTGGGTACCGCTTACACCATGAACCTGGACCCTTTCAACAAACTCACTTTTGCCCTAGACTTTAATAAGCTTTTGGTGCCTACGCCGCCTATCTTAAAAACTGATTCAGGAGTAGTTGTACGTCAAGATCCCACTGACCCAAATAGCCCTCCTGTCATTGAGAAGGGTAAAAAACCCTGACCGTGGGTTTCTGGCGGCTACTTTTGGCTCTTTTGCCGATGCGCCTAACGGTTTTAAAGAAGAACTACAGGAAGTTATGATCTCTGCCGGTGTGGAGTATTGGTACAATGACCTGTTTGCCGTGCGTGGTGGTTATTTCTATGAAAACCGGTACAAAGGCAACCGCAAGTACTTTACAGCGGGCCTCGGGCTTCGTTATCAGGTGATGGGCGTAGACTTTGCTTACCTGTTTGCGCAAAGGGCAGAACAACCCTTTGCAGGAAACATTAAGACTCTCCCTGCACTTTAACTTCAATACCAAAGAAGTACAGGGAATCTGTAACGGACGAAAATTAAGATGTAAGCATTGCCGGTGCTACCAAAATTGTATCTTCCCTGTCAATGATCACCTGCCCGGCGGCCAGGTCTTTGGACTTGCGGACGAACTTACGGGGTGTCACGCTCACCGGACACAGGCTGTCGGATTTCCTTTTGGAATAATAGGCGGCTAGTTGAGCGGCTTTTTCAACGACTGACTTAGGAAAGGGCTTGCCTGCCTGGTGTTTTGACGATTACATGCGAACCGGGCACATCTTTGGCATGAAGCCACAGGTCTTCTTTCCAGGAATAGGTACGGATGAGTTCGTCGTTGCTTTTGCTACTTTTGCCTACCAACACCGTAAATCCCTCAATCTCAAATTGCCGGTAAGGGGTATCCTGCTCCTGCTGTTGCCGGTCCTTTTTTTGCAGTTCATGCTCTTTTAAGTACTGCCGGAGTTCGCGCAGGTCTTCCATCGGCTGCAAAGCTTCCAGGTGTGCTTCTACACTTTCCAGTTGCTCATATTTGCTGGCAATATTTTGGGCAAGCTGCTCTTCCTCGATCTTCTGGTTCTTGGATTTTCTATAATATACTTCCGCATTTTTCTGCGGGCTCAACTCCTTTTTTAGCTTGATGGTAATAGGTTGATCCGTGTAAAAACTGGGTAACGCTACTTCTGTAGCACGCGGGGGCACCTGGTGCATGTAAGCCATCAGCATGGTGGCCAACTCTTCGGGCCGCGGGCCTTGCTGTAAATCACCCAGTTTTTGCTCCGATTTTTTGATATAATTCTGCCCCTGGGCGTATTGCTTTTGCAGTGCTTTGATCACATGATTCTTTTCGCGGCCTAGATGGGTCGTGCGGATATACTGTATAAAAAAAACGATTGATCGCATCAATGGGCGCATCATGTATAGCCTGCACATTCCCCATGTTCAGCAACGACAAATAAAGCGTATCTTGTAGCACTGTGATATAATATTTCTCTGGATGCTCTAACTGTTGCAGTACCTGTTGTATTAACTTCCATTGAGCATCTATGTCCAGGCTATCATACTGTTGCTGTTCCAGGTACATCTTCACGAGTACACCAAAAGTAGGATACAGTGCCTTTATTTCCCCCTTCTTTTCCACAAAGGCTTCATAGGAGAAATTCAGGTTTTTGTCCAGCGAAGGCAAAGTCAGGGCTTCGTCTTTTTGCAGACTGCTTTTGAACAAGGAAACGACCTGATCGTGGTTGTACAGCAAGATATTTGCCGGTTGCCATGCATTTTAAAAAGCAATTGATAAGCACTGTCACCTTCCTGCTCAAACCGGATGCCAAAGCTCCGTTCGTTTTCAAACTGGTGAATACCCGACACCTGCCTGCCATTTATTGGCTGAAACAGGTCTACATTGTTTCTCCGCGACCGTTTGAAGTCATCAGGAAAGTGCAGGCAGCAGAATGACGGATCAAGATGAGCTTTGATATACAGTTCACCGTCAGGGTTTGCAGGATCGAAGAAGCCCAGGATCAGTTCGTCCTTGTTCTGGCTGAAGCAGGCACCTAGTTGCCAGCCGGTGATGGTGGAAGCAAGCTGCCGACTTAGTTGCCGCAGAAAATAATAGTTATTATGCACGGTCTTCTTTCATTTTTTTGTCAATAAACGCCAGTATCTGCTGTAGCAACTTCCTGTTCCGTATGCGCTGTCAGATCAAACCAACGGATATCTTTATCTTTGCGAAACCAGGTCATCTGCCGTTTGGCAAAACGCCGCGTGTTTCTTTTGATGAGCCGGACAGCCTCTTCCAGCGGATACTGCCCTTCAAAGTAAGGAAAAAACTCCTGATAACCCACCGTTTGCAGCGCATTTAACTGCCCCTGTGGATGCAGCCGCTGTGGATGCAGCCCCTGTGGATGCAGCCCCTGTGGATGCAGCCCCTGTCGGATGCAGCCGCTGTGGATACAAGGCACGCACTTCCTGTTCCAATCCTTTTTGCAGCATGTCATCTACCCGACAGTTGATCCTTTCATATAAAATATCTCTCTGGCGGCTAAGCCCAATCCTAATCACCCGAAAGGGCCGTATTTTGGCCTTGACCGACCGGGTATGAAAAACAGAAAAAGGCATACCAGTGACCTCATGCACTTCCAGTGCCCGGAGCACTCTTCTGGGGTTTTGCAAGTCTGCTTCGGCATAATAATCAGGGTCTGCTTCTTTGAGCATTGCTGCCAGAGCCTCCAGCCCTTCGGTTTCCAGTCGCTGGTTCCATTTCTGGCGGATTTCAGGCGCAATATTGGGCATATCATCAATGCCTTCGCACAGCGTCTTGATGTAGAGTCCGGAGCCGCCGGTGGCGATAACTATCTGATGCCGGACGAAAAGTTGATTTAATATACGCAGAGCATCTTCCTCAAACTGCCCGACATCATACGCCTGCACAACCGGCAAAAAGCCCACCATATGATGTGGAACCATCGCCAACTCCTGCAGTGAAGGCTTGGCTGTTCCGATGTTCATTTCCTGATAAAACTGTCTGGAATCTACAGAAAGTATCTCCGTAGCAAACTGCCTGGCCAGTGCAACAGACAAAGCAGTCTTGCCAACTGCCGTAGGACCTGCCACCACAATCAGGTATTTATGTGCTGCGTTTGTAGCCATTCGTTGTCTTTTGTAATTTTCAATCTCTCCGCACGTTTTGATTTGTGGTTCGTTATTACCTACCTTGAAGCATCATTGAGGCAAAGCTATGGATTTAGAGCATAAAAAGAAGCGACAGCATACACATACATCATTTTCAGCACTATTTAATAACCTTCCTGATCTGGTTCAGCTCTTTGATGAGCAAGGACATCTATTATATGCCAATCCGGCCTGGCAACACACGCTGGGCTACGACGAACAAGCATGTTCGACGTTGAATTTTTATGAGATCATAGCCCCTCAACACCTTAACGCTACCCGCAACTATCTGCAAAAACTACAGCATGATGGCAAAAGCCATCCGTTTACTACCGTACTGCTCACAAAAAAAGAGAAACCTGTGTATGTATCCGGTAGTATTTCTTTTGACCAGGAAGGTACTTATCAGGCCGTATTGCACGATATCGGCGATCAGGTACGGAATGCGCAGGCGCAGCGGCTACACAACAGCCTGGTTCATCTGTCTGTGCAGGACTATGATCTGGAAACGCTTTGCCGCCATATACACCGGGAGCTGAAAAAGGCCGTGCAGACTGATGACTGCTATATTGCCCTGGCAGACAGTAAGGATGCGCTTTACTTTCCATACCATACAAGAACGCACAAAAACACAGCTGCTCCTGGGATTTCAGCGATGGAGCAGGATCTGGCGGCTTATGTCGTAGATCATAGCCAGTCCTACTTGCTTTATGAGGAAGACATAGTAAAGCTCCTGGTACATAAAAGTATTCGTGTTGGCACGATACCTCAGGGATGGCTTGGCGTGCCGTTGGTAGCAAACAAGAAAACAATTGGTATGCTGGCTGTACAGCAATTTGAGCAAGCAGAGGCACTGGTAGCAGAAGACCTGGACCTGCTGAATTTTGTAGCACCGCAGATTGCCGCTCTGCTGGAAAGGAAACGTTATGAAGAAAAAGTCAACGACCAGACCAGCCGGTTGAATGCCATCTTCGAGAGTTCTACACACCTGATCTGGTCGGTGGATCGAGGGTTGCACTTTACTTCTTTCAACCAGAACTTTGTGCAGGTGCTGCAAAATCATTTTACCGTGCCGCCCGTTTTGCATCAGGTCTACAACGAAGAGCATCCGCAGATTAGCAAAAAATATCTTCAAAGCTTTAAAGATAAATATAAAAAAGCCTTTGATGGGCGCCCTTCTCAGTTTGAGATGGATTTCAGGCTGGGTAAAGATCATTATCTGTGGAAACAGGTCTTTATCAATCCGGTATATCGGGAAGATGGCAGCATACAGGAAGTGTCGGGTATTGCGCACGACATCACACAACGCAAAAAATCAGAGATGGCACTGCTGGAAAGCGAGGAGAAATTCCGGAACATCTTTGAGTCTTTTCAGGATATTTATTTCCGCTGCAATATAGATGGTACACTTACGATGATCAGCCCCTCGGTGAGTGAAATGACGGACTACGAAACGCCGGACGTGATCGGTAAAAATATTACCAACTATTATCTGTACGACAGCCGTACCAAGAATATGATCCGCAGGCTGGTCAAATACAAGAGCGTCCGAAACTTTGAGGCCACCATCATCAGGTCGGATGGCGAACTGCTCCAGTGCATTTGCAACGTGAGGCTTAAAGAACATAGTGGCCGTTCGCCTGAGGTAGAAGGCGTAGCCCGCGACATCACCGAGCTGAAAAAGACAACCCATGCCCTGCAAAAGGCAAAAGACGTAGCCGAAAAATCGCTCAGGATCAAAGATGCATTCCTGGCCAATATGAGCCATGAGATCCGCACGCCCATGAACGGGATTATCAGCATGATTGATGTGTTAGACCAAACGCCCATGAATCCGCAACAGGAGGAGTATGTACAGATCGTTAAGTCTTCATCAGAAACGCTGCTCAGCATCCTCAATGATATATTAGACCTGTCGAAGATAGAAGCAGGCAAGATGAAACTCCGCCGTTTGTCGGTGAGCATCAACCGTATTGTACACAAACTGTACAGGCTTTTTGCGCAGAAAGCTGTTGAAAAAAGCATAGATTTCTCTTATCACCTGAGTGATGACATGCCCACTTTCCTGGTAATAGATGAAGTGCGCCTGCTACAGGTTCTTTCAAACCTCACAGCGAATGCCCTCAAATTTACGCCGGAAGGCGGAGAAGTAACCATTGAGGTAGCCGACATTACCGCTCCACAGAAGAGGCAATACGAAGATACAGAACACATCATTAGGGTTGAAGTCACAGACTCCGGTATTGGTATTTCTGAAGAAGACCAGAAAACCCTATTCCAGAATTTCAACCAGGCAGATAGCTCTTCTACTAAAAAATATGAAGGCACAGGACTGGGACTCTCTATCGCCAGGCAGCTTGTGGCACTGATGCAGGGCGAGATCAGCGTGAAGTCTATAGCTGGTGTCGGCAGCACTTTCTGCTTTACCTTCCGGGCACGGATAGGACAGGAAGAAACGCCAGATGACAACATGCAGACAGGCAACGGCAGCGGTTGGAAAGATCAGGATTTTTCTCCCCGCATCTTGCTGGTAGACGATAACGACACCAACCGGCGTGTAGCTTACGAAATCCTGAGCCACGCTGGTTGTAATATTGAAACTGTTGCCAGTGGAGCAAAAGCGATTGAACTGGTACAGGAAAAGCTGTTCGATTTGATTCTGATGGACATACAAATGCCTGAAATGGATGGCATAGAAGCCACAAGTGCGATCAGAACACTTGACATCAACCCAATGCCGCCGATAGTGGCCATGACGGCCTACTCTATGGAAGGCGACCGGCAGAAATTTATGGATGCAGGGCTGGACGATTACCTGGCCAAACCCATCAGGGCGCATATTCTCATACAAAAGATTGCAGACCTGTTAAGCCCGGCAGATTCTACATCTGAAAAAACGCTCTCTCAAAATGAGAGTCATGCGCAGATCATCAACGAAAATATCTTAAAGGAGTTAGAAAAATATGGAGGAAAAGCACTGGTCAAAGATATCTTTCTGGATTTCGAGCAGGAAACCACACATTTGATTGAAGAATGCTTTCAGGCACTCCAAAACAATGATATTGACAATATTTTAAGTAAATTACATACGCTCAAAGGCAGTGCCGGAACCATTGGTATTGACCGGGTTTCTCAGTGTGCCGAAGAGATAGAAGCCAAGCTAAAAGCAGGAGTACAGGAAACATTGGCACAGGATTTATTGTCTTTACAAAAAGACTTCTCAGAGTTTCAAAAACAGTTACACCTTATTTTAAACAACAATACCCATGTCTGAAAAAAAGAAAGTACTAGTAGCTGAAGACAGTTCCGTCATTCAGAACCTGACCAAAAGAATTCTACAGTTTCAAAATTTTGATATTACCTCTGTCAGAGACGGACAGCAAGTGATTGAGGCCGTAGAAAAAGACAACTACCATGTGATTCTGATGGACATCAACATGCCCAAGATGAGCGGAATGGAGTGTAGCAAAGCCATTCGTGCCATGCAGGACAAAGACAAGGCTAACACGCCGATCATTGCTATCTCCGGAAATGCGCAGAACTATTCGGAAGAGGACTTCAAAAATGCAGGCATTGATGAATTTCTTCAGAAGCCCCTGGATTTTGACCATCTGGTAGAAACCGTGCAGAAATATACATGATCCGCTACAATAAGCAGTATTTAAATAAACTGGAGGAGATTATGGCGGAGACGCAGTTTACGCTGCGCTACGAGAAGGGACACTTTAAACCCGGCTACTGTATCCTGAAAGATACTAAAATCGCACTGGTCAATAAGTTTTATACGCTGGAAGGAAAAGTCAACGCTCTGATGGACATCATCAAGCTGTTGGATATAGACCCAGACCAGATCAGCGAGAAAAATAGAAAAGTTCTGATTGAAGTTTTAGAAACCCCTGCTGTCATTTGAAAATCACTTTCTTAGGAACCGGCACCTCGCAGGGTGTCCCTGTCATTGGGTGCCACTGCGAGGTATGCACTTCGCTCGACTTCCGCGACAAACGCCTGCGCACTTCCGTACATATTGCCACCGACGACCTCAGCCTGATCATCGACTCTGGTCCCGACTTCCGCCAGCAGGTGCTGACCAACCATATTGAGCGGCTGGATGCATTACTGTTTACGCACCAGCACAAAGACCATGTGGCTGGCATGGACGATGTGCGTAGTTTCAATTTTATGCAGCATCAGGCGATGCCTATCTATGCCAGGCAGGAGGTCATAGACCAGCTCCGGCAGGAGTTCCCCTACGTTTTTGCCAAAGACAAATACCCCGGCGTGCCGCAGATAGAAGTACATACCATTGATAATCAGCCTTTTTATATCAGAAAATTGCAAATCACTCCAGTGAGCGTCATGCATTATAAGCTGCCGGTGCTGGGCTTCCGCATTCATGATTTCACTTACATTACCGATGCCAACTATATTAGCGAAGCAGAAAAGCAAAAAATTCTGGGCTCGAAGGTGTTGGTACTCAATGCTTTGCAAAAAACCGAACACATCTCTCATTTTACGTTGCAACAAGCCCTTGCCCTTATTGAAGAACTGCGTCCTGAACAGGCATATCTCGTGCACATGAGCCACCGGATGGGCTTACACCAGGAGGTGGATGCCACCCTACCCAACAACGTAGCCCTGGCTTATGATGGGCTGACTGTGGAACTTTAAGTCACTGCTATCAAGCCTCCTATTTTTGTAGTTCAGAAAATGATTTTTGTCACTTGTGTAATAAAAACGCTATTCTTGATTATATTTAAATTACATAAAATATTTTCTTTGCTTCTCAATAAATCAATTATTAACAATCAAAAAAAACAGAAGTATGAAGAAAGTTTATGTAACACTGGCTTTGGCATGTATGTCTATAGGCGCAATGGCCCAGGTAAAAGTAGGTCCTAAAGTTGGCCTGAACATGACAAAGATCAGTGATGGTGAAAAGACAGGAGAAGGCGTTAAAGAACCTTATACGCTGGGCCTGAATTTGGGCGTAGCTTTTAGCTTACCAGTATCCGAATCATTCTCTATTGCACCTGAGATCACCTTCTCACAGAAAGGTGCAGTTTTAAAAGGAGAGTTTGAAGATATAATCGGAACGGAAACTTTTTCAGGTTCAATGAAAAATACGCTCAGGCTCAACTATTTGGATATCCCAGTATTGGCCCGTATAGCGTTTGGCGAATCCACCAAAGGTTACCTCAATGTTGGCCCTACCCTTGGATACTGGTTGGGAGGTTATGACAAAATAACTGTTGAGCTAAATGGGGAAAAAGAATCAGAGAAACAAAAGATGGTTTTTGTTGATGAAGGTTATGAAGCAAAAGAAAATGAACTCTCTATTAATAAAAAGAATGCCAACAGACTAGAAGTAGGAGCCTCTGCTGGCGGTGGTGTTATGTTTGACACTAGTGCAGGCAGTTTGATGCTTGACCTACGCTATAATGTAGGTTTGACCAATATGTTTGATTACGATGATGCAGATGATAGAATAATGAAAAATCATGGTGCATCACTGTCTTTGATCTATCTGATCGGATCAAAATAAAAGATCTATTTGTTTAATAATAAAAGCCGTTTCTGAAATCAGGAACGGCTTTTCTTGTTAGTTGCTGCTTACTAAAACGACATGTTTTCATAACACTATCGCCCTTCTCCGGTTACATCATCAAGAGCTTAAAAGCTCATTTTTACAGATGTTAAACTAAATTTTTTAATGGGATGAACAGATTAGAAGGAAAGAAAGTAGCCATTTTAGTGGCCAACGGTTTTGAACAGGTAGAACTCACAGAGCCTAAGAAGGCATTAGAACAGGCAGGGGCCACTACGCACGTTGTATCTCCGGAAGAAAAGAAGGTGAAAGCCTGGGATCAGACAGACTGGGGCATCGAAGAAGATGTAGATGTGACGCTCAGCAAGGCTAATCCTGACAACTATGATGCTTTGGTACTGCCAGGAGGACAGTTAAATCCTGACTTTCTGAGGGTTAATGAAAAAGCTGTTGACTTTGTGAAGGCATTTGCCAATAGTGGTAAGCCGATTGCCGCTATCTGTCACGGCCCCTGGGTGCTCATAGAAGCCGATCTGGTGAAAGATAGAACCATGACTTCGTACAATTCTATCAAAACTGATATGAAAAACGCCGGTGCCAATTGGGTAGATCAGGAAGTGGTGGTAGATGGCAAATTTATTACCAGCCGCAAGCCTGATGATATTCCTGCATTTAATGAGAAAATTATCGAGGAATTTGCCAAATCAGGCGTAGAAGCACATGCGTAAATCACGGATACGGGAGAAGGGAAACCGGAAACCGTACCCTATTTATACAAAAAATACCGAACACATCGTTCGGTATTTTTTTGTTATTGGCTCATCAGGTAGGCTTTGATGTAGTCATCTAAGTCGCCATCTAGGACTGCCTGCACGTCGGTTCTTTCCACACCGGTGCGGGTGTCTTTGATGAGCTTGTAAGGATGCAGCACATAGTTGCGTATCTGCGAACCAAAGTCTATTTTGTCTTTAGAGCTTTCTATGGCATCCCGTTCTTTATTCCGTTTGTCTACTTCCACCTGATACAACCGTGATTTCAGCAGTTTCAGTGCCTTTTCTCTGTTCTGCAACTGTGACCTTTCTTGCTGACATTCCACTACAATGCCGGAAGGTGCATGTTTGACACGCACCGCCGTTTCTACTTTATTGACGTTCTGCCCGCCTGCCCCCCCGGAGCGAAATGTATCCCACGAAATGTCTGCCGGATTGATTTCTATCTCGATGGTATCATCTATCACAGGATAAGCATATACCGAAGCAAAAGAAGTTTGCCTTTTACCATTGGCATTGAACGGTGAAATACGTACCAGCCGGTGTACCCCATTTTCAGACTTCAGGTTGCCATAAGCATACTCACCATCAATTTCCAGCGTCACTGATTTGAGTCCGGCGGTATCTCCTGCCTGGTAGTCAATCTGTTTGACATCGTAGCCATTTTTCTCTCCCCACATGATATACATGCGCATGAGCATTTCCGACCAGTCTTGGCTTTCTGTGCCACCGGCACCGGAGTTGATTTCTATCACAGCACTAAGCTGGTCTTCTTCTCCGCTGAGCATCTTTTTGAATTCCAGAGCTTCTACAAGTTTTTCAGCTTTACCGTACTCTTTTTTGATGTCGGCTTCGCTTACTTCTTCCATTTCATAAAACTCATACAGCGTCTCTAAGTCCTCATAGGCCGTGAGTGCTTTGGTAAAAGTATCCGTCCAGGCTTTTTTGCTTTTGATACTCTTCATCACTTTTTCAGCCTCTTCCGAATCATTCCAGAAGTCGGGCTGCGCGGTCAGTGCTTCTTCTTCCTGTATTTCTTCTACTTTCTTATCGTAGTCAAAGATACCTCCTCAAAGCCTCTAACCTGGCTCTTAAATCTTTCAATTGGTCTTTTGTCATAATGGATTGATTTTTTAAGCAAACTTAATTAAAAACGTAATATATGCCATGATAATAGATACTGCACCCGCCATGACTGCATAAAAAGTTTTGACTGAAACCATTGTCTTTTCTAAAGAACCAATCTTTGAATCGAACCGATCATTCATTGCCTCAAATCGATCATTCATTGCCTCAAATCGATCATTTATTACCTCAAATCGATCATTCATTGCTTGATAACGAGCTTCATCTACTTCTTTAGAAGTATAATTCTCACGTATCCATTCGCGGGTTACATGACGGTCATCTATCGCCTTCACGAAACGTTCCGCATCTGCTTGGCTTATATGAAAGATGTCCATAATTGTTTCTACTAACATATGCTTTGATGCTAACTACACACACAAATATACAAAAAAGATTGAGCGTTCGTGGGTATTAAACGTCCGAAGATATTTACTTCCGTCCTCTATCAAATCTTCATAATCCAGCCAAACTTATCTTCGGCTCTGCCATGTTTGATATTGTCCATTTCCCAGAGCACTTTGTGAGAAAACTTACGTGCTTCCACTGGCGGCAGGTCATAGTCTGTGCCTTCGTAGCCGATGGTTTGTATGTGCGCCACGGTGGCGGCGGTGCCTGCCCCGAAAGCTTCCTGTAATTTACCGGCACGGATAGCCTCCACGATTTCCTCTACGCTCACTTTTCTTTCTTCTACCTTCATACCCCAGTCGCGGGCCATGTGCAGGATACTATCGCGGGTGATGCCTTCCAGGATGGTGCCACTGGTAGGCGGTGTCACCAGCACATCATCGATGACCAGCATGATGTTCATGGTACCGGCCTCTTCGATGTACGTATGTGTTTTGCTGTCTGTCCAGATGATCTGGTCGTAGCCTTGCTGAGCTGCCAATTTGGTAGGATATAGCGATGCCGCATAGTTGCCGCCTGTTTTGGTAGCTCCTGTGCCCCCTTCTGCTGCTCTTACATATTGTTTTTCTATTTTCACCCGGACAGGCTTGCTGTAGTATGCACCTACCGGAGAGCAGAAGATCATGAACTTATACGTTTCGGAAGGTCTGACACCGATATATTCATCGGCAGCAAACATAAAAGGACGAATATACAGTGAGGTATTCGGCAGGTTGGGTACCCAATCGGCCTCCAGTCTGATCAGTTCTTTCAAGCCGCTTATAAAGAGTTCTTCCGGCACCTCAGGCATACACATACGCACGGCAGAGCGGTTGAACCGCCGGGCATTCATTTCAGGCCGAAAGATCAGAATGTTGTCGTTGTCGCCTCTGTAGGCTTTCATCCCCTCAAAGATAGTCTGCCCGTAGTGCAAGGTAGCATTGGCAGGGCTAAGCCGCAGCGGACCGTAAGGCACAATGCGGGGTGTCATCCACTGCCCGTCTGCAAAATCAGCGACAAACATATGGTCGGTGTAATTTTTACCAAAAGCGATATTATTAAAATCAACCTCTTTGATATGCGACTGCTGCGTTCGCTTTATATCAATGTCTATGGTTTGCGTCATGGTGATGAATGTTTTGTATCAGCTTTAATATTGCAGACAAATTTAGTGATTTACCGCCTAACAAACTATGCAACAGGCCGTATGTTTTGCGTTGTCCTGCCCTTCGATAGCTACTTTCCAGCTTATTGCTGGTAAATTTCTAACGGGAGTCCGTCAGGGTCTTCGAAAAACGCAAACTTTTTGCCGGTAATCTCATCAACGCGGATGTCTTGTACGGCCACGCCCTTTTCTTCAAGTACTGCTTTTGTTCCGGCCACATCATCCACTTCAAAGGCCAGGTGCCGCAAACCTATCGCCTCCGGAAAAGATGGGCGCGGAGGCGCGCCCGGAAAAGAGAAAAGCTCCAGCTGATATTGGCCATTCAGGCTAAGGTCTAGCTTGTAGGAGTTGCGTTCTTTCCGATAAGTCTCTTTGATCACCTCAAAAGGTAATATTTGTGTATAAAACTTTTGGGAGGCTTGATAATCTGATACGATGATGGCAATATGATGTACTTTGTTGAAATGCATTTGCTTGTGGCGTTTGGCTGATGAACTAACTACAAATGTCATAAAAAAAGCGGGAAAGACCCGCTTCATGTGTTACCTACGTTAATGATTAGTAACGTCTGTCGTAAGATTGCTGATATCCACCACGTGAATTATTGCTTCTTTCTTCTCTGGCTCTGGCTTGTTTTACCACAATCTCGCTGCCGTCAAATTCGCTTTCGTTCAGCTGATCGATCGCTCCGGAAGCCGCCTCATCGTCTGACATTTCAACGAAACCATACTTTTTAGAGTAACCTGTTTCTCTATCGATGATAACTTTGGCCGAAGTGACCGTACCAAACTGACCGAATAACTCATTGAGATCCGCATCAGTGGTTCCTGAGCTTAATTTTGCTACAAAAATGTTCATTAGAAAATATTAAGAATAAAATAAATAAAAATAGGAGGAATAATAAAAGAAGATGGGAAATAAATATGGTGATATCTATGGCATCAACGAGCACTATTGCCGTCCGCTTCTTGTAAAGCTAATAACTGAATAAATAATTCCCTACAGGCTAATTATTTTTTGTCAGAAGGTGTCATCTTCATCAAAATATTCCTGCAAGATAGAAAAACCGCAGACACTTTCTGTTTGCCAGACACCACAGCTTCTAAGCAAACGCCGGAATATTGCTGACATAGCAACGCCATACCTCTGCTACCCAGCAAAAACACAAAAGGCAACAAAGGCATCAGAAACCTACCATCCCAGTCTTCTATGGTAAAAAGGATGATCACGCAGTGTACAACAAAAAATGTGATCAGAAAAACCCGTAGTGGCCTCATAATGGTATTACTAATAATTGTTTTGGCTGTCGAAAAGTATAGCGGTAGCAGCACGAGCAGCAACAGCAGGTTATGTATCGGGGAATAATAAGGTTTGGTATGAGTCAGAAAATAAAACAGCTTCATACCAGATAGCTTAGCAAAATACCAGGGATTATAGACGATAAACAACAGCAATCTGACCACAGGCGACAATCCGGCATCGGGTATTGTCAGGTCTTGCGGAGCCAGCAGTATCATTTCTTTGCCCGGATAATTGTCGGGAAGCGAAGCAGCCAGGTAGACGATCTCTCCGGTAGCATAATTTTCAACCAGCACAAAAGTATCCAGCATACCGTTGATCAATAGATAAAGACCAGCTACCAGTGCCAGCCCGACAATTACCAGTGCTGTACGGTACTTTACTAAATACAATTGATAGATACTTGCCAGCATCAACCCGAAGGCAACCAACACCGCAATGCCAGTAGGGCGAATAAAAAACAGTAGCAAGATAGCGGGCAGCAGCCAA
This sequence comes from Cyclobacteriaceae bacterium, assembly GCA_958296015.1. Classification (GTDB taxonomy): domain Bacteria; phylum Bacteroidota; class Bacteroidia; order Cytophagales; family Cyclobacteriaceae; genus JAJNNC01. Next base: position 201,804 of record CATQIH010000032.1, read on the forward strand.
AGCATAGGCCACTGTTTTTTGACGTGTAACACCAGCAACAGAATGACCAAGCAGGTAAAGCTGGTGCAGAAAGACTCTGTCATGACCATAAAATTCCAGAATAGCATATCCGGCCACAGCATCAGCAACAGTGCTGCACCCCAAGCCGCGAGCCGATTGTTAAATAGATACCTACTGCTGTAGTAGAGTGCGGCCACGCCAATGGCATGAAATAGTATTTGTAGCAGCACAATCATCTGAATATCATTCCACAGGCTTTTGGCTACCGTCACAAACAGCACATAGCCCAGGTACCAAAAATAGTGTAGCTCTACAAAGAGGGCACCCTTCTCCAGTATACGCTGGCTGTACAAAAGGTAATGCTTAGAATCTACACCAACCTTGGCATCATACCATTGCGCCATGACTACGTTGACACAAAGGCATAGGAGCAAAAGGATCAGCGCATCTTTCTTAAGAGTACTGGCAGAGACGGATCGTACGGTCTGGGGTGTTTCCAAAAGTTAGCATACATGAAGTGACAAAAAAATCCCCCAAAAATAGCCCCTTGTATTGCTATAAAATTGATCAAAAACAATAGGGATCTTACACAGGTGGGTTTTTCTGATATATGCTTGGCTATTTTCCGTGGCCTTTCAATAGTACATATATTTACCCTTTTACTTTAGACGATCATTCTTTGCTCAACCTCTCTGGCTTTAGTGCCTCTCTGAAGCCTTACTCATCAAGGGAAGTTTCTAACTTCCTGTAGCTGAGACACAATGTATTACATCCTTGCCAAGCCTGTCAAATCTGATGACCAGTTTATCATATTTATACCATACAGCTAATAACTCACCAGCATCCCCGCAATAGTAGCGGTCATCATGCAGGCGAAGGTGGCGGCCAGCAGTGCCCATAGGCCCAGGCGCGACAGGTTGCCTTGCTGCGAAGGAGCTATGCTGCCAATGCCCCCGATCTGGATGGCAATGGAACTGAAGTTGGAGAAGCCACACAGGGCATATGTGGCTACAACAAGAGCTTTGCCATCCAGGCTACCGGCAGCTTTCATGTCAGAAAGGCTTAGGTAAGCTACAAACTCGTTGATTACGGTTTTTTGCCCCAGCAGGCTACCTACCTGTAGAGAACTGTCCCAGCTTACACCCATGATCCAGGCAAACAGGCGAAATACTTGTCCGAGGACATATTCCAACGAGAACTTATCAAACTGCCCATTGGTGGAAGAAGCGACCCAGGTGTTCAGGCCGGTGAGTCCGCCAAACACATCGGCTAAAAGATAATTGATAGCCGCAATAACAGCAATAAAAGCCAGTAGCATGCCACCTACATTCAACGCCAGTTTCAGTCCGTCAGCGGCTCCTCTGGACAGTGCATCTATCACGTTGACATCTACCTGATCACCCGCCACATTGAGTTCCTCGCGGATGGCATCCCGGTTGGTTTCAGGAATGATAAGTTTGGACATCACAATGGCTGCCGGGGCATTCATGATAGAGGCACTGAGCAGGTAGGCAGCAAATTTCACCTGCTGCTGCGGATCATCGCCCCCCAGAAAAGCCACATAGCCGCCCAGCACGCCCCCGGCAATAGTGGCCATGCCTCCGGTCATTAGGCACATCAGTTCAGACCTTGTCATACCGGCAATGTAGGGCTTCACCAGCAGCGGAGCTTCTGTCTGACCCAGAAAGATGTTGCCGGCAGCCGACAAGCTTTCGGCACCAGATAGCCGCATGGTGCGGGCCATCACCCAGGCAATGCCATACACTACTTTTTGAAGAATGCCCAGATAGTACAGGCCAGCCGTGATGGTAGAGAAAAAGATGATGGTAGGCAGTACCTGAAAGGCAAAGATGTAGCCGAAGGTTGATACGTTGGTCAGATCACCAAACAGGAATGTAGCACCCTGCTGAGAGAACCCCAAAAACTTGACAAAGCCCTGGCTTACCTTATTGAATATGCCAGCTACAAAAGGTACTTTCAGGATAAGAACACCTGCAATGAGTTGCAGCAGGATGCCAGTGATGACCAACCGCCAGTCGACCGCTTTTCTGTTTCTGGACAACAGAAACGCCAGTGCTATCAATACAGTAATTCCTAAGATGCCGCGAAGATAGTCCATTGATGAGGTTTGATAGCAGGATGTTATGGGTAACAAAAGATCCGGGCACTTGATGAAATCACCTAATTGTTTTTTCCAACAAAGCTATTGAAGTTGATGAGAACACCAGCAATAGCTATTGCATTGCTTCACAAGTTGCTTCAAGAATGAGGAGGCTTCTGGCTTCGTTCGGCAATAGTTAATTTCTGCGGTTCATTTCGTCCCGTATTTTAGCTGCTCGTTCGTAATCTTCCTGCTTGAGGGCCTCATCCAGCAGCGTCTTCAAAGAATCGGGAGACATGTCTTTGAGTTGTTCTTTCAGAGGTTTTCCTTTTTTTGACTCGCTGCGGGTGGCAGGTTCCCGTTCACTTTCTTCATCGGTGAGCACAATGCCTGCCTCGGACAACACGCTTTCGTAAGTGTAAATAGGTACGCTAAACCTCAGACCGATGGCAATAGCATCAGACGGACGCGCATCTACGGTAATGGTTTTGCCACCATCGCTACATTCTATCTTGGCAAAAAAAACGCCCTCCTTCAGATCGGAGATGATAATTTCTTCTACCGTGAAGTTGAAGTTATGGGCAAACGATTTAAAAAGATCGTGTGTCATAGGGCGGTTGGGCACTATCTTCTCTATTTCTATGGCAATGGCCTGCGCCTCGAACATACCAATGATGATAGGAAGCCTCCTGCTACCCTCTTTTTCCCCCAGCACTAGCGCAAAAGACCCCGACTGCGACTGACTTGAAGAAAGACCTAAAATTTCAAGTTCTAGTTTATCCACTGTATAAAGACTAATGTTTAGAAGCGTTGATGGCTTCGGTTAATTTTGGAACAATCTCAAAAGCATCCCCCACAATGCCATAGTCTGCTGCTTTGAAAAACGGGGCATCTGCATCCTGGTTGATCACTACAATATTTTTTGATGCGTTTACACCCGCAAGATGCTGAATGGCACCGGATATTCCAACAGCAATATACAGTGACGGACTCACTTTTACACCCGTTTGCCCTACGTGCTCGTGGTGCGGGCGCCATCCCATGTCCGATACCGGCTTACTGCAACCAGTGGCGGCACCCAGGCTTTCGGCCAGTTCTTCGATCATACCCCAGTTTTCCGGCCCTTTCATGCCTCTGCCACCCGATACCACAATGTCAGCTTCGGGCAGTAGCACTTCGCCTTCGGCTTTTTCTGTTTTAGTGATCTTCACGTTGAAGTCAGTATCATCAAGTGCAGGCTCAAAGGTTTCTACGGATGCAGCAGTGCCGTCTTCTTTGATCTCTACAATGTTTTTCCTGATCGCCAGTATCTTTTTATCAGCTTTCAGCGTCATCAGGGCAAAAGCTTTTCCCGTATAAATACTTCTTTTGACGGTAAACTCACCGCTTGTTTCCGGCAAAGCCACCACGTTGGTAGCCAGTGCTGCATGTTGTTTGACAGCCACACGCGCAGCCACCGGATCGCCCAATGACGAGGTGGCCAGCACCACAATAGTAGCACCCGTTTGGTCAATGGCCTGGTTGAGCACCGAAGCGTAGGCTTTGATCACTGCCTGGTTGAGCCGCTCATCAGCAGCTTGCAGTACTTTGGTGGCACCGTACCTGCCCAAACCTTCCAGTTCGGCAGCTTCTACCGTATTGCCAAATGCCAGGGCAACCACTTCGTTGTCGCCTGTTTGCTGCGCCAGGGCGGCGGCATAAGACACGGCTTCTGCCGATGATTTCTTGATGGCTCCGTCTGCGCTTTCAACAAAAACTAATATAGACATAATTCTAGGTTTCTAATATCAACATAATACAAGCAAGTACTCTATAGAACATTTGCTTCATTCTTCAGAGCTTTCACCAGTTCGTTTATTTCTTCGGGTTTGAACATCTTCACCTGACCTTTGGCAGGAGGAAGTTCATACTGTTGTGTAGCTGTCATTTTTTCGTCTGCCACCGGTGCTTTCACCTCTAATGGCTTCTTACGTGCCGACATGATGCCACGCATGTTGGGAATTTTCCATTCTGCAATAGGTTCCTGGCAACCGGCAATCATAGGCAACTTCACTTCCAGGTATTCTTTGCCGCCTTCTATCTCACGGGCCATCTTGGCAGTATCTCCTTCTATATCCAGCTGCATCACCGGCGACACTGAGGGCATTCCTACCAGTTCGCCTACCATACCATGTACCTGTCCGCCATTATAATCTATGGATTCGCGTCCCATCAGGATAAGGTCGTAGTTGTTTTGTTTGACAATTTCAGCGATCTGCTGTGCTACAAAGAAAGCATCGGTAGGCTCGGCATCAATTCGGATGGCATCATCGGCACCAATGGCCAGGGCTTTGCGGATGGTAGGCTCCGTTTCGGCACCACCCACACTGAGTACCGTAAGGTTGCCACCCTCCTGCTCTTTCAGTTCTACGGCACGTGCCAGTGCATAATCATCATAAGGACCTATGATAAACTGTACATTGCTGCTGTCAAACTTTGTGTTGTTATCCGTAAAAGTAATTTTAGCCGTTGTATCGGGAACGTGCGTAATGCATACTAATATATTCATAACAAAAGTAAGTTTTTCTTATGTAAACCCTAAATTTGCTGTGAAGTTACGTAATAATCAAAGAAATAAAAACACATTACCCTATGAGCCAGGCACGTTTGGAGCAGCTATTACAGTTTTTGAAGGAAGAACCTCATGATGCTTTTCTGCTATACGCCATTGCCACAGAATACACCAAAACCAACGTGCAGCAAGCCCTGGCATATTACGAAGACCTACTCCAAAATCATCCGCATTATGTACCCACCTACTATCATGCAGCCAACCTGTATGCTGACCTGGATGAGAGAGAGAAAGCCGAACAGACCTACCAGACAGGCATCCAAAAAGCGCAAGAGCAACAAGATACCCTGGCCCTCCGCGAACTGCGCAATGCCTACCAGGAATTTTTATTCGAGGATTAGAAGAGAGCCGGAAGACCGAAGGATTTTTCTAATTTATTTGGCTTCAGTCACAGACCGAAGCCAGAAGACGGAAGTTTCTTTGACCTGGCTTTAGTTTAAAACTGAAGCCATAAGGGAGGCTGGACGGGAACTAAAGAATGTGGACTAACATACATAAAAGCAGACATCAATTACATGATATACAAACAAGCCACGGACTTTTGGGTTAAGAGAATATTCAGTTTTTTTATAAACCATTATCAATCAATTACACACAACATGAAGTTTTTAAACCTATTGGTCGTATCAATCTTTTGTTCAACCCTGTTTGCACATGCACAAAGCCAACAAGGCTCACTGAGTGACTACAAAGATCAGTCAGCCAACAAACACATTCCCACTGTTAATATCGACCAAAAACCTACTACCGAGGCACTACAAGCTACGCTCTATGAGCTTATCGCGCAATATCATGCTGTGCAGCAAGCACATTGGAACGTACAAGGCCCTCTTTTCTATAGTCTTCATGACTTATTAGGAGAAATGTACCATGAGTTACTTCCCCTCATAGACATGACTGCCGAAAGAATGCGAGCATTGAATGCAGCGGCAGACGGCAGACCCGCCCTGGTAGCCAGAACTGCCAACTTGGGCCATTTTCCCGATGGTACGCTCACAGATAAGCAAGTACTCGACCTGCTGACCAAACGCTACAAAGCCTTATCTGACCACTTAGGAGAACAAGTAAAAACAACCGGCCAAAGCGATGTGAGTTCTCAAGACCTGCTCATTGACGTAAAACGTACCATAGAGCTGCACTTGTGGAAACTACGAGCTTTCCAGCAGTAAACGTAGGTATCGTCTGGTTAAGGACCATCTGGATGCGGAAATGGGGTGGTCGCCTGCATCAGGGAGGCTTGAGCGCATTTCCATGCGTTCTTCATCTTACACGGCATTTATATAATGCTCAGCATGGAATGCCCCGCATGAATACCCGACATGGAACTCCACTAAGGATAAGCCAAACATGAAGACATACGTTATCTTATTGCGTGGTGTAATGCCAAAGGGTAAGAACAAAGTGCCAATGGCGCAGCTTCGGCAGCTACTTACCAATGATGGGTTTGAAGAAGTGCGCACGTATATCCAGAGCGGCAATATTGTGCTGCGTACCTCTTTATCTGTACAGGAGCTTGAAGAACGTGTGTATCATTTAATCAAAGACCATCTAGGTGCCGAACTGGTAGTGGCCGCCTGCACCAGGAAGCAGCTACAAAAGATACTCGCTAGCAATCCTTTCCAGCAATTGGATATCTCCAGAGTGTTCTTTACGGTGTTTGCCCAAAAGCCGGATGTAGCAAAAGTGCAGGAACTCTCTGTGCGGGACTATTCCCCAGAACAGATTGTCGTTACAGAAGAGGCTGCTTATCTGTATATTCCGGGAAATGCTGCCCGTTCAGTATTGAGCAACAACTTTTTGGAGAAGAAACTGGGTATCTCCGCCACCACCCGCAACCACAATACAATGACCAAGCTAATAGCGTTGAGCAGTGAGGATTAAACACAATCTCTGTACGTATCTGTCCGGGTGTTGCTGTGGCATCTATTGAAAGACGCTTGTGCCAATAACCAACGAAAAGCTTCGTTATGCTATATTATGAAAAACATACTGCTAGGACTTGTACTGCTATTTTCACTCACCCAGTGCAATGATACAAATTTGGAAACCCCTGCGGCCCGCTTGCTGGTTGGCTCCTGGCAGAATACAGCTACTGAGCATACTATTACCTTTGGTAAAGATCACCACTATTCTGTCAGTTTCCTGTCAGATACGGCTTTTAGTGCTCAATACCGGTTGGGCACACTGAAGGATGATGATAAATTGTATATTTACGACGATGCAATAACGATCGAGTGTAAGTATCAGTTTCTAGGAGATGACGAGCTGGCACTCACCATGCTTAGAAGACTTGGCAAACCTTACCTTGCGGATACCGAAAAGAACATGGCTATGTTTAAACGCATCGTTGACTCTACTCTGTTCTCATCTTATCATCTTTGTTTGCCTTCTGCATCTTCTAAAGCAGGTCATGCACTGCAAATAGTTCAGCAGCCAATCAGGATGTCCATAGTTGTTTTTTCCGAACCAGCCAGTAATCGCTGGCTTGTACTGCCAGGAATACAATAATGGTAAAGATGAAAACATCTTTATAGGCAAGGAGATAGTGGAAAAACGGAGGGTATGTATAATAAAGTCCAAGCATACTTAGCCCGATAGACGAGATAATTACGCTCATCCAGCGTAGCGATTGCCTTCTGACATGCTGTTTTTGTTGTTGTATAGCAAGCGCAGCCATCTTTTGAGAAAAGTTTTCAGGAATAGATACATCAGAAGGGGGCTGCCCTAAAGCCTGATACAACAGCTGATAGGCCCTTACTTCAGCATCGCGCTCCTGTTCGGAAATCTGCTTCTGATCCAGCAGTTTTTGAATCTGCTCGTCGGTGTGTACTTGCTTCATAGCTCCTCCTGTTGAAATTGTTTTTGTAACTGCTCTTTGAGTAGCTTCCGGGCACGGAAAAGATAGTTCTTCACCGTTCCCTCCGGCATACCTGTGACAGTCTGTATTTCCTGCAAGCTCATTTCTTCCAGGTGAAATAACGTAATGATGGTTCGATAATGAACGGGAAGGCGGGCAATTTGTTGGTGAACCGCCTCATGAACAGACTGCCGCTCCATCGTTTGCTGAGCCGATAACTCTTTGCTTGCCATAGGCATCTCTTCGTTCAGCGTATGCGCTGTGTGCTTTTCTTCTTTCTTTACATAATTGAGTGCTGTTCGGTAAGCAATGGTGGCAATCCAGGTAGCCAGCCGCGACTGAAAGTTGAAGAGATGTATTTTCTGAAATACCCGCATGAAGACTTCCTGGCAAATGTCTTCGCAGTCTTCCGCACGGTTGGTGATCCGGTGCACCATATGGAACACCAGCCGTTCGTGCTGCTGCACCAGGGTGCGAAAGGCCAGCGCGTCACCTTCTATTACGCGGGAAACCAGCAAAGCATCATCAGTATTCATTGCCCCATAAGACAGCACGAAAAATAAAAGGTTGCAATATTTTTTTATAGTATGCTGCAACCTTCTGCCAATGCGGCTGTCTTATGAGGCAAAACAATATTTCACCATTAAACAACAAAGATATGCACGACGGATTAGCAGGAGCCATTATTGTAGGCGTGATCTTTTACGGTATTGTCAGTATCATACGAGTGATTACCGATTACCAGTTGCGAAGAAAACTGGTGCAACTGGGACATGTAGATAGTCAATCTACCTTTATTCTGAGTAAACAGCAAAACAGCCATCTGGAATCGTTGAAATGGGGGTTAATCATCTTGTTTGGAGGTATCGGGTTTATCATCATCAGTTTGCCCGGTATCAATCTGGACTCTCCTTTACCTTTTGGCATCATGTCGGTATGCATTGCCATTGGCTTTCTGCTGTACTATTATATAACCAGACGCATACTGGAAAAACCGAATCCCAAGGAAGTGCATCAGGTATGATACTGGCTTATATTACATAGGTACAGATGCCATACATAGTGGAGACACCATACATAGTGGAGACACCATATATGGTGTCTGTACAGTACATTGTATAGCTATACCAGCACGGGCACCTCATCTCTCCAGAGGGGCATACTCATGCAGTGTGTACCGCCCCGGGCACGGGAAAGCTCGGCAGAGGGTAGCAGGATGAGCGTGTCGCCGGTTACCACTTCATCGATGTCTTTGCCGCTTTCTACCTGCTCGATGATCTCGGAAGAACACATCACGGCATAGCCGCGCTTTCTGAACTCTTCTTCTGTCCTGATATTGCGGTCGTAGCCAATCACAACGCCCTCGCGGATGGCCAGGAAGTTGCAGGCATCCGTCCACTGCTCCCGTTCGTTATACGGAAACACGCCACCGGCACAGGGGATAATGTCGCAATGGTCGGCACCAAAGTCCTGGCGACTGATCTGCTCGAAAAGATCATCCAGGTACTCCAGTTTATTGACCTGCACACTGTACCTGCCGTTGGCTTCCGGCTGGCGGACAAACTGCACGATCTCCACATCATAGACAAGCTGGGCATGTGCCATCGACAGGTTACCGGCAAAGTCGAAGTTCTTGATACGCCCGGTGATTTCCTTTTTGGAGAACGGGCTGAACAGTATCCACTGATCTTTGCGCAACTGAGTGAACACCGTATCAATGTGCATATACGCTCTGCGCTGCGGTATCTTCACCACCGACACTTTCTGCACAAGGTCGCGGGCGAATACTTCTTCCACCAGGTAGTCGGTGGCCATTGCCGAGGTGCGCTCGCTCAGCCCTACCATCAGGTGCCCTGGACTGACCATCATGATATCGCCGCCTTCAATAGAGACATTTTTCATGCGCTTTTCTTCCTCACTGGAGAAGAAGAATAGGTCTAGTTCCCGCAACTCAATCACCCTTTCGGCCAGCCGGTCGGGGTCAGCTTTGGTAGACTGATCCAGCAACTCAAAGTGAGCAATGTATTTGAACAGCAGCGTCTCGCGGTTGCGGGCAGCTTCATGCGGTTTGTTGATCAGGATATGATCGTGGACGGTAATACCAATATCACGGGTAAAGATCAGGTTGGGAATAGGGGCAAAGATAAAAGAGTCTTTACCATCTGCATCCCTGAGCACTCCCGTGATCAGGGTATGGGCCAGCACTTCTGCCGGAGTCTCCAGTAGCACTTTCTGGATCTTTAGTCCGCACTTCTCGATAGCACAGACAGATGGCACCAGTAGGTATTTGACATCTTCTTTTTTGAGAATACGCGTCAGCGTCTGTTCAATGGTGAGCACATAGTCAGAATCAAAATTACTGTTCAGTGCTGCCTGTGCGTAGGCGGGGTCTCCGGCTTTGCCTTTGATCTTGTCCTGGTCCAGAAAGCACAGCAGCACTTTCATGTACTCATTGTATTCCTGCTGCATCTTTTCCAGGTACACAATATCATCATACAGCAACTGATCTTTGATGCGGGGCACAATCTTGCCGATACCCGCATCCGGGCTATGGATGAGCAAACGCCTCAAACGGCCAACCTCGGAGGTTACTTTGATCTTATGACTCATGTTTTGGGTGTTGGGGTTTGGGTGTTAGGTGTTAGGGATTGGGTGCTGGATAGATACGTTGATAACGGTTGTGGTAAAGATAGGGTTTTTGTACGATTTGTTGAAAAGCCTTGTGATGCTACAGATGATAAAACCTATGTTATCCTTACATCCTGCCGTTGTGCTGAAAAACAGGCATTGTATTGGTATTTGGTAAGGCATATTTCATATAAAACAATATATAATATGGTAGCTTACTTTTTAGTAGACAACAAAATGACGTCCGATCCTGATGACCGAAGGGCGCAGACAGTGACGCAGGGCAGCAAAGACGACGATGCCCTGATTGAATACATGATTGCCCGTGGCTCTACAGTGACCAAGGCCGAAGCATTGGCTACTCTTTATGAATATGGTGATGCCGTTGGTTTCTTCCTCAAAGAAGGCTACTCTATCAACTCCCGCCTGCTGAAAGCCGGACCAAGCATCTGCGGGGTATTTATCAATGACGAAGACAACTTTGATGATAGTCGCCATAAGCTCAAGATCAAAACCTTGCCCGGTGTGCACTTTAAAGACGTTTCAAGACAGATCAAGCTTGCCAAGATAGCAAGCAGTGAAACTTTGCCACAGCCTAAATATCTACTGGATGTTACCACTGATACCAAGAACAACAAGCTAACACCAGGTGGTGTGATAAAGCTCACAGGCAAACATATGAAGCTAGACCTTTCTTTGCCTACCCAGGGCGTGTTCCTGCACAGCGAAGGCAAGGCGACCAGAGTAGACACCTTTGTCACCAACCGACCCAGCGAACTGGTGATGGTACTTCCCAAGCCCCTCACCAAAGGCCCATATCAACTAGAGGTGCGCAGCATGATCAACGGTTCGGAACGCAGCGGACGACTATCAGCGATGCTGACCGTGTAAGCTTGTTTATCATATTGCCCTCCTTATGCAAGGCTACCCCACACGGTGGCCTTTTTTTGTATTGTTTTGCTGTTACTATCACTACCACACTGAATATTGACTATTGAACATTGCGTATTGATTATTATTTAAATAGGCAACACGCAACATTTAATATTCAACATTCAGCGAACAACATATGGCTATAAACTGATCGGGTGTACAACAATTTGCAGGCAGCGATGGGCTTCACACCATCAGCGCAGGGCTTTACACCATCAGCGATGGGCTTAAACCGCGTCGGCGTCCGACCCATCGCTGATGGTGATGACATCAAAAAGCTGCAAATTATCGCACACCTAACTAATTAGGTATCGGTTTGCTTTGCTGTATCAGGCTATAGTGCTTTGACCCGTTACACTATAGTGCTTTCGTATATCAAGCTATAGTGCTTTAACCAATTACACTACTACCCTTTGTCTGTCAGACTACTACCCTTTTTTCATTACACTACTAACCTTTATCCATCAGACTACTATCCTTTGACTGACAGACTACTAACCTATGCTCATAACACTATAGTGCTTCGGCTAACCTACCGCCTCTGGCTTCAGATTGCATTTGAAGCCGGTAAGCCAGCTCAACACTCAAGTAAAAAGTTAAGTGATTTTTTTATTGCCAATCCCTTCCAACCCTTTGCCAAATTACCATGTCATACTATCTATACAGTAAGCGCATAACGGTATGCCTTATGTACAAAAACCCTACAAACTATGAAACAGGCATTATTACTTTCTATCACGTTGGTTTTCAACATCGGCTTATGGAGCAGTTGTTCAGAAGAGGAGCAGGTAAACTCCGCAGACAGGGCGGCAAGTAAAGATATTGTATTAGAGGCTGGTGAAACATTTACCTACGATCTGGGTAGTAACGTTTCTTTTGAAGGAGGTTATAGCATCAGCAGACAGGCGGAGCATTTTGCTGTCAGCGAAATCCAATATGATAATGCTTCACACAAGTACGTCTACGAGCCAAAAGCCGGCTTTAAGGGAAAAGACTCCGTAGATTTATACTACTGTGTCAGCACTGGTGCTCCTGGTTGTACCAGTAGCAAATATTTTACATTCAACTTCACCATTAAATAGTTAGCGTACCTGTTTATGCACAAACAGGGCCAAATAGTACAAGCCTTTCGGAAGCTTTTTTGCAAAAAGTATGATATATAATACATAGTGTTATTGGCTATTTATTTTAAGTTAGCGTAGATGTTACTAATTACTTCTTTAAAACAACATTAAAAGTAAAAAGCCGTATTTTATTAGTATCCTAACACAATAAAATGTGAAGCTACTTTACCCATATCTTTGCTGTTTGGTGATCATTTGTTTTCTAAACAAGGCATATGCTCAAAGAGAAGCTGACAACTGGTACTTTGGAAACCATGCAGGACTTAATTTCTACAATAGCATACCCAGGGCTTTACAAGATTCACCGATGGAATCATTTACAAGCTCAGCCATTGTATCTGACAAGATTTCCGGTCAGTTGTTGTTTTTAAGCAACGGAGATACGGTATGGAACCGTAACTTTCAGGTGATGCCGCATGGTACCGGTCTGTTTGGTAACAGTGCCATTTCTCAATCTGTACTAATTGTGCCTATGCCAGGAAAAGATAGCATTTATTATTTGTTTACGCTTGCCGGACCTGAATACGATTCCAGAGATGTTCCAATAAATTTGTATTACTCTATTATAGACATGCGGTTAGATGGGGGAAAAGGTGATGTTGTACAATCTTTTAAAAACATCCTGCTCTTGGAAGGATTGAGGCAAAAGCTGACCGCCATTCCTCATATCTCACAAGATGCTTATTGGTTGCTGACCCATCAGGAAAACAGTGACCAGTTTAATATACAGTTGATTGATCGTGATGGTTTTTCAGAAGCTACAGCACAAGCTATTGGCCCTACACTGCACAAACAAGCCTACTTTAGCTATGGCAATGGTAATGATGGCTGTTTGAAAGCGTCACCAGATGGAAGTATGGTAGCATATGCCAATTTTATTAATACACCTGCTTTTGATACAGTCAGTACTTTTGAGCTGTTTGATTTTAATGCCGCAACCGGAATGCTTTCCAACCACCGCAACCTGGGTAGCAATTATCTCTGGACATATGGTGTATCTTTTTCTCCTGATAATTCTAAACTGTATCTATCAGGTGTAATATTAAGTGATTTTGAACAAACTTTTCTGCATCAGTTTGATCTGACAACCCCTAATATCAAAGCTTCTCGTATTGGTTTTTCATCTGATCAATATTGGCTTCAAGCAGGAGGAAGCCTTTTAATCCCTGCCTTGGAGCTGGCTCCTGATGGAAAGATATACTATACATCTGACCAGTATTCAGATAATGAGAAACACATTAACTATCTCTATCATATCAATTATCCCAACCATAAAGGAGATTTAATAGATATTAAGTATCAGCAAATAGATTATGGGGAGGGAAATTATACATTACCAGGTCTACCCAACTTTATGCAGCATTACTTCAAAGAAGAAAATATCCGCCGTCCTGGCTCATCGGAAGCAGCACCCTGTAGTTCGGAAGTATCTATCAAGCTTTATCCTAATCCCACACAAGACTATATAACCTTCAACATTCGAGAAGAATGTCTGTCTTCCTATACATTAAGCATTCATACAATTACCGGACAAGAGCTTGTCAGGTACCAGACCACCACCGCCCCTGTCACTACCGTAAATGTAAGTACCCTTGCCAGCGGTACATATATAGCCGAGCTTGTTTTTGCAGACAGAGTCCTCTTCAAAAAGTTTATCATAGAATAGGAGATCGGAGCATTTCCGCACTCAGTCTGTAAAGACACAAGTTGGAAGTAGATGAGGCGTACATGAAACAATTTTCTGATTGTATGCTGTCAATACTTGTGTATTACATCTGATACAACTTATTTTGAGCCGACAAGTAAATAAGAAAGAAACCATTGCCTTAGCACCAAACCGACCAGCCGATGAATATCTTAGATAAAATTGTTGAAAGAAAGAAAGTAGAAGTTGCTGAAAGAAGCGCAAAGGCCCCTATGCAGCAACTGGAACGATCAGCAGACTTTTCACGTCATACCTATTCTTTGTCGCAGGCACTGCTGGTTGCTGCTCCGGGCATCATTGCAGAGTTTAAGCGTAAGTCTCCCTCCAAGGGCACTATCAATGCCAATGCTGATGTGCAGGCGACTACTACAGGCTATGTGCAGGCCGGTGCGGCTGCCCTATCGGTGCTCACCGATGTTGACTTCTTTGGGGGCAGCGACGAAAACCTGAAGATTGCCCGGCAGCACAATGATTGTCCGGTACTGCGCAAGGATTTCACCATTGATGCCTACCAGATCACAGAAGCCAAAGCCCTGGGTGCCGATGCTATCCTGCTGATTGCCGCCATCCTGTCGCCACAGCAGGTGCATGATCTGGCAAGCCATGCCCGCTCTCTGGGGCTGGAGGTATTGCTGGAAGTACACAATGCAGAAGAACTCAAACAGACAGCCTTGGATGATAAGATTGCACCACATATCAATGTGGTGGGCGTGAACAACCGCAACCTAAAAAGCTTTGAGGTAAGCATGGAAACTTCCGTTAAGCTGGCAGCGATGATGCCGCAGAACGTGATAAAGATCTCCGAAAGCGGTATCAGTGATCCAGAAGCGATACTACGGCTGATGACGCACGGCTACCAGGGCTTTCTGATCGGTGAAACCTTTATGAAGCAGCCTGATCCCGCCAAAGCCTGTGCGGATTTTGTTAAGTTGCTGAAAGAGCAGCAGGAAATGAAGTAATTTTGAACGATCATAGCAAAAGCATTTGTTGCAAAGAGCATGGATAACATCAAACTGAAAGTCTGCGGCATGAAGTTTTTATATAATATGAAAAAGGTTGCCCAGCTCAAGCCGGATTATATGGGATTTATCTTTTATGAAAAATCTCGTCGCTACATGGCCGACACCCTGACGCCGGAAGACCTCAAGGGTATTCCTAAAAGAACCAAGAAAGTAGGTGTTTTTGTAGATGCCAGTCTGGAAGAAGTAGAACGGCAGGCTACTACCTATCAGCTCGACCTGCTGCAATTGCACGGCAACGAATCACCGGAGTATTGTGCAGCACTCAAAGAAAAGGGCTTCCTGCTCATCAAAGTGTTTAGCATCGGGGAAGATGCCTTTGATTTTGAGCCGATGAAAGCATATAAGCCTCACGTAAAATATTTCCTCTTTGATACAAAAGGCAAACAACCCGGCGGCAATGGCACTACTTTCGATTGGAGTATGCTCAGGAAATATGACCAGGAAGTGCCGTTCTTTCTGAGTGGCGGGGTGGGTATGGAGAATATAGACCAGCTCAAAGCCCTAAAATACTACAACATCCACGCAGTAGATGTCAACAGTCGCTTCGAGATAGAACCCGGCCTGAAAGACATTGATAAGCTGAAAGCGTTTATAGAAGCCGGAAACGGGAAACAGGAAACCGTACGTGGCCGCCCGGCAGATAGTATCAGGGAAACAGGAAACCGAAAGACGGGAAATAGGAATGAATATAAATATAAATATAAGAAAAGATAAACGGTAGCAGCCTTCATAGGCAAGGCTGTAGATGCTTTCAAAGTCATTCTTTCCGGTCTGCGGTTTTTCAGTCTCTTCATTTCCTTTTCACCCGTTGATTTACTAATTTCGTTTTTAAAACTTTAATATACCTATGGCAGCAGTGACTGAACTTCAAAAAACATTTTATCATGTAGACGAGAACGGCTATTATGGTAAGTTTGGTGGTGCTTATATTCCTGAAATGTTGTATCCCAACGTAGAAGAGCTGAAAGAAAACTACCTGAAGATCATGTACTCCCCTGATTTTCAGCAGGAGTTTCATAAGCTGCTCAAAGACTATGTAGGTCGGCCTACGCCTTTGTATCTGGCCAGCCGCCTTTCTGAAAAGTTTGGAGCCAGCATTTACTTGAAGCGGGAAGACCTTTGCCATACCGGTGCCCACAAAGTGAACAACACCATCGGACAGGTACTGCTGGCCCGCAGACTTAACAAAAAGCGTATCATTGCAGAAACCGGTGCCGGTCAGCATGGAGTGGCTACGGCTACCATCTGTGCACTGATGGGTATGCCCTGCAAGGTGTTTATGGGTGCTGTAGACATGCAGCGCCAGAAGCCCAACGTGGAGCGAATGCGTATCCTGGGAGCCGAGGTGATTCCGGCCAACAGCGGCAGCAAAACCCTCAAAGATGCCACCAATGAGGCCCTGCGCCACTGGATCAACAATCCGGTAGACAGTCACTACGTCATTGGCTCTGTGGTAGGTCCGCATCCGTATCCCGACATGGTGGCTCGTTTTCAGGCGGTAGTGAGTGCGGAGATCAGGCAGCAACTCAAGGAAGAAACAGGGACGGAGAAGCCCGATTATGTGGTGGCCTGCGTAGGCGGAGGCAGCAATGCCGCCGGTGCGTATTATCATTTCCTGGAAGACACAGAGGTAAAACTCATCGCGGTGGAAGCAGCCGGGATGGGTGTGCATTCAGGAAAGTCGGCAGCTACTACAGCCCTGGGGAAGATAGGCATCATCCACAGCAGCAAAACCCTGCTGATGCAAACCGACGACGGCCAGATCACCGAACCACACTCTATCTCTGCCGGTCTGGATTATCCGGGTATTGGTCCGCTGCACGCGCATCTGTATGATACCGGACGAGGCACCTTCTATAGCATCACCGATGATGAGGCGATGGAAGCAGGCATACTGCTTAGCCGCATGGAAGGCATTATCCCTGCCATTGAATCAGCCCATGCCATCGCCGTACTACACCAGATGGAACTGAAGTCGGATGATGTGGTAGTGGTTAGCCTATCGGGCAGAGGTGATAAGGATTTGGAAACGTATATCCGATGGGGGAAGTATTAAAACATAAAAATGCAAAAGAGATATGATAGACGCATTAAAAAGTATACTGGATCAAGCTGAAATGCTTACAGATGAGCAGCAAAAAGAGCTTGCTCAGTTGATTTCTGATGAGTTAGCGTGGGACAATACTTTAGCTGGCTCTCAGGATGCATTAGAAAAATTGGCTGACGAAGCATTACAGGAGAACCGTTCAGGCAAGACAATTGATTCAAAGTGGTAATGCAGTCTGTGACAACTGAAAGGTTCAGAAAAGCACTTGAAAAGCTTCCTGCTAAAATCAGAGAAAGAGCAAGGACAGCATATCAATTATGGAAGGGCAATGCGCAATATACAAGCCTTCAATTCAAACAAGTTCATTAAAATAAACCTATTTACTTAGTAAGAATAGGGTTATTATATAGAGCGTTAGGTGTAAAAGATAGAGAGACGATGATATGGTTTTGGATTGGCTCACACGAAGATTACAACAACTTGATTAAAAGAGTATAACATGTCAGTAGTAAATACATACAATCGTATAGACCAGGTTTTTGAAGAAAAGGAAGAGAGCATTCTCTCGGTATATTATACGGCTGGCTTTCCGGCACTGAATGATACCGTGCGTATTGCTGAATACCTGGAGAAAGCCGGGGCAGACTTTATTGAGATTGGGATGCCCTTCTCCGATCCATTGGCCGATGGGCCTACCATTCAGGACAGTAGTACACAGGCATTGCACAATGGCATGTCGTTGAAGTTGCTGTTTGAGCAATTGCGCGATGTACGGCAGTCAGTGAGCCTTCCGATGATACTGATGGGGTACATGAACCCGGTGATGCAGTTTGGCGTGGAAAACTTCTGCCAGCACTGCCAGCAGGTAGGCGTAGATGCCCTGATTCTGCCCGACCTGCCCATGCAGGAATACCTCAACGAGTACAAAGAGTTGTTCGAGTCCTATGGCCTGTACAATATCTTCCTGATCACGCCCCAGACCAGCGAAGCACGTATCCGCCTGATCGATGAGCATTCGCATGGCTTTATTTATATGGTGTCTTCTGCCAGCATCACCGGTGCAAAAAGCAACATCACAGAGGAGCAACTGGCTTACTTTGACCGCATTAGAGCCATGAAACTTAAGAATCCTACGCTGATTGGCTTTGGTATCTCCAACTACGAAACTTTTTCTCATGCTTGTTCCTATGCCAACGGAGCCATCATCGGCAGTGCTTTCATCAAAGTCTTACAGGAAAGCAATGATCTTGAAAAGAGCATCACGCAGTTTATTACTTCTGTAAAGGGAGCTGATCATCGATAAAAATAAAGCACTAACTATTCACCAAGTTCAGAATATGGCAGGCAGCCACACCGGCGGTTTCTGTTCGCAGACGTGAGGCACCCAGGCTTACGGGATGAAAACCGGCCTGTAGTGCCTGCTCAATTTCCGAAGCAGAGAAATCTCCTTCCGGGCCTATCAGCATGGTATAGGGCTGGCCGGGCATAGCAGTATGCAGCAAGTGAGGGATGGGCGTATCACTTACATATGCCAGAAACTTATAAGGATATTGTCGGGTTTGCCGGATGAACTTAGCATAAGCAACAGGCTCATGGATCAGCGGCAGCGTAGCCTTCACAGATTGCTTCATGGCACTGATGGCTTTGCGTTCCAGCCGGTCGGTCTTTAGCTTTTTTCTTTCAGAGTTGCTACAGATCAGCAGACTGATCTCATCGATGCCTATCTCCACAGCTTTTTCTACGAACCACTCCAGGCGGTCGGCATTTTTGGTTGGGGCAATGCCCAGGTGGATACGGTAGTTCCTGGCAAGCTCTTTCCAGGTGTTGATGATGATGAAAGTACAGGCTTTGGCATCTGCCGTTGTGATGCGTGCCTCATAGAACGTACCCTTGCCATCTATTAGGTTGATCGTATCGCCCTCCTTTTTCCTAAGCACCCTCACACAATGCCGCGACTCCTCCGCATCCAGCACAAAGTAATTATCCGTCAACAACGGTTGATAAAAAAGCTGCATCACATCACTATATTATATCTTATTATCTTCCAACCTCTATATCTCCCGACTTCGGTCTTCGGTTTTCGGTCTTCCTTCTCCCGGTCTCCTAACTTCCATCAACGCTTTATTGATCTTCTTCGCCATACCAGGGCCTTCGTATATAAAGCCGGTATACACCTGCACAAGGCTGGCACCGGCCTCTAGCTTTTCTATGGCATCTCTGGCCGTAAATATACCTCCCACACCAATGATCGGCAGCTTACCTTTCGACTGCTCATGCAGATAGCGTATCACTTCTGTAGCACGTTTGCGGACTGCCTTGCCGCTGAGTCCACCGGCACCCATCTGCTGCACTTTCTGCCGGTCTGTGCGGAGTCCTTCCCTATCAATAGTGGTATTGGTGGCAATGATGCCGTCTATCTTGAGCGTCAGGCAAATATCGATGATATCGTCGAGCTGATGGTTGTTCAGGTCGGGGGCTATTTTAAGGAGAATGGGTTTTGGGGCTGGCTTTTGGCGGTTTAGCGCTTGCAGGTGTGCCAGCAGTTTCTGCAACGGTTCTTTCTCTTGCAAGTCTCTCAGGTCGGGAGTATTGGGTGAGCTTACATTGACGGTGAAGTAATCCACTACATCGTAGAGCGCGTGAAAGCACTTGGCATAATCATCGATGGCTTGCTCGTTGGGTGTGGCTTTATTCTTGCCAATATTGCCGCCCACCAGCAGCGATGAGGTACGCTGCTTCAAGCGTTTGACAGCCTCTGTCACGCCTTCGTTGTTGAACCCCATACGATTGATCAGGCTTTTGTCTTCATACAACCTGAACATGCGGGGTTTGGGGTTACCGGGCTGCGGCTCCGGGGTGAGCGTGCCTATCTCCACAAAGCCAAACCCCAGTGTATCCATCTGATCAATATACCGGGCATTCTTGTCGAAGCCTGCTGCCAGCCCTACTGGATTTTTAAAAGTTAGCCCCATCACATGGCACTCCAGAGAAGGGTGCTCTACCTGAAAGGTCTTCCGAAGCATATTGCGTACCGGCGGTATTTTATACATAAAACCAAACAAGCTAAGTGCAATGTGATGCGCTGTTTCGGGTTTAAACAAGAAAAACACAGGTCTGATCAGGGCCTTATACACGATAAGCAGTTAGTAGTGAATGATAAGCAATATTAGTATAACAACCGTAGATAAGCAATATACAGGTAGATACGCAATATTCTGCGTATTTATACATCCATGATAGGGCGTTTAGACCGTGGGTGGCATTCGGTAATCACCTGACGAAGGTAGTCGCGGTCGAGGTGCGTGTATATTTCGGTGGTAGTGATGGATACGTGGCCCAGCATATCCTGCACGGCACGCAGATCGGCACCGCCTTCTATCAGGTGAGTGGCAAACGAGTGGCGGAATGTATGCGGACTTACTTCTTTATTAATACCGGCATCGGCGGCAGCTTGCTTCACAATGTAGAAAATCATCACGCGCGTGAGCCTGGCACCCCTACGGTTGAGGAAAATGTAGTTTTCATGGCCTGGCTTGATCTCCAACCGGTTACGCACTTCCTGCATGTACGTCTGGATATGCCTGATCGCATCGCGGCCAATGGGCACCAGGCGTTCTTTGTTACCTTTACCGATGACGCGCAGGAAACCAATATCCACATAAAAGTTGCTGATCTTTAGCTCGGTAAGCTCCGTGACGCGCATCCCCGAACTGTAAAGCGTCTCCAGAATGGCCCGGTTGCGGATGCCTTCCGGCGTAGACAGGTCAATGGCATGAAGCATCTGTTCTATCTGGTGAAAGTTGAGCGTGTCGGGCAGCTTACGGTCCAGCTTAGGGCCTTCCAGCAATACGGAGGGGTCTAATTCTATCAGATCCTGGTATAAGAGGAAGCGAAAGAACGCTTTGATGCCTGCCAGCAGCCTTGCCTGGGTAGTGGCACTCAACCCCATATCAAAAATGTAAGCCAGAAAATCCAGCAGGTGTTGCTGCTCTATGTGCAGGGGAGAAATATGCAGATCAGTAATCTCTACCACATACTGTTGTAGCTTTTCTATATCGCTGACGTAGGCTTTCTGCGAATTCTCCGAAAGAGCACGTTCCAGCTTCAGATAGTCAGCAAATTCTTCTATGTAAATATCCCAATCTTTCATAACACCATGAATTTACAGCTTTTATCCAATAAAACACCATGCTTATATCAGTAAATAATTTTATTGATACACAAATATCAATGGATTCATCAACATTTATAAAGTTTTATGGCGTATCCACTTGGATTCATCAACATTTACAAAGTTTTATGGCAAATCCACTTGGATTCATCAACATTTATGAAGTTTTGTGGCGTATCCACTTGGATTCATCAACATTTACGAAGTTTTGTGGCAAATCCTATACTACGATACATTTGCCTTAAAGTGGGCTGTGAAGACACAGCCCACAGCTCTCACGCCTCGGTTTGTGCAGGGCACCCCGCGCCCCCGTCCTCACAAACCGAAAATGTACCGTAGTATAGGCAAATCCATGCAGTTTCATGAACAATTCACATGATTTGATTGTCGATGCATATGCATGATGTGCGCTCCCATGACTTTCTCCCGAATCTGTTATAAGGCATGGCAAACATCATTGATCAAACCCTGATAAGTAATGAACACAACAGAAACATATCTTTGGTGGCAAAAAGGGATCATCTACCAGGTGTATCCCCGGTCTTTTATGGACCACAACCACGATGGCGTGGGCGACTTGCAGGGCATCATTAGCCAGCTCGACTACCTGCAATGGCTGGGCGTGCAGGCCGTGTGGCTTTCACCCATTTATCCTTCTCCTATGGCCGACTTTGGGTATGATGTTTCAGATTACACCGGTATTCACCCGTTGTTTGGCACCATGCACGACTTTGACCAGCTGCTGGATGAAGTGCATCGCCGTGGCCTGAAACTCATCCTGGACCTGGTACCCAACCATAGCTCCGATCAGCATCCCTGGTTTTTGGAATCCCGTTCTTCGCGCAACAATCCCAAGCGCGACTGGTACATCTGGCAGGATGCCCCAGTGGAAGATAATGCTTCTGATGACCACTTACCCAACAATTGGTTGAGTGTGTTTGGCGGCAGTGCCTGGGAGTGGGACGAAAAGACCGGTCAGTACTATTACCATGCTTTTCTGAAAGAACAGCCCGACCTCAACTGGCGCAACCCCGAAGTGCAGCAAGCCATGTTTGATGTGATGCGCTTTTGGCTGGACAAAGGCGTGGATGGCTTCCGTATAGATGTGATGTGGCACATGATCAAAGACGATCAGTTTCGCAACAATCCGCCCAATCCGCATTACCAACCTAGCCAGTCGCCCTACGATAAGTTGATACAAGCCTTCACCACCGACCAGCCGGAGGTGCACGCTATTGTAGCCAACATGCGCAAGATACTGGATGCGTATGATGAGCGCGTGATGATTGGTGAAATCTACCTGCCTATAGAAAAGCTGGTGACCTACTACGGTATTGACCAGCCCGGCGCACATTTGCCTTTCAACTTCCTGATGGTTACCACGCCCTGGGATGCCAAAGAAATATTTTCGGCCATCAGTCGTTATGAAGGGGCACTGCCTGATAATGGATGGCCCAACTGGGTGCTGGGTAACCACGATCAGTCGCGTATGGCCAGTAGAATAGGAGCTGCACAGGCCAGGGTAGCTGCCATGCTACTGCTTACGCTGCGAGGCACACCTACTCTCTACTATGGTGACGAGCTGGGCATGCAAGACGTGCCTATTCCGGCAGATAAGGTACAAGACCCGCAGGAAATAAACATACCCGGACTAGGACTGGGCCGCGACCCTGAGCGTACGCCCATGCAGTGGGATGATAGCCAGGGGGCTGGCTTCACCTCGGCTACTCCCTGGTTGCCGCTGGCAGAAAACTACCAGACTGTGAACGTAGCAAAAGAGAAGGATGATCCTGACTCTATGCTTGCACTGCAACGCCGCCTGATACGGTTGCGACAGGCAGAACCTGCCCTGCATATAGGTGGTTATACACCCGTATCCGTTGAGGGCAACCTGATGGCTTACATTCGGGAACATGAAGGCAGCCGTTTTCTGATAGTACTTAACCTGGGAAACAAGGTGGCTGATTTCAGCATCGATATGTTTGCATTGAAAGGAGAAATTGTACTGTCCACCAGCAAAGCCCTGGAAGGCACATCTATACAACCATCTATCAACGTAGATAGCAATCTGGGTATGGTGATCAGGCTGGCGTAAGTAACAACGGGTTGATGTGACGATGCGTTAATGTGTCGATACAATGATATGATTTTTCGGATAATCATGACACACCATAAAACCGTGTTCAGAAGGATGTATTTGTGGTATTTATGAGATATGAATCTATTGATAAATAATAACCCTATGAATTGCAGAAAGATAATGGAAGGACTAAAATATCTTTGATAATCCATAATTTACTATTTCTAAGACAGGAATATAATATTTATTAGGCATATCATTTTTCTTAGATGATGAAAAGCGTAAATTTGAGGAAAAGACCTTAACGATTATCGAATGGATATCAAAGGAAAATCAATACTAATTGTTGAAGATGAAGCCACGTTGCGCGGGCTATTGGCTAAAATATTAAGTCTGGAAGGATTTACTATTTTTGAGGCAGCCGATGTAGCCAGTAGCAAAGACATATTAAGAAACGAGTCTGTTTACCTGGTGCTCACGGATGTGATGCTGCCGGATTCCAACGGCATAGAGTTTACTAAATTTATCAAGCATAAGTATCCGCTAACCGAAGTTATTGTCCTAACTGCTTTTGGCAATGTAAGAGACGGCGTACAGGCCATGAAGCTGGGAGCTTTTGATTACATTACCAAAGGCGACGGAGACGACAAACTGCCTATGATTGCCACCAAGGCAATGGAAAGAGCCATACTCAACCGTCAGATACAAGACCTGGGAGCAAAAGTAGACACTACATCCAGCTTCCGCAAGATCATTGGCAACGCAAAGTGTATGCAACGTATGATAGACCTGGCACAGAAGGTAGCCGTTACTGATACTACCGTGCTGCTGCTGGGAGAAACGGGTACCGGCAAAGAATTGCTGGCAGAAGCCATACACCTGGCCAGCCGGAGGCGCAAAGGGCCGTTTATCACCCTCAATTGTGCTGCCATACCCAAAGACTTACAAGAGTCGGAGTTGTTTGGGCACAAGAAAGGCTCTTTTACCGGGGCCGCCACCGACAAGAAAGGCTACCTGGAAGCTGCCGACCGTGGGACAGTGTTCCTGGACGAACTCGGCGAGATGAGTCCCGACTTACAGGCCAAGCTGCTGCGTGCCCTGGAAAACCGTGTCTTCAACCGCGTGGGCGATACAGAACCCATACCGGTAGACATCCGCGTGATTGCCGCGACTAACCGGGATTTGGTAGAAAACGAGGACAACAACTTCCGCAGAGACCTATACTACCGCCTAAGCACGTTTACCATAGACCTGCCGCCGCTGCGGGAAAGAACAGAAGACATTAGCCTGCTGGCCTTGCATTTTCTCAAAGAAATGACTGAGAAGACCAATCGGGAAATCACCAGTATCGATTCGGTGTTTATCAACTACTTAGAGAATTACGAATGGCCGGGCAATATCCGCGAACTTCGCAACGTAATGGAAAGAGCGATCATACTGGCAGACGGCCCTGCTCTGAGTGTATCTACGCTGCCACACCAGATGCTAAAAGCACAAATGGTTACGGTGGCAGGTGGTGACGACTATACAGACATGAGCAATGGCGAGGACGATAGAGTAGGCGTAGACCTGAAATCAGTAGAGCAGGAACATATTATCCGGGTGCTGAACATGGTTAATGGAAACAAGTCGGAAGCTGCCAAGAAGCTAGACATCGGACTGGCTACCCTATACCGTAAGCTCAAAGAATACAACCTGGGATGACGGCAGACCGGAGTATTAAGTAGTCAATCAAAATTAATTACAAAACTACCTATTACCGACTGCTAGTGCGCTCCACGCCAAACGCGTCCGGCGTGGAGCGCACTAGCAATTGTAATTTATTTGAGCCAGTAATTAAGTTTACAGTTCAAGGTTCCAGACTACTATCCTGGTGGGGCATCACTCCGGTGTCCCGAATGATGCCTTCTCACTCTCAAAAAGGCAGTCTTGAGAAACTAAAGGTTATCAATATGATAGCCTTTTTGCTTTTTATATAGTATTTTTCTATAGTTATCCTAAAAAGACCAATTATTGTATACGGCCCCTTGAAACAAGTCATTCAATTTTTTTCAGGCATTCAGTCTCATTATCAGCAAATGAAGATAAAGACGCAGATATTTTCAGGGTTTCTACTGATTCTGTTACTCACTCTGGTGTTGGCAGGCGTTACCATTTATTACCTCAGCAATCTGGGGAATGCTTCCAACAAAATCCTGGAAGATAACTACCGCTCTATCAAAGCCTCGGAACGTATGGTGGTTTCGCTGGCTAAGATGGATCAGATTCTTTCTAAAATATGCCTGGGCAGCAACTACAACGATTCTACTCTGACAGCCATCCTGGAAAACGAGAGAAACATACTGGAGACCAATCTGGTCGTTTGCTTGAACAACGCTGGCAATGAAGCGGAAAAGGACCTGGCAAGTCAGATAGAAGGCGAGTACGTCAAATACAAAAGCAACCTTTCTACCTTCAGAAATACTACCGACCCTGTAGGGCTATATTTCACTGTATTGCAACGCCAGAACGAGACAATTCGGGAGAATACCGTGCAACTTGCCGCTATCAACCATCAGGACCTGACTGCCAAGGATGAGTTTGCACAGTCGCTGTACTTCCGCTCCAAGATATACGTGTTTCTGATCATGACACTGGTGTTGCTGATCGTGGGCTGGGCCGTGTACCAGGTGCCGCACGAAATTGCCAAGCCTATTTCTGACATTACCGAAAAGATCAGGCGTATCTCGCAAGGTGAATACCAGCAACAGATTACTGTACAGTCGCAGAGCGAACTCCGAGAGTTGGCCCGTGCTTTCAACGTGATGTCTATCAAGCTTCAGGAGTTTGAAAAGCTGGGCATAGAAAAGGTACAGGCGCAGAAAAGCCGCATGGAGTCCATCATTAAAAGTATCCACGATGGACTAATTATTCTGGATGAAAAAGGAGAGATCATCTTGGTCAACAGCACGGCTCAGCACTTGATCAACCTGCCGGAGCAGAAGCTGATAGGCCATAAGATGGAAAAGCTATCACACAACAATGATGTGCTGGGCGAAATATCCACTACGCTGATAGACCAGGAGAAAAGCCAGGAGTGGGGGCAAAACGGCCAGAGGCATGGCTTTCTAAAGATTGTCAACAACGATGAGAAGAGTTCTTTCTTTGCCAAAGATATTGTGAAGGTATATAGCAGCGATGAAACAGAAAGAAAATTTATCGGGCACATTATTACCCTGAAAGACATTACCTCTTTTAAAGAATCCGATGAGGCCAAGACCAACTTTATTGCTGTAGTTTCACACGAGTTGAAAACACCCCTTTCTGCCCTGAACATGAGCCTGATGCTGCTGCGCGACAAACGCTTTGGCGAACTCAACGAAGAGCAGTCCAAGATCGCCACCTCTATGAAGCGCGAAGTGCAGCGGCTGGTCAATATGGTGACGGAGTTGCTAGACCTTTCCAAAGTAGAAAACGGCAAGATCAGCCTGGATGAGCGTCCGGTCTCTCCTGAAATCCTTGTAGACTATGCCCTGGCACCTGTAGAGGCTAAGTTTAACGACAAAGGCATAGAAATCGTCAAGGACTTTGGCTCTGGCATTCCCGAAGTGTATGTAGACCCCGAAAAGATATCCTGGGTACTTATCAACCTAATGACCAATGCCATCCGTTACTCGCAGGAAGGTGGGCAGGTGATCCTGAGTACCCGCAAGCTGGAACACGAAGTGGAGTTTGGTGTAGAAGACTTTGGCCCTGGCATTGCACAGGGAGACATAAAACGTATCTTCAACAAGTTTGTGCAACTACAGGTTAATGGCAAGAAAAACAAGAACGGCCTGGGCCTGGGCCTGGCTATCTCTAAAGAAGTGGTAGATGCCCACGGAGGCGAAATTGCCGTTACCAGTAAACCGGGACAGGGAAGCCGCTTCTACTTCCGTATACCTATAGAACCCGTTGCTGAGGCCATCGTACCTGAAAACAGCTTACATTCCAACGCTTGATATATTTCCCTTGAAAGTTGTGGTTTAGCCCGATAATGGCTCGCAATTTGTTATGCTGATGCTATCTGTCTCAACTTTTTTGAAGTTTACAGAGGATGATAGTTATCAAAAACAGACTTACCTTGTTGTCATTGCAGAATTCACCTATAAAAGAAGAATTCCTGAGAACCTGCTTTTACTGTTTTGCGTTCATCAAGTGCTATAGAACGGATATATACCGATGGATCAGGAATCATTAAATCTTAACATCAAGGCGCAGCCCGACGACGTTACCTGTGGGCCTACCTGCCTGCACGCGCTGTATAATTATTATGAAGACCCTATTAGCCTGCTTGATGTTATTCAGGAGGTTATTCAGTTTAAGACGGGCGGCACACTGGCTGTTTTTCTAGGTATTCATGCCCTCAAAAGAGGTTACAAAGCTACTATCTTTACGTACAATCTGCATATCTTCGATCCTACGTGGTTTTCGCCGGAGATTGATCTGGCAGAAAAGCTCAGAGCGCAGCAGGCTTTCAAGCAGGATGTAAAAACAGAAGAAGCCACACAGGCTTACCTACAGTTTCTAGAACTGGGCGGCAAGATCAAGTACGAAGAACTGAGCATCAGCCTACTCAAGAGGCACCTGACAAAAAAGATTCCGGTGCTTAGCGGCCTGAGTGCTACCTACCTTTATCAGTGTGCCCGGGAGATTGGCGAAACCAACCAGTTTGATGACATCAAAGGAGAGCCATCAGGACACTTTGTGCTGATCAAAGGGTACTCTTCTGCCAACCGGGAAGCAGACATATCAGACCCGCTGGCACCTAATCCGCTGGTAGGTACGCAGCAGCACTACAAAGTGCCAATCACCCGGCTTATCAATGCGATCCTTCTGGGAATTATCACCTACGATGCAAACATATTGATCATACATCCAAAACATTAACGCTTACTATGCCCAAAGTAATCATCACGGAGAATCCTAAAAGCTGGAATATTGATCTACAGGGGATCACCGTTATTCCTCCCGCAGAATACCTGACGGACAACCAGTACCTGAATGCCAAGAATACCAAGATCATCAATCTGTGCAAAACCTATACGTACCAGTCTTTGGGGTACTATGTTTCTTTGCTGGCAGAAGCCCGTGGACATAAAGTGATACCCAAAGTGTCTACCATCCAAGACCTGCGCTATCCTTCGCTGATCAGAGAAGACAGCCTGGAGTTTGATGACTTGATCCAGGACACGCTTAAGCATGTAGACCAGAACGAATACGACCTGTACATCTACTTTGGCAAAACCGGCAATGAGCAGTACAACCGCCTGTCGGGATTACTTTTTAGCCTTATTCAGTCGCCCATTCTAAAGGTAGGCTTTAAGCGTAAGAAAAGGCATTGGACGTTGCAGTATACCAAGCCGCTTAACATCTCAGAAGTGCCTGCCGAAGACCGCGACCTGCTGAGCAAGGCACTACAGCAGTACTTTGCCGGTAGATCAGAGAAGAACTTCCAGCGTAAAAAATACGACCTGGCTATTCTGATCAACCCGGATGAGACCACGCCTCCTTCTGATAGCAAAGCCATCCAAAAATTTGTGAAAGCCGCCGACAAAGTGGGTTTCAGCGTAGACCTGATCACCAAGAATGACCTGGGTAAGCTCAGCCAGTACGATGCGCTGTTTATCCGCGAAACTACCAATGTGAACCATCATACGTTCCGTTTTGCCAAAAAAGCTGAGTCGGAAGGATTGGTGGTGATGGATGATTCGGAATCTATCCTGCGCTGTACCAACAAGGTGTACCTCAACGAGGTGTTGCAGGCTCACCAGATTCCTACCCCTAAATCGTATATCCTAAGCAAACAGGCTTCGCTGGATGTGCTCAGCAACTTGAAGTTCCCCTTTGTCATCAAGCAACCCGACAGTTGTTTCTCCCAGGGAGTGGTAAAAGTGAACAACGACCAGGAACTGAAGCAAACGGTGGCAAACCTTTTTCAGAAATCAGACTTATTAATTGTACAGGAGTTTATGCCTACCTCTTTCGACTGGCGGATTGGTGTGCTGGATGGTACGCCTTTTTATGTTTGTAAATACTTTATGGCACGCAACCACTGGCAGATTGTGAACT
This sequence comes from Cyclobacteriaceae bacterium, assembly GCA_958296015.1. Lineage (GTDB taxonomy): Bacteria > Bacteroidota > Bacteroidia > Cytophagales > Cyclobacteriaceae > JAJNNC01. The sequence goes on from CATQIH010000032.1 coordinate 231,173, forward strand.
GGAAGAATAAACAGTCGGACAACGGGCGGGCCGAAACCCTGATGATCGCCGATACGCCCGGTCCGGTACTTGACATGGCCGTGAAAGCCTCCAATCTGATTGGTGACGGGCTGTATGGCGTGGATATTAAAGAATCCAACGGACAATATTATGTCATTGAAGTGAACGACAATCCTAGTATAGACACTGGTATTGAAGATAAAATCATCAAAGATCAGCTCTATTTGAATATTATGGATACATTTATGCAACGAGTAAAAGCCTATTAATGAATAAAAATGCCACTTCTCTACACCTTTTCCAGGCATTTGGTGTAGAATTAGAATATATGATCGTAGACAGGGACACCCTGCATATAAAACCCATCGCTGATGAACTGCTGAAGGATATGTTGGGTGCCTATGGCAACGATTATGTCAACCAGGAAATCTCCTGGTCGAACGAGCTGGTTTCGCATGTAATTGAGATCAAAAGCACTCCGCCTACAAAGGATATGTATGTGCAGGCACAGCAGTTTGCCGCCAATATCAAAGAGATCAACCAGCGACTAGAAAAGTATAATGCCCGGCTGATGCCCACGGCAGCACACCCGTGGATGGACCCACACAAAGAAACAGTACTGTGGAAGCACGACAACCACGACATCTACGATGCCTACAACCGTATCTTTGACTGTAAGGGCCACGGCTGGTCGAACCTGCAAAGTACACACCTCAACCTGCCCTTTTCTGGTGACAATGAGTTTGCCCGTTTGCATGCAGCCATCCGGCTGGTACTGCCCATCATACCAGCACTTGCTGCCAGCTCTCCTATTCTGGAAGGCACATTCAGCGGTGTGATGGACAAGCGGCTGGATTATTATGAAAAAAACCAGCAGGCCATTCCACAACTTACCGGACGGGTGATTCCTGATACGGTCAATTCGCAGGAAGAATACCAGCGCATCATCTACGACCCGATTGCCAAAGCCATAGCACCCCATGATCCGGATAAGATACTGGAACCTCTTTGGCTTAACTCACGCGGAGCCATTGCCCGCTTTGAGAGAGGAGCCATTGAGATACGTATCATCGATATACAGGAATGTCCGGAAGCAGACCTTGCTGTCCTGACGGCTATTGCCTGCCTGTTGAGAGCATTGGTAGAAGACAAGTATGAGGATTTTGAAGAGCAAACCTTGTGGGATACCAATGAATTGTATGATGTATACAAAGATGTTGTAAAAAATGCACAGGGCGCGCTGATCACTAACCGCGGCTATCTACAGGTGTTTGGCATAGAAGAACACTCAACGGATACACAATATATATGGCGGCATATCATCCAGCAACTGATGGTGTGGTACCCGGATGAGATGACTCCCTTTGTAGAAAACCTGAACATCATTATAGAGCAGGGCACCTTGTCGCAACGGATTATCAAAACCCTTGGCACGGATTTTCCGCCGGAAGACCTACAGCAAACCTACCGGCAACTATGCCATTGCCTTGAAAACAACACCATGTTTGTGCTATGAGCGGGCTGCCGGTGATCATCAGTTGTGAGCATGCAGGCCACCAGGTGCCTGCTGCTTATCAGCATTTGTTTGCCAGCGACCCGGAGGTAATATATACGCACAGGGGCTGGGATATAGGGGCGTTGCCCATTGCCCGGTTTCTCAGCTTTGTACTTGATGTACCTTTGTACTACGAAGAAACCAGTCGCCTGCTGATAGAGATGAACCGCTCACCGGATCATCCTGCGCTCTTTTCCAGCTACAGCCAAGCACTTACGAATGATCAACGGCAATGGCTTTTGCAAAATATCTATCAACCTTACAGGCAAAAGGTAACAGCAGCATTAGCACAAATTATCCAGTCGGGGCAATCTGCCTTGCACTGCTCAGTACATACTTTTACGCCCGTTTTGGGCAACGAAGTCCGCACAACGGACATAGGTATCCTCTTTGACCCCAACCGAAGCTCTGAAAGTAAGTTTGCCGACTCGGTCGGAGCATACCTGATGAACAAGCTTCCCGACATACAGATAGACTTTAATTTACCGTATGCAGGTACAGACGATGGTTTCACTACATATCTTCGAGAAGTGTATCCTTCGGAAAATTACTGTGGCATAGAAATAGAAGTTAACCAGAGGTATGCCGGCAGCAGCAGATTACATCACGTCAAAAAGTCTTTGACAGAAGCAATCCAGCACTTCTACCGGTAATAGCTACAGCAGTTTGGCAGGCAATTTTACCGTTACGAACAACATGAGATTTACAGGGACCGGAATGTGTCAAAAGGGGGCTTCTTTATGAAGAAGTTGATCAGAAGAACAAAGTTTAAGTTAATCAGGCACTTCATCGAGATATTGAGTTCAAAGACTTCAGATAAGGACATTGCTTTTGGGTTTGCCACAGGCACGTTCATTTCGTTGCTACCCACCCCCGGCCTCAACTGGGTGCTTGCCTTGCTGGCAGCGTTGATCTACCGCAAACTCAACAAACTCAGTCTCTTTTTTGCTGTCATCTTCTGGAATCCGCTCTTTATGGCTCCTGTATATGCGCTATGCTATGTGCTGGGTGATGCCATCTTTCCCCTGCTTCATATCGAACACTTACCTTTTTTTGCTGACAACCATTATATCAGCAACTCAGGCAAATTTCTGACGGGCAACATTCTGCTTACCTCTATCATCTCTATCATCTCATACTATTTGGCCCTCAAAGTTGTATATACTTACAAAAGAAGGCGATCTACCAAGAAATATGGCAAGAAAAGGCATACCAACCGGCTAATGCATTAGGATTGGAAATTATAGCTGCTTCATCTGCAAAAATAAAGTATACCCACCCAACCAGGTCATCACCAGCACGATCAGTATGCCAAACAGAGTGAGCCATAGCGGGTGATGATAATCTCCGGTGATATCTTTGCGGTGAGCTGCTATCAGCATAACGGTCAGCGTAATAGGAAGGATCAGTCCGTTGAGCGCACCTGCCAGGATGAGCAGGCGTACAGGCTGGCCAATGGCAACAAAAACAGCAGTAGATAAGATGATGAAGGCAATAATGACATAATTTTCGTGAGTGGCTACTTGCCGGTGAAATGTCTTGAGAAAAGATACCGAGGTGTAGGCCGCACCAATGACGGAAGTAATGGCTGCCGATGACATCACCATGCCAAATAGTTTATAGCCCATAGGCCCGGCAGCCTGTCGAAATACCGAAGCTGGCGGATTACTTGCATCCAGCGGCAGTCCCTGACTTACCACACCCAGAGCAGCCAGAAACAGAAAAATCCTGATCACCGACGCGATACTAATGCCTGTGATGGCACTGGCATGTACTTGCGGCAGAGCAGCCTTCCCCGATATACCAGCGTCCAGCAACCGATGCCCACCAGCGAAAGTAATATATCCGCCTACCGTACCACCCACCAATGTGATGATGGCCATCATATCCAGTTTTTCTGGTAAGATAGTACGCAGAGCAGCCTCTCCTGCCGGTGGCGAGGAGACAACGGCCACATACATAATCAGCAGGAGCATAATTACCCCCATTATCTGTGCGAAGCGGTCCATAAGCAGTCCGGCTTCTTTGACCGCAAAAACACCTACCGCTAAGGTAGCTGCCACAATGGCTCCTGCCTCGGAAGAAATACCAAACAGTACGTTAAATCCCAGACCTGCCCCTCCTATATTTCCGATATTGAAAGCCAGTCCGCCCAATACAACCAGCGCTGAGATAAAAATACCCAGGCCAGGCAACACCTTGTTGGCAATATCTTGTGCCCGCTTCTCTGCCACGGCAATGATCCGCCACACGTTGAGCTGCACGCCAATATCCAAGATGATAGACACCAGGATGACAAAACCAAAGCTGGCCTGCAACGATGCTGTAAAGACGGTAGTCTGCGTCAGAAAGCCCGGCCCTACGGCAGAGGTCGCCATCAGAAAAGCTGCGCCTGATATAACGCTCCAATGAGACTGCTTTTTCAAATTATTAATCATTCCCTATCGTCTTGATTAGAATGTCTTGTTGTTTGAGCACTTCATAGATCGCCTTTGCCAATAGCAGGGCACCTGTTCCGTCGCCATGAAGGCAGATCGTGTCTGCTTTGATGGTGATGTCTGTGCCCTGTTGTGTGCTTACGATGCCTTCTTTCACCATACGCATCACTTGCGTAATGGCAACTGCTGGCTGGGTGATCAAAGCGTTGGCTTCGCTTCTGGGTGTCAGGGTGCCATCCGCCTGATAGGTACGGTCTGCAAACACCTCGTGCGCCACTTTCAGTCCGATATGGTGACCCGTATTGACCAGTTCACTGCCTGCAAGGCCATACAGCACAGCCTCCGGGTTGACTTTATACACTGCTTCTGCAATAGCTTCGGATAGCGGATGGCTCACAGCGGCCATATTGTAGAGGGCACCGTGTGGTTTGACGTGGTGCAACTTCCCTCCTTCTGCCTGTGCAAATGCGGCAAGAGCACCTATCTGGTACACCACCATATCGTACACTTCTTCGGGAGAAACAGCCATATTGCGGCGGCCAAAACCCTGAAGGTCGGGCAACCCCGGATGTGCACCAATAGCTACGCCTTTTTCCATCGCCATGCTAACAGTCTTCTTCATGGTGGCAGGATCGCCTGCATGAAACCCACAGGCAATGTTGGCAGAAGAAATATAAGGCAATATCGCTTCATCGTGTCCCATCCGGTACGCGCCAAAGCTCTCTCCCATATCACAGTTGATGTCTATACTTTTCATCTCATTTAAAAGCCAAAGACCGTTTGAGCTGCCTGATACTTATCTCCTGTTGAATATACAGTTTTTGTGCTGCTTCCAGCGATATTTCTGTAAAAGTCACCTTTTTTCCAGGTGGCATCTGCGCCAGCGTTGGCAAGTCTACGGTGGCTACCTGTGCGATGATGGGGTATCCACCGGTGGTTTGCCGGTCGGCCACCAGCACAATAGGGTTACCGTCTGTGGGTACCTGCACTGTGCCGAAAGTGACGGCTGTGGAAAGTAACGACAAAGAGGACTGACATGCAAGTTTTTTTCCCTCCAGGCGGTATCCCATACGATCGGATGTTGCCATTATCTGAAATTCCGATTCCCAGAAACCTTGCTGGCTATCGGCAGAAAAGAGCGTATGTTCCGGTCCGCGCATGGCACGGATTGCAGTATCAGACTTGGCATATAACCGCGGATCAGGCATCCAGCTGGCCTGTGCCCAGCCCTTACCATGTTTGTTTTTGAGTTGATCTATGAGCAGTGCGGCCTTTTTGCTGATCTCCCCACAAGGAATGATATCGTCAGTCTGCAAAGCCCTGCCCTGCCAGCCACCTATCCCTCCGCGCAGATACGTAGAAGCACTACCCAGTGTTTGCGGAACATCCAGTCCACCGGCAACTGTCAGGTAGGCACGGCAACCGCTCATGGGCTTACCAAAAGAAAGTAGGCTTCCTGCTGTTACATAAACCGCACGGCACATGCCTACGGGCCGACCGTTGATGCGGGCAGACAGATTTGCCCCCGCGATGGCGATCAGGGAGCTGCGTTCAAACAAGATTTCCGGACCTTGTAATGTAATCTCCAGGGCTGCCGTATGCTCAGGATTGTATACCAGTAGATTGGCCAGCCGTAAGGCAATCATATCCATTGCACCTGCCACCACCATACCTGTTTGCTGGTAGCCATATCTGCCGACATCCTGTATGGTAGTAAGTAGCCCCGGCCTGCGTATGTTAAGGCTCATCTATATGCTCTCCTGTTTGATAATTATCTTCACTCACAGCCACAAACCTTACCTGGTCACCTGCTTTCAACAGGGCCGGCGGGTTTCTGATCGGATCAAAAAGTGACACATAGGTTTGCCCGATCAATTGCCAGCCACCGGGGGTTTCCATCGGATAGATACCCGTCTGTGCCCCTGCGATGCCTACCGATCCGGCAGGAACGTACTGTCTTGGCGTATCTCTGCGGGGTGTGGCAATACGCTTCGGCATACCTCCCAGGTACGGAAATCCTGGTGCAAAACCCAGCATATAGACGGTATAGACAGCACTGGTGTGTAGGGCTATCACTTCTTGGGCTGCTATTTGCTGGTAACTAGCTACGTACTCCAGATCTGGCCCGTATGCTCCACCGTAGCAGACTGGTATTTCTACCACATCGGGCACCATCGTATGGGCTGCATCCAGCTTTTCGCACAGCTTCTGTAGGATGTCTGCTACTTTGTCGTAGGCATGATGATGTGTGCCACCACTGCTCACCATCCAGGGGTCGTAGTAGACCGTGACAGTGGTATAAGCAGGCACATATTCTACCAGACCGGCAAAGGGATTAGCATCCAGGCTGGCAGCCAGTGCCCGTACCTGTATATGCACTTCAGGAGCGATCTGCTGGCCGAAGCGCACTACCAAGGCAGCATCGCCTAAGGGATACAGCTCATAGGAGATGCGATGCATCACTGTGTAGATGCGATGCATCACTGCGGAGACGCGATGAATCGCGTCTCTTTGGGTAAAAACACTTCAGCCATCATACAGCGGGCACTGCCACCGCCACAGGCTTCTATGGTATTGAGCGGGCTGTGCAGTATATCTGTATGAAGAGCGAGCTGTTTGCGCTGATCGTGGTGTAGCGATTCATATGCCTGGGTAGACATGACCAGTATTTTGCTACCTTCCGCATTGACTACCTGTAGCATATTTCCGGCAAAATGATTGGCTTGCCTTTCGGTGATATAGATGATTTCCTTATTGGTATCTCTGAGCCTTTTGATTACAGCGGCTTGCTCTTTTTCATTGCGAATGGCCTTCGCACAGAGGATAGCAATGTTCTCGCCAACACTCATCATCACGTTGGTATGGTAGATGTCTGCCAGTTGATCGCCCACTGCCTGAGAAGCAGTGAATATTTCACCTTCGTAGCCAAATTCTACAAAAAAACAGGCTAGCAGGTCGCGGTGTGTACGCGGCGATACGCAGGCATAGGCGATCTGATGCTGACGGTCCAGCACCATGCTTCCGGTACCTTCCAGGTATTTTTCTTCCTGTTCGAACTGGCTATAATCTATTTTTTTGTGTACTGCCAGTCCATAGTCTTGTGTGAGTTTTTCCAGTATATCAGCCCTACGTTCTTTCCGGCGGTTGACAGCCCACATAGGATACGTGACGACGGTGCCATCTTCATGCAAAGATATCCAGTTGTTGGGAAAGATGGAATCCGGTGTGTTGTTTTCTGCCAAATCATCTATGACAATGACGTGCACGCCAGCATCCTGTAGTTTAGTAACAAAATTGTTGAACTCTTTCAGTGCCTGTTGCTGAATAATTTCTGTCGTTTCGGAGGACTGTTGCTGGTAGTGATTGTTTTTTGCCGTTTCAGGGTTGTACCCAAAGTTTACCGGCCTCACCATCAGGATGGTGTTTGTGAGTTGTTTCATTTTTGTAGTAATTTGCGGCCTAAAATTACAGTAAGGATGAGGATAAGCCTAATTATAGCATTTTATAAAAACATTACTGCTTTAGAATTAATATTCAAGGCATTAGAACGGCAGACGTACACCGATTTTGAAGTGATTATTGCTGAAGATGATAACAATCCCGCGGCAGCTGACTTCATCACAAAAGCGCGTCTTCGTTTTTCTTTTCCGATCAAACACGAATACCAGGACAAGGACAAAGGGTTCAGAAAAAATCAGATGCTCAACCGGGCCATCAGACAGTCGGAAGGTGAGTTTCTGGTATTTCTGGATGGTGATTGTATTCCTCACAAGAATTTTCTGAAGGCTTATGCCGCTAATGCCTCTGAAAATACTGCCCTGTTTGCCAGAAGGGTGATGCTGAGTGAAGGGCTGACCAACAAAATCTATGAAACCGAAGACCTCAAACTGCTTTCTTTCTGGCCATTGTGGCTTTCAACATCCAGGCGCAAAAAGTACGCTTTGTACCTGCCATTCTACGGCAAAAAACACAGGCTTAGAATCTTTGGTTGCAACTGGGGCCTTTATAAGAAAAACATCCTGGAAGTGAATGGTTTTGATGAAGACTACACAACTGCTGGTGTGGGCGAAGACAATGACATTGAGTGGCGACTGGCAGGCTATGGGTTTAAGATCAGGTCTATACGCTATGCTGCCATAGAATATCATTTGCACCATCCGTTCAATTATTCTGACAAAGATACCTCCGTAGGCTACCGCCAGATGAGAGAAAAGAAGGAACTGAACCTGGTAAGGTGTAAAAATGGACTGGAGAAACTTTAGGTTAGCCTATTTAGCGTTTTTATAGTTCTTGTATACGATAAACCTGGGACTTTGCATAATTTAGATAAGCGTCTATTTATTTGGATTGCATCCAAAATAGCATTGTAAAATTTATAACTTTCTCATAATTAAATTAACTTGAAAAGCTTTTTCAGCCGATAACGTATGTATTTAGCACTATAATCTTTACGATGTATGCCAATCATATGAAAGTATTCACTTCTGGTAACACTACCTGATAATATGCCATAATCCAGTCCGGTTTTCCAGGCGACATAATTGAAACTAAGCTGATCGCGCCTGCTACCATTCTTTACTTCGTTCCACCAGTGCTCCATGGTTTCCTTTATCTTACTACTATGATGGTTTCGCAATAAAATCCCTCCAGATATTAAGCCGTTGTTGGCAGGATAATTTTCCTGCTTGTAACGAGAAATCTGTGCTAACATCACCTCAGGATAATCTTTAAAGGTTTGATATGCTTTTTGTATATCCACAATGGCTTTGTGTTCATCGTATATACACGTTCGTTCATGGTCAAACGCCCAAAAATCCTTTTAGGCTAATTTAGAGAGTACCCAAGGAGCAAATCCACTTTTCAAAATCATATTTGCATCAACATAAACACTTTGGCTATAATGAGGAAAGTATAGATGAGGAAGAATTTTCGGATGACGAGAACTGCGTGCGGGATCGTTAGCAAGTATTGGTGCTACTTCCATAATCTTCCAGCATTTTGACCTGATCTTTCCATCTGTGATACAAACAAAGCAACCCCAGGTGTCTTAATCTGAGGTAGCAGACCTTCATAATTACCAAAAATACACGTATACACTACTAGATTCATACAATTTTTATCACTACAGTAGTAAATTATCTATGTTCATTACAATAAGTATGAGTTACAAAGTCCTATATTAAAGTGTTCTTCTAACTATACATCAACTCAAAGGCACTCTGGTAGGCATCTATTTCCTGAATATAGTCCAGGAAGGCAATGTAGAATTCATGGCTGCCCAGTGTGGCACTGTCACCAATCATCACCAACTTCTTTTTGGCGCGGGTCATGGCGACATTCATCCGGCGGGTATCGCCCAGAAAGCCTATCTCTCCTTTGTTGTTGGAGCGCACCAGGCTGATGTAGATAATATCCCGCTCCCGCCCCTGAAAAGCATCCACGGTGTCAATGGTAATCAGATCTTTAACTTGCGCCAGGTGTTCGTAGGACAGGTACAGATCGGTGAGCACTCGTACCTGTGCTTTGTAGGGAGCAATAATGCCAATGGTGAACCCTTCCTGCTCAAACGTTGAAATGCCCAACGACTTCACCAACGCGTTCAGATGCCTGAGCAGCAAGCTGGCTTCTTCATCATTATAGGTACTCAGGCTCTCGGTTTCTTTCTTTTCTGCAAAACCACAGCCAGCCGTATCAATAAAACTTACTGGTGACTGGTCTGCTGCCAGCAATGCCTGTCGCACACTTTCGTGGGCTTTGAGTGCTCCTTCGTAGAAATAATGGCTGGAGAAGTTCATGATTTTCTCGTGCATACGGTATTGTGTTTGCAGCATCACATCTACTGGCGTATGGTGTACCTGCTGCCTACGGATGCACTTTTCCATGAGCGTCTCTCCCAGCCCCTGCTGTGCTGCCTCATAAGATTTTACGGTAGGTGGCAACTGGCAATGGTCGCCTGCCAGTACCACACGGTCGCATTTGAGAATAGGAATCCAGGAAGCACCTTCCAGTGCCTGTGCCGCTTCATCGATGAAGACTGTCTGAAAGTGAAACCCCCTGATCAGGCTGTTGCTGGCACCCACAAGTGTGCTGGTGATAGCATCTGCTTTAGACAGAATATCAGCCACAATGTAGTACTCCAATTGGTCGGCCTCGTCGCGCATACGGGAAGCTTCACTGAGCAGTTGCTTTCGCTGCTCACGCTCGGCACGACCGAAGTTCCTTTTGTATTTCTTGCCCAGCTCTCTGAACTCATCTGCCCGGCGGCGGACTTTCTTGAGTTCTTTATAATAATCGTGCGCGGCTATCTGCGCATCAATGGTCTTGCCCAGGTTCACTTCCGTAACCCGCGCCGGGTGGCCAATTCGCACCACGCTGGCACCTTCTTCAGTGAGTTTTTCGGTAAGCAGGTCTACGGCTGCATTGCTGGGCGCACATACCAGCACCTTTTTTTCGTTTCTGATCGTCTGGAGAATAGCCTGCACCATCGTGGTGGTTTTGCCAGTGCCCGGAGGCCCGTGGATGATGGCAACATCTTGTGCCGACATCACTTTGTGCAAAGCTTCGTTCTGGCTGTCGTTGAGCGAAGGCACCATGATGGGTTGCACTTCGGAGAAAGTAGCAGACTGACTTCCCAGCAGTATTTCGCGCATCGCCACCAGACGGGGTTCTCTGGCATCTATCACCTTTTTCATGGCCCGTTCCATTTCCCGGTAAGCCAGTTCATCAAAGAGCAGATCTACACCCAGGCTCCCTTCTTCTATCCATTCGGGCATGGTATCGGTGTTCAGGGTAATGGTCATCATATTGAAGCGCACCTCGTTGACCACGCCCGAAACGGTATATTTAGTGTTGTGAATACTGAACAGGCTGACGATTTTGCCTGATTGAAATACATGCGGCTTCTTGGCATCTGTCTGCCGCAGCACTTTCACAATAAGCTTCTCACCCATGCTATAGCGTTGCCCAGTGAGGGTGACCGGATACCAGCACACACCGTCTTTTTTCTTTTCTTCCAGCGAAGCATTCAGCACTTTGCGCTGATAATATTCGAGATCTGCCTCTTTTTCCAGACGTAGCAGTTCCTGTACTTTTTTAAGTTCTTCAACGGTGTGGTGCATGCAACAATAAAAATCAGTGTTATAACTGAAGGATTTCTTCTATAGATAAACCTGTGATACGGGTAATCTTATCTATCGGATCGCCTTCCGCTTTCAGGCTTGCAGCAACTGCTCTTTTTTCTTCCTTTAACCTCACTGCTCCTCGTTCTTCACCTCTCTTTTCTCCATCTGCTCTTCCTTGCTGGTAGCGGATATCTTTTTTGATGTCGTATGTAAGTGCCATAGCTTCTGTTTGTCTGATGGTTTCCTCTTGTAAGTTACGCAAGTTAGCCAAAATTTCCAGCTGCTTCACGTACCTCTTTAACAAACGTTCTTCAGTGGAAAGTTCTTTGAGCTTATTCAGGATTTTGTTGAGTATGACTTTCGCCTCTTTCTTTTGAAAATGCGCTAAGACAGCCAGCACAGCCTCTTCGGGCTGTACCGCCTCATCCAGCAGCTTCTCTGCGTCAACTTCCAATAGATTAACCAACGCAAATTCATGCTTGGTTAGACCAACTTCCAGCTTATGATCCATAGATAGCTTTTTAGCACCCAGATAGATAACATACTGTTTGACTTCTTTGCCATATTTTTCATATAACAAAGCAAAGTATGTCAGCATCCGGCTTGCCATGTGCAGATCGTTAGCTGTTTGAAATTCCAGATGCAAGATGAATTTGTTGCCTTCACCATCCGTCACCAGTTTCAGGAAATCAGGCTGACGCTCCAGGGTCAGTGTCAGGTTAGCTGGCATATCCTGCATGTGGCGGATGTTCAAACCAAGCAGTTTCTGACCCAAAGGGAGAATCAGGCTCTCGATGTTTTCTTTAAGTATCCTATCATAATCGCCCATAAGGGCAAAAATACACAAAATCAAAAATCATACAGCAGCCCAATTACCTTCTTTCTATTATTACCCTTGCTGGGTAGGCATCACCATCACTTCATTGACATTAACGCGATCTGCCTGTTTTACAACATACAGGATGGCTTCGGCAATATCTTCGGACTTCAGCGTTTCAATATCTAACATTTTTTTTAGGCCTTCCATTATTTCTTCATCTGTGATGGTACTGGTCAATTCGGTTTCTACAGCACCTGGCTCTATGGATGTCACTTTGATACCATCATTAGGAGAAAGCTCCATGCGCAGGCCTTCTGACAGTGCGCGTACAGCGAACTTAGTGGCACTGTAGACCGCACTTCCCACCAGCACTTTTCTGCCAGCCACTGAAGAGATGTTGACGATATGCCCACTCTTTTGCTCACGCATGATGGGTATTACTGCACCAATGGCATACAATACGCCTTTGATATTGACATCCACCATTTTTTCCCATTCGTCTGTTTTCAGGTTTTTCATCAGTGAGAGCGGCATAATACCTGCGTTGTTGACCAGGATATCCACACTGCCAAAAGTGTCTTTGGTATGGTTGATCAGGTACTCTACTGCTGTTTTGTGGGTAACATCGGTAATGACGATGAGTGCCTCACCACCTTTGGCTTCAATCTTTTTCTTTAGTTCTTCCAGTTTTTCTGCACGGCGGGCTGCAATGGCCACCTTCACACCGGCTTCAGCCAGCATAAGAGCAGTGGCTTCTCCTATACCGCTGGATGCACCTGTAATGACAGCTACTTTTCCTTGTAGATCCATATTATGTTTAAGTTTTGTTATTAGAAAATTAACAATGAACGCCTTCTTAACACAAACAAATGGTAAGTGTTCAGCTACCCATAGAAAATAGCTATGCAATTGAAAGTGTGGAAGACCTACTGCTTATTCAGTACCAGTGCCCGGTCATGTTTGTGCCACGCTGCCAGGCAACATCGGAAGGTACAGCACACTTACGGGCATAAAAAAAGCGTCCTACAAAGACGCTTACCATATATAAAGCCTGTTTTAGACTACTTTTCCAGATGCCTGACCATAAACTCTACGGGCATTAGCCCATATATTTTGCCAATCATCAGAAACATGGCCAGCCCCAGGCAATTGCGGGCAAACTCATAGTTGAAACTGACAAAAGTGTAGCCGAAATACCATTTGAGCAGGCTGAAGATAAGGCTGAACCCAATGGTGCCCACCAATGCCGCGCTGGTATAAAACCCAAGCTGTGTGTGGGGCACAAGGCGAGAGCCAAATTTGATGAAAAGAAACACCATTAGATACTGGAAAAACAGTACGATGATGGCAGCAATGAAGAAATCTAATGAAATCACGTGCTGATATTTAGGGTTCAAATCTCTTGAAAAAACCTGGGCCAGATCACCTGCTACAAATCTTTGATTTCAGAACACAATAATAATGCGCATAATTCCTTTAGCCTTATGGGCTGGTGTAATATTTATAAAATTGTTCAGGATAGAATCGCAAGCTTTATACATTTGTGTAGCAGCAAGCAAGGCGTATATGATTATACAGATACTCTGGGTATTTTTTTTAGCATCGGTATGTTATCAAACGGGCCTGTATCTTTACCTCGGAACAAGACTGGCAACCTACCAACCGCCCGATGAGCATATATATGGACACAAAAACCAGTCCATGCCCCCGCCCATATCTGTGATCATCTGTGCGCACAACGAACTGGACAACCTGAAAGCACTGCTGCCCATGCTTTACCGGCAGCGACACAAGAATTTTGAGATCATCGTCGTAAATGATTATTCTGACGATGGCACCACAGATTTTCTCAACCGTGAGATGCAACAGCAGCCTTTGCTGAAGATGGTGTGGATCAGGCAACGCCCCGGCCATGTGCAAAGCAAGAAGTTTGCCCTTACGCTGGGCGTAAAAGCGGCACGCTACGAAAAGCTGCTGCTCACCGATGCAGACTGCCGCCCCAACAGCGACCTGTGGATCACGGGCATGGCTGCCGGGTTGTGTGAACACAAGGCTTTTGTGCTGGGCTACTCGCCCTACTATACACACAAAGGTCTGCTCAACCATTTTATCCGTTATGAAACACTTCATACGGGGTTTCTTTACATATCGGCGGCCCTTGCCGGGTTTCCTTACATGGGCGTGGGCAGGAATATGGCTTACAAAAAGTCTTTGTTTATGGAAAAAAAAGGTTTTTACCGCATCCAGCAGCTAGTGGGCGGCGACGATGATCTTTTTGTCAACCGGCACGCTACTGCGCAGAATACCGTTATCAATGTGCATCCAAATACGCTCATGCATTCTATTCCCAAACAAACCTGGCAGACTTTTTACCGACAAAAAGTCAGGCATCTGGGCATAGGAAAATATTATAAGAAAAAAGACAAGTACTGGCTGGGTCTGCTTTCGCTTTCGTCTATCATGCTTTGGGCTTGTTTTCTAGCATTAATCGTGGTGGAAAGTGAACGTTACTGGCTCGTTGCCAGTTTTCTAGTACGATGGGGCGTACTTTTTGCGGTGATAAAGATAGCTGGTAAGAGGTTACACGATCCTATAAATTTGGCTATTTTGCCAGTCTTAGATGTTTTGCATGTTCTTTATTATATCATCATAGGCACTAAGACGTTTTCTACAAAGACTACCCAATGGAACTGAAAAAACAATTTTCTAAAAAGGCTCTGGAAGATTTTAAGCTGATAGATGAAGCTACGCAGCGTAACGATGAGCAGGCGTACGGTGAACTGATGCGCCGTTATAAGAAACCTGTTTATCATATGATTCTTAAAATGGTACGCAATGTGGACGATGCAGAAGATCTGACCATAGAGGCTTTTGCTAAAGCATTCAAGAGTTTGCATCGCTTCAAAAAAGACTATACGTTCAGCACCTGGCTCTTCAGGATTGCCACCAATAACTCTATTGACTTTATTCGTAAGAAAAAGCTGGAGACGCTAAGCCTCAACACGTCCTTTAAAGATGATAATGGCGATGCGGTGAATATTGATGTAGAAGATAATAACCTCAATCCGCAGGAAGAGGCTATCAATAGCCAGAAAAAAGAACTCGTACGCGCTTTTGTCACCAAACTCCCCCCCAAATACCAGCGACTCGTCAAACTGCGCTACTTTGATGAACTATCGTATGAAGAAATAGCCAAAGAACTAGAGGCTCCGCTGGGCACCGTTAAAGCACAGCTACACCGTGCCCGTGAACTGATGTACGAGCTTGTCAAGAACAAAAAAGAGCATATTTGATTTGGATGTTGGGTTTTAGAGGTTAAGTATTGGGTTTGATTTATGCATTAATTTACTCCTAAGCTCCAATACCCGGAATCTAAACCCCAATACCTAGTACCCAAGCTCCAACACCCAACAACATGAGCCTACCCCTGATTGCCGAGGAGCAACTAGAGCAACTCTTCGCGTATTTTCCTGAACTCACTGAACATCAACGGCAGCAGATGATTCGGCTTTTTCCATTGTATGATGAGTGGAACGCTAAGATCAACGTCATTTCCCGCAAGGACATTGGTAACCTGTATCTGCACCACGTATTACACTCGCTGAGTATTGCCAGGCTGGTGAAGTTCAAAGCAGGCAGTGCGGTGCTGGATATTGGCACCGGTGGTGGCTTTCCTGGTATTCCGCTGGCAATCCTTTTTCCTAAAACGCAGTTTCATCTGGTAGATTCTATCGGCAAAAAGATTAGGGTAGTGCAGACAGTGGCAGAAGCCCTGGAGCTTACCAATGTAAGAACTGAACATGCCCGTGCCGAACAGGTAAAAGGACAGTACGATTTTATAGTGACCCGTGCCGTAGCCCGGCTGGGCCAATTGCACCAGTGGGTTCATCGCAAGATCAAAGTCAAATCGCTGCATGATACCTACAACGGACTGATCTGCCTGAAAGGCGGCAATCTGGAAGATGAACTGCAAGCCAGTCATCTTAACTACGCCGTCTATCCTATTACAGACTTTTTCAAGGATGCGTATTTTGAGACTAAGTATCTGGTATACGTACCGCTTTAAGATGCTTGTGTATTTTGCTTTACTTCCTGATGCTTTACCAGTTTTCCTGTCTTCATATCCTGAACACCTGCATCGATTGCTACTTTTTCCTCTTGGCTTAATGAAGGTGAATCAGTTATATAACTCTGTAACATGGCCGTAATGCTTTGCAGAAAACGTTCGTCTTCTATAGATGTAAGCAATTCGGTGATATGCGCTTTAAGCGTAGTTGTGTTTATCTTTTCTTTCTGGTTACTTTTGTACAAAATAACACTTTCATGAGCAATTTGCCTATCAGGTCTTCTGCTTTTTCTTCTTGGCTGCCGGAAACAGGATGTTGTTTAAGATTAGCCGGTAGCCGGGAGAATTAGGGTGCAGGTTCAGATCCGTAGGCTCCTCTCCTACTTTGTGCTGGTAGTCTTCCGGATCGTGGCCTCCGTAGAACGTCCAGAAGCCTTTGCCAAATACACCGTGAATGTACTTGGCCTCACCAAGGGCTTTGTTCTCTCCTAATACTACCACATCCGGCCGAATCAGTTGCTTTTTGAAGGCAGTGGTCTGGCCCATAAAGCCTTTTACAATGCGCTCGTGGTTTTGCGTAAGCATGGTAGGCACCGGGTCCCATTTGGCGGAAAACTCAAACAAGCTGAAGTAGTCGTTCTCCTGGCTGATTCCGCGGGTGTTAGGGTCTACATCGATGTTGGAAAACTCGTATTCGTAAGGATTGCGCACCAGCTCAAAATTCTGAAAAGCAAAGGTATTGTTGAAATTCAGCTTCTCTTGTGCGTTGGGGTCGGCAGGGTCACCATCGTACATCGACTCGCAGATGTCCACCCCGTCGGCGGCCAGGGCAATGTCATAGGTATCGGTGGCAGAACACATGGCAAACATAAAGCCTCCACCTGCCACAAACTCGCGGATCTTCTTCACCACCGCCAGCTTAAGGTCGGATACTTTATCGAACCCATGCCGCTTGGCTACGGCTTCGTATTCATTTACCTTCTCAATATACCAGGGAAAGTTGCGGTAATAACGATAAAACTTGCCATACTGCCCCGTAAAATCTTCGTGGTGCAGGTGCAGCCAGTCGTATTTTGGCAATTCATCGTACATCACTTCGTCATCGAAGATCACATCGTAGGGAATTTCCGCATAGGTGAGTGCCAGGGTCACGGCATCGTCCCAGGGTTGGGCCGATTTGGGTGAGTAAACGGCAATCCTGGGTTCTTTTTCCAGCTTCATCAGATCCATGTTAGAAGAAGGACTGGCAATATTGCTTACAATCTGGTTGACCTGTGCATCCGAGATAACCTCATAGCTCACGCCACGGATGATCAGCTCGTTCTCTACCTTCTGCGAATAATCGCACATAAAGCTGCCGCCCCGGTAGTTGAGCAGCCAGTCCATCGTACCTTTGCTTTGCAGCACCCAGTAGGCAATACCATAAGCTTTGAGGTGGTTGGTCTGCTTCTTATCCATCGGAATGAAAATGGAAGAAGCCCACACGTGGCAAGACAGAAAAAAAACAATACTAAATGAAAATATCCTCAACATGGCCATCAATTTATATATAAAATATATGGTGCATCAATTTATTGCGCAAATGCTATCAATCAAAACGACGAATGTACTATATTGGAACAAACCAAAAAGTTAGGGCGATACGTTCTATAAAATGTAAGTATCTTCGTTTAAATTCTTATAAGTAAGATTATCCATGAATTTGTTCAGTAGTATTGGAGAAAGCCTGCGGGCCATTCAGGAAAATAAGCTGAGGACTGTCCTCACAGCCATGATCATTGCCATCGGCATCACCGCCCTGGTAGGCATTCTCACGGCTATTGATGGCATACAGGCATCGGTAGATGATAGTTTTGCCAGTCTGGGTGTCAATTCTTTCACCATACAAGATAAAGAATCGCAAGGTAATAACAACCAGCAGGGACGTAAGGAAAAGAGTTTTTCTCCTATTAAGTACTCAGAAATCACCGATTTTCAGCACCGCTTCCGTTTTCCTTCCCAGATTTCAGTCAACACCCGCCTGACGGGCAGTGCCGAAGTGAAGTACCTCACCAAGAAGACCAATCCGAGTATGGAAGTGTATGGCGTGGATGATAACTACCTGACCACAGAAGATTACGAGATAGCAAGCGGACGTAATTTCACTTCTTTCGATTTGGAAAAAGGCACCAATGTAGCTGTAATAGGTGCCAAAGTAGTAGAAGCGTTGTTTGCTGCCAACGAAAATCCGCTTAACAAAGAGATCAGTCTGTATGGTGGTTCCTTCAAAGTAGTTGGGGTAATGAAAGCCATGGGGTCGGCAGCGGGCAACAGCAGTGCAGACCAGAAGGTGCTGCTTCCGCTGGAAAAAGCCAGGCAACTAGCCACAAACAACACGTTGCAATACACCACCAACGTGCTGGTCAGCGATGTGGCAAATATAGAGTCTGCTATGGGAGAAGCCACCAGCCTGATGCGTGCCGTGCGGCAGGACCCGATTGGCGGCGAGCTTTCTTTTGACATTACACAGAAAAAATCGTTGAGCGAACAATTGGGTGAGGTGACGGGCTACCTTCGGATGGGAGGCTTTGCCATTGGTTTTATCACGTTGCTGGGTGCTTCGGTGGCCCTGATGAACATTATGATGGTGTCGGTGACAGAGCGTACCAGAGAGATAGGTGTGCGCAAAGCACTGGGAGCAACGCCACAGCGTATCCGGCAGCAGTTTTTGCTGGAGGCCATCGTGATCTGCCAGTTGGGCGGCCTTGCAGGCGTACTCCTGGGTACGGGCATTGGCAATGTGGTAGCACGGTTTATGAACGTAGATCATTTTGTAGTGCCCTGGATGTGGATGTTCATTGCCCTGATCATCTGCATAGTGGTAGGTATCTTCTCCGGCTACTATCCGGCCTACAAAGCTTCCCGCCTGGACCCGATAGAGTCGCTGAGGTTTGAGTGAAATTTATGGAGCCTGTCTTTTTTCTGAGGTTTTCTGACTGTTATCAATATAAAAACTAGCAGGCACTCCTTTGACACCCGGCACAAAAGCAAACAAGCCACCCGCATGAGGGTATTTTTTTAGTTGTTCTGCACTCATGCCTTGTGTGGCTGTGGTGATATACAGCGTATCGAGCTGTGCTCCTCCAAAAGCGCAGGCAGTTATATTGACCGCAGGCACCTCTATTTTTTGCATCAGTTTGCCATTTTCCGGGTTGAAACGCGCTACTGCTCTGCCGCCCCACATTCCTACCCAAAGCATCCCTTCCTCGTCGATGGTCATGCCATCAGGTGCACCCATGCCTTCAGGCACAGAAACCACTACTCTTGGGTTGGTAATATTGCCTGTGGTCACATCAAAATCAAAAGCCTGAATCTGCATGGTGGGCGTATCAATGTAGTACATGGTCTTCTGATCCAGCGACCAGATAATGCCATTGGAAATCGTGACATTATCCAGTATCTTTTTTACCTGATGCTGGTCGTTCATCATATAGAGTGAAGCGGTTCCCTGCTTGTCGTTCATGGCCATACTGCCCACCCAGAACCTGCCGGCAGGATCACACTTTCCATCGTTGAAACGCACATCGGCGACAGTATCAAGCGGATTGTTGATCAATTTCATAGCTCCATTGGACAAATTCATGGTAAAAATACCGTTTTGCAAGGCCACCAGAGCACCACCGGATGCCACGGGCACTACTGTACCAATGCGTTCATTAGTAGGAAAACTTTTAGATCTGCCAGTGCCGGGTGTATACATATGCAACTGCCTTCGCTCAATATCTATCCAGTATAACTGACCTTTTTTATCGTTCCATATGGGGCCTTCGCCCAATACGGATTTAGTATCTGATACTAATGTAGCGGTTGCTTTTTCTAGATTTTTGGGGCTGCAAAAGGTAGTCAGTAGCAGGCAGGAGAGCATATAAAAGGTTTTCTGAAGCATGTAATTTTTAGTATGATATTCCATTTTTTGCAATAGCACAATGTGCATTATATTTACCAAATTGCACAGTCAAAATACAGCTTATTTACTATGTGAACTAATTTAGGTATTATTACGCAATATGGTACAACTTTTTACCTCGAACTTATAGAATATTAATTATGGCTAAAATTCTGTTGATCGATGATGACGAAATCAACAACTTCACAGTGGATGCGATTCTCAAGCAAGTGGATTTCATCAACAAATACGTAATCAAGGACAATGGGTGGGACGCACTTGGTTATTTGCAGTCTGTAGAAGCAACAGACGATTTTCCAGACCTGATTTTTGTAGACATCAATATGCCAGAAATGGATGGTTTTGAGTTTATTGAGCGTTATGAAGCTGTTTTCTGGGTAAACCATCAGCATACCAAAATCAAGATGCTTAGCAGTTCTATGAGCGAAAAAGACAGAAGCAAAGCCCTAAATTTTTCCTGTGTCAGCGACTATGTTTTCAAACCTCTTACTAAAAACAAGCTGGCAGATCTGATCAATTAGACAGTCGGAGCGAGCAGTGTTATACTTTGTACAACAATATTTTTTGGAGGGTTATCTCATGCATAGCAAAGCTGTGTGGGGTAAGGCTTTTTTTTGTGTGCAACACGCAGACACTCTTCCCTAATGCGCCATATATCTGTTACGCTAATATGTTTGAGCTTCTCAATTTGCAGCCAGTTCTCGATATAGTTGAGGTGGTACCTTCTTTTAAAATTTGTGATCTGCCAGGGAGATATTTCTATATCCGAAACAATAGTAACTGTAGGAAGCATATCTTCGGAGGTAATATCAAAAATGGTGTGATGGCATTTCAGCAAACATACTACCTCGGGTATGGCGTGCAGGCAATGCTTGTCTAGTATTTCTTCAATAGCTTCTGTATTACCTGCGTTCATATTAAAAGCGCACAACACCGGCCTGATATGGCTTACCTGGTTTTCCATAGCCAGTTGTGCCAAAAAGGCGTGCTTTGTAGTGGTGGTTCCCTTCTGCTCTGTAATCACCTGTTCTAACCGGCGACTGTCCGTAATATCTCCCCACGGCAATGAGCCTACAAACCTAATGGCATGATGGAATTCTGAGATGCCATGCTTCAGAAGCTCCTGAGATAGCTTTCCTTTTGCAGCGATAGAAAAATTTGTGAGCGTATGCATAGTTAGCAAGTTTGAAGATTGTTATCTGTTAGATGCAACCCATTGCTATGAAGTTGCAGCCAACATTATTTTTTTACGTAAAGTACCAGTTAATGTTAGGTACAATGCATTGCAAAGTAGCAGGTTTTATATTTTTAAAGCAAATTTTCTGGCAAAAAGCTTTTTAAGATGTTTAAAATTTATTTCATCAAAAAAGTTATATACAAAACCTGTGTGGTATGATTTTTTCTATTTGAGCAGATAAATTTTATGCATCAGGTGAAATTTTGATGCTAATTATCCAACACCCTTGAGCAAATGGCAGGTTTTCAGCAACACTAAAATTGCAAATACTGTAATAGATTTGCTTTCCTGTTACATGCCATGTAATATTTGCAGACAAAAACTATTAAATCATTTACTCAATAATTTAAAATTGATAACGCTGCCTATTATGGATACTAAAAACAAAAGTGCGATGGAGGCTATTCTGAATGGTAAAGGCACCATGTATAGAAGCTACCAGAATGGATGGCTCAAAGCATTGGATAACTACAACAAGCTCCTTTATGGCCGAAGTACTAAAAGAAAGGCCCTTGAGCTAAAGCTAAAAAGAGCTTGACCAAAGCTCAGTTAGTTTCCATGATCAATTAACTGCAAAAGGTGTTCATGCAACAGCCTGACAGGAAGCCCTACCACGTTGAAGTATGAACCTTCTATCTTTTCTATTCCTATCATTCCTATTCTTTCCTGTATGGCATAACTTCCGGCTTTATCGTATGGCTGATAATGCTCGATGTAGTCGTTAATCTCCTGATCGCTAAGCACTTTGAACACTACTTTAGTGGTGTCGCTGAAGCTCTGCTGGCCTGCTGAGGTGGTCAGGCATACGCCGGTGATAACCTGGTGCTCCCGGCCTGAGAGCAACCTGAGCATTCGCCGCGCATCGGCTGCATCTTCTGGCTTATTGAGGATCAGACCGTCGATGACCACCGTGGTATCGGCGGTAATCACAATGTCACCGGGGTGTATATCAGACAGATAGGCGTTTCCTTTTTTACGGGCCAGATATTCTGCTACCCCTTTGGTGGGCATATCGGCAGGAAAATGCTCATCTACCGGTTTTGTAAAAACTGTGTGCGCTACGCCTAGTTCCTGTAACAGTTGCCTGCGGCGGGGCGAGTTGGAGGCTAAAATAATATTATAATCCATCTGATGTTATTGAGCCAAAGACAAAACCGCAAATAGCTTTAGGATAAAAAGAGGTAGATTTCTGCGGCATGATCTCCCCGCTGTAACAAATCTCCTTCACTTGGTTTACAGACACTCCATTGATGATCATGGCCAGTTGTGCGCGCTGAGTAGCTACCTGGTAAATACATTGCGCAAAATTACGTTCGTAAGTGAGCAAATCCGAGGCACTTTGTTGCGCTAGAGGGATGTCCAGCACCTTTTCTATTAAAAAATAATGCAGCACAGCCACATCCAGCTGCCTGACAAGTGCTGTAGCCTGCCACTGAGCGTCGTTGGTCAGTGCTTCCTTCAAACGCAACTTATAGCTTTCCTCTCCAAACAAAAGACCAAAGGTGTATTTCTTTCCCACAATAAGCTCCTGCATATCACAGGCATTTTCTACTTGCTGTATATGAAAATACCGGGTAGCTTTCTCCATAATAGCCCTTGCATCCAATGGCTCACCACAATGATACAGCCGGTGTGTAGGCAGAATACGCAGGTCTTCCGACTCTGTATTGGTCAAATACATCATATGGTAGTTGTATCCTTCCCTGCCGGTGTGTTGTTTGTGCTGCCGCATCATCTTTTTCCTGTAAGCCAGCGAGCTTTCGTACCGGTGGTGTCCGTCTGCCAGAATGATCTGCTTGTTGCGCATTGTTTCCATAAAATGCCGGATCGTTTCCTCATCCCTGATCACGCCCAGCACATCTCTCACGCCCTGGTAATCTTCTGCCTGGTAGAGCGGCATTTCCATGCTTTTGTCCATCAGGGCTTCCAGCAGGTGCTGTGGGTCTGTATACAATCCATGTGTAGGACTGGCATTGAGTTGTGTAGCTTCCAGCAGAGCTATGCGCCCGTTGACGGAGCTGGGAATGGTATCTTCGTGTCGTAGTACTACGTTTTCTTCCCAAAAGGTGGCCTCGATAAAACAGATAAAGCCTTTACGGCAGTAAGAACGGTCGCTGTCAGGTAGCTTGAAGTATTGATAATAGGTATATAGGCAAGGCATGTCTTCCTGCACGAGTATCTTTTCCTGTTGCCATCGCCTTATTGTATTGGCAGCGGCTTGTTCGGGATGCAGACCAGCTGGCACCGAGAGATGAATACTGTTGTAAGGGTGATGGTAGAGGGCAGTTCGTTGTCTTTCGGATACTACATCGAAAGGAGGAGCGATCAGATTGCCGATGTCCTGTGCCTGTTTCGGATGATACCGCCATGCTTTGAAAGGTCGGATGTTTGCCATATTAAAGTCTTCGATTGCGCCATTTGCCAGATGCTTCAGCAGCATACTCGTATTGTGCAGGGTGCTTTCTGTCGTAGAGTATGGCTGCCAGTGCTACGGCTATTTCTTCTTCAGAAGCAGAGATGGGCTGTTGCAGCTTTTCCGGCGAGAAGTGTTGTTCTACAAACCCGGTATCAAACTCACCGGAAATGAAAGCCTGATGTTGTAACACAAAACGGCAAAAACTCAGCGTAGTAGCCACGCCACTGATCTCATATTCTTCTATGGCGCGGAGCATACGTGCAATCGCTTCGGGGCGCGTATCTGCATAAGCCACCAGTTTGGCAATCATCGGGTCGTAAAAGACCGGAATCTTCATGCCTTCTTCAAAGCCATCATCCACGCGTATGCCCGGTCCTTGTGGCCTCTTGTAGGTATGCAGCGTACCGGTGTCAGGTAAAAAGTTGTTAAGCGGATCTTCGGCATATACCCTTACCTCAATGGCATGTCCTTTCATTTGGATATCCTGCTGCTCAAAAGCCAGCGGATTTCCCTCTGCAATGCTGATTTGCTGTCTTACCAGATCGATACCGGTGATCAGCTCGGTAACCGGATGCTCTACCTGTAGCCGGGTATTCATTTCCAGAAAATAGAATTGAAGGTCCTGGCCTACCACAAACTCTACCGTGCCGGCACCTAGATAACCACATGCCTGCGCCACCTTGACAGCTGCTTTGCCCATCGCTTCCCTGATCTCCGGCGTGAGCACTGCCGACGGAGCTTCTTCTATCACCTTCTGGTATCGCCGTTGGATAGAGCACTCTCTCTCGAACAGATGTACAATATTACCTTGCTGATCGCCCAGCACCTGGATTTCAATATGTTTGGGAGCTACGATAAATTTCTCTATAAACACGGCTCCGTCTCCAAAAGCCGAGCGGGCTTCGCTAATAGCTCTTTCCATCTGTTCTTTTAGCTCGGCAGCTTCGTAAACAATGCGCATACCTTTGCCTCCACCACCGGCACTGGCTTTGATAAGGACCGGGTAGCCTATCTCATCGGCTGCCTGCTGTGCTGTGGCAAGATCAGTAACGGAAGAAGTAGTGCCGGGCACAAGTGGTACATCATACTGAGATACCGCTTTTTTGGCAGCCAGTTTGTTGCCCATCGTAGCAATAGCTTCCGCAGAAGGGCCAATAAACAGGATGCCTTCCTGGGTAGCTCTTTGGGCAAATATTGCATTTTCCGACAGAAAGCCATAACCGGGATGTATGGCATCTGCACCGGTGGCATGGCAGGCAGCGATGATCTTATCAATTTGAAGATAGGAAGCCGATGATGGCGACTCGCCAATATATATGGCCTCATCGGCGTACCTCACATGCAGCGCATTTCGGTCTGCCTCACTATAAACGGCTACAGTTTGTTTACCGGCTTCTCTGGCAGAACGCATAATTCGCAGGGCAATTTCTCCTCGGTTGGCAACTAATATTTTTTTAATAGATGGCATGGTAGTTCCGTATTTCTGATAAACAATGGTAACAATTTTAAACTATATAAGCTATAATATAAATCTTATTGGCCTATAGGTCAAAATTATACAGGCTTCTATTGCTGTGGTGGCAATAAATGCTAACTTTGTGCGAATACCTAATGCTGGAAATTCATTTTTGTTATTTGATAAACTAATTATACGTGGATTTATTTGAAAAATTTACGGTTGATATGGGGCCTCTT
Organism: Cyclobacteriaceae bacterium; assembly: GCA_958296015.1. GTDB lineage: Bacteria > Bacteroidota > Bacteroidia > Cytophagales > Cyclobacteriaceae > JAJNNC01. The sequence goes on from CATQIH010000032.1 coordinate 256,467, forward strand.
GGCAAACATGCCGATATAGAAGAAGGCTTCTTTATGTTTCCAAAGCTGGAGGGAGATATTGCCCCCCGCATGAAGTTCCGTGGAAAGGAGGTGCTTACCTGGAGTTTGAACAACTATCTAGGTTTAGCCAATCATTCTGAGGTAAGAAAAAAAGATACAGAGGCTGCCGAGAGATGGGGTCTCGCCTACCCGATGGGTGCCAGAATGATGTCGGGCAACAGCAACCTGCACGATATACTGGAGCAGGAGATTGCTTCATTTGTGCATAAGGAAGATGCCATGCTACTCAACTACGGGTACCAGGGCATTTTATCTTTGATAGATGCCACAGTAGATAGAAAAGATATTATCGTATACGATGCGGAGTCTCATGCCTGCATTGTAGATGGTGTCAGACTACACCTGGGCAAACGCATTGTTTACCCACACAATGATGTCAACAAACTGGAGGAACAACTTGCCAGAGCCACACGCCTGGCCGGCGAATCCGGTGGGGGTATATTGGTGATCACCGAAGGTGTCTTTGGTATGTCAGGCAATACAGGTGCGCTGAAAAAAATTGTAGCACTGAAAGAAAAGTACGACTTCCGGCTGCTGGTAGACGATGCGCATGGGTTTGGCACAATGGGTCCTACGGGAGCAGGTGCCGGTGAGGCACAGGGCGTGCAGGATGGCATTGATCTTTATTTTTCTACTTTTGCCAAGTCTATGGCCAGTATCGGAGCGTTTGTAGCAGGAGATAAAAGAGTACTCAGTTATCTAAGATACAACACCCGTTCACAAATTTTTGCCAAATCACTGCCGATGGTATTCGTAGAGGGCGTACGAAAAAGACTTGAAATGCTTAGGACTATGCCGGAACTACGAGAAAAACTTTGGACAATCGTCAATGCACTACAGCAAGGATTCCGCGACAAAGGCTTTAATATAGGAACTACTACCTCGCCGGTGACCCCTGTTATTCTAAGTGGTGGGCTGGCAGATGCTGCCGGACTTGCCTATGACCTCAGAGAAAATTTTAATATCTTCTGTTCTGTGGTAATCTATCCGGTAGTACCCAAAGATGTAATTATGTTACGTATCATCCCTACCGCCTCTCATACGTTAGAAGACGTAAAGCAAACAATTACTGCTTTTGAGGCTATAAAACAAAATTTGGAGAGCGGTGTATACAAAAAGGGTGAATTTGCTGCTATATTTCGTTAAAATTTGGGCAAAAATTGCTTTTTTTTATTGTTTATTAAGCATTATAGCTATATTGCCTTCAAAATAACATCTTTATACCGTACAACTAAACTAGCTATGAAAAGATTTGACGAAATTAGAAACTTAATAATGTCATTAGAAGGAGATTTTGAAAAATTCTATGACAAAAAGAACCAAGCTGCTGGTACGCGTGTCAGGAAGGGCATGCAAGACTTGAAAAACATGGCTCAGGAGATCAGGATTGAAGTCCAGGATATGAAGAACAAGGAATAGTCAGCACTTATCAACATACAACAAATAAAAAAAGGCAACCATATGGTTGCCTTTTTTTATACCTTCTCTTTATTATTGACCACCTTGATATAGTGTAGAATCATGTCGCACATTTCTTCCAAAGAACTGGCCCGCATCATAAACTCATAGAAAGAACGGTGCTCTTCCAGGTCGTTGCCTATTCTGCACTTGCTGCGGCTTAAACATAATATTTTGTCCAGCACTTCATTGGATTCCATATCCAAGTGGATGAGGTAATCAAAATCAGTATTGATGAAATCAATCAGATGCTCAGCTTTGAAATTACCCATGAGCGATATATCCTTGCTGGTAAATTGCAGGTAGCCGAAGATTTTATTTCTGGCCCTTCTATTATCATAACATAAAACTTGGATTTCTTTATTATCAGCCACCAGCCGGTCGATGAAGCCGTCTACGGTCGTTTGCTTTTCATGATCGGTTAGTGTGATAAGAATACCGATCCGAAAAGCATCGCCATAGTTGACGGCATACCTTTTCACCTTACTTTTCATGATAAGCTTGGGGAGCTGTAACCGGATGATCAATTTTTTGATGGATATCATAGAACGTATGGAATTTGATGTTAACCAAGCATATTCAGAAACTCCTGCTCCGTGATGATCGTAACTCCCAGGCTTTCTGCTTTCTGTCTTTTGGCAGGCCCCATCTTGTCCCCAGCAAGCAGGTAATTAAGCTTACCTGACACTGCTGAAACTACCTGGCCGCCATTACTTTTTATTTTAGCTTTGAGTTCATCGCGGCTAAACTGTTGAAAAACGCCAGAAATTACGAAAGTTTTACCATTTAATGTGGTACTTTCTTGATCTGACGCATTCTTTTTTATGGCAAACTGTAGTCCTGCCTCCTTCATCTGTGCAATCATCTTTCTGTTATCTTCATTCTCGAAGAACTGGATCACGCTTCTGGCTATCCTTTCGCCTATCTCTGGTACCTCTATCAGCTGATCGTAGGAAGCGGCCATCAGGTCATCAATATGCTCAAAATGCATGGCTAGTTTTTCAGCCACTGTTCTGCCTACATAACGTATGCCCAGGGCAAACAGCACATTCTCAAAGGCCGCCTGTTTGGAAGCTTCTATCCCTGCCAGCATATTCTTAGTAGACTGGTCTTTAAATCCTTCCAATGCATGAATGTCATCGTACGATAGTGTGTAAATATCAGCAGGATTATGCACCAATCCTGTTTGATACAATTGTGCAATGGTTTCTTTGCCGATACTGTCAATGTCCATCGCCCTGCGCTGAATAAAATGTTCCAGCCGCCCTTTGATCTGCGGAGGACAACCTTCTACATTAGGGCAAAAGTGATGGGCCTCCCCTTCTTTTCTCACCAGTTTTGTGCCACAAGCCGGACAATGGTCCAGATATACCACCGGTTGGCTATGGGCAGGACGTTTATCCAGGTCTACACCCGTTACTTTGGGAATGATCTCTCCACCTTTTTCAACAAACACGGTATCTCCCAGCCGCAGATCCAACCTGGCAATCTCATTGGCATTGTGCAGCGAGGCCCGTTTGACAATCGTGCCTGCCAGTGGTACAGGTTTCAGACAGGCTACAGGCGTGATGGCGCCGGTACGGCCCACCTGGTATCTGATGTCTTCCAGCACCGTGGCAGCATCCATCGCTTTATACTTGTAGGCAATCGCCCATCGCGGACTTTTGGCCGTATTGCCGAGCAGACGCTGCTGCTGGTGGCTATTCACTTTGATAACAGCCCCATCGGTATCCAATGGCAGAGTAAGCCTGCGTTTTTCCCAGTCATTAACATAGTCAAACACGGTTTGTATGTCTGGACATTTACGATAGGTAGGCGATACATTGAAGCCCCATTTTTCCAGCAGGTGAATAGCTTCTTCGTGTGTATCTGCGGGCAGATGAACTCCTACCAGCGCATAGACATAACAGTCTAGCTTTCTCTGCGCCACCACGGCAGAGTCCTGCATCTTGATGGTGCCAGAAGCTGTATTGCGGGGATTTGCCAGCAATGACTCACCGGCTTCTTCCCGCTGCTGGTTTAGGGTTTCAAAGGCTGAGAGTGGCATAAATACCTCTCCCCTTACCTCAAACCTTGGTGGAAAATCGTTGCCTTTTACTTTAAGCGGAATAGTCCGGATGGTTCTGGCATTGTGCGTAATATCATCGCCGCGCACACCATCGCCCCGGGTGGCAGCTCTGCTCAGGATACCATTTTCATACAACAGGCTGATGGCAACGCCGTCAAACTTTAGCTCACAAAAATATTCATAATGATGGTCAGGAATGGCTTTAGCAACGCGCTGGTCAAACTCCGAGAGTTCTTCCTGAGAGTATGTGTTGCCCAACGACAGCATAGGGTGGTCGTGGTATACGGTCGGGAACTCCTTGGTAATGGTGCCACCCACTCTCTGGGTAGGAGAATCGGGCGTACGCAGCTCAGGAAACTGATCTTCAAGGCTATTGAGTTGCTTGAGTAGCATGTCAAATGCATAATCTGAAATTTCAGAAGCATTTTCCTGGTAATACTGCTCATCGTAATAAATGATCTTCTCCCTAAGCTTAGCAATTTGTTGAGCAACGTCTTGCCGGGCAACGTTTTGCTGTTGAGGAAGTGTATTTTTTATTTCTGAAGACATATCAGCTATTTGTTACCAGAAGGTTTGCATAAAGATAAGCATAAAGCTTTTGAAGAGAAATGTTGGCCTGCCATAAAATGATAAAACTGATGCTATAAACGGCCAAAATGCTCCTTGAATATATCCATATCTTTGGAGGTGCCTATAATGATCATCGTATCACCTTCAGCGAATTGCAGATCGCCGGGAGGATTGAAGGTGAAGCCAGTCTTTTCATTTTTAAATCCAATCACTGTGATGCCAGAGCGCTGCCGGATATTCAGTTCTCTGATGGTTTTGTCTCTAAATTCGTCTTTGAGTTCTTCATAATCAAAATCTTCCAGCTTCAGATGTTCGCTACTGACACCTGTCAGCAGATTCAAAAACTCAATAGCCTCTGGTTTGGTGATTAGCTGCGCCATATGAATACCACCGATGGCATCCGGCATCACTACTTTGTTGGCACCCGCCCGATAAAGCTTCTTTTCAGAACTTTCATCAGAAGCTCTTGAAATAATATGAACCTTTGGGTTAAGCTGACGTGCTGTAAGTGTGATAAAAACATTGTCTGCATCGCGTGGCAAGGTGGTGATCAGGGCTTCTGCCCGCTCAATGCCTGCTGCCAGCAACGCATCATCGGTAGTAGCATCTCCGATGATGTACTGGAATTGTTTGTCAGCCAGCAGAGTTTCTATCAGGCTGTCTTCCTGTTCAATCAAAATAAACTCCCGGTTGCTCTTCATGAGCTCAGTGCAGGTGCGGGCACCATTGCGCCCGTATCCACATACGATGATATGGTTTTTCATTTTTTGTACGCGTTTGCTGGTCATATATTGCCTGAAGAATGCCTTGAACTCTCCTTCTACCACATAAGTTGTAAAAATACTGATGGCATAGGCGAAAATACCGAGGTTCACCAATATGTAAAATATAGTAAAAATGCGCCCTGTGTCGGTGAGCGGACGAACCTCTGAAAAGCCTACGGTAGAGAGTGTGATGATGGTCATATACAAGGCTTCCAGTGGCGTATATCCTTCCAGAAAAATATAGCCCAACTGTCCCAGGGCTACACTGAATAAAAGTAGTGCCAGTCCAAATATGAGACGGTTTAGTTGTAGCCTGTGCCAGTTTTTATATAAGCCGGATCTTTTGGGTTTCATCTAAGGCCAAATTAAACGAATTAATGACAGAATCGTATGACATATTTTACTATAAATATCAATCTGTAGATAGCAGACCTGCGTTGGCACAGTTTTGGTACCCAAATCGTATAAATTTGAAAGATATATATGTTCAGTAAACTGATGAAGGTTTGTTTCCTTGCTTTATTTTGCTGCATGGCTGCGGGAGCTACTTCCGCATACGCGCAAAATGATGTCATCAACAATGTGAGGGACGCACTGAAAGCCGGTAGTTCGCGGGAGCTGAGTAAGTACATCAACAATACAGTGGAAATTAGCATTGATGGTGAGAAGGCCAGCTATAGCAGAAATCAGGCAGAGTTTGTGCTCAAAGATTTCTTCAGCAACTATCCTCCTACAGGTTTTCGCTATGTTCACCAGGGTTCTTCCAAAGAAGGTCTGAAATATACAGTGGGCACATACAGCTATGATCGCGGTGAGTTCCGCGTTTTTATGCTCATCAAGCAGTTTGGCGGCAATTATTTAGTGGATAAAATAGATTTTAATAAAGAGTAGGTAACATTGACTTATAGTAGTAAAAAATACCGGGTTTATTGATCCGGTATTTTTTTTGGTCTACCGAAAAACCTGTCCGGCTATCTGTTGTGCCTGCTGCACGACGGCAGACAGCCCCTGTACATTTTTCCCGCCAGCGGTAGCAAAGAATGGCTGTCCGCCACCTCCACCCTGAATATGCTTAGCCAGTTCCTTAACAATATTACCGGCATGAAGGTCATAGGCTTTGGTGAGTGTATCGTCTATCATCACGGCAATCTGCGGTTTTCCGTCAATATCAGCAGCAATCACCAGAAACAGATGATCAACTTTGTGCTTGATGTCATACGCCAGCTTCTTGAGCATATCCGCATTGGGCAACTGCACTTGTCCGACGATCACCTGTGCCTCTTGGGCAGCAAATACCTGCTGTATGAGCTGGTCGCGCAGTGCCATTGCCTCTTTCTGCTGCATCGTTTCCAATTGCTTTTGTAGCTGGTTCTTTTCTGACAGCAATGTATCTACGGATTTCTTCAGGTCCACCGGGTTTTTCAGCAAAGCTTTCAGTGTATCCAGTAGCTGCTCCTGCTCGTTCACGTATGTTTCTGCTGCATCGGCCGTGATGGCTTCAATACGGCGGATACCCGCAGCCGTAGAACTTTCCGATACAATCTTAAAGTAGCCTATGCTGCCGGTAGCTTTGATATGTGTACCTCCGCAAAGTTCTATGGAATAACCACGGTCAAAGATAATGACCCGCACGTTGTCGCCGTATTTTTCGCCAAACAGAGCCGTAGCGCCCATCGCTTTGGCTTCTTCTATCGGCACCTGCCGGAGTTCTTCCAGGGGTATATTTTCCCGGATTTTCCGGTTAACAATGTGCTCTACCTCCCGGATTTCCTCTTCTGTCATTTTTGCAAAGTGCGAAAAGTCAAAGCGCAGCAACTTATCATTGACCAGGGAACCCCGCTGCTGCACATGGTCACCCAGCACTTGGCGCAGGGCTGCATGCAAAAGGTGGGTAGCCGTGTGGTTGTTTTCCGTGCGCCTGCGGCTTTCCGCATTCACCACACAATGAAAAGTAGCCTCCATGTTGGCAGGCAATTTTTTGGTGTAATGAATGATCAGGTCGTTTTCCTTTTTTACATCAAAGATACTTACCTTCTCTCCATCCGCTTCTATGTAACCTGTATCGCCTACCTGCCCTCCGCCTTCTGCGTAAAACGGTGTTTTGTTGAGCACCAACTGGTAGTACTGCTTATTCTTTTCTTTGATTTGCCGGTATTTGACAATTTTTGCTTTGCTGTCCAGGGTATCATAGCCTACAAACGCTACCGGCTGATCGTTCACTACGGTCCAGTCGCCTGTGTCTTGTGTGGCCGCTCCTTTTGACCGTTCTTTCTGCTTGTTCATTTCCTGCGTAAAGCTCGCTTCATCCACACCAAACCCGCTTTCCCTGGCAATCAGGCTGGTCAGGTCCAGGGGAAAGCCAAACGTATCATACAGTTCAAAGGCCACGGCTCCCGGAATGATCTTGGTACTTTTGTATTCCTGTTTAAGTTGCTCCATCTTTTTAAGGCCCACATCCAGGGTACGCAAAAAAGAGGTTTCTTCTTCCTGAATGACCTTGGTTACAAAGTCTTGCTGGTCTTTGAGTCCGGGAAAGATATCTTCAAACTGCACAGCCAGGATCGGCACTAGTTCATACAGAAACGGCTCCTGAAAGTTGAGAAATGTATAGCCATAACGCACGGCTCTGCGGAGAATACGCCGGATCACATAGCCTGCTTTGTTGTTGGAAGGCAGTTGCCCGTCGGCAATGGTAAAGCCGATGGCGCGCACATGGTCTACGATCACCCGGATGGCAATGTCTGTTTCTTGCTGCTGCCCATAAGTCACCTCCGCCTTTTGGCTGATATGTGCAATTAGCGGAGCAAAAAGGTCTGTATCGTAGTTGGATTTTTTCTGCTGAACAGCCATCACCAGCCGCTCGAAACCCATACCGGTGTCTACATGCCTGGCAGGCAGCGGCTTGAGTTCGCCGGAAGCCATCCGGTTGAACTGCATAAACACCAGGTTCCATATTTCTACTACCAATGGATCGCTTTGATTCACCAGTTGCTTACCTGGCACTTTTGCTACTTCTTGTTCAGACCTGAGGTCGATGTGAATCTCTGAGCAGGGACCACACGGACCGGTATCGCCCATTTCCCAGAAATTGTCTTTTTTAGCACCGTTCAGGATACGGTCTTCCGGAATCACTTGCTTCCAGAAATCGTATGCTTCCTGGTCGAGGGGCAAACCATCGGCTGTGTCGCCTTCAAAAACAGTGACATACAGCCTGTCTTTGGGCAAATGATACACTTCTGTGAGCAGTTCCCAGGCCCAGGCAATGGCTTCTTTCTTGAAATAATCACCAAACGACCAGTTGCCTAGCATCTCGAACATGGTATGATGGTAAGTATCAATGCCTACTTCTTCCAGGTCGTTGTGTTTGCCTGATACGCGCAGGCATTTCTGGCTGTTGGCTACCCTGGGAGCGGGTGCAGTTTTGTTACCCAGAAAATAGTCTTTGAACTGATTCATACCCGCATTGGTAAACATAAGGGTAGGATCATTTTTGTTAACAATAGGAGCAGATGGAACGAACAGATGTTCTTTACTCTCGAAAAACGAGATAAAAGCAGACCGTATATTTTTTGAATTCATCATGGATGTAATTTTTTCAGCAGCTTAGAAAATAAGTGCATATGAAAAACAATTAACTTGTTGCTGTAAAGATTATTTATTAGGCAATACAAAATATAAGCTAAGTTCTATTCTTAGCATTAAAAACGCCATGTGTAAAATTAGTTATTTAGCTTAAGCATTAGCAATGTCAAGAATAAAATATTATTACGATACGGAAACCTGTAAATATGAGCGTATCAGGATTAACAAAGGGGACGTTTTTTTGAATATCCTGGGATTTATGTCATTGGTATTTATTGCAGGTATCTGTCTGGTGATTGTTTTTGATACCTATTTTGAGTCACCACGGTCTGCCCGGCTCAAGAAAGAAAATGAAGAACTACGCTATTATTATGATATGCTAAGCAAGGATATGGAGCGTACGCATGACATGCTGGGGTCGTTGCAGGAGAGAGATAACAATGTGTACCGCACTATTTTTGAGGCAGACCCTATCCCTTTATCCATCAGAAATGCTGGCGTGGGCGGTGTGGAAAGATACCGCGAAATGATGGAGAGCGGACTTGACAGAGAGGAAGTAATTATAAGTACTTTTGCCAAAATAGACCAACTGAAACGTCAGCTATACATCCAGACCAAATCGTATGATGATATTCTGGGCATGGCTGGCGACAAGGAAAAGATGCTGTCTGCTATTCCCGCCATTCAGCCGGTATCCAACAAAGAACTCCGCCGCCTGGCTTCGGGTTTTGGCATGAGGGTACACCCCATTTATAAAGTGAAGATGATGCACCCCGGCATAGATTTCTCTGCCCCCCAGGGCACGCCGGTATATGCCACCGGAGGAGGAAAAGTGAGCGTGGTCAAAACCAACTTCGCCGGGTATGGCAACCAGATCATCATTGATCATGACTACGGGTATCAGACCCGCTACGCGCATTTGCAGGACTTCAACATCAAGCAGGGGCAGAAAGTAGAGCGGGGCCAGTGCATAGGTTATGTAGGAAATACCGGGACTTCTACCGCGCCGCACCTGCATTATGAAATTTTCAAAGAAGGAGAAAGAGTAAATCCGGTACATTACTTCTACCAGGATATCAATGCAGACGAGTACGAAAAATTAGTACAACTGGCCTCTATTGAAAACCAATCGCTATAAAGCCAGAAATATCATCCGCTTTAGTGCAATCAGCAGCCGTAGCAGGCTGCTTTTTCTGTATTCAAAAACCTGGCATTAGCCCTGATACTTTACAGATGTAGGTAACTAGGGCAGCCTGCCTGTTTTTTATAAAATAAAACGCAAATATTAGCAGCCTGATCAAATATTAACCAATCAAAAAGTTTTTATGAGAAAGTTTTCCAGTATGAAGTACGCAGCGGTGTTGCTGGCCGCCATGAGTTTAGCATCCTGTAAGGATGATGAAACCATCAAAGACGAGCAATTGCCGCAAGTCAACATTTCCACACAGGGGCTAGAGAAGAAAGTGTGGGCAAACCTAAAACTCACTGCCGATGCCAAAGACAACGATCAGGTGTCAAGAGTAGAGTTCTACGTTGACGATAAACTTGTACAGACCATTAACACAGCTCCCTATGAAATTAATCTGGACACCAAAAAGTACGAAGATGGTGAGCATATGGTCAAAGTCATTGCCTACGACCAAAATATGAATCAGATGGTAGCGGAGAAGAAAATTGATGTATTTAACAAACTGATGAAATTTATTGTCGAAGAAAATTATCTAGTAGAAAGTGAGTCAAGCAAAAAAGAAGAATTTATCGTTCTGACCGACAAAGCAGGTCGTGTGATTGATAGCAAGGAAATTGTCAATGGTAGCGAACTGGTTTTTGAAAGACCAAAAACATTTGTTGACAGTAGCTTCTATGTGACAGTAGCAACCAGAGAGACAAGAGATCCTGAAAAAGATGCAAATGTATTTATTGATACTTACCAAAATATCACTCCGGATATCTGGACATTCAGAGGGAAGGTAAAAGACGATGGACAAATGATGACATACCAGGCAAAATTGAATATAACGAGTCCAACAGGAGTAGGTGTCTCGGTAGAGATATCTAAAGGGGATGCTGAAAACAAGGGCTATGTTTCTGGCGATAGTATTCGCTATGAGTCAAATTTATATATGTACAGTATACCTCAGAACGTATTAGTAACAGCCTATGACCATGATGGCAAAATGCCTCCGATGTATAAGTATATGACAGGTATTGAAGACGAAACATATCATTTGCAGTACGAAGATTTGAAGCCAATGAATAAGCTGAATGATATAACTATACCCAATGGTAACTCAGCTAGCATCTACATGACTGGCTACACAAATCCTGATAATTTTGAAGAGGAGAATTACTCTACTTCCAGTGCATATGCAGATGGCGAAAAGAATGTTTTATCTGTGTACTTTCCAACAGAAGTATTTAAACATTATCGATATCACTTGTTCTCAAATAACGGCGAAGGAAGACATCTTACAAGGTCTAGTGCTCAACCTTTACAGAATAGTTATGATATTCCTGATCTTGGTGTTCAGATAAATAATTCAGCGCTATCTGAATTTAGTGGATCTATTGGTACGGTAAAAGATTTTACATTAGTTTCCGGTTATTATTCAGATTATGAGGCTAATAAAAATATACGGCTTGGTTGGTTTGTAATGGGTAGTTCGACAGATAAAACAATAAATTTGAAGCTTACAGAAACTGCTACTGTAATTGGTAAGAAGTATAGTAATTTTCAGAAACATATAAACAATCTAAAATACGGTTCTATTGCATTATATGACTATGAGAATATTGATTCTTACGAAGAGTATATTAATATAGCTATGAAAAAAGCGGGTAATTACTATGAAAGGTTTCCAGGCTATGAGCGCGTAAGCCAAAACAATATGGAAGACAATGCCAGAATAGCTAAAGATAGCCAAAGACTGGAAGAAGAGAAGTTGATGGGTGACCCTTTCAGCAGGAGAAGACATAAGTAAACCAATCCATTTCTCAATCAAAAGACCGGCCTCTGTGTCGGTCTTTTTTTTGTACACATTGCTCCCACTTGCCAAACTTCCGGGCAAGCTGTAGGTTTACAATAAAACTACGCGGCTTGTGATACTTTCTTCCATTGTAAACCTTGCAAAAATCTGCGCTGCCAAACAGGTACGGCATGTGGTGCTTTCTCCCGGTTCGCGGTGCGCGCCGCTGACAATGGCTTTTGTGCGGCACCCCGACATCAGCGTCAAGACGGTGAGCGATGAACGGTCGGCAGCTTTTATAGCGCTGGGCACGGCCAGGCAGCTTCGGCAACCCACAGCACTGGTATGCACCTCGGGTTCGGCGGCGTATAATTATGCCCCTGCCATTGCCGAAGCCTTTTTTCAGCAGATTCCATTGGTGATCTTTACTGCCGACCGGCCGCCAGAATGGATAGACCAGCTAGACGGGCAAACTATCCGCCAACGCGATATCTATGGCAGGCATGTGAAAGGAAGCTATGAGTTGCCGGTTGGACAAACCGAAGCAGATTTATGGTATACCAACCGCATGGTGGCTGAAGCCATCAACCTGAGCAACAGCTATCCGCCGGGGCCGGTACATATCAATGTGCCTGTGCGTGAGCCTTTCTATCCGCAGGCAGATGAACAGATGGATTTTGCAAGCCCAATAAAAATCATAGAACAGATACCAGCAGTGACGAAGCTTGGCGAAGCTGATCTGAGTGATTTGCAGCAAGCCTTTCAGACTTTTGATAAAAAGCTGATCGTGTGCGGACAGCATGTGTATGATGCTAGGCTTTGGAAGACGTTGGCACGGTTTCATACACAGCAGCAGGTGCCGGTGATAGCCGATGTCATTACCAATATGCATATACCGCTTAGCATACGACATGCTGATGTGTTATTGGCTCAAAAAGATGAGCAACTACTCAGTGAGCTACAGCCTGATCTGCTGATTACTTTTGGCCTTTCGGTGATGTCTAAAAACCTGAAACTATTCCTGAGAAAGCACCGTCCGAAAGAACACTGGCATATACAGCCATCAGGCAACACCGCCGACACGTTCCAGTCGCTAACGAAAGTGATCCATACACAGCCTGTTACTTTTTTTACTGACATGCTTACTGAGTCTGAAGCAAAGCCGCAGCAGGCTGCTTACTTTCAGCGATGGAACCGTGAAGAAGCAAACGCCAGGCAATGGATGGATCAGTTTTTTATGAATGATACAACCCAAGATGCCGGTGAATTTGCTGCTATACAGCAACTACTACAGGCATTGCCGGATGGTGCCAACCTACACCTTGCCAACAGCATGACGGTACGTTATGTCAACCTTCTGGGGCTGCACGATACGCAGCGAACTGTAGAAGTATTTGCCAACCGGGGCACCAGCGGGATAGATGGCAGCAATAGCACGGCTGTAGGCGTTACGTTTGCGACAGACAAACTGAATGTGCTTGTGACTGGGGATATGGCTTTTTTTTATGACAGAAATGCCTTCTGGCACAACTATACACTGCCTAATCTGCGTATCCTTTTACTGAACAACCAGGGCGGCGGCATCTTTCATATGATTGAAGGGCCTGCCAGGCAGCCAGAGTTGGAGGAATATTTTGTGACGCGTCAGGCTTTAAACGCGGAAAACACAGCCCGGGATTTTGGCATGGCCTATCAAAGGGTCAACTTGGTACAGCAAGAAGATATGCATAAGCTCAGCAGTATGATTGATGAGTTGCTGCATAGCCCTTCGGACAATTCCTGTATTCTTGAAGTAGTTACTGACAACAAAATCAACACAAAAGTATTTAACCATTATAAACAATGGGTGCAGCAACAGAGCATGTAGCACCACGCAAAGTTAAATACTATAAACCGAATCATCATGACCATGTCGTTAGACAACCTACGGGTTGGTAAAAAATATCATTTGTGCAATTTTGGCGACGAATCGCGTTTTCTGGTGCTGGAACGCCTGCGGGAAAAAGACTATAAGGTGAAGGATTTGCTATCCCTGGACATTTATAAACTGAGTGATCTGGTGAAGTATGGCCTGTCTGATGACTTTGAGATCAACGAGATTGTGTAAATTATGCTTAAAAAAAGTATTAATTATGTTCTTTTTTTAAGCACAAAAGAGTATATTACAGCTGTTCATCAAACAGTTAGCACTATGAAAACGATTCATCAGATTGATATTCCCAAAAGTGTCGCTACTCAGCAAGATCGCTATAGCCGTGTGTTGCCTATTCGCCAGGTACTGTCTTCTTATCTGACAGACTTACGTGACAGCAAATCAGTAGCCGTCAACTGACCTGCCTGAATAGTGGTATTCCACAAGTTTGGTGGAAGAATTTTTACCTCAAAAGAATCGCTCCAGAGGTAGCTTCTAGCAGTAGAATGCCATGTGGTTGCTTAGTGGATACAGTCAATACATGCCGTGTCTAGGCAATCACACCGGAACCGATCAGCTCTTCACCTTGATACCAAGCGGCAAATTGCCCTGCAGCGATGCTTTTCTGCGGTCTGTCAAAAACAATATACATTCCATCCTTCCGCTGAAAAAGCGTGGCTCCTTCCAGCGGTTGACGATACCGGATTCTTACTTGGTACCTGGCAGTCTCTCCGTTTGCCAGCAACAAATCTTTACGTATCCAGTGCAGTTCTGCTTGTCGGATGAACAACCCCATTCTATACAAGCCCGGATGATCTTCTCCCTGCCCGGTGTACACAATATTTTTGTCAGTATCCGTAGCAATCACAAAAAGGGGCTTTGGCGTGCCGCCTACATGTAAGCCTTTGCGCTGACCAATGGTAAAATAATGTGCTCCATTATGCTGGCTCACTACTTTTCCTGCTAACTCATTATAAGAATAGGCCGTAGTCAACTGCTCAAGATCAGGATCATCGGTATGAGTATCTCCTGCCAACATTAGCGATCTTTCATAAACAGGCGAATGGGCAGGTACCTCAATGATGGGACCAGGCTTAGGCTGTAGCTTTTGCTGTAAAAATTCGGGCAGGCGCACTTTTCCTACAAAACACAAGCCCTGCGAGTCCTTTTTATCGGCAGTTACTAGGTCTTGCTCACGGGCAACGCTGCGCACGGTTGATTTTTCCATGTCTCCGATAGGGAACAATGCTTTGCTTAGCTGAAACTGGTTGAGTTGACACAGAAAATAGCTTTGGTCTTTATTTGGGTCTTTGCCAGCCAGCAAATGATATAGCGGATTGCCATGTGCGTCTACAGAAGTTTCTTTACGGCAATAATGGCCGGTGGCCACATAATCGGCACCCAGCTTGAGGGCTGTTTTAAGAAAAATATCAAACTTGATTTCCCGGTTACACAAGATATCCGGATTTGGGGTACGTCCCTGTGCATATTCATGGAACATATAGTCCACAATCCGCTCCTTGTATTCTTTGCTCAAGTCAATTGTCTGGAAAGGAATGTTCAGCTTTTGTGCTACAATCAGGGCATCGTTGCTGTCTTCCAGCCACGGACATTCCCGGCTGATGACAACGCTATCGTCGTGCCAGTTCTTCATAAACAAGCCAATCACTTCATACCCCTGCTGTACCAAAAGGTGGGCTGCTACACTGGAATCTACACCGCCAGACATACCTACTACTACACGTTTCATATGCTATACTATACTGCTTATCTGCAAAAATAGTTCGGCAAGAGTTGGCAATCAAAATCATTGATTATTTCAGGCATACAGAGAACATATGAATGCCTGATTTGATTATTAGTTAAAATGACATCAATCTATGCACGAAGTGTTTCAGAAGGCGCGCGAAAAATATCGCCCACAACCTATCAGGGTACTGTTTGTTACGGAAGCACCGCCAATAGCTGACAGGAACCGCTATTTTTATTTTGAACATGTCAGCAGAGGAGACAGTCTTTTTCTGGAGCTTATCAAAGTATTATTTGCCGAAGAGGCGGCAGCTTTTGATACTGTAAAGAGTCTGCGGGCGGAGAAACCATATTTTCTGGAAAGACTGCAAGAGGAAGGCTATTTTTTGATACATGCCACAGATACGCCATTGCCAGGAAAAACCACGGCTGCCAGAACCAATGCTTACCGGGAAAACTTACCAGTACTGATCCGTACTATTCTGCAAGTAGCTTCGCCTGCTACACCCATTGTGATGATCTCTACCGTGGTTTTCAGAGCAGTAGCTGACTCACTTAGGGCCAGTGGATTCAATGTCATTCATCAGGAACCCATCGCCTATCCTAATTCAGGGCAGCAGATCAATTTTCGCAGAAAGCTGAAGCCCTTACTTATCAGCCAACACTTGCTACCTGTTCCCTTATAACCTAAAACAACATAATTATGTCTATTCAACAGTTTGTACAGTTGCACAAAGAGCACCAGGAATGGTTGCATGAAATGGATTCGTATCAAGATGAAATCAGTTTTTTTCAACATAGCCTTTGCCAGGTATCTTCTTCAGATGAAAACAAAGAGAGGGCAGCAAAAGCAGCAAGATATCGCCAGGAATGCCTGGAAAATCTGCAACAGCTAGATACACTGCGTTTCCAAATCTACAAAAATGAAGCGGAAGTCGCTAAACGTATGGAACTGGCAGATCGCTTGAAAGAGCACGTAGTTCCTCAGGAAACTCATGAAGGACTTCGCAATATGATGGAAGAGTATATCTTAGCGTTCAAAGCTTTTAAAAAGAACGTGAATGGCTTTTTGCTTGACGCAAAGAAAGCTTAACCTGTACTACTACCGATGCTTATCGACACCAACCTGCGCGCACATATCTGACAGAACGCAGGTAGAGCAGCGCGGCAGCGTACCTGTGCAGATATGCTTACCAAAAGGCACCAGCAGCCGATTAATTTCTATCCAATATTCGCGAGGCAGTTTATCTTCCAGTGATTTCAGGGTCTTCTCCGGTGTTTTGGCGGCCACATAGCCCCACCGGTTGGTGACACGGTGTACATGAATATCCACCCCGATGTAGGGTTGCTGACAGGCGATACCTAGTGCCAGATTGGCGCATTTTGGGCCTACACCGCGAAACCCGGTGAGCACATCAGCGTCGCAGGGCAGTTCTCCTTGGTATTCAGCGACGGTGGTTTGGGCAATGGCAAGTATCTGGTGAGCTTTGGCTTCATGATAGGTACAGGCACGTATGGCATGATCAATCTGAGCGGCATCAAGCAAGGATACTTCTTCGGGAGTCCGGCCTAGCTTGAAAAGGCTGAGGGCTGTAGGCACGGTGGTTTCATCATAGGTGCGGATAGAGATCATGCAGGAAATCAACTGCTCAAAGAGGGAAGTGTATCCCTGATCATACAAATCAAACAGAGCGGCTTTGGGCAGAGGAGCAACAGCCTGACGAAGCCGCTGGATTACCTGATGAATATCAAATGGGTGGGAGACGCTGGTCATTTTCTTAAAGGTTTAAGAAAACGACCAGATTAAAGGCAAAATGTTTTTAGATGAGAGAAATATTCCTGACTTGAGTACATCTATAGTAGCTTGTTTAGGTCTATATAATCTGCATATACATCCAGTGACTGGCTGTCGTTGAATGATACAATATTGATAATATCATTGGAACGCAGGTCATACCATACTTCTGCAAAAAAGCCTTCCACATAGAACAGTCCTACGGTATAATAGCGAGCATGACGACGGATTAGTAACCTGCCTCTGCCAAACGTATAATTTGCTTTCTCACGGATCGCTAAATTATTGAACTCGCTCTTTGTCAACATATACTTCATAATTATTATATTTTATGTAGATGAATATGTGCAAATAAAAGACAAACTACACTTTGAATCGAACGCATAACCCATATATACTAGCATCGTAATATTTTTATCATAATGAGAAAATGAATCAAAGTTAGTTTCATCCATTTTTCCCCCCTGAAGCTTAAAACAATACAAGCAATGGCTTTTTCTATTAGTATTGCCTCATTTAAAAACGGAACTTTTCATAGAAGATGCATAAGGTATGTATACATAACACCACATTATTCTAAATATTGTAATTATTTATTGCTATAATTATATAAAAACCACTATATCCTCACGTGTTCCCTGCAGACTTACGGACTTTCTGTGCAAAAAGATTGGGAAGACATAGCAAAAGGCGCTGCTGATAGAGCAGAAGTTGCAGTTTTTAAAAGCTCCTTATTTCTTAGCTTTAACCGTACTATCCGCTTTGGTTGTACTGCTGTCATTGCTTTTGTACCTTTCGTTCAGATCGGCTACCACCTGCCGGGTGATATCGAGGCTGTCGTCGGCATAGAGCACCCCGCTGCCTTTGGTATAGGTAAGCACCACTTTGAAATCATTGCTTTTGCCCAGTTCTTTGAGGTAGTCAGATACATTCTGGTATAGTTCTTCGTTGACTTTACCTTCTTCCTGCATCAGTTGATTGCTTAGGTTCTGCTGGTACTGCATCAGGTTCTGCTGTTTGTTGCGCAGGTCTTCTTCAGCAGCTTTGGCCTGGTTGATGGTCATCTGACCGGAAGTACGCTGAAAGGCAGTAATTTCGCCCTGTAATCCTTTGGCGCGATTTTCATACTCGCTTTGCAGTTGTTTCGCTTTCTGCTCTAATGCAGCTTGTTGGTCTTTAAAGTAATCGTAGTTGGCCAGCAGTGAATCCGAATTAACGTAGGCAATCTTAGGAATAGGGCCCTCAAAACCAGCAGAGGAAGAAGCCTTGGATGCGGAAGGCTTTTCGTTTCCACTAAAGTGTAATACATAAAGATAAATAACGGCAACAGCTAAAACTCCATTCAGGATTAAAGATAAATTTTTCACAATTAAAACGTTGAGGTTAAATTTTCGCAAATATAATGAATTAACCATACGGAAATCGTATCCTAGCGATACATTTTGCAGGTGGTTATACAGCAGGTTTTATCTGGGAAGATGATGTTCCCTCTATCGCATGGTCTGCCTGCACAGGTGATATTTTTGCTTTTGATTCTTTAAAGAAAACAGTGAAAAATATGAGCACAACAGCCGATAGTATAGCGGGCACCAGCCAGATATTATGCCATTGGTATATCATTTTTTCGCTGACAGAGGCAGAAAACGCATCCACAGTAAGCCCGGAAAGGTAGCTACCGATAAACATGCCTGCACCATAAGTAGCGAAAGTAATCATCCCCTGTGCCGAACTTCTGACATTGGCAGGCGCTTTTTCATCCACATACAGCTGGCCGGTGACGAAGAAGAAGTCGTAGCACAGGCCATGCAGCACAATACCGGTATACAGCATCCATACCATCGTGCCAGAATCTCCATACATAAACATCACATAGCGCAGTACCCAGCAGGCCATGCCCATCATCAGCATTTTCTTATAGCCCAAACGCACGAAGAAGAGCGGCATCAGTATCAAAAACAGCCCTTCGGACATTTGCCCTAAGGTCATCTTGGCCGCAGAGTTTTCCATACCTACATCAAACAGAAAAGGGTTTGCCCAGGCATAATAAAAAGAGAGTGGAATACAGATAAGCAGTGAAGAAACAAACAGGATGGCAAACGACCGGTTTTTTAATAGTTTGAGCGCATCTAATCCCAACACCTCAGCCACCGTGGCTTTCTCTCCTTTGCTTTTGGGCGGTGTATGCGGCAGCGTAAAGCTATAGAGTCCCATCAGTACAGAAGCACCCGCCGCAATCATGATAGGATATACGGTAGGTTCCAATTCCAGCGCGCCTATGAGCAACCCTACCAGAATCCAACTGACTGTGCCAAGTACGCGTACATTGGAAAAATTCTTGCCGGGGTTCTCCATATTCTGAAAAGCCAGAGAGTTGGTTAACGCAATGGTAGGCATAAAACAGAGCGTATAGGCCAGTGTACATATATAAAAAGCACCAAAGTCTGTTAGGGTAGTCAGCAGGAAAAGCAGTCCTCCGCCCAGCAGATGAAGTATGCCCAACACTCTTTCGGTAGGAAAAAACCGGTCGGCAATCATGCCTACAAAGAAAGGAGAAATCATGGCGGCAATGGCAAAAGCCGCAAAGACCAGTCCTATTTGAGAACCATCAAATTTTAGTGTTGAACCAAGGTAAGTTCCCAGGGTAACATACCAGGCACCCCATACCAGATACTCCAGAAACATCATGGCAGAGAGTTGTAATCTTATTTTTAAGTTCATAGGTTAGGTTTTTATTGGTGAGATGGTTGGTGGAGACACCATATAGGTGGAGACATCATACAAGATGGAGACACCATACAAGATGGAGACACCATACAAGATGGAGACACCATACAAGATGGAGACACCATATATGGTGTCTTTACGGAACCTCAGTACCAGATTGAGAGGCAGAGGCAGCATCCTGGGTTTTGACTTTAGCTTTATCAGAGAGTTGTTTGGAGACGGCCAGATAAGGACCTGATACCACTTCATCGCCTGCTTTGAGTCCGCTCAATATCTCGATAAACTCATAGTTGCTGATGCCAATGGTGACAGGTACCTGCGCTACCGTCTCGTCAGCAGCTTTTCTGAAGACTACCTCCACTAGGTTATCTTCCTGCCCAAAGGTGGCAGCTGTGCTGTCACTGCCTAGCTTGGGCCGGGTGGTGACGGCAGACAATGGCACAGACAGCACATTATCTTTCTTCTGCGTGATAACATCCACGCTGGCAGTCATGCCAGGGCGAAAAGGATACCGGCCTTTAGTAGCTAACAGGTCCTGATAAGATTTGGGTAACAGCCGGATGCGCACTTCAAACTCGGTGACGGCCTCTTCTACCAGTTTTTCATTGGCTGTGTTGGCAATGGCTGTGACTACGCCTTTGAATTCTTTATTGAGGTAGCTGTAGGCGTCTACGTCTATCATGGCCGTATCGCCCAGCGAAACACGTACGATGTCGTTTTCGTTGACATCTACCCAAGTCTCCATACGCGACAGGTCGGCGATGCGCAGCATCTCGGTACCGGCCATCTGGGAAGTACCTACCACACGTTCACCCTTTTCTACATCCAGCTTGGATACAATACCATTGACAGGGGCATAAATATTGGTTAGCGAAAGGTTTTCGCGGGCTTCTGATAGGGAGGCTTTGGCACTTTGCACAGCATAACGCGCAGCCTGCACACTTTCTTTGGCTGATTTAACATCCTGTTGCGCCACTTTAAACTGGCTTTCTGCCACTTCAAAGTCTGCACTGGAAATAACCTTCTGGTCAAATAGGTCTTTGTTTCTTTCGTAGGCTGCCTTTACCTGTACCTCTTGCGCCTGAGCTCTGGCTACGCTGGCTTCGGCCTGTGACAGATTAGCCCGCTGCTGATTGAGCGAGGCAGCCACCCGCAACACAGCCGATTCATAATTATCCGGCCTGATCTTTACCAGCAACTGGCCCTGCTTGACCGAATCGCCTTCCTTCACATACAGATCAATGATCTCACCGGGCACTTCGGGTGATATTTTCACTTCTGTTTCGGGCTGAATGGTGCCTGAAGCTGTCACCCTTTCTACGATAGTGCGGCGGGCCGCTTTGGTAAACGTGACAGCAGTAGCCTCTTCTCCCCCTATCCAACCGGCTTTACTGGCAATAAACAGCCCTACGATGATGATTCCCAGCACAATGAGAATGATTTTGATAGGGCTTCTTTTTTTCTTCTTAGTAGTTTTAACAGGCATAGGATGGTCAGGCTTAAGTGATGAACAGGCCGGAAAGTGGCGGCCAGAAACAATATAATGGCAATTTAGACATTAATTTAGTTTCGTCAAGACATATATGAGGGTAAGCTCCGCGATTGAGTATATATTTTTTCAGAGACATCAGTCTCTCATAAGGTTTCCCGCCTTCTTTTTCAGCCTCTTCCAGTTTGCGTAAAATTAAGAACAACCTTGAGTACAATAGTATACAGATGCTGTTGTTTTTGTGAACAGGCTATTATATTTGAGCTATCAAAACCAGCAAATATATGAAAAAGATTGTAGTATTATCCGGTTCGGGTATTAGTGCGGAGAGTGGCATCCCCACCTTCCGCGATGCAGGGGGGTTGTGGGAAGGCCACGATGTGATGGAAGTAGCCTCACCCGAAGGCTGGGCCAAAAATCCGGCACTGGTCACTGATTTTTACAACCAGCGAAGAAGAGCAGCGCAACAGGTAGAACCCAATGCAGGCCATCTGGCACTGGTGCATTTAGAACAATATTTCGACGTAGTAGTGATCACACAAAACGTAGACGGGCTACACGAAAAGGCTGGTTCTTCTCATGTCATACACCTGCATGGCGAACTCAGCAAATGTCGCAGCTCTGTGGATGAAACCCTGGTATATGAGGTAGACGACTGGAAAATCAAGCTGGGTGATTTGTGTGAAAAAGGCTCTCAGCTTCGTCCGCATATTGTGTGGTTTGGCGAAATGGTGCCTCTGATGGAAGCAGCTTATGCAGAAGCAACTTCGGCTGATATATTTATGGTGGTAGGAACCTCTTTGCAGGTGTATCCGGCAGCCGGTCTGCTACATTATGTAGGTGATGATGTACCTGTTTATATCATAGACCCTCACCTGCCGACATACAGGCAATCGCCCAATATCCACCCGATCCAGGAGCTTGCCAGCATAGGTTTGCCTAAGCTGGCAGAAAAGCTGATCAGCAGTGTTACGTAGCTGTTTTATGTACTAAGAAACCATTTTCTCCAGTACATTGCCTACCAGATAGGCAAGTACGGCTGCAGAAGCACCCAGAAAAAGAGTTTCCAAGATACTTTTTATCCGATTGGTCTGTGTCACCGCGCTTTTCATCCAGCCAATGGCCATAAAAGCAAAAGAGGTGAGCACACAGGCAATGAGAAAAGTATTGTCATAAAGATTGCCGGTTGCATATTCGTAGACATACACCAGCAACGGTACAAAACCAACGATAATGAAAGAGACAAACGTAACCAGTGCCATCAGCAATGGTGGCTTGGCATCCAATATCATTTCCAGTTCTTCCTTCATCATCACATCTACCCAGCGGTCTTTGTTTTCTGTGATCTTAGCCACTACCTGTTCCAGCAGTTCACCTTCAAAACCTTTGGCAGCATAGATGTCGCGGATTTCCTGGCGCTCAGTATCCGGCATATGTTCTACCTCCCAATACTCTGTTCTCTTATGCTTTTCGTAAGTATCGCGGGCCGACTTACCAGAAAGATAGCTGCCTACCGACATAGAAAAGCCATCGGCAATGAGGTTGGCAAAACCTAATATGATGATGACTGAAGCACTCAAGCCGGCACCGGCAGCACCAGCTACTACAGCAAATGTAGTGACGGAGCCATCGATGCCGCCGTAGACAAACTCGCTCAGATAGTCTTGTAAGCGTTGAAAAGCGGAAGAGGTACCGTGTATTTTGTTTTCGTCTACTGTTTCCATACAAAAGTGGTTTGTGTTTACGGGTTGGGTAGCTGCTAAAGCTACAAAAGATTAAGAGCACAGCATTAAACTTAATAATTTCCTTTTTTGTTGCTTTCAACATGCGTTCCTTTGATATTAAGCAGATTAAAGATTTACGAATGACACAACCGCAACCTTTTCAGCTCAACAACAAATCAGCCATCATTACCGGAGGAGGCAGTGGTATCGGCAAAAGTATCTGCGAAGTTTTTGCACAGCACGGTGCCAGTATCTTCATTCTGGAACGAAACGAGGAAGCCGGGCAACAAACCAAAGAAGCTATTGAAGCAGCAGACAAACAGGCTACTGTGGTTACCTGCGATGTGTCCCAACAGCAAGCCGTACACCGGGCAGTGGATCAGATCAGGCAGAAGGTCGGCAATATTGATATACTGGTCAACAATGCCGGTATTGCCCATGTAGGCACTGTAGAAACCACCTCAGAGGAAGACATGGACCATATTTATCAGGTCAATATCAAAGGCGTATATAATTGCCTGCACGCAGTGGTCCCTGTGATGAAAGCACAGGGCGGCGGTGTGATTCTCAACATGGCTTCTGTTGCTTCTGTGGTAGGCATTGCCGATCGGTTTGCCTATGCTATGAGCAAAGGAGCGGTGCTCACCATGACCCTTTCTGTTGCCAAAGACTTCATCGGGCACAACATTCGTTGTAATAGCATGGCACCCGGAAGGGTACACACCCCTTTTGTAGATGGGTTTATCAGCCAGAACTATCCGGGCAAAGAACAGGAAATGTTTGAGCAACTTTCGAGAACACAACCGATTGGCCGTATGGGTACGCCGGAAGAGATAGCACTGCTGGCACTCTTTCTATGCTCCGATGCCGCAGGCTTCATTACCGGAGCCAATTACCCGATCGATGGAGGATTTATCACACTGAACACGTAATATTTTAAGTGCTGCGTTCACAGTTGGACGTGCTGAGTTTGTCATTTACTATGAACCTAAAACTGTGAGCAAAGAACGTTGAACCTTGAACATAAAAACATGAGATTATTTCGTTTTGGTCAGCCTGGAGCCGAAAAACCAGGCGTTGTGTATCAGGAGAAGCAACTGGATGTTAGTCATTTCGGAGCAGATTATGACGAGCAGTTCTTTGAGAGCGATGGCATCTCACGGCTATCTGCCTGGTTGAAGGATCACGCCGCTCAATGTCCGGAAGTAGCCCCTCAGGAACGCTTTGGCCCTGTCGTTAAAAAGCCGGGCAAGATGGTCTGTATCGGACTCAACTACCGCGACCATGCCGCAGAGAGCAAGATGGAACTTCCCAAAGAGCCTATCATTTTCTTCAAAGCTACTTCTGCCATCGTAGGGCCTAATGATGATCTGATCCTGCCCAAAGGCAGCGAAAAAACCGATTGGGAAGTAGAGCTGGCCTTGGTGATTGGCAAGAAGGCATCGTATGTTGCTGAAGAAAAAGCGATGGGCTTTGTGGCTGGTTACTGCCTGCACAACGACTATAGCGAACGGGCTTTCCAGCTGGAACGTGGCGGACAGTGGGTGAAGGGAAAAAGCTGCGACACCTTTGCGCCTCTCGGCCCTTACCTGGTGACACCCAATGATATTGAGGACATCAATAACCTGCGATTGTGGCTGAAAGTGAATGGAGAAACCAAACAAAATGGCACCACGGCTGACCTGATCTTTAAGGTACCGCATCTGGTGAGCTATCTCAGCCAGTTTATGTCGCTTATGCCCGGTGATGTGATCTCTACCGGCACACCGGCAGGCGTAGGGTTGGGCTTCTCTCCTGCTCAGTACCTCAAAGATGGCGATGTGGTTGAGCTGGGTATAGATCAGTTGGGTTCCTGTTCGCAAAAAGTAAAGAAGGTGTTTTAGGGGTTGGGTTTTGGGGTTTGGACATTGAGTGTTGTATATTGATTATTAAGAATTGAGTGTTTAGTGTTGAAAAATTGCTAAACGACCAGTGTTTTCCACGCTAAATTCTGATTCAGATTATCTTTATTTCCTCTATGAGTTATGATACGTATTGATGCACATCAACATTTCTGGCATTACCATCCCGATACACATTCCTGGATTGGTGAGGAGATGTCGGTGCTGAAAAGAGACTTTCTCCCTACCGACCTTGAGCCATTGCTTAGCGATGCTCACATAGCAGGCTGTGTGGCCGTGCAGGCAAGCACTACAGAAGAAGAAACACATTTTTTGCTGGAGCAGGCAACGCGCTATGATTTTATACAGGGTGTGGTAGGCTGGACAGATTTACAGGACTACAACATTCGGCAGCACTTGCAGCAATGGGCTTCCTATCCTTTGCTCAAAGGCTTCAGGCATGTTGTTCAGAGTGAGCCTGATCCGTATTTTATGCTGCAACCCGCTTTCTTGCGCGGTGTGAAGGCACTGGCAGAATTTGGCTTTACCTATGATCTGCTCATTACCGAACAGCAGCTTCCGGTAGCCCTGCAATTTATCTCTTACATACCCGAAGTTAAGGTAGTGGTTGACCACCTTGCCAAACCTGATATTGCCCACAAAAGCATCGCTTCCTGGCAGGATAATATGCGTTCGCTGGCGCAGTATCCAAATGTGTTTTGTAAAATATCCGGTATGGTGACCGAAGCTGATTTGCAGCACTGGCAGCCTGCGGATTTTACGCCCTATCTGGATACATTGGCAGAAGTCTTCGGCCCTGATCGGCTGATGACAGGCTCCGACTGGCCGGTGTGCGGGCTGGCTGCCAGTTATGAGCAGGTGATGCAGATTGTTACTGCTTACTTCCAGAGTTTTAGTGCCGAAGATCAATCAAAAATATTTGGCCGAAACGCCATCGCTTTTTATAAACTCACTGTATGATCTCCTATCATTCAAACATTTATGAAGAAGCTTTGGTCAGTGCCATCGTTGTATCCCATTGGTGGGTAATTATTACAGCCATTGTGTCGGTGATAGGATTGACATATGGTTATTATCACTATTACTATCGCCTGAAATCTATCAAGAAACACAACAGAAGGCTGGAATCTTTGGTTGCTGAAAGAACCCAAGAGCTTCAGATATCCAACAACCAATTATTCAAAAGGCAGGAGGAAATCAATACTAAAAATGAAGAACTGGTCACCACCAACAACGAGCTTTTACTACGGCAAGAGGAGATTGGCATACAGCGGGATCTTGTCTTTGACCAAAATCAAAGATTGATGGAAGCACAACAAATTATTGAAGAGCAGACTCAGGAACTGATCAGGAATAACCAGCTATTAGACCAGCAGGTGAAAGACCGTACCCAGGAACTGGTAGATTATAACCAACAGCTGGAGCAGTTTGCGTTTGTGGCTGCGCATAATCTTCGCGCTCCTGTAGCACGTATCATGGGCCTTGGGCAGGTGCTAAAACTCAAGCACCTTCAGCCTGACGAACAAGAGACGATGATAGAAAAGATGTGTTTTACTGCCAAAGAGCTTGATCAGGTAGTAAAAGATCTTAATATCATTCTGGAGGTCAAAAAAAATAACACCCTTGCTGTCAGTAAGATAAACTTGGCAAACGAAGTAGCTCTTATCAAATCCAACCTGGAAAGCGAGATAGAGCACACACAAGCACTTATTCAGGAAGATTTTTCCAGGGTGAACATCATCCAGACTGTCAAACCTTATCTGGATAGTATCCTGTTCAACCTGATCAGCAATGCCATTAAATACCGGAATCCAAAGCACAGGCCGGAAATAGCGATCAGCACAGAAGCTATAGAAGACTATGTATGCCTACAGGTAAGCGACAACGGACTGGGCATTGATCTTGACACACACAAGGACAAGCTTTTTACGCTCTACAAGCGGTTTCATACGCATGTAGAAGGAAAAGGCATGGGTTTGTATCTGGTAAAAACCCAGGTAGAAGCACTGGGCGGCAGCATTGAGATCAGCAGCCAGGTAAATCGCGGAACCACTTTTAGAATATACCTCAAACATGTGACTGTTTCATGACAACTCACTGATGATCAGCTCTTCGGACTTGGCTGCACCTGCTTTTTATCAAAATAATTACGGAAAAAGAGTAACTGGTATTGAACGGCATTGCCCCAATAGGCCCAGTTGTGCTCACCCGGCCGCTCGGTATAATCGTGGGGAATCTCAAGCTGCAACAATTCCTGATGAAGGCGACGATTGATGTCTATGAAAAAATCATTTACGCCACAGTCTATCATCAGTGCCAGGCTATCGGTCTGCACCTCAGGCAGCATATTGATTACAGACAGCGAATCCCAGCGCAGCGGGTTTTCTTCATAACGGCCCAGCTTGAGGCTGATTTCCCAGGCATTAATATCGAAGGTCAAATCCACACCGCCGCTCATGCTGCCTGCGGCCCCAAAGACATCCTGGTGGCGGATAGCCAGAAAGAGTGCCCCGTGCCCGCCCATGCTCAGACCGGCAATAGCCCTTGCATGCTTGTCAGCAATGGTACGGTAGTGAGCGTCCACATAGCTGACCACCTCTGACACCACATGCGTTTCGTACTGGCTGGCCGGATCCACAGGACTATCCAGATACCAGCTGTTGTACCCTCCATCGGGGCAAACCAGCAGTAGCTGCTGCTCGTCGGCCAGGGAAGTTAGGCCAGGCACGTTGGATGTCCATTCGGTATAGTTGCCACTGTAGCCATGCAGCAGGTACACAGCAGGATAAGCTTCTTTGCGCTGCCGGTAGCCTTCCGGCGTGACAACAATGACAGGAATATCGCGGTTCATGGCCTGGCTGTGGATAAGAACGGTATCTATGCGGGCAGCATTGGACTTAAGACCCGGTAAACAACATAAGATAGCAAGTAGAAAAGAAGCTTTCTGCATGGATGGAAATTAATAGAAACTTATGGAAATTGACTTTCACTATTGGCAAACAAGATCAATGTTAACAAATTTCCTTATTTCAATCTATTTCTACCAATTTCTTTTCAATTAAAATCCATCTTTACGACTAACTTTCCTGCTACATGTCCAGCTGCGAGTGTCTGATGGGCCTGTAGAATTTCTTCGGGCCGGTAGACTTTCTGGATAACTGGTTTCAGCATATTCTCTTCGGCAAAACCTGCCAGCATACGCAAATCATCCCCGCTGCTGCCGGTTGTGATCATCTTACACTTTTTGGGCATCAACAGCGAAAGGGCAACATCGACAAAGAGTTGGGCAGAGATGCCTGTACTGACAAACCTGCCGTGTTTTTTCAATACTTTTTTGCACTCGGCAAAAGATCGTTTGCCTACAGCATCGAGCACGATGTCATATTGGGCAGCAAGGCGGGTAAAGTCCTGTTTGTGGTAATCCAGCACCACATCAGCTCCCAAATCCCTAACTATCGCTGCATTTTCACCACTGCAAACGCCAACCACCACGGCACCTAGTGCTTTGGCGATCTGCACGGCAAAGCTACCTACACCCCCGGAAGCACCATTGATCAACACTTCCTGGTTGCGTTTTAGTTGTCCCTTATCCCGCAGGCTTTGCAAAGCGGTGAGGGCGGCCAGTGGTATGGCAGCCGCTTCTTCAAAAGAAAGATTTTTGGGTTTCAATGCCAGGGCATGGTGATCAACAGCTACATATCCTGCATAGCCGCCCATCTGTAGCGAAGGCATCATGGCATATACCCCATCACCTGCCTTAAAGTCTGTCACTTTGTTGCCGGTACCCGCTACCACACCTGCTATGTCGCTACCCAGGATGGCAGGAAATTTAAGTTTATAAAACTTTTTCAGCATACCCTGCCTGATTTTATAATCCACCGGATTAAGCCCGGCGGCATGTACTTTCACCAGCACTTCGTAGTCTTCCACTAGAGGTGTGCTTACTCTTCTTACCTGCAATACTTTCGGAGAGCCATATTGGTCTATTACAACTGCATTCATTGTCTGCTTTTTAGTTTTTAAATCCCTAACCACTGCTATGGTATGACCGACAAAGCCTCTCTTATCTTTTCGGAGGTAAGTGGTTTATTAACGTAGCCATCAATATGGTAGGCGTATGCCCTTTGCATATCTTGTGTATTGTTGGAAGAAGTAAGCACAATGACACGCACCGGTGGCACCACGTTGATATGCATATGCTGAAGTTCTTCCAAAACGTCGAACCCATCCATACCGGGCATGTTCAGGTCCAGAAAAACCACTTCGGGGCATTTGTTGGGCATTGCATCCAGCAGGCAGGCTTCGTGTAGCTTTTGCAGGGCCGCTTCTCCATTGCGAGCCGTATCAATATGGTCTGTGATGTCAAGCTCTTCCAGGAGCATCTGATGTAGAAAATTAGTAATCTCATCATCGTCGACAAGCAATACACTTCTTAATTTTCTTTGCATTGTTGATATATTTGCAAGGGTACTTTTAAAAAATTGTCAGATATACCTCATTACATAATGACAATGATCGCTTTTTGTTTTTGGAAGGCAAGAAATAGTACGATAAAAAAGGCCGTATGCACGCAAAAGCCTGTCAGACTCACGGTTTTTTTTCGTTTTACCTGCCTTATCCACTTTTTCAACTGGCAATAAATCCTATTTTTACCAATCGTTTTTTGTCTTTCATCTTTTCTATTCCATATGGACATATTTACCATCATCACCTTATTAGTTGTTATCGCTGCTTTTTTCGGCTACGTTAATGTGCGCTTTCTGAAGCTACCCACCACCATCGGTCTGATGATCATGTCGATTGCATTTACTTCTGTGGTACTGCTGGCTGGAAGCTTCAACCAGGTAGTACTGGACTATGCCAATGAGCTGATCAAACAGATAGATTTTCAGGACCTGCTTATGGATGTAATGCTTAGCTTTCTGCTTTTTGCCGGCGCATTACACACCGACTGGAGCAGGCTCAAAGAGCAGGGTGGCCCCATTCTGGTGCTGGCTACTTTTGGTGTGGTAGCCTCTACTTTCGTCATTGGCAGTCTTTTTTATCTTACGGTAGAATATATATTGCAGTATAACATTCCCTATGTGTACTGCCTTCTTTTTGGAGCATTAATTTCGCCCACAGACCCTATTGCCGTATTGGGTATCCTCAAACAGATTGGGGTGCCTAAAAAGCTGGAAATTAAGTTTGTCGGAGAGTCGCTGTTTAATGATGGTGTGGGCGTGGTGGTGTTTCTGACGCTCTTCAGCATCGCTGAAAAAGGGATAGCCAATATAGAAGCCTCAGAGATTGCCATCACTTTCGTCGAGGAAGTAGGTGGCGGCCTGGCTCTGGGGCTTGCTCTGGGGTATCTGACCTACCTGCTCACCTACACCATCGACCATTACGAAACAGAAGTGATGATTACCTTGGCAGTGGTGATGGGAGGTTATCTGCTGGCTAGTAAGCTGCACTTCTCGGGTCCGCTGGCAATGGTGGTTACCGGGCTTTTTGTAGGCAACAGTGCCCGGGCTACTGCCTTTTCCGAACAGACACAGAACTACCTGGACCGGTTTTGGGAACTAATAGACGTACTACTCAATGCTATTTTGTTTGTACTGATCGGGCTTGAACTGCTGGTGATTAACCTGGATAAAGAATATATCATTGCAGGGTTGGCAGCCATTGTCATTGTACTGGTATCGCGCTACCTGGTACTGTCGCTGCCTATCAGCTTTTATAGAAAACGGCTGAATTTTGTGCCACACACCAATGCCATCATGACGTGGGGCGGCCTGCGGGGAGGCATCTCCATAGCCCTGGCACTATCACTGGCCAACGACATGGAGCGCGACTTCTTTATCACGGTGACATACATTGTGGTGGTGTTCTCTATCATTGTACAAGGACTTACATTGGGCAAATTTGTAAAAAGACTAGGCATAAAACTCGAACCCAGTGCGGGGGGGAGTGGTCATTGAATTAATAGCATAAGAGAGATTGGTGGAAATGAGGTAATTCATAGAAATACAAGAAACTAAGAAATTGGTTCGATTCTTCGTTCCTTAGCTTACAGAACGATGTCTTTGTGCCACCTAATATATACACAAATACCCCTGCCTCTGCGGGTCTTGTGACCCGCAGACAAGTTGGGAATACGTTTTATTCATCATCAAAATATGTGGCGGGTCACAAGCCCCACCACGGCGGTCATGATATAGGGTAGAGCGGTGGGCTACAAGGTAGTAAAGTCTATTTCTTTTACTTAATCTGCTTAGCCTGACGGCTATGCTGTAGCACAGGACAAGGATTTAATGCAGAGGCATACAATAGTACAGGCTAAAATACCACCGGATGCATACCCAGCGCGGCTACCAAACACACATCCGGTTCCTGATGCCCACTTATTAGCATCGACAAATAAGTACTCAGGCCCTGATGCTCACTTGAAAACTATAAAACACGTACATCCGGTTCCTGATGTTCACCCATCAATATAAAAAAATGAAAGTCAGGTTCCTGATCCTTATCTGTCCGTATAAATAATTGCACCCAAGATTCCCGAAGTACAACCTTTAAATTCAAAACATCTGATTCCGGTTCCTGATGTTCATTTGGCCGCGTAAATAATTGTACATCCGGTTGCTAAAGTGCCATGATTAGCACAAACAAAATAAGCATCCGGTTCCTGATGCACATGTGGCAGTGTGGAAATATGCACATCCGGTGCCTGATACTGATGCGGTAAGGCTGTTGGCTGTGTGCCTTTATCGGTTATCTGATTCAAGTTGCGAATAATATCTTATTTAAATTAACCTGGTGCAAGCTTGTGCTAGTGCAACAAACAAGATTGTTATCCAGCAACTTGAATTATTTGATAGTTAGATATCGACATTACACGCTTCATACTCACTTTTTCATACCAAAAAGCGAATACGTGACGTTCAATACTTGTTCTTGTTTTACTAATTTTCATCCATGTCCTTATCTACCTCCCGGTTTTTCATAGTGATCTGTCTGATGTTGTGTGCCTGCCAGTCTTCGCGTCATGCAGTATTTTCCGGCAGGCCCGAACTGTTGTTTGCAGAGGCTAAGCTCACCGAAGGCCCGGCGGTGGATGCATCAGGTGCTCTTTACTTTTCTGACCAGCCCAACGACATCATCCGGCGTATGACTACGGAAGGTAAAGTAAAAAGCGTATTGCAACCCAGTGGCGTGACCAATGGTATGGCGTTCGACCGGCAAGGAAGACTACTCATGTGCCAGGCCAACGGCAGCAACTATCCCCAAGACCCTACAGCAGGCAAACGACGTGTAGTACGGCTGGAAGAAGACAGCACTCTTACGGTATTGGCCGATTCTTATCATGGACAGCCCTTCATTTCACCCAATGACCTATGTATAGATGCGCAAGGAAATATTTACTTTACAGATCCTTATTATGATGATGGCATCTCAGAAAAGAGCCAGCCGGTGAGTGGTGTATACCGTATTGCCACCACCGGAAAGGTTACCCGCGTGTTGTCTGACCTGCAAAAGCCCAACGGCATGATCATTACGCCCGACAATCAGACCATGTACATATCAGACAGAGGCACGCAGCAGTTGCACCGCTACCAAGTAAAACCAGACGGTACGCTAACACCTGCCGGGGTGGTCTTTAAGTTTCCCGACAGAGGCATTGATGGCATGGCCCTGGATACACAGGGAAACATCTACGGAGCAGCAGGCGAAGGAGCCAGTACAGGCGTGTATGTGATAGATCCGCTGCAAAACCGGCTACTGGCTTTTCAGTCCTTTCCGGAAACTGCTTATAATGTCTGCTTTGGCGGAGCCGATGGCAACATCCTGTATGTTTGTTCGGGAGGCAGCATCTACCAGATGAAAACAAAATATCAGGGATTGGTCTTACCTTATAACAAATGATGATAACACAGAAATTGGTAGAAACCTATAGGGATGCCTGTATTCAAAAGCTTCAGATACAATCTGAAGCTAGTGCCCCGTAATGATGGTTTCCAGGTTTCAGCTAATTTCTATCAATTTCCACCAATCACCTTTTCATGGCTTCACAAACTAAAACGAACCTTTTCTACAAGATATACCGGAACGTCACAACAAGTATTGCTTTTGTGCCTACCATTATTGCTACAATGCTCTTTTTGCTGGCACTGCTCACGTTATTTTTAGACCAGTTTACGCCTGATAGCTTACTGACCTATCATATGCAGATCAAAAACATTCTCTACCCGGATAGTGCCCGTGCCTTGCTGGGTGCTATTGCCGGCGGCACTATTTCTTTAATGGTGTTCAGCTTTTCTATGGTGATGGTGGTACTCAATCAGACAGCTTCCAACTATTCGCCACGGGTGTTGCCCAGCCTGATCGGCAACAAATTTCATCAGCTGATTATGGGCGTATACCTGGGCACCATTTCCTTTACTTTTATGGTGCTGTCTAGTATACAGTCTAAAGTGTATGCTTTTATAGTTCCTAGTTTGTCCATTCTAGTTAATGCTTTGCTAAGCCTGCTGTGCCTGGCCCTATTCCTGGCTTTTATCCGTTCTATCTCCGAAAGTATACAAATTGGCCGTATCATCAACAGCCTATATAAGGATACACGTGATGCCTTAGAAGAAGTGAAAGAAGAAGATTCGTTTGAGCAGGAAAAGCTACCGGATATGTCTTCCTGGCATTTGATACGAAGCAATATCTCCGGGTATTTTGATAGTATCGTTGAGCGTCAGATGCTAAAGACAGCCAAAGATCTGGACATTACCCTGCAACTGATGATACCTTTTGGCAGCTTTGTCAACCGCAAAGACCCTTTTTTTATGGTAAGCCGCAGGCTCAGCGACGAAGAAGAAGAGGATGTATTTCGGTCGGTGGTGATGCTGCACCAGGAGATTATTGTGAAAAACTACGTATATGGCTTCAAGCAGCTTACCGAAATAGCCGTGAAAGCCATGAGTCCGGGCATCAACGATCCGGGTACGGCTATCCAAGCCATCGACAAGCTAACTGATCTGATGACCATTCGCCTTGAGTTGAAGGAGATACCTGTATTGTTGGATGATGACAGCCGCCTCAGGGTGATTTGCAAGCCAATAGTTTTCAGTGAATTATTCTATTTCTGCTTTAGCTCTATCAGCAACTATACCACTACCAACACACCGGTGATGCTGAAACTACTACAGATGATCAGTGTGGTGCATGTACATGATGAGCAAAATCATGCAAAGAAAGTGCTGGCTACGGCGCTGCATGATGCTACTGCGCAGTTTTTGCCAACCCTCAAAGGGGAAGGCGACAAAGAACATTTGCATCACATGATACGCACACTGCTGCAAGAGATGGAAGCCGATGGGCGGCATAGCCTCCTGATGCAAAAGACCAACAAACTGTTGCTGGAAACGCACTGATCCATATTATTCTGAACTGTAGCATAGCTGTACTACTTACTGTGATGCCTACTTATATTGGTGGCAAAAAGAAAGAAGGTAGGGCTGTTGCCAAAGTTTTTGCATGAGTCAGCCAATTAATTACCCGAATGATCAAAAGCAACAAAAATATTGATCATATTACAGGCTTTGTACTCAAAGACGAAATATTCAAATGCCTGGCAGATGATAAGCATGATTTACCACTGGGCAAGCTTCGGCGTGATGCCATCTTCTTACCGGAAGATGCCGCTGTCTCAGAGTTGTTTCAAAAGCTGATAGAGCGCAAAGAGCATATTGCTATTGCCATAGAAGAATATGGTGGCACAGCCGGATTGGTGACGATGAAGCATACACCGGAAACAATATTGGGCACGGAGATTATGGATAAGCTTGACAATGTGCAGGATATGCAGCAATATGCCAAAGATATTTCCTGGTAGGGCCAGCAGAAAAATGACAAACAGGAAAACTAAACACTTTATACACCAAATATCAAGTTTATGAATAACGAAATCTGGGTGATGAGTTCAGCATTCGATGCACTCAGCCTGCCAGAAGTAATAGCACACGCAAAGACAGCAGGAATGCAGGGCATAGACCTGTGCGTATTCCGCCGCGATACCGACCGCAACGATCATGTGGCTACACATCTCAACTATACGAATTTTGGGCTGGAAGAGGCCAGGCGAACGCTTGATAGTTTCAATGAAGCTGGCCTGCATTTGTCTGTGGGTGCTTTTGATAACCTCATTGGTGGTGCCCTGGCTGAACGCATCAAGAACCAGAACCATCTGCTCCGGCTTATCAGAATAGCCTATTTGCTGGGCGGCAACGCCAATGACGTAACTGTGGGCACTTTTGTAGGTTACAACCACGAGCTGGGCCAGGAAGAAAATGGTTTTCAGAAAAACCTGGATGAATACTACCGGATTTTCAAACCCATCATTCAATATGCAGAAGACCTGGGCGTGACGGTGATTTATGAGAACTGCCCGATGGAAGGCTGGCGAACAGCTGGCTACACTTCTACGTTCAACAACCTCACAGGGGTGCTGGCGGCCCGCAAGCTGATGTATGCGATGATACCCAGCGCAGCTCATGGCGAAATTTACGATCCTTCGCACGATGTATGGCAGCATACCAACCCGGTAGCTGTGATACAGGCATCTGATATGCAGCGTATCAGAAGGATTCACGTGAAGGCTACGCGCAACTTACACACCCTTTCGCGTACGCTTTGGGGGGGTATGTACCCAGTGCAGCAGGTGGATAAGTTGCTGGCAGAAAAAGCTAGCGTACCGCTGCCTGCCAATGCCTGGGACAGACACCACTATGAGGCGATGCTCCCTGGTTTTGGCGGTTCGGATAGTATGGACTGGCGAGCCTTTGTAGATACGCTGAAAGCCCGGAACTATGCTGGACCTTTTGAGATTGAAAACGAAGCAGCCAACTCCAAAGCCACTGGAAATATGGCCGCCGTGATGCAGGGTTACGAAGCTACGCGCCTGTTTCTGGCTCCCATGCTATGGCCGCTTACCGACCAGGGCTACCAGCATGGCACAGACAACTGGCAGCCGCTGCAACATGTTACCACCAAAGATATTCCGGTCGTAAAAATGGAGCAGCTGATGTGACAATATAGGGTACATTGTGCAGATTTTCCGGGTTTTTGAAATACGGAAAGTCTTTCCTTTATTGGCAACTACAACCGGGTATTCACTACTGAATTGTAAATAGAGCCAAAGGTATAAGCAATGCCAAAATTGAGGTTCAACTCAAAATTTGTCGCCAGTTGCCTGCGGTTGAGCAGTATCTCTTCCAGCGAGGCCGTTCCTTTGGGCAGGTAGAGCTGATCGTGTACCAGGCTGGCATCGGCTCCCACCCTCAAAAAAAGTCCTTTGATCACCTGTAGAGAGACATAAGTTTCAAATTCCAGCCGGTTCCTCGATAGGTCATGAAGGTATTGGGAGCCTTCCAGCCTGGCCCATATATTTCCCCAGGGCTGTCGTACCTTGTAGTTGATTCTTAGGGCCTGCTGCACCAGTTCCTGTTCGTCTTTATCATAAATAGTGGTTTGCCGATAATTGCGATACTGCGGCCCTACCCGGTAAGAAATGGTGAATTCTTTGGTAGCAGAAAGTGGATATGGATAAAAATTATACTCGATCGCTCCCTGTAGCTGAGCACCCAGAAGAATATTCTCAAAAGTAGTGGAGCGCACTTCGGTAAATATACCCGCCGACCATTGTTTAGCGATGCTCTTCACAATAGAAAACTCTCCTTTAGAACGCTTCAGACTAGAAACAAGCGTGGTATCGTCGCGGGTCACCTGGGTTACCTCATACTCAGTTTCTATCTCACTGCGTATCCGCCAAAGTTCGGTGGTGCGTTCAATATTAATTCTACCTTCCAGTTCGTATTTTTCCTGTTTACTTTCTTTTTCATAGTCGGCATTGCCGCCTATCTCAAATATCCAGAAATTCCAGGGATCATTTTCCCCCAAATTATCGGTCAGTTCTCCGTCGATAGGCTCAAGGGTAGGTGCCAGTGTTAGCTTACCTTTGGTCACCAGAAATGGCATCAAACCTGCCAGAATAACATTGGCGATTTTCTGGTTGACTTCTATCTGCGAATCAGTTTGGTAGGTATCTACTTTGATGCTATAGTTGAGATCGTAAGCTTTTGTCAGGCCAATAAAGTTTGCGGTGTACCTGCGCCCCCCGCTTGCCAGGTTCAGGTCAGAAATCAGCACGTGGATATCAGCTACTTTGCGGTCTCTCACGTAGTTTACAAGTTTTACTTTTTGTCTGATAAAGTTTGTATTGCAATTGTTGCAATCGAGGTATATTTTGGCTGTGCCTCTTTGGTTTTGAGCACATACCACGGTGCTGTACGCCAAAAGCATCAACAGTAGGCATAATTTAGTCTGATTCATCGGTAAATTAAAAGGGGATAAGGGTAAACAAAAGAGCAACGGCTGTGCTGTAAAAACTTGCTAAAACGAGCTGGTACTGAAAAAATAACAGCAACAAACAATACTTCAGCCACAAACTTAACATCAAAAGAGCAATGTAAAAAATAATATTCAGTTTTGCATCAGCACAAAAGCACTCCAATAGTAAGGAGCTTTGTATTGGTTTTTGATCGTTAGCTGTGCCTGCCGCAATGCCTCGAACTTGTCCTGTCCGCTCAGCCAGTTGCTGTAAAACGTTTTGATCAGTTGTGTGGTGATCTGGTCATTTACTTTCCATAGGCTCATCAATACGCTCTCTGCACCGGCTACCAGAAACGCCCTCTGCAAGCCATATACACCTTCGCCATTTTTTAAGTCGCCCAGTCCGGTTTCACAGGCACTCAACACCACCAGTTCGGTACCTCTCAGGTTGAGGTTCATTGCCTCGTAGGCAGTGAGTATGCCATCTTCTGCCTCTTTGCCCAGCACCCTGTCTTCTTCTGCCTCTGAGGCCAGCAGCGTTTGCTGTGAGCCTGCCAGCAGTAGCCCCGACCGCAGCAACGGATTGGCAGCCATGCTTTTTAGGTGAATACCGTACACTTTTTCCTGGTCTGCCAGCGACAGATCGCTCATAAAGTAACCATGTGTGGCAACATGCAGCAGGTCGGGATTTCTGACCTGTTTGATATTTTCTTCCAGTGCTACATTCTCTGTAAACTTGTAAGTATCCCAGCCCGAATGCTGCAACATGCTTTCTATATCGTTGACCTCACGCTCGGTGCCTGGCAGGCGTGTGATCTCCGTAGCCGACTGAAAGGGAAATCCTTCTGTGTTATCAATTGGCAACTGCGGCAATATATCGTTGCCCGGCCTGTTTAGCTGGTAGTTGGGGTAACCAAAAAGATATGCCTGTAGCTTCTGATGAGCTTTGGGCTTACGTTTGGCATTCTCTACTACGCCCCGGGTGCTGCTCAGCATCCTGATATTGAGCTTACTCAGTAGGTATTCTCCGGATTTGGGGTCATACAGACTGTTCAGGCTCACTTTATTATAAATACCATCAGGTGCCACATAGATGGTCTGAGCATTTTGCGGTAACTGCTGCTGGATATTCTGCCAGTACAGTTGATAAGACAACGTATCTCTGACATGGAACAGGATGGCATTTTTGTAGTAGAAATAGTTTTTCCCTTCCATCGCTTCTCCCTGTGGAAGCACGGCAAGCATCGGATATGGCTGCGCAGGGGTCACCAATAAGGCTACATAAAATACTTTATCGTCCTGCGCCCGCGCTATCTCTCCGCGAATGATCTCTACAGCAGCTTCATTTTTCTTTAGGTGCTGCTGCACATCCTGCCAGGTAATGTGGCTGAAGCCTATATCCTGTGCAAACAGGGCAGACTCTGCCGATAGTTGCTTTTCAAGTTCGTTGGCTTTTCGCTCCACCCCCTCGATGCTGATACTCTTTTCCTGTAATGCCTTGCGCGACAGCGTATATGCCTGCGCCAGTAACTCTTTCTGTGCGATCCAGGTAGCATAGGTTTGTATCAGCTGTGTATCGGAGCTGCTCAGGATATTTTCGCGGAGCTTACCCGAAGTGTGCAGCAGCATTGCTTTGGTGGTGAGTTGCACGTTGTAGAGTTCTCCCAGCATATCGTGCACCGTATCTTTGTCTTTGTATTTTTTGTTGACAAATACGTCTACTACAAAATCGCGGTAGGCATTGATGATCGGTTCAATGGTTTTGTAGAAAGCACTCTTTTCCTTTTCACTCAATGCCGGAAAGTAGGCTCTGATCTGCCGTAGGTAGCTGCTGACTACCTCATGAAAGATAGGAATTGCCTCCTGATACTTGCCCATACGATGATAAAGCACAGCTTTGCTGTAAAGCGCGTAGGCATAATCGGGATGCAGTTCTCCCAGCACCTTTTTTCGTAGCATCAATGCTTCCTCAATCAAAGCTTCGGCTTTCTGGTACTGTTCATCATCTTGGTAGAGTATGCTCAGGTTCCGCAAAGTAGCGATATATGCCGGGTGTTCACGTCCATAGACACTTCGGCTGGTGGTGAGAGCTTCTTCCAGCAGCGGCAGGGCTTTTTCGTTGTATCCGTGGTTCTGATAAAAAGAAGCCAGGTTGTTGAGAGAAACCGCATAGTCAGGATGGTGTTTGCCGAGCACTTGCAGATCTATGCGCAACGCTTCTGTAAAAAATCTTTCCGCCAGAGAATCCTGGCCCATTGCTTCATACAATGCCGCCAGATTTTGCGTGGCTGTGGTATAGTCAGGATGCATTTTGCCATAATGCTGTTCAAAAACCTGCCTGCTTTCCAGCAACTGGGTTTCGGCAGCCGTATAGTTGCCGAGTGCCATGTACAGGTTGGCTATCTCTAACTGAATACCGGCAAATCCGGGGTAATTGCGCCCATAGGCCGCCTCTGCCATGTTCCTTGCCTGTTTGAGCAGCGGTTCGGCTTTGGTATAGTTGGCTTCGGCAAGTTCCAGTTTAGCCATGTTCACCAATGGGTTGATCAGTACTGTAGCGATAACTTCCGGTGTAGGCTGCAAGGTTGTTGTAATTTCCTTTGTAGGAGTATTCAGGTTATTTCCCGGCAGCAGAAGCCGGTAGCTGGTGAGTACTTCCTCTAGCAGAGGACGCGCTTTGCGGTAATTGGCTGCGTTCAGGTACAGTAAACCCAGGTTAGAAAGTGCTGGCAACAACTCCGTTTGCCGTAGTGCAGGCAGCTTTTTTTTGATAGCGATCACGCGATTGAGCATGTCTTCTGCCTGCTGGTATTCTCCTTTGGTCTGTAGTAGCAAGGCAAAGTTGTTGAGAATATTGGCGTAATCATTACTTTTCTCACCACTCACGGCCTGCTCAATCTGCAAAGCTTCCTGGTAAAAAATTTCTGCTTCTGTAAAATAGCCAATGTCGTGGTACAAACCGGCAATACTGCTGATACCGGCTCTGTACTCGGGACTGGTTTTTCCGGCATATTCTTTACTCCAGGCCAGGGCATTTTTGTAGTAATAGATCGCCGAATCATAACTACTTTGCCGCTGATAGTTTCGAGCCACGTTGTAATATGCAGAAGCCATTACCGGCATCGCTTCTTTCTGATCACTGTCTGCTGCCGCTTGCAATACGGCAATAGCTTCGTGATAACAGGCTGCTGCTTTTTCATCAGCTTTCTGCTGCTCATACAACAAAGCCAGGTTATTGAGCACCACAGCATATTGATAAGGTATCTGGCCAGGTGTATCAGTAGATGGTATGTTATCTTCGTAAAACCGCATGGCAGCTTCTTTTCCCTTTTTTGTGAGCAACACCTGCGCCATGTGATCTACTGATACCCAGTACATTCCCTGATGTATATTCAGATACTGCAACCTGATCAGGTGTGCCCTGGAAATAAGATATGCTGCCCTCTGTATGTTTTCCGCATCTCCCTGCGACAGGCGTAGTATGCCTAGATTATCGATCACGTAGGCGTATTGCAGGCTGTCAACCGGACGGACAATCGCCAGCAGTTGTTTGGCGTTTTCGTACAGGCGGATAGCTTCCTGCGGACTTGCCAGTGTTTGTGGCTGACCGGCCAGCTGGCAAAGGGTGTTGATGTATACCTTGCTTAACGTATCTTTAGCTATTTGCATTTCCTGCCTTAGCCCGGTAAATGCCTGATATGCTTTCTCCTGATCCTTATCCGCTTTCAGCAATGCCTGCTGATATTTTGCCTGAAACAGCAACGGCTGATACGCCTTATCCTGCTGTACAGACTCCACAATTGCTTCGTAGGCACTCTCTGCCTGATCGGGCTGTCCGGATAGCTGATAGGCTCTTCCCAGCTGATATTGCACCTGCAACTTCCTTTCATGGTTATCCATCAGCGGTGTAGCTTTCGTCAGGTACCAGATGGCCGAATCGTATTGACTGGCTCCCAGATGAAGCATTCCGAGGTTATGCATTGTTTCACCAAACACCGGTTGCTGCTTTTCCCCCATCTTCAGGCGCATTTGTAGTTCATGTTGTGCATACTGTATGCCCTCCTGCATTTGCGAAGAAGAATAGCAGATCAGGGAGAGCAGCCGGAGATTGTCTGCATACGCCTGCGAATGATCGTGTTGCTCAAGCCTGACACTCACCAGTGCCTGCTTGGCCAGTTGGTACCCTGCCCGCAGATTTCCCTGCTGATATTGCTGCTCCGCCTGCTGGTATACACGCTGCCATTCCTGACTAAAGGAAAGATGCGCAAGAAGCAGAAAGACAGTGAGCGAGAGTAGTCTCATACAATATTTACCGTTGACCAACAAAAAACATGCTTGTCATTTTCAGCATGAGCAACAACTTCATCGGAGCATCCCGGCAATATAACCGGTGGTCCAGGCGGCCTGAAAATTGAATCCGCCGGTGATGCCGTCTACGTCCAGTACCTCACCGGCAAAGTACAATCCCGGACACACGCGGCTTTCCATATTGCTAACCGACACATCCTGTAGGCTGACACCCCCACAAGTTACGAATTCTTCTTTGAAAGTGGTTTTACCCGATACCTCATACACGTCATTAAATAATGTACTAACCAGCCGGTTGATACTTTTGCTACCCAGATCGCCCCAGGGTGCTTCTGCCTGCAAGCCTGCTTTTTCCAGCAAAAACAACCATAGGCGCTGCGGCAGCTCAAAAGGA
The DNA here is from genome assembly GCA_958296015.1 of Cyclobacteriaceae bacterium. Classification (GTDB taxonomy): domain Bacteria; phylum Bacteroidota; class Bacteroidia; order Cytophagales; family Cyclobacteriaceae; genus JAJNNC01. The sequence goes on from CATQIH010000032.1 coordinate 298,288, forward strand.
TTTTTGTTGGCCAGCTTCCGTTTTCTGTGTTCTTCACCGGTGTTTTGCAGCACCTGTTGCACCTCCTGCTCCGGCATGGCACCTGTCCAGCTAACCTGTACTTTGAACTGGTAATTTTGTGCATGTAATCCGCGGGCTTCCCAGGCCGATAGCTTGAGAATGGCCGGTCCGCTCATGCCCCAGTGCGTGATGAGCAACGCACCCTCCTGCTTCTGCTTGCTTCCCTGTATTCTCACCTGCGCATGTGCTACCGACACACCCATCAGGGCTGTGATCTTTTCTCCGGGCATATTAAACGTAAACAACGAAGGCACCGGCGTGGCTACCTGATGTCCCAGGTCGGCCAGCCATTGCAGGCCGGTAAGTTTGGGACTGCCTCCGGTAGCTATGATCACTTTGTCGACATGCAGCGATGTACCTTTGACTGTTAATTTGAATGCGTTATTTTGAGGCACAATTGCTTCTACAGCCGTATGGGTGCAGATTGTGATGCCCAGCCTGCGGGTTTCCTGCATCAGGCAATCGATGATGGTTTGTGAGTCATTGGTCATAGGAAACATCCGGTGGTCTGCCTCTGTTTTCAGGGCAACACCCCTTTGCTCAAACCAGTCTACGGTATCCTGGCTGCTGAATTGGGAGAAGGCTTTCTTCAATTGTTTTTCTCCACGCGGATAGGATTTAGATAATTGCGTAGGGTTGAAACAGGCGTGCGTCACGTTGCACCGGCCACCGCCGGAAACTTTAACCTTGGAGAGCAGCTTGCCTGTCTTTTCGTATAGGGTCACTTCAGCGGTTGGGTGGTGTGTTTTACAGGAAATGGCAGCAAAAAACCCCGCAGCACCTCCGCCAATGACGGCCACCGTGGAAGCGGCCACCGTGGAAGCGGCCACCGTGGAAGCGGCCACCGTGGAAGCGGCCACCGTGGAAACGGCTACTTTCATATTATGTCCTTTTTGAGGTAAAGTTACGGGAATTTTACAGAGACAGCAGTCAGCAGTGCGTTAAAAAACCCACTGCTGAACCTTTATTTAGCTATTGGCTATAAATGGTGCCTTTCTGATATATGTATCATCCGATAGCTGTGCGATCAGGAAATGCCCCAGATCGGTCGCGCTTATGCTATCGCCCGGGCAGTCTTCCAGGCTCACGCTGGTTTCATGCCGCGCATCAGTCTGCACAATAAGTGGTAACCTCACCATCGTCCAGTGGATGTCACTGTCTGCTAAAAGTTGGTATTCTGCCTGCCGGTCGGCTGTAGATTCAGGATAATTGGCGTACATCCAGTCGGTGGCATGTTGGGCTTTAGGGCTTTTATGGTCAGATGGCGTATCCACATGCAGTCCTGTAGCCAAGATATACCGGCTCACCCGGTATGCCTGCATGGCGCGGATGATATGCTGCGTTGCCTGACTGCATATGTTGTGCCCACTGGGAGGTATGCCCCATCCCAAAGTGCTGATCACGGCATCACAACCTTCTATCAGAGATTTGACAGATGCCTCATCTCTGACATCCCCTTTGACAATTTCTGCGAATGGATATGGGTTTTGAAAAGATTCAGGCGGGCGGGTATCTGCATTTCTGACAAGGCTTTTAAAGTGAAAGCCCTGATCTGACAGCTGTTTGACAAGGTATTTTCCTGATTTACCGGTGCCGCCAATGACAGCAATTTTTTGTATTGGTTTCATATTTCTTTATAAAAATTTGATCATGGAATATTTGTTTCGTGTTTCTACAAGAGAAACCGAAGGTTACAAAAGCCAGTAAGCTTCTGTAAGAGGCAAAATCAATATTTTATAAAGAGATTTTAATGGGCTGAAGGTAGGGAATATTTTCTATAAAGAAAAACTATATACTATTATTGAGAAAGCAAACGAATGCGTTTGACCATGCTTGGTCAGGCATCACATGACCAATGGTTTATCTACATGTGCTATTTCATGCTGCAAAAACCCTCGCAAGCTCAAGTCTTCATCCACCTCTGGCCAGTATATGCCAATACCATCGTTGTCAAAGTTGTTCAACTGTTGCTCACTGGCAGTAGCCAGCAATTTAAAATTTGAAATAGCCCATTTCATGACCTTTTTGTTATTCAACAAAATCAGCATCAGATCAAGGTCTTTACCAAAATAAATTTGTTTGATACGCAGACCATCTTTATAGATAATTTTATCTAATGCATCCATGTGTCCATAAAAATAGTCAGGCTTGTTTTGGTCTTTTTCATCCAAAGAGGCTAGATATTGTTTTGTTTTTTAACTTACCGAAGGTTTCATACCACATATGGATTAAGTATTGATAATTTTGTTCAATGATATCTATAATCATTTGCGTTTCAGAAGGACTAAAACCATAGTTTTTATCAATCTCTACAACAGGTTCTAGAATGATTTTAGCTCTGGCTCCTCCTTTTTTGACATGTATATGAATTGGAAGATGCTCTTGCGAGAAAAAGTGAAAACGAAAGCCTTTTTCCTATAAAATTGTTGGCATAACAATAAAGATAACGATTTTTGTTAACTTCAGATTCATTGCAAAAGATATAGCTTGCTCTACTCGTTCAGCTCTAGAATAGGAAGAATGAGCAATATTTTCCAGCTCATCAGCTAGGCAATCCAGGGCTGATGTATTCCAAACAATTAATCTTCGCTTTTCTTCCATCTGCCTAAACGCTCAATAGCCTTTTCATGTGTATGAAATTCTCCTCGGTCAATCGCTGCATCTACCTGATCTAATTCAAGGTTATACTGCTCAATACTAGAAATATCTTCGGAGGAAAACCGGTCAATCACTGACTCTAACTCTGCCAATTCGTTTTCATCCAATTGCATGAGCTTTTCTATGGTAGCATATTTTCTGGCAATGATGTTTTCCATAGTTTGATCATTTACTTTATCTCTAAATGTAATACTTTTTCTAACATCTTCTATCTATCATCTGCCGCAATATTTTTGCAATGCGGCTTGCCCTTTTTCTTCTTCTTTGGCGGCAGATTGCTGCCAGGCTTCGCAGGCTTCTTTTTTCACTTGCTGCTGCCAGTAGGCTTCTCCCAGATAATAATAGGCATCGTCTGTCTGTTTATTTAGCCGGATAGCCTGCGCCAAAACACGCACAGCCTGGTCAGGTTCCTGCTTTTTGAGGTAATAGATGCCTTTGTTGCGATAGGCATAACTGTTGGATGGGTCTACCTTGATGCTTGTATTGATGTCTTCTATGGCCTTGGCAAGCTGCCCGGTCTGTAAATACAAGTACCCCCTATTATTTAGAAAGAAGGGCTGGTACAGATCATTTTTCAGAGCCTGCCCAAAGGCCAGCAAGGCTAAATCATATTGCTGGCGTTCTGTGTAGACCAGCCCCCGCACATTATAGGCGTTGCCTTCTTTGGTATCTAGTTGTAGTGCCCGGCGGATGTCAGCCAGTGCCTGGTCGTACTGTTGCTGATAATAAAGCATGGTGGCCCGGTTCACATAGGCTTCCGGATTCTTGGCATCCAGGCTGATGGCTTTGTCCGCTGCTTCAATGCCCTGGTCGTAGGATTTCATGGCAGAAAGCGCAAGGGCTTTGGTAAAGTATACATAAGCAGAATCGGGGTAATGCCGGGCCACCGTATCCAGATCGTCCAGGCTTCTCTGGTATTGTCCTACCTGGTAGAAGGCGTTGGCCCGGTTGTAGTAAGCGTCGGTGAAAGATGACCGGTAGAGGAGAGCCGATGAATAATCCTGGATGGCTTCAGGATATTTACCAGTCTCAAAGTAAGCAATCCCCCGGTTGTTGTAGGCATCCGCAAAAGTCGGGTCTTTGCCGATTGCCTCTCCATAATAGCGGATCGCTTCCGAATATTCTCTTTCCTTGAGTTGCAGATTACCTTTCAGAAAAAACGCATCACGCTCACGCTTTTTACTGTCGCCACAGGCAACCAGTAGCACCAGCAACAGGCAGTACATGAGTTGATACTTCATATCATTCGCCGTTTACATCTACCTCGATACGCTTATCCTGGTTGGCCAGCTGCCAGGCGGTATAAAACACCAGCTTTGCCCGTTGTGCCATCATATCAAAGCTGATCTTCTCGATGGTATCGGTAGGCTGGTGATAGTCTGCGTGTACGCCATTGAAATAGAAGATAATCGGAATATCGTGCTTTGCAAAGTTGTAATGGTCAGACCGGTAGTAGAAACGATTGGGATCAGAGGGATCGTTGTAGGTATAATCCAGGTCGAGGTGTGTGTAGGTCTGGTTCATCTTTTCGTTGATGGCGTGCAGCTCGGTGCTGAGCTTATCAGAACCAATGATGTATACATAGCTGGAGTCTTGCCGGTGCTCGTCGTCTATACGGCCAATCATATCAATGTTCAGGTCGGTGACGGTATTTGCCAGCGCAAACACAGGATGATCGGTATAGTATTCCGAGCCAAACAAACCTTTTTCTTCGCCGGAGACAGACAGGAACAGAATGCTTCTGCGAGGGCCGTTGCCTGCGGCTTTGGCTTTGGAAAACGCCTGCGCAATTTCCATAATTGATACGGTGCCGGAGCCATCATCATCGGCACCATTATTTATCTGCCCGTCAGTAATACCAATATGGTCGTAATGGGCACTGATGACAATCACTTCGTCTTTCAGGTCTGTGCCTTCCATGTAGCCCAGCACGTTGGAGGAATTGAGGTGCGCTACCTGCTGCTCAAAGACCAGCGTGCCTTTCTTCCTGATCTTAAACGTTTGGGGCGATGCCTGTTTGGCAATGCGTGCTGCAACGTCTGCTATATCTTTTCTACCCATCAGCGCCTGTCCCAGCTTTTCAGAAACCAGTGCCACATCTGTGGTGATCGTTTCGTTTTCCGGTTGATCATTGATCAGCTCCATGCTTGGCTGGCTGAGATAGGGTTTATACCGCTGGAGATTTGCCGCAAAATCCTCATCGATGATCAGTAGTGCTTTGGCACCATGCTGGGCAGCAATCTCTCTTTTGGCCTGAATTCCCCCAAAAAAACTGTTAGAAAACCGCGACGGCTGCTGCCCTCCCGAAACCAGGTAAAGGCTGTCATCTGATTCAGGTTCACCACCCAAGACCAGCACTACTTTTCCTTTCACGTCCAGTTTTTTGTAATCATTGTAGCGTTCGCTTTCTATGCCATAACCGGCAAAAATCACCTTCTTAAAATCCAGCTCGGTATCTTCGGCAAGCGACGAGAGGGTGTAGAAATCTTTCAGAAATTCGTACTTTTTGCCTTTAATACTGATATAAGGGTTTGCCCAGGAGGTTTCTTCCACGGGAAATACCTGAAAATAGGAAGTATCGCCCACCGGTGCAGCCAGGTTTTCCTGTTTGAACACATTGGAAATATAGTCAGCAGCCATCTTCTGTCCTTTCTTTCCGGTTTCTCTGCCCTCATACGCATCTGAGGCGATGATGCTGAGATGCTGTTTCAAGTCTGAAGGCGTGATGGTGTTGGCAAAGTGATAAGCCGTTGAATCGAGGCTAACTGATTCCTGTGCAAAGCCAGTAAAGGAAGATGTCATAACAGCCAGCGTAATCAGTAGGTGTAGGTAAGTTTGCATATGAAAATTGACGAGTGATCCGTTTTTGCACAAAAGTACGGTATCTTCCCCCGAATGCATAACAGCGTTTGGTATTTGACGTAGTTTAATATAATTTATATGCATTCATAAAAACCTTTCATCATGCTGGCAACATCTTTTTACAATTGTCTTCCCAAAGAATGGTACTTTGATGAAAAAGGAAAGAGCCAGGCATTAGCTTATGCGGAAGAGCTATCAGCCAGTGATAAACGTAAACTGGCAAAGCTCTTTGAATTCATGGGTGAGGTCAGACAAATACGAGGAGAAAACAATTTCGTAATGAGGGTGATAAGATACTCGCTTTCAAACCGCAACCACATAGATTTCTATGCTTCTTTTTTGATGGGCAAAAGATTATAGTCACCAATGCCTTTCAGAAAAAACAACAAAAGTTACCATAATTAGAAAAGAGCCGTGCTTTGAGAGCAATGGATGATTATAAGATTAGAATACAGGAGAGCAATTATTATGAAAAGGCTAAGGAATCAATCAGTACTTTTGACCGATGGATGCAAGACCCAGAAGTTGCAAAAGGATATCAGGCAGAGTATCGAGAGTTTGTTTTATCAGAGTTGTTGTTAGCAATTATGGATAACGATGAAAAATCGGTGCGCGAATTAGCAAAACATGCTGGTATATCTGCCAATACCATTCAGAATATCCGTTCTGGGCATTCTAAGGACATGAAGCTGAGTAACTTTATTAGTGTAGCGAAAGCATGTGGCTATGGACTTGTATTAGAAAAAAATGGGAACAGAATACCATTAACGATGCCAGAACAAAACGCGCAATAGTATATATAGGAGTTCGTTGCCATACGTTACTATATCAGATAAGAGCAAGGCATTACCCGGCCTATTATAACAAAACCATAATTAAGAAGCCTAAATCGTTGTATTTCCAGTTAAGGATCAGCAAATCATCATCAAAGTGAAACCGGCAAAAACAGCACCTTTTGAAAGAAACTGTTTTTGGTGGTTTCCAGTTGCAGCAAGTACCACTGTGGGCCTATCGTGTTGAGTACGCCGGAAAAGTCTACTGACAGATCTTTGCCGTACCAATGGCTTTTGCTGTATATTATTTTTCCTTCAAAAGTGAGCAGCCTGATGGTGACCGGCTCATACGCCCATCCTGCATGTTCAATCGTGAGTTTGCCACTAGAAGGGACCGGATAAATCCGCAGTGGCTGTGGCTTTTTAGGTAGCCTGGCAATATCCGTCACTGACACGACGACCAGCTTCTTTTCTGCCGTATATTCGCAGCCTGCGGCGGTCTTGGCTTTCAACCGAACGGTATACGTACCTGCCGAGTCATAGCGATGCGTAAACGAATAGGGTTTGGACACAAACTTATGGTTTCCCAAATCCCAAAGCCAGCTTATCTTAGCGGCATCACTTTCTAAAAAATAAGTTGCTTCAAAAGCTACTTCCCTGGTTTGAGGAAGATATAAGGTATCTGCCGACATATCAAAACTTACCTGAAGTTCCTCTCCTATTTTCAGTGCTACGGGAGCACTTTCTTTCAGCCCATCCATGCGGGTAACGTAATACGTGCTGGCATAAGTAACCTGATCAATCAGCAGGCAACGGCCTTTGTAGATCACGCTATCCAGGGCTTTGTTCTCATAATAATAGTATACGGAGCCTTCCTTCGGCACAATACCTGCCTGGTTGTTCCGGCAATCATAGGCAAACGACAGTTCGGGCACTTCCTGCACCACCCGATTTACTGTTTTAGTGATACTTTTCTGGCAGCTTACGCTGTGGTTACTTGTCGTATAATCGAGCCGAATGTACAGGGGCTTGTTTTGTGCATGTTGGCTGGCATAATCATAGACGAAACTGCTTTCCTGAGCCACCTGCACATCATTGATATACCATTGCAGGTGGGTAACGTTGCTTAGGTTTCCGTTGGCTGTCAACTGCAAAGCATATTTGGGAGACAGGCGTACAGTATCAAGTGCATACGTGATATCCAAGGGACTATTGATGACCGTAACGTCCACCTGATAAGGCAAACTTGTATACACGCTATCGGTGTTGACTACATAAAAAGAGGTGTCGGAGGCAATAGCACCTGTGGTAAAGCTACTGCCCTGGTGCACCAGGTTTTTTGTAGCAGCATCTGTATAAAAGCGAAGACTGGTAGCATTGCTGGCCGTCAAAGCTACAGACGCGCCCGGGCATATGTAGGCATGGGGGATGACTGGGGCAGGCGAACGTTTCAGTACCACTAGGTTTCTTGAAATCGTATCGGCACATCCTGCTTTGTTGAAGGCTTTTAGTGTTACCTTGTATTGGCCGGGCTGGTAGTTGGTCACCGGATGCTGCTTGGTGCTTTTGAAGCCATTTCCCAGATTCCAGTCCCAGGTGCTGGTTTCCGTACTCGTACTTTGTATAGCAACCGTATGATTACCTGATTCCTCGATGAACAAAGTATCTCTCAGGTCAATGCCATTTTGCATAAAAGCGAATTGCGCTACAGGTACTTCCACCTCAATTTTTGCCTGCCTGAGCCTGCTTTCATACCCCTGGTCAATATTGGTATAGTAAACACTCGTATCTTGCAGCACAGGTCCGGTCATATAACTTTGTCCTTCGTAGAGCAGGTTTTCACCTGCCGGATCACTATAAAAACGAAACAGGTGACCGCCTTCGGGAGCCACCAGCACCGGCTTACCTTCACAGGCATAGGCAACATGACTGGTGAGCGGATGGTCCAGAAAATCTTCGTAGTGCTGTCTGGCATGGATAACGGCCTGCTGAAGTGCCGCCAGACTGCTGCCAGCCACAATTGCAAAAGCAAACGTCTTTGACTGATACTGGCTGATTGTATCTGTTTTGCCACCTACTACATACGCCACATCATTGCCTGCGCCCTTTTCGCCCGCCTTCAGCTTGGTAGTGCTACTAAGAAAAGCAAAGCGGTTTGCGTCTGTAAAAATATCTGCCACTTCTGCGGTATTGCCGTTCAGCCCTTTCCAGTCTATGGCATGGTGCGTTGCCTGCTGCGGCGAAAGTAAGGCCACGCCTGCATAGGTAGTACCATCATAGGCATAGCCTAGCTGGTAAGCCGCATCCCAGCTGGCTTTGTTTTCTTTCCATAAACCAATGTTCCAGTCTGCAAACAGCCCGGCATGTAGATTCTGTAGCGCATCAGGTGAGAGGCTTGTCACCCTATATTCTGCAATCAGGTAGCTGCCGGAAGCGGTTGGTGTATCTGTGGCTTGGGTGAGCCACTGCTGTTCTACGCGGATATTCAGCGGATTTGATGCCGTAGCATCAGAAAAGGCAGAATAAGTGATGATGTCTTTGTTTTCTGCCAGGCTCACACTGATCCTGTCCAGGTTGGAAAAGTCCTGGCTTTTGTCTTCACTCCACAAGTTCACGATCGTGTTGTCTGATACGTTGGTGGTATCAGTTCCAATGATCAATCCCATCTGGCTTGCCAAGTCGGTATGACCGTAGGTAAGCCTGGTACCACCGAAAGTTTCGCCAGGATGGTACACCAAGCTGCCTTCATTACCCACAGATACCCGCAGGTTGCTGTTGCTCACCACCAGGAAATCAGAAGAAGCCTTGATGGTGAAGTATTGGTAGTCATGGTAACTGCCGTCTTCTATACCCAACCGGAAGATCATGGTTTCATTGGCTGGCAGGTTGTTGCTGAGCCGCACGGTAAACGGTTGTCCTGCATTGGTGACAGTGGTCAGTGAATCAACGATGCCAGGCGAAAATACGGAATCTACTACGGTGGCATAAAGAGATTGCGTGCTTAGCGTTATCATGGCCTTTAGGGAAGGCTTGAAGTAATTGACAAACGTAGTGAAAATTTTCAGAGTATCGCCGCCAAATGCATATTTTCCGATACGGTTCTGATAGTGCATGGATGTCATGCGGATAGCCGGTGAGTTGAGTGGCTGCAAAGCTTTTTTCATGTTAAGTCTTCCATAGCCTAACTGTTCTTTGTAAGCTGCATTGTTGCCAACCGCATAGATATTATCGGTAGTAAGACGCAGCTTTTCCATCACCTGCAGGGCAGTTATGGCAGGATATTTTGCCCTGACCAGTGCTGCCGCTCCAGCTACCAGGGGAGCCGACAGCGATGAACCTGATTCGTATTTGTAAGTATCATTGTTGGCCGTCGTATAGCTGTTGCTGCCCGGTGCCATGATGTCCGCGTAGTAGCTATGGGTGGTCTGCGCAATTTTGTGATCGTTTATATCAGATACGACTACAGAAAGTACATGGTCGTAAGAGGCCGGATAGAAATTTTCCAGCTTACCGCTGTTTCCGGCTGCCGCTACCACCACTACGTCCTTTTCCAGTACGGCATAGTTGATGATATCCTGAGCAAAGGAAGAATAGGCACTAGCGACTCCCCACGACAAGTTGATTACCTGGCACCCATGATCGGCAGCATAGGCAATAGCTTCATACCCCTGGTAAAAATAGCCATCGGCAGAGGAAAATATTTTGACGGGTAGATAAGACGAATGAAATCCGGCACCGGCAATGCCTGTCCTGTTGTTGGCGGTGGCCGCAGCAATACCTGTGACAAGGCTACCGTGAGGGTCGGTGGCGGTTGGATCGTTATCTCCATCAGCCATGTCCCATCCGATGTAATTGTCTACATATCCATCATGATCATCATCTATACCGTTCACCGGATCGGCCAGGTTGTACCTGAGGTTGCCCATCAGATCCTGATGCCCTAAGCCAACGCCTGTATCCAGAATACCGATCAGCACATCCGGACTTCCTTTTTCTATTTCCCATGCCTCATAAGCGCGGATGGTTTTCAGGTAAGCCTGCTTTCTGCCGGGTGCTGCTTCCGGGTCATCAGGCACATAGCCATCCACCTGCATCTTTTGGCTACGGAGTGGCTTCATCAGAAAATAAGGCTCGGCATAGACTACCTCTTGCAGGTTCAGCAAGTCGTTGATGATGGACAGAATATCTTCTCCTTGAGCCACCTGTATTTTGTAGATATTGTCCAGCACACTGCCGGAAGACGACTGGCGGGCATTGGCATTTTTTACTCGGGGAACGATGTGTTCTATGACGACTGCCTTTGAACGCTGTCTGACCTTATCTAAAATGGTTGAAGAAGGCAGGGATAAAGTACGTACAGGCGATGGTGCCTCTTTTATTTTTGCCACAATGATACCGGGAGCATAGTCATCAGCAGTGATGCCCGCCGACAAGCTGTAATGCCTGTGGTGCTGCGCGCTGGCAGGCAGACATAGTGTAAAAAAAGATGCGAACAACAGTAATAAAAGTTTATTAGCTGCGTCCGCATTTCTCCGGAAAAATATCACTTCGGGCTTTTGTACCATAAGGTTCAGTAACCACCTGCCAGAACTTTCTGGCTGGCCTGCTTGATGCGCTGATAAAGCATAAAGGTATTGAATCTGCTACCGGTACTGTTTGCTAATCTCTGACTTTTCCTACATAGCTTTGATCTGTCTTAAAATTGAAAATATCGCCTTACCATCAAGGGAATATGCCACGACTTATATAAGAAGTAGCCACTTTGCTAACGGAAGTGACAAAGCAAGCGGTGCGCAGATCGGGAATACTGTCACGCAGCATGATTTCTCTTACGTCCTGATAGGCGTTGACCATAGTTTCTTCCAACCCGGAGTTGACGATATCCAACTCATTAGGCCCTTTGATAAGTCTGTCGCGGTAGATATGGGAGATAGGCTGCCCGATGGCTTCTTCCATTGCTTTGATCATGCTGGTATTGGTGAGTTCCTCGTAACGCTTGTCCATACGGCCAAAAGATACATGAGAGAGGTTTTTAAGCCATTCAAAATAGGAAACCGTCACACCCCCGGCGTTCAGGTACAGATCCGGGATAATCATGATTCCTTTTTGCAGCAGTATTTCTTCGGCTCCGGCTGTTATGGGTCCGTTGGCAGCTTCACCAACGATTTTGGCTTTGATGCGCGGCGCATTGTCTATCGTAATCTGCCCCTCCAGGGCGGCAGGTACCAGAATATCACATTCGTATTCCAGCAGGGCATTAGCATCTTCTACGTTTTTGGCATTTTTGTAATCCATCACAGTGCCGGTATCAGTCATTTTCTGACGTACTTCCTCTACATCCAGTCCGTTCGGGTCGTATACCCCGCCGTTGTACTCTGCGATGCCTATGATGATGACACCGCCTTCCTGTAGGTATTTAGCCGCATGGTAGCCCACATTCCCCAGGCCCTGCACGATCACTTTTTTACCTTCCAGGCCGGGAGTAAGGCCGATCTTTTCCATATCTTCTGCCATATTGACCACTTCGCGCAGGCCAAAGAACACGCCACGGCCCGTAGCTTCTGTCCTTCCCCGGATACCGTGCATGGAGACAGGCTTGCCCGTGACGCAACCATTGGAATTGATTTCTTCCGGACGAAAAGTAGAATAGGTATCGGCAATCCAGGCCATTTCGCGGGCACCGGTGCCATAGTCGGGAGCAGGCACATCCAATGCCGGGCTGATAAAGTTTTTGTTGATAAGCTCGGTGGTATACCGGCGGGTGATGGCTTCCAGTGTTTCTTCCGAATAGTTGCGCGTGTTGATACGCACCCCGCCTTTGGCACCGCCAAAAGGCACGTCTACCAGGGCACATTTGTAGGTCATCAGGGCAGCCAGTGCTTTCACTTCGTCTTCGTGCACATTTTCGCTGAACCGGATACCCCCTTTTACGGGCAGCCGATGATGAGAATGCTGCACACGGTAGCCTGTGATCACTTCGTATTCCTTGCCCACTTTTACGGGAAAATTAAACTTATAAATGCTGTTGCATTCCTTGATCTGCTTGATCAGCCCGGTGGGGTACTGAGTGAACTTAGCGGCCTGGTCTACATAGCCACTCACCCTTTGAAAAAAAGTCTTCTTCTTCATTTTATCTGTTGAGTTTGATGTTGTACATACTTGCTGTCTTTATAAATGTGCTGTCAGGACTTTTGTTTTGGCATGAAGGTAAAGATAATGGCCAGCATACCCATAGCAATACAGACATTTTAGAGCCTGTTATCACGGCACATAAAAATCGAAGACAATGTCGCGCATACATTTAAAATGGCCTTTGGGACATTGGCTATAACCAATTTTGGAACAGGGGCGACACGACAGTTTATTGTTTTCCAGTATGGTAAACTTTGTCAGGTACGGATACATGCCAAAAGCAGGAATGGTGTTGCCCCAAATGCTGAAGATATTTTTTTTGAACGCCGCAGCTATATGCATCAGACCGGTGTCGTGCGTGAACACATGCTGTGCTCCCTTGATGATAGAAGCAGACTGGTTGAGGTTGAACTTTCCGCAGGCATTGTATATGACTGTTTTCTTTCCAAGTTCTTCCAACTGAGGTTCATAATCGCTGGTATGATCGTATTTGTCAAAAAAACGAGCTACCTGCTCTCCGGTTTCCCGGTCGTGCTGGTCGCCCAGCAGAATGATCGGTTTGTTGATACGGTCGCACAGTTCTATCATCCTGTTTATCGGAAGCTTCTTGGTGTTGTGCTGCGCACCAATAGCGTAAGCCACATATCCGTAGCGGTGTGTTTCCGGTAGCCATTCTTTCTCTACGATGTCTTTTTCGGGGATGAAATAATCGAGGCCCAGGCTGTCTTTTTTAATGCCCAATGGTTTGAGGGTTTCCATATACCTGTCTACAATATGCACGTTGGGCAGTTTGTTGATCTTAAAATGCACCATCAGCCATTTTTCTACATTGAGCTTGGAAAAGCTATAATGTTGAACGCCCAGCCGCTGTTTGATGAGCTGCGTGCGCAGGTTGTGGTGCAGATCAATCACATAGTCGTAGTACTCTTCTTGGAGTTCGCGGATCAGGTCGTTGAGGCTGTTGCCCAGCAGGTGCAGTTTATCAATGTAAGGATTCCCATTCAGTACGGTAGCATATTTTTCTTTGGTACAGTAGTGCACTTCTGCATCCAGCTGGATTTTGAGTGCCCGGGGCACAGGCGTGGTTAGTACAATATCACCAATGGAAGAAAACCTGATGACCAATATTTTTTTCTTTGTCATGTCTTCATCATGAATAACAGGTAGCGTGCAAGTTACATAGATTCCGGCGCGGAACACAACCAGCAAAGCACAATTTAATCTGCTATAAAACTTTAAAAGTTCCTGGGTATTATGTAAATTTTATTTGTCGATAATGCGTTGTATAAATCCAGTGAATCAGTAATTTGTGTGTATGTGGACTAAATGTATCTTATTTTTTATAAACGCATTCGCTTTGCCGCTGCTTGCCTTTTCCCAGGTAGTGCAACCTGAGCGTATAGAGATTGAAGTAGACAAGACCAGCAACGATTTTGTGGTCGTATCGGCCAAAGATCAGGGCCTAATGATTTTTCGCGATACCGATGAGCGTGGTCCGCACGGAGACCGGCTTTGGGAGTTTCATAAGTACAACACCTCCCTGAAAGAAGAGTGGAGCGAGGTGCTGGCCATGAATCCTGCGATGGAGCTGCGTGGATACGACTACGACCAGGGCCAGCTGTGTGTGCTCTTCGAGGATGGCCCTTATATGGACAAAGATATGCTGATGTTGAACATGTCTACCCAAACCGGTGATACGGCACAGCATCACATCAAAAGGATTGTGCCGGTAGCTTTGAACTATTTTGAGATTGTTGGACAGACGGTCATTTTGGGAGGGCAATACAACTACCGCCCTGCTGTGGTGCATTATGATATGCTGACGCGTAAAATCAAGGTGCTCCCGGGCATTTATCAAAACAACGGGGAGCTGATAGACATTGTGCCTAACAAAAAAGACAACACCTTTGATGTGCTGATTGGCGAACTCAATGACGATCGGGTGAAGACCGTAACCGTGAAAGCCTACGATCAGTACAGCAACCTGTTGCAGAACGCGCCACTGATCACTGAAAGCAAAAAAAACCTGCTGGATGCCCAGGTATCAGAGTTTGATGGCACGCGCCAGATCATTGCAGGCACCTACGGACCCAAGCGTTCCAAATACTCCCGGGGGTTATTTGTGGCCTCTATCGAACCCGATGGCGCACAGGATATTAAGTACTACAACTACGTCGACCTGGACAATTTTTTCAACTACATGCGCGATAAAAGGCAAGCGCGTGTGAAGCGAAGAATTGCACGCAAAAAAGCCAGAAACAAGAGCATCAACCTCAATTACCGCATGGTTATTCACCAGTTGGTGGCCGATAATGGGAAATATATTCTGCTGGGTGAGGCGTATTATCCTAAATACAACAGCTACTATTATGGTGGTATGTATGGCGGATATTTCCCTGGCCGCAACCAAAATACTTACTTTGATGGCTACCGCTACACCCATGCAATTGCCGTTTGCTTTAGCGAAGATGGTAAAATCCTCTGGGATCATGCCTTTAAGCTTGATAATGAAAAAAGCATGGAACTCAAACAGCTTGTCCACATCAACGTGCAGGACGATAAGGCTGTGCTGATGTATTCCTGCGACGGAGAGATACGCACCAAAGTAGTGGAAGACAATGGCAAAGTAGATGATACCATCACCAGTCCTATCAAACTAGCCAACGAAAATGAAGAGGTAAAGAAAAAGAACGATCAGGACATCGAGGGCATTCAACAATGGTACGACCGCTATTTCTATGTACATGGCACACAAGACATCAAGAACAAGCTGAACCGCAGCGTTGACCCCAGCCGCAAAGTATTCTTCATCAACAAAATAGCCTACGATGCTATGATGTAGGCAGAGCCACAACAGGCAAAACTAAGTACCATATAACCTTTCAAAGAGTGTATGGAAGAGAATAAACCAGTTTTCGATGAATTGTTTGCTGTAATTTCAAAAAAGAGTCTGTTACATTCTTATACGTATATTCTAAAACTGTCTTAAATAGAGAGATCAATATTTCAGACGACGAAGAAAAAAAGCTACTAAAGCACTACATCGAAAAGCTAAAACAACAAACGCTTCAGGAATCAAATTTGTGTAGGTTTCTACGTTAAACAAATAGTTGTTATCGTTTACCCTTCACCTTCACTCCCACGGTAGGCAACCAGTCTGCCACACGTGCCGGCCAAGTGTGCACATTGTTTTCTGAAGTTCGTAGTCCGTAGCCATGTCCTCCGGTGGCATAGAGATGCATTTCGGCTGGTACACCCGCTTTTTTCAACGCCAGATAGTACGCCAGACTGTTCTCTACCCGTATCTCATCATCTTCTGTTTGAATCAGTATGGTAGGCGGCGTGTTTTCCGTAACCTGCACTTCGGGAGCAAGCTGCATGTCCTCATCTTCCTGTGTGAGATACGCCGGATAGACGAGCATGGCAAAATCGGGGCGACAGCTGACCGTATCGGTGGCATCTACGGCTTCGTAGGTTCTTTGCGTAAAGTTGTTGCTCAGGGCAGCTGCCAGATGCCCTCCTGCTGAAAAACCCATCATCCCGATATGGTTAGGATCAATGTGCCATTCTTTTGCATGAGCACGGACCACCCCCATTGCCCGTTGTGCATCCTGCAATGGCGGTACATACCGGGCCAGCCCTTCGCGTACCGGCACACGGTATTTGAGCAAAACAGCCGTGATACCAAGCGTATTGAGCCATGCACAAATTTCGGTGCCCTCCAGGTCCATCGCCAGGATAGTGTAACCGCCGCCCGGATTAACGATCACCGCAGCTCCCGTAGCATTCTTTTTCTTGGGATGATACACAGTGATGGTAGGTGCAGATACATCAGTCAGGCGACGCACGCTTTTACCATCCACATTGCGATCATCCGGCTTTGTCATCTCCCTTTCTTCGCCAATTGCTTTTGTCTCGCCGGGTGCACCGTTGGGCCACAGCATGATGGGGCCAGTGATGTTGTCCATATCAGCTTTTTTGTCAGCACGGTTGTGAGGCAATTGCAAGCTGTCTGTCTCAGCAGCATCAACATTCATACAATTGATCAGCAGAAAAGACAGTAGTATTCCTGCAGACAGATAATGATTTTGAGTAAGTTTCATATTTAATAGTCGCCTTTGTTTCTATGGTCAAGATGGGGATACATGGTGCGTTTGAGTGGAATCTGCATGCCCCCGGTACTTTCCAGCCAGTCGTACATCTCACCCAGCATGGCCTTGATGGTGTCCTGATGCTGGGCACTGGAGATCAGGTTATGCATCTCATGCGGGTCATTCTTCAGGTCATAAAGCTCGTTGGTATCCCATATGCCGTGATAGTGAATATATTTGTACCTGTCTGTACGCACGCCGTGCATGGTAGGTGTCTGCGGAAAAGCGTATTCCCAATAATATTCATAAAATATCCTGTCGCGCCATGTAACATCTTCGCCTTTGAGCAGCGGCACTATCGATATGCCCTGCATCTGCTCTGGCTTTTTGATGCCTGCCACTTCCAGGATGGTGGGTGCCACATCTATATTCTGTACCATGCTGTTGATGGTTTGTCCGCCTTTTAGTATGTCAGGGCACCGTACCAAGAAGGGCACCTTCACTGATTCTTCGTAGAACTGCCGCTTGTCTATCAGACCGTGTTCGCCAAAGGCAAAGCCGTTGTCGCCCATATAAATAACCAGCGTAGACTCATCCAATCCTTCCTGTTTCAGATAATCCATCACAGACTCGATACTTTCATCCACACCCAGCAATGTTTCGCAATAGCGTTTGAAAAAAGTGGCGAAATCCATCGCACCATGATACATATAATCTACCCCATGCCAGCTTTCGCGCTGCATCTTTTGCCAGTCGGGCATCCGGGCTTCGCCATAATAGTCTTCTTGCCTTGCTGGCTCCTGAAAGCTGTCTGCCTTTTGCGCACGTTCTTTCAGAAAACCCTGCGGATAGTCTGAAGAATCTTCCACCTGATTGGCTGTACTTTTGTAGTCGCGTAAGCCATAAGGATTACTTTTGCCCTTCACAGGCTGTGCTGATGTATAAAAAGAAGCGGGCAGGGTGATCTTTTCATGCTCATATTTGCCCAAATGCCGCTTGGCAGGTTCAAATTCCGAATGGACGGCTTTGTGTGATAAATACAGGAAAAAAGGTTTCTCCTTATTCCGCTTTTTGAGCCAGTCTATAGCATGTTCTGTCAACAGGTCGGTGATGTAGGTAGAGTCTCCGTAGCTTTTCTCCCGGCCATTGATGTTGAGCGTTGGGTTGTAATATACACCCTGGCCACGGAAGCTTTCCCAATGGTCGAAGCCTGGGCGGGGATTGCTACTATCTTCACCCATGTGCCATTTGCCAAAAAAACTGGTTTGGTAGCCTGCTTTTTGCAGGTACTGTGGAAAAAAGATCAGGCTTTTAGGAGCAGGCGCAGAATTGTCTACTACTGTATGGGTATGCGAGAATTGCCCTGTAAGGATAGAAGCCCTGCTAGGCGAGCAAAGAGAGGTGGTGACAAAAGCATTGGGAAAATAAGCTCCTTCTTTGGCAAGCTTATCCATGCCCGGTGTCTGGAGCCAGGGCACTTTGCCGGTAAAGCCCATAAAGTCAAAACGGTGGTCATCGCTGAGAATAAAAACGACGTTGCGGGGTTTGGCATTGGCGATGCGATCAACTTTAAGAGATGGTGTGCTGTTCTGCGCGTACCCCCACACGCTAAGGCAAAAAAGTGTTGTGAGCAGGAAAAATTGTCTCATGTTGTTGAAGGTTAGTTGTATTGTATCCTGACATTGAATCCGGCGTGTATATTCCGGTTAGAAAAGTTATCCCAAAAACTATAATACTACATCTTGAAAGTGCCTCAAATTATTATACAAAAGATAGTGGAACAAAATATTGCTTGAAAATACCTTGAAAACAATTGCCCGTCAAGCTTCGTTGAATAGATATTAATATTATTCATAAATTTTTTACCAATGAGAATCATAAAATCGTTTTTTCAAACGCAAAAGACATTATTAACAGCAAGTGCCTGTGTACTATTTTTAGGAAGCTGTAACAAAGCTGTTACCAGAAGCGATGTACAAGACCAGGCGCAGGAAGCCAAAGAAGCTACAGAGGAAGCCAAAGAAAAAACCCAGGAAACCGTAGAAGTCCGCGAGCAGTACTTCGAAGATCACAAAAAAACTCAGATGAATGAGCTACAGGACAGAAGCAAAAGCATCGATAAAAGAATCAAAGATCTGAAAAAGAGTGCTGATAATACACAGAATCAATCAGCCGTTTCAGACATTAACAGTGCTATTGATAAGTTGCAGAGTGAAAAAGAAGATGTCAATAAAAAGCTCAGCGAAATTGAGTCGTCGACTCAGGAAGACTGGAGTGATTCTTATGATGAAATTGATCAGGCGATCAACAATCTGGAAAGTGAAATTGATAAGGTAACAGAAAGCTTAGGCAACGATAATAACTAACACAAGCCAGCAATGACCTGATGCTATAGGTCTAACTTATAATGCAGGGTACTCCTTAAAAGGGTACCCTTCTTTTATTTAAATGGCAATGCTTCCTGTTTATCCCTTTATTGTACAGAATCACTCTCCTTTTGATTCTGTGATGCGTAGCTTTGAAAGCCAACAGCACCGTGATGACTATCAAAGCGAGTACGCCAAGTATGATCCTGAACTTGACCGGTTCAAAAGTCACGCTGTCAGGAAGGCACAGTACATGGCCGGACGCGAATGGGTTAGTAGCACAGAACGCTATCAGCAAACCAATCTATAGGATATGCAAAATAAACTAGCTAAACATCATCCTTTGCAATAGAGAAAAAAATCTATATCCTTATAAAATCGTTATCTTTAAAGAAAAATATATAGCTATGGAAGGAATCAGATATTTAGTCAATGAAGATCAAAAGCCAGTAGCCGTACAGATCGACCTGGAAAAGTATAGTGACCTTTGGGAAGACTTTTACGATGTGCTGGTAGCAGAGTCCCGAAAAGAAGAAGAAAGCATCCCTTTGGAGAATCTTATTGAAGACCTTAAAGCCTCTGGAAAGTTAGACAAGAATGTATAAAGTTACCGTCAAAAAGTCAGCAGCCAAAGCCCTTACCAAACCACCTAAAAATATAGCTAACCAATTGATTCCCTCAATCAAACAGTTAGGTGAAGATCCTCGTCCTGCGGGGTCTAAAAAGCTAAAAGGAGCAGAAGACCTATGGCGTATCCGGATGGGTGACTATCGAGTAGTTTATTCCATAGAAGATACGATCATGATTGTCGATGTAGTGCAAGTAGCCCATCGTAAAGACATCTATCGCAAGAAATAATCCCAACCCTCCAACCCCACACCATCCAGCTGCACCAGGTTATGAAAATGCTTATACTACGGTACATTTCCGGTTTGTGGGACCGGGCCACTTTCGGGCAAATGTACCGTAGTACAGAAAATGCTTTAAAGCTAGTGAGCCTGTAGCCCACTACGCCCCTACGGTTGCTGACTTGTCGAGGACATCAAAAGCCTGTCAAGGGCAGTGGTAAACGATAAAAAGCAACATGTGGGCTTTTAATAACCTCAGCAAATGCTTTTCGTAGACATTTTATCCAAAAACCATGTCCACAAAATAGCTGTTTTGTAGACATCACGGAAAACCCGCCTCTTTTTTTCAGCTGAAAAAGTAGTGCCTTGGCCACAAGAAACGTTCTTTGAGAAAGGGCACCGACTGGTAAAAAACAACTCGAAAAGAGTGGCTAAATTACTACCCGTTCGGGTCTGTGATGCGTAGCTTTGAAAGCCAACAGCACCGTGATGGCTATCAAAGCGAGTACGCCAAGTATGGTACTGAACTTGACCGGTTCAAAAGTCACTGTCAGGATGGTACTGAACTTGACCGGTTCAAAAGTCACTGTCAGGAAGGTATAGTATATGGCCGGGCACAAATGGGCTAGCGGCACAGAACGCTATCAGCAGACTGATCTATAGTACCTGTAAAATAAACTGGCTAAATATTCCCCCTTGCAGTAAAACATTTACCTTTATCCTATGGGCAAAATATTAGAAATAAATGGTTTTCGGATTTACATTTATTCCAACGATCACCCACCCGTACACGTTCATGTACTCAAAGGAAGATCGGAAGCTAAAGTGTATCTAGAATCTAAGTTGTTGGTTAAGGATAACTATGGGTTTAAATAACAGGAACTGGCAAAAATATTGAAAACTATAGAAAAGCATTATGAGTACATTAAACAAAGATGGGATGAAATCTTCAATCAGTAAAGTCACCAAAGCTTACCTAAAGCAATTGGAAGCAGATGAAAAAGCAGGCAAGCCTACAGAAGAATACACACATGACCCTGATACGTTAGACAGGTTGATCAAAGAGAATAGCCTACGCATTGCCGGACTGCATTTTTATCCAGAGTTGGACCTGATGCTGATCGTATTGAGCAATAAACGCATCATCCAAAGAAAACTCTCAGACTTTTCCCGTTTGAAAACAGCTACCCTACAACAACTACAAGCCTATCAGATCAGCCGATATGGGATCCACTGGCCACAGATAGATGAAGACTTAAGCCTGAAAGGGTTTTTACAAGAGGAATTAATGGCTCTGGTAGCTTAACCCCTCGTAACCCTAGGAGGAACGGAACCCTGCACACAATGGCCCACACATAAGCCCCAAGCACGGCGCAGGTCAAGCGGTGCGTCTGCACTGCTCTCTCAGGCTACACTCCAGAAAAAACAAGAGCAATGCAGAGTTCCGCATACGCTCCACCATTTGTTTTATCTTCCGTTGGCTTCGTTGTGCTACTGGCTTGCGGGTTCGTTCAGACATAGTCATGTAGCTATCCTCACGGGTGCGCGCTCCTGATTGGCCTCTCTCACACTCGCGGGCGGCGAGGCGAAAAATTGGCTCTACCTCCTGGTTGACCTGCTTTATCATACATTATCCAACGCCCCTTCAGTTATGAAAGCATCTTGAAACTAGTTGCCGTGACGCGGTAAGCTTATTGCCCTCTATTGCCCAAGGCCGTAGTGGAACTGTTGCTGATTAGGCTATAGAAAAAAGCCCGTCGGCAGCAGTATAAACGATAAAATGCAGTGCACAGGCACTGCTAGTGCGCGTTTGTAACGCGTTACAAACGCGCAATAGTGCAGACGTGAAGTATTACGCTGATTACTATCCATACGGAAGCATAGCCCGAAGTGCGGGTATGCCTAGCAGGTATGGCTTCCAAGGTGAATTTGCTGAGGATGAAACAGAGGAAACAGGGTATGTGAGTTTTGAATTAAGGCATTATGACGCGGTTGTCGGAAGGTGGGTGAATGTCGATCCGATGAGGCAGTTTCATTCTCCTTATATTGGAATGGGTAACAATCCAATAAGCTCGATCGATCCAGATGGAGGACAGTGTTATGATGCTGATGGTGATCCTATTACGTATCCTGATACTTGGCAACACTATGAGGGTGAAGATAATCATATCAGGTTTTTAGATGAAGTAGAAGTTTCTGCCGGTATGTCGCAGAGTGCTGTTAGTGCTGCCAAATTGGGAATTTATCAAGCAAATTATAATTTTATGATGGGGTCATTGGACTTGGTAAGATATTCTTTTAGTAGAGTTGGGGCTGCGACTACTGCGACAGGACTTATAATAACACCATTTGCACTACCTGCTGGAGCTACTTTAATTGGAGTGGGAGAGACTTTATCTACAATAGGGGGAGTTAGTAGTGCAGTATTGAATGCATCAGAAGGGAAGGTAAGTGCAGCAGTAACAGATGTTGCTTTATTAGGAATTGGTGCAGGGGGTTCAAGTGGTTTAAAGAACTTGAAAATCAATAGCACATTAGATTTAACAGGCGAAACTATTCTTAGAAGTATTCAAAACGCTAGTCTGGATATCATGAACTTTTTTTGTTGTACCTCAAACTCAAAAACAATGATACTAGCTGCTATACTTTGTTTTATTATCGGAATTTATTTCTTATATAGGGTCATAAAGCATCCAGTAGAAGATGATGATGAATTTTTAAATGGAGCTAACATAAAACTTTATGGATTTAGTGTTGGTATGATTTTAATAGGAATAATTATATTAATAAGGGAATTAGGTTAAGCCTCACTCGGGTGCGCTTATAATCTTTTCTAAGAATCGGCATTAATAATCTATCTTACAGTATAGACTCTGCTCTATGGCAGTAGTAACATAGCCAGCTCGTCCCCCTGTCGTGCATCTTTCTGCCAAAGCTGAGCGGTAGCATGATGAGTGTTGAAAGCCACCCGCCAATGCATCTGGTAAGTACTATAATGGACCCCAAAATTAGGACAGCAGTTTAACTGTAAGAGCATGTTTAAAAATTTTCTATAGGTTTTTCCTTCAAATGGTTAAGTACTCTTTGGCAATTAACCATACTACGGTACATTTGGCTTAGAGTGGGCTGTGAGGACACAGCCCACGGCCTTCGCGCCTCGGTTTGTGTCTCCACAAACCGAAACTGTACCGTAGTATAGCAATTAACCTAATATATCCAAGCTTCTGCACTGTTTGGTGTTTTTTCGTGGCCATCGTGGCGCGATCTTTATCCAATCTTCTTTGGAAATTGAAGATGCCAAAACGTTAAGCTTTGCTACTGACTTGAATATCACTATTGGACGCCAAGCGGGTACTGCTAGTGCGCGTTTGTAACGCGTTACAAACGCGCACTAGCAATTGCAACATCACAGGCTTGCAAAGAAGAGGAGCAACTGGTAACATGCTGCATAATTTCAGTAACAAGTATCAATACACCGCAGGCAAGAATCAACTGGAGAGCATCACGGGTTACAAAAGTTACAGCTACAATGCTCTCAAAGCCATAAAAGCTGCTTATCAGGAATTGAACGATATGAAAGTATCGGTGCAGCCAATAGAGCAGACTCAACAGAAAGCTATCCTAATTTTGGGATAGCCATAAAAACAAAATATTTGACCTCCAAATTTATCGCCCGCGAAAGGTCAGGTAGTCAATCAAAATTAATTACAAAACTACCTATTACCGACTGCTAGTGCGCGTTTGTAACGCGTTACAAACGCGCACTAGCAATTGTAATTATTCTGAGCCAGTACTTAAGCTACGATGTTACTGGTAAAGTCACTGAGGTAAAAGATGAGAATGATGCATTGATTGCAAAGTTTGTCTATGATGACAGAGGGCAAAGAGTCAG
>CATQIH010000033.1 GCA_958296015.1 Cyclobacteriaceae bacterium
ACCATATACTAAATTACAGATTGGCGGCACCTTTCAATACGATACGTATTTGAATGGATACGCTCAAAACGAAGCTACGGGCGTTGCTTATCTGAATAAGGTAGTGCCCGGAAAAAGCCGTATGGTCAATTATGGCATTCATTTTTCACCTATTGTTTATGCTTTCGGAGGTAAGTTAAAATCTTCTGCCACTCTCCGAACCGACTATCTGCAACGCTACAACAAGGTTCATGTATCGTATCAGTTGGGGGCTTTGTACAAACTAAGCAAAAGGAGTTTGTTGCGGAGTATATTCAGTACAGGCTACCAGCCTGCCTCTCTGATGCAATACCAGTATGCTGAAAACATAGCAGCCGAATTTCAGGCCGATCTGCACACGCTTGCTTATGAAAGCTACAACTATGAGATAGGATTCAGGACCAAACCTGTCAACGAACTGTCGGTTGATCTGACTTTGTTTGACAACGAAGGGCGCAGATACAGCGTAGTGGAGCAGGAGGCTCTGGATTTCACCCGCAGAGGCTTTACGCTGAGTACTGCCCTTAGTTTGAGTAAATTTAAGGCAAGAGGTTTTCTAAGCTATTTGTATACCAACGCTTGGAGCGACCAGGTTTCGGAAGCCTTTAAGCTGCATCCGGATATGACGGGAGGAATATCTTCCAGCTATAGCATGTTTCTCAACAAACTGGTAGTTGGTGCTAATGCCTACTTTTACGACCAGTATGTATTTCAAGAACTTGACCGTAACATAGCTTTGCCTGGTAAGACACTGTTAGATTGCAGGATAAGCTACAATATCTTTGGAGAGTATACCATTTATGCTACCGGAAAGAATATACTGTATGATACTGGTAGAGAATTTCCTTATGCAGATCAGGTAGGGCGGACATTTTTAATAGGCGTTGATCTTGTTTTCTGAAAATGAAAGAATTTTATCCACATAGCATACTATCAGCAAAGCTTGGGAAAAGCATTGGAATAGGGCTGTGGTTGCTTTTTTGGTTGCCGCTGTTGCATAAAGCCTATGGACAAAGCGTACAGGATAGCATAGCCAGCGTGGAAAAGATCAGAACCATGCTTACCACTTCACAAGAGTATCTGCAACAGCAAATGCCTGAAGAGAGCATGGTATATGCCGAACATGCGCTGAAAGCATCGCAAGGGATCAACAACTTGTATAAAGCCATGAGCCTCGGACAGATCGGACGTTGCTTCCACGATCTGCACAACAATGCTGCGGCCCTGAAATATTACTTCTGGGCAATCAGGATATTCGAAACAAATAATGAGCAGGAAAAAATAGCAGACTATTACCGCGAAATAGGGTTGCTTTATATGGAAGAAGATGCTTATAAAAAAGCAAAAGAATATTTACTGCTGTATGATAAGACCAAGAAAAAAGCCGGAGGTGTAGTTTCCAACCAGACTGAGTTTGTGCGGAATCTGGCGTTCATCAGTTTACAACTGGGAGAATACGAAGAGGCGGTCGCGCTTTACAAGAGCTTGCGCGACATTTACAGTGCTCAATATGATACGGCGCGTTTGATTGATACCTATGAACAGTTGTCTATGCTGGCCAAGCAGCAGGAGTTGTACGACCAGGCATTGTTGTTTAGTCATGAGTTGCTTAAAATTTATCAGCGGCAACGGGATGTCGTCAGCATAAGCAATGCTTATAACAACTTAGGGTATTTATACAAAAAGACCAACAACCTGAAAGATGCCATAGAAAGTTTTAACCAGGCTATTAAGATCAATGAAAGCTATGCGGATAACCAGCCTGATGACCGGCGAACTATTTTGCTGACCAATATGGGTATAGCGTATACAAACCTGTCTGCATTTCTTAAAGCTAAAGAATATTTTACGGAAGCACTCAAAATCAAAGAACGGCAAGAAGACGGGGTAGGAAAAGCACACATCCACAACCATCTGGCTTCCAACTATCTGATTAGCGGAAAGATATCGCTGGCACTCAAAGAAGTGATGAGTGCCGTTGAACTGGGGCTGACCTACAACGCCAAAGACGTGCTGGCTACAGGTTATAAGATACTTTCGCTTGTCTATGAAGCGGATAATAATCCGTCTAAGGCCAAGCTGTTTGCTGAAAAACAGGCAGAAATAAGCGACCAGCTAAATAATGCCAAGAATAATAAGACAAAAGATTACCTTCAGAAACAGATTGCTATAGAAAAGAAAGAAGATGAAATTAAAGCATTGCTGGTTGAGCAGGAGCAGAACTTAATAGAAAAAGAGCGAAGAGAAAGCGAACTCAAGCTCAAAGAGAAAGAGCTGGCCATATTGAGGCAAGACCAGAAACTCAAAGTAATAGCCTTGCAGAACCAGCGGCTGGAAAAGGATAAAGCTGAGCAGGCATTGGCACTAGCCTACCAGGAACTACAGGTAGAAAAGAGAAACAGGGCACTGAGAGAACTGGAGAAATCCAAAGAATTGCAGGAACTGACACTGAATCAGCAGAAGCTTGAGAAGGAAAAACAGGAAAAAACCATTGCCTTGCTGGAAGCTGACCGCAAACTAAAAGACCAGAAGATTCATGATGAAGTGGCCAGAAGAAAGTATGCCTATGGTATTATCGCACTTTTTATCCTCATCTTTGGCGTAGCAGGATTTAGCTTCAGGCAAAAGCAAAAGGATAATATAAAACTCAAGAAAAACCAGCTGCTCATCCAGGAACAAAATGTACAGCTAATCAGTGGTGAGCAGGAATTGAGAAGCAACATGGTAGCACTTCAGCACACGCAGGAAGTACTGGGCAAGCAAAAGACAACACTTGAGATTGAGTACCGAAAAACCCAGGAAAGCATAGAGTATGCCAAGAAGATACAGGCATCTATCTTGCCTGGCGAAGAGCAATATCATCAGGTCTTTCAGGATATTTTTATCATTTACAGACCCAAGGATATCGTGTCGGGAGATTTTTACTGGATATCACAAAGCGGCGATAAAGTGATTGTGGCTGTGGTAGATTGTACAGGGCACGGCGTTCCTGGTGCGCTGGTATCGCTGATTGGCAACAACGCCCTGAACGAGGCAATCAACGAAAATGGTATTGTAGATCCGGCGGAAATATTGCAGTATATTGATGTTAAAGTTACGCAACAGCTCAACAAAGGAGGCAGAGAGTTGAATGATGGCATGGATTTAGGAATATGTTTGATGGAACCCCTGGATCAGGAGCATATCAAGCTTACTTTTGCAGGAGCCAAGAATACATTGTTTGTTATGACAGATGGCAGCCTGGTCACCTTGAAAGGCGACAGAAAATCTATTGGAGGAGCAAAAGAAAATTTCCGGTTCTCCACACAGGAAATGATACTTAACAGAGGTGACCTGATATATATGACAACGGATGGCTATATTGACCAGGCCAATCCGAAGAGAGAACGGTTTGGATCAAAAAGATTTAAAGCGATGATTGAAGATATTCATTGTATTGATATCGCCGATCAGAAATGGGTTTTTGAAAAGGCACTGGATGATCATCAGTTGGACACAGAACAACGGGATGATATTAACATGATAGGCTTAAGAATATAGATATTTGGTGCTCTAAGAACAAAATAGATATGATATCTGACAAGAAAATTTTAGACCGTCTGGTAATTATCAAGGATAAGCGGATGCTGATTTCCTATAAAGGCCCCGTCACACCCGAAGTGATGGCCACGATTACAACAGACATACAGCAAAAAATTACAGATAATTCAAAAACCTGCAGAAGAGTAATGTCTGTGTTTATTGAACTGGTTCAGAATATTCTGTATTATTCTGTAGAAAAGATCGAGTATGCCGGACGCACGGAAAGTGTGGGTATGTTGCAGATTATAGACATGAATAGCTATTACCTGTTTACCTGTGGCAACACAATTACCAAAGCAGGTACGTACTCGCTGCTCAACACCTGTAGCATCATCAACAACATGAACAAGCTCGAGCTGCGTAAGCTAAAAAGACAGCATCGTCAGCAGCCGGTTGGCAAAGACAGCAAAGGTGCGGGTTTTGGCCTGGTGCAAGTGGCTATATTATCAGGGTATCCACTCGATATATACATACACGATGTCAACAGCGAGTATTCTTTTTATACATTGGGGGTTAGAATCAATAAATAGACATATGGAAAAGACTAAATTAACAGATTTGGAGATAACAGGAGAAAAAGGCACTTTTTTCGTGCCTCATATCCGTTTTGAGGCATCAGGTCAATGCCTGATGGAAGGAGAGTCTTACCTGGAAAACACATGGGAGTTTTATCATCATCTGTTGGAATGGTTGAAAAACTACACTGAAACCTGTCAGCCTATTGTGTTTGACTTCAAACTGACCTACTTCAACACAAGTTCATCCAAAGGCATCCTGGAGATTCTACAGTTTCTCAAAGAGTACGAAGACAAAGGTTATGAACTCACCGTCAATTGGTACTATCCGGAAGATGATGAAGATATTCTGGAGGAAGCCGAAGATTTTATAGAAGACACCCAACTAAATATCCACCTGATCGCTTATTGATTTACCTGCTTGTAGGATTGATGATATTTGCCTGCCAATAAGCTGCGATTAACAAGAAAAGGAGCAATTTTACATTTAAGATAAAGATTTTGTATGGCGCAATACGTAAGGTCGCTGGATGGTATACGTGCCATTGCTGTTATTCTGGTGATGCTGTTTCATTATCGTATTTATGATTTTGGATCGGCAGGAGTAGGCGTTGGTTGGATTGGCGTTCAGCTATTTTTTGTGCTGTCCGGGTTTCTCATTACCCGCATTCTGCTGGAAGATAAACATACTGATTTTAAGTTTTATCTGAAAAGATTCTACTGGCGCAGATCGCTGCGTATCTTTCCGCTTTATTTTGGCTATCTGGCAGCTATCTCGCTGTTATTCTTTGCGACCCGGCAACCCTCTTTTCTGGGTGATATGCTTCCCTTTTTGTACACCTATACTTTCAATTTTACCCGGCTGTTTCCCGACTGGCAACACAGTCCTTTGTATACACACTTATGGTCATTGTCAGTGGAGGAGCAATTCTACCTGTTTTGGCCTTTTCTGATTTATATGTGCTCACAGAAGCAACTCAAAGTAGCCATCATTATCATTTTGATAGGATGCTTCATCTTCCGATTTGGATTTGGGTATTACCTGCTTCATTATAGTAACCTGCACACAGAGGCCGCCGGTGAGGCTCTTTACTGGTTTACACTAAGTCACCTGGATGCTTTTGCCATAGGCGGTGCGATCCCTGTCTTCCGGTTACACGAAAAAATACCAAAGCCTGGCAAGTGGCTGATAGGCTCTGTGGTGGTGCTTGCTATGGCCTGTGGGCTGAATGCTTGGGCACTAAGCGGCCATCAACCCAACTTCGACTTCTCTAGCCTGGGGTTGCCAATAGGAGGGATGGGCTACAAGCAATATGTATGGTCTTATACGCTGTTAAATACATTTTTTGCCTTGCTTGTTTTATACCTGCTTACCCGAAAAAACAGCAAAGGATTTCTTACACATCCAATCATGGTTTCTATTGGAAGAGTATCTTACGGTATCTATCTTTTTCACTGGGCCATACTGGCAGCTTTTAGCGTATTGGTAGAAAAACTGCCCTTCATAGTGCCCAGTATTATATTGTTTGTCACCTACTTTCTGATTGTTTATGGCGTAGCCCTTTTGAGCTTTAACTATTACGAAAAGATTTTTCTCAAGCTTAAAGACCATGTCTTTACCAAAAAAAAGGACAGTAAAGCCCCTTTATAAATCTAACAACACATAAAACAAAGCTTATTTTTTTCGCAGGGTAAACAAAGCTATCTCTCCACGGCAATTGAACCTGATCGGGAGACCGGAAGTGCCGCAACCGGCACTGGTGTATCCCAGCATATTACCTTCTTTCCAAAAATTAGAAACCAGGTGTTTACCTTTGTTCAAGTGAGAAATCAAAGGCGCGCCCGAAGGCAGGCATACCTGTCCGGCATGAGTATGACCACACAGATAGAGACTATACTGATTTTCCGCCGCCTCTTTGTAGAGTTCCGGACTGTGAATCAGAGCGATTTTGAAGCCGGTTTCTTGCGTACGCAGGGTTTCTGCCATTTTGTTGGTATAATAAGCATAAGGATCATCCGTGCCGGTAATGATCAACTGTTCTGAGCCTCTTTTGATGTAAGTTGTTTCGTTGGTGAGCACGGTCATGCCCATTTCTTCCAATGCTTCCACTGCCTGGTGCGTATCATGGTTGCCCAAAGTGGCATATATACCATCGCGGGCATGGATCGCCTGCGCAATTTGGCTAAGTGGTTGCACAACCTGGGCACCGTAAGCCCCATAACTTCCCAGGCGATAATCGCCGGTAAATACACACATATCATATTCTAGTGCTGCAATCATACGGCAGATAACATGTTCGAGCCCCGGCAGACAGTCGATATGTGGGTCTGATATATGCAAAATTTTATACCCATCGAAGCTTTGCGGTAGATTGTCAAAATAAAGCTCATGCTGCTTCAGCGATATATTCAGAGCATTTTTATAACCTCTATCATAAATTCCGATGGTCTTAAGCCCAGCAGTAAGATAGGGAATCAGATGATCGAGGAGCGTGAAACGGCCTGTGGCTTTTGCTTTTTCACTTACTTTATTAAAGCGCAGGGCTTCCAATTTCCTACGGTTAGAAAGCCATTCCTTGCGTACGTTACTGTGGATAGAATCAGGCGCAACCGCTGGTATATCCATATAATTGACTAAAGACATATTCATTGTTTGATAACACAAAAAACAAAGACATTGCTTTGTTAAACTTGATAGGCTATGTCAAAAAATGTGCAATTTTGATCACAAATAGGAATGTGTTTGTAAGCAAGACAAAATAAAAGCGCAATACTCATAGAATACTGCGCTTTTTGTCAAATTTCAACGTCTTAAATAATAAACCTTTGAAGGTATGTGCTAAAGGTGGGAGTCGAACCCACACGAGAAAACTCTCACACGCCCCTGAAACGTGCGCGTCTACCAATTCCGCCACTCCAGCATTAGTCTTACAAATATGAATTAGTTTTTACTTTCTTACAATGGTAAAGCTTAAAATTTATAGAATAAAACTTACAGATGAACTGACAATGAGTCAGTGAAAGAGCTTTTGCAGACATATCCACAGGCTTTTCTTTTTATATGGGTCATCTGCCAGTTGCTGTAGCGTATCTGCCAGCAGTATTTGCCTATCCGTATCGTCAGTACTCACGGCATACTTCGTAAAATACCGGCATATAGGCCATGCAGGCACAGTAGCACCAAAGGAGATTAGTGTAGTAAAAGAAGTTTTCTCCAGTGCCCGGATCAGCGCATCAGGAGTAATGTTGTTTTGCGCTATGTTCACCAGCCTGATGTCATCTATAGAAAGATGGACAGATTTCAGGATATTTATCAGCAGTTGCAAATTTTCCTGCCTGATCGGCCCGTCACCATCTTCTTCCACCAGGGCCAGTATCTTTTTTCTGTTTTCTCCCATAGCGGCAAGCTCAATCGTGGGTTCTTCTAGGGGAGCCGCTGCCGCCTTGTCATCCTGTAATGCAGCAATGATGTGCTCGCAGGCTGGTTCTTCCGGCACGTAGACAGGCTCTGTGATCAACAGATGTAAAAAGCCCAGGTCTTGATCTTCCTCCATGATCACTTGCTTTTGATGTCAAAAATAGATTTCAGTTCGTGTGCATCTTCGGGTTTCATCCTTCCGGCCAATACCAGCCTGAGTTGTCGCCTGCGCAGCGCACTCTCATACAACGACTTTTCCTCTGCTGTTTCCGGAACCAATTCCGGCACCCTGATCTTGTTTCCTTCCAGGTCGACGGCTACCATAGTGAAGAATGCCCGGTGGCTTTCTACAACCTTCCGGTTGGGCACGTCTTCTGCCACTACTTCAATATGTACTTCCATAGAGCTGTTGAAGGCGCGGGTGATTTTAGCCTTGAGCGTTACTACATTCCCGATTTTAATCGGTTGTGAGAAAGATACATTATCTACGGAAGCAGTCACTACAAAAGCGTTGGCGTGTTTTTGTGCGGTAATCGCCGCTACAATATCCATCCAATACAGCAATCGCCCTCCCATCAAACCATTCAGGCCGTTGGTGTCATTTGGGAAAACCATCTCTGTCATCGTCGTATAAGACACGCTGACCGGTTTACTTGTTTGCATCATATGTTTATTAGGAATTTTGCCAGCCGTGGTCTCCCAGCAGCGGAACAAAGCTAAAATTATTGAAGGTTTCTTTCATAAAAGATCCATCCGCCTGTTTATGAATCAGTAGCATGTTTTGCGACTTTCGGTCTCCTACCGGAATCACAAGCCTTCCTCCGGGTCTGAGCTGCTCGATGAGTGCCAGGGGTACGGTAGGAGCACCTGCTGTCACGATAATGGCATCGTAAGGAGCATGTTTGGGTAACCCTTTTGAACCATCACCATGAAAAGTATGGGCAGTTTTGCCTAGCTTATGCAGTGTTTTTTGTACGCGCTGATACAATATCCAATTGTACTCGATGGTGTATACCTTGGCCCCTAACTCCAGCAGCACACAGCACTGATAGCCGGAACCGGTACCTATTTCCAGTATTTTATCACCCGGCTGCACCTGGAGCAGTTGCGTTTGAAAGGCTACCGTAAAAGGCTGAGAGATAGTTTGCCCTTCTCCTATCTGAAAAGCTTTATCCTGATAAGCGTGCTCCAGGAAGGCGTTATCCAGAAATACGTGCCTGGGAACCGTATTCATTGCATGTAATACGCTTTCGTCTGTAATGCCTTTTGCATGAATTACCTTCACCAAAGCACGGCGCATGCCTTTGTGTTTATAGCTATCCTCAAACAAATTCGTACTTCTTTTTGGTAGCTGCATCGTGATTATTTGTCGTGTTATGACTGCAAATATACAAGTAAGCTTAAATAATAGTACTTAATTCGGACAATAAGCAATATTTTTTGTAAGTCAACTGCAAAAACATATCTTTAAACAATATAGTTGGATATTAAACAAAGTAATGGGTAACAAGAAATTAAAAGTAGACAATAGCCTGAGTGTACTTTTAGCAAAAGCCTCCCGGTTGCTGAGCAACCGCCTGAGTAAAAACCTGGCTGATCATCATGTTACCTCCGAACAGTGGACTATTCTGGCTAGTTTGTGGAAAAAAAACGGGCAGACACAGCAGAACCTGGCCAATATCGCTAGTAAAAACAAAGCCAGTATCACGCACCTTATTGACAACCTGGTCAAAAGGAACCTTGTGTTTCGGCAGTCTGATGAAAAAGACCGCCGCAATAACTTCATCTATCTCACTGACGAAGGAAAAGAACTGAAAACCTCACTCAGCAAAATCGTCAAAAAAACAATCAAAGAAAGTACCAACGGCATTGACAAGAAAGAGCTGAAAGCAAGCAAAAAAGTCCTGAAAAAGATTATTGGCAATATCCTGACTGATTGACGCAAAGGATATTGAGCGATATGCTTTTATCATAATATATAAAACCTTCCCTCTAGCTTCATAGAAAAGCATCCTTCTTCTGCATATCTCCTGTTATCTAATCTGTGCCTGTCTTTAACATACACAATAGCGGCTTTTCTTGTATTAGTCAGAACCAGTTTTTTTCAGCATAACTGTGGTATAAAGGACAGGCTGTTCACAGAAAGGTACAACTTGTATAACACCATTGTTATATTATTTTCCTGTACTTTATTAAATACTGTGATCGGATTTATCTGTATTTCAGAGAATATATAATTTAATTTATTCAATAAATATTTTAACTATTCAAATTTTACATTATTTTTGTATAAATTATTATTCAAATATTACATAAGTAATAAAATGTCTACCTGGCTATCCTGGGAATGACAAAGAGAATAATAAAGACATAATTTTTAGAATAGTCTGAAATATAGCGTAGTATGACAACAAGACTTCTACTGTTTTCACTTTTCGTCATAGTTCTTATCAGTAGTGCTTCACAGGTTTTTTCTTCTCCAAATCCTGGTGCTGTAGCTGCTGTCACCGTAGACCTTGGAGCGGATTATCTGCTTGTGCCCAATAATACAACCACACGGATCAGCAGCAATGTGACCGGTGATGTCAGCACGTACGATTGGGCGCAGATCAGCGGACCCACTACGGCAAGCCTGGATGGTAAGACATCAGCCGTGCTTATTGCCAGAAGTATGAAGGTTGATAATACTTATAGTAGCCAGAGCAGGCCTGAAGGCTATGTATTCAGGCTGACCGTGACAGATGCTCAGGGTAATACTGCCTTCGATGAAGTGAATGTGAAACTGGGTACTCCTGCATATTCCGGCTCAAAAATTCAGGCAACGACTTATCAAAAACGTGTTACAGGCTGGGATACATCGCCTTACCTGTCGTACAAATTTGTTCCCAACGGAAATCCAGACTACTATATGCCTTTCAGAATATTGTATCCTAAGGGCTACGATTCCAGAGGTGATGGTAAGAAATACCCGCTACTGCTTGTGATTCATGGTAGGGGAGAACGCGGCACAGACAATGACTTCCAGTTAAAGAACGGTGGGAAAATCCACCTGGATGCCGTTAATAATGGTGATTTTGATGGATTTGTTGTTTTTCCCCAATACCCGGAATATCCTAATTCCACCTTGCCTTCCTCCAACGATGTAGACAGAATGCACGGTATTGTACAAGAACTGATTGCCCGTGAAAAAGTAGATGTCAACCGGGTGCATGTGCATGGTTTGTCTACCGGAGGAAGAACCACCTGGGAAATTATTTCTCTGTATCCGCAGACGTTCGCTGCTGCCATGCCGCTGGCCTGGTCTGAGCCTAAATATGAAGCCGCCAACAGGCTAAACAGATTCAAACATATGCCTTTGTGGGTTTCGCAGGGCGGACAGGATGCCGTAGCACCGCCCGAAAGAGGAAATAGTATGGTCACCAAACTGCGCTCTGAGGGAGCCAATGTCCGCTATTTGTATTTTCCGACAAAAGGACACAACGTATGGGATGCTACCTACCGCGATCCTGACTTTTTCCCCTTCTTTATGCGGCACCATAAAACAGATATTATGGTGTACTACGGGCAGACTTCCTTCTGTGAAGACGATGTGATCAAGGTGAAACTGGGTGTTACCGAGAAATTCAATAGCTATGAATGGAGAAAAGATGGTAATCTGATCGCTACAGATGTCAACGAAATCGTGGTAATCACCGTAGGGAGCTATACGGTCCGCTTCAAAAGGGGAGATGAATGGACTCCATGGTCAGTTCCTGTAGAGATCAACCGAAACCGGGATCCGTCACCGACACCCGCACTTTCTGCCAACAAAAAGAGCGTACACCTGCCAAGCCTCGACGGACGGGATGAGGTAACCCTTCATGCCGGTACAGGCTACGCTCAGTATTTATGGTATAAGAATGGACAATTGATTGATGGTGCCACACTATCCCGCTTTACTACAGGTGAGGCTGGTACCTATACTGTTACCGGTGTAGAAGCCGGACCAAAAGCACCAGGCATTATTCCTGCTGAGTTTCGTCCCGAACCTGCTCGTTGCGAAAGTTTGCCTTCCAAACCAATTGTTGTCACAACCAAGAAGGGGCCGAATGCACCACAGGCACCCTCCAACCTGTTTGCCCTGACACGGTCTGCTACCAGTGCCGAACTGAGGTTTAATGATCAGGCCAATAACGAGACCGGGTTTGAAATCTACCGTGCCACACAGCCCGGAGGACCGTATGTGATCTTGGATATTATCACAGAAAACAATGCGGCAAACCCTGCTTATTACTTGGATAAAACACTGAAAAGTGGGACGCAATATTATTACAAGATCAGAGCGATCAACGATGATGGCGGCTCGGATTATTCTAATGAGGCCAAAGTAACCACACCAGCAGACACGCAGGCTCCTTCTGCCCCTCAAAACCTGAAGGTAGTGCAGACTACACGATCTGCTATCAGCATTCAATGGGATGAGGCTCAGGATGATACCAAAGTGGCAGAATACCTAATCTATCAGAATGGGCAGCTGATTGCTACGACAGATAAAAAGGTCTATACGGCAGAAGGTCTGGTGGGCGCAACGGCTTACACCTATATGGTACGTGCCAAAGATGAAGTCGGTAATATATCTTCACCCAGCAATCAGGTAACAGGCGCAAGTGTCAACAACGGGCTATTCTATTCTTACTATCATGTAAGCGGCATTGGTACTGTCAATGATATTGTGGAGAAAGGGGTGCTGATAAAAACAGGGTATTTGGATAATTTTTCGTTAAGTCCTAAAGAACGTAATACAGATTATGCTTTTATTTATGAAGGATTCATCCATATCGAAACCGGTGGAGAGTATACTTTCTTCCTTTCTTCTGATGATGGCAGTCGGCTGTTTATAGGCGGAAATGAAGTGATAAATCACGATGGAGATCACGCTTGTGATGAGAAATCTACTACGATCAGTCTTTCTCAGGGTTCTTATCCTATCAAAGTGCTGTTTTATCAAAAAGGTGGCGGAGACTGTCTGAATGTAAAATGGAAAGCCGCAGGCATTGCAAAAGCACCAATTCCTGATGAGGTACTTAGAGACGACTTTACCTATCCTCAAGCTCCTGCTACTCCTGCCAACCTACTGGCAACAGCCGGTTCGTTTAAGCAGATCAACCTGAACTGGGTAGACAAAAGCAGTGATGAAACCGGGTTTGAGATATATAGAGCCGTAAATTCAGGGGGGCCTTATGAGATCGTGTATACGGTTCAGGCTAACAGCACATCGTACAGCGATACGACGCTGGCAGGTAACAAAACCTACTATTATAAGGTCAAAGCGGTCAATGCAAAGAGTACGTCGAGTTTCTCCTCTGTTGCATCTGCCATGACCCAGGCTTTGCCTGCTCAGCCTGACAAACCTGCCAACCTGGTAGCAAGCGTATTCAACCCATCGGCTATACAACTGAACTGGTCTGACCAGTCTGACAACGAAACGGTGTTTGAATTGTGGAGAACAACTTCTGCTACGGGTAATGGGTTTACGCTGGTGAAAACCCTGAAGGCTAATGAGACAACCTACACTGATCTTGGCCTTTCAGGAAATACAAGCTTGTATTATAAGCTAAGAGCAAAAGGAGATGGTGGTTATTCAGACTTTACAGAGGTGGTGAGTGCCACAACTTCCAACAACAATCCTGAATTACAGGAAATTCTTAGCCGCACCGTGAGGTTTAACACCACTTTGTCGTTTGACATTTTTGTTAAAGATAACGACCAGCGCGATTCTACTAACTTTGTAATCACAGGATTGCCAGCTTTTGGCGGGCTTAAGAACAACAAAGACAGAACGGCTACTTTCACCTTTTCACCAAAAAGTACGGATGGCGGAAGTTATACCATACAGGTGAAAGCTGTGGATCAATTTGGTGGAGAAAGCAGCCGTAGCTTTACCATAACTGTCAACAACAACTACACCCCGGAGATTACGGCTATTAGCAACCAACTGGTCAATCAGGGCGGTATGATCGCTGTCAATGTCAACGCTATGGATGGGGATGGTAATGCGTCGCTCAAACTGTCGCTTTTCAATCATCCTTCCTTTATCACACTCAAAGACAACGGAACCGGAAAAGGTGTGATTACGATCAAACCAGGGATGTTGCAAAAGCCTGGTCTATATGAGAATATTCAAGTCATGGCAGAAGATCAACAGGGAGGCATCGGAACCAGTACTTTTGATGTCACTGTGAAAGCCGTAGACAAAGATTTTACGGTCTATATTAACTTCAGTCATGGTAACTATGCGCAGTTTCCCTGGAACAATACCGGTGACGCTTCGGCAACCAATGTGTTGATGGAAAAACTGGTGGATGAAGAAGGGAAGCAGACCGCCATCAGCCTGAAACTAAAAGCAGACAGTGAAAATTCGTGGAAATCAATAAGGGAGACTGTAAACTCAGATTTCTATACGGAAGATGTAAGAGATACCCGTTACTGGCTGTACGGAGGTTCAAGAACACTGACTTTAAGTGGTTTAAATCCTAACCTGAACTACAACTTTACCTTCTTTGGCAGCGAATTTACGGATAACGACAAAAGCATTGTGGTGCAGTACAGCATCGGTACGCAACGGGCAGAGATTCAGACCAAGAACAACAGCGATCAAACAGCTGTGCTCACCAACATCAAGCCTGACCAAAATGGGCAGATTGTCATCCAAGTAGCCAGAAAAGGCAGCGACTGGAAAACCATTATCTCATCGATGATCTTCCAGGGATATTACGATGACGGCAGCGCACCGGTGGCTCCTACCAACCTGTCGGGTAAAGCAGTATCCGCCTCTGAGGTGGCACTGAAATGGGTGGATAATGCCAAAAGTGAATCCGGGTTTGAGATATTGAGAGCTACCAACAGCAACGGCCCGTTTGCCGTAGTTGCCACTACCAGTGTGAACATCACCCGCTATACGGACAGCGGACTGGCAGGTAGAACCACTTACTTCTATCAGGTGCGCGCTTACAGCAACAACGGCCTTTCTGCAAGCAGTAATACGCTGACGGTAATCACGCCAAACAGTGCTCCCCGCTTAGAAATGCCAAATGGATTTGTGGTGAAAGTAGGGACTACACAAAAAATAACGATCAAAGGTATTGATCCAGAAGGTGATCCGGTGACGTTGAAAGCCACAGGTCTGCCATCGTTTGCAAGCTTTACAGATCGTGGAGATGGAACCGCTACACTGGTGCTTTCGCCTTTTACCAACAAAAGTGCTGGTAACTATGACCTTACCTTTACCGCTACAGACGACAGAAGCGATATTGGAACGAAGAAAGTGATCGTAACAGTGATCAGTGACGAATTTGACAATGCCGTATACATCAACTTCGGGCAGAGCGATGCCAGTGCACCCTGGAACAATACCAGTAGTGCTCCTGTCAGCAACCAGACAATCAGTAACCTGAAAGATGCCTTTGGCAACGCAAGCCAGGTTACACTGACCCCGGTAAGTGGTTGGGATGGTGCCGATAAGCTTGGCGTAAATACTGGCAACAACTCCGGCATTTATACAGACTCTGTGATGCGCTCCTACTGGTATTCCAACAGCACAGCAAGCATCACACTGAACGGACTGGCTACGGACAAAACATACAATCTGGTGTTCTTTGCCAGCCATCAGAACACACAGGAGGGAACAACAGCGTATACGATCAATGATGATACAGTACAACTGAATGCGGCCAGCAACAGCCAGCAAACCGTGCAGCTCAATGGCCTTATACCCAACAGCAACGGGCAACTGGTGTTGAGTGTCAGTAAAGGGCAGTATTCGTCGGGCGCGTACCTGGGAGCTATTGTGCTACAGTCGTACGCTACTCAGGCACCTGTGTCTCCGGTAAACCTGAAAGCACAGGCACAGTCACAGACAAAAGTAAAACTAACCTGGGCTGATCAGGCAGGCAATGAAACAGGATATCAAGTGTACCGCTCACTGTCACGTTATGGTTCCTATGCACTGATTGCATCGCTGGCAGCCAATACGACTAGCTACGTTGATCACTCAGGGACAAAAAATACGACGTATTTCTATAAAGTGCAGGCGGTAACCAATATGGTCACTTCCGATTACAGCAATACTGTAAGTACTACCACCTATGAGTATATGTTATACATTAACTTCGTGGGAAATGATACAAAATATACCTATCCTGGCTCACCCTGGAACAATACCAAAGCGTCTCCATCTACCGGATTATCTTTTAATAACCTGAAAAACAGCGATGGAAATACAACTTCTGTTGACCTTGTACTTACCGAATGGGAAACTGCCGGATTTGACAATAACCTAGGAATGAACACTGGCAATAATAGCGGTATTTATCCTGATGCCGTACTGGAAAGTTTTTACTTTACAGAGGGGGGCGAGCATGTTAACCTGACTGTGAAAGACCTGAATGCCAGCTATCAATACAGTTTCATCTTCCTGGGAAGCGGCAATCCAAATGACGGCCTGTTCCAATCAGCCGGAAACCTGACTACACGATATACCATTGGTCAGCAGTCGGTGCAGCAGAATGCGCTGAACAACAGCCAGGAAACTGTACAGATTGATGGTATTATTCCTGGCACCGGCAACGATGTGTTGATAGACATCAGGCCAGAATCTTATGCCAACTATGCCATCTTCAATGCTATGGTGATCGGTGCGTATACGGCTCCACAGCAGATCGTGGACAATGAAGCACCATCAGCACCTTCGCAACTGGTGGCTTCCGAAATAGCACCGACCAGCATCACCCTGAGCTGGAACCCTTCCAGTGACAACAGCGGAGAGATTGCTTATTATGAAATCTATCAAGGTGGCCAGCTGGTCAAGAAAGTGGACGGAAACAAAACATCGCAGATGATTGGAAACACTTCTACAAGTGTGGACTATCAGTTCAGCGTACTAGCGGTAGATGGAGCAGGCAACAAATCGCCTAACAGCGAAGTGCTTAACATCACCTACGAAGTTTTCAAAGGGTTGAACTATGTGTATTACGAGGGCAATTGGGCAACCATGCCTGATTATCAGCAGGAAATATCCAAAAAGACTGGCTTTGTAGATAACTTCTCGCTGACCCCAAAAGAGAGAAACGAAAACTTCGGATTCCGTTTCTATGGCTATCTACAGATTGATAATCCTGGTGATTATACTTTCTATACCAAGTCAAATACCGGTAGCAAGCTCTATATAGATAACCGGGAAGTGGTCAACAATGACTACGCGAACGATGTCACAGAAAGATCAGGCAGTGCCTATAAGCTGAGTGCCGGCAAACATGCCATCATGGTTGATTACAGGAACGCCACGGAAGCCGATCTGCTGGAAGTAAGATACGCTGGTCCTGGTGTGAACAAAATGACCATTCCAGACAGTAAGCTTTATCGTACAGATACGGTGAAACCGGTGAGCCAGCCTGTTGAGTTTCTGGAAGTAACGGCTTCTCAGGTCTCAGAATCGATTGTCATCAACTGGTCTACCGCCAGCGAATACGATAATGAGAAATTCACTATAGAAAAGTCTTACAATTTGGATACTTTTGTTTCCATTGGTGAAGTTGCAGGAGCAGGGAATAGCCAGGAAATCAGGGATTACTCCTTCACTGATACGAATCTGAAAGCAGGCAACGTTTACTATAGAATCAGACAGACTGATTTTGATGGACATGGAAAACTTTCTAAGATAGTTAGTATCCATGTAAATACTTTGAATCAGTTGTATGATGTCAGGCTGTTTCCGAATCCTACAGAAAGTGACAACATCAATATAAAGGTTTTGAGTGATGATTATAGCAGTCCTGTTCAAATCACCATCGTTGATCTGAGCAGCAGAACTATCTCAGTGCTTACGTTGCCAGGTAGCGATCTTGGCGTGAACAAGAAGCTGGATGTGGCTTCTATGCTACCGGCAGGAACCTACATCATCAACTTTACACAAGGGCACCATACCGTATTTCGCAGGGTAATTATCAGATAAACAATCAGGAAGTATGCAACATAGGGGTAATTTTGTACTAGATCACAGTGCCAGTCAAACAATGCAAACTAAACCGAAGTCGTCGTTTTTGCAGTACATTCACTACTTTCGGGCTATAGCCATCGTAGGGATTGTCGCTGTACACTGTAAAAGCTCCTTCGGATGGAAAAACCACCATGAAGAACAATTCTGGTCTTCCATCCTGGTATACAGTACGATCCTCTTTGTCTTTATTGCCGGGTTTCTGTTCCAGCATATCCAGGGCAGGCGGTTTGACTACGGAGACTATCTGCGCAAAAAGGCAAGCTATGTCATTTTGCCTTACCTTTTTGCTTCCATACCGGCTATTCTTGAGAAGCTTTTTCTGAGCCGGGCAGATATGATGAGCTTTTTGCCGGACTATCTCAAAGTAAGTCCTGACATTCTCAAAGTCGTATACATGCTGTTGACAGGCAAGCATTTTGGTCCGTTCTGGTTTATTCCCATGATCACCCTGGTGTACCTGATCTCGCCACTGCTGATCTATCTCGACAAACAATGGTGGTTTTACAAGATCATTTTTCCAATCATCTTCTTGGCCGGTCTGTTTACATTTAACTTTGGGTTTGAATTTACGACCATAGAATCCTTTGTATTCTTCATTCCGATTTATATCTTCGGCATGTGGGCCAGTCGCCAGAAAGAGTACCTGACAACGCTGCGGTGGAAGCTCATTGCACCTTTGGGGATACTGCTTGCTTTGATGGTCACCCTGGAACTGACCGGCGTGATCGCTCTGGATACATCTTACGGAGCTTACCGCCCGGAAGAAACGTACTACCTGCCTTTCAACTTCGGTAAGCTGAAGATGTCAATTCTTTGTCTGGTACTGCTCAACAGCCTGTATCTGGTGAGGCAGAAAGATTTTCCGCTGCTTGGTTTTTTGGCGGATTATAGCTTTGGCATCTATTTCGTACACCTGTATATCATCCGTATTATTGAAATGCTGGTACACAAGGCAGGTATTAACTTCGAGTTCAATTCACTGTACTTCATCCTGCACGTCTTGCTGATTACTTTGCTGTGTAGCATCCTGCTTATCGCGGTCAAGAAAATACTGGGTAGCAGGAGCCGGTATGTGATCGGAAGTTAATGTATGCTTGAAATAGGAGGTTAATTTCCTTTCATTTGTATTAAGTGTAGCATAAAAGTCTTATACGTATTAATAGAAATGCTATAAACAGAACTGTCTTCTGAGGTTACAAAAAAACTTTTTCATTGTCTAACTATTTAGTCAGATCGATGTCTTTGATTAAAAGACCTATGAATATGTTCTATATTGTTCTAGCCGTTCTTGCCTTAACATTTGCATCATGTGAAGCTGATGTGTCTTTTTTTAATGAAGAAAAACCGTTTACTCAAAAAGGTGGAATCTGTATAAATTCTACAAATGCTATCTGCTTTTTCTACGAGACATTAGATACCACTGGCAAACCGAAGACAGCTTTTGAGGAAGGAGAAAACTTTATGCTTAGCTTTCGTATAGAAAACAATACAGATCAGGACATAGTAGTACACGATCTTCCAATATTTGCTCCCGGCTATATGGAAGTGTTTCGACGAGATGGGACAAAAGTAGCCAGTTTAGGTGGAGTGTATACGCTTCAGAGAGGTACTACCGTATTTAAAAATGCTAATCTTAGCATCAATATTCAATACTATCAGGATTCTACAGAAACGGAGCGTACAATATTAGTCAATGGTGTGTCTACCTATGTAGGAC
Source organism: Cyclobacteriaceae bacterium (assembly GCA_958296015.1). Lineage (GTDB taxonomy): Bacteria > Bacteroidota > Bacteroidia > Cytophagales > Cyclobacteriaceae > JAJNNC01. The sequence continues at coordinate 19,284 of CATQIH010000033.1, forward strand.
AAGCCTTGAAACCGCAACCACACTTACCCTCGGGGCAATATTTTAGTGGTTTCACATCAAAGTTCATCATATATGTAGGGAGCCAGGAGGAGAAGATAGAAAAAGAGATTACTGCTAAAGCAGAATTTGATATTCAGTAACCTTGAAATATCATATAAACTATCTTTATCTACTACGTCAAAACAAACGATAGTTTTTGCGATGAGCTATGGCCAGCATATCGTGATCTCCACGGCTATCGCCATAGCCATGAATTTCCTGAAAATCTTCAAGAGCAAGCAAGGTTTTGATCCGGTTTACCTTTTCTTTTCCATAGCAGTTCGGGCCCTCAAGCTTTCCGGTTACTTTGCCATCTTTAATTTCCAGTTTGGTTCCGATCAGCTCGATGTCCAATGACTGGCACCAGGCGAACAACCAGTTTTCTGCCGAGGCAGATACCAGATACACTTTTTCGCCTTTTTGGATATGCTCTTTGAGCCTTTGTAGTGCTTTAGGACGTACAATTTCCGGAATACGATTGGTGCCGTAGTTGTCGCAGATCGCCTGGAACTTTTCCAGAGATTCTCCTTCAAAAAAGTAAGTCAACACCTGCTCTTTTGCCTTCCAGTTTGGAATTACTTTGGCCTTGTACAGCAGCAGGGTAGGGAAGAGGCGCACAAAGCCTTTGATAAAGCGTACATTGCCATGATAGTATTTGATAAAATCAATGAAAGAATCACGGCGGGTAATAGTGCCATCAAAGTCAAAAAGTACCAGAACCTGATTTACAGCTTCATCTTTTTGAAAATTCCTTCCGGGATCATTTTGATGATGAACATGATGAGTCTCCATATGGCTAATACGTAAAGGACATTCTTTTTCTTCTTAATAGCAGAAAAAACACTGCTGGCCACCTGTGCAGGCTGTGCTGTCAGCATTTTTGGTAAGTCAAGTCCGGCAGTCATACTGGTGTCTACAAAGCCGGGCTTAACGGTAATAACGTGTACGTTGCTGCCCGCCAGCCTGTTTCTCAAACCGGAGAGGTATGCCGAAAAGCCTGCTTTGGCACTGCCATACACATAGTTGCTTTGCCTGCCTCTTTCGCCAGCCACCGAACTGATGCCTATGATCACGCCGCGTTGTTTTTGTTCAAAATCATTGGCAACAATGTTGAGGATAGAAACGGCACCTGTATAGTTGGTGTCAATAATTCTTTTGCTTTCTTGCCAGTCGTTTGCTGCCACTGACTGATCGCCCAGGTAACCAAATACGCAGATAACGATGTCAGGCTTTACTTCCAGCGACTGATAAAAATCCTGGTGCGTATCAAACCGGGTAGCATCAAAGCTACAGACCTTTACGTCTACCTGATACCTGATTTCCAGGTCTTTTTTAAGAATTTGCAGAGAATCAGGGTTTCTGGCAGCCAGTTGAAGATCGGCACCAGAAGCACCAAATTTGTGGGCAAGGGCAATAGCTATATCAGAGGTAGCTCCAAGGATGAGTACTTGTGGCATATGGTGTTGATAATTGTGGCGTAAGATTAGTTAAAATAAATGATGATAAAAAAGCTGGCGATCCAGCCTATGAGCGTGAAGCGCACAAAGTTGTCAGAATATAAGAGCTTTGTAGGTGAACCGCTGTTATTTTCCACCAGTGCTATCTGCATATAACGCATTAGCCCGGCAATGACGAAAATACTGGTAAAGTACAGGTTGTCGCCCAGGCGATGGACAACTTCATCTGAGATGGTATACATCAGGTAGGCCACAATGATGATTCCGGATAGCATGGTAAGACACGCATTGGCAAAGTCGAGATTGTAGTGCTCTACAGACTTACGCATCAGCTTGCCGGATTGCATACCAATCACCAGGTCATCCCTTCTTTTGGCCAGGGCCAGGAAAAGAGCCAGCAGAAAGATCATGATCACAAGCCATTGGGAAATAGGTACGCTGGCCACTACGCCACCCGCCAGGGTTCTGAGTAAAAACCCGGAAGCAACAATCATAATATCCAGGATAGATATGTGTTTTAAACCAAAGGAATAACCCAAATTTAAACCAATGTAAACCAGCAAAATGCCCAGAAATGCTATGTCTATCCACCAGGCAAGTGCGAGTGCTGCCATAAATAGCGCAATCATAGCGGTGATGCCTTGCGAAGGCAACACTTCTCCTGAAGCCAGGGGGCGATGACGTTTTTCCGGATGGTTTCTGTCGGCCTCAATGTCTCTGTGATCGTTGATGACATAGACACCACTGGCCGCAAAACAGAAGGAAAAGAAACCAAGCGAAACTTTGAGCAGGACTTCAAAATCAAACAGTGCCCCGGCAAAGAATGCGGGTATAAACATAAACAGATTTTTGATCCATTGTTCAGGACGCAGAAGCCTGATCAGGGAAATAAAAAAGCTTTTTTTTATTGTAGTTGCCAGCATCGTAATATTTGTTTTATACTATACTATACTTTTGTCTTGATTCTGGTAGGTGACGACCTAGGAAAATAAAAATCAAGCCCTATGTAATATTTAATGTAAAATTATGAAATAATGTGATAATATAAAAGTACTTTTGTGATATAATATTAACTAATATTGAAATAATTACATAAAAGAGATATTAAGGCATCAATTCCTCATGAATTTGGACATAAAGTTATTAATATTTATTACAATTGTTATCACAGGTATATTTTTTATAGACAATGCCTATTGGGGTGGCTACTTAGGTTCGCCCGATCATGGCTTGCATAATGAGATCAGTGCTCCTTCAGATGCTATGTATGAGTGGAATTTAGTCAATAAACCGCCTTTCAAATATAGAATGTTGTTTCCGGACATTGTAAAAGGTAGCTGGTCATTACTGCCCGATCATTTACGCAACAACAATACTTTTTACGTACTATACAAAAGCTGGAGTCTACTATTTCTAATAACATCAGTTATTTCTTTTTACGTGCTTTTAAGAGTTATTGGGTTTTCTGAGTTATGGACATTCGCCGGTTGTGTTGCCTACATGATTAGTGCACCCGTACTGCTGGCGTATTCATTGCCGGTGCATACTAGAGAAGACACATTGGCATATACCCTGCTGTGCATAGGATTAGTTTGTTTGCTCAAACATCGGATTCTTGCGTTTTTGCTGATCGCAGTAGCTGGCGTTTTTTGTCGCGAAACCTTGCTGCTACTGCCTTTTATCTTGGTATTTTATTACTCTTACCGCACTTTCCTCTATCGGAGCTTGCTGGCACTCTTGCCCGTAGCCACTTGGTTGGCCATCAGAATATGGCTTGGTGGAGATGACTACGATCCGTGGGTGGGCCTCAAATGGAACATAGCCAACCCAGGACAGGTTGCAGGGTTTGCTTATGTGAGTTTTGGTTTTCTCTGGCCATTATTTCTGTATGGACTATTTAAAAGAAAAGCACTGTCCAGACAATCAGTAAATACATCCATGAGCTTATTCTACCAGTCTGGCTGGATGGTGCTGTTGCTTATCCTGACCACTACTTTTGTGGGAGGCATTTATAACGAGATTAGGTTGCTGTTTCTGATGTTTCCCTGGGTTATTGGCATATCATTGCATGTGCTTAGCTTAAACCAACATACATTACGTCTGGTCTTGAAAAACAAAAAATATCAGCTATACGCGGGGTTTAATATTTTGCTGTTTTTGCTGCTTTCGTGGATAAGTATCCATGAGTTTATGCAATATTTTGAAAAAAGCATATACAACATACGTTTTGATGCCTGGATCATCCTAACGCTATTCAACATCTTCATGACTATTCTTTTTATTCCCATATTTATCAGAATTTTTAGCCGGACGGCTCATTCAGGCGATAAATTTGCTAATCAATTACTTTAAAATTATTACCCTATCATTAGTATGTTAGATAAGCATATCTCTGAAAAGCAACTGCTCTATATAGAAATAACCATTGCTTTGCTCTTTAGCCTGGCTCCGTTGTTTGTTACTTTTCCGTTCCGGATCAACCTATTTCTAGCCTGGGAAGGAGCCTATAGGCTGTCAGAAGGTCAGGTTCCGTTTCGCGATTTCGGTATGCCGCTTGGATATATATTCTGGGTTGTACCGGCTATATTCTTTAAAATATTCGGGCCTTACATGTATACCCTGATCATTGCCCAGGTATTTATCAATCTGGTATCCATTTATTTTTTTAGGTCTATTCTCAAGCTGTTTGAGGTGCCTGCGGTGTATATGCTGTTCTCCGTTTTTGTGTTCTGTCTTTCATTTTCCTTTATCAATTTCTGGCCCTGGTACAACCATACTGTATTTGTGTACGAGCTGATCGGGTTATATTTCCTGTTTTGCGCTTTACTCAAAAACAACAAGCCTTCCAGGTTTTACCTCTACTTGGTATTGAGTAGCTTGTTTGTATTTCTGTCCTTTTTCACCAAGCAGGATGGCGGTGCGCTGGCATTGGTATTGTCTCTTGCCCTGTTGCTCTACATCAGCATTGTAGACAAGAGTATCAAGACCTTGCTAATATTTGTGGGTGCTTTTGCCGTGATAGCGGCACTTTTTATCGTTCCACTTCTGCAATATGATTTCGCTTACTGGTTCAACTACGGACAGCCTCCACATTACTCCAGGCTCAACCTCATGGATTTTTTGAATGAGATATTTCTGCGTTCCATCTGGGAGAAATTTTATCTGGTGGTAGTAGTGGTGATCGGTATCAGTAAGCTCAATAGTATACCAGGTTTTCTGACCAACCGCAGAGCAATGCTTTTTCTGCTGCTGACGCTGGGTATTCTGGTGCAGGCATTGCTGGTGCAGGTAACAAGCTATATACCCCACAACGTAAATGTGTATTTCCATAGTTTTGCCTTCGCCTACATCATCAGCAATGCCCACTTTAAGCTGGATTTTGCCAAACCTGTATTGTTAATTGCTGGTCTGGCATTCATCTTCTTCTGGTGGTCAGCCGATTACTGGAAATATGGAGAAAGGATTGTCAGAAGGATACTACCTGCAAAAGAGGTACAAACAGAAGATGTGGTTTCTAAAAATACATGGCAGTTAGCACAGGACTCTACCTTTGCCGATCGTTCCGAATGGGTGCTTTCTGAGTACAAGGCTTTCCAAAAAATATACATGCCCAAAGAAACAGTGCTGGGTATAGACACGATCATGTCTATGGACATTATCAAAAAGAAAGACCTGAAAGTACTGAACATGACCGAGCTGACGCCGCTTGCCTATGAGATTGGATACGAACTGGAAGCCAATCCGCGATATTCGCTCTGGTTTCACCAGAATGTGGCCTTTTTTGACAGAGAAGTAGATTATTTTTGCGAAAAACTGAATAAAGAGACATACGATCTGGTACTTTTTCAGGACATCCCCAACCTCAACAGCTTTTTTTCCTATGATGTGCGAGACTGTATCCTAGAGCATTATGAGATGAAACACCGGTTTCTAGCCCCACGAGAGATCCCTAACTCATACATTGAGGTGTATGAAAGGAAATAAACACGCATCCTAAAACTCCTGCGCCCCAATGTCACAGGCATTGCCCTTGGACCGTGGCTTTCCGAAATAGTCGGTAAAGATGCGGAATTCTGAAATATCCGTGCCTTTGTCTGCCAGATTTAAAAAACAGCGGGGAGCAGGCAACAGGAAGAATGTCTTCAAGACAATTTGCGGTATGATGGTAGAAAAATAATTATGAGAGGCATGTAGAGCGTCAGTAGAAGCTATAAACTGCTTGTTTGATTGTACGATCCAGTTATTGCAAAAACTGTTGGCTTTTTTGGGTAAGCTGTTGACTTTCAGGCCATAACCACCGGGTACTACAATGGTATTGTTTACTATGGCGTAGCCAAAGCTTTTGTTGTGGCCTTCCTGCACACTTTTGCAGAAGATGCCATCTTCTCCGGCATAGAGAATCATGTTGTTGTACACCAGGTTTTCCCCGGAGCCGAATAGCTGGATGCCACTGCCTGTGCCGGTACGGATCAAGTTATTGTACAGCCTGCCGGTGGTTTCTCCACCGATCACAATGCCCGCCTTCTGCCAATTCTCGTTTTTCTCACCATAATAGGCGACCTGGTTATTGTATATCTCACAGTTTTTGGTAGCCCGCGACACTTGTATGCCATCCCAGCCGGTATGTGTAATATTATTATCAAATATCTGTATGTTCTCTATATTGTGCGGTTTTATGACCATTGACTGACCGTTGCAATCCAGCTTTCTTTCGCTTTTGGTGTAGCCTACATAGATTCCTTCACCACCCGTGTGGTGGATGTAATTGTGATGGATACGTATATTTTCCATCACAAAATTTTCCTGCCATGAATCCGGATTGCAGTTAGGGTCAATCTTTGCCATGATGCCTGCAAAGCCGGTATTAGCTACTTCTATGTGGTTGACATCAAAGTCTGATGCACCCAGCGCCAGCCCAGTGGCACCTTTCTTCGTCTGGTTGATCCTGATCCCATAATCATAACAGGCATCGCCGGTACCGGTCAGGACGAAATGTTCGCTTTGGTCTATGACCAGCCCGAAATGCCAGGAAGGATCGCCGATCTCTACCAATCCTCCCTGGTTGATCAGGATAATCGGTGCCTGGCTGGTGCCACGAAAATTAAAAAGCTTCAGCGATCTGCGCTGGCCAGCTTTGATGCAGATCGTATCGCCAGGCAATGCACTCAGTTTTTTGCCATCTACAAAGGTTTCTTTGAGCGTAATGTACTTGTCGCAATGACATGCCTGTGCAGTAACAGGTTGCTGGCTTGCAGTCAAAAATGTCAGCACAAAGAAAATCATATTTTTCATAGGCTTAGCTTCCAGATACTCAAATCTCTATCGATCAGTTGAGATAGCTTGGCTACATCTTCCCGAAAAACTTCTTTCAAATCAATTACTGGCTTTTCCTGAGTAGGGTCTAATTTGCTGAGGTTTACCTGGTTGATCTTATGGAAAATCTGCTCTCGGGTTTTTTCATCAAATAATTTTCTGGCAATCGGCCTGACCAGTTGCCGCAGCGATGCTTCATTGCCCAGCATATTATGTAACCAACGGGATTTAGGCACCCCAGAAATGTTATGCTTCAACGACAGATCAAACCCAAACGTGTTGTCTACTTCCAGAAAGTCCAGTATATCTTGCAGGGCTTCCTGCGGATGTTGTTGCAAGTCTTCATTCAAAATAATCTTTACCTGGTCAAAATTTTCCAGATATGCCTTCACCTGCTGGTAATACAGTCCTACAGCTTGATAAAAATAGATCAGCTCCCAGTTGTTGTTCATTCTGATAGACTCCTGTGCCAGCCCATCTTCAAAACTTAGTGTTTCCCGATGGTCTCTGCGCAGGTGCTGGTAGGCAGAAAAAGCCCGTCTTACCGGATCACGGAGCAGGACGATGATCTTAGGGTTGCCAATGTACGCTTTGATATGTGGAATAGCATCTTTATAAAAGTAAAGGTTGTCTGCGCTGGCTTCCCCTACAACTGCATAGCCTTTTGCTTCAGCAAACAGCTGAACGTATGCCTCATACTGCTTCACATACCAGGCTTCTACCTTATCATCGCCCGGCCCATTCAACGGAAAAGGCATAAACTGACTGGTGATAAACCTGGGTTCCTTCACTTTGCTCATGAACACCTCCGGATGCTGCGTGAGGTATTGATATAGCGACGAGGTGCCGCATTTGGCAGCACCCACGATCATGAAATTGGGGAGCACGGTTTGCTGTTTCCCAGCCGGAATGCGATATGTGATAGTCTTCATAGGTCTTACTGGTTTACAATTTTTTGAGCCTTTGTATCAAATTTTATCAGTTGCGGCATGAGTATGTAAATAGCATACAATACAAACCCATAGGGCAGCTGCGAAATAGATGCCTGTGCGAAGTTGGCCACCGTCAGGGCAAAAAAGATGCTGATATAGGCCGCGTATAAAGCCCTGATGTGCGGATCTTTTGCTTTGAAATAATTGCTGATTCCTGTGACGATGATGACAAAATAAAGCGTGAAAACAATTATCAGTCCTACCCATCCTGTCTCCAGCGTCACTTTCAGATAGCCACTGTCCGGAGGAAAGCCTGCCAGTATATGATTGGGCGAGAATCGTACGCCGTCAGGCCCTGTGGTGGTCAGACCACCGCCAAAAGGGTGTGCATAGATGTAAGGCTGAATTCTGGCCCGGTTAACTTCTCTGACGTTCATAGAAGCGTCTTGGGTAGGCACAAAGGCCGACCTGATCCTGTTGATAGTGCTGTTATGCACAGGGGCGGTGAGAATAGCAATAAAAAGGAATAAAAACGTAGCACCTGCCAGTAGCGTTTTTTTACGATTCAGCGTCAAGAAGGCATAGACCAGGAAACCAGCGGGAATCATGGCATAGGCCGTACGGGTACCGGAATAAGACATGGATAAAAGCATCAGCAGGCTACTGATTAAAAGCAGCAACTTCTTCCGTCGGCTGTAGGGGCCCAGCAGCAATATGGAACAAAAGATACTACTAATTGCCATAAACATACCAAAAGCAGTACAGTCAGACAGAAACGACCACTTGCGCCATCTGCCTTGAATAAAGTTCAGGCCAATGAGTTGCTTGGTGCTGGTGACCCAGGCCAGGTCATAGCTGGGTAGTCCGGCAAATTCCTGGTATAACCCGTAGATCGCTGCCAGCAGTGCGATACCCAACCATACTTTTGTGAAAATATTAACAAAATTCAGAGAATCGAAAACATGCATCAGAATGATGTAGGTAAAGAACATATTGAGGATGCCCCGCGCTCCAAAGAGCCAGCCCGCCATAGAGGTAGCATTTGGGTTCAGTGCCTGTATCAGCAGGTACAACAACCATATGCCCACCATAAAGGTGATAGGGTTTTGAAAAGTATGGTACATAGCTTTCCGTTTGATCAGTACGCCTATGAAAGCGGCGTATGTGAGCACTTCGGGAATGATACCAAAAGGAGCATCTACAAATCTTTTAGCAACAAAAACAAAAGAAGATACCAGAAAAATCGTGATAAAACCTACCTGTAAATCAATAATACACAATACGAGAAAGGGAATTCCTACAATAGCTCCCAGTAGCAAGATGCCTGCTTTGATGCCTAAAAACGCGATTACATAGGCAAAACCTACCGAGCATAGCGACAATGCCAGCATCAGCAAAAGCTGGCTGTGCTGATCAATCTGTTTGATCAGAGAAGTGAGCTGAAGAGTTAGTAGGGTCTTTTTACCGGATATATTCACAGAACGGAAAGTTAGTGGTACATAGGTTTATCAGAAGAACATGATTTTTATAAATAGCATCAGGTACACCATACCAACAAAAGCGATGGTGAAGAATTTGATGATGTTTTCCGTATCAAATTTTTTGTATCTCATGGTATTTAGCATTCAAGTTTTCTTCAATCAATTGATAGAGCTGGCTGGTGCGGTGCTCCCAGGTGTTTTTTCCGGCTTCTTCAACCCTTCTGGCCTTCAAGTCAGCAGCATCCTCATCAATAGCTCGCTGGATATTCTTTATAAACTGCTTGCCAGATTCCGATATATAAGCCAGGTCGGCAAATGCCTGAATATCTTCGGAAAAAGAGGTGGACACCACAGGAAGCCCGGCCGCAAGATATTCATTGATCTTAAGCGGGTAGATGCTTTCAGTCAGTGTATTACACTTAAAAGGGATGATGGCACATTTGGCTGATTGCAAATAGCCAGGCAGTTCTTCGAGTTGCTTTTTGCCGGTAAAAACAATATTCTGATAGGTTGCCAGTCTTTTTGTTTCTTCTTTCTTTAAAGAATTCGGACCAACCAGTAACAGTATTTTTTCAGGGTAGGTGATGGCGATCTGCTCAAGCAACAGCACATCTATTCTTTGGTCAAGATGACCGGTGAAGATGACAATGTCCTGGTCTTGCAGTGGCATATCTTTGGGCATGGGCAGATCGCCCGAAAGTGCTGTATGGAAGATAGCGGTATCAGCCGCGTTGGGCAAATAGTATACTTTTTGGGTGTCCTGTTCTTTCAGCTTCTTTAATTTCAGCGAAGTGACAAGCGTAAAATCAGCCCTTTGGCTTATTTCTTTTTCCAGTCTGCTGCCATGTTTCTGCACATAGCTGGCCTCACTGATGTCGTCTACCGTATGATAAATGAACAGACTGGGCTTGAAGTTCGCCGGAAAAGAGCGGACGTAGAAAGGATTAAAAGAGTTGATAAAGATATACTCCGTGAGCTGATGATCTTTGACGATACTGCTCAGCACTTTGCTCACCAGCTTGTTATTTAACTTCGACAGCATATCGTATACCTGATCATTTTCTACCCAGTTGATCGGGGCGACCAGCCGGGGTGTTACGATGGTGAGGTCGCTGCCCGGCAGGTTGAGCGGATGGTAGATGTTTCTGCCGAAAAGCAGAGCAGCAGTGCGTGCCTTCACACGGGGCTGCTGGTACTGCCACAGGAAATCTTTGACTGTAAAAGGATTATCGATATAAAAGACCGGATGCGATTTTGCAATTTCTTTACATAGTGAGAAAGAAGTAGAGGCATATTCCCCGTCCCACCTGGGCAAAGCCAGCATAATGAACGCCGTATCTTTATTGAGTTTCTTCATCTTTTTCTATGACTCCTATTACTTCTTAAACTGGTTGAGGCTAAGCGTGTATAGCTGCATATAAGCCTGGATCGCGTGCCGTATCACGTTGACCAAGCGAACATGCAAGGCGCGGTACAGGTAAAACTGGTTGTATACCGTACTTACGGTGTAAGTGAGCAGTGTGCCATAGGCAGCCCCGATCACCCCAAATTCCTGGATAAACAGATAGTTGAATACAATGTTCATCAGCGCATTGCGAACCACAAACCGGAAGTTCAGTGAGGCTTTTCCGATAGCTTCCAGGGTCACGCCCAGCTGTCTGTTCAACGGTAACAGCAAGCTGTAGAGTACTGTGATTCTTAAAATGGGAGCAGCTTCCAGATAATCTTCACCGGCAATCAGTACCGTGATAGGCTCGGCAAAAATCAGGACGATGAGCACCACCGGTAAGACACAGCAAAGAATAGTGCCTACTGATTTCTCATACAGATATTTCGCCGACTGATTTCCTTCTGTGGCTACTTTTTGTGTAAGCTTGGGAAACAGTATGGAAGAAATAGTGAGTGCAGGAATTTCCAGCAGATTGGCTATCCTCAGCGCAGGATTATAAATGGCAACAGCCAAAGGATTCATCATCCTACCCAGCATCCATGTATCGGTATTTCGCATGAACATGGCACTCACGCTACTGCCAAACGTATATTTTCCATAACCAAACAGCTTGGTCACCCAATGCCATTCTGTGCTGAAAGAAAGCATCATATACCGGCGTGCATACACAAAGGAGATGCACACACTCATGCCGATAGCAGCTACCTGAAACCAGGCAAGATGTATTAGTGTAAGCGGCTGACCGGTGATATAACAGGTAAGAATACATGCCAGAAAGATGCCTTGTCGGGTAGCTTCGCTAAACAGAGAACCTTTAAAGTTCAGGTTTGCCTGCTGTACATAGTCAAAATGGTGGAGCAATACGAGTAGTAACAAGGCAATGAGATATATATCAAACAGCGGCTCCAAACCCGGCTGATCCCAGAAGATGCTTAGTCCTTTGGAAGAAATGAACAGTAAAAAACCAATAACCAGCGTGATTAGTAAATTTAGGATCAGAGAGGCATTCAGTACTTTTGCTTTGTCTTCGTCTTCCTGGTAATATTTGATAAGGGGATTTCTGATAAAGCCTGCTTTGATTAGCTCAATGACCGTAGCCACGGAGATAAACAGCATCCAAATACCGTATTCCACCTGCGTCAGCATACGTAACAGCAAAAAGAAACTGGCAAAGCCGAACAGCGACACCGACAAACGGTTAAAAAGGATCAACAATCCGGATTTTATCCAGTATGATCCTTTTGCCTTTTCCCATATGCTGTTTATCTGTCGGGTCATAAGCATTAGAGTGCAGATTCTAAGGACACACCAATATATGACTCTAATCGTGCTTTTTCTATTTTCGCCTGCATTTCCTGCTGAAGTAACGTAGCTCTTACTATGCTATAGCTGTTGGTGATCTTGTTGTATTCATCCAACGTAGCTTCGCCTATCTTGAACTTCTCAGAAATAGTCAGAAAATTGGCGTAGGTATCTTCGTTTTCTTCTGTGCGTATCTGCAAGAGCTGATTTGCCAACTGATAGTTATAATACTGTTCCAACACCTCAGCCCTTACTTTGAGTTTCTGCGCGTTCAGCATCTGTCCTGCAATAGTCACTTCTTTTTTAGCAATCTTTATGCTGGTTGGCGTAGTAATAATGTCGCCTAAGCTAACACCCAGCGCAATGTTATATTTGGGATAAGCCAACAACCTGCCAGTGGCGTTCGGGTCTTGTGCAGGGCCGGAGCCTAAGGTGTTGTCGTTGATATTATAGACAGCTCGCATGTTTTTTGTCCAGCCCCATTTAGACAGAGATACATTTTTTTCAGCAATCTCCACCTGGTCCTGATAGGTTTCATTCATCGGATGGTTTTGCCAGGCGAGCCTGACCAGTTTTTCCTCTACTGCATTGTCCCCGTCATATTCTTTTGGTGTGATGATCTTGTTATAATCAACAGTTTGTGCCATACTTACGGAAGTAAGCAGGAGCATAAAAAATACATTCGCTATTTTCATATCAATCAATATTAGAAATACGTTCGATGTTAAAGATTTTCCGGGCTCACTTTATTCAAAATCACCGCCACGGTATGCTGCTCCATGCTTTTTAGGTATTCAAGGCCGTCCTGCGATAGGTTATTCAGGCTGGTTTCCGCATCAAAAACCTGGATGATCTTGTCTGCATAGTGCATGAGTTCTTTTGTGTCGGCATATTCTACCAAAGGTGCACCTTCTATAAAAATGTACTGGTATTTCAACAGCAGCTTTTCTAGTAACCCTTTGAAGTCCACTTGGGCAAACACTTCAGAGGGGGAATAAGGGCCACCCTCGCAGCCTAAGATGTCGATGCCCTTGTGGGCTGTGCCAGAGACCAGCTGCTCTGGATCAATGTTGCTGCCCGTCAGGTATTTTTCCAGCGCAGGTTTGGCTCCATACGTTTTGGTGAGGCCATTGTGCTTAAAATTGGTATCAATGAGCAATACCTTTTTCATGTTTAGGCTCAGAGAATAGGCTAATGATAACATGGCAGAGGACTTTCCTTCTCGAGTATTTAGGCTACTGAACAACAGCACCCTGGCACCCGAATTTTCGATCTCGTGTCTGATCTTTCGCAAATTCTCTCTGTAAAGTATCAGCTCACTACCTGCCTCGCTGGAAAGTGACTCCAGGTTGATAGACTTAGGCTTGATTTTGTTCAGATAGCCCATAGCTTTTAGTTGCGTAAACTCCTCGAGTAGTTCCGGATTTTTAGGTTTTCGGTTAAAAAATTCCATGCCAATGAAAGCAACACTGGAAAGGCAAGCACTCAAGGCACCGGCCAGCAAGACAATCAGTATTTTTTTGGACTTGACAGGCTCATCTGCCGGGTAGCCGAGTTCTACCTGGCTCAGCGTGTTGCCCACATTCCGGGAAGTAAGCCTGGTGCTATTGAGCTTGTCGAGTAGGCTAAGATAAGCATCCTGTGCCACAGAAATTTCTCTTTCCAGTGCCGAAATCTGAGCCTCTTTGGAAGCAAAACCTGAAATACTGCTTTTCAGCCTGTGGATTTCATCTGATAGCGAAGCGGCACTGGCCGTAGCAATTTCCAGTTCCACTTCGTTGTTGATCTTGTTGTTGACGAGTTCGCGTTTTGTATTGTTGCTGCTCATGGCTGAGTTGCTGGTTGAGTTGCGAATCTGGCTTTGCAGTTCTTTTCTCAGGTCTTCCAATTGCGCTTTGAACTGTGCATTTTTGGGCTGATCAATCAACTGCTCGTTGAGTTTGCTGATTTTGTTCTTCGTATCCAGAATCTGTGCATTGATCACTTCTGTCTGGTTCTCCAAATAGTTGAGGTCCTGACCGCTGAGCTGCGTGGTCAGTCGTTTGTTGGCCTGTTCCAGACCGATAATCTTTTTCCGCTCTTCCTCTCTTTTTACCTCAAGCTCACGAATCTGGTCGATGATGGATTGGCTTTGCACATCCAGATTGACCACTTCGTTGTATGACTTGAAGTTTTTCAGGGCATTTACTTTTTCATCCAGTTCCTTCTTCTTATCATCAGACAATTTTGACAGAAACTCTACCGAGTTGGTAGAGCGTTCACTGCGGATGGTGATGTAGTACCGGATAAACTCTTTACATAGCGTATTGACAGCAAAAGCTGATAACTTCGGATCTTCTGAGATGAACTCGAATTTAATATAGTCGGTGCTGGGAATACGGTAGATAGTGAGGTCTTCCTTCAGCGACTTGTTATCGTATTTCATGTCTTTTAAAAAGTCCAGGTACACAAGGTCTGCCTCTTCGGAAGAAGACAACACTTTGATAGAATCCAGTTTGTTTTTAAATACAGCTTTTGCCTGCTGAAGAAATTGTGCTGAGTATTTTTCTTTGATATCCTCATCAAATGGCCGAAAGGGCTTCTTTGCTTCCAGGTCATGCAAGATGATACGATAAGAGAGCAGGCTCAATACCTGGCGCGAACGGATGTTCTCTACCAGGTTACTGAACTTATTTTCTGTAGAAAAATAGTTGTTGACTTCGGCGTTGTCGCTCAGAGAAACTGCCTGCTGATCGGTGATACCTGTGGCCAGCTGTGCTGTGGATATATAAGAATTGCGAACAGACAGCGAAAAAAAAGCCGGCAGCTACCACTGCAATTGAGGTGATCAGCATGATCAACCACTTTTTTCTGTAGAGTATCTTGAATAAATTGACCAGCTCCATATTATATTTGCATCATATATTATAAGAATAATTATGCAAATTAACAGAAAGTATTTCATTTGTGAAATAAAAAGTATAATTAATTTAATATAAAATGTAAAAATAGCTATTCAATGCTATAGATACTGTTTTGTATTATTGCCAGCCGATAAGCGTAGCGTTTTTCGATGTAACATATATGGATAAACTGTAAAGTAATGGTCTATCAGAATGAAAAGAAGCTGATTTCAACCCTTCTGTTTTTGGCTTTTCCTTCTGCTGACTGATTGTTGGAAGCAGGTTGAGTAGCCCCTTTTCCAAAGGTGATGATTCTGCCTTCATCAATGCCACCATCAGTCAGGAACTTTTTGATAGCCTGCGATCTTCGGATAGAAAGCTTCAAATTATAGTCACTGCCTCCTGTATCATCAGCATGGCCTACTATTTTGGTATTGAGGGTAGGGTTCTGGTTCATACGGCTGAGTAGTTGATCAAGGTTTTGCTGTGCAGCTTGTGTCAGATCATCGGCATTGAGGTTAAAGTAAACAACTTCCATATCGCTGGCATCGTTACCATTCTGGTTGCCAGTAGATTTTCCTTTCTTAAATGCTTCGAGCAGTTTTTGTGTTTCAGAGATCAGTGCCTGTGTTTCTGTGGAAGTGCTGTCTTCTTTTTGAATAATCTTGGAGAGGTTCCCTCTGTTTTGAATCCTGTTGGCTAGTGCATCTTCCCTTTCCTGCTGGCTTATAGCTTTTGCATAATAAACATCCGCTGATTTGCCAGCGCGATTGCTAACAAAAAACGCCTCGTTGCTGCCATTGATGGTCAGGTAGGCATCAAATCCGATAGAGTTGATACCATCGCCCAGGTTTTCGGGTTGTGTCCATTGCGTCCAGGTACTATCCAGGCGGGTAGTGTAAAATATATCGGCATTGCCGTAGCCGGGATGTCCATTACTTGAGAAATACAAAGTCTTTTTATCTTTTGATAGAAACGGAGAAATTTCAAAGCCCGAGGTATTGATGACAGGGCCAAGGTGGAGTAGTTCAGACCACTGGCCGGTCTGCGGGTCTTTCAAACTAACAAAAAGGTCTTCCTGCCCCAGCGACTGGTCATTTTGCATAGATACCAGGGCTATATCTTCGGTAGCTGTGATGTATATGCTATAATAATTCCCCAGTTTGGAATCCAGTCCAGGAATGACCAGTTGTTGGGGAGCCTGCCATTGGTTTTCCCTATACAATGAAAAAGCAAGGCCAGGGCTGGTTTCTTTTGCTCCATAATCATTGAGTGCGTAGAGCGTTTTTCCAGAGGCTGATACCCCAACCACCGCATTGTTGTCTTTATTATTAAGGTTTGGCAGGTTGTTTTTTGGTATTTCCCACTGATCGTTCCCGCTTCGTTTGCTGTACCAGATATCCTGGCCCGATATTTCGCCTCCTGTATTTTCTGCATATAGTGTGCGGACAAAATAGAGGGTATGGTCACTATCAGAATAGATAGGGAAACTCTCTTCAGACTGGCTGTTGATGGTATCGGAGAGCACGACCGGCTGCCCAAAAAACAACCGTTGACTAAAAGCCTCATGATGCCAGCTGCTGATGAAAATAAGTGTAAGAATCGTAATGAAAGATCTCATAATGCAATTGTGTAGTATTTACCAAAGATAAGGAGATGTGTCCTTATGGTTAAACAGCATAAACCCTAATACTATTTCATGTACATTGGTTGAAAAGTTGCCAGTTTGGGCAATGCTATAATCGTAAGAGTAATTGACGTTGATAAAATCGCTGATCGTGATGCCCGCCATACCTGCCAGTGTTTGCGTATTGCGGTAAGAGGCACCCACCCAGAGCATGTTGTTAAACTTGAACCGAAGGTTTGCGTCGAACAGCAAAGGCTCTATACCATTGTATCTGGCAAACAGGCCCGGCAGCATCACAACGTTGTTGCTGAGCGGCACAATAAGCCCGGCTATTGCATAATGGTTCAGGCTTTGCTTTCCTGACAAATCAGATGTAGCACCTACCTGGTTTTGCAGCAGGCGGGTGGCTGAGTAGCCAGCATAAAATTTCTTTCCATACAAAAATAGCCCGGCATTCACATCCAGGTCAGTCGTGCGTCCTTGTTGCGATAGGTAAGCTTCCAGTACGTTATCCTGCTGATCATCTCCAAGGTTGATACCACTGGCATCTATTTTTCGGCTGTTGAGTCCGGCAGAAAGACCCATTGAAAGCGTGAGGTCGTTGGACACTGCCCAGTGAAAGGCATAACTGGCAAAAACTGACTGCTGCGAAAAGATGCCCTGCCGGTCGCTGACAATATAGCCGCCCAACCCATGGTGAAAAGGATTGAGCTTTCTGGCACCACCTTCGTTCTGAAAACGAGTATACATGTTTGGGTCACTGACACGCAAAGAATTGTTCTGGTAGGGAAATTCGTTTTCTTTTTTCGATAAGGCACTGTGTACGCTGACAAAAAAAGTCTCCGGTGCACCTTCTATACCCGACCATTGCTGGCGATAGCCCAGTTTCAGGTCCATAAATTCTTCAGTGCCTGTGATAGCCGGATTGAAAGTGATCGCGTTCTGAAAATACTGGCTAAACCGGAAAGGCTGCTGCGCCAGCAAAGTCAGTGGCAATGCCAGGAGTATGCAAATTGTAAAAAATTTCTTCATATAAGTGATGCAGTATGTTTATCTTAAAATGGTCACCGAACCTCTGAAAATCCTGGCACTCTGTTCTACGTTGACAATATAGTAATAAGTGCCGATAGGTAGCTGTTTTCCGTTGAAAGTACCATCCCAGGGTGTGGTGTACACCCCAGTGCTATACACCCGCTGGCCGGAACGGTTAAATATCTGTATTACCACGTCTTCTACATACTCAATACCACCAATTTGCCAGGTATCATGGTTGCCATCGCCGTTGGGTGTAAAGCCAGAAGGTATGTTGAGATCTACGACGCTGCAATCTACCCTTGATACATTGATTGTATCCAGGTTGCTGATGATGCCATTGGCATCTGTTACCTGTACATAGTAGCTCACAGAACCAGACGGGGTAATGGTGAGTTCGTTATATGTCTGCTGCTGTATTTGGCAGTCTTCCTGGTTGCACGTCCAATAGTAGACATACGGAGCTACGCCGCCGGAAATAGCACCTGCACTGAGTATAATTGGTTCGTTATGGCACACTTCAACATCCTTGCTTGCTGCAAGAGTAGTATAATAAGGCACTATCTTAGCAGTAAACTTGGTTTGTGACTGTTGCTGATCATCGGCCACTGTCAGGGTGATATGGGCAGTACCGGAAGTATTTTTTCGTGTATCCACCACCAGAGTTCGGTTGGTGCCAGTGCCACTTAGCCGGAGCTGGTCGTTAGCAATAAGGGTTTGGTTATCTGAAGTTACATAAATCTTCAGGGTGGCTGCATCTGTTTCAACATCACTCGCCGTGAAAGTAAGGGGGGCAGAGGAGGCCCCTGCTAACAATGTGATGTTTTCCAGGGCTGAGATCTGGGGCAAATCATTCACTGCCAGAATATCCAGTCTGATGTAAGCGGATGCATCAGAGAACTGCTTCCCGTCGGTAGCGTTCCACATCAGGCTGTCTACACCAAAATAATTAGAATCCGGCGCATACACCAGTTGGTCTACGTTGCTTAGGTTGATTACCTGATTTTGGGTGACAGGAAAATCACCGATCTTTAGCCTACCATGCATAGGCAGAGACTCAACCCGAATGGCCTGTAGGCTGGCATCAGGATTGCCATAGTTATTGAGAAAGTATTCGGATGCCAGGCTGAGAGGTTCATCTTCGTTGAGGGTGAGCCTGAAATCAGCCACACCAATGCCTACGATAATAAAGGCTGTGGCAGTTTCAGACATGGCAGTGCCATCGGAAGCGTTCCAGACAAAGGCATCTTTTACACCCATACTGGCATCATGGCGATATATCAGTTCGCTGATCATGTTTGTCGTAAGCTTGGTGCCTGCCACAACAGGTGCATTGCTGAGCAGCAACTGACCGGCAGTTGGCAAGGTTGCTATCGTGATAAAAGCCAGCGGATCGTTCTCCACATCTAAGTAATTGTTGGTAAAGTCGCTGGACGAAAAACGAATATCTTCTCCGTCGGCAGTAGCTTTGGTAAAGGTCTGAATTATCGGGGCATCATTTACGGGTAACAGGGTGAGCAACACACTGGCAGCTTCTGCTGAGGGCTGCTCACCATCGGAAGCAGTCCAGGTAAAACTGTCGTTGCCATTGTAATTTTTTGCCGGAATATATATCAGTTTACCAATATCTTCGGCACTGATTTCTGTGTTGGCTGGTATACTAATACCGTTCAGCAGCAGTGTTCCCTGAGCAGGCACCGTGCGGATAACGATCTTTTGCAGCGGTTGAGCTTCTACATCTGTGTAAGCGTCTGTGAACTGTGTGAGTGCAAATTGTAATGTATCCTCTTCGTTTAGCCTCAGCGATAGGTCTTTCACTACAGGAGCATCATTCACCGGCGCGATCGTAATGATTAGCTGCCTGGCCTGTTCGGCGTACTGGGCACCATCAAAGGCATTCCAGGTAAGGCTGTCGTTGCCAAAATAATTACTTGCCGGAACGTAAGTGAGTCCGGCCAGGCTATCTTTTGGAATTTCATAGCCATTGCTGCCATTGTCTACCATGGCTTGTGTGAGCGTATCTTTGTTTGCGACCAGCCTGCCATGCAGGGGCAGCGTGAGAATGGCAATACGTGCAAAGCCATCAGCATCCGGAAAATTATCGGGGTCCTGGTATTTTCCCAACACACTGAAATCTTCAGCGGTAACTACCACGGGCAAGTCTTCATTAGTTGCTTTGCTGAAATCAGCAATTATTGGCGGCTCATTGATGACAATGGCGATGCTGCGGGAAAGCACATTACTGGCTACCTCGCCATTGAATGCCTGTAGGGTGAGCGTGCGCAGGGTAGGATCAGGTGCCTCGCTGGTATTACGATACTGTACCTTGCGGAGTGCTGTTGCATATTCCTCCAATGTGGCTGTACCTTGCAAAGTGAGTACACCGGCAGCTATATTCCATTGTGTGCTGATATTGCCTGTACCGTCAAACAGCAACTCATCCTGACCAGCCACATAGGTGCCTTCAGCCAGTGCCACAACGGCACCGGTAAGGTTTTCGCTGTCTATATCACCCACACTGACGCTGCCTGAGATACTAACCGGGCTGCCAAACTGAACGAAGTTAAGCGTTTGCGCTTCCAGATCAGAAAGCACCGGCGGATCATTCACACTGACAACTTGTATGGTACGGGTAGCAATCTCGCTGGTGGCTCCTTGTTCATCAGTTAGTTGCCAAGTAAGCAGCCTGTTTTGTGTAGAAGGCCGCTGACTGCTGTTTTTGTAGGTAACCGATCGCAGCACCTGCTGATAATCTGCCACGATGGCTTTTCCCTGTAGCACCAGTAGGCTACCCTCACCCTCTACCGTGGCAGTGATGCCTTCTTTGGAAGAAAAGCTGAGGCTGTCCTCACCGGCCACAAAACCTTCACTGACGCTGATAGTAGCTTTTACGATACTGCCCTGATCATCACTGACTACCACTTCGGGTACAATAGCTATAGGCGCAGCGTCTTCAGTATAGGTGACGGGTTCTAAAGAAATACCGCTAAGTATTGGAGCATCATTGGTTTCCGTGACCGTCAAAGCTATAGTAGCACTCACCGACAAAGCATCTCCTCCCTGAATGCGGTCGCTCACCTGAATGATGAGCTGGTCTGCTCCGGCATAGTCGGGGTCAGAGAGGTAGGTAAGACCAGCCAGTGCGGTATTGAGGTTATCCACTGTGCTGCTGAAAGACAGTATCTTATCAGCTTGCCCGTCGCCCTGGAAGAAATTCAATCCGGCCAGCAGGTTTTCCGGCAGCGAGAGCGTACCGTTGGCTACGGTGAGCGTCACGTCGAGTGCTTCGTCATCCACATCACCGACTGAAATACTGGTTAAAGAAGCTACGCTGTCTTCAAAGATACCAGTAATGGTAGCAGGAGCGTTGATCATCGGAGCATCGTTTACTTCGGTCACCACAAGGTTCACCAGGGCATCTGAGGTAGCCAGGCCGGTACCATCAAAGGAGTTCCATACAAAAGCATCGTTGCCGCCATAATTGGCAGCTGGCTGATACACCAACTGGCTGATACCTGCGGACTCTATTTTGAAGCTGCCGCCACTGCTCACAATAGCATCGCTGGTGATGGTATTTCCCTGGTACAATAAGTTTCCGTGCTCTGGAAGGTTACTGATATTGATGCCGGTAAACCGGGAAGCGTCCGGCTGGTAGTTGTTCTGAAAATCTGATACACTGAAGCTCAGAGACTGATCTTCCAGGGTGGTTTTTTCAAGATCCTGCAACCAGGCAGGAGTATAGGGCGGGTTTTTGATAGCAACGTACCGGATGACTGCTTCACTCACATTGGCACCGTCGCTAACGGTGATAGCCACCTTGTTGACCTCTGAAGTAGCAGAAGAGAAGATGTCTCTGAATTCGTATACTACATTTCTAATGGCTGTCTCATAACCGGCCTTGGTTTCTTGGCCACTTAAAGTAAGCACACCAGTAGCACCATTCCAACTGGCTGTGATGTTGCCTGCAACCGGCAGCAAATACAATCTGTCGTAATAAGCATCATAAGTATCATCCACAAATCTGATGTCAGCACCAGTCATCGTTTCACTGTCAGGGTCTTCAATAAGAAGACTTTCAGTAAGGCGGGCATTGCCGGTTGCGGTAAGGGTAATGACATTTCTTTCCATGTTTCTGATAACCGGCGGAGTATTGTTTTGTGCCAATGCACAATGGCAAACAAGGATCAGCCATAGCAGCAAAAAAAAATTCCATACGCTGCACGGTATATAATATCTATATAGAATGCTGTTGATCACCTCAAAACTGTTAATGAACCCTTCTGTGTTTCCGCCCCGTCAGCTAAGTTGATGACATAATAATAAGTACCGACAGGCAAGTTCTTACCCTGATAGGTAGCATCCCACGGCTGATACTGATTTTCTGCATAAAATACTCGCTTTCCATACCTGTCGTATACCTCTATACTAAACCTGGCATACGTTTCAATATTACTGATGATCCAGGTATCGTGCCTCTCATCTCCATTGGGTGTGATACCAGTAGGAATAGATAGCGGCTGGTTTCCGCACGAAACAGCCTGTATGGTCAACGTATCGGTGGTAGTAACATTGCCTTTTGTATCTGTCACCGTCACAATATAGGTAGTGGTTATATCAGGGCGTGCTGTAGTAGTCTGGCTTTGGCTATTATCCAATCTGCAATCATCCTGGTTGCAGGTCCAGAGGTACTGGTAACTGCCGGAGCCTCCCGTTGCACTGGCTTCCAGGGTAGTCTCCTCACCTGCGCAAATCTCCATATCTTCACCGGCTTCAGCTGATATTTTCAGTATGCGTAAGGTGCGGCTTACCTCGTTGCTTACCAGCAGGTTGCCAAAAATTTGTATACCAATCTTGCGGTTGTCCAGTGTGACAGTTCCTGTTGCTTTATGAACATACTCCACAGAGCGTAACAACGTCGTATAACTTTCGGCAGGTAGGTTTCCTTCCAGTGTCAGGGAGCCTGTATTACTGTTCCAACTCAGGCTGCTTCCTTCCGGCAGGTTGATCATCAGCGACAAAGAATCTTCGGCGGGTATATAGGTATTGTCCAGAAACCTGACAACAGCCCTTTGAATGCTCGTGCTGGTCTTTTGAATGGATACGCTGTTGGTAATATTGATAGACGCACCATCTACAAAATAATCGACAGGTGTGTCTTCTATGTTTGCCAGTACCAGCCTGGCCGCATCGTCTACAATCACTGGCAACACATACCTGCTGGCAGACTGGCTGATGCCGTTGTTAGCATCCGTTACCTGGAATGTGGCAGTACGGGGCAGTGGGTTAGGGGTGGCACTGGAATTTTCGTAAGTAACCGAGCGGAGCGCCTGTTGGTAATCTGCCGGACTTGCCTTACCAGAAAGCGTAAGGCTGTTGCCGGAAGTTTCCACGGAAATCTGATCGGTACCCGAAAAACTAAGCAGGTCTTCCGCAGCCAGGTAGTTATCTGTAATAGTAATGGTGGCGGCAATAAGGCTGTCGCTATCGGTATCAGAAACCTCGATGGTTGCAGTCACCGGAACGGCTCCACTGCCCTGCGCATATACCAGCGTATCTGACTCGATGCCGGACAGCACAGGGAGATCATTGGTGGAGTTGATGATAATCGGCACATTTGTTTCCACAGTTTTTGCTCCCCCGGCACCTGTATTACCCAAGTCAGACACTTTGATATTCAGGTTATCTGTAGTGGCATTGCTGCTGCCCGTTGAGTAAGTGAGGCTGCCTAGTGCTCCATTGATATTTTCCTGGCTGGCCTGAAAAACCATACTGGCATCATCCGTGCCATCTCCTGCCGAGAAAGACAGTGCAGTCAGGATACTGCTGTTGCTGATGCTCAGGGTGCCTTCTGTTACCGACAAAGTAACCTGCAAATCTCCGGTGCCGACATCGGTATCGCTGACAGAAATGTTGGTAAAAGCAAAAGGCGTATTTTCAGCGACAGTTACATTAGATGGTGCTGAGATAACGGGTGCGCTGTTGATATTTGAGATAATGAATGATACGAGTGCTTCATTGGCGGCAAGGCTGTTGCTATCCGAAGCCGTCCATTTAAAACTATCATTTCCCGCATACATCTGCTCAGGCGTATAAACCAGCTTTGAGATATTGTTTGAAGAAACAGCCAGTCCTGCAAAGCGGCCTAAAACCGAAGGAGCGTTCAGAATATCTTCATTTTTTATCACTACACCATCAAGAATAAGGATGCCATGTGCAGGTATTGAGCGGATATAAGTGCCGGTGAAAGGGTCTTGGTTCTGGTCCTGGTAATTGTCTGAGAAGTCATTGGCAGAAAAAGTATAAGACTGATCTTCGTCAATTTCTCTGGTAAAAGAACTTACGACGGGCGGTAAGTTTGGACTGGAAACAGCAATGTATCTGGTTAGTGTATTGCTTTCATTTTCATCATCTTTCACAGCAAAGGCAAGCTGGCGCAGGCCCTGAGTAGGATTATCAACCGTATTACTGTATTGCAGGCTCCTAAGTAGTGTCTGATAATCTGCCAAAGAGGCTGCCCCTGTAAAGGTCAGTACGCCGGATGCCGCATCAAAGGCAGCTTGCACCCCGATAGTATTAGTATAGGTCAGCATATCTTCGTCCTGCTTGTAAATAGCACTGCCTTCTTTGGTAAAGCTAATAGTGGCTGACTGAAGCTGTTCATTATCTAAATCGCTGATTTCCAGCGTGTTAGTTACGATTTGGGCAGCATCGCCCCGATTGAAAAATACCGGTTCTGTCTCAATCTTGCTCAACACCGGCAGGTCATTCACCGAATTGATTGTCAGCGTAAAAGTTTGTATAGCCGTATTACCATCACCTGCATCGGCAGTTACGGTAAATTCCTGGGTGCCAAACCCGTTAGCAACAGCTGAAATGCTGATGGTTTTGGTAGATGCATTAAGGCTGACGTTGGCAAAGTCTACACTGGCAGGAGCAAGGCTGTAAGTAGCAGGCGGTGTATCAGCATCCGGACTAATAGTAATCGTGGTGGTTCCGGTAAAATCTTCCTGTAACGCTACGGAATTTGCACTCAACGTGAAAGCTGGAGGCACTACTACTGCTTC
This sequence comes from Cyclobacteriaceae bacterium, assembly GCA_958296015.1. Taxonomy (GTDB): domain Bacteria; phylum Bacteroidota; class Bacteroidia; order Cytophagales; family Cyclobacteriaceae; genus JAJNNC01. The sequence goes on from CATQIH010000033.1 coordinate 43,863, forward strand.
ACTTACTGTGATGGTGAAGTTCTGCGCAGCACTTTGGTTATTATCTGTCCCATCATCCTTGAGCACCACCGAAAAAACAGCCGTTCCGAAGCTGCCTGGTGCTGGCTGGTAGGTCAGCGTACCGTTGGTCGCATTGATAGCTGGTTCTTGGGTAAAGGTCAGCGAACCACTGATTTTGCCTACTGCAAACGTAAGCGTCTGTCCTGCATCACCACCATCGCTGATGTCGGCAGCAAAGTTAGCTACTGTTTGTGCTCCGGCATCCTGTGCCACGGTAGGCGGATCGCCACTCAACGTAAAGCTTGGTATATCATTAATGGCAGTTACTGTCAGGTCAAAGGTTTTCGTAGCCGTATTACCACCTCCGGCGTTGGCGGTAATGGTAAAAGTCCGGCTACCGGATGCGTTGGCTTTAGCAGTAATAGTGACTTTTCCATCAGTAGCATTGATACTGACATTGGCAAAGGTCACACTGGCAGGAGTAAGGCTATAGGTAGCGTTCAGCGTATTGTCGTCCGGGGTGACAGTTACCGTAGCGGTTTCTGTGAAATCTTCTTGTAGGGTTACGGAATTCGGGTTCAAAGCAAAGGTGGGAGCTAGTACTGCTGCCTGGCTGATCATGATACTGACTTTGGCTTCGTTACTACCGGTCTTCCCATCGCTTGCTTTGTAGGTAAAGCTATCCGAACTGCTCTGGTTTTCATCAGGTGTATAAGTAATCACATTGCCTAGTGCTGCTGTCAGCGTTCCATTATCAGGATTGTTCACAATACTGTAAGTCAGAGCATCATTTTCAGCGTCAGAGGCATCCAGAGTAATTTTTACAGGCTGGCCTTCCTCGGTAGTGACCGTAACATCTTTGGCTACGGGAGCCGTATTGGTGGAAGCTACGGATACTGTCAGCACAAAAGTATTGCTGCTTGCCTCTCCGTCACTGACGCTCACATTGACCGGTAAATCACCGGTGAAGTGGGCATTTGGGGTGATGTTGGTGCCCGAGACGGTGTAGTTGCTGCCTGCTGACACTGTAAGGGTAAAATCATCAGGATAAGTATTGTCAGGATCAGTCACCGTTAGGGCCTCAAAAGGAATAGGTAAACTTTCTCCTTGGTTTACAGCCAATGGTTTGGCCTGCGTAGTGATTACAGGAGCATCGTTGATGGCGTACACGGTCAGGGTGAAAGACTGTGTAGCCGTATTGCCTTCACCTGCATCAGCAGTTACTGTAAATTCTTGTCGTTCAAAGGTGTTTTTAATGGCTTTGATCGTGATGGTGCCGTTCTGGCCGTTGATACTGACGTTGGCAAAGTCTACACCGGCAGGAGTAAGGCTATAAGTAGCAGGCGGTGTATCAGTATCCGGAGTAACTGTCACTGTCTTTGTTTCGGTAAAATCTTCACCTGCTTCAACTTCGCTGGCACTCAGTGTAAAAGTGGGTGGGGTGTCGACCGCTTTTTTGGTTATGCTTACAGTAGCCACATTGCTGCTGTCTGTCATGTCAGATACTTGGTAGGAGAAAGTTGCTGTACCCTCAAAATTATTTTCCGATGTATAGGTCACTACATTTCCTGTCACTGCCGACAAAGAACCGCTTTCGGGTTCATCTACCACAAAATAGGTGAGTTCATCGCCATCAGCATCTTCTCCCTGCAAAGTAATATCTACCGATTGCCCCGGCTGTATGGTTGTCTCAATGTCTTGCACTGTGGGAGGTGTATTGACAGAAACCGGCAATTTGCCAGAAACCTTTGCCTGTACGGATGTAAAAAACAGTAGCAAGGTGCTTACAATGACCAGCGTAGTCTTTAATCTCCAAGTGTTTGAGCCTTTAATATATGTGTGGTGGTAAGATAAGGTAGCCTTTTTCATTAAACAGATTTTATTCAGTATTAGGCGTATATTTGTTACATAGCTGGTGAAAATGTTTTCTAACAGAACCTTGAGTATGTGCATAAAAATTTGGAATATACAAAAATATTGATTTTTATTACAAAAATAGTAATATAAATAAAATTAGTTACATCACAACTGAAACTTATAGTTTGTCTGCAATTTAAGTAATTATTCATTAGAATGGGTGAAAATTACCTGAACACTTATGTTTATTCTAAAAATTTATGAATTTGTAAAAGTGAATTTGATGGTTATAATCTTTTTGTAATAGTTATACGTTTTTAACAGGCAGGTAAGATTTATGCACTGGCAGAAGATATTTCGTACCAGACTCCCTGCGTATTTTCCTATTTTTGCCCCAAATTAATTAATCGCACAATGTCAGGTCTATTCTGGACGAGCTTGTTTGTTGTTGTATACACTTACGCTGGGTATGGTGCATTGCTGTATATTCTGATAAAAATCAAGCAAAAGATGCATCCTGCCCAAAACTCCCCTGAAGACTCATCAGCATTGCCTGAGGTTACTTTATTCATTGCTGCCTACAATGAAGAAGACTTTATTTGTGAAAAAATAGAAAACTCTCTTTCACTCCTCTATCCAAATGATAAGCTGCACATTGTGGTGGTGACGGATGGTTCGGAAGACCAAACGCCACAATTGGTGGAGCAATATACTGGCGTAAGCCATTTCCACCAGCCCGAACGCCGGGGCAAGATCGCTGCCGTAAATCGGGTGATGCCTTATGTCAGTTCACCGGTAGTCATTTATACCGATGCCAATACACTGCTCAACAAAGAGGCGGCAATGGAGATAGCCAGGCATTTCAACAATCCAAAGGTAGGAGGCGTGGCCGGAGAAAAGCGGGTGCATATGAACGAAAAAGACACAGCCAGCGGTGCAGGTGAAGGGCTGTACTGGAAATATGAGTCTGCACTCAAGCAATGGGATTCTGATCTTTATTCTGTGGTAGGGGCTGCCGGTGAGTTGTTTGCCATACGCACGGCACTGCATCAAAAGGTGCCGCAGGATACCATTATCGAAGATTTTTATACCACACTCACCATTGCCAAAAAGGGCTACAGGGTAATATACGAACCCAAGGCGTATGCTGTGGAAGGTCCTTCGGCTTCTGTAAAAGAAGAACTGAAACGAAAAATCCGCATTGCTGCCGGCGGCATCCAGGCGATTGTACGCCTAAGAGCACTTCTGAATATCTTTAAGTATGGCACACTGAGCTTTCAGTACATTTCTCATCGTGTGCTGCGGTGGACTATCACACCCTTTGCACTGATCGCCCTGCTGGTGAGCAATGCCTGGATTTTGCATAGCGGACAGCTGTTTTATGCTGTATTTTTTGCCGGACAACTGCTTTTCTACCTCATGGCGGGTGTAGGCTATTTGCTGGAAACCAGGCAGATCAAACGCAAAATATTCTTTGTGCCCTATTACTTTTTTATCATGAACTACGCCGTGGTGGCTGGCATCATCAGGTATATCAAAGGGGCACAATCTGTTGTCTGGGAAAGAGCCAGACGTGCCTGAGAGAAAGTTTTGCTAGTAAATCCCTCATTGTTAGTGATTTAGCTGTGCGCTGAAAAGCATTCCTGCTTCATGCTTGTTTTTTCTTAAATAATCCGATTAATATCTTTACCTTTGCATCCCATAAGCACACAACTTATGGGTTTAGTAAAATATATTTTTGTAACAGGAGGCGTAACTTCCTCACTGGGTAAAGGCATTATTTCTGCTTCTCTGGGCAAACTACTACAGTCGCGTGGCCTGCGCGTCACCATTCAAAAGTTTGACCCCTACCTCAACATCGATCCGGGCACCATGAATCCCTACGAACATGGCGAATGCTATGTAACAGATGACGGTGCCGAAACCGACCTGGACTTGGGCCATTACGAGCGGTTCCTCAACATCCGCACCTCACAGGACAATAACATTACCACCGGACGCATCTACAACAACGTTATCACCAAAGAACGGGAAGGAGCTTTTCTTGGCAAAACCGTGCAGGTAGTCCCCCATATCACCGACGAGATCAAAGACAATTTCTACAAGCTGGGCAACACCGGCGACTACGATGTGGTCATCACCGAGATAGGAGGGTGTGTGGGTGATATTGAGTCGCTGCCGTTTATAGAAGCACTGCGGCAGGCACGCTGGGAACTGAGTACACATGATATTGCCGTCATTCACCTGACGCTGGTACCTTATCTGGCTGCTGCCAAAGAACTGAAAACCAAGCCAACGCAACATTCCGTGCAAAGGCTTTCGGAAGCAGGCGTACAGCCCGATATCCTGGTCTGCCGGTCAGAAAGGCACCTGCCTGCCGAGATCAGGAAGAAGATAGCCCTGTTTTGCAACGTCAATGTCAACTCTGTGATTGAAGCGGTAGATGCAGACACTATTTATGATGTGCCATTACTCATGCGCAAAGAGCGGCTGGACGAAAGAGTGCTGACCAAACTTAAGCTTCCTTTTAAAAAGGAGCCGGACATAGAGCAGTGGAAAGAATTTTTGGGCAGGCTGAAGAATCCGGTCGGGGAAGTCACTATTGGCATTGTGGGTAAGTACGTGGAACTACCTGATGCATACAAATCTATTGTTGAAGCCTTTGTCCATGCTGGTGCCGAAAATGAGTGTAAAGTCAACGTGTCGTGGATATCTTCTGAAAATATCAATGAAGATAATCTGGCAGAGCAACTAGGGGAGCTGGACGGTATTCTGGTAGCACCTGGATTTGGTGAGCGGGGTATTCCGGGTAAATTGCTGACAGTAAAATATGCCCGGCAAAACAACGTTCCTTTCTTTGGTATATGCCTGGGTATGCAGTGTGCCGTGATAGAATTTGCCCGCAATGTACTTGGATTGCCCAACGCATATTCTACTGAGATGGACGAGCATACGCCCGACCCGGTTATTGCCCTGATGGAAGATCAAAAAGACATCACCACCAAAGGCGGCACCATGCGGCTTGGTGCTTACACTTGTCAACTAGCCAAGAAAAGTATTGCCTACCATGCGTATGGCAGGTCCAAACAGGTTCAGGAACGGCACCGCCACCGGTATGAATTTAATAACAAATACCTCAAGCAGTTTGAAGAAGCAGGCATGATGGCAACGGGCATTAATCCGGATTCCGGACTGGTGGAGATCGTAGAACTCAAAGATCATCCCTGGTTTGTAGGCACCCAATACCACCCCGAGCTTAAAAGTACGGTGCTCAATCCGCATCCGTTGTTTGTACGCTTTTTGGAAGCTGCCAGAGACTATCGTGAGCAAAAAGCATAGGACAGTCGAGGTTTTATCATCAATGTTAGGATATAAGGTCGTTTACCTCTTAATATTGTGGTTTGGAATTCAATACGACGATTTTCGTGTTGATGAAATAAATAGTTGCAGAACGAACATTTGATATGGATAGAAATCAAGCTATTGGCCTTGTATTGTCAGGTTTATTGCTCATCGTATATTTCCAGTTTTTTGCCCCCGACGCTCCTCCACCAGAAACACAGCTTGCGGAAGATACGGTGAGTGTGGCAGACACCCGGCAGCAGGCGGCAGTGCAGGAAGATACGGTAGCAACTGACTCGGTGCAGAGAGCTGCCAATGAGAAAAAATTTGGTGCCTTTGCCTCGGTAGCCAGTGGCGATGCCCGGGAAGTGACCATCAACACAGAAGACCTAAAAGTGAGTTTTAGCACACAAGGCGGTAAAATCAGTGAGGTTGAGTTGAAAGATTACAAGACTTATGATAAAAAGCCTTTGATCATCATAGACCGGCAAAGCAGCCGCATGGATATGCTGGCCGATACGCCCAATGGCAAAATTGACCTCAGAGACTTATATTATCAGTCGGAAGCCCAGAGCAAGGCCATTTCGGCAGGCGATACGCTCAAGGTTTCATTTGTAGCCGACCTGGGCAACGGCAACACCCTCACACAGGTGTATGCCATTCCCGGCAATGGCTATGAGATCGGTTATGACCTGCAAATCAGCCATCCCAAAAGTATGCTTACCTCAGATGAACTGGCATTTAAGTGGAAAGAAGAGCTGAAAGACCTGGAACAAGACATCAAAGAAAGCCGCAGAAGAACCGAACTGAACTATTATACGGCCAACAACGATGTGGAGAAGTTCAACGCACAGGGTGAAAATGATACCAAAACAGAAGAAGTGAGCGAAAACCTGCAATGGATCACCATGAAGCAGCGTTTTTTTAGCTCAGCCATTATTGCAGACAGACCCTTTAAAAGTGCGGTACTCACCATAGATAATCCGGCTGAAACTGCCAGGGTGGTGAAAACAATGACTGTAGACACCAAGATACCCATCGTGAACGGAGCCGCAAGCTTCAGCTATTATTTTGGTCCCAACGACCTGCGGCTGATGCGTAAAGTAGCTCCTGGCTTTGAGGAAAACATAGACTTTGGCTGGATGATCTTTGGCTGGATTGGTCGCTTTGTGATTGCCCCGCTGTTTCATTTTCTGGAAGGTTTCATCAGCAGTTATGGCCTCATCATCATTCTTCTGGTGCTGATCATCAAAACGGTGCTTTTTCCGCTGTCGTACAAGTCTTATATCTCCATGGGTAAGATCAAGGTACTCAAACCTGAGCTGGACGAAATCAAGGAGAAGTATGGCGATGATATGCAGAAAGCTCAGACCGAGCAGATGCAACTCTACAACAAAGTAGGAGTTAATCCGCTGAGCGGCTGTGTGCCCACGCTGCTGCAAATGCCGATCCTGCTGGCGATGTTCAACTTCTTTCCCAATTCTATTGAACTGCGGCAGGAGCCTTTCCTGTGGACTAACGACTTATCCACCTACGATTCTATCTTACAATTGCCATTTACCATCCCTTTTTATGGCGATCACGTAAGTTTGTTTGTATTGTTGATGACGGCCTCCACCATTTTAATTACCTGGTCTACCAACCAAACCAGTACGGTGCAAGGCCCGATGAAGTCTATGCAGTATGCCATGCCATTTTTCTTCATGTTTCTGCTCAATTCGTTTCCCGCAGCACTGAGTTTTTATTACCTGATTTCCAACTTAGTGACGTTTGGGCAGCAGACGATCATCAGGAGGTTTGTAGATGATGGTAAGATCAGGGCCATCCTGGATGAGAACAAAGTACGCAACAAAAACAAGAAAAAGTCTAAGTTCCAGGCACGATTGGAAGACGCCATGAAGGCCACCGAAGAAGCAAAGAAAACACGTAAAGGGAAGAAATAGGAAATTTCAGTAGCGTTTATTTCTATTGATTTCCTTATTTCAATGAATCTCCTAATTTCTATCAGTTTTTAATACATGCAAGACGTAAAAGAAGTCAAGATTAGAAAGAAAAAAAAGCTGGGGAGCTATCCATACGTGAGCGTGGTGTTTAGCATTTCGCTGGCACTTTTTGTGATCGGGCTTTTTGGACTACTTATTTTACATGCCAGCAAACTCACCCAGATCATCAGGGAAAATATTGAGATACAGGTTTACCTCAACCAGACTATCTCAGACAATGACCAGATCAAGGTGCAGAAGACCCTGGCCGGTAGAGATTACATTGCCATTACCGAAGATGGTACCCCAAAAGTTCGCTTTATCTCCAAAGAGGAAGCAGCCGAGAGCTTTATTGACCAGACCGGTGAAGATTTTATCCAGTTTCTGGGTGAAAACCCGCTGCGGGATGCTTATGTTATCAATATCCGCCCTGAGTTTTACGACACCAAAGAGTTGCAGAAGATCAAGCTGGATATAGAGCGCATCAATGGTGTCTTTGAAGTGACATACGTTGAAAGCCTAATCAATTCTATCAACAAAAATATTGCAAAGATTAGCCTTGTACTGATGGGGTTTGCCGTGCTGCTGGTCATCATCGTAGCGGTGCTGATCAACAATACGATACGGCTGGCATTGTTTTCTCAGCGGTTCCTGATCAGGAGTATGCAGCTGGTGGGTGCCACGCGGGGTTTTATCAAAAAACCCTTCCTGTTTCGCTCGCTCATCCACGGCATTGTGGCTGGCATTTGTGCTGCTTTATTGTTATTATTACTGCTGAACTACGCCAACCAGCAGATAGAAGACCTGGATAAGCTCCAGGAACCCGCGAAGATCACCATCATGCTCATTGGGCTGCTGCTGATTGGCGGCTTTATGGGGCTTTTGAGTACTTATCGTGCAGTGAATAAATATTTAAAAATGTCGTTAGACGAACTTTATTGATATGGATAATCAGGAAAAACTTCCGTTTGGTAAAAAGAATTACATACTGATGCTGGCAGGCATTGGGCTGCTTACTCTTGGCTTTACGCTCATGTCAATGGACGATCAGCCATATGGCTTTGGCTTTCTGGGGATCACCCTGGGACCTATCGTAGTCATGTGTGGTTTTATTATAGAAATCTTTGCCATCCTGATCAAGCCGGAGGAGTAATCTGCTGTCTGATGCCTGTTATTTGAAATTTCAACCCATGAGCCATACATATGACTTTCAGGCCGGAGAAGTGCTGTTGATTGATAAGCCTGTTGGCTGGACCTCCTTCGATGTAGTCAATAAAATCCGTTACCAGATTAAAATCAAAAAAGTAGGCCATGCCGGCACGCTTGATCCGCTGGCAACCGGCTTGCTGATTCTCTGTACCGGTAAAAAAACCAAGTCTATTGAGCAATATCAAGCGCAGGAAAAAGAGTATGAAGGCACCTTTGTACTGGGAAAAACTACTCCTTCGGTAGACCTGGAAACAGCGTTTGACAGCAATGTACCAGTGCATCACCTGACAGCAGCAGATGTAGAAGCTGTCAGCGCACAGTTTACTGGAGAAATCAGCCAGGTGCCGCCCATGCATTCTGCCGTGAAAATCAATGGAGAGCGGGTGTACAAAAGTGCCAGAAGAGGAGAAACCGTGGAGATCAAGCCGCGTACCGTAAATATCAAAAGCTTGGTTTTTGAACAGATTACCCTGCCTGAAGTTCATTTTCGGGTGGTTTGCTCTAAAGGAACCTATATTCGCAGCCTGGTGCGCGACCTAGGCGAAGTGTTGGGTGTAGGTGCTTACCTCAAAAGCCTGCGCAGAACCCGCATCGGCAACTTTCACGTAGATCAGGCATACCAGCTTACCACCTTCATCGATCAGATTAAAGCAGCAGATGTATGATCATTCATGACGGGAGCGAAGAGGCAGTTATTGCCCTGAAGCGGCCACATTCAGCCGTTGTCGCCAGCGGCACCTTCGACGGTGTGCATGTGGGCCATCAAAAGATTCTCAGCAGGCTGTGCGAACTGGCCAGGGAGCGTAATGGAGAATCGGTGGTAGTGACCTATTGGCCGCATCCACGCTTTGTGCTGCAAGCCAATAAGCCTGACCTCAAACTGCTGTCTACTTTCGAGGAAAAAGCGGATTTATTTGAGCGAGCTGGGGTAGATCACCTGGTTAGGATACCCTTTACCAAAGCATTCTCCCGACTTAGTTCCCATGAGTTTATCATCAATGTTCTGGTCAACAAGATCAGTACCCGCTACCTTGTTATCGGATATGACCACCGGTTTGGCAAAAATCGCGAAGGCAGTTTTGATTACCTGAAAGAACACGCCCAAGAATATCGCTTTGATGTAGAAGAAATACCGCGCCAGGACATTGACCATATCGGTGTGAGCTCTACCAAAATACGCAAAGCCATCAGCGAAGGCGATATGCATACGGCCAATGAATACCTGGGCCGCCCCTACAGCATGACAGGCATAGTTGCCAGCGGACAAAAGATAGGCCGTAGCATTGGTTTTCCTACGGCCAACTTGCAGGGAATTGCATCCTATAAGCTTATTCCTACCGATGGGGTGTATGCTGCCAGAGCAAAGGTGGGCCAGCAGTGGTACAATGGCATGATGAATATTGGCTTTCGCCCAACCGTCAGCGGAATTGCCCACAGCATAGAAGTGCACCTCTTTAACTTCGACCAGGATATTTATGGTGCCATGCTGCCTGTACATATCTACAGCAGGATCAGAAGCGAGATCAAATTTACTAACCTGGATGCCCTTCAGGCGCAACTCAAAGAGGACTGTAGGAGCGCAATGGATATATTATCCCAACATTTGTGATGAAGTCTGTGATTTCGTATCTTTTTGCTCATAAATATACGTTGTATAACTTAAACACGCAGGTCATGGAAGCAATACATCTTGAAGATAAGGATAATCAGTTTTTGATTAGCATTAGTAAAGAGGCTATCGATAAGGGAACACTGATAAAACTTTTAGAGCAAATAAGGATCGAGTTTCTTAGTGGAAAGGCTAATCTCAATAAAAGTGCTGAACAGATAGGAGAAGAAATCAAATCGGATTGGTGGAGTAATAACAAAGCGAAATGGATTAAAGAGGTATGAATATAGTTGTTGTTGATACAAATATTCTTTTTGCTGCATTACAGAAAAGCCAATCCTATATTCGCCGACAGCTGGAAAAAACTGATATTCAATATTGTGCTCCACATTTTCTTATTGTTGAAATCTTTAAACACAAGGAGCGCATTATCAAAATGTCTAAAGCTTCACCAGAAGAAACTTATGAGCTTCTTACACATATATTGCATCAGGTAAACTTTGTTAATGAGAGTGTCATCTCAATAGGAGATATGATAGCAGCATACCGTTTATGTAATGATATAGATGAAAAAGACACTCCATTTGTAGCCTTAACGATTGCTCTTGAAGGCGATTTATGGACGAGGGATGAAGTCCTAAAGCAGGGACTGATAAGAAAGGGATTTAACCGGTTTTATGATGATGCTACTCTATAATCTGCTATTAAACGTAACACTGCTTTTTCATCCTTTCCACGTCAGTGTGTGCACCATGCACTACGCCGAACAGGATCAAAGTATTCAGATTACGCTCAAGCTTTTTGCCGATGATCTGGAGGAAACCCTCAACAACAAAACGACAACACAAAGCCAGCAGACCTATATTGATGTGCTGAATCCAAAAGATAAGGCAGCAATTACGGCTATCATTTCAACATACATCGGCCAGCATCTGAGGGTTTCTGTCAATGGTAAACCGGTAGAAACAGCCTTTCTGGGTTATGAGATGGAAGACTTTGCCATGTGGTGCTACCTGGAAATTACAGGCATTGCGCAGATTGATCAGATGGAGGTAGAAAACACGATACTCACCGAAAGTTTCGACGATCAGACCAATATTGTGCAGGTGGATTACAAAGGTGATGAAAAAAGCATGAAACTTGCTATTGACAATCCAAGTGATGTGCTTACGTTTTAACCTTCTAAAATCAACCTGTTCATGAACAAATTTCTTGCTACGCCATTGTATTTTATGCTATGCCTGGCGTGTATTACGCTCATGCTTTCTGCCTGCGAAAAAGATAGTGCACTTCTTATCTCACCACGTCAACAGGTGCAACTGGGGCAACAACTGGATTCCAGTGTGAGAGCCAACCCATCTGAGTATCCGCTGCTCGATTCTGCCAAAAACCCTCAAGCCTACCAACACCTTTACGGCATCTTTGACAAAATTGTTAATTCCGGAAAGGTGCGCCATACGGAATTTCCCTGGCAGATCAAGATCATTGCCGATGATTCTACGCTCAATGCTTTTGCCGCACCCGGTGGTTACACGTATGTATACACCGGTCTGATCAAATATCTGGACAAAGAAGACGACCTGGCAGGCGTGCTGGGTCATGAGATTGCCCATGCCGATCTGGAACATTCCGCCCGCTCCATAGAACGAAGCTCTGCCGCTGACCTGGTGCTAGATTTTTTGCTGGGCGATAATTCTCTGGCCGGACAGGTAGCCGGGCAACTCACTGGGTTGAAGTTTAGCAGAGATTTCGAAACACAGGCAGACCTGCAATCAGTAGAGTATCTGGCTGAAACAAACTACAATTGTGCTGGGGCAGCATCTTTCTTCAAAAAGCTGGATGAAAGAGGTGACGGCGCAAATTTGCCGGAATTTTTCAGCACACACCCCAAAAGTGCGGATCGTTTTGCCAAGATTGATGCTGAGGCAACGAAAATAGGCTGCGATACCACAGCACTGAACCCAGCCAGTTATCAGGATTTTAAGAAGATGTTGCCCTAAGGCAATCGCATTTACTGTATCATTTATTATGCCTCTACGGGTCTCGTGACCCGCAGACAAAAGAGGCGAGAGCCTGTCAAGTCTGAATTACACTCATTATTTCTCCACCAGTTCGATATACACGGGCAAATGATCGCTGTACCCGCCCAGATATTTATTACCCGCATAAGTGCGATTAGGATGACCTGCGTACTTTCCGCTTTGCTGTAGCAGCATCGGGTCATTGAAAATATGCGCCGACTCTGGACGATAATAAATGTCAGTGCTGCTGGAGGAAAGCAACGGCTGCGACATGATGATCTGATCCAGCATATTCCATTGGTTGCGGAAGCGATACGAGCCTTTTTCCTGACGCTGGAGCGCATACATCGGATTAAACAAATCGTTTGCATCCAGCGTAGGTTCTTTGCCATTGGCCTCCAGCACCCTGAACAGACTAGCGTCCGTAGGTTCATCGTTGAAGTCCCCCATGACAATAATTTTGGCATTAGGATGCTGGGCAGTCAGGTCATCTATGCCCTTCCGGGCTGCTGTAGCGGCCTTTTTTCTTTTAGGTGCTGATGCCCTTTCTCCACCACTTCTGGAAGGCCAATGGTTGACCAGCAAATACAATGTATCATTTTCAGTTCCTAACATGCCGCCTACTTCCAAAATCTCACGGGTATAATCGTTTCCGCCCAGGTCTACTTCCAGACTTTTCTCCAGAAAAGGCGTGAAAAATGCAGGTTGATACAGCAAAGCTACATCAATGCCCCGCTCATCGGGCGATTCATCGTGCACAATGCGATATTTGCCTTTCAGACTTTCCTGTGAAATCAAATCTTGTAGTACCTGCTCATTTTCTACTTCTGCTACGCCCAGAATGGCAGGATAATCCATCGCAGCAATGACTTCCGCCAAGTGGGCCAGCTTTTGGTGGTATCGTTCTTCTGTCCACTGCTTCGGGCTGCTGGGCAGAAAATCCGCATCATTGGTGGTCGGATCATCATGGGTATCAAACAGGTTTTCCACATTGTAGAAAGCTATTCTTATACCAGTGGGTGGTATAGCAGTTTTGATCTCTTCTGAAGGCTGGCTCTGGCAGGCAAACAGTAAAAGTAGGAACACGGCAAAGTATTGGCTCTTTTGAAACATAGATATATAAGCTTTTGTACGTGGCTGAAAATAGCTAATTTTGAAATGAATAAACATATCAGAAAACTACGCAACGGTACTTTGTGCTGAATTTGCAAAAAGTAAAGACTATGAAAAGATCGGAAATAAATTTTGGTATTGAACTTGATAACCAGCAGGTACCCGAAAAAATCGTTTGGAATGCCACCGACAGCGACAATAATAAAGTGACAGAGACGCGCGCCATCAGCCTGTCTATCTGGGATTATCTGGAGAAAAACACCCTTAGAATAGACCTCTGGACCAAAGAAATGCCGGTAGAGGAAATGAAACGCTTTTGTGTAGATACTATCGGAGGCTTATCACAAACTATCCTGAGTGCCACCGGCGACCAGTACATGTCAGATGAAATGAACGCCCTCTGCGACAAACTGGTCAAGCACCTGGAAAAAGAGATGAAGAAGAAGTGAAACGGAGACAGGAAACTGGAAACCGTAAAAATTTAGTCTCCCATTTCCCGTTTCCATTCTCCGTAGATATTGGTGTAATCTTTGTTGATGGTTCAGAGAATCTTTTTGCTGAAGGTTTTGTTGAGCAGTAAATCCTAAAAATGACAAATATGAATAAAGTAGCCTATACATTTGCCTTGCTTTTGACCCTGATAGGGTTTTCTTCTTTTTTGGTATCTCCGCAAAACAATGCCATTGAGGAGCCGGAAAAAATCAATTGGCTGACCCTGGAAGAAGCGCAGAAGCTATCTGAAAAAGAGCCACGCAAGATCATCATGGACGTGTATACCGACTGGTGCGGCTGGTGCAAAAAGATGGACAAAACCACTTTTTCAGATGCAGAAGTAGCCAAATTTGTCAACAAGCACTTCTATGCCGTCAAGCTGAAGGCAGATAGCAATGACAAGCTCACCTTCAAAGGGCAGGAGTTTACCAATGCCCAGTTTGCGCAGGCCCTCCGTATTTCCGGTTATCCAACAGTGGTTTTCTTTGGCGAGAATTTCTCCAAATTTCAGCCTGTTAGTGGCTACCGTCAGGCCGGTGAGTTCAAAGAGATTCTGGAAGTCTTTCTCAATGCTGATGACAGCGAAGAAGCTGGTAAATAAATAGTTAGCCAAACATCACAAAGCGTCACATTTCCTGGGTTGTGAGTAATCCGTTAACTTTACAGTTATAACGATTCCTGACAACTTTTTTTATGCAGCATCATGTAGAAGATACTATCGTAGCACTTTCCACGCCGGAAGGCATTGGTGCCATTGCCGTCATCCGCTTGTCGGGCAAAGATGCTATACCCCTATGCAATGCCGTGTTCAAAGGCAAAGACCTCACACAGGCCGCTACACATACCCTGCACTTCGGAACCATCCGCGATGGAGAGAAAACCCTTGATGAGGTAGTGGTCGCGCTGTTTAAGGAACCCAATTCCTTCACCAAAGAAAACGTGGTGGAGATCAGTTGTCATGGTTCGCCTTACATTGTGCGGCAGATCATCCAGCTAATGCTGAAGCAGGGAGCACGACTTGCCAGCCAGGGAGAATTTACCAAGCGTGCCTTCATGCACGGTCAGTTTGACCTGGCACAGGCAGAAGCCATAGCCGACCTGATCGCTGCTGACTCGGAGCTGTCTCACAGAGCGGCCCTCAACCAGATGCGCGGCGGCTTTTCTTGGGAGATCAAAGATCTGCGTACACAATTGGTTCATTTTGCTTCTATGATAGAACTGGAACTGGACTTTGTAGAAGAAGATGTGGAGTTTGTCAGTCGCGATGATCTGCGTAAGCTGATTGACGAACTGCTGGCTGTAATCAACCGTCTGGCAGATAGTTTCAGCCTGGGTAATGTCATCAAAAATGGCGTGCCTACTGTCATTGCTGGCAAGCCTAACGCCGGAAAATCCACGCTGCTCAACGCATTGCTCAACGAAGAAAAGGCCATCGTGTCTGACGTTCCCGGCACCACCCGCGATTTGATAGAGGATGAGATCAGCCTGGGGGGCATCAGCTTCCGTTTTATTGATACGGCCGGCCTGCGCGAAACCACCGACAAAGTAGAAGCCATTGGCGTAGCGCGCACTTATGCTAAAATGAAGCAGGCTTCTCTGATTGTTTTTCTCTTTGACCTCAGCAATGACAATATCACTGATATACAACTGGAAATCAACCGGTTGAAAAATATGGGTATACCCTTTATCAAGGTCGGCAACAAAATAGATGCTGCGCAGCCCGCCTTGCTGGAAGCTTTGCAGCATATTTCGGACGTTGTGTACATTGCTGCGGAAAAGAAAGAAAACCTGGAAGGGCTGAAAGAAGAAATCATGCGCATGGTAGACCTGAACAGGTTCAGAACCAGCGGCACCATCGTCACCAATGTCCGCCACTACGAAAGCCTGATCCAAACCAGGGAAGCACTGCACGACGTGATCAACGGCCTGGAAAACAACATCTCACACGACTTCCTGGCGCAAGACATCCGCCTGTCGCTGCACTACCTGGGCGAAATTACCGGTGAGATCACCACTGATGACCTGCTGGGAAATATATTCAGCAAATTTTGCATCGGAAAGTAGGTGCTTGATTTCTTTGGACTGTTTTACCCGACTGGTCTGCCGCTGCGGTTGCTTAGATAAAATCAAAATGGCATGTATTCATCGATGTTTGCAGTGGAGTTTCATGAAACCAGTCAACAGGTATTTTCCAAAAGGTAGTCAAGGAGGAACAGGCAGATAAAATTATTAGAATGCATTATAATTATCTATTTTTGTGCTGAAATAGTTATTTATCCTAAGTAGAAGGGATTGAACCTGACCTTACGGATAAAATTTGATACAATACCTCTATGAAAGTACTCATCTTTAACGGTTCTCCTGAAAAACAACCTCATTCTGTTGGCAATACACTGACCGGATTCTTTACTGCTGTGCTACAGAAAAAGGGTGTTGATGTGGTTACTTATGCCATCACTGAGGCAGAAATTCCCTTGCTTGACCTTACCACTACTAACGTCCCGCCGGTCGTAAAACAGATGTGTGAGATATTCACCCAGGCCGACGCACATATCTGGCTCACACCACTTTATCATGGAAGTATGACGGGCGTTATGAAAAACTGCCTTGACTGGCTGGAACTCACCAGCAAATGGACCGTTCCTTATCTTACTGATAAAAAAATAGGACTGGTATGCTGGGCCGACGGTATGCAGGCCATGCAAGGTATCAACACGATGGATGCCGTAGCCAAATCGCTAAGAGCCTGGACATTGCCCTATGCTATTCCTATTGCCCGTTCGCATCTTTACGAAGAAGAATACACGCTGTCTGCTGAATACACTACCAAGTTTGAGCGGATGATCACGTTGTTGATCAAGTAGTTATTCCAGCCAAGAGAGCAACATTCAGCTGCCGGAAAGTTGTGTGGATTACTATAACTACGGTACATTTCCGGTTTGTAGGACCGGGCCACGGCGGCACAGACTGGGGTATAAATCTGTGGCCTGGTTCCACAGCCCAATTTCAGACAAATGTATTGTATTATTCTTTAGTCTGCTAAAAAATATTGTAACTAAAATTATGTTAAACTAGAAAAGATAATTTTGTAAGTAACGTTATACCACAATGCATTTCCGGTTTGTGGGACACAAATCGGGGTGCGGGTCGGCCCCTATTTCCTGTTTGTGAGTCCGCGCCACGTTGGCACAAACCAGGGTATGGAAGCCGTGGGCTGTCCGGATCGGCCCGCGCCACCGTGGCCCGGTCCCACAGCTCACTTTCAGGCAGATGTACCGTATTAGTAGAGCAACATTTAAAAGTTATAACAGGTCAAAGAGAAGAGCAGCTGCATAAACTATCTTGCATCTCCTGATGTTAAATAGCAAAACAATACAGTCTCTATGAGTAAGATTAGCTACTATCAGGATACTTTTTTGGACAATATGCGCCAGCTGGCAGACCCGCTGGCAGATCAGGCCGTGCAGGCTATTTTTGACATAGGCACCGGTAGTGAGCAATGGAGGGCGATGCTTGGCGCACTCAACAAAAACAATGAGGCACTGCCAGATGGCCTGCCCAAACCAGTCGTACAGTTTTTTGAACAGTCGTCACAATTGCCTGTATGGGCAGATAAAAAGCGTATGCAGGCAGGAGCCAGGTTCTTTGCCAAATATCAGAACGATTTGATGCTGATGCTGGGCATGCTTTCTTTGCCCTACGACTATGCCGCCGTGAAAGGAGTGCAGGTGCTTTACCAGTCGCAAAGGCTTTATAGCAATCCGGCCAGGCGGTTGATGGAGACCGGTCAGTATGTGATGGATGTGACCGCCAAGGATGCATTTTCTCCGCAGGGTAAAGCCATCAGAAGTATTCAGAAGGTAAGGCTGGTCCATGCTTCTATTCGCTATCATATTGGCAAAACAGGGCAGTGGAATCAGAAGGACCTGGGCGTACCGATCAATCAGGAAGACATGGGTGGCACCAATATGTCTATGTCGATGCTGCCGGTGAGAGGGTTGCGTAAGCTCAGCCTGAATATTGCGGTAGAAGAGGCCGAAGACTATCTGCACTTATGGAATGTGGTGAGTAATATGATGGGAGTAGACGAACGGCTGCTGCCCAACACCGCCAAGGAAGCTTACGTGTTCGAGAAAATGATCCGGGAGCGGCACCACGGGCCTTCAGAAGCCGGGCAGGTGCTCACCAAAGCCTTGCTGGATTTTATCCGAACGCAGGTAGATAGCAATGCAACTATTGCTTTAACGGCCTATATGCGCTATCTGTTGGGCGATCAGATTTCTGACTACCTGGATATTCCCCGCTACAACATATCCGGTGATTTTGTGATCAAAGCTGCCAGAAGCCTCAACCAACTTAGAAATATCTTTCCATCTCTGACCCTACCCGTTGCTGGTAAGGGGGCAGCTGGGCCTCCTTTTCAGTTGGTGCAGGAAGCTAGCCTGTTTACTATGCCTTCAGGTTTGAGTACATAGCAGTACCGTCTCTTGCTAAAATAGTAGTATTTTAGTTGTCCCATTCATAAAAACATACATATGGTTACACAGCAAAGAGACTATATAAAAGGACTTATTCTTAAATTTTAGTTATATTTTTACAAACTCTCTTGGTTTTCTGTATTTTTTAGAGTTAATTCGTTGAATAAAGTAGTGATTTTTCAATATTAACTTACATGTCCCTTTGTTAGCACAAAGCAAACTGAAACATACATGAAAAACAAGAATACTAATCTGGTAGATGCATTAAAAGAATATAACAAATCGCTTTCTGAACAAATTAACCGCATCAAGTCATTTATTGACGAAATAGACAAACAACTAGCACAGCACAGGCAGAAAGAACATCCGCCCCGGGCAAAGACCATTGATACATCTTTCTCCCGCGATTATCTGGTCAAAAAGGCTAAGCAAAATAGTAATTAACGAAAAAACCAGTGATCATCAGTAACTTTGGTCATGTACACCAAAGAACAGGCTTCACAAATCAGGCAGGCTTTCTGGACGGCCTTCGGGCAATATATGGCTTTGCATCCTTCTGTTGAAGGCTATAAAGTTAATTGGATCAACTACAAAACAGGACTGAAGCACGTGTACTTCAGAATGAACGCTGAAAAAAACGCCGCCTCTATTGCGATAGAAATTATTCACCCTGACATAGAAATTCAGCAGTTGTTCTATGAACAGTTTTTGACACTGAAACTGATGCTGGAAGATTACCAGCAGGAAACCTGGGAATGGGTATTGCATACATCAGACAATAATGGCAAAACTATCAGCCGGATTTGCAAAGAACTGCCCAATGTCAACGTATTCCGGCAAGACGACTGGCCAGCCATTATTTCCTTCCTGAAGCCACGCATTATTGCCCTGGATGCTTTCTGGGGCGATGCCCAGTTTTCCTTTGAGAGCCTGAAGTAACATTTATTCCACCCTATACAAAAACACGTAGCACTATTTGCCAGTACGAGAGACAAACTTGGTAAGCGATTGTTTGTAATTTTGGTAACAAACCTTTTGGTTGGTTGTTAAAATACAAACAGTAGTACTGCATAAAAATCTTGATCATTTTTTTCAAACCAACACAGTTATGAGTTCAAAAAGAAAAATAAGCGGCGTAGTCATTGCCGTTGTTATAGGGTGCGGCATATTTGTAGCTAATCAGTATTTTATGGCTAATTCCAGTCGTCAGGCACTCAAAGAAGAGGGCAAGCAGGAAAAGGAGTCCAATACGTCTGATGTACCCGAAAACAATAATACACAGTCTCTAGCTCAGGTGCCTGAAGTAAGAAGCTATGTAGCGTATGTACACAACAACCAACTCGACAGTATGTCGGGCGGTGCCTTCGTAGATGAAGCAGCAGTGCAACTGGTCAACGCCTTGAGCACGCTGGCCTATGA
Source organism: Cyclobacteriaceae bacterium (assembly GCA_958296015.1). Lineage (GTDB taxonomy): Bacteria > Bacteroidota > Bacteroidia > Cytophagales > Cyclobacteriaceae > JAJNNC01. Next base: position 63,385 of record CATQIH010000033.1, read on the forward strand.
TAACATCGCGTTGGTAGATGGTGTGGAAATAGAAAACCTGCGCACCCAGCTAAACAAATATGAGTCGACACAATCTGTAGAAAAGCCCAGACAGCTTAAAAACCTGATTACAACGGCTACCGGGGTTTTGCAGAAAATGCAGACCAAAGACAATATTGCATTGGAAGAAAAGCTACAACAACTGCGCAGCGATGCTGATGCTATCAGCGAAACTGTAGCAGCAGAAAAACAATCTAAAGGTCTGGAGAAATTTTTTGAGCAGGCAGCTGTTGTACTGGAAGGAGCAGAAAGCAACATTTAATGTGCTTTTCTAAAAAGGGTCGTACATGATAGCTTAAAAAGATACCATCGTAACTTATTTCTATAATAAAGCGTGCTATTTCATACCTCTTTTTGCTTCAAATATGCGCTATTGACCCAAACAATACTTGTTCTAAGTGTGACTGCAATTTGGGTCATCACAGTACAATGCAATGAGTAGTTTTGCTGAAAAGCCAAAACTACCATTGATGTCAAAGATACATTTATTGCTTTTCCTAATATTATTGAGCAATGCTATATGTGCACAACCTATTCACCAGGATGCGCAGGTTTTGTGGGGACAAAAAACAAAGGCTACTCCCAGAACATCCTTACACCGCGTGGTAGGGCAAGACTCGGATGGTTTGTACATCACTAAATTTAATGCCCACAGTTGGTATGGGCACTTTCATAGCTATTTGCTGGAGCATTATGACCACCAGATGAACCTGAAGGCTTCTCAGGGAATACCATTGGATTTTACTGAAGGAAAACGGGAACTGGCTTTTGTGTTATACATCAAACAACAACTTTATATATTCACTGCTGCTTATGACAAGGCACATAGCAATATGCGTCTCTATGTGCAGGAAGCAGACATGGACAGTATGAAAGCCGGTGCATCACGTCTGATTGCCGAGGCGGCAGTACCCCAAAAGCTTCAGCATCATAAAATATCCTTCGGCCACACTTTTTCTCCAGATTCATCTGCTTTGCTGGTCTATCACACATTGCCTTCAGCAGCAAAGCAGACAGACGCAGCAGCCTTGTATGTGTTTGACCAGCATGTTCGTCCGGTATGGCAGCAGCAGGTATCATTTCCCGACCTGCACGTATCGGTAGATTGGGTAGCTCCTGTGATTGATAACAATTTCCAGGTGTATATGCTGACGCAGACAAACAACAAACAGCAGACACAAAAAGCTGAACGTTACCAGTTGCTACACTACCAGCACCAAGGCGACGTGCTGCACCGCTATTCATTGCTTACTGATGAGCACTATATCAAAGATGCCCGATTGGTTGTGTCAGACAAGCATCAGGTTATATGTGCCGGATTTTATGCAGACCGATTAAAGGGAAACATAGCAGGTAGTTTTCATACAACCATCAGTAGTGCAATGTACCAGGCTACCCCTGTCGTGTTTCAGCCACTGGAAATCAGGCATTTTGCAGAACATACCAAAGGCGACAGACAACGTGTGCCGAAGCTGAAAAATTACGTATTAAAAGACATAGTGCTTCGGACTTCAGGAGGTATTGCGCTGGTAGCCGAACAGGTAGAGCGTACTGTCATCACAGACGTGTTGTCCGGACTGTTTCATGCCGGCCCATCGGGCTACTGCAATGCCTGTGGCAATATACTGCTGGCAGATATAGGCCGTGATGGCGAGCTGCATTGGGCGCAGCAGATTTACAAACACCAGCCTTCCGTCAACAATAGCGGGCTGTTTTCTTCTTATGCTTTGCTGGTAGTAGAAGATAAGCTGTGCTTTATTTTTAATGATAATCCTCAAAACCTTATTCGCAGCCGGTATACGGCACATTTGCCCTGGGTTGACAACGATAAGGTGTATCCATTGCGCCTCCACGACCGGTCTACCATCGTGGCAATGGTGGAAGTAGATGCGTATGGCAATAAAAAGAAGTCGCCACTCTTTATGCGGTACGATTCAGAAGTGATCACCCGGCCACAGGTTTGTCAGCAAGTTTCAGCTACTGAAATGGTCATCTTCGGGCAACATAGAAGGTCGCAAAAGATAGGCAAGCTCACCTTCCGGCAACCTGTCTTTCAGATCACCAGCAAATAGCGCATAAAGTGATACAGGCAGCTTCCAAACGGCAATAATTTTCCGCTGGCCATGTAAAAGAAGCCGCTAAATGGTGAAAAATCAAGGCAAAAATTTCAGACTAATCTAAAAACTTTCCAGCCAATATTGCTGTATTTGCTCTTCAAATTGTCTTTTTCACGGTCGGTGCCGTTTGCTTTACAGGTTTAAAAATATGCTTTATTACTTTAGTATAATTGCTGACATCCAATTGTTTGCTAATTGTGACGGACAGCACACGTAATAGATATGTGACAAATGATCGCATTATTTTGATAATCAGTTGCTTAGCTTGCTTCCATTATCAAAATATATGTGCTTATGTCATCAGTGATTGCCTCTCAACCCACAGAACTAAAAAATAACCTCTCACGGGTCATCAACGAAGGATTGGTTACCCAGGCCATGAGCGTACTTACCAGTGGAAGTCTGCTGATTGCCTTTGCGCTGAAGCTTGGAGCTACCAGTTTTCAGATAGGGATCATGACTTCCATTCCGTTGCTTGCCAATGTGTTACAACTGGCTTCTGTCTATTTTGTGCGGCGATCGGGTAGCCGCAAAAAAGTGACAGTAGTATGTACTGCCATTGGCCGTAGCACCTATATACTGATCGCGCTGTTGCCGTGGATGCATACCGGATCGTTAACAATTCCTATCATCTTTGTAGCACTTTGCATACAAAACGGCATGGCGGCCATTGCTGGGGGAGCCTGGAGTTCGTGGATGCGCGATGTGATACCACACCAGCAAATGGGTAGTTTTTTCTCGAGAAGGCTAAGTCTTAGCCAGGTAGTTTCGGTCATATTAAGCGTAGCCTGTGCTTTGCTGATGCATCGTTATGTAGCCGTGCACCAGGAATTGGAGTTATATACCTACGGCATACTCTTTTTGATAGGTTCGGGTTGTGGACTAACAGGCAGTTTTCTACTTTCAAAAACACCAGAGCCAAAAATCTCCGTGGCATCTACATCGGTGCTCAAGTTATTCCACAAGCCGTTTCGCCATCGTAATTTCAGAAACCTGATGACCTATATGGCATCGTGGAACTTTGCTGTAAACCTGTCGGTGCCCTTTGCTGCGGTGTATATGATGCAGACGCTGGAACTTGGTCTGCCCATGGTGATTGCCCTGAACGTGCTGACGCAACTCATCAACATTGTCTGCTTTCGGGTGTGGGGTGGGATTGTTGATAGTTTTGGCAACAAAGCATTGCTCAAAATATGCGCTCCTTTGTTTTTAATGAGTAATTTGCTCTGGATATTTACTACTATGCCTGAAAAGCATGGTTTTACTTTTCCGCTGCTGATACTCATTCATGTGCTCAATGGCATTGCCACAGCAGGCACCGGCGTGGCTTCCAGCAGTATCGGTATGAAACTGGCTCCCAAAAAAGACTCAGTAGTGTATCTGTCGTTTCTGAGTTTTACCAATGCACTGGCCTCAGGTATGGCACCGCTGCTGAGTGGCTGGGCAATTGTATGGTTTACCGATATCAGCTTTTCGGTACAGGCACCCTCATGGTTTAATACAGGCACAACACCTGTCTATCTGCTGCATCTGCAACACTGGGATTTCTTTTTCGTGCTGAGTTTTGTACTGGGAATGTTCTCGATGTATCGTTTGTCTAAAGTCAAAGACATTTGTCAGATAAACAATGCAGCCACAAACCCTGTAGTGTCCAACAGCATCACCGGCAAGGTCTTGACGTTACGTCGCACCGGCCTGGCGATGCCGTTGTACAGAAGGTTTTGGAAAAAAGCAGCGTGATGCTACGCATGGAATCCAATGATATAGATTGTCAGTTTTCAACTGTCAACCTATATTAGCACATGAACGCATCAAGGCATCATTAATTGTTCATGGCAGATTCCAGAGCTTTGGATAGGTCGGCCTGGATAGAGCTTACCTCTCCGTGGATGGGCACTTTGGTGGTAAGTCTGTCTTTCTTGTTGTTTTCAAGCAAGTTGCTACCCAAACCCAGCAGTGCTTCAATGCCAGTCCTTTTCAGGCTTTGATGGCCTATCTGATCCAGGCTGAAAATTTGTAGGCGATAAAAGACAGGTTTGATATATCCATTGATAGATGCTCCCTTGATGTCAAACTGCGAATACAAGTTCATGGTACCTTGTTGCACATCAAAGTTGCCATATGCTTTAATGAAATCATTTAGCTTGGTAAGGTCTACGGAAGTAAGTTGCAGATCGGTATGCGACACAGGCGAATTAGTAATTACGCGCATGTCTGTATGTACCTTTAGCTGGCCGTCGCCTTCCGTATGTGCAGTAGCTGTAAGCTTGGTGGAAAGCCCGGAGGCAGTGTCTTTCATATTGGTCAGGTTGGTGACATTGACCTGTAGGCTGTCCAGGTAGGCGTTTACAGTTGGTTTCACCATGTAGTTGGTATAAGTTATTTTACCCTGTTGCACACGGACATCCTCGATGTTGAACGGTACGGTATTAATAAACCGCTTGCCCCAGTAAATATCCTGTGTGCTTTTTGTAGAGTCCTGGGTTAAGAGTATGTTGAACTTAGGGCGGTAGATTTCGACAGTTCCTTCTACTTTGCCTGCTATTACCTCCTTCCACTGAATGGATATACGGACTGAGTCCACGTTGATAAAGGGCAGCAGCGTATCGTTCACCAGTTGTTTGAGTTCCAGTCCTTTCACCATATAGTTGCCATCCACAAAATTCATTGACACATCATCAATATGGCCGCCGTAACCTTCGGTATGAGTGAGCACTTTGTTAAGCTTGTATTCTACAAAGTCATCGATGGTCAGCCTGAAGCCGATGATCAGCACCAACAGCATCAGGAGTATCGTAAAAAAAATTTTCATTGAGTAGAGTCTACAGTTTCGTTGAATCTTTTCTCGATAGCACTGACAAAAGCATTCTTCAAAATTTGATAAATGGCTATACGTACATTGGTATCAGGCGAAGACACATCGCCATGAATCGGCACCTGGGTGGCCACCCGGTCTTTGGAAGGGTTCTTCAGTATTTCGGCTCCTGCACCTACCAGTGCTTCCCACACCTTTCTGAAAAAGCCTTTGCTTTTCACCAGATCCTGTTCGGGACTGAATACATCCAGGTTTTCAAAAAAGGGTTTAAGGTACCCATCAATTTTTCCGTGATCTACTTTCACTTCCGAAACTAGGCTAAAGGTACCGGCCTTCACATCAAAGCCGCCATAAGCCTGAATAAAGTCGTTTAATTTGGTAAGGTCTACCCCCATAAATTTGAATTTGGCATCAAGGTCAGGAATCTCTTTCAGGATATTCATTTTCATGTGCAGGTCCATTTTGCCACCTCCTACAGAAGTGGCTGTTGCTACCAGAGAAGAAGGAAGTGCCTGTGTACTATCTTTGACATTGGATAGATTCTGCGCAAGCAGCTCAAGGTTTTCCACAGCAATATCTACTTTGGGTGTCACAGATGGGTCCTTGTAATGGATAGTACCATCTGTAATTTTGAAGCGGTTGATGTTGAGCGGTATCAGGTCTTCCAGGGTAGACACCCAGTCGGTATCTTCGCCGGTCTGTTGCTGGTCGCCTTCTTTTTCTATCACAAAATTCAGTGTAGGACGGGCAAGTATCACTTCGCCTGTAATTTTCCCGTCCAGCAAAGCCTCCCAGTCTACCGAAAGATCAAGAGTATCGATGGTGACAAACGGTGTGCTGATGCTGTCGTTGGTTTGTTGCAACAAAAGTCCTTTTATGCGATAAGCCCCCCGGTACAGATGCAGGTCTATATCATCTACGCTGCCGGAGTAGCCATCCATTTCGTTAAGTGTTTTGTTAACGTAGTGCTCAACCACAGGCTCAAGAGCAAGCCTGATTGCCACTAATACGACTACGACTATCAAAAAAATCTTAAGACCTTTTTCATGAAAAGAACATTAGTTAAAAAAACCGATATATAATGATAACACTTAATTGAACATAGTGTTACCTTTGGTGAATATATCAACTATAAATCCATTCTTTTATGATGTCGTTTTTTTTTGTCCTTCATACTTACCCTTGGCATATCAGAATCAACCGCTCCTATCTATGTGTCTTTTCCCGAGGTTTCTCACCAGGAAACATATGTAACTACCGCTTCGTATTTTCAGATTATAGACGAACCCAAATCTATGGAAGAAGGAGACAAAGATGCGTATGAGCCGTATCCTGGGTTTACTATTATAGGAGGTATTATGATTGCCGCTACCATATCTGTAGTTGCTTTTGTGGTAATCAGGGTTTTTAAACGAATGAGTAAGAGTAGAAGGTATGAGGCTGAAAAAGAGCAGGGCGGAGACGAAAATATAAAAAAGAAACCTAGAGGATAGTATAACAAGTAATATTGGGAAAAGCTAAAAGTTTATTGTTTTTGTCTTCACTATTTTTGGTGATATTGGCTGCAAAAACTCATTGAAAAGTGGTATTTTAAGAAAATTTGTTACCATTTACTTTCAACCAACATGGAAAATGGCGAGTTTTATCATAAGCTTTTTTGAACTACTGAACTATTTTTTCAGCTTATGTACGCATCCGTTACAGGTTGATTTTTCACATACCAATGGGTTTCCTTATTCTTTTTTATCTTCCCAAATAAGGGAACCCATTATTTTTTATCACCCTTAGCGTTGGTACTATATGATTCAGGTAAAATTCATCAACGATGCTGGTACAATCACTTACAACCAGGATACAGATGTTATAGAAATTGTCTTTGATGGCGCAGGTAGCTACCAGCAGTATCTCAAAAGCTTGGGCATTGCGCGTGACATGGCCAGGATTTATCACTCTCACACTTATCTTGTTGTATGCCATTGCTTTATGAAAGTAAGTCCGGCAAAGTTTATGGCTCTTTTTCTGCGCTGGTTACCACAGTTTGCAGGCAATGAGCAAAGCGAGGAGAATCAACACACCAGCATCTACCTAACGGCTGCTACGCACGCTATCAGTGGGCTTCAGGGTTACTTTTCCAGGGAAGGGCTGCTATCTTATGGAGATGTGGCGTGTTACCTTTTTGAATCTCCGGAAGCTGCTCGCGATTTTATTCAGGTCAGAAGCTTCTGACGATCCTGTCATTTAAAAAAACTCCAGATAAATTCACAAACGACCTGAACATTCTGTAAGTTCGTGGTTAATAAAAATTTTCACCACGTAATTATATGAAATTCAAGCTATTTGTATTGCTTTTTGTATGCGCTCTGCCCGCATGGAGTCAGCCTACTCAAGAGAAATCCCTGGATGCCTGGACACCCAAAGACATTCTTAATACCAAGTATTTGCATTCAGTCACTTTTTCTCCCGATGGCCGTAAGGTGGTCTGGATGCAGAAGAGGGCTGTTGAGGATGAAGATAAATATGTTAACGATCTCTATCTGGCACTGCTGGAGGTAAGAAAAGATGGCAAATTTAAAACTGTTCGGCTGACCAACGCAGACGAGAACGATCACGATCCTTTGTTTTCCCGAAATGGTGAGACGCTGTATTTTCTTTCTTCGCGTAAAGCAGGTAAAATTCTTTGGTCGCTCAGCATGTATGGTGGCGAACCGGCAGAGGTAGATTCTTTTCCACAGGGCATCAGTAACCTGGCCTGGCTCAACGACAGTACACTCACTTTTGTCTCCACCGAAGGCAAAACATTGTATGAGAAGCAAATGGAAGAACAACATGACAAAACTATGGTGGTAGAAGATTCGGTACATTGGAATACCGATCGGGTATATGCCTTTGACATTAAAAACAAGACTACCCGCCGCCTGACAGACAATCCCTATCCCGTCTCCGATTATGCGATTTCCCGCAACGGCCAATGGCTGCTGACCGCCTTGAAAATGAGTCCTCACTACGGCGTTGACGGCTACCCGAAGCCAGCGTTTTATCTGTACGACTTGCAGCACGGTGGCAAGACACAGGTGCTGAAAGGGTTGCAGACTCCCAAAAGTTTCAAATTTACACCTGATAGCAAGGGGTTCTATTTTATGGCTGACTCTTCGTCCGATGCGCAGTGGAATGGTGCAGGCATTACATTACTCTATTACTACGATCTTGCCCAAAAAAACCGTACAAAGGTAAACCTGGACTGGGAGAAAGGGCTGGGGCATGGCTATGAACTCGCTCAGGAACATGTGGTAGCGCAACTGGCCAACGGAACTACCTATACAACAGCATACTACGCTAAAAAGGGGAACCAGTGGGCCAAAACCAGCATAGACCTCGGTGCCATGCAGGAACATATCACCGGAATTACTATTTCAGAAGATGGCACTAAAATGATTTTTGACTACTCAACAGCCAGTCAGCTCCCTGAATACTACATTGCCGACATATCCGCCCAAAAAGGGAAGCTCTCTTTGTCTCATCAGCAGCAACTGGTTGAACTCAATGAAGAGATCAGTAAAAAAGAAACGGCCCGTGCTGAAGTGATGCGTTGGAATGGGTATGCAGGCGATGAAGTCACGGGTATTCTCTACTATCCGAAAGATTATGAAGCAGGAAAAAAATACCCGCTGGTGCTATCCATTCATGGTGGGCCTTCGGGCTGGGATACAGATGCCTGGGATGATAGCTGGGCCTACTTTCCGCAGTTGTACAGCCAACGGGGTGCTTTTGTACTGAAACCTAATTATCATGGTTCTGGTAACCACGGACTGGCGTTTGTAGAATCTATCAAAAAAAACTACTACGAACCAGAACTGGAAGATGTGATCAACGGGATCAATGTGTTGGTAGAAAAAGGGCTAGTAGACCCGGAGAAACTAGGAACGCAGGGCTGGTCCAACGGGGCTATTCTCACCACCATGCTTACCGTAAAATATCCGGATATGTTCAAAGCTGCTGCTCCCGGTGCCGGCGATGTGAACTGGACCTCCGACTATGGCACCTGCCAGTTTGGCGTCACCTTTGACCAAAGTTATTTTGGTGGCGCACCCTGGGATGATGTGGATGGTAAACAATACAATGAAACATATATCCTCAAGTCGCCGATTTTTGAGATGGATAAAGTAAAGACTCCGACTATCATTTTTCATGGCAGTGAAGACCGTGCCGTACCACGCGATCAGGGGTGGGAATATTATCGTGCTTTGCAGCAAAACAAACAGGCCCCGGTGCGTTTTCTTTGGTTTCCCGGCCAGGAGCATGGCATCGATAAGCCTTCGTATCAGTTGCGCAAGATGAAGGAAGAACTAGCCTGGTTTGACAAGTACCTGTTCGACACCTACCAGCCGGAAAATGAAGCATTCAAAGAAGAAAGTCCGCTCGCCATACTGCTCAACCAGGAAAAGGCCGCCAATGATTCGGGAGCTTATGGAGTAATGAAAAATAAGGTGCTGGTTCCCGAAGTATTACCAGTGAAAGAAGATTCCATTGCCATCGGTCGTTTTGAGGTCACCAATGCGCAGTACAAAGCGTTTGAGCCAACGTATCGTTTCAAGGCTACTGATGCCAATAAGCCTATCTGCGGCATAGGTCTTGAAAAAGCCAAAGCTTACACCGTATGGCTAAGCAAAGAAACCGGGGCAACCTACCGCCTTCCCAATGTCAAAGAGGCTAAAAAGCTTCAGCAAGAAGCTCGCAAAGCGGGAGCCAAAGAAAATACCCTGAACTATTGGGCGGGTTATGAGATTACCTGGGAGGAACTGGCAGATTTCAAGAAGAAATTCGGCACTACCAAAACCAGCCTAATCAAAGAAGTAGGGAACTATAAGCCTGTATCGGTAGGAGAAGCAAAGATTTACGACTTGGGTGGTAATGTGGCAGAGCTTGCCGCAGATGGGTCTGTTTATGGCTATAGCGCCTACGACTATGTAGATCCCAACCAACCTGCTTCAAATGCCAGTGCTGAACATACAGGCTTTAGAATTGTAAAAGATGGTAAGTAGCGTGTAATTTTTATTATTTTGCCACAATAAAACAAAACACTATTACACCATGAAAAAACGATACATATACCTATGCTACATAGCTTTAACAACTGCCTGCCAGCCATCTGCTGATGATCATAAGGAAAATAATGCCGCTCAGCAAGCCCAATCTTTTATAGATAACTATACAAAGCAATTTGTTCCGCTGTATACCGCTTCTTCTGCGGCCGAGTGGGAGGCCAATACGCATATTGTAGAAGGCGATACCACCAATGCCTACAACGTGCAGCAGGCCAACGAAGCCCTGGCCAGCTTTACCGGCAGCGAAGCACATATCAGCCAGGCCCGCGAGTTGCTTCAGCAGGATGGCCTGGACACTATCCGGATCAAACAACTGGAGACGATCTTGTATGCCGCTGCCAACAATCCGGCAACCGTCAGTGACGTGGTTAAAGAACGCATCAGGGCAGAAGCCGCACAGACAGAATTATTGTTTGGGTATGACTTCAATATCAACGGTCAATCAGTTTCTGTCAACGATATCGATGATATTCTCAAAGGCACCAACGACCTGGATACCCGGCTCAATGCATGGGAAAGCAGCAAAGAAGTAGGAAAAACGCTGCGCAAAGGATTGCTTGACCTGCGCCGCCTACGCAACCAAACCGTGCAAGCCTTGGGCTATGACGACTATTTTGCCTACCAGGTGTCAGACTACGGTATGTCGGTAGAGGAGATGATGCAACTCAACAATCAACTGATTCAGGACATCTGGCCGCTCTACCGCGAGTTGCATACTTATGCCCGCTACGAATTGGCCAAACGCTACGGTGTCAGACAGGTGCCTGATATGCTGCCCGCCCACTGGCTGCCCAACCGATGGGGACAAGATTGGTCAGCTATGGTGGATGTGGAAGGACTGGATATTGACCCGGTGCTGGAAGAAAAGGGGCAGGAGTGGCTGATCCACCAGGCAGAACGGTTTTATATCAGCCTGGGCTTTGACAGTCTGCCTGGTAGCTTCTGGGAAAAAAGCAGCCTGTATCCGGCTCCTGAAAATGCAGATTACAAAAAGAACAATCACGCCTCTGCCTGGCATATGAACCTGCAACACGATGTCCGCTGCCTGATGAGCGTGATCCCCAATGAGGAATGGTACGAAACTACCCACCACGAGCTGGGGCATATTTATTACTACCAGAGTTATACCAATCCTAACGTGCCGCCCTTGTTGCGCGGCGGTGCCAACCGCGGATTCCATGAAGCAATAGGCAGTATGATGGGGCTGGCGGCCATGCAAAAGCCCTTTATGGCTGGCCTGGGACTGGTAGATAGCACTGCGCAAACTGATGAAACCAAAAGCCTGCTCAAAGAAGCACTGAACTACATCGTCTTCATCCCATTTTCTGCCGGTGTGATGACCCACTTTGAGCATGATCTCTATGCTGATAGCCTGTCGGATAACCAGCTCAACCAACGGTGGTGGGAACTGACTGCCAAGTATCAGGGTATGGTGCCCCCTTCGCCTCGTGGAGAAGAGTATACCGATGCGGCCTCCAAAACCCACATTAATAATGATGCAGCCCAGTATTACGATTATGCGATTTCCTACGCCCTGTTGTTTCAACTGCACAACCATATCTCAGAAAAAATACTCCACCAAAATCCCAGAGCTACCAATTACTATGGTCATAAAGAGATAGGTGATTTTCTTAAAAAAATACTGACTCCCGGTGCCACCCGCAACTGGCAGCAACTGTTGCAGGAAACCACCGGAGAGCAACTTAGCGCACAGGGTATGCTGACCTATTTTGAACCATTGACAGATTATTTAAAGAAGGTGAACAAAGGCAGGAAGTATACCCTGCCTGAAACAATGGATAATTTGTGAGCCCATATCTAGAATACTGAATGAGTATGGCTACGTGCGCGGGTAGAAGCTATGTTGGTTTATCAACAACGTTTTTGTACATTTAAATGTATTCACAGATATTTCTGTTTTCATTACAAACGATGCATATGTAATGAAAATGGTTATTACACAGGCTGACAGTTTCCGATGCAACTTATACACTAAATTATGATGATTGCTTTTTTGTAAAACTTTTTTAACTGTAGGTTCAATTTTTTATATATTAGTCTTTATTTTTTTTAATACTACGTTTAAATATTTTTTTAAATGTTATCTAAACTTCAACCTCTGACGCGTCTCGATGTAACCAAAACGTATCTGCCGCCACAAGAGCGATATAATCAGTATCTCGAAGAAATATGGCAGCAGGGCTGGATTACCAACAACGGGCCTATTGTACAAAAGCTGGAACGTAATCTGGAAACTTACCTGGGTGTGAAGCATCTACAGTACGTAACCAACGGCACTATCGCTTTGCAGCTTGCCATCCGTGCCTTTGAGCTGACAGGAGAAATCATCACTACGCCTTATTCCTATATAGCAACCACTTCCTCCATTTTATGGGAAAATTGTACGCCCGTGTTTGTAGATATTGATGGAAAGAGCCTTTGCATTGATGCCAATCTTATCGAGGCGCAGATTACCAATAAAACATCCGCTATCATGGCTACCCATGTGTATGGGCTTCCCTGCGAAGTGGAAAAGATCGGAGCCATTGCCAAAAGGTACAACCTGAAAGTGATTTACGATGGCGCGCACGCTTTTGGCGTAAAAATTAATGGTACCTCTATTTATCAGTATGGAGATGTATCTACAGCTAGTTTTCATGCGACCAAGCTGTTTCATACCATTGAAGGCGGTGCCGTAATCACCCAAAACAGCGAATTGTCAGAAAAACTGTTTCTGAGCAAAGCTTTCGGCCACCGTGCTGAAGAATATTATCAGGTAGGCATCAACGGGAAAAACTCAGAGTTTCATGCAGCTATGGGATTGTGTAACCTGCCCATGGTAGACAGCATCATCGGGCAAAGAAAAGCTATTTTTGAGCGATATGCAGCACTTTTGTCCGGTCTGCCTGTTCGTATCTTGCAGATTGATAAAAACATCACATATAATTATGCTTATTTTCCGGTCATTTTTGAAACGCACGATGACATGTTGAAGGTGAAAGCAGCGTTGGAACAGGAAAATATTTTTCCCAGAAGGTATTTTTATCCTTCGCTCAATCGGCTGCCTTTTCGTGAAGGAGAAGCCTGTCCGGTGTCCGAAGATATCAGCCAGAAAGTGCTCTGCCTGCCTTTTTATCATCAACTTGCTCAGCAAGATGTCCAGAGAATTGCTTTGATCATCCGTAAATCCCTGTAATATGCGGCTTGCTGTTATGCAACCTTATGTGTTTCCTTATATTGGCTACTTCCAGCTTATCCAGGCAGCAGATCGGTTTGTGTTTTACGATGATGTCAATTTTATCAAACGAGGCTGGATTCATCGCAACAACCTGCTGGTCAATGGTTCGCACTTTCTTTTCAGCATTCCACTGGCGCAGGTAAGCCAGCATAAACTAATCAATGAAACGGAACTGCACCCTGACACTTATGACGCTTGGCGACAAAAATTTGCTAAAACGATAACGCAAAGCTACAAAACAGCTCCTTATTTTAGGGCTGTCTATCCGCTTATTATGAACGTGCTGGATCAAACATACGATTCGGTGGCTGCGCTTGCCGAAGAGAGTCTGAGAAGCGTTGCCAGTTATCTGAACATAGCTACTTCTTTGGTAAGGTCATCTTCACTATCTTACCCACGAGCATCAAAAGGGCAGGAAAGGATACTGGCGATCTGCCGGCAACAGCAAGCCTCAGTATACATCAACCTGATGGGCGGGGCTGCACTGTATGAGCATGAACTTTTTGCCGGAGAAGGCATAGACCTAAAATTCATACAGGCGGAAGAAATCATCTATGCGCAATTCAAACAGCCATTTGTGTCCAATCTCTCCATCATCGACGTGCTGATGTTCAACAGCCAGGAAGAAATCAGTCATATGCTGCAACAATACCGTTTGGTTACGCTTTAAAACAGATTAAAAAAGACTATGAATCTATCAGCCACTCCCAGGAAGATCATCATCTTTGGCGACAGCCAGTTGGCCAGCCTGGCGCATTTTTATTTCAAACACGACAGCCCGCATGAGGTAGTCGGTTTTACGGTAGACCGGCAATACATGAAAGCCGATACCTACGAAGGCTTACCGATGGTTCCTTTTGAAGCGGTAGAACAGCACTTTTCACCGGCGGATTTTAGTATGTTTCTGCCCATCAGTTTTAAAAAGATGAATTACCTGCGGCGCGGCAAGTACGAAGCTGCCAAACAGAAAGGCTACCACCTGGTGAGCTATGTTAGCTCCAAAGCCACCACCTGGCCCGACCTGGATATTGGCGATAACTGTTTTATCTTTGAAGATAATACGATCCAACCGTTCGTTAAGATCGGTAACAATTGCGTATTGTGGAGCGGCAACCATATTGGGCACCATACCGTTATCAAAGACCATGTGTTTATCACCTCACATGTGGTCGTTTCCGGTGCCTGCGTCATCGAAGATCATGCATTTTTTGGGGTGAATGCCACCATTCGAGACGAAACCCACATTGCAGAAGCCACGCTGGTGGGTATGGGTGCCAACATCACCAAAGATACCAAGCCCTATGAGATTCACTTAGGGCAGAGTTCTACCGTGATGCGCAAAAAGAGCGTGGACCTGGACAGTATTTCACACAAAAGCGAAGGCTGATATGCATTGGAACAAACAAGGTGTCATCTTCCATACGGATCATCAACACGACTGGATGGTTTCTCATGCCTGTGTGCCTACCGTACATGTGCTCAATGATGAAGTATTCAGAATTTTCTTTGCTCCGCGCAATGCCCGTGGTCAGAGTATGCTCACTTACCTGGATGTGGAAGCGGCCAACCCCAAAAATGTGCTGTATGTACACGATCGGCCTATTCTGGCTTTGGGCAAACTGGGCACCTTTGATGATGGCGGTATTATGCCCTGCTGTGTGGTGCCTACCGATGCTGGTTTGTATCTCTATTATGTAGGATGGAACCCCAGCGGCTCGGTGCCTTACCGGAATGCCATCGGCCTGGCGGTGAGCCACGATGAAGGAAAGACTTTTGAACGGATGTTTGAGGGAGCTATTGTAGACAGAAACCGGGATGAACCGTACTTTACGGCTTCCCCCTGTGTGATGAAAGATACCGATCGCTGGCATATGTGGTATGCCTCCAGCACCGGTTTTGTGGTAGTCAATAATAAGCCCGAGCCGCTCTACATCATCAAATATGCTTACTCGCACAACGGCATCGATTGGCATCGGGATAATATTACCTGTATTCAGCCCAAAGACCAGTATGAAGCTAACGCCAGGGCAACAGTGATCAAAGAAAACGGGATATTTAAAATGTGGTTTGCCTACCGGGGTAGCTTCGACTACCGCGATGGTAAAGACAGCTACCGCATTGGCTATGCCGAATCTGAAGATGCCATCCACTGGCAGCGCAAAGATGATGAAGCTGGCATACAATTCTCCGAC
This sequence comes from Cyclobacteriaceae bacterium, assembly GCA_958296015.1. Lineage (GTDB taxonomy): Bacteria > Bacteroidota > Bacteroidia > Cytophagales > Cyclobacteriaceae > JAJNNC01. The sequence goes on from CATQIH010000033.1 coordinate 78,888, forward strand.
AGCGGATGGGATGCGACCATGCAGACCTATCCGTATGTGATCAAACACCAGGGAAAGAAATACTTATTTTACAATGGAAACGGGTTTGGCAAGACTGGTATGGGCTTCGCCACGGATGAAGAACAAAGCTTATGAAAACACAGACTTTTGGCTACGATTTAGAAAAATATAATTTTACTAAAATTATTGCGGATTACCTGGCAGCAGATGATTTATCCCAGTTGCGGTCTGCTACAAATGAGCAGGAACAGGATGCCAGCTTATCTATCTATAAAAACATGGAGCAGACGGTGGCCTACAAACGGCTGTATGATTGCCTAAATAGCCAACAGGGAAAGCTTTTCTATGAAACCTACGAGCGTTTTATGCAGGAGGTGATACGCCCACAATATGATGAGCCTGTTTTGTACCAGAAAAAACCTACCCACCGTATCTTGTATCTGGACAGTCCGGGCGTGTCCCGTTTTCACCGCGACCGCGATTATGGGCACAATACTGCGGAAATCAACTACTTTCTGCCACAGACAGCCGCTTTTGATACCAACACAGTGTGGATTGAAAGTGAAGAAGGCAAAGAAGATTTCGCGCCTATGGAACTCAAACCAGGGCAGTTTGTCCGCTTCAACGGAGCTTCGCTGCTGCATGGAGCCAAAGTCAATGAAACAGGCAAAACCAGGGTGTCTTTTGACTTCAGGATCATTCCTTATTCTAAAAGACCTGGTGCTTTGGTAGATACTTCACGATGGAATGAGGAAGATAAAGAAAACCCGTTGTTCCGGAATGCCCACCAGTTTGCCCTCTGCGGTTGATATGCTTATTATATGAAGATGCAGGAACCTAAAGTAAGTGTATCAATCATTACCTACAATCATCGCGATTATATCAGCCAGGCGATAGACAGTGTGCTGGCGCAGCAGGTAGATTTCGCCTATGAGATCATCATCGGCGACGACTACTCTACGGATGGCACACGGGAAATTTTGCTGTCATACCAGCAGCAGCATCCGGATATTATTCAATTGGTACTGCATCCCAGACGTTATGCGGGAGTGCCGGGCAGGCTCAACAATATCACCAACCTGTATGCCTGCCGGGGCCGGTATGTGGCTATGCTGGATGGGGATGATTACTGGATCAGCCATGACAAACTGCAACGGCAGGTAGATTTTCTGGAGCAGCATTCCGAGTACGTACTTGCTTTTCATGATGCGCTGGTGGTGTCGGATGCAGCAGGCTTTGCACCTTTCTATCATAGTGAAGGCTTTGATTTTTTGCGGCAAGACCGGTCATTTTTGCAACAGGATATTGCCAAACAGTGGTTTGTGCCTACTTCTTCTGTCGTATTCAGGAACAACCAGATTGGAGAATTTCCGGAGTGGTTCTGGAACGTATACAGTGCCGATTATTTTCTGCAAATGCTGCTACTGCAACATGGCAACGCCCGGTATTTTTATAATGTGAAAGGAGCCAGGCGTAAAAGCAGCACGAGTTTTAGTGCACTGTATAACAAATCGCTGAAAGACAATATCTTACGGATCAAAGAACTGAAAATTCTCAGGCGAGAATTCAAACACAGTATTGCTTCTTCTACCATAGACCGGCGACTGGCTAAATATTATTTCAGACATGCGGTGCTTCTGAAAAAACAAAAATCTTATCTGATGGCTTTTCTGTATATGTTGAAATGTATCTATAAAGATAAAAGATATGTCTCCAAAATAACGGATAAAGTCAAAAACCTCAGCAAAACTACAGGCATTTCATGCTGGTAACCGAACCTAAAGTAAGTGTATCAATCATTACCTACAATCATCGCGATTATATCAGCCAGGCGATAGACAGTGTGCTGGCGCAGCAGGTAGATTTCGCCTATGAGATCATCATCGGCGATGACTACTCTACGGATGGCACACGGGAAATTTTGCTGTCATACCAGCAGCAGCATCCGGATATTATTCAACTGGTACTGCATCCCAGACGTTATGCGGGAGTGCCGGGCAGGCTCAACAATATCACCAACCTGTATGCCTGCCGGGGCCGGTATGTGGCTATGCTGGATGGGGATGATTACTGGATCAGCCATGACAAACTGCAACGGCAGGTAGATTTTCTGGAGCAGCATCCCGAGTACGTGCTTGTTTTTCATGATGCTATCAGAGTTTCTGATAACAGCGCCTTTGAAGATTATCCGTATAGCAAAAAGCATGAGTTTTTGCAGTCAGACAGATCTTTTACCTGTGAGGATATACTGGCCTATGGATCGTTCATGCCTACATCGTCCGTTGTATTCAGGAACAACCTGATTGAAGAATTTCCCGAGTGGTTCTGGGGCATCGTCAGTGCCGATTATGCTATGCAACTGCTATTGTCGCAGCGGGGGAAGGTCAGGTATTTCTACCGGGCTGACAGTATTTACCTCATACATGATAGTAGCTTTATGACAATGCACTATTTTAACCCCGATACCCTCAAACTCAAAATAGAAGAACTTCAGCTTTATCGAAAGGTATTTCTTCCGCTCAAACCTGACAAACACCTGTTTCGCCGTCTGGTACTTACTCACAAAATCAACAAAAGGATCGCCGGATTTAGCTACATCCTGATGAAGCGGATGAGAAAAGAGAAGAGATACATACCAATGTTGGCACATCTGTTGAGATCTTCTGTAGCGGATGGTGGTTTTGTTTTTTATGCCAATATGTTTTTCAGCAAAATCAGAAACGTTGGCTTCACGCGTCTACAAAAGCTTTTTTTCTAACAATCCTTCCTTCAAATCTTTACTGAATTGCTGCACAATATTGCGATAGTCGTAGTGCTGAATGACAAACTGCTGTGCATTCCTGGCAATCTCCTCTCTTTCTTTGTCATTCTGTAAATAATAGGCGGCTTTGTTGAGAAAGTCTCGTTCGTTGTCATACGTTGCAAACACATCTTTAGGAAACAGTCCGTCGAAGTTAGGAGCTTTGCGGGTAAGCATAAAAGCACCGGAACCCATCACTTCAAACATGCGCTGGTTGAACCCTATGCCGTTGGCTGTATCCACGTAATCGTTGATCACAATTTTGCTGTCTTTGAACAATTGAAACATTTCCAGCCCGGAGGTATAGCCCTGGTAGGTTTGTTGCAGTGCCGGAAAATCTTCCAGTGTTCTGCCATCGCCCCCATATTTCCACCAGTAACCCCACCATGCAAAATTCAGCTTTGGCGCGATGCGATTGATGAAATTGGTCCTTTGCGAAAAATTCTGTGTGCCCAGGCCACCTACAAAGCTTACTTCATGCTTTTTCTCTCTGATGATTAGCTCATCCACAATCCTAGCATCAAAGCCCTGATCATTGATAATAGTTTTGACACCGTGCAACTCGAAAAACTTTTTGAAGTCGGGCTGGTCAGTGTAAATAATGTCCCAGTGATTGGGATGCCAGTTGAAAGGCAACCGAGCAGACAGGCGTGAAACCAGCAGACTGGTATGTCTGTATCTTTGCCAGAATGCACTGGGCAGCGGTTGCGAACGCACGAAAATCACATCCGGCTGCATTTTCTGTAGATAACGATGAATCACATGATCGCGCCATTTGTGTGCATTGAACCGAAGCTTGGTCTTACTGGTGCCATGCCATTTTTTTTGTAGCAGATATTGCTTTCCAAACAATTCGTGGGCTGCCTTTTCCAGAAAGGTATCATCCAGCAGAAAGAACTCTTCAGCATCCCAGTCGCCTTCCTGGTTGAGAGGGTAGGTATAAAAATCAGAGTAATTGCTTCGGAGCCTGATGAGCCGCTCACGGTATTCAGCCAGCGACAAATCGGGCAGGTCTTTCCATTCTTTTTTCTTTTCTACCAGGTATTCTCCGGGATGGATCACGTCAAATTTGATCAGTTTTAATTTCATCGGGCATAAAAGGTTTTGATTGTTTGCACGACATGGCGAATTGCTTCTTCGGGCAATTCGGGATAGATTGGCAGCGAAAGTATTTCCTGCTGATAACGGGAGGCTATCGGAAAATCTTCATCCTTATGATGCATAGATGCATAGCAGGGCTGAAAGGGTGACGCCACCGGATAATGGATCAGCGAATCTATATCACGGTCAGCCAGGTACTGCTTCAGCATGTCGCGGTTTTCAGCGCGCACCACATACAGATGATACGCGTGCCGACAATCAGGCTTTACAATGGGTATGGTTATCTGGGGAACGTCTGCCAGCAACGCATCATATAGCGCAGCTTTACGGATACGCAAACCAACCCATTGATCCAAATAGGGGAGTTTTGCACTCAATATGGCAGCTTGCAGGCCGTCCATGCGGCTGTTTCTGCCATGCACCCGGTGCTGGTGCCTGCTTTCCTGTCCGTGATGCGCGATCATCCTGGCTTCCTGTGCCCAGGCATCATTTTGTACTATCATGGCACCGGCATCTCCAAAAGCTCCCAGATTTTTGGTCGGAAAAAAACTGAAACTGGCGGCATGTCCCCAGGTACCAATCTTTCGTCCCTGTATCCCGGCTCCGTGTGCCTGGGCGCAGTCTTCAATCACGTTTAGGGTATGTTTTTCTGCCAGGGCCATGATAGAGGACATATCTGCCGGATGTCCATATAAATGTACCGGAATAATAGCTTTGGTCTTTCTGGTAATATGAGCCTCTGTCAAAGTAACATCCAAGGTATACGTTTGCGGATCGACATCCACAAAAACCGGCGTAGCACCGGCAGTAGCTACTACCTCAGAGGTGGAGATCCACGACATGGCAGGCACAATCACCTCATCGCCCGGACCTACGTCCATCACGCGCAGCAATATCTCCATCGAATCTGTGCCATTGCCACAACTGATAACGTGCCCGGCACCAAGATAGGACGCAAATTGTGCTTCAAAATCTTTCACCGCAGCACTTTTGATAAAAGCTGAGTGCGTAATGGTATGTGCCATTGCTTCATCAATTTCCTGCTGCATGGCCTGATACTGTGCCTGCAAATCAATAAATGATACTTTCATAATTTCTGATTCAGCTTAAGTGAATATTGTTTGGGATCAAAGCCCAGCAACTGTACAGTTAGCCCATCGAGGCAAACGATTTCTACGCCATCAGGCAGCAGGCGGCAGATAAAAGACTGGGCAAAGCCTACATATCTCCGGTGGCTCAGGCAGGCATGTGTCACCGGTATGGCCTGGTTGTGTATAACCAGACAGGCAGCATTACTTTCTGACCGTAGGGCCATCACCTTACGGTAGATACGATGGCTGTCGTGCCATTCTGTGAGCACACTATCTTCCGGAAACCTACGCGCCACATAGGTAGCTTTCGCCTCCGGATTGGGCATCGGTTGTATATTCTGGTGCATAAAATCCTGGACAAACGTACCAAAAGATTTGTCCAGCAACTGCATCAGACTTTCCCGGAGTTTTTGCACAGACGTGCCCTGTCTGACAGATGTCATTTTTTGCCAGTAAATCTCACCAGCATCTATGGTGCGGGTCATTTGATGAATGCTTACACCAAACTCAGGTTCCCCATTGATGAGTGCCCAGTGCAGTGGATGTCTGCCCCGGTAGCGTGGCAGCGGTGCCAGATGGACGTTGAGCACATTGTAGGTATCGAGCAGCCTGGTGAACTTAAAATTACAAAAACAATTGATAAGCGTATCCACCTGAAAGGTCTGAAGCCAGGCAAACAGCCGGTCTTCATCAAAGCCGGTGGTAAATTGTGATACAATCCATATACTTTTGCTGTAAAGTAACGTCCACGGGCTTTTGCAACCCAACACATACCGGCGTGAGGTTCACCTTTTGCATGGACTGCATCAGTCGCAGCGGGCCGTCGTTATTTCCTACTATTGCAATCATGCAAAAAATGGATAAAGTATTTCACTGAACCGATTGGTTGTCTCTATATCGAGTTCCTGTTGCACAATGACTTCTGTCAGCGAAGAAAGTATGGCTTTGAAAGACCTTTCAGCTGACTGATCATAACCATCCGGCAGCGATTGAAAATAGGTGATGTCCTGTCTGTTGCCGCCCATACTTTCCTTAAAACGTACTAGTCCCTGGTATGACTCGCCGGTGCCGCTCAAACCCAGGTCGATGGCCATGAACTGATGCTGATGGGCGTATTGCATGAGCGTATCAAAGATCAGGTTGTTGGGGCGTAAGGCCAGCGAATCTTCCGTAGAGCAGCCAAATTTGTAGTATAATATTTTTTTGTGTTCCAGCACAATGATAGAGGCAATGGCCTTTCCTGCATGGTCTGCCTGTAGGATAAAGCCCTGCTGCTGCGCCATGAATACCTGATAGATTTGCTGAAAAAAGGCATACGACTGTGGAATACTGCTAAACTTGTGCATCCTGAGCTGGTAATACATCTGATAAAATGCCTGCAAAGCTTCTTCATTCCGCCTGAGCTGCACCGTTACGCCCGACTTTGCCGCTTTTCTGACACCTCTTTTAAAGGAAGATGATTGCTGCGCGTCAACCTGTTCCATGTTCCGGGTATCAATCCGGTGATAATAGGCTTGCCGGATGGGGTGGCCTAATTGTAAGGCAACAGGAGCAGTAGCTGCATGTGTTGTCTTGAGTACGACCGGTAAGGAAGGATATTTTGCCTGAATGGCCTGTAGTAGTTTGGCACCTGCTCCCGTACTTTGCACGTCAATCTCTGTATAGTCAGAAAAAGGAAGGCTGATGACTTTACTTCCCAGAAAATGCTCGACAACAGTGAAAATAATAAATTGCCCGGATGCACGATCAATGGCCGTCTGAAACTGGTAGCCATAAATATTGGATAGTACTTTCAGCCAGGAGGATGCATAAAAAAGATGGTGTACATGCTGCTGATAAAATTCCGGTTCAAGGTCGTGGTAATCTACAATGTCTACAGAAGCCATTATTTTCAAATATTGACTGTTACAGAAAGGACAAGCCTTTGCTAACGATGATAAATGGTTTCTATGGCCTGTATGCTTTTGATACCTTCTTCACCTTCCACCACCCCTTTGCGGCTGTGGATGATCTGGTCTACCAGGCTGTGGATTAGCTTGTCGTGGTTGGAACTGGAACCCTGATAAGTACCATATTGATTAGGCTTATCATCAAATTCCAGGTTGGTTGGCATAGGATAAGACTGCACGTCCCAGAACTCTATTTCATTCAGGTATCTGCCACCGATCTTGATCGTGCCCTTTTCGCCGATGATCGTGATGCTCCCTTCGTAGTTGGCATTATACACGCAGGTAGTCCAAAACAGCGAGCCGATCACGTTACTGTCAAAACGCAGCGCAGATACCCCACAGTCTTCTATTTCAATATCATGGTGCAGGGTATCCATGATGGTTTTGGCTTCCCGGATGCTACCAAACCACCAGACCAGCAAGTCCAGGAAGTGGCTCACCTGGGTTTGCAGCGCACCGCCTTCTAGGTGTTTTTTTCCTCGCCACGACGACTGGTCGTAGTATGCCTGATGGCGGTTCCACATCACGTTGCACTGTACCATAAATATTCTGCCCAGCCGCTGTTCTTCTAATGCCTGTGTGGTCAGCAGGATAGGCGTATTATAGCGGTTTTGTTTGACCACATACAGCTTGACACCATTTTCTCTGGCAGCACTGATCATCTTTTCGCTTTCCAGGCTGGTGAGTGCCATAGGCTTTTCTACCAGAATATTCTTTTTGGCATACGCTGCCTGAATACTCATCAGCGCGTGCAGCCCGTGAGGCGTACAGATGCATACGACATCTAAGTCGGCTTCTGCCAGCATTTGTTCGTAGTTGGTATAGCATCGCAACGCTTCATACTGGCTGGCAAAAGTTTTCAGTTTGGTTTGGTCTACATCGCAAATAGCCACAAGCTCGGCTTCTGGTTCGGCATCAATCACTGCGATATGGCGTTTTCCAATATGTCCGCAGCCTGCCACGGCAAATTTAACTTTGTTCATCGGCTGATAATTTTGATGTTCTTGTCTTTGTACACTTGGAAATCCACATAAAATTTATCCAATCCTCTGGGTTGTGGATCTCCAGAGTTAAAATAGTCGTTGCCAAACACTGTTACCTTAAAAGCTCTTTGCAGATAGTCTTGCACCAGTGTATCTCCTCTACCTTCGGCAATGTATAGATCGCAGAGATATTCTCCTTCGGAAAGGGGGCATCCGGTTAAGCTCAAAAGTGAGCAAGGTGCTGTCATCCAGGCTGATTTGTTTGCCAAACAACGAGGTAGACAAAGTAAACAGGCGGGTGCCTAGTGCATCGCGGAAGCATACGGCAGCATATACTTTTCTGTCTTTAAGGTTGGTTTTGGATGCAATCCTGGCATGGATAAACATACGGGAACCGGTGCGTATCTCGCCTACCTCCTGGTGATGTTCATCTTCTATATGCACTGCTTCAAAACGAAAATCGCCCAGTCCTTCCCGGTCGGTACGGCTGGCAACGGGCATATGGCTGGAAGCAGCGTTGATGTCTGCATAAGTATGCACGGCTGTTTCGGTGGAACCTTCAAAAAATACTTGCCCGTGTTTGAGTACAATACCCCGGTTGCACAGCCGGGTCACAGCACCCATATTATGGCTTACAAACAAAACCGTGCGTCCTTGTCCGTGGCTTACTTCCTGTAGCTTACCGATGGCTTTTTCTGAAAGGGCGGCATCGCCTACCGCCAGCACTTCATCTACGATGAGGATTTCGGGGTTCTAGATGTGCGGCCACGGCAAAAGCCAGTCTCACCTTCATACCGGAAGAATAGCGTTTGACAGGGGTATCTACATAACGTTCTACTCCGGAAAAAGCGATGATCTCATCCAGCTTGGATTTGATTTCTGCTTTGGTCATGCCTAAAATAGCACCGTTCAGAAATATATTCTCCCGTCCGGTGAGTTCTTTGTGGAAGCCTGTGCCTACTTCCAGCAAACTTGGCGATTCGCCCTCTGGCTTTGAAAACCCCTTCGGTGGGGAGCAGTCACCTGCGACAAAATTTTGAGCAGGGTAGATTTACCGGCACCGTTGCTGCCAATGATGCCTACCACTTCTCCCTGGCGTACGCTGAAGTTGATGTCGCGCAGTGCCCACACATACTGGCTTTCACTAATAGCCTGATGGTCGTTGGTTTCGCTTACTTTAAGATAAGGGGTCTTCTTTGCCCCACACCCTGTGCCACCACCTGTTGAGATCGTGTGACAGGGTGCCGGTGCCGATCAAACCAAGCCGGTACTGTTTGCTTAAATGCTCTACACTAATTGCTACCTGGGTCATACGGTGTCCATAAAGGTTTTTTCGGTCCTTGTTAAAAATGATCAGTCCTAGTATCAGTACCACCATCATAAAGCCAAAGCTATACATTAAATTGATCAGATGGAAAGAGCCTGCACCTAAGAATACATACCGAAAAAGCTTCTATGATGGATGTCATGGGATTGGCCAGAATGAGCAACCGGTAATTGGCAGGTGCTTCGGACAGCGGGTAGATCACAGGCGTGGCATACATGGCCAGTTGTGATACCAAAGGTAATCAAAAACGTAAGGTCACGGTATTTGGTAGTCAGAGAAGAAAAGATCATCCCGAAGCCCAGGCTCAGGCAGCCACTACGATGACCAGTAGCGGAACGGTGAGCACCAGTATGTTGATCTGCAATGGCACACCCTGCCAGAAATAATACCAGCAAAATAGCCAGAAACAGCAGAAACTAGAATGCCAAACTTGATCAGGTTGGATACCACAATAGCCAGCGGCACTACCACCCGCGGGAAATATACCTTGCCGAAGATGTCTTCATTTTTAGTAAAAGCATCGGATGTTGTCCTGAAACACTCGGCAAAGTAGTTCCACACGATGATACCACTGAGATAGAACAGGACGGGCGGCAGGCCATCGGTAGATATCTTGGCAATGTTACCAAATACAACGGTAAACATGATCGTGGTGAGGATAGGCTGAATGAAATACCAGAGAGGACCGAGGATAGTTTGTTTGTACACCGTCGTGATCTCTCTTTTGACAAACAAAAACAGCAGATCGCGGTATTTCCATATTTCAAATAGGTTTAGGTTGAGCCACTTCGACCTGGGTGTTACAACCAAAGACCACGATTCTTCCTGGAATGCCATACAATAAGATTTTTCAGCAATGCTGATAGTAGGTAAAAAAATAAACATACAGCTTCTGCTTTCAAGAGCAGAAGCTGTATGTTTCGTTTAGTTGGCTGCTGGTAGCCGCAACACGCCGGTTGTCTCTACGGCATTGGGGTTGCTGAATTTGATGATGACAGCTGCATCGTCATAATCATTGTCGGTTTTGCTGTTCAGCAGTGCCTCAAAGGTGACGATGAACGACTGTGTAGGCTCATCATACAGAAGCACCGTCTTTTGTTTGGTACCTCCTTCACCCTTGAGAACATTGAAGGGACTATCGGTGAATACCATAGGCAAGCCTTCGGTGATCTGCACTTTATTTTCTCTCCATCCCTGAATTGCGACAAAAAAGCCCAGGCTCTGGCCTGCACCTACTGATATGTCGCAGGTTTGGTCACCGCGCAGCAAGACAGTGTTGCTCTGAATGGTGGTGTTTGGAAAGAGCACGTAGTAATTGTCTACGGCATTGGCATACCCGGCTGGTTTGGCAGTAGGGTAGAAGTAATAACCCATCACATTGTCGTTGTCCGCTTCCTCGGTCAGGAAGGTGATGGTCATGTCAGTGGCTTCCTTGATCTTGATGTTGTTGACTGCATTGCTATCAGAAAACCAGGAAGGTTGTTTGGCAATGACATCCTCTTTAGATACAAATGTATTGAAATACCGGGCCAGCAATCCGGCATCAATTTCAGAACCTCTTTCGCACAAATATTTAGGCACTCCATTTTGATCGTAATCACCCAGATAGTTGATTTTCAGTTCGTCAGGTTTCAGCGTCTCATCATCAGGAGAACAACCTGCCAGAGATATGCATACAACACATAATAGCATGAAATTTTTCATAGATATTGGTTAAAATGTATGTAGATAATTAAAAAATGCGTTTGTAAATCAAAGCTGATTTGTTTAGACAAATCAAATATAAAAAAGCAATGCAATATACTGATAAATGCTAAATAAGAAAAGTTTTAGCATAATGTTAACAAAAAATAGAAGTATATGATATTACGAGATGATTACTTGTTTTCTATAAGTTCTTGCTATCAATACCTTTATCAGAGGGTACAACATGATATTCTAATAACAACATGACGCCAAAGTTATTGCTTAACGCGCCTAGATCTGCTACAATGGTCGCACCTGCTTTCCAGGATTGGTAACGATCAGTTACTTCTTGCATCAGATAGGTTTGCATCAGGCCAGGGTAAAAATGAGATGAATGATACACATTGCCAAAATTTCTGCGTCCTGCCCGGATGTACAGATTTTTGTTGTGCATGAGCGTATCTTGCGTATAGCCACCGCGCATCCAGCCATAGCTTACCTGGCCTTTGAACTGCAAAAGATCGCCGGTGAACGGAATGCTGGGGTATTCGCTAATAACCAGGCTCACCTTGGGTATAGGCAACGCGTTCTTGCTGATGCCGAATGAGCCACTGGACAGTTCCGAGTTCAGGGTACCTTGGAAATCTTCATAACGCCCGGCCCGTATTTGCCACTGGTTGATATTGAGTTTTACGAAAGCCTCTTCCAAAAAACACAACCCCGAAATCAGAAAAAGGAAAAAATAAAAAAAATAATGGGTATAACCTGAAAAAAATAGGCATATTAGATCACTTAATACTGTAAAAAAATTCACATATGAAACAATCTAACTTATCTCACAGCCGCAGAGGCTTTCTAAAAAAATCTGCTCTTGGTAGCGTAACTTCGCTATGCGTTCCTGACATTGTATCTTCCCTGATAGATGAAAAACTTCGTAAAGTTACGATAAACCAGGGAGATGTCGTTCTTTTTCAGGGGGATAGTATCACAGATGCCGGACGCAACAAAGACGACCAGTCTTACAATACCGGCCAGGCCCTGGGCAGTGGTTATACTATGCTGGCTGGTGCTGCGTTGCTGGGCAATCATGCTAAGAAAGAGCTGAAAGTTTACAACAGAGGCATTAGTGGCAATAAAGTGTACCAACTGGCAGAACGCTGGGAAGATGATGCCCTGAAACTGAAGCCTAACGTGCTGAGTATATTAATAGGGGGTCAATGATTTCTGGCATACCCTGACCAATAATTATAAGGGAACAGTGACTACCTACAAGGATGATTTTAGCAAGCTCCTCGAAAGAACCACAAAACAAATTCCATCTGTAAAACTGATTATCGGAGAGCCTTTTGCCGTGCGCGGTGTCAAAGCTGTAGACGACACGTGGTATCCGGCCTTTGATGCATACAGGAAGGCAGCCAAGGAGATCGCAGATAAGTTTGATGCTGTGTTTATTCCTTATCAGAGTATTTTTGATGAAGCCCAGAAATCGGCACCGGCTTCCTACTGGACGGCCGATGGGGTGCATCCTACGCTGGCAGGCAATGAGCTGATGGCACAGGCATGGTTAAAAACCATCCAAAAATCATAAAATAACGCTAAACGTTGGAAATCAATCTTTATTATATAAATATATTAATCTGTGCTTTAATTTTTTGAAGTTTATTGTGTTTCGCCTAAACTAATTTACTGACATCCCGTTCTAAGGTTAATAAGTAATTTTTTTATCTAAACCAATAATTATGAAAAGTCTAACCTTAATGCTTTCTGTCGTGTTTCTTGCCGCTCTTTCCAGCTGTACTGATTCCAATAAAACGACTGAAAGTACTGTCATATCAACTGATACAGTGGGTGCAGAAACCCAGTATGATGTAGAAAAGAAAGTAGTAGAGAAGACAGTAGACGTTGATACAGTCACCAAAGATCAGACTATCACGCGTGATGTTGATCCTGATTCTGTAAACAACAACTAATAATTTAAAGCCCTGTTTATTTTGTAGACAGGGCTTTTTTTATCACATTCGGAAGTGCGTATATACAAATCGGTTTACATCTAAACAGTAAGCCATTTTTTTTGTTAAATCTACAGGACTGTATTTACAGTTACCAATGTTTTTTAATATCCATTCCTAAACATTTTTTAATATGCAAAAGAATAAGTTTCTCTTATCCGTATTATGTTTGCTTGTAGTAGGAAGCATTCCTGCTTCTGCACAAATCATAGCTGAACCCGTTGCCGGTGCTATTGCTACCCCCCAGTTTTTAGTCAGCCTGTTGGCAGGTGTACTGCTGGCCATTGGCTTCCAGGTGTTGCTCACCGCTTTGTCAGTGGCTATTGGTGTTACGGCTGTTGGTAACATCCAAACCAGTGCCAATGCACCAGACAACAAAAAATCCAAAGACAAAGACCATGATAGCACTGATACAACGCCTATGGGTGTGAAGATAAGCTCTGGTCTGGGTATCTGGACGATGATCACCGTAACGATCGCCTTGTTTTTTGCTAGTTTGCTGGCTGTTAAACTCAGTCTGGTAGGCAATGTGATCATTGGCGTAACTCTTGGTTTGGTGATCTGGGCTACATTCTTTACTGCGATGGCCTACCTGGAAATCAAGTCGGTAGGCTCTCTGCTGGGTACTTTGATCAGTACTGTGCTCTCAGGGATTAAATCATCGGCTTCTGCTGTACAGAGCTTATTCTCTGGTTCTCCATATAGCAAAATCGAAGATATCACAGAAAATACTATTCATAAGATTCGTGAGGAACTTACAGATAGTATTGATCTGAGAGGTTTTGAGCAAAAAATTGATGAGCACCTGACAAGGATCGAGCAGAGTGGTCCGGATTATGAAAAAGTCAAAAAAGATTTCATCAACATTCTTAAGGATGTCCAGATTGAAGAAACTACCAGTACGGAAAATGGCGATGTGCACAAAGACATCTTCTTGAAGATTGCTTCACAACAGCCAAAAATGAGTAAAAAGGATGTAAAGAAGCTTTCCAATGTATTCGATCAGGCCAAAGAAGCGGTAAGCTCCGGTGGTACCAACGAAGACAAAGCAAAGAAGCTGGCTGCTCAGTTTACGTCTGCCAGCGAAGATGATGTTAATAACTACGTTACTCAGATAGAAGATTATCTGCGTGGTACCGACCATGATGAAATCAGTCCGGAAGCTATCAGAGCAGATATTGAGAAGATTTCTCAAGATCCCAAACATATAGGTAGCATCCTGTCGGATCGTGTAAGCAAAATGGACCGTTCTACTTTTGTAGCCCTTCTGGAGCAAAACAAAAGTATGGACCACGAAAAAGCCGAAAAAGTAGCGGGATATGTAGCGCAGGCTTTGGATTTTGTTAAAAGCAAAACTTCTTCTGCTCAAAGCCAGACCCAATCTGTAAGCGACAAAGCTACTCAGCTACAAGGCCAGGGTAAGGAAAAGGCTGCCGCCAATCAGTCTAAGTATGAAGCATCTATGAAGAATTATTTCGATAGAATGGAACGTCCTGAGTTGAGCTACGATAGCCTGAAATGGGACCTGGAAAAGATGCTGCACGATCCTAAATCAAGTCCTGAAATCTTGAAAAACAGATTTAAACAGTTTGATCGTGAGACAGTAATTGCGCTGTTGACTAACAACGATAAGCTTTCTCGTAGCGATATAGATAAAATTGCTGATCAGACAGAAGCTACCAAACACAATCTGATTACCAAAGCTGAAAATATTGAGCGGGAAACGATTATTAGGGTAGAAAAGGCTAAACAAGAAGCATTGCACCAGGCTGAGAATACTAGAAGAACAGCTGCTGCTGCTGCCTGGTGGTTGTTTGGTACCGCTGTGGTTTCAGGATTTGCCGCCGCTGCTGGTGGATGGCTTGCTATTATACAATAATTATTTCCTTACATTTTATGATTACTTACAGCAGACCCTTGGGTCTGCTGTTTTTTTGGTATGAACTACTTTTATTTGATTGCAGGAATACTATTGGTATTAGCTGGACTGCTGGATTTTGGATCTACGTCTTTCATCCTGACCAAAACAGGATTTATCACCAGCAAAACCAATCAGGGAATTGCTAAGTTTTGTTTTTTTCTGGCGGGCAATCGGGGAGACAGGAAGATACTGGAGTATTTGGGTTCGGCTCTTATCTTTTTTATGTTTGTTATCTGGCTTGTTGTCGTATGGACAGGCTTTTCCCTGATCTTTATGTCTGATCCGGAGTCTATTTACAACTCCAGCAGCGAGCAGTTTGCAGATACGTATGAGAAGATTTACTATACAGGTTTTACGCTTTCTACGTTAGGTGTCGGAGACTTTACCCCTCATTCGGACGGTTGGCGAATCATTACTTCACTGGCTAGTTTTGTAGGCTTGATACTCATTACCATGGCCATCACCTACCTGGTACCGGTAATTTCTAATGCTATTCAAAAGCGGTCTTTGAGCCTGTATATATCAGGATTGGGCGAATCTCCTGAGCAGATCGTGATCAGTGCATACAACGGTAAAGATTTCTCCCAGCTCTCCGATCATCTGACCAACCTGGGCAGCATGATCTTCCAGTACTCGCAAAACCACCTGGCTTATCCTATTCTTCACTATATGCACAACAGCAACAAAGATGAGAACGTGACGCTACAAGTTGCCTGCCTGGATGAAACCCTGACTATCTTGATGTGCCATATTCCGCCAGAGTTACGCCCTCCGTCTATGAGTCTACAGCTTACGCGCCGTGCCATTACTGCTTACCTAGAGACTATCAAGCAGCCTGGTAAGGAAGATAATGATTTGCCGTATCCTAACCTAAAGCATATTACTGAAGCCACAGGGGTATCGCTGATCAACAACGATGAAGCCTCTATGCAAAAGATTTACGGTAAACTCGACAAAAGGAGGCAGATCATGTGTAATATGCTGCTCAACGACGGGTGGAAGTGGAAACAAATTCAGGGCAGCAAATACGAAAGCGATCTACATGCATAAAATATTGTCAAACGATGAAAGAATGGTTTTTTAAAGCTCCGGAAAATATACTGGGAACGATCGTTTCTGCCGTTATTTTCTATTTTCTGATCATCCTTATCTGTCGGCTGTTCGGCCTGAGGAGCTTCACCAGTATGTCCAGCTTCGATTTCGTTATCACCTTGTCTATGGGTGCCATGCTGGCTACTACCATCGTAAGCAAGGAGGTAACTCTCACAGAAGGAGCCGTTGCCCTGATGACACTCTTTGGTTTGCAGTGGCTAATCGCTGAAATACGGGTGAGAAACAACAAAAAAATATGGGTAGACACGCCACCTATCTTACTCATGGACGGTCCGGTTTTGCTAAGAAAAAACATGCGCAAAGCCCGCATTACAGAAAATGAACTGATCTCAAAACTCAGAGCACACAATATCAGAAGTTACCAGCAGGTTCAGGCTGTAGTATTTGAGTCTTCAGGTAATATATCTGTGTTGTACAAGCCTAGTACAAGTGAAGAACTGGATGAGGTGATGCTAAAAGGTGTAAACAGGGATTAATAATTTTTGCTTTACTCAATTTGCAGCAGAGAACTTACGGTGTAATATATTACGCGTGATCTGCATAAGTTTTTTTCGGCAAGCACGTTTATTGTTTAATTGATCATAAAAGACAATATTATGCTTGATAAAAAAAGACTACAAATGGTCTCTATGACCAGAAAACTTGATAAGACAGATCTGATCACACTGTTTATAGGCGCACTTAGGACAGAAAGTTACCGTTATGCGGAGATCCTAAGATTAGAGATTGAAAACAGGTGTTTTACAGAGTATGAGATGCAACTGATCCGCAACAGCGACTACTACGCGCACCTGAACGGATTATTTGAAAACCAGGAAAGATAACCACATCTTTCAATGCCATTCTATCCAACGACAGTCTGATTAATACAGCACTGACGTAACTTAGCGGTGAAAATTTAGTTAAACGCAAATAGCGATACACATGTATTCATTGCGTAAAATAACCGTTATTTTGCAAAATTTTACCCAAAAACTCTACCAGATCATCAGTCAGGCCAGTGTCAAAAAAGCATTTCGCACTGTGATGGGCGCGATCATTCCCCTGGTAATTGCTATATCGCTGGGGTATGAGCAGCTTGGTATGGAACTGATGCTTGGCGTGATTATGATTGCCGGTGCGGATATCAAAGAACCTTTCAGAGACAAAATTACCTCGCTGCTGGTTGCTACTGCTCTCATCGTGGTGCTGACCTTCATGATCTGCCTGATTGCCAAATTGTATTGGCTGCTTATCCCAATCCTGTTTCTGATTATCTTTGTACTGTCTTATGCCGCTCCTTTTGGTACGCGCTATGCCTCGGTAGCTTTTGCGGGTACACTCGCCATCATCATTGCCCTGAGTACCTATCGTCTGTACCAGGACATACCTTCTCTGATGCTGCACATTGTCAGTCTGCTGGCTGGTAGCAGCTGGTATGTGGTGTATACGCTGGTCATTGATCAGCTTACTGCTAAAAAGCAGGTAAAAGAAATGGTAGCCGACGGGTTGCACCAGACAACCGCATATTTACAGCTTAGGGTAGGGCTTTTCTATAGCAAAGACCCCTTATGGCAAGGCATGCTGGCACTGTCAGAAAAGCAGGCAGAACTGACGGCTGTTCATGGAGAAATGCGCGAATTTCTGCTACAGGATCTCTCCCAGATCCGTAAGCCAAAATCTTTTCAGCGGCGCATGATGCTGATTTTCCTCGAGCAACTGGAGATCATGGAAGCTGCCCTGGCTACTCCACTGGATTATACGGCATGGCAACGCTGGCTGAAAGATTATCCCGAACTCGACCTGTTTCCAAAAATTAGCCAGTGTGGCATCCGGGAAATGATAAGGCTCACCGATTACCTGGAAGGTAACCGTAAAGCAACTTCTTACCAGCCGGAAATGCAAAGGATGATAGATGAAGCCAGTGTTTTGCTCCAACGGTTGCAGCAGGAAGCTGCCCATGATCCTGAAAAGCAAACATTATATCAACATGCCAGCAACCTGCGCATTTACCAGGAAATTCAGCTAAAAAAACTGTGTTCTATGGAGAGTGTATTGCAGGGAGAAATTCAAAAGACAGACATTCATTTGGATGATGATGCTTATCCCAGGTTTTTGAATGCCCGCTTTGTCAACTGGGATAGTATTCAGGAGAACTTCACCTTGCGCTCCAGCTATTTCCGCTATGCACTCCGGACTTCCGTAACGGCCATCCTTGGATTTATGATTGGCACTGTGCTGGGGCTGGAAAATGCTTACTGGGTTTTGCTCACGGTATTGGTGGTGATGAAGCCAGGTTATACCGTCACCCGGCAGCGTTTCATACACCGCATTGCTGGTACCATTGGCGGAGCGTTCATTGCCTATGGCCTGTATCTTCTGGGGCCTTCTCATACGGTATCGCTGATCATCTTTGCCCTATCGTTTTTTCTGGCTTACTGTTTTGTGCCGCACATTTATGCCGTTTCCACTATCTTTTTCACTATATACGTCGTATTTCTTTATAGCTTTCTGCACAAGGAAATACCCACAGCCGTTGTGTACCGGGTAGTAGATACTACATTGGGAGCTACTTTGTGCTATTTTGCGCTCCATTTTTTCTGGCCTTCCTGGGAATATCAAACGTTTCCCTACTATCTGCGCGACTCACTTCGGGCAAACCAGCAGTTCTTTTCCCGCATTGTCAGCCAGATTATGCACAACAATGTAGATCTGGTTGCCTACCGGCTGGCCCGCAAAAGTGCGTATGTGCTAATGGCCAACAGCGTTACCTCTTTCCAGCGTTTCCGCACGGAGCCTGCATCAAAAAGAAAGGACGCTTCCGAATATAGTGATATGCTATTGCTCAACTATGGCATATTGGCGACCATTTCTACGATGGGCGTGTACCTCAACCGTTACCCGACGGCCAGCCAGGCCATTGTAGTGATGAAAGATCAGTTCCTACAGTTGTGCCACGACTTTGATGAGGCACTCACCGCCATTGATACAAATCTGTCGCTGACCGAAAACATACAAAAAGGTGGATGCAAGCTGGCTTTTGATGAATGGAATAGCCATGAGGAAACTGCGCCAACCACCTCTGGGCCAAAAAATGCCCATCGCCTGATACAAGACCAACTCATTCAGTTGACGGAGCAGCTTGCCGGACTGAAAAATGTAGTCAGCAAACAGGCACCCTTACCCACTGAAAATCAGGTAGCCCCATTGCTTATCTGATATGACGATCAGGGCTGATAAGGTGCTTTGTTTAAGCATACATCTCCTGCATGTTAACCAGGCTTTTACAATGGTATCTGGAATATACCTTAGAAATAGTTTTTCATGTTCGCAACTTATCGTAAACTAGATATCGTTTAATTAATAAAAAAGCATATGGCAAATTTGCATTTAGTTGTTGATGAAGGTGTTAAAAATGATGCAAAAGAAATTGCTAAGAAACAAGGTAAAAATCTTAATGAAATAGTTGAATCATTTTTGTTCGAATTAGCGCGCAAAGAACGAGGAATAGAGATTGCTCCTGAACTCACAAAGCTACCTAAATTAAAATTGCGCAAAAGTTATCGACAAGAAAAGGCTGAATACTTAGATGAAAAATACGGTAAAATATCATGAACATTATTGTGGATTCTAATGGGATCTATGATTACATCGCAGAAAGGTACCCTCATTATGGTTATGCGGAGGCTTTGCTTTCGTTAAGAATACAAAAAAAGGTGAAGATCTTTGTATGCGCTACAACAATCAGCAACGGCTTCTATATTTTTAGAAAGTTTGATCTTGAGGAAGTGAAGAATCACTTTCAGGTAATAATGGATCATTATATGGTGCTTCCTCTGGATGAGCAGGTTTTGCAGTCAGCCATGGGAAGTAGCTTTCATGATTTGGAAGATGCTTGTATTGAGCAAAGTGCTTTATTACATGGAGACAATATCACACACTTGGTTACACGCAATCAAAAGGATTTTACGGAGAGTCGTTTAAAGGTTGTATCTGCCAAAGAAATGATTGACCTTCTTACCCTTTGACGTTTTGATGATTTGTTGAACCTAAACACAGAATTTTCGGTTTCTATGCAAGCAAAGTGGTGATCAATTGTTGTCATTCCATAAATTAAGCCTACCTTTGCACACTTATCGGGGGTTTCGTCCAGACTGTTTATTTGTTTATTGAATAATGGTGTCAGCTTGGGTAACACCCTTGGGTTTTTATAACACAAGGCTTCGACAATATATAATCGACCGGAGTCAGGACCAATAGACAAATAATTCATGACATTTAAAGAAACCGGCCTGAAAGCAGAGATCCTGCAGGCCATCGAAGCAATGGGCTTTGAAAATCCGACGCCCATTCAGGAAAAAATCATTCCCCTTATTCTGGCAGAATCACGTGATGTGATTGCCCTGGCCCAAACCGGCACAGGAAAAACTGCCGCCTTTGGCCTGCCCCTGATCGAGCAGACTGATGTGAGTTCTCATGCCGTACAAACGCTGGTACTGTGCCCAACCCGTGAGCTGTGTATTCAGATTACCAAAGACCTGGAGAATTTCTCTGAAAATATCCGTGGCCTGAGAACAGTCGCTGTTTACGGCGGTGCCCCTATCGAAAAGCAGATCAGTGCCCTCAAAAAAGGTTGCCAGATCGTGGTAGGTACGCCCGGCAGGGTCAACGACCTGTTGCGACGTAAGCTATTGAAATTGGACGAAGTACGTTCGCTGGTACTTGACGAGGCCGACGAGATGCTCTCTATGGGCTTCAAGGATGAGTTGGATGCCATCATTGAACAGATACCGACGGAGCGGCAGACGCTGCTGTTTTCTGCCACTATGCCCGACTCCATCGCCGCCCAATACACCCGCAAGCCACTGGAAGTATCCGTAGGCAAACGAAATGCAGGGGCCGAAACGGTAGAGCATACCTATTACGTAGTACACGCCAAAGACAGATACCTGGCACTGAAACGCATTGTCGACCTGCACCCGGAAATCTACGGGATCGTATTCTGCCGTACTCGACAGGAAACCAAAGATGTTGCCGAAAAGCTAATGGCCGACGGCTACAATGCCGATGCCCTGCATGGCGACCTCTCGCAGGCGCAGCGCGATTATGTGATGAACCGTTTCCGCATCAAAAACCTACAGATTCTGGTCGCTACTGATGTGGCTGCCCGTGGACTGGATGTCAACGATCTCACACACGTGATCAACTACAACTTGCCGGATGATATTGAGGTGTATACGCATCGCAGCGGAAGAACCGGACGTGCTGGCAGAAGCGGTATCGCTATCTCCATTGCCCATACCCGCGAAACCGGCAGAATCAAAGATATTGAGCGAAAGATTAATAAGAAATTTACCAAGAAGATGGTGCCTACCGGTCGTGAGATCTGCGAGCGGCAGTTGTTTCACCTGGTAGATGGCGTAGAAAATATTGATGTAGCCGATGATCAGTTCGCCTCTTATCTACCTGCCATTATGGACAAACTGAGCTGGCTGAGCCGCGAAGACCTGATCAAGCGGTTTGTCTCCGTGGAGTTCAATCGTTTTCTGAACTACTACAAAGATGCCAGAGACCTGAATGTGCAGCACGAGGAAAAAGGTGCCCGCAAAAACAAAAGAGACGGCAACACCAATTATTCCCGCTTTTATATCAATGCCGGTAGCAAAAACAGGCTGAATGCCCACCGGCTGATTGGCCTGATCAACGAACAAACTGACAGAAACGATATAGAGATCGGTAAGATTGAGATCATGAACAAGCTGTCGTTCTTTGAGATAGACAGCAAGCACGAACATGAACTACTCGAAGCCTTTCAGCAGTATGCGGAGTTTGAAGGCGAAGCTGTGGTGGTAGAACCTGCCAATGCCCGTCCCGAAGCAGCTTCCAGCCGGGGCAACGATAGCTGGGGACGCTCTGGTGGCCGCAGCCGTAGCAAAGGAGCAGACAAAGGTTCGTTCTTTAGCAAGAAGACCAAGAAGAAAAAGCGTACTTACTAATCTTGTCTTAGTATAAAGCTTTGTACATTCATCAGTTAGTAGGGGTTTTGTAACTACTCAGGTTGTGAATAACTTTTGTTAAAGAGGCAAAAAGTTGTTAGCATTAGGAAATGCAAACTGCAAAGACGATAGGGATACTAGAAGCAGAGAATGCTGTTCTTCGGCAAGAGAATACCATTTTGCTTGCTCGGGTAAGTAGTCTGGAAGAGCAGGTATTAGTTCTGTTGCAGCGTCTGGAAGGCAAATCAGTGAAGAAAGACAGTCATAATAGTCATACGCCCCCCAGCCAGGACAAAGCCAGGAAGACAAAGAGCTTACGAGGCAAGAGCGGTGGACAGCAAGGCCATCCGGGCCATACTTTAGAGATGGTATCGGTTGCTGATCAGGTCAAGGAGTTAAAGAGTAGCTACTGCCAGGTATGCGGGGATGGCTTGCCCGAAGAACAAACCGTGCTATCTACTCGTCAGGTAGTGGACATCCCCCCGATAGAGCCGGTGTATACTGAATATCGCCAGTATGGCTGTCGCTGTCCTACTTGTGCCCATATTCAGAAAGCTGTTTATCCGCAAGGAGTGAGTGCGCCGATTCAGTACGGTAGCCGAGTAGAAGGCTATGTAGCTTACCTAAGCGTGTATCCATACCTGCCCTATCAGCGTTTGTGTTTGCTGTTTAAGGATGTTTTTGGCTTGTCTATCAGTGAGGGTAGCATTAGTAACCTGCTGCAAAGAGCAGCGAAGAAAGCCAGTCCGGTCTATGAGCAGATTCAAACCGAGCTACAACAAGCCACTTACGTAGGTTCAGATGAGACAGGGGCCAAAGTCAATGGCAAGAATGCTTGGATATGGGTATGGCAGAACCTAAAGAACACTTTTTTAAAAGCGGCCCCTTCTGGGGGCAGCCAGGTGGTAGAAGATACTTTCCCGAATGGATTGCCCAAGGCCACTATCGGTTCAGACCGCTGGGCTGCCCAACTTAAGACCACCTCTCAAGCTAAGCAATTATGTCTGGCTCATTTGCAGCGAGAATTAATCTTTTTAGAAGAAAGCGAGCAAAGTTGCTGGGCTAGCCATTGCAAAAACCTGTTGCAGGATGCCTTGCGCCTAGATAAGCTGGCCCAAGCACGAGGAAAAGCTTATCAGCCAACCGAAAAGAAAGCTTACCAATTAGAGCACAGACTGAATCGTTTGTTGATCCGGCACCTAGATCCAGAACTGTATCCCGCTACCCTGACTTTTCAAAAGTCGCTACTCAAGCACCGGGATTACTTACTGGTTTTCCTATATGATCCGGAAGTCCCCCCTGATAATAATGCCTCAGAAAGAGCTATTCGCAATGTGAAAGTCAAACAGAAAGTCTCTGGTCAGTTCAAAACCGGCCAAGACTCCTTCTGCATCCTGCGATCAGTCATTGACACGCTCAAAAAGCGCGACCTGGATATATTTACCTACCTGTCTCAGATCATGGCTAGCCCGGCTACCTGAGTAGTTACAGATTTGGCTTGTTGCGTGGTGGAAAAATATCCGCTAACTTGCACGCTACTTGCCATATACAAACACGTTCGCGGCAATACGAAAAAAACCCGAAAACATCAAATTTTGAGATGCTTACAGGAACAAAAAAATACAGTGACCAGCTTAAGCCCTATATTAAAGATGTTTTGGTATTTGAGGAAAGAGAGCAAAATGCCACAACCAATTTGCCATTTTTTGCGGACGGTTATCCAGGAGTAGTTTTTAGCATCACTACAAGCGGATTATTTCTTCACCCAAAAAACAAAAGACTTTCAGATTTTTTCTTATATGGTCAGACTATCGAACCCATTGAAATATATATGGAAGGAGCCTACAAAATGATTGTCTTTCAGTTGTATCCATTCGCTACAAAAATACTTTTGGGTGTTGACCCTAAAGAACTGAACGACGATTGCTATGATTTGACCGAATTATGGAATTCTACAAAAGCAACAAATTTGGGAGCATTGCGGACAGCCGACAGTACACCGAAACAAATTGACACAATTTCAACTTTTTTGGCTGCTCTTGCTGAAAAAAGATCTTTAAATGCTGATCAATCAGTCTTACTCGCCATTAACCTTATTCTACAGTTCAAAGGACAAATAACAATCAAAGAGTTGACCGATAAACTGTTTCTAACAGAACGAACAATTGAAAGACGATTCGCGAAAGAAATAGGTATTGCACCAAAGATTTTCTGTAAAATAATCCAATTTCAAAGTTCTTTGAGCCAAATATCAATTACCGAAAAATCAACGATGATGGATGTGGTCTACAAAAATGGGTTTACCGACCAATCACACTTCATTAAGACCTTTAAGAAATATGCTGGCATCACGCCTTCCGAATTTCAAAACCTGCCTGCATTGGCCAATTTTTTGCCTGATATGCTTTGACGGGTTTTTACAATTTTCCTGGCAACGAAATGACGAAGTTTGAGAATAAATTCAAACATCTATCATTATGAAATCAGTTATTTTCGGTTCAACAGGAAAAGTGGGACAACAGCTTGTAAATCAAGCTTTGGAATTAGGGTACAGCGTTACAGCATTCACAAGGAATGCGGACAAGATAAAAGTAGAAAACAAACTGCTTTATATATTTGAGGGCGACGTGCTAGATTATCAGTCGGTCAAAGATGCCATAATGGGTAAAGATTTAGTTCTGTGCACGTTAGGTGCAGGAAGAAGGGGAGAATTAAGGTCGGAAGGAACCTCGAACATTATCAAAGCAATGGAAGAGCTAAATGTTTCTCGTCTAATTTGTCAAACCACATTAGGCTGTGGAGAAAGTTGGAATAATTTAAACTTTTTGTGGAAAAGAATCATGTTCGGTTGGTTTTTGAAACAAGTGTATATTGATCACGAAAGTCAAGAGAAACACGTGTTTAATAGTAACTTGGATTGGACAATCGTAAGACCTTCCGCCTTTACTTACGGCAAACTGACAAAGGAATTCCATACCGATTTTGCGTCGGAAAACAAATCATTGAAGTTGAAAATTTCAACAGCCGACATTGCATATTTTATGCTTCAACAATCGAAAAGTTCTAAACATGTACGAAAAGCAGTTGGAATATCTTATTAGAACACAAGCTAAATCGGATTATTAACAATATTTCGGAAAAGTACTACCGCTAACAACGAATATAAAAAATTGCTGCGAAGTGCTTAATTTATTGGCTTTTTTATATATTTATGTTCCGTGTTAATCCGAAAGGTTCGTGCTAAAACACGCCACAGCTCATATACATCAATGTTGTAGGCATAGAATTAGGAAGAAATAAAGGTAAATCCAAAGCAGATTGATTAAATTTGTTCGTATGAGTAAGCATGAAAAGTTACTGATCAAAATATTAAGAGGAACTTCCGACAAGAATATAGATTTTGAAGAGTTTAGGATTCGTTAGGAAATAACTTGCACAAAAAATTATTTTAAATTATTGATATTCAAAACTTTGACATCATAAAAAGTAATACTTATTATCTGGTCATTACTAAGCCGGTATGATCCTGCCATCGATAGTTTCACCAATTACTATCAAAATGACCAGCATCCTGGCAAAGGACCCAGCCACAATAATATCCGCTGTATCTATGAAGATGAGGAGGGCTATATATGGTTGGGTACCTACAAAGGAGGTCTCAACCGGTTTGATCCGAAAACGCAGGAGTTTTTTCATTTTAAAGGAAAAGGTAATGATTCCTTTTTACCTGCCGACCGTATCAACGACTTTTATGTAGGTAAAAACAACCGCTTCTGGATCGCCACAGAGGGCCAGGGCCTGGTGCTGTTTGATCAGCTACACAATAAGTTCAGCTATTTTAGGCATGATCCTGACGATACATCCACGATCTCCAGCAATACCATCAACAAAATCATTGAAGACAAATCGGGAAAACTCTGGATTGGTACCTGGGGTGGAAGCGTTTGCCGGTTCGATCCGCAGCAATATGTTTTCACCCGGTACGATTATGACACAAAGGCCAAAGGAAAGCTCAAAAGCAATATTGTCAGGTCTTTGCTTGAAGACAGCCGCGGCAGATTATGGCTGGCTACTTTTGGCGGAGGGTTAAGTTTATACGATCAAAACACAGACCAGTTTGTCACCTACATGGCGGATAACAGCAATCCGACCAGCTTATCCAATAATATACTCTGGGCCTTGTTCGAAGATCAGAACGGGCTTTTATGGATCGGTACCTATGGTTCAGGTCTGGATCTGCTCAACCCTGTGACCGAAGGTTTTCTGCACTATGAGAGTGACAGCCAGCCAAAGGGCCTATCCAGCAACTAGATATCTTCATTTTGTGAATTGAAGAATGGAAACATATGAGTGGGCACTATCAATGGAGGAATCAACATACTGAACAGAGCAAAAGACCGGATTACCCGTTTCAACAAGCTGAAGGAAAATCCGCAGACTACGATCCGTACCCTGTATGAAGACCAGGATCATAATGTGTGGATTGGCACAGACAAAGGGCTATATTATTACAACCCTGCACAGGATCGTATCAAACAGTATATGCACGATCCTCAGAATCGTAACAGCATCAGTATCAATGGTGCGCAGTGTATCACACAGGACAAGCACAAAACCATGTGGATAGGTACCTAGGATTCCGGTCTGAATACACTGAACCCTGAAGAATACCAGAAAGAAAACCCCGAAGACGCAGTCTTTCAACATTTCAAACACCGCCCTGATGATTCTACCAGCCTTTCTTCAGGTATCATATGGACCGTGTACATTGACAAAAACGAGGATGTGTGGTGTGGCACCGAGAAAAGTCTGGACAAACTGGATAAGAGTACCAGCAGATTTGCACACCACGGACAAATGAATGCAGCCCGGGTGATTGTAGACCAGGCAGGCATGTTTTGGGTAGGAACCTACGGGCAGGGAGTGGCCCGGTTCAATCCTAAAACCAACAAAATTCACTACTACAGCCAGCTGGAAAATATTGACATCAACCTGGTACTGGACATGGTGCTTGACCACGAAGAAAACTTGTGGATAGGTTCTATTGACGGCATTACCAAATTCAATACCCGTACAGAAGAGTTTATCAACCTCGACCTGTCCGACGAACTGAAGAAGAATGAGTATGAGATCAATGTCATCGATAAGTTAAGCTCCGGTGAATTTATACTGGGAGGAGATTTTGGCATAGACATATTTAACCCCGAAAAGATCAGGATACAGGAGGCCGTACCGGAGATAGAGCTTACAGATTTTCAGTTATTCAACAAATCGATACCCACAGGCAACTGGAATGGTAAAGAAATTTTGCACAACACCATTCCTTACACCAAAGAAATCAACCTTACCTACAAAGAAAACCTAATTTCCATAGAGTTTGCCACGTTGTATCTCTCATCACAGGGAGAGCATCTTTATGCCTATAAACTGGAAGGGTTTGACCCGGAATGGAACTATACGCGTTCGGATCAGAGGAAAGTCACCTACATGAACCTGGCTCCTGGCAATTAGACCTGTTAGGTTTTGTTTATCAGAAGGTTAGGTCTAATTGGTAGTTGGCAAGCCCCGCACAGATACCTATTATCTTGTTTTTGAGTCGCTGGCTTTTAAGTCGGCACCTGTTTTTCAAGACGCGGTATTTCTTCATTCTGCCAATAGCGTGCTCTACGAATATCCGCTCTTTACTCACGCTCCTGTTCTTCTCTTTCTGCTCATCACTCATTTGGGGTGAAGGATTCTTCTTTGACTTCCCGGGCTTCTTTTCTCCAATGACCAACTCCTTGAAGGTATAGTGTTTGTCCACCCCCACAAATCCTAAGTCAAAAAGTACCCTGAGATTTCTGAACCAGCCCTGCCCAGGAGTAAATTCGTTTTTGAGAATTCCTATGTCTACTTGGCTACCCGCCTACAAGGCACTCACATAGTAGATGCGCCGCTTTTTATCAGAGAACAACAAAGCAATATGTGTATGAGTTGATTTCTTACCGCTATACTTAACTCTTTGACTATCATAGCTTTCTGGTCGCTGGGTCAAGTTCTCAAAGCCGTCAATGATGATCTCTTCGGTCTGCCCAAGACAGTCCTCAAATTCCTGACTATTGCTGAATTCTCGCTTAGGCATACCCTTTTTTTTCCAGCGTCTGCTCCAGTAGCTCCGAGAAGAAATGGTATCTTTCGTGCGCACTGGCTGAGGACATACCAAAGACTAATCCCTGACATCCCCAAATCAAACCATTCTTGTTATAGAATAAAACAAAGAAAAGTCCATCACCTAGCGTTCTGAGTTTAGGCCAGTTCTCTACGCACTCCTCTAGATACTCTTGGTAGGTTTGTCCATGCTGCTCGTAATAAGTTTGTTTCATCGTGGAGAGTAGGCAGTCAAACTCTTCTCGGCTAAAGCCAGTGGCATCTTTGAATTGTCGCTTGGAAGTTATCTCTGAATAGTTCATGCATACAAAATATCCAATATCCCCCAATTGTTTGATTTACAGCACCTAACAAGTCTATTGTTTAGAGCAGTTAGTTTGTCTCCAGAATCAGTAACCATTTTAACTGTTAAGTCCTTTTCATCTGTGGTATCGCTTTTCTCATCATAGTAATCCTCAGCAAGAGTATAATTTTGATAGCTACTTCCTATTGGCAAACACCCTGCTGAATTCCAAGGATAGTTGCCAATATGGATTAGCAATAACAAAGGAACTTAATGTGACATGATCACTGCTTTCAATGTGTGTAGTAGTGATCTTAAGGACAGGTTTTTTTCTTAACAGATACCACTCTATACATAAGTAATCGTCTTTATCAACAGTAATTTCTAAGAGTGACTTCTTACTTTCATTTCCTTTAAACTTTAAGGTAGCTGTTTCTTTGTCTTTTTCTATACCTTCACGAAATTCTACTTCCACATCATTCAGTGAAATTTCGTCTACGTCAGACAGCTTTAGTTGAAGTTGTTTTACCTCATACTTGCCGTTTACTTTATTTTTTGTCAAGCTTCCAGCAACACTGCTGGCGTTCGTCGTTATATGTTCCGAAAGATCAAAATCTTCATTGCCATTTTCACTGGCCGTATGGATGGCTGAAAGTAGGGATAGTATACTTTCGCTATCTATTTCCAACTCAGAAGGAGATTTGACTATATACAACTGTAGCGTATCTGTCTCTGGTATAAGTACCCTAAATGCTTTTACTTTATTATCTTCCAGTTCTTGAATATTTATTGTGAAACCTGGATACCAAACCGTTCCCTGTATATCCGGAAAGTTGTTTGTTGAAAGTTCTATCTGTTTTCCAGTAGCGTCTTCTATATAAAGCGTAATGCCATCTGAGTAATCTTCAAGCTGAATGGTATCACCATCTGCAAAGGTGAGTTTGACTGAATCTGTCAGAGAATAATTTTCATCTACATAAGCAGTTAGGGGCCGCTGATACTGTATTGTTTTTGTAACTGGTTCTGCTGGTTCCAATATCCTCTTCTCCATCGCTTCAATACCGGCTACCAAACCTGCTATATAGGTAGGCATCCGTAGGAACGGGTGTACTGTGAAAATAATACTCCATCACGTCAGTCTGTATCTGCTGTAGGTCCTGGGCAGATAGTAATACTTCTACTGCTGGGCTTACCTGTATTTCACATCGCTGGAAGGCTTTGGTGCGGTTGTCTGCTGTCAGGAAAATGCTAATACCCAATGGTTGCTGTGCCAGCCATGTATCTACCTGGTTTTGGCTTAGAGTAGTGTATGGGTCTTGGACTAAAACAGTGGTAACAGAGATCACTACCTGCGTGTTGGCCTGCAACTGCTGCATGGACGCTACCACCTGTTCACGACTAGCTGGATCATCCAACACATAGGCCAGATCTCTAGTACATGTCCTGTCGGTTGCGCGTAGGCGAAGCCTCCGGTAAGCAAGCTTGCTAACCACAGTAAGCAACTGATCAAGATAGGTTTTAACCTATACGATAGGGTAGATTTTTCTGTATACATATACAAAACCCCATTCCCAACATATACTATGAGCCAGGAATGGGTTTAGTCAATGAGGGTATTCTTACTTGGCAGGAGCAGTAGGTTGCTCGCTGGTCATGGTGTCAGTATCAGCAGTATCTGTGGCGGCCATGTTGCTTCTTCTGGCGACTACTCTGTTGAAATGTTCTATGTTTTCATTCATATGGCTGATCAGCGAAGTGTAGTCTTCCGAAGGGGTTAGTGTGACATGGGCTTCTACGTGCTGCACCAGGGTGCGGTAGGCTTCTATCGTTCGCTCTATCAATTCTTTGTTGGTATCATGCTGGCTGGACTGCTCGAGTCTTTGTACAAACAGGGCTTCAAAGGCTGTGTTAGACTGGTTCATTACTTCCAGCACATCCTCCAGGTGCAAAGCTTTGATGGCGGCCATACAATCGGCATTGGTTTGCAGATCGTTGATCAGGTTTTTTAGAACAGCCGTTTCAGCACTGTAGTTCAGGTGGTAGATGCGCTTGCCGTATTTGGTAAGACGGTCCGCTATTTTCTTACCGGCGGCTGCTTTCTCTTCGTTATGATGATGCAGGTATCCTTTGCTTACTTTGTACAGGCAGCGCACGGCCTGGTCACGCTGGCTGTCCAGGCTGGCAAGTTGCGGTGCGATGTCATTCACCGGATTTTGCTTGTAAGTTTCCTGCAACTTGCCATCACGCTGCTCAAGTGCCTGGTAAACGGCTTTGAGCTTCAACTTCTCCGGATTGTACTGGTGGACAATCAATAGGATGTTGCGGATAAACTGCGTGAAATCTTTAATCATTAGTGGTCTAATTCCCCGAGGCTCTGCCTCGGAAAAATGGGTCCAGGGTTCTACCCTGGGGTTTAATACCTTTTATTCCGGTAACTTTTGAGCAGGGCTGTCTTGATCATGGTTCTTTTTTTTAAGTTTTTTTGTGGCTAAATAACCGGATATATCAGCCAATAAAAAGTCCATTCTACTCCAAAAAGCACAAAGTAAGTTTTAGCCGTGATATGCTTGCCGACAATCGGCGAGTAGCTGTCCCACATGGCGGAGTGCTTGCCGACAATCTGCGAGTAGTTGTCTCCGAGGTGCAATACTCACCCGACAAGTGGCGAGCAACGGTCTGTCAGTTGCAACAGTACGCCGACAGTTGGCGAGCGGCTATCCACAAGCTATAGCACCTTGCCAACAAATGGCAGGTAACTGTCCGCAAGGTGCGATGCATAGCCGAAGAATGGCGAGTGATCATACACGAGCTATGGTCAGCCAGTCGGCGATTGGCGAGTAACTGTCTTTACTCAGGGATGCCTTGCCACATTTGGCGGCCGGTTATCACGTGCCAGATCAACCATCAAAAGCATTGTAGTTTGCCCGTTCCGGTCTTTGCCATAGGACATACATTCTTAAAAAGTAATACGAAGATGAAGAATAGAACTATTGTTTTGCTGGCGACAACACGCAGTTGGCCAGATAAATACAGATGCCTGCCGTCGGCTAAACAATCATTTACAAGAAAAAGTCGATGTATGATGAGTACGTATATGTTAAAATGATTATTTTGGGTGCTGTAAAGAAAATAACCGCGGTATGGTGTGTATACAATCGTTTTGTGCCATTTAATGCAATATCATGTCCTAATATAGGTTGGCTAAGAACAACTTAAAAACTCAAAATGGAAAATGCAGGAAATACTCAGAAAACAAATTGAAAAAATTGTCGGACTTACAGATAACGAATATGATTTAATTAAATCTTATTTCACAGAGAGACATTTTAATAAAAAACAGTTCGTCTTTTTTCAAGATGAATATATTGATTGTTGTTATTTTGTGGTTTCAGGACTTATGAAATTGGTTTATGTAAACGATTTAGGTAAAGAATTTATTTTTTCAATAGTTAATGAAGATCGTTGGGAAAGTGATTTTATGGCTTATTTTACTCAAACTAAAACTACTATGTATTTACAATGTGTTGAAAAAACTCATTTGTTGTGCCTTACTTTAGAGAATTATAATAAATTATGTAGTGAGTTTTTGAAAATGCAAAGTTTTTTTCATCAAAAATCAACTTTGGGTTTTATTACTACCCAACATCGGTTATTATGTTTTCTTACAACAAATGCACAAGAACGCTACGAAATGGTGTTAAAACACTCTCCTGCAATATTTCAAAGAGCATCAAAAACACTACTTGCCTCTTACCTTGGGGTTTCCAGAGAAACATTAAGTAGGTTATATACCAAAGGAAAATAGTGATGTACATCACACATTTTTGAATATCAATAAATATACTTTTGCTCTTAAATTAAAATCTTAAGTATGGACAATCAAATTCACAATCTAATTAAAAAAGCGTATTCAGCTTTTAATTCAAGGGACATTGACACAGCACTTTCTACATTTCACTCAGATGTGCAATGGCCAAAAGCCTTTGAGGGTGGTTATGTAAGTGGACATGACGATGTAAGAGAGTATTGGACGAGACAATGGACGGAAATAAATCCCAATGTTGAACCAATCGGATTTAAAGAAAGACAAAACGGAACATTAGCAGTGACTGTTCACCAAAGGGTAAAAGACTTGCAAGGCAATATGGTGTTCGATGGAACAGTAAAACACATTTACACTATACAGGACGACTTATTGCGAAGAATGGATATTGAACTTGAATAGACAGGGTTGATCTAAAACCAAAGCCAACAATTGACATACCGAATTAAAAACGGCGCACAACAGGGTTTGGCAAAAGGCGGGATGACTTTGGGAGTTTTTATGATCCAGCTAGGGCGCATTTGCAATGCGGCCTAATATTTCCTGGGCATTATATGCAATGTCTTTAGTGGTATTACCAATGGGTACTCTCTCTATTTAATAAGCTTCCAGCCGGGCTGCGTAGGCTTTTGGTAACTTTATGGCAGCTTTCAGCTTGGCAAAACAAAGCCTCATAACTATGGCGGGTCAAGTGATCGTTGGGATGATTGTATCTACTACAGATTTCTCTGCCGGAGATCCGGCGTGGAATGCCACGCTAAAAAACTCAGCACCTATCCATACATTTTGTTGAAAGATTTGCTATCTTACCTAACACATTTTTTCAACCCAACCTTAAACAGTGATGAGAGCAATTTTTCAATCCCTGGGCATATGCCTGCTGATAACAGTGGCTATGTCTTGCACCCGCGAAGACATTTTTGATTACCTCAAAGAACAGGACAACCCAGGCAAGCAGTTTCAGGCGAAGCTGGATGGAGCAAACGAAGTGCCTGCCGTAGATACCCGCGCTACCGGACAAGTGGTGTTTACGCTGAGCAAAGATGGTAAGTCTATGCGTTTTAAAGTAACCGTCAATACGTTAGAAGATTTCCTGGCCGCGCACATTCATATTGGAGTACCCGGAGAGAACGGGCCGGTAGTCGCCTTTCTGGTGCCTATAGAGGCGTATCCTTTCAAGGAGTTTATAAATAATCCGCTGTTTCCCGGCATCACCAACGGATTGTTGGGAGAGGGTGTCCTCACGGCTGATCATCTGATCGGGCCTTTTGAAGGCAAAACCATCATAGACCTTGCCAACGAAATAGAAAAGGGCAATGCTTATGTCAACCTGCACACCAGTGAGTACCCGGATGGGGAAATACGGGGCAACCTCTAAAAACAACTCCTGCTATACGGTAGTTAAGTAAAAGAAGCAGCGGATATTTCGCTGCTTCTTTTACTATTAACCCAGGTAAAACCTACCGATCAGCAATATGATTGATTCCCGACAACTACTCAGGGCACTTAGTAGGATAGAAATGGCCGGAGACAACATACGGTTTGCCATCAAGCGCAGGTTCAACCGGATTGGCCCGGTGACGATCTTACCCTACCGGGGCTATGGCAACCAACAGCAGGTGTCTATCAGTGGCAGGGTGCTGGAAATAGCCCGGCTGGATGATCCTAATCCGGAAGATAGCCTGTGGCAGAACTTCAGGGCGATGCTGCGCCGCTATAGTAGCAAAGAGATTCCTTTTGTACGCATGAGTGCCACCTTTCAGCAGCAGACCATCATCATAGAAACCGACGATGATGGCTATTTCCAGGTTACCTTTCCCGTTGATCCTGCTCTGCTCTCGCCCGAGCAGCTATGGCACCTGGTACACTTTGAACTGCTGGAGCGGATCGTGCCTGGGCAGGAGAAAGTGACGGCGGTAGGAGAGGTGGTCATTCCCGACAGCAAGTCTGACTTTGGCATCATCTCCGATATTGACGACACTGTGTTGATCTCTCATACCACGCAGTTGTTCAAGGTGCTGAAGCTCTCACTGGCTGGCAATGCCTCCACGCGTATGCCCTTTCGTGGTGTCACCACATTTTATGAAGCACTACAAAAGGGGCGGACCGGGCAGGCACACAATCCGTTCTTCTATGTATCGAGCAGTCCGTGGAATATCTACGATGTGCTGGCTGATTTCTTTTCACGCAATGGTATTCCCAAAGGCCCGATACTGCTGCGCGACCTGGGCATTAGCGAAACCAAGTTTATCAAAGAAAAGCACAGTGCGCACAAGCCTGTAAAGATCCGGCAGATACTCAACACTTACCCCGATCTACCCTTTATCCTAGTCGGCGACAGCGGCCAGCACGACCCGGAAATCTACCGGCAGATCATCCGCGAGTTTCCCGGCAGAATACTGACAGCCTACATCAGAGATGCCAGACCAGGCCGTGGCGGTCTCACGGTCAAGCGCATCGCAGCACTGACAGGCAACTCCCAAGTAGAGATGGTGCTATGCATCGATACCGAAGCTGCCGCAAAACATGCCCTGGCAAAAGGCTACATCCAGGCAGAGCAGGTACGTAAAGACACAATATATTGTGTCTCCACTTATACTACGGTACAGTTTCGGTTTGTGGAGACACAAACCGAGGCGCGAAGGCCGTGGGCTGTGTCCTCACAGCCCACTCTAAGCCAAATGTACCGTAGTATGGTCTCCACTATATAAGGTGTCTCCGCAGTAAGGACGCAATATATTGCGTCTATATCGTCCGTAACCAATATAATAATATGAAAAACAAACCTACCACACCCAGAAGACAGTTTATTAGAAACATAGGACTTGCCGTTGGCACGTTTTCTTTGATCACGCCGCAGTTTGCGCTCACAGCTTGTACATCGGGTGGCAACCAGGAAGGTGCAGCTACCGGTACAGATACTGCCAGTAGCAGTCAGACACCTCAGAAAGACAAGCTGGGCATTGCACTGGTAGGGCTGGGCAACTACGCAGGCGGACAGCTTGCCCCTGCGTTGCAGGAAACAAAAAACTGCTACCTGGCTGGTATCGTCACCGGCACACCCGCCAAGGCCGAAGAGTGGAAGAAGAAGTACAACATCCCGGACGAGAACGTGTATAGCTACGAAAGCTACGATGATATTGCCAACAATCCGGATATAGACATCATCTACGTAGTGCTGCCCAATGCTATGCATCCCGAGTATGTCATTCGCGGAGCCAAAGCCGGTAAGCATATGATTTCTGAGAAGCCGATGGCCACCACAGTAGAAGACTGCCAGCGGATGATCGATGCCTGCAACGAAAACAAGGTGAAGCTTTCCATTGGCTACAGGCTGCACTTTGAGCCACACAATCAGCGTGTGATGGAGCTTGGTCAGCAGAAAGTTTATGGCAACGTTAAAAATATCAGCGGCGCACACAGCTTCACCATCAGCGACCCCAGCCGGTGGCGGCTTGACAAAAAGCTGGCTGGTGGCGGTCCGCTCATGGATGTAGGTATCTATGTAGTGCAGGGAGCTTGCTATACACTAGGTGAAACACCCGTGGCCGTGACAGCCTCCTATGGCAAAGTAACCAAACCCGATCTGTTTAGCCAGGTAGAGCAGTCTATCCATTGGGAGATGGAGTTCCGCAACGGTATTGTAGCCAAATGCGACAGCAGCTATGCAGAAGGAGCCAACTATCTCAAAGGCGAAGCTGAAAACGGCTGGTGGGAGCTAAGCCCCGCCTACTCCTATGGCGGCATCGAAGGCAAAACCAGCGAAGGGCCAATGGATTTGCCGCAGGTCAACCAGCAAGCCCGCCAGATGGATGCCTTCGCCGACTGTATTACCCACAACAAAGAGACCTCCGTACCCGGAGAGATGGGCCTGCGCGATGTCAGGATACTGATGGCTATCTACGAATCGGCCGACAAAGGTGGCAAGCGGGTGGAGATTGAAGGTTAGGTATTCGGATAGTACTCACAGTATTGCCGATGTAGGTCATCGTCTTCACGCTGAAAGGGTTACTCAACTACTGGCTGTCTATGAAGCAGGTTGATCTGCAACAAAAGTACATGATCAAACTAATACTCACTCAGGCAGACTACTTGAGGAAGCTAAGCTACAAGGGCTTTCTCGAACTGGATGCAGACCGTATTTAATTACAAGGAGTTGCTCGAAAACTCAGATAAGTTTCAGAAGATGGTGTCTCTGCAACATGTCTGATCTGAACTATTGCTTATTCTAATACATCAAAATTGTAATGCTCTGTCGTTCATGAAAGTGTTGTGGCTGTTTTAAGGCTATTCAAAAAGCATAGCTATTCTGGGTATCGGGTGTTTGATATGAAGATTCTCTTTCTATCTTTACAGTGCCTTCTTTTTAGATGAGGCTGTTACGAAAAAGCAGAAATCCAATCCTTTAAATTATCAAACCATTGATCATGTTAAGAACGTTAAACCTTATTATTATTTTTTGTTTTCTACTGAGTGCGGCAGCCCACGCACAGATTGACGTGCCACAGGCAAGTCCTGCTGCCACCGTCACGCAGCAGGTGGGCCTTACCGAGGTGAGCATCACGTATTCGCGTCCATCAGCCAAAGGCCGTACGGTAATGGGCGGGCTGGTGCCTTATGATAAAGTTTGGAGAACAGGTGCCAATGCCGCTCCCAAGATTACCCTCAGCAGCGAACTGACCATAGGCGGCAAAAAGCTCTCCAAGGGTTCTTATGCTTTGCTGACTATTGCAGGCAAAAAAGAATGGACGATCATTTTCAGCAAAAAAGCCGATCAGAATGGCAGTTTTGAATATAAAGAAGCAGATGATGCGCTTCGCGTGAAGGTACCTTCAGAAAAAGTATCCGACAAAGCCGAAACTTTCACCATGCTGTTCACCAACATCAAAGAAACCTCAGCTGATCTTACACTGCTTTGGGCAAACACCCGGGTATTAGTGAAGCTGGAAGATACCGACGTGGATGCGCAGGTGATGCAGCAGATTGACCAGGCCATGAAAGGGAACAGTGAGAAAGAGAAGCCCTATTTTCAGGCGGCCAGCTACTATGCCTCTCATGATAAAGACATGAACAAAGCACTGGAATGGGTAAACAAAGCAGCACAGACGGATGCTGATAAATACTGGGTGTTGCACCTACAGGCGAAGATCAACGCCCGGCAAGGCAATAAGAAAGTAGCCCTGGAAGCTGCCCAAAAATCAAAAGAACTTGCCCGGAAAGCCGGTAATACCGAATACGTAACCTTCAACGACCAGCTAATCAGTTCCCTGAAGTAATCTAATCGATTGTATTTCCTTTATTTGTTGTATAGCGTGGCGATTGTATTGTGTAGTGCCGCTCTGCGAGTGGCACTACATAAACGGAACGACAAACAAAATAATGTTCAATTCAGCGAATTGATCAATTAGTGGAAAAAGAATGGAGGTGGAATATCTGAAGAAGTGAAAAAAAGAAAAGATATTCCCAAAAGGAAAAAACCAGCTAATTCCGCAACAAAAACCATTGGTTTTAGTAATACTATTACATTTATTTTTCAATCTTAACCATTTTTTAATCATGAGCAATGTAAAGTACGTATTAACACCGGTATTATTTTTTGTAGGTACCTTGATAGCCGTAGCCCAGAGTTCCGGCTCGTTTGATGATCAGAAATTTGTCAAAGAAGCTGCCAGTGGCGGCATGATGGAAGTGAAACTGGGACAGATGGCTTCCGAAAAAGCTTCCTCCGAAGAGGTAAAAGCGTTTGGTGAAAGAATGGTGAAAGACCATACCAAAGCCAACGACGAACTCAAGCAACTTGCTTCCGCCAACAATATGACTATTCCTGATCAGATGATGGATGAGCAGCAAATGATGGTAGATAAAATGTCTAAACTTTCAGGTAAAGACTTTGATGAGGAGTACATGAAAGACATGTTAGAAGACCACAAAAAGGACATTGGTGACTTTGAAGATGCTGCCAGCAAAGCTAATAATTCCGAATTGAAATCTTTTGCAGAAAAGACAACACCCATATTGAAAGAACATCTGCAACTGGCAGAGCAGGCAGAACAAGCCGTGCAAGCTTCTACCAATAACTAATTCACTGATCAATCAACTTTGAATGAGAGAAGGCGAAGTCCTTCTCTTTTTTAATCGACTATGAAAGCAATCGTAGATGATCCTGTATATAATGAAACCTTGCCAGGGAACAGCAGCCAGGATGTGTTGCAGCAGATAGCCCAACTGTCGGAGCAGATGGCTGGGATAGCTCATCAGACCAACGAATCTGAGGGCTTTCCACATCAGGAATTTGACTGGCTGGCCGCCGCCGGTCTGTTGGAGGTTGTCTTGCCCAAACAGCCACTAAGCTTTCAACAGCAAAACACCGCCTCTCTTTTGCAACTGCTTAAGCTGGCAGGCAAAGGTAATCTGTCGGTAGGGCGCATCTATGAGGGGCACATCAATGCGCTGTATCTTATCCACCTTTTTGCCCGCCAAACGCAGAAAAAAAACTGGTATGATACCTTGCAGCAATCAAAGCACATTTTTGGTGTCTGGAATACAGAAGCACAGGATGGCGTTTCTATCATCAAACAACCGGATGGTAGCTATATGCTCAAAGGTGCCAAGACGTTTTGCTCCGGTGCCAGCTGGGTAACTCGACCTATTGTGCCGGGAAAGCTGATTGGAGAGGATGGCACACACCTGGGCTGGCAGATGTGCATCTTACCCATGGAAAAGGTGCACCAGGAAGCCATTGACCCGTCATTCTGGAAGCCAATGGGCATGAAGTCCAGTGTGAGCTATAAGATCAGCTTCGAGGGTATCACCCTGACAGAAGACGACTTGCTGGGCAAGCCCAACGATTACCACCAACAGCCACATTTCAGCGGAGGAGCTATCCGTTTTGCAGCCGTACAACTGGGAGGTGCCGAAGCCATTTTTGATGCTACCCGTCATTATCTTCAGACGTTGAACCGCACGGATGATCCGTACCAGAAGATGCGGCTAGGTGAGATGGCTATTCTCATAGAAACAGGCAACCTGTGGCTACGGCAGGCCGGAGAACAGGCAGACCAGCACAGTGAAGAAGATGCCACCATCAACTATGCAAATATGACCCGCACTGCTATTGAAAAAATCTGCATAGAAATTATGCAACTGGCAGAACGTTGCGTAGGTGCCCGTGGGTTGCTACAACCGCACCCATTCAGTCGCCTCCATGCCGACCTGACCACTTACCTGCGTCAGCCTGCACCGGATGCGGCTTTGGCACAGGTAGGTCATTATGTGACACACGAAACTAACCCAGCCCATGCACTCTGGACAGCAAGATAATCCACTAACTTTACTGGCAAACGTGCCATTGCAACCGGCTTCCTGGCTAAAGGAATGGGGCAAAGCCCTGATTATAGCACCACACCAGGATGATGAGTCGCTGGGCTGTGGTGGGGCTATTGCTTTGCTACGACAGCAGCAACAGGACGTAGCCGTGGTGTTTGTAAGCGATGGTAGTATGTCGCACCCCAACTCCCAAAAATATCCGGCAGATGCCCGGCGGCGTATCCGCGAGCAGGAAGCTCTGGATGCTTTGCAGCTATTGGGAGTCACTGACACTGCCGTCTCTTTTATGCGCTGGCAAGATACCCAGGTACCCCGCACAGGCAGCCATCAGTTTGCAGAAGCAGTGAATGGTATGGCCAAGAAAATACAGCAGCTTGCGCCTGATACCGTCCTGGTTCCCTGGATACGCGACCCGCACCGCGATCACCGGGCCTCCTGGGAAATTACCCAGGCAGCACTGCAAAAAGTAAACAAAACCATCCGTGTGCTGGCCTATCCTATCTGGGTGTGGGAACTGGCTGCCGAAGAAGACTGGCCGCGGCCCGATGAAGTGCAGGTTTGGAAACTGGATATAGCCTTGGTATTGGTAAAGAAAAAAGCAGCCATAGCAGCACACCGTTCGCAAACTACACGTTTGATAGACGATGATCCCGAAGGGTTTATCCTGACAGAAGAGATGCTGGCACATTTTGCCTACCCGTATGAAATTTTTCTGGAACTGCTATGAAAGCCATCAATAAGACCTCATTGCCCACCGAGTACTTCGACAAGATGTACCAGGAGAATATTGATCCCTGGCGTTTTGAAACCAGCGAGTATGAACGCCATAAATACGCCGCCACGCTGGCTGCTCTTCCTCAGGAAAAATACCGGAATGTTTTCGAAATAGGCTGCTCTATTGGTGTGCTGACCGAAAAACTGGCTCCACGGTGTGAGCACCTCCTGGCAGTAGACGGTAGCCAACTGGCTCTGCAGAAGGCCCAAGAAAGGCTACAGCCGTATCCACACGTTCAGTTGCAGCAGATGAAAGTGCCCGATACTTTTCCGCAGGATTCCTACGACCTAATCCTGGTCTCGGAAGTGGGCTATTATTGGTCGTGGCAGGATATGGACAAGGCGCAGCAGCTGATCTTGCGCAGCCTGCAACCGCACGGACACCTGTTGCTCGTACACTGGACACCCTACGTTGCCGACTATCCACTGACGGGCGACGAAGTGCATGATTCTTTCCTGGTGCTGGCCGACAAAACCGGAAGCCTCAAGCACTTAACGCATCAGCAGGAAGCTCATGGAAAGTACGCCTACCGGCTGGACCTTTTTGAGAAAACAGCTTCTCCGTCCCATTAATATAGGCCCGCAACTCAGAGATAGCCTGAGTGATAGGAATTAGTGGAAACTTTTGATCTACTGTTGTCTGCACCACCGGCATATGCATCAGGTCATGGTAAAGTGCCCCGAAATAGAGAGTAGAGGTAACACAGTCAATCAGATCGTGCGCGGTAAGGCCCAGTTCTGTTGAAAGTACGTACACTTCGTCCAGGTTTTGAGAGAGATGCCGCCAGCAGGCGCGTAGTCGGCGACGCAAAGTAATGGTATACATACAAGCTTCCAGTCCGGGAACCATCATCGGCTTGCCCTCTTTGCGCATGGCTTGCCATTGCTGCAGTTGCACGGAAAACCCAAAGTCTACGCGACCGGTTTTTCTGGTAGAAGTGTATACCTTGGCCTCCGGGCTGTGCCTGACCTTGCTATCAAACCGTTGCAATGCTTCATAAAAAGCTACATCTTCCAAACTGGCAAGTACGGGTAGCCTGCCCACACGGTCATACATAGTGCAGGTAACCGCCAGGCTGGGCCCGAAGTGCTGAAAATGCCGGGGCCAGGGATCGTGCATATTATAGTCGAGCAAATCTTCCAGCCGGGCGATCAGGTAGCGGTAAGTCACATCCTGCAAGTGATAGAGCCGGTCGAAGCTTTGTTCCGGTTGTGTAAGGATTCTGCCACCCACCGCATCAGCACCTTTGGCTATTGACTGTATGATGTGATAGACCCAATGCGTATCCACCATTGTATCGCCATCCGTAGAAGCAATGATGCCACGGGGTTTGTTGATGTTTGTTAGTCGTTGATAAGCTTCGTCCATCAGTATTCTCCGCACGTAGCCAATATGTGCCTGGGCAGGCGGCAGCGTCATTTCAGCCACATGTAGATTAAAATCAGGATGCCTGTTGCCAAACCTGCGCGCCAGCACAGCGGTTTGATCGTGGCAGTTGTTGGCCAGCACAATTATCTCATAGCTTGTGGGTGATAGTCTGCTACCATCGGGATACGTCTGGTGAAACAACGCATGTAGCGTTTGCCATATATTTTCCTCCTCATTTTTGGCAGGTACAATAACAGAGATCAGCAAATTGGGGGAGGCAGGTCTGCTACACAGAGCAGGAGCAGTGCAAAAAGTTAGGTCTTCCAAAATCGTTTGTCAGGATAAAACAGTTGAAAAAATAGCAACAGTAAGAAAACAGGAACCGATGTGTAATGTTCTGTACAAAAGAAAGAATATCAGGAAAAAGTGACAGCCTGTGTCAGAGAACCGGATAGAGACGAAAAAGGAGCGCAGTCTTTAAAAAAGAAGCGATGGGTTAATCTTTTATAGCATATATTTCCTTGAACGGCTTTCTTTACACCTATAGAAAATCTCTTATGCTTAATCCTGAAAACAAACATGCCAGGGATATTCTGATAGAGATAGCACAAGCATGGTACGGCCAAATATGTTGGTGCTGGTTTCTATACTTTATCTATTATCGTTGATTAACATTTTTGATGAAAGATTACATGGTTTAAAAATGCAAATTGTATAACAATACAACATTGGCTTCTTTTTCGCTTATCTAAGGAGCACTGTATTGTTAAATTTTGCATCATGAGAAATAATCTAATTCAGGCTTTATTCAATGCCGGAGCCAACGATCAGTCATTGCCCCCTTACTTATTGAGAAGGGTTAGGTCAACAAACGTCACTACGCTGGGCATGATATTTTTTGTAACCTTGCCCTTTATCATCATCTCTCTCATCTATATGCCTCCGCTGGCTATCATCCCACTAGTGGGTGCTTTTACTTGTATAGGTGCTATCGCAGCCAACTTCCTGGGAGGTTTCCGGTATTCAAGGCTTTTTGTATCCATATTGCCTGTATGGGAAGCAACGCTGTATAATGCTATGTTATGCAATCCCGGAGATGCCCCTGTAAGTAGTATATACCTGTTCTCTATCAGTATGATGCTGGCTCCTTTTGTGATGTTTGATCTGAAAGAAAAGGGCTTTTTAATTGTATCGCTGCTGCTAAGTTCGCTGTGTATCTTTATGTTTCCTTTGCTGTGTGATTGGTTTACGGTAGACTATGATGCCGAGCTGGTGCAATCATATGTCAAGTTGCTTGAAACAGGTTGGTTGAATTATGTGACGGTGTGTTCGGCTGTTGTCACGGCCATTGGTTTTATGTTGGGACTGGCTATTATCAACAGAAATGCCGAGCGGGAAAGTGAGGCGATGCGACAGGAAACAGAAATGCAGAAAGAGCAGTTGCAACAGGAAAAGGTACAGCGTGAGCAGGATATGCAACAGCTTCAACAGGCCCAGGTGCTGGAGAAAAAGAGGCAGTGGACTAACGAAGGACTTACTAATCTGTCGGATATTTTGCGTGGCAATTTTCAGGAGCAGGAGATGTTTGACAGTATTTTGTCTATGATGGTAAAAAACCTTCGGGCAAACCAGGGCGGGTTGTATGTTGTCGACAATGACGAGGACGACAGCCAGGTGCGTATTGGTTTAAAATCTTGTTATGCTTACGGGCGTAAAAAGTTTATGGAAAAGCAGTTTGCACCGGGAGAAGGTTTGCTGGGACAAGCCTATCTGGAAGAAGAAGCGATTCATATGACTGAGCTGCCACAGGACTATACCACCATTACTTCAGGGCTGGGAGAAGCCACACCTAGTGCATTGCTGATTGTGCCACTCAAGGTGAACGATACTGTTGAAGGGATGCTGGAAATGGCATCTTTCAACAAATTTGAAGCACACGAGCTGGAGTTTATCCATAAAGCAGGCGAGAGCATTGCTGCTTATATTCAGAATAACCGGGTTAATACACAAACCAAAGTATTGCTGGAAAAAGCACATGAGCAGACAGCGCAACTTCGGGAGCAGGAAGAAGAGATGCGACAGAATATGGAAGAACTCTCCGCCACCCAAGAAGAGATGCGCCGCAAAGAACAGGAGTATCAGCGTATCATCCAGGAGCTGCAAAGTGCCGCTACCGAGATGTAAATGTGTTAGCAGGCGTTACGCCTAATACTAAGTTAAATCCTTCAAGGGCTTATAGCAATGTATAAAAGCCTTTGGAAGGCTTGATGAAGTATAATTTGCGTAACTCCTATAGCAAGTTAATCCCACAATGGAGATTTGATATTTGTGTATAATATACTTTGAGTAAGGTACAAGCCGGAGGAGAGCGGTTGA
>CATQIH010000034.1 GCA_958296015.1 Cyclobacteriaceae bacterium
TGAACTCCTGGGTATAGAGATAAGGTTCTTCTGAAGGGTTATGGCCTACCAGCGGATTGGCACTATAGAAGGAAACCGGGATGGGCTGGTTGACGGCTGCATCTCCGTTGTTCTCAAAAAACAGTCTTACCTGGAAAGTATTTTCCGGGCAAACTGGTGGCACCACCGACACACTATCGCTGCGGAAGTCCAGTTTAGCAGCCGGAAATACCAGGTTTCCACAATAGCTGATGCGGGGCGACTGGTTGAGGAATTTGTTCAGAGAAAAATTAGGCTTGGCGTTCGGCTCTTTACATATCTGGGCAAAATTCAGATGATGTGCCTGCTGGTACTTTGGAATGGTCATATTGTCGTTCACATTGACATTAAAGTAGGTGAACTGGTTCCATATCTTACGGGCAGGCACCCAATAGTTACCATTAGCCGCTTTGTATGCTTTGATATGTCCATTTTGTCTATTGGTACCTGTTGCAGTATTTATATCTCCAGAGGTATTAGGAAGTTGGCCACAGGAGACAATAATTTCTGTTTCTCCATCGCCATCCACATCGGCAACGATTGGGTAATCGGCTTGAGTTTGTGAACTACAGAAAGTAGATAGGCCAAAATCACTATTGGCAATGTTGCCGTCTTTTCCT
Organism: Cyclobacteriaceae bacterium; assembly: GCA_958296015.1. GTDB lineage: Bacteria > Bacteroidota > Bacteroidia > Cytophagales > Cyclobacteriaceae > JAJNNC01. The sequence goes on from CATQIH010000034.1 coordinate 639, forward strand.
TTTACGATGTATAGATCAATCTCGTCCCGATAGATGATTTCTGACTGACCGTCACCATCAAAGTCAAAAACAGCGGTGCCGGTAAAACCGGAAGATGATTCCCAGAAGTCAGTATTGTTCTGCCATTTGAGCGTAAAATTATTATCTAAAGCATACAGGCTGGAACCAGACATAAAGGTAACTTCAAGTCCTGGCGATGCATTGTCTATATCTGCTATGTTAAGTGTGCCCACACCCCTGTACCAGGTACATTGTTCTCCATTATCACAACTGTTACCGGAGAGGTCTCTGAAATTCTGTCTGATATTTGAAGGGGGTATATCAGGAATGGTCACAGCAGGCCGTGTGACAACAAATGATTTAACAGTACTGTTCTTATAATCCCAGAAGAATACAGTGGTGGGGCCATAAGCATTTCCGGTTGTTCCACCCATGATGATATCCAAAGTACCATCTGTATTAAAATCCACAATACTGGTACTGCTATACGACTGTCCTGTAAAGCCAGCGTTTTTAGTGAAATATCCTGCGGCAGGGTATCCTGCTGGCTTGGTAGTAGCATCATTCATATTGAGCCGCTCGGTAAGCTTACCACCGGCGATATCTACCGAATAAATGATATGCCCTACTACCAATTCGAGTCCTTTACAGTCTGTACAATAACTATCAGGTAGGATATCTACGGCTACCGGTGTTGCATTGAGTTCTGTTTCCCAGTTATTGGCACTTGGGTATTTGCTGGTGTTATGGCTGCCTGCAATAATCACATTACCCGTTTGGGCATTTCTGATCTCATTGACCTGGTACAACTCAACAGTGCCATCACCATTGAAATCTGCCAGTCCTAATTGCCTGCCAAAAGTGGTATAACACGAGGTAACATTCCCTCCCCAAAAATTAGTTAGGTCATGATTATAGGCTTTAATTTCCCCTTTTTCACTAACGATAAATAGTTCTCCTGTGCCATCTTTGTCTACATCAGCCACTGCCGGATAGCTGAAAAGTGATCCTAAACCGCTATCGATAGATCGCTCTGTGGTGCCATCTTTACCATTAAGAATATATATCCAACCTGTACTGGAATTACTGGAGATTACTTCCGGCGTTTCGTCATTGTCTATATCAGCAACCATCGGCATACCAAAAGTAGCACTGGTTCGGTTATCTGAATGCCAGGCTACCTGAATATCGAACTGGTTGCCTACGGGTACTGCCTGGCAATCATAGTCATCTACGATATAATCGTTAGGGTTATTGGGATCATTGAGACAGTCGGCATCATAATAATCTATAAAACCGTCCCCATCATCGTCAATACCATTGTCACAATAACCAGCTTCTCCTGCTGCGGCTCTTGCAGCTTTACACTTTGGAGAATCGTATCCACCACTGGTAGGATCAAAACAGGGATCTGTCTGCGCTAGCAACCGGTGTGAGGTCAGTTGTAAAAATAGTATGCTGAATATTAATATAAGTTTCTTCATAATGGCTACGTTGGTTTCACCATAAATTTTGTTATTCAAATATCTATTTGAACATTAAACTGTAAAGTAACTTATTTAGTGGGCATAAATGAAGGCTACTAATGCTGCAAACATTACGACGTATGAACCAGCCAGTAATTGCAGGCCCTTAGCAATACTTGATAAGGGATTTTATAATAATGTACAACTAAACGCTCGCGGGTTGAAATATTTTTAAAATATTCACCATTAGATTATTGATTTAGTACTTATATTTTTAGTATACATATTTTAGAAACATGCGTAGATACATAAAATATCATGCAATTTCAGGAATAGCTGCTGATGTCGGGCATTACATTACCAGGAGAGGATTTACATTTGGTGCCAATCAGTGCTGCCTTGTTCAGTAGGTGCTACAATTTCGAAGGGTTTCATTTATATTTGTTTTATAGCCAAGCAAAAGATTCTATGAAATATGTATTTACCTTTTTTCTCTTTGCCTTAGTTTCCGAAACCGGTTTTACCCAGAATTTGCTGATCGGCCCCAAAGCTGGGTTTCAGCTATCGGGAGCTTATTCGGACAATCCTCATTTTTATGATAATTTCTACAGCAGGCTGCTGCCCACCTTTCAGGTTGGTTTGGTTGCCAATGTTGAAGTAATCAGATATATTCTCACTCCAGACAGAGGTTTTGTACAACCAGACGGGCAAAAGGATGGTAGGGCACAATGATTATTCCTTTCAAAATGAACGGTATCACAATATTACGCTTCCTGCGCTGCTTAGGGCTTCTTATACTGCCGGGATGAATAAATTTTATGCCAATATTGGCCCGAGTCTCAGTTACTGGCTGGGAGGTTCCGGCAAGATAAAGTTTGCTGAGCTGCAGGAAGAAAGTATTGTGACACGTGACTATCGGATAAGGTTTGGGGAAAACAAGTTTCAGGCTCAGTCATTTTATGTAACCAAACCCAACCGGCTGCTATTCAGTCTGGAGGCAGGTATTGGAGCTATGCTGCCGATGCGCCAAAACTTTCTGATGCTTGATCTCAGGTACAGTTGGGGACATACCAACCTGGCCCAAGATGATACCAGTTACATGTTTTACCTGGAATCTGACGGGCAGATTATCCATGCCACGCAAACAATCTCTTTATCTGTTGCCTATCTTTTTGAACTGGATTTTCTGGAAATGACGAAAGGAAAGACTTCCGGGAAGAAGAAAAAGTAGGAAGTGGGAAGTTTGGACTGTTAAAGCTCATGGTGCTGGTAGTATTCGGCTACGTCGTTGAGCAAGGTATTGTGCCCTGTGTCAAGAATAATTAGCTGCTGCTGATGTACATTCTTTAATAAAGGAGTGATTTTTTTCCAGGGCATCACCTGATCATACTTTCCAAAAAACAAACTCACAGGGATATTGTATTGGTTTACTAACCTGATATTTTCCTGGAGATTTCCTTCCAGCCTTCTACAGGCTATCCAGCTGCAATATACTTTTTGTCGTTGCTGCCGGGTTTTCATCTGGTTTGCTACAAATTTAGCGACGCGTTTATGTAACAGGCCACTTTGCTGAAAGACGCTTATAAGCCGGAAGAACAGATCAGGATGAGCAATGGTGTGTTTGAACAATTTCCGTGATATAGAAGAAAAGGTGGCCCACTGATACCAGTAATTTTTTTTGATACCATCCGGTGCAATCAATATCAGATGATCAACCTGCTTGGCATACAACCTTAGCAATGCCAGGGCAAACTTGCCGCCAAGGCTGTATCCTGCAATGCTAAAGCATTGAATATCATGCCTTTTTAATAGCTTCTCCATAAAACCTTGTAACTCATCCGGAGTAATAGCTTCTTTGCATGATGTACGGGTACTGTGGCCATGATAAAACAAATCTACCGTATAACAGGTGTAGCTACCGGAAAGGCTATCGGCCAATGGATGAAAAAAAGACCGATCCTGACCAAACCCGTGGAAAGCGATCAGGTGCTTATTACCGTGGGCCACATTTGTCGTAGCACAAGACACCATGATGAAGTTTTATGGCAAAAGATTCCATATCAGTGCAATAATACAAGGCTTATGGCAACATTTTAAAAGAGCTGATAAAGTTTTTGAGAAAAAAGCAAATAAAGCCAACCTCATAGACTTTCATTCGTTGCAACTATATGGAAACTTTAAGGAATAATAAAGTTTCCATAGTATCCTATCCCTATGCCAGAACACAAAGAAGACATCAGGCAGGTTGCCGAGCAGCTTTTTTTACAGCACGGGCTAAGAGGCGTGACAATGGACGATATATCCAGAAAGCTTGCCATTTCTAAGAAAACACTCTACACCCATTATAAAGATAAAGATGATATCGTTTGCAGCGTAACAGAAAAATATTTGGAGCGGGAGATCAGCCGGATCAGCAACATCCACCGTCAGGCAATCAATGCCATTCATGAGCTTATCCTGGAGTCTGAATACATCAGAGAGCATATGCAGAACATCAATCCGATCATTGTGACAGAGCTACAAAAGTATCATCGTCCGGCCTGGAATATTTATGTGGGTTTCAGAGACAAAGCTTTGCGTCAGGTTGTGGAAAAAACACTTTACAGAGGCATACACGAAGGTGTATTCAGGGCAGATATTGACAGTAAAGTGCTGGCGATACTGCGGGTGGAAGAGTGTCAGATGATGATCAGCAACGAGGTTTTTCCCCGGAGCAGTTTCTATTTTCACCAAGTGGAAAAACAGTTGATGGCGCATTTTATCAAGGGTATACTCACCCCCTGAAGGACTGAAAATCTATGAACAATTAATACGTAAACTATGAAGTGTAATTTACTCCTTACCTGTCTGGCGATGCTGCTCATATGTCAGGCTAATGCCCAAACAAATGCGCCGGATTCATCAGCCAGCACTTCTGCCATGTCGCTGGAAGCGTGCCTTGATTATGCCTATCAGCATAATGAAACTTTGCAGAATTCAAGATTAGATCAGGGATTAGCCAAGGCCGATATTGGTACAACCAAATCGCAGGGGCTTCCGCAGATTGATGCCAGCATTGATTATACCAACAACTTTGCCGTACCTGTTGTGTATCTGCCAGCATCAGCTGCTGGTGCTTTTAATCCAAATAGCGGCCAGGGGCAGCAGCCCGGACAACCCGCAGGTGGACAGAATGGGGGCAGTGATGAAGAAGTAGCATTAAGATTCGGTATCCAGCATCAGGGAAGTGCTACACTTACAGCCACGCAAATGATCTTTGACGGTTCTTATTTTGTGGGACTAAGAGCAGCCCGCACTTATGCCGAACTCATGCAAAAGCAGGTAGTGCAATCCAAAATTAATATTGCAGAACAGGTATCCAAAGCATATTATACCGTCTTGGTCAATGAGGAACGGATGAAACTGGTAAACAGTAATTTTATGCGCCTGGATACGCTGCTGACTGAAACCCAGCTGATGTTCGAGAACGGTTTTAGCGAAGCCATTGATGTGGATCGTATCCGTGTACAGTATAATAATGCGAAATCTGAAAAGAACAGAGCGATACGCTTGATTGATGTGAGCAGACTGATGCTCAAATTTCAGATGGGAATGCCCCTGGAACAGGAAGTACAGCTTGGAGACAAAATCAGCAATATTGACGTAGATTCAATTTTAAATGACAGCATATACGCTTATGCAGATCGCATCGATTACCGTATTCTACAGACAAACACAGAGCTGACTCAACTTGATTTAAGAAATAATAGGATACAGTATTTACCCAAACTCACAGCCAATGCTTCTTATGGGTACAATACCGGTGTAGAAAAATTCAACAGCCTTTTCAATTTTGATGAAAGATGGAATTCTTTGGGTTTGTTTGGTGTAAAGCTGAACATTCCTATTTTTGATGGCCTGCGTAAAGGAAGTGCTATCCAAAAAAACAAACTTCAGCTACAACAGCTTGAAAACAGTACAAAACAACTTAAAAACTCCATAGACCTGGAGGTAGTGCAGGCAAGGGTGCAATTGCAGGATAACCACGAGACACTCAAAATACAACAGGAAAACCTCGATTTGGCCGAGCGTGTATATGAGGTAGCCAAGATCAAATACCAGGAAGGCGTAGGGTCTAACATTGAAGTAGTGAATGCCGGGGATGATTTGCAGGCAGCTGAAACCAACTATTTTGGTGCCATGTATGATGCACTCATTGCCAAGGTAGACCTGGAGAAGGCCCTGGGAAAACTGATAGAAGAATAATCAAAACCAATATATCAAATCAATGATGAGATTTACACTTTTGTACATCACGTTCTTATCTGGCTTACTACTGGCAGGTTGCCAGCAACAGGAAGGGGTAGAGGCCAAAAAATCGCAGCTGAAAGATTACCAGAGCGAAGCCAAAACACTGCAAAGCAAAATTACTGCCCTGGAAGAGGAAATTGCCCGGGAAGATCCTAGCTTTAAGGCTGGCAATGCCAACGCTACGCTGGTTACGCTGGAATCGGTCCGGCCACAGGCTTTCAGGCATTACATTTCTGTAAGCGGCAACGTGGCCTCCGACAGAAACGTATCGATCAATGCTGAAGCCTCGGCAGAAGTAGAACGGGTAAGGGTGAAGAAAGGAGACAGCGTAAGAAAAGGCCAGTTGCTCATTACGCAGGATGCCGACATGATTCAGAAAAACATTGCTGAGCTAAAGACTTCTCTGGAGCTGGCAAGCACCAAAGCAGAAAGGCAGGCAGCACTTTGGGATAAAAAGATTGGCTCGGAAATACAGTACCTGGAAACCAAAAATGCCAAAGAATCGCTGGAGAGAAAGCTGGCTTCCGCAAATGCACAACTGGAAAATTACCGGGTGGTAGCCCCTTTCTCCGGTACGATAGACGATGTGTTTATCAAAGAAGGCGAAGTAACCATACCGGGTACGCCTATGCTGCGGCTGGTCAGCCTACAGGATATGTATATTCTGGCCGACGTATCAGAGTCTTACCTGGGCGAGTTTGAGCAAGGCGATTCGGTAACAGTGCAGTTTCCTTCGCTCAAAAAGACGCTTGAGTCAACGATCAACTCAGTAGGACAGGTGATTAACGAAAACAACCGCACCTTCGAAGTGCAGGTAAACCTGTCTAAAGACCAAAGCCTACTACGCCCTAACCTGCTGGCAGTGTTGCAGATCAAAGATTTTCAGAAAGAAAACGCCATCGTCATACCTACCAACCTGATCCAGGAAGACAACCAGGGAAGTTATGTTTTTGTGGTAACAGGAGAGCAGGAAAAGCTTACTGCCAAAAAAGTGAGGGTGGAAAGAGGCACGACCTACGACAACCAGACGATGATCACCTCCGGACTCAGTGCCAACGACAAACTAATCAAAGACGGAGCGCGCGAAGTGGCCGACGGTGCCAGCGTGAAAGTGGCTGAACAGACAGCAGACAACAGTGTGTTGCCTAACTGATAGATTTTAACTTATACTTCTGAAAAAAGATGAACCAAGAAAAAAAGGATACCACCAGAGAGTTTGGATTAAGCTCGTTGTCTGTGAACAACCGCACCAGCATCATCATCCTGACTTTTATCATTGCAGTTTTGGGCATCACTTCTTACATCTCTCTGCCGAAGGAAAGTTTCCCGGAAGTCGTGTTCCCTACCATTTATGTAGGAACGCCATACCCTGGCAACTCTCCGGTAGATATAGAGAACCTGCTGACCAGGCCCATAGAAAAAGAACTGAAAGGCATCAATGGCGTGGATGACATCAACTCAACCTCTATCCAGGATTATTCTACTATTGTGGTTTCTTTTGATCCGGAAATAGATATTGCCAAAGCTTTGCAGGATGTAAAAGATGCCGTAGACCGGTCTAAAAGTGAATTGCCTACTGACCTGGACCAGGACCCCAACGTGTTTGAGATCAACCTTCAGGATTTGCCGATCATGTATATCAACCTTTCGGGAGATTATAGCAACAATGAACTGAAAGATTATGCCGAGTATTTGCAGGACGAGATTGAGGCTTTGTCGGAAATACAGGAAGCCAATATCAGTGGGTTGCTGGAACGGGAAATACAGGTCAATGCCAATCCTTATAAAATGGAAGCCAGGCAAGTGTCTTTTTCGGATATCAACAATGCCATTGCTGGCGAAAACGTTACCATCTCAGGAGGAAACCTGCTGGCCGGTGAGTTCAGACGCTCGCTGCGTGTTGCGGGTGAATTTAAAAATGCTTCGCAGATCGCCAACGTTATCGTTAAGCACGAAAAGGGCAACATTGTATACGTTAAAGATGTAGCGGATGTAGAAGACACCTACGAAGAGCGCAATAGCTACGCCAGGATGAACAATAACCCGGTAGTGACGCTGGGTGTGGTCAAAAGAAGAGGGCAGAACCTGATTGCTGCCGCCGATAAAATTAGTGAAATTATCGCTAAAGCTAAGGAAAACCGTTTTCCAAAAGACCTGGATGTGGTCATTACCAACGACCAGTCTAAGAGTACCAAACTTCAGTTGGATAACCTGGAAAACAGTATCATCTCCGGAGTCATTCTGGTGGTACTGGTGCTCATGTTTTTTCTGAACCTGCGCAATGCTTTGTTTGTAGGGATAGCCATACCGCTTTCCATGTTCATGTCTTTCATGGTGCTGAACGCCCTGGGCATTACTATCAACCTGATGGTGCTGTTCTCGCTGATTCTGGCCCTGGGGATGCTGGTAGACAATGGCATTGTGGTGGTAGAAAACATTTACCGGCTCATGCAGGAAGGTTACTCGCCGGTAAGGGCTGCCAAAGAAGGCGTAGGAGAAGTGGCCTTGCCGATCATCACTTCTACAGCAACCACCGTCGCGGCATTTTTGCCATTGGCTTTCTGGGGTGGTATTATTGGTCAGTTTATGCGCTATCTGCCTATCACGCTGATCATTGTGCTTTCTTCTTCGCTTTTTGTGGCGTTGGTGGTAAACCCGGTACTGGCAGCCATGTTTATGAAACTGGAGTCCGGAACCAGTAAAAGAAAAAGACGTAAGCTGTTGTGGACTGCCGGTATACTGGCTGCGCTGTCTGTTCCTTTCTATCTGTTCCAGGTATTTACAGTGGCTAATATATTGATGCTGGCTGCCTTGCTGATCGTGCTTAATATGTATATCTTCAGACCTGCTATCGTGTGGTTTCAGCTGCATTTCCTTGCCTGGATGGAAAACACATATTCAAAGGCCATTACTTTTTCTTTGAAAGGGAAACGTCCGTATCTCATACTCTTTGGCACTGTCGGCCTGTTATTCTTTTCCATCTTTTTGCTGGTCATCAAGCAGCCTAAGGTGGAGTTTTTTCCAGATAATGAGCCAAACAATGTCAATATTTTTGTAGAAAAACCCATTGGTTCGGACATAGAAGCTACCAACGATTTGACCAAAAATCTGGAAAAACAGTTATTCTCATTACTACAGCCTTACGATTCTATTGTAGAAGCGGTCATCACGCAGGTGGGAGAAAATGCCAATGATCCCAGTGCTGGTGTGAGTGCCGGTAACACGCCGCAGAAATCACGTATTTCTGTTTCTTTTGTAGATTATGAGTACAGAAAGGGTATTTCTACCCGTATGATCATGGATAAGATAAGAAACCTGGTAGCTACTATTCCAGGTGCGCAGATCACCGTCGACAAAGACCAGAATGGCCCGCCGGTAGGTAAACCTATCAACATAGAAGTTCGGGGAGAAAATTATGAAAAACTCATAGCCCTGGCTCAAAATGTCAGGCAGCGTATTGTTGACGCCAACATTGGTGGAATCGAAGAACTTAAGAGCGACCTGGAAACCGGCAAACCCGAACTGCTGGTAGATATTGACCGCGATAAAGCGCAGCGTTTTGGTCTGTCCACCAGCAATATTGCCAACGAACTGCGTACCGCACTGTTTGGCGTGGAAGTATCCAAATATAAAGAAGGCGAAGACGATTATCCTATCCAGTTGCGCCTGGGCAAGGAATATCGCTACAATGTGGATGCTTTGATCAACCAAAAAGTGATCTTCAGAGATAATAGCGGCAACATACGTGAAGTACCTATTGCCTCGGTTGTAGACCTGAAATACTCTTCTACCTACGGTTCTGTCAACCGGAAAGACCTGGAAAAGGTCATCACACTTTCCTCCAACGTACTGGAAGGTTACAATGCGACCGAGATCAATCAGCAGATCAAAGAGATTGTTAATGATATGGACATACCGGCAGGTTACGAAGTGGGTTTTACCGGGGAGCAGGAAGAGCAGCAGAAATCCAGTGATTTTTTGTTCAACGCTTTGCTGATTGCTGTCATGGTTATTTTTCTGATCATCGTAGCCCAGTTCAATTCTATCATTACGCCATTTATTATCATGACATCGGTGATCTTGAGTACCATTGGTGTATTTCTGGGGCTGGTTATTTTTGATATGAGTTTTGTCATTATCATGACAGGGATTGGTATCATTTCGCTGGCAGGTGTAGTGGTCAACAATGCTATTGTATTGATAGACTATACCAACCTGATCCGCGAACGTCGCAGGACTGAACTCGGCGTACAAGAAGACGAGTTGCTACCTTACAACGAAATCCTGAGCAGTATCATCGACGGTGGCAAAACCAGACTTCGTCCGGTGCTGCTCACTGCCATCACCACTGTGCTTGGACTGGTGCCACTGGCCATCGGGCTGAACATTAACTTCTTTACGTTGTTCTCCAGATTTGATCCTGAAATATACTACGGAGGTACGAATGCCGACTTTTGGGGACCCATGGCCTGGACGGTGATCTTCGGACTGACGTTTGCTACGTTTCTGACCCTGATAGTGGTGCCGGTCATGTATTTGCTGGCCGATAAAGTCAAGCTGCGCTTCTTTGACAAGCGAAAAGAAGCAACTATAGCTGATCTCAAAGAAGATAACATAGACAAAAGGAAAGAAGCATATATCAGTAATTAACCATAAGTCCGCTATAGTTCATATGGCGGACTATTTTATTAAGTCTACAATGGGCAGAACCTTATTATTAATAGCAGCAAGCTTTGTATTTTTTCTGATAGATCTGTATGTGTTTCAGGCAGTTACATATGTTTCTCAAGGCTTTTCGTCAAACGTTCAGCATGTGCTGAATATATTGTATTGGGCTATTAGTGCAATAGCTATAGCAGGTTTTCTTGTCTACAATCTCGGAGGTAAGCTCACCATGTCGAGGGGCATGAAAACCTTCGTAATTTCTATGCTCTTTGTCAACTACTTTCCCAAAGTTTTCGGAGTACTTTTTCTGTTGATTGATGACCTGATCAGATTAGGCAAATGGACATGGTTAAAAATACATCCCGACACTGCACAAGCTATTGAAGACGGTATTTCACGGAACGGCTTGCTGGTGAAAACTTCTCTGATCACTACGGCATTACCAGCCATTGCGATGGGATATGGTATTATTTCCGGTGCGCATGATTACAGGGTACGGAAAGTCATACTGAGATTGCCCAACCTTCCCGCTTCTTTTCATGGCATACGAATAGCGCAGATATCCGATGTGCATTCCGGCAGTTTTTATAACAAAACGGCAGTGAAAGGAGGCGTAGATATGCTGCTGGCAGAAAAGCCCGATGTAGTATTTTTTACCGGAGACCTGGTGAACGATACAACTACCGAGGTGAATAGCTATATGGATGTTTTTGGAAAAATAACTGCTCCGCTCGGCGTGTATTCTACCCTGGGCAACCACGATTATGGCGACTACCGGCAGTGGCCATCGGTAGAAGCCAAAAAGCAGAACCTGCTAGACCTGATACAGGCACACAAAGTGCTGGGCTGGGATCTGCTCAACAACGAAAACCGGGTGCTCACGCAAGGCAGCGACCAGATTGCCATCCTGGGTGTGGAAAACTGGGGCACCCGCTTTGTCAAATATGGCGATCTGGATAAAGCCCGCCGGGGCGTGGAAGAGGCACCTGTCAAACTGCTACTGTCACATGACCCTTCCCACTGGGAGGCACAGGTGCTGCCAAAGTATCCCGATATAGACCTAATGCTGGCCGGACACACACATGGTATGCAGTTTGGTGTTGAAGCAGGCGATTTCAAATGGAGTCCCGTTCAATATGTATACAAGCAATGGGCAGGGCTGTATCAGCAAAAAAATCAATACCTGTATGTGAACCGCGGCTATGGTTATCTGGCATTCCCCGGTAGGGTGGGTATTCTGCCCGAGATCACAATTATTGAACTGGAAAAAGCTTAGAAGACAAGGCTGGATTATTTTGCCTTTCGTCATTCAATGGTAAGAAGGCAAAAGGAAATTATTACAAAGGTTTTTTCCCTCTAAACTGCGCTCTGATCTCTTTGATGTCATTGTTGACCTTCTGGTCTTTCATGCTGTTTTGCACCGTACGGATGGCATGTATGACAGTGGCATGATCGCGCCCGCCAAAATGGTAGCCAATAGCTTTGAGCGAATGTTGCGTATGTTCTTTGGCCAGATACATCGCCATCTGGCGGGCATTTACTACTTCTTTCTTACGAGATTTGGACTTGAGTTCCTCAAGGGTTATCCCAAAATACTTAGCACTGGACTTCATGATCATGTCCATACCTATTTCAGTATCACTATCGATGACAATATGCTTGAGCACCTGTTTGGCAAGTTCCAGGTCTATATCTCTTCTGTTGAGAGAAGCATGCGCGATGAGCGAGACCAGGATACCTTCAATTTCACGCACATTGGTATCAACATTATAGGCTACGTACTCAATGACATCATTGGGAATATCCATATCATCGTTCTGCATCTTACGATGAATGATGGCAATCCTGGTCTCAAAATCAGGCGTTTGAATATCAGCAGTCAAGCCCCACTTGAAGCGGGAAACTAGTCTTTCGGTCAGGCCATACAGATCGCGGGGCGGGCAGTCGCTGGTCATGATGATCTGCTTGCCTGATTGGTGCAGGTGGTTGAAGATGTGGAAGAAGATTTCCTGCGTCTTTTCTTTGCCTGCCAGAAACTGCACATCATCGATGATGAGCACGTCTACCTGAAGGTACAGGTTGGTAAATTTCTGCACATCGTTGTTTTTCAGAGCCTCGATAAACTGGCTGGTAAACTTTTCAGAAGAAACATACAGAATGAATTTGTCGGTTGCTTTTTTTCTGATCTCGTTGCCAATGGCCTGCACCAGATGCGTTTTTCCCAGACCCACACCACCATAGATCATCAGCGGATTGAAAGAAGTAGTGCCGGGGCTTGAGGCCACTGCGTAGCCCGCAGAGCGCGCCAGTCTGTTGCAATCACCTTCTATATAAGTATCAAAACTGTATTTGGTATTGAGTTGAGAATCTATTTGCGGATAGTTGACAGCCGGAAAAGAGAAAGGGCCTTCGTATTGGCTAGGTTTGTTTGTATTGCCGGGCTGATGGCTGTTTCTTCTGGAGAAATCCCGTCCCGAAGTAGTATTGTTTGCAGAATGAGAAACCGACAGGTTGACGGCCACCGGTTTGTTTTGTTTGCCATGATCCACAATCACGGAATATTCCAACTGACCGTCCATGCCTATCTCCGCATCAATGGCTTTGCGCAGCAGGTAAACATAGTGCTCTTCCAGCCATTCATAAAAGAACTGGCTAGGAACCTGAATAGTAAGAGTCTTGTCTAATAATCGCAGAGGCCGTATAGGAGCAAACCAGGTTTGAAAACTTTGCTCACCTACATTGTCCCTGATGATTCTAAGGCAATTATTCCATACTATCTCATGGTTATGTTGCATTACAGTGTAGTTATGACTGATCATAAAAGCATTATTTTCAGAGCAATGTGGTCTATTGGTTGATGGTATTCATGAACAAAAGTTGTACATCAGGATAAGAACACCCCGTTTAATTAGGGGGTTGGTAAAAATGAAAAAAAAATAAATAAGAAAAAAATAGGTTTTTTCTTGACATAAATAATACATGCTTCATCTCCCTGTTTTCCTATATAGAATGTTGCTTTTTTTCAAGTAAGAGAGCGGCAAAATGATTAAAGTAGTTGTTCAGACGAAGACTATTAACTGTTGACAGACAGCCTATTAACTTGTAAATACCTTGGTAGAGCTTGCGATAGACAAAAAATACTTCAGCGTATTCAAAAAAAAATTTGCATAGATTATGGATGAAAACGGACATAATTTAAATGCCTATTTAGTTTGATGTTAAATCAGTTTGTACTATGAAGAATACTTGCCTATGATCGTTGACTTTACAAATTTTTTTAATCAACCTTGAGCAGACGCTTCTGTAAAATGTCATAACCATTTATTCCGGGCAAGCGTCCTAATAAATAAACTTTGTATAACCCCTTGCATAAGTTGCTACATGTCTAGAGCCTATACCAACACTGGTGAATCGTCTGATGAGTTTGTCCCTGTCAGCAAACAGGCATGGTTGAACAACCTACAGGCCACTATAAACCAACAGGTGTGGGACAATTTTGTTGGAGGTCAGCAAAAAGAAAGCGTAACGCTCTACCCTGTGTATACGAAAGAAGATTTGCCTCCGGAGGTGGTTTCGTTGAATAGTACAAAAGCATTGTGGCAATACCACACTTGTTGCCAGGTCAGACATAGCCAGGACCTAAAAACAATTCGCCATACCCTTGAGCAGTTATCCGGGCAGGGTATGCAGGGTATCGACCTGCACTGGATGAGCGACGAGCTTTTTAGTTTTACTGCCGTCAATCCGCTGCTGAATGAATTGGCAGCCAGGCAACTCTCCATTGCTTTGTATCTGCCTCCTGCCTTCAGTAAGGCACTGCCCGACCAGCGCAGCGATCTGCAAAATCAAAACACCAACGTATCATTTTACATTGCACCTGGTATTCAGCCGGATAGCACGGTACAGCCGCACCCTGCGCTGGAATGGATCGGCAAATCTGCTCATCAATTCAGGGTTTTGGGTATGAGCAGCCTTGCGTTTGCTGGTCAGGGTAGTACCGTTGTACAGGAGCTTGCCTTTGTGCTGAGCTACTGGGTAGATTGTCTGGATAAGCTCACAGACCGTCAGGTTGCTTTGGAGACAGCCCTACAATACAGCGAATTTTCGCTATCTACAAGCAGTCATTATTTTATCAACATAGCCAAATTCAGGGCCATGCGTCTTTTGCTGGATCAAATCGTTGCTGCTTATGGTGCCAGGCAGGAAGTATTTACCCTCAAAGCAGTGTCCGGTACTGTCAACAAAACCCTCTATGATCCGGTGAGTAATATGCTGCGCAATACCAGTGAGGCCATGAGCGCGATCATAGGCGGCTGTGATATACTATCGCTGATTCCTCATGATTTTGCTTATAGCAACAGTCGTAGTTTTGGGGCCCGGATGGCCTGTAATATTTCCAACCTGCTGCTGCACGAGGCGCATATAGACAAGGTGCATGACCCGGCAGCAGGTTCCTTCTTTGTAGAGCACCTCACTCGGCAACTCGTAGATCAAGCCTGGACATTGTTTCTGGATATGGAAGACAGGGGGGGCTACAGTGCGCTGCTGCAAAGCGGATGGATAGCGCAGCAACTGTCAGCTTCGCATCAGGAAAAACAACAGGCTGTTCGTCTACGAACGCAAACCATCGTGGGCACTTCCCGCTATATAGACTCAAATGAGGTGGTTGATACCACCAAAGTGCTCACAGATGAGCAAAAGGTTACCAATACAAGATATGCCGCCGCTTTTGAAAGGTTGCGCCTGGCGACAGATCAATACTTTTTGCAAGGTGGCGTAAAACCTGCTGTCACGCTTATCATATTCCCGGAAGGGCAATCGCCTGGGCTGATCAACGCCCGCATGGCTTTTATACAGGATGTGATGCACAGTGCCGGACTGGCAGTAAACGTAGTTATATACGCATCAGAAACCTTTTCTCTGCCTGTAGATCAGCAAAGCGTCTGGATCATGTGCGGTACGCCGGAATTTTACCGGCAAGGGCTTCCTGCGTTGTTAGATGACTGTTTGTCCGGGGTTGCCTTAATGCCTGCCATTTATCTGGCCGGTAAACCGGATAGCAGCTTGCACGACAACAGCACCTACCAGGGATGTATCTATGCCGGTGCCGATATGGTATCGCTGCTAAAGGATATTCTAAAACATCAAGGAATTCATCCATGAAGCCAGACTTTAAAAACCATACCGTACGGTTCAATTCAACCGCCCAGCCTGACAGGCAGCTTTCCTGGACGACACCCGAACAGATAGAGATCAAATCCGGGTATACCGCGGAAGATGTGCCTGATACAAGTGCTCAGGATTCCAAACCCGGCCTGCCGCCTTTTGTCAGAGGGCCTTATGCCACCATGTATGCCACCAAACCGTGGACAATCAGGCAATACGCTGGGTTTTCCACCGCCGAAGATTCTAACACCTTTTATAGGAACAACCTGGCGGCAGGACAGAAAGGCTTGTCCGTGGCCTTCGACCTGGCTACGCACCGCGGCTATGATTCCGACCATCCCAGGGTGGCAGGGGATGTGGGCAAAGCAGGCGTAGCCATCGACTCCGTGGAAGATATGAAGCTGCTCTTTGATCAGATACCGCTCGATCAGATGTCGGTGTCCATGACCATGAACGGCGCAGTCATTCCTATTATGGCTTTTTATATTGTGGCGGCAGAAGAGCAGGGCGTGCAACCCGAACAGCTCAAGGGAACCATCCAGAACGATATTCTCAAAGAGTTCATGGTGCGTAATACCTATATTTATCCGCCCCAGCCTTCGCTGAAGATCATCGCCGATATTTTTGCCTATACTTCTGCCCACATGCCGCGCTTCAACTCCATCAGCATTAGCGGGTATCATATGCACGAAGCCGGCGCACCTGCCGACCTTGAACTGGCCTATACGTTGGCCGATGGACTGGAATACGTAAAAACCGGACTGGCTGCCGGACTGAATATTGATGACTTTGCGCCCAGAATATCTTTCTTCTGGGGTATCGGGATGCATCATTTTATGGAAATTGCCAAAATGCGCGCAGGCCGGTTGCTTTGGGCCAGGTTGATGAAAAAGTTTGACCCCAACAATGAAAAATCCCTGTCGCTGCGCACCCATTGCCAGACCTCGGGTTATAGCCTCACCGAGCAAGACCCATTCAACAATGTGGCCCGCACGTGTCTGGAGGCACTGGCTGCCGTCTTTGGCGGTACGCAGTCGCTGCATACCAACTCGCTGGACGAGGCTATTGCGTTGCCTACAGACTTTTCAGCCCGTATTGCCCGTAATACGCAGCTCTTTTTGCAGGAAGAAATCGGCATCACAGACGTTATTGACCCCTGGGGCGGGTCGTATTATGTAGAATGCCTCACCAATGCGCTGGCAGAGAAAGCCACTGCTCTGATGGACGAGATAGCAGCAGCAGGCGGCATGGCAAAAGCCATTGAGCAGGGTATTCCCAAGATGCGCATAGAAGAAGCTGCCGCCCGTAAGCAAGCACGTATTGATTCGGGCAGGGAGATTGTGGTAGGGGTCAATCGTTTTAAGGTAGCAAAAGCAGCAGGCGAAGAGGCTGCCTTCGACCTGCGGGAAGTAGACAACAGCCAGGTGCGGGCTTCCCAACTCATCAGGCTACGGCAGCTCAAAGAAAGTCGTAATGCCACAGAAGTACAGCAGTCACTGGATGCGCTTACGCAAGCGGCGGCTTCGGGCAAAGGCAACCTGCTTGCCCTGGCCGTAGAGGCGGCACGGCATCGGGCCACGCTGGGGGAAATATCACTGGCGATGGAACAAGTTTTTGGCCGGTATCAGGCAACTGTGAGGTCAGTACAAGGCGTATTTTCTCAGGAAATGAACAATCAACAGGATTTTATCAAGGCGCGGGAGCTGGCAGACCAGTTTGCTGTGCTGGATGGCCGCCGCCCCCGCATTTTGATTGCCAAGATGGGGCAAGATGGCCACGACAGAGGTGCCAAGGTGATTGCCACCAGCTTTGCCGACGTAGGCTTTGATGTGGACATCGGGCCGTTGTTTCAGACACCGGAAGAAGTGGCGCGGCAGGCCGCAGAAAACGATGTGCATATCATCGGAGCATCTAGTCTGGCCGGAGGGCACAAAACCCTGGTGCCAGAACTCATACAGGCACTGGCAAACATTGGCCGGGAGGATATTGGCGTGATCGTGGGCGGTGTGATACCTCCCAACGATTACCAGTATCTATATGATGCCGGGGTGGTGGGTATTTTCGGTCCGGGCACAGTGATTGCCCTGGCCGCCCAGGAAATTCTTCAAAAGCTGATGAACGGATAAAGTGATGCATTAAAAGCAGTGGACGTCTATCATAGTACTGCTTTTCTGGCAGGGATTTACAGGCTATACCTATCTGGGAGAGCCAAACTCCAACCTGGTAGGGCATTTCTAAAAATAATAATGTTTTGAGCAAAAGTACTTTTTTGTCTATTTTTGAGATAGACAAAACTTCAGCATATGGAACCACTCATCAAAGAGAAACTATCACTGGCGGAATATCAGCGTTTAGAAGAAGAAACAGGTACGTGCTATGAATATCATCATGGTGAAGTGTTTGGTATGGCCGGAGCCGCTCTGGACGGAGGGTCTCCCAAGCATAGTGCTATTGCTACTAATGTTTCGGATCTTTTGCGTAGTGTTTTACCACCTGGCTGTCGGCCATTTAATAGCGATCTAAAGATATATGTTGCTTCGGTTAATAAAGGCTTTCATCCGGATGTCTCGGTAGCTTGTCGGCCTATTACTGGACCCAATGAGATAGAAGTTTTGGTTTTATTCTCAATTGCCCTCCTTGCGGGAGTATATACTGATAGAGCAAGACCGCTGGGCAGTTGAAACCAGGTACAGAAGCTCACCGGAAAGTAATTGGACAATGGCTTATTTCGAAGGCGAAAACACGGATGTCAATCTACAATCTTTAGGTATACAATTGCCTTTGAAACAAATATATTTTGATACGGAAGGGCTTGAAAAGGACTATTGACTTTTTGTTATTTCGTTTTGTAGGCTTTCTTTTTAGAACTCAGCATCAGTAAATGTTTAGCTTATCAGTGTTAGCCAAAATCATCACAAAATCTTACGAAATTTGTCGCAAACAGCCAAATCAACCAATATTTTCTCCATTTTAAGGTAAAAATAGCGTATCGAAGGGTCTTTTAGTGACGCAAACTCATTGAAATAGCTTCTCGAGAGAGATATCACTGCCTCAACTTGATTGAAATAGCTTTTCGAAAGAGATATCACTGCCCCAAACTCTTTCGAATAGCTTCTCGAGTAAGGTTCATGTACTGCAAATTTATTTGTTTTCATTTTCGTGTAAGGTTTATGTACTGCAATCTCTTTGGTTTGCACATTTGTGTAAGGTCTATGTATAACAAAACGATTAAAACAACAAAAACTATGACTTTGCACTACGTACAAATAAGCTTTTTTGCCTAATTTGCCCTGATTTTCAGAAGCAATTTCAGCCAATGGTTATTTTTGCCTGTATATCTTACTTCCGTGTCATATTATTTTTGTTCACATCCTGTGTTTTCCAGTATATTTTACTAACTCGGACCATCAACTACTGAATCTGTTTTATGGCTCTCAAAAAGTTTGGCACCTTTGCAGGCGTTTTTACCCCTTCTATTCTGACCATTCTCGGCGTGATCATGTACCTGCGGTTGCCGATGATTGTAGGCACTGCCGGTCTTTGGGCCACCATCGGCATCATCGTTATCGCACATATCATTTCTGTGACCACCGGGCTGAGCGTATCATCTATTGCCACCGATAAGAAGGTGCAGGCAGGTGGTACTTATTTTATGATCTCCCGAAGCCTGGGTTTACCCATTGGAGGTACGCTTGGGCTGGCACTCTTTGTAGGGCTTTCTTTCAGCGTGAGCTTATACATCATTGGTTTTGCCGAGAGCTTCCTGTCTTACTGGGGCTGGGAGGTCAATAAAGATATGATCCGGCTGACGGGCAGCGTTGCCTTGTTTGCCGTCACGGCCATCACCATCATCAGCACTTCGCTGGCACTGAAGATGCAGTTTTTTATCATGGCGGCCATCGTGCTCTCGCTGATTTCTATTATCTTTGGCAACCACGACTATGTGCCCGAATTGCCTTCGCTGGATATACCGGTGATCAGTGCACCGCTCATGGTGTTGTTTGGTATCTTCTTTCCGGCAGTCACTGGCTTTGAGGCAGGCGTATCCATGTCAGGTGATCTGCAAGACCCCAGAAAATCTATCCCACAAGGTACGATCTGGGCTATCGCCGTAGGCTTTGTAGTGTATATTCTGCTGGCTGTTTTCTTTGCCTATACCGTAGACGAACAGGCACTGGCTACCGACGGGCAGGTGCTGCTCAATATTGCCCTGGTGCCCGAACTGGTGATCGCCGGTATCTGGGGGGCCACCATTTCTTCTGCTTTAGGGAGTATCCTGGGAGCACCCCGTATTTTGCAGGCCACCGCAGTAGATCATATTGTGCCAAGATGGTTTGCCAGGGGAGTAGGAGAGGCCAATGAGCCACGCAATGCCCTGCTGCTCACGTTCGTCATTGCAGAGATAGGAATCCTTATTGGTGAACTGGATATTATCGCCCGCATTGTCTCTATCTTCTTTATTACTACTTATGGCTTTCTCAACCTCAGTGCCACCTTTGAAGCCTGGACCAGTGCCGACTACCGTCCTGAGTTTAAAATACCCATTTGGGTGAGTGCTCTGGGCGCATTGGCTTGCTTTATCGTCATGATACAACTGGATTTTCTGGCCATGCTCGGTGCCATTCTTATCCTGGGGTTGTTGTATTTCTACTTAAAGCAAAAACAACTGGCACTGGAGTCCGGCGATGCTTGGAGCGGCATCTGGGCATCGCTGGTGAAGTCGGGGCTGGAGCGGCTCAATACCGAAAAGCTGCACTCCCGCAACTGGCGGCCCAATATTCTGATGTTTAGCGGCAGCGAGCAGGAACGTTCTTACCTGGTGGATATGGGGCAGAGCATCTCGGGCAGGTTAGGGATGCTCACAGCCTTCGAGATCATTCCTTCGCCTGCCACAACGATCAGCAAGGGTGCTAAAGTGATGGAGTCTGAGCATGGCAGGTATTTTTTCAATCAGTACCACAGCCAGGATGCCTACGAAGGCATGGACCAGGTAGCTCGGCTTTATGGTTTCTCGGGCGTTACGCCCAACACTATTCTGATGGGGTGGACCAAAAGAGAAAAGAACCAGGAACGCTTTGCGCAGCTCATGCGCACGTTTCGTCAGGCAGATTATAACACCGTATTTTTGCAGTATCACCCCGAGGCCAGGTATGGCAACCGCAAAACCATCGATCTGTGGTGGAGTGGTGCCGGACGTAACCTGAGCTTCGCCATCAACCTGATCAGGCATATCACCAACGATGGTTTATGGAAAAATGCTGGCATCAGGCTGTTGCTCTTGATGAATGACCCCACGCAGGCAGATAAGATACGCAAAACTGTCAACCAGTGGCTCACCAGCTACCGCATGCCTATGAGTATGAAACTCATTGATAACAGCCTGCTCCAGCTATCACTGGAAGAGCACATTGAGAAAGAATCGCAGCAAACAGACCTGACGATCATCGGCATACCGGACAGGCAGGTTCAGCAACAGGCAGACACGCTCAGCGAGTATTACCAGCAGATGCTGAGTCACCTAAATTCTGTGCTGCTCATCCATGCATCCTCTACCTTTGAAGAGCTTGATCTGGGTATTCAGGAGCGCAAAAAAGACCAGCGGCAGGAGGGAATCAGCAGGGGAATCCGCTTGCCTCTCATGCCTACCGTACGCAATGAATGGCTCAAAGATGATCTGCTTAAAATTGACACGCGTAATCAACTTGTGCTCAAAGGATTTTATGAGAAAGCATTTTTGCCTTACTATCAGGATAATATTATTGTGCTACGGGAACTCAGAAAGATGTTTGACAGCATCTGTAAAGGGCTTGCCCGTGACCTGGAAGAAGTGGATGAGAAATACCGCAGGAGCAAAGCCCTGGAGAAAGCCAACAACGAACTTACCTTCCGTACCCTGGCCCTGTTCGAAAAGTTCAGAGATGAATACCTGGAAATGCAACAGGAAGCTTTGCAAAATGGTGTAACTTGGTATGAAGAAAGGCTTGTGGCAGATATCGAAAGGTTTCCACAAAAAGCACGCATCGCCTTCAACAGCGACAACCTGCGCATCAACTCAGGCGACCGATGGAAGATACGGCTGCTCAAAATCTACAATCGCTTTACGGCATGGCTGTTTCGCAAACCGGCTTCGCGCTATATAAAATACAGAGACATTGCCTCCTACTACCTGCGCGATAATCGCTATACATTCCTTTCTGCACTGCTTGAAGAATGGCAATTACAAACATTAGGCTATTTTCGCCAGGTAAGAGCCTTGGTGCTTCAACTGGATCAGCGCATCGGGCAATGGGAAGAGAACCTGGAAGACCTGCAACCGGAAGATATCAGTGCGGAAACCACAGAAATGATGGCCGACATAGACACACTGGAAGCGCAGCAGCAAGAGCTAGAGAAGCTTTGGCTGGCACGTATTCAGGTAGAATACCGGCGCAACCTGCGGAGTTTTGCCCATACGGTAGAAACCATCAACGGTCCCTCACTGCTTGACAAGCGAAGAAGTACCCCTAAAAACTATGAACGACTCTCAGAGCAGATACGCACTTTTGCAGAAGATTGGCACCAACACGCCACACTACAACTCAATACCGAATTGTTGTATGTGCTGCTACAAACCGTAGAAAACAGGGTGGCTCAGGAGTTTATTGCTTTCAGTGAAGAAATGCAGCGAGTGATTGACAAGCAGTACTGCAAACCCATGGATAGCCTGGAAGAATGGCTGCAAACGGCCATTTCTGACGAAAATGCGCAAGAAGTGGCTGTAGAAAACCTGCCGATACTCAACTTCCAGCAGCAGCTTTCCTCTTACTACGAAAACGTGTCCCGCCTGGCCGATCAACTGCCTGAAAGCATTGATATCAACTATTCACTAAACAACCAGGACGACATAGAAACCGTGCGGGTGCCGTTGCAACGCCTGACCAACTATTGGCTGGAAAGCACCTTTTACCAGCCCCTGCAAAGCAAGATCGGTGAGGTGGATCAGCAGCTACAGCGCACCAGCCTGACGGTGCGCGACATTCTGCGGCTGGCACATCTCCATACAGAACAGGAAGAACATTCTGAAGAAGAAATGAAGGCTGCCAAAGATGCGGAAAGGGTTATTCAGGCTGAAAAAGTGAAACTGACGAAGCTGCAAAACGAATTTCTGCCAGATATGCAGCAGCATCTCAAAAAAAGCTTTGAAAGCCTGACTACCCACGATTTTGTGACGCAGGCAGGCGATATTGGTGGGCTGGTGCGTGCTTTCCAAAGCCAACAGGTAAGAACAAAAGTAGACCAGTACCAGAGCCGTTTGATGCAACTCATCCGCAACACGGGCACCAATTTGTTGTACTCCAAAAGCCGGGGTATTCTGCTGGCCAAACAGCTTACCGAAGAAGAACAAAATGTGCAGTCAGATACTTCACGGGTGCTTTCTTTTGTGGAGCAGGTAACGCCCCGCCCGGAAATCACCAAGAACCTGCCGTTTTACTACCTCAACCTCTTTACCGGTAAGTCTGATATCAGTACCGATTTCTGGATAGAGCGTACCGTTGAGATGTCTTTGGCAGAACAGGCTATGCAACGGCAACGCAATGGCTACAGTGGCGGCATTATGCTGCTTGGCGAAAGAAATGCTGGTAAAACAGCTCTTTCCTGGCGTATGGCCAAGAAGTTCACCCGCAAAGAAGACCGTATCTACCAGGTATATCCACCGGTAGCAGGTTCTATCCAGGTAAAAGACCTAAACCGTGCCCTGCGGCAGACGACCGGCCATCAGGGAAGTACAGATCAGATCATGAAAGTATTGCCCAATGAAAGCGTACTCATCTTCAACGATCTGGAAATGTGGTGGGAAAGAACAGCCGATGGTATGAACGTGGTGAAAGAAATAGCCAGGCTGATCCGGGATTACGGGCAGAAATGTCTGTTTATTATCAATACCAATGCCATTGCCTATCACCTGATCAATGAACTGTATCCTATCAAGGACTATTTTCTGACTGTTATTCCATACCGGCCCTTCACTACCGAAGAGATAGAAAGGCTGATCCTGCTCAGGCACTGGTCTGGCGGTATGAAGTTCATGCTCAACCATCAGGAAGAAGATACTTTATCGTCCTGGAAGAAAGTACAGTTTTTTAACCGTTTTTTTGATTATTCCGAAGGAAATCCCGGTGTAGCATTAGGAGCCTGGCTCACATCTATTGACAAAGTAGCAGGCAAGATGATACATTTACACTATCCCCAAATACCGGATACAGAAGTGCTTCGCCACCTGCCCGACGACTGGATTATGATGATCATCCAGTTTTTGTTGCACAAACGCCTGTCGGTGACCCGGCTGATGCGCATACAGCATAGTAGCAGAGAAGCCATACAGCATCTTTTGCAGGATATGGTACGTTCAGGATTATTGATAGAAAAAAATAATGGCGTATACCAGCTTAACGTTTATACGGAAATTCATCTGATCAACTTTTTCAAAGAACAGGAAATATTATGACCATTTTCACAGCAGTCATTGTCGCGCTTGGCATCTTTGTATTTTTCAGGCTGTTCAACAGATTGCTACTGTCGATGGAAAAACGGCAAGTATTCTGGCGCAAGTTCTCCTATCTGATAGTAGGAGTAGAGCTGATTGTCTGGTTTCTCTGGCTCTTCTGGGTCATGTATTACTTTGTGCGCGATGAGATCGTATATAGTTATCTGACCATTGTGGTCTTGTTGTTTGTATTGGGCATGATCACCTGGTTTGTATTGCGAGACGTAGTGGCAGGTGTTATCTTTAAGTTTCAACACAATCTCAAGGTCAACCAGTCGGTACATATAGCCAATATCACTGGCAAAATTATCAGGGCGGGCAGCACTTCCCTGGTATTGGAAAGCGGCGGTGAGCAGTTGAAAGTGCCTTACACCCGGCTCATTAATAAAACTGTCGGTCAGTTTCAGGCATCAGAAGTGATCAATCACTATAACTTTGATTTGAAAGTACCCAAATCCACTTCCAAAGATGTATGGGTTACACAACTGCGCAGCCAGGTACTGCTGCTTCCCTGGTCTGCTGTGAAAAAACCGCCGGTCATTCATTTCCGTACCGAAGAACAGGAAGTGTACGTTTTTGATCTTCGCGTGTATGCCCTCAGCGAACGACACGCCGGTCTGATTGAGCAGCATCTTCATCAACTATATTACCCAACCCAAGCCTGATATGGACTTATTCAACCCTTATATTGAAGCCATTGCTTTCTGCTCTGTCATTGTCATTTCCTACTTCTTCACGATCATTTCCCGGCGTACCAATATTCCCAGCGTGTTGCTGCTCATTGCCCTGGGTGTAGGTATACAGGAAGGACTGGTTTTGCTGGGCGTTTCTTTTGGCGATACTTTATTCAGTCTTCTGGAGATTCTGGGCATATTCGGGCTGATCATGATCGTACTGGAAGCAGCTCTTGACCTCAAGCTTACCAGAGATAAGTTGCCGATGATTATCAAATCGTTTTTTATTGCGCTGCTGGCATTGGTAGGCACATCGCTGGTGGTGGCTTATATTTTTGTATATTTTCTGAAGTTTGATTTCATTACTTCGCTGGTATATGCCGTGCCGCTGGCTGTGATGAGCAGTGCTATCATCATTCCCAGCGTAGCCGGATTGCCTGATGGAAAGCGCGAATTTCTGATCTATGAAAGCACCTTCTCCGATATTCTAGGCATCATGTATTTTTATTTTCTGGTGGGAAACCTGGAAATACAATCTACCGGAGCACTGGTGTTTGATATCACTGCCAACGTATTTGTAACGATTCTGCTATCAGTGGTGCTGGGTTATGTGCTGGTATGGCTTTTTCAGCAACTGGATTCACAGATTAAGCTTTTTTTGCTTATTGCCGTATTGGTACTGCTGTACTCAGTAGGTAAGCTTTTTCACCTGTCTTCGCTGATCATCATCCTGATTTTCGGACTGATGCTGAACAATTATAAGTTGTTTTTTCGCAAAAAGCTAAAACACTGGATCAATGGCAAGGCCATAGAAGAAACCACAGAAGACTTCCACTTGGTGACCGCGGAATCTGCCTTTGTTGTGCGCACCTTTTTCTTTGTCGTCTTCGGTATGACGCTCGATTTGCAGACTCTGCTGGATAAAGAAACCCTGATCATTGGATGCTGCGTGGTACTAGCCGTGTATGTCATTCGCTGGATCGTCTTGAAAGCCATGCTCATCCGCAACATCACACCAGAACTGTGGGTGGCACCTCGCGGACTGATCACCATCCTGCTTTTCTTTGCCATCCCTGCCGATCTGCTTACAGACCGGTTCAGTTCCGGTATTTTACTGGCTACCGTACTGGTCACCAGCATTGTGATGACCATCGCACTGATTACCCGATCGGAGCCGGAAGAGAAGATCAGCGAGCTTACCTTTGAAGATTGGAATGAACTGGATGCCGAGGTAGAAGCACTAAGCCAAAAACAGGAATCTCAGATTACAAAATAGCCCCTTGTGTGTGTTCGGGACACTCGAGACACTCATGTTGCTTGATGAAAACCGCCTTATCAGAACTAACTAATGCCCCCATTTCCATAGAAATTTACATAAAACACATGAATGTTCAATGATGACCAGTATGAAATCATCTAACTGCAATAACACAATAAATAAAACTTATGTAACTAAAATTATGTTAAGCAATAGATCTCGTCTTTTAGAGAAATATATAGTAAATTGCGGAAAAAAGTATAGGCTATGTTAGATAGAATAGAGGATGCCATCCAGGCTATTGCTGAGGGTAAGATTATCATTGTTGTGGATGACGAAAATCGTGAAAATGAAGGAGATTTCGTTTGTGCCGCAGAATATATTACTCCCCAAATCGTAAATTTTATGGCCACTCATGGTCGTGGCCTGATCTGCGCTCCTATACTCGAGGCCAGGTGTGAAGAGCTACAGCTTGACCTGATGGTTGGGCATAATACCTCTACCCATGAAACTCCTTTTACTGTCTCGGTAGATCTGATTGGTCATGGCTGTACAACGGGTATTTCTGCTGCCGACCGGGCCAAAACTATCCGGGCTTTGATTGACCCGGTTACCAAACCGGAAGAACTAGGTAAACCGGGACATATTTTTCCACTTAAAGCAAAAATGGGCGGTGTGCTACGCCGGGCAGGACATACCGAAGCAGCCATTGATATTCCTAGACTTGCCGGGCTGAAACCTGCCGGTGTGCTGGTAGAAATTATGAATGAAGACGGATCGATGGCCAGGTTGCCCGATCTGGAAAAAGTAGCTATCCGTTTCGGACTGAAGCTCGTCTCAATCCAGGACCTGATTGCCTATCGGTTAGCTCATGAGAGCCTGATTACCAAAGAAACGATATTGCCTATCAATACAGCACATGGCACTTTTGATATGCATGTGTACAAACAGCACCATACAGATGACGTGCATCTGGCACTGGTGAAGGGCCATTGGCAGGAAGACGAACCTATAGCAGTACGTGTACATTCTTCTAACCTGATGGATGATATATTTGGTACTATTCGTCAGGAAGAGGTGCAAAACATTTTGCAGGCTTCCATGCAGATCATCAGCCGGGAGGGGAAAGGCATTATCTTGTACATGAATCAGGAAACGATGTCAGAAAGTCTGATGCACCATATCCGGCAGCTGCAAAAAGGTGTGACAGATCAAGAGGAAGCATCTGTGAGTGGGCCAAAAATGGACCAGAAGGACTATGGCATTGGTGCACAAATCCTACGGGACTTAGGAGGCTGCAAGCTTCGGTTGATCACCAATCATCCTTCCAAAAAAGTAGGGTTGCAGGGGTATGGTTTGGAAATTACCGAATACCTGACCGTGGAAAACCACAAAAATCCATGAATCACAGATACTTTTTAAAATAGTTTCGTGTTATACATTTACAGCAAATTATTGACATGAGACTATGAAAAGATACTGGTATTTCTTTTTACTATCCTTTTTACTGATCGCTTCGGCATACCAGTTAAGAGCACAGAATTTTCCGTCAGAATCGTGGCATGATGGCAAGCTGACACTTTTATCGGGAGATGAGATCAAAGCGAAACTTAAATATAATATTGAGGGCGATCTGGTGCAAGCTAACGTCAACAATACCATTCAGACCTATAGCGCACGCAAGATTCTGTTCTTTGAAATTTATGATGAACTATCAGAGCGCTACCGCCAGTTTTACGCGCTTCCTTTTGAGATACGTTCCAACTATAGCGTGCCCATGCTCTTTGAGGTATTGTATGAAAATACGGTAACGCTGTTGTGCAGAGAACGAATTGTGCAGGAGAGTATCCCGCAATACAGCTACTATAGCTATTACACCCCGAGCAGATACGCTACGCGTTACCGCCTGGACTATGACTATTATTTTCTGGATAAAAAGGGAGGTATTGTGAGCTATAGCATGAAGAAGGACGATCTCTATAAAATTCTTTCCAAAAACACTTCGGCACTTGAAAAATATATCAAAGAAAATCGCCTGAAGTATGACCGCCAGCGTGATCTGGTGCGTATTACGGCTTATTATAATTCTTTGATTAATACCTAGAGATTGATCATCATGAATTTATAAGCAGACTACACATTCTCATGAAAAAATAATCACACTTTGATAGGCACGGCGCAATTTATGATCATGACGAGTTGCACCATCGTATTGTATCACTGCTCATCGCAGGGGGGGAGATCAAGCCAGGGTTTTGCGTGTTAGACATTGCCACTGGTACGAGGCTTCTAGCCATCAAGGCAGCACAACAAGTTGGGCCTACCGGAAAAGTTATTGGCATTGACCTTTCGCAAGGAATGCTTGCCCAGGCTAATTACAAAGCAGCGGCGGCTGATCTGCGCAATATTTCATACAGGCCGATACCGAACAACTTACATTTTCCCACGAACGTTTCGATGGTATATTTTGCTCATCAGCCATCGTACTCATGTCGGATATTTCTCGTGCTCTTCGGCACTGGTTCTGCTTTCTTAAACCACAGGGTATCATTGCGTTCGATGCGCCTGCAAAGCCCTTCGGTATATCTCAATTCGTCTGGCCTATGCCGACATAGCGGACACACCAAGCAAATGTCGCTTTTTTCTAGAGAAAGCAGGGCTTGAGGTTATGGATATCCGAACTGAGTCTGCGTGTAGTTCCATTGAGCTTGATAAGGCAATCGCTATATGTTGATAGTGTCAGGGCGGCGGCGGTTTCCGGATATGTTCCCAATGAAACAACTTTAAATTTTGCGTTCGGACGAAAACCATAAAACCAGCACTGATAATCACCAGCCTTTTGTTATCTTACTTACCAAAAAGCTGATCCAGACTCGTCAGTAATTTTTTTTCTTCTGATTCCCAGTAAATATCATTGGGTATTCCATACTGATAAAACTTTCGGGTGATCATTTGCTCCGCGATCCATGCAGCATCAAACCGGTTGTAATCAAAGGCAATGGCACTGTCCCAGCGATTGCAGTAACGTGTCCAGGGAGTATGATCCTGTAAGAGGATAGGCTTTTGATACGCCATCAGTTCATAGATGCGTGTAGGGAAACAACCGGCAATGCTAGGTACAGGCTGATGGCTGACAATGCCAAAATCTGCCTGCTGAATGCAACGGATGATTTGCGGATGAGGAATAGGGGTAGTATCGACACACAACTGTAGCCAGGGATATTGAGTCTCCATAGCCGCCAGAGCTTTTAGTAATTTGAAATCTTTAGTACATCCAATTATTAGCATTTTTGTATTTAGTAATTTAGTAAGGTTGTTTGCTAATTCTATAGCTTCCAATACCCCATACACCTGATGAATAGTCCCAGAATAAATCAGCTTTATACTTGCTTTAGTGCTCTCAGCTTTAGAAAAAGCCTGATTTATGGTATCAACTTTGACTGTTTTGAATTTGTTGAGTACTATGACAGATTTAGTATTACTAAAATTTAGCTCCGTGTTATACGTATTTTCTGCCAATATATAATTGCTAAAAAAAATAGTACTTAGTATTTCAATTATCCGTATTGCTATTCCTAATACTAAAGATGCTGGTTTACTAAACCCTCCCTGATGTACCATGTTCCTGTAGTAGTTTTCCTGAATGTCATACACAAGTCTGGCTTTTCTAACCAGACATTTATAGACTACGGCGGCAAGAATGAGTTCGTGCGTGGTGATAATTAAGAGTTGTGGTTTGATAGACAGTGCCAGGCGAAGAAACTTGATGGGCGCAAAAAGTCTCGCTACGCTCAAACGGGAAAAGCCAAATGCCTGAATCATGTGTATGTTGGGATACAAGCTTTTATTTTTTGTTTGGAAGCCTATGATATTAACCTCATATTTGTTTGATTGATGCAGGGAAAGCCCTATTTTCTCGAACATTCTGGTATCATCTACGGGCTTTAAAACTGAGGCAATCAATGTCACAATTTTGTTTTGCATGGCCTGAATATATTGTATCTTAAAATAACTATGGAACTAAAAGAAATTATTGAGAACGCCTGGCAAGACCGTAGCTTACTCCACGACAAAGATGTAAAGATTGCGATCAAAACAATCATCGACGAACTTGATCGTGGCAACAAACGTGTAGCAGAGTTTATAAACGGAGCCTGGATCGTACATGAATGGATCAAGAAAGCTGTGATCCTTTATTTTCCTATTCAGAAAATGCAGCTCATTGAAATTGGTCCGTTTGAATTTCATGATAAGATGAAGCTCAAGACTGGATATGATAAACTGGGTGTCAGGGTGGTGCCACATGCAGTGGCCAGATATGGAGCTTTTATCAGTTCCGGCGTGGTGTTGATGCCTTCGTATGTCAATATTGGTGCTTATGTAGACGAAGGAACGATGGTAGATACCTGGGCCACGGTGGGCAGTTGTGCCCAGATTGGTAAACGCGTTCACCTGAGCGGCGGCGTGGGCATAGGTGGGGTGCTGGAACCTATCCAGGCCAAACCTGTGATTGTGGAAGACCATGCATTCATTGGTTCACGGTGTATCCTGGTCGAAGGTGTGCATGTGGAAAAAGAAGCGGTACTTGGTGCCAACGTAACGCTCACCGCCAGTTCTAAGATCATTGACGTTACCCAATCAGAACCTGTAGTCTACACAGGCAGAGTGCCTTCCCGCTCGGTGGTTATTCCCGGGTCTTATACCAAGAAATTTCCGGCAGGAGACTACCAGGTTCCCTGTGCACTGATCATCGGCAGGCGCAAAGAAAGTACTGATCTGAAGACATCGCTCAATGATGCACTGCGGGAAAATAATGTGGCGGTCTGAATCATTTGTAGCATTGGTTTTGTTCATATTTTGTTCATGGCTAGGAGCAGAAATGCCTGAATGTGTTGATTTACACCCGTTAGATACGTATTATAATACATTTATGCTGTTAGCTGGCAATGGTATTCCATAACTTGCGTTAGTAAATTACACAAACTATACGATACACCATATGAAACAACCAACGCTATATGTACTCATAGGAATTATTGTATGTTGTACGGCTTTTGTCACCGATCATCTCAATTCCGCTATTGAAGAACACTCTTTTGCCCAGGGCGAAGAGCTAAACTATCAGGTCAACTTTGGATTTATCAAAGCCGGGGAGGGCAGGATGGTGATAGAAGATAAACTTTACCAGATCAAAGGCAATCCTTGTTTTAAAATTGATTTCTATGGTAAAACAACCGGAGCAGTCTCATGGCTGGCAAGTGTAGACGATAACTGGGGCGCCTATGTGGATGCTGTGGACCTGCGCCCACATATCTCTTACAGAAATATCAGCGAAAATAATTATCATAAAAAGGAAATAGCAGAGTTTAATCATCATAACAACCTGATTCATTACCAAAACCTGGATGTGCAAACCGGTGAGGTAAAATCTTCAGAATATATTCAGGCGACTAACAAAATTTTTGATATTATCTGTGGTATGGCTTATTTGCGTAACACCAACATGAACCACCTAAATGTAGGCGATACGCTCAAGATGAATGCTTTTATGAAGGATACTATCTATAATTTTCAGATTGTGTACTACGGCAAAGAGAAAATTAAAACAAAAGCCGGACGTTTTAAGGCGCATATACTCAAACCTATTATGCCTGAAAATAAGCTGTTTTCAGGCACAGAGCCTATCACCGTATGGTTTTCGGATGACGACAACCAGATTCCTGTCAGGATGGATGCTGATTTTGTTGTGGGCAAAGGTAAATGCATGCTCTCAGGCTACCATAATGTTAAAAATGAACTCAATGTATCCAACTAACTTTCATATCATCAAACCATTCAAACTTTTACCCTATTCATGAATTTAAAAGCTTTTGCCTGTATGGCACTTTTGTTTGTTGCTGCCTGCGGAGGCAACGATTCCAGTCACGGTGACCAGTATTTTCAGCAGAAACAATACCAGAAGGCCGTTGATGCTTACACAGAATACATCGAGTATAACCCAGAAGATTTTAAAGCGATCTACAACCGGGGAAGATCTTACGAGGAACTCAAAGAGTATCCAAAAGCCCTGCAAGACTACCAGAAGGCATTTAAGATTGACGAGAAAAGTGAAAACGTGTTGATGAGCCTGGGCCGGTATTATTTCCGGGATCAAAACTACAAAGATGCGGCTTTTTACTTTGATAAGATCACCCAGATCAACAACCGTAATGCCACTGCGCAGTATTTGAAAGGCCGTGCCTACCATAAGGCTGGCGAAACTGACAAAGCCATGCGTGCTTACAACAGTGCCATTGATGCCGACAAGAAGTATGGCGAAGCTTATCTGTATCGTGGTGCCTTAAAGATTTATCTAAAAAAGCAATCTTCTGGCTGTAAAGACATCCAGACAGCCCAATCAATGGGTGTGGCTGATGCCCAGGCAGCTTCGGAAAAATATTGTAAGTAAATCCATAACTAGTTTTGCGCGGGCCTGAAGGTCCGTGCTTTTTTATGCCTAGCACCCTATCTTTTTGCTACTGTAGGTTCTCTGGCGTTTTCGCGGTAGTCGTAGAAACCAACACTACTTTTGATGCCCAGGTTACCTGCCGTCACCATATTAATGAGCAACGGACAGGGCGCATATTTTGGGTTGCCAAAACCATCTTGTAGTACTTTTAAGATAGCCAGGCATACATCCAGTCCGATAAAATCTGCCAGTCGCAGTGGTCCCATAGGATGCGCCATGCCCAGTTGCATGATCTGATCTATCTCTGCTACTCCCGATACTCCTTCGTACAGCGCATAAATGGCTTCGTTGATCATCGGCATCAGAATGCGGTTGGCAATAAAGCCGGGATAATCCTGTACCACCAACGGAATTTTGCCCATCTGTTCCGCCATGTGCGTAATCGTTTGGGTTACTTCCTTGTCTGTAGCGTAGCCCTCAATCACCTCAACGAGCTGCATGACAGGCACCGGATTCATAAAATGCATACCGATCACCTGCGAAGGCCGCTGCGTAACCGCCGCCAGCGATGTGATGGAAATGGACGAAGTATTGGTAGCCAGTATAGTTTCCGGCTTGCACAATGTGTCCAGTTGCCTGAAAATATCTGTCTTAATCTGTTTGTTTTCTGTAGCTGCCTCAATGACCAGATCAGCCTCGCCTACGGCTATACGTAAGTCAGTTCCGGTGGCAAGACGTTCCATCGCCTGCTGCTTTTGCTCTTCCGTAATCAGTGATTTGCTTATCTGCCGGTTCATGTTTTTCTCAATGGTCGCTGTAGCTTTCTGAAGCGCATCCGGAGCTATATCAAACATATATACGGTATATCCGGCAAGTGCGGCTACATGCGCTATTCCATTTCCCATGGTGCCGCTACCTATTATGGTGATGTGTTTGATTTTATTCATAAGTGTCTGTTTTTTAGTAAGTTGTATTGATATACAAAACTAATAGTTTAATGTTAGGCATCTTCTGTACCTGGCAGAAAGATATGGTTTTTTCTGTAAGAAATAAATTTATGTAGCCTCATATGCCATAAAGAAATATCTTTGCAAGGTATGCCACTATATGAATTTACGTTACCTTGATGTATACAAAACTATTCAGATGAAAATATCGAGCATTTGTACGCAGGTTGTTTTTGTTTTTTCGCTGGTGTTGCTCACCTCATATGTTAGCCATGCGCAAGGTTTTGATCCTGGCGGAAAAAGAAAGCCGGACTATCCATTCCGGGCCTTTCTAAATAAATTTTCGGTCAACCTGGAAACGGGTTACGGACGTACGTTTTACCGGCATACGCTGGAAAATTATGCGTATCTCAGAAATCAACAAGGTTCATATATTATTCCCAATAATACTTTTGCAGAAAATACTACACTGGCAGGTTACAGCAACTGGTTTACCGGTGTGTCGCCCGCCAGTATCATCGTAGGTGAATCGCAGGATAGCGAACAGAATGGCTATAAGATCACCACTTCAGATTCTGCTTCCATCCGTATGAAATCCGGCGGCTATACTATCCCACTACAACTGTCTGTTTATTTCAACCTGTTCAGGTTCAGGTTGGGAGGGGGTGCCGGACTTAATTTCTATGGCGGTAAACAGCCGCAACCTGACAACTTTCTCTCTGCTTATCCGGAGCCTGAAAAATTTTCTAGCCTGATGACTGATTATTACTTTCTGCTAGGATACAGTCTGTACGAATATTATGATAATGCTTTTGGGGTAGACATCCGGGTAGGAAAATGGAATATGGGTAAAGAATTTGACCAGAGTCTGATCACCAAAAGTAACTATATCAATGTGGGAGTTACCCTGGAAAAAGTGATTTCCAAATATTTCAGGTTATACCTCAGGCCAGCGTATGAGATTAAAAACTTTACCGTAGCACTTCCTCAGGCACCGATGCGCCATCAGGCGAATGCTTTCGTGCTTACTTTTGGTGTCAGTATCAACTATCCTGACTTACCCAGGTCGCCCATCAAAGGTGACAGAACACAGATGCGTCATTATGTGAGCGATCCGTCCGGTAACAGGAAAGAATTCAGAGGACAGCCATTCTGGCGCAAACAAGACCCAAAAATAGGGGAATTGTACCCGGAACTGATCAAGTCGAAGCGAAAAAGACAAACACAGCGTAAAAATCTGTTCAAACGCAAAAACTAACAAATATGGCTATTCTTGGTGTAGATATAGGCACAACCAGCGTTAAGGTGCTGGCGGCCACTCCACAGGGAGATACTCTGGCAACTTCTGAAAGAGAATATGCGCTGTACGAACCACAACCCGGCTATAAAGAGCAAGACCCGGATGAACTGCTGGCGGCAGTAGCATGGTGTATCAAAGACGCGGTCAGGCAGCTTTCCGGTAAGCAGCCTGTCATAGGTTTGGCTTTCAGCAGTGCTATGCACAGCCTGATTGGTATGGATGTTCATGGCAATCCCATTACCAAGGTGATCATCTGGGCTGATAAAAGGAGCCGTGACTATGCAGAAAAACTACGCAACAGTGATATAGGCCGACAGATTTATAAAAATACAGGCGCGCCCATTCATGCGATGCTGCCATTGTGCAAGATTGCCTGGCTTCGGGACCAGCAGCCTGATACTTTTGCAAAGATTGATAAGTTTATCTCTATCAAAGAATATCTTTTCTACCGATGGTTTGACACCTATGTCGTTGACCATTCCATTGCCTCAGCCACCGGACTTTTTAATGCGCATACGCTGGCCTGGGATCAGGTTGCCCTGAATTATACAGGAATTGATGCAGATAGACTATCACAGCCTGTGCCTACCACCTATGTGCTGAAAGCTTCCAAAGCGTTAGCGCATGGGTTTGGTATTCTGGAAGAAACCCCCTTTGTAGCAGGAGCCAGCGATGGATGTCTGGCCAATTTGAATGCCAGCGGTTTGGACCCACATGCAGCAACGCTTTCCCTGGGTACTAGCGGAGCCATTCGTATTACGGTAGATAAGTTTGATCATGATCCGCAGATGCGGGTTTTTAACTATATTCTAACCGACAAATACAGAGTGATCGGCGGACCCACCAACAACGGCGGCAACGTGCTTGAATGGGTAAAGGAGAAGCTCTATCCTGATTTGACTGAGTATGCTCAGGTATTGGAAAAAATCAAGACTGTGCCTGTAGGAGCGGAGGGTGTGGTTTGCGTGCCTTATTTTAGTGGCGAAAGAGCACCATTATGGGATGCGCGGGTGGTCGGAGAGTTTTACGGCATTCAAAGCCATCATGGCCGGGATCATCTGGGCAGAGCGGCGGTGGAAGGCGTTATTTTCAATTTGTATAACATTTCGCAAGGGTTGCAATCTGCCGCACTCACAGAGATCAAGCGGATTCAAGCCGACGGCGGTATGACTCGTTCAGACCTGGTGGTGCAGATGATAGCGGATGTGTTCAACATGCCAGTGCATTTGTCTGACAGCAGTCATGGTACCGACCGGGGTGCCGTATTACTGGGCGCATTTGCCCTGCGACTTACACATTCACTTGATACCAAAACAGAGAGCAGTAAGACTTTTCATCCTGATACTGCTCATCATCAAATCCTACAAAAAAATTATCAGCAGTTTATCCGGTTCATCCACGAGCAGCAACTTGATTTGGAAAAAGAAGATAAATCATATGAAAGTGCATCAAGCAGAAAGTGAATTACGCATTAAGCTATCAGAACTGTACCAGAAAGGAGCAGACCTTGAGTCTATATCCGGTTCATCCACGAGCAGCAACTTGATTTGGAAAAAGAAGATAAATCATATGAAAGTGCATCAAGCAGAAAGTGAATTACGCATTAAGCTATCAGAACTGTACCAGAAAGGAGCAGACCTTGAGTCTATTTGCAATCATACATAGTTATGCGAGTATACCATTCTTCGACTGCACCACCGACTGCTAGTGCGCTCCACGCCGGACGCGTTTGTAACGCGCACTAACATGTGTACCCTCCATGAATAAAAGTGCAATAATACTTATTATGTTAAATATAAACTACTAATATAAGGGAGAAGGTTCTCTTCTCCCCAAAGTTCACAAAAATTATTTTCCGCTACCATTTAGTTTGCTTTCAATTTCCTGTGCTTTATCATCCATGCCCAGTCTGGTATACACGGTCTGCAAGGTACTCAGCACTTTTGGATCATCAGGTTTCAGTTCTTCTGATTTTTCCAGATAAGGAAGTGACTTTTCAAAATATTCCTTAGCATTTGCCTCAATCTCTTTTCCATTTTTCTGGTACTCTTTCAAATCCATATTATTGGCTTCTGTTAGAATTTCTGCTGCCTGGTTATAGTAGTATGCTGCCAGATTAAAGTTAGCATCAAAATAATTAGGATCAGTTTCTACGGCTTTGGTATAGTTTTCTATGGCCTGATCACCTTTATCCATTTGCTCATACAGATAACCACGGTTGTAATACAAAATCGCATTATCTGGTTCCTGCTGTATGGCTTTGTCTAATTTCTGTTCAGCCTCATCATATTTTTTGTCGTTGATCAACATAGTAATCTGGTTTTTCAGATACTCACCGTCTTCAGGATATTGCTCCTCTGCTTTTTGCAGAATTGCCATTGCTTTATCTTCGTCTTTGGTATCCTCATTAGAGGTATAGATGAAGATCAAGCTGTTGTAAAAGTCTTTGCTCTGATAGTCTAGGCTATCAATGAGGAACTCATAGTTTTTGGCAGCAGTAGCCAGATCACCTGCTTGCTGTGCCGAAATACCCGCATAAATGTACCCGGTAGTATCTTTGGGCTTTGCCATTTTTGCTACGTCAAAAGCCTTCATAGCCTTTTCAAAATCCTGGTTCTGGTACAAAGTAGCTCCTTCATTGACGTTGTTAGCCCATACCTGTTCTTCCATCTGCTGAGCCAGGGTATAATATTGAGAACCCTCTTTTTCGAGTTGCATAGATTTATCGTAGCCTTTCAGTGCCATTTCGTATGGGTTGTCTACTTTAGGTGCAGAATTGGTAGAATCCATAGCGATAGCTTTGTAAATCTCGCCATATGTGAACCAGGTTTTACCGTCGTCTTTTGTTTTATCATCTTTGACAGCCTGATCAATCATTGATTGTGCTTCGCCAAGATCTCCCTTATCCAGTGCTGATTGAGCTTTTCGGACGTTTTTGTTTTGCGCAAATACAGTTGAAGCCACTGCAAAACAAAGTATTAGACTTAAAGTGTACTTTTTCATAATGAATTGTTTGTGTCGTATATCAATAAATAAAAAATAAATAAAAAATCAAGTTTTCTCCTGTTGACCATCTTCAGTGGCTGTATCAACTTCTCCCTCATCATCATTCCCTTCTTCCAGTGGCTGAACGCAGGCTACAGAGGTAATAATATCATTTTCTGTGAGCCTGATCAACCTAACTCCCTGGGTGGCACGGCCCATTACCCTGAGTTCTGCCATAGCCATACGGATCATGATACCGGAACGGTTGATCAGCATCAGGTCGTCTTCATCCGTAGCTTCCAATATCGCTACCAATGGGCCTGTTTTGTCGGTAATGTTCATTGTTTTAATGCCTTTACCGCCTCGTTTGGTAATCCTATACTCTTCTACTGACGATCTTTTTCCGTAACCCTTTTCTGATACAACCAGCAAACTGTTGCTAAGGTTTTTAATACACAGCATTCCTACCACTTTGTCCTTGTCATCGGCTAGTGAAACCCCACGTACACCGGCAGCTGTACGGCCCATCGGTCTTACTTCCTGCTCATGAAAACGAATAGCTCTGCCCGACTTGATGGCAATAATAATTTCTGAATTTCCGTCCGTAAGATCTACATTGAGCAACCGGTCACCTTCATTGATGGTGATCGCATTAATACCATTGACTCTGGGTCTGGAATAAGCATCCAGCGATGTTTTCTTGATCGTTCCCTGCTCGGTACACATAATCAGAAAAGTATTACTCAAATAATCTGCATCATTCAAAGACTTCACGTTGATCACGGCTCGCACCGAGTCTTCCGGTGTAATGCTGATCAGGTTCTGAATGGCACGGCCTTTAGCAGATTTTCCTGCCTCTGGCACTTCATAGACTTTGAGCCAATACAGTTTGCCCAGTTCTGTGAAGATAAGCAGGTAATTGTGGGTTTGTGCAATAAACAGATGCTCTGTGAAATCTCCATCACGGTAGGCTGCGCCCCTCGAACCTACCCCCCCCCTGCCCTGTGTACGGTACTCATTGAGGTTATTTCGCTTGATATAACCATTATGAGAAATGGTCAGCAGCATATCTTCATTGGGAATAATATCTTCCGTACTGATATCTTCGGCACTATAGACAATCTCAGAACGCCGGGCATCTCCATATTTGCCTTTCATCTCCAACAGTTCATCTTTGATGATCTGCATTCTCATACCTCGGTCTTCCAGCACGTTTCTCAGGTGGGTAACCTGTTTGAGAACATCCTCGTATTCTTTCTCCAGTTTTTCCCTTTCCAGGCCAGTGAGTCGCTGCAAACGCATATCCAGGATAGCGCGGGTTTGTATTTCGGTAAGCTCAAACGAGGCCATCAGGCTATTGCGGGCAGTTTCTGCATCTCTGGAACTCCGGATGATTTCAATCACCCGGTCGATGTTATCCAGTGCGATGAGGTACCCCTGTAGCAGATGTGCTCTACGTTCGGCCTCATCGAGTTCAAACTGTGTTCTGCGAACAACAACATCATGGCGGTGATCTACAAAATGACCGATAATCTGCTTTAGGTTAAGCGTTTCAGGTCTGCCCTTTACTAGTGCTACATTGTTTACCCCAAAAGAGGATTGCAGCTGTGTATATTTATAAAGATTGTTAAGTACCACATTGGGCACAGCATCTTTTTTGAGGTCATAGACAACCCGTAAGCCGTTGCGGTCAGATTCGTCACGTATGTCAGAGATACCTTCCATTCTTTTTTCGTTCACCAGCGCGGCAGTTTTCTCAATCATCGATGCCTTATTGACTTGATAAGGAATCTCAGTGACGATGATCTGACTCTTGCCCGTCTTGGTCTCCTGAATCTCAGCCTTTGCCCTGATGACGATGCGGCCTCTGCCCGTCTCAAGGGCTGACCTTACTCCCTGATAACCATAGATGATACCACCGGTAGGATAATCTGGAGCCTTAACGTGTTTTATCAACTCATCTATTGTAATATCCTGATTATCAACATATTCAATGATGCCATCTACTACTTCGCTTAGGTTGTGAGGGGCCATGTTGGTGGCCATTCCCACGGCAATACCGGAGGTGCCGTTCACTAAAATATTAGGAATTTTTGACGGAAGGCACACAGGCTCTTCCGTAGAATCATCGAAGTTGGGTTGGAAATCGATGGTGTCTTTGTTGATATCAGCCAGCATTTCTTCGGCCACACGCTGTAACCGGGCTTCTGTGTAACGCATGGCTGCAGGGGGATCGCCATCTACAGAGCCGAAGTTGCCCTGGCCATCCACCATCATATAGCGCATAGACCAATGCTGGGCCATACGTACCATAGAATCATACACAGAGGCATCACCATGAGGATGGTATTTACCCAGCACCTCTCCTACGATTCGGGCTGATTTTTTGTGTGCTTTGTTGTGAGTGAGGCCAAGGTCGAGCATACCGTACAAAACTCGTCGGTGTACTGGTTTTAAACCATCGCGTACATCGGGAAGTGCACGTGATATAATGACAGACATAGAATAATCTATGTATGCTCCGCGCATTTCATCCTCGATATTGATAGGAATAATGTTCTCGTTTTCGCTTTGCGCCATAAATCTGATAATAAATTAGGTATTTGGATTACCGTAAACGGCCATGTAATATTAAAGTGCAATTTAGCTAAAATTTACCAAAGTTCCCTATAACATTTTACAAACGGAACTCTCGTTTTACTTAACATAATTTTAGTTACATAAGTTTTAGTGGAGACTGTATATCTTAATTATTATATACTTCACAAATGTGTTCGTAGTAAACATCTCTATGAGCTTTCTTATCTGAGTTAAAATTTCCCTGGTTTTAAAAGCTAACCCAATGTTTGCAACAAATCAGGGACAGATGGCCAGTGACCAGCGGTTTGGACAGGCACAAACTCAGCAAATAGTTCTTCGCGGTACCATCCGAGTTGCCTGGTTTTGGCTATTACCTGTCGATGCTGCGCTCCTTTGTAAGCATAATCTACCATTGCCTGACGATCTTTCCATACACTGAAGGTTGCCTGCTGAAGCAAGGGAATTTCTCCAATGCCTTTGGCAAACAGCAAATTAGAGCCTGCATTTGATAGGTGCTGGCTTACTCTGGGAACATGCCGCCAGAAGCTAGGTAGTTTCAAAGGATAAATCGTGGCACGGGTTAGTATGGCTACCGGTCCAGTGGTTACTTTATCTTTATGGATAGCAAATGGTTGTACGCCGTTCCACAAACCTTTGGCACTGACAGGTTGCAGATAAACCGTCCACTGATGAACCGTGTGTTGCTTTAATTTTTGGAAATAAGAATGAGTAGTGAAAAAAGATACAGCCTGTTCTTCACATTGCCAGCCCAGCAAAAAGGCATAAGTAGAAAAATCAGGCAATGTACTAAAACCGTCACCACTGCCACTGCCAAGCATTTTGCAGAATGATAGTCCGGGCACCTCAGCCGTCTTGCCTGTATATGCCTGCATCTGGCGCATGGCCCACCACTGCTGATACAGCCCTTCAAATTTGAAAAAAGTAATCGTAACGAATTCAGAAGAATGCACAGAAATTCAAATTTGTCACCATAAATATGATAGCTGCCCTGAGAAACCTCAGACAAGAAAAAAGCACCTAAAAAAGGTGCTCTCTTTAACATGTATTAATGTCGGGCAGTTCAACAAACCAATGTTAGTTGAATATATCTGCTGATAAGACATTACAGTTAGTCGTTGCCTTCAAGCTTTACAATTTTGTTGTACAGACCGAGCAATAAAAATGGGGCAGCCCATTGTCCGACGAACAAAGCAGTTTCATCTTCAGGATCTTTCATAAGCTTCAGGGTCAAAGAGATGCCCATAGAACCCAATGCAGCCCATAGATATATATCTGAAGGTATTTTGGCGGTTTCGTTTTCAATCATTTTGGCTCTTTTGCCTTCTTTGCGGTTGGATCTTTTTAGAATTCCCATAATTTAAATTTAATTTTTGTTTAAAAAATTGGTGTTATCATCTGTACAATCAGTTTGCCATACCAGTTGTTTTCATCCGGTGCATTTTTTTTGTTCATATCTAAAAATTTTCTTTAAGTTGTATGCATATACTACCGAAAGTCTTTAGAACAGGTTAATTTGAAAGCATTTAGTTTAACTATAGTATAATACTATATTGTGCAGTATCTATGCATAAATATCAGAAACCCCATGACTGACTTCAAATATCCGAGCATGAAACCTACATTACTGGTATTGGCTGCCGGTGTAGGAAGCCGCTATGGTAGCCTGAAACAGATTGATCAGTTTGGGCCTTCCGGAGAAACGATCATTGATTACGCTGTTTACGATGCCATTCGGGCAGGTTTTGGCAAAGTGATTTTTGTCATTCGTGAGTCTATTGAATCAGACTTCAGAGAAGTATGCTATAGCAAATTCTCCGATAAGATCGCCATAGATTATGCCCTACAGGAACTCGACCACCTGCCGCCAGGGATAGCATTGCCAGCCAACCGTACGAAGCCCTGGGGAACCGGCCATGCTGTGCTGGTGGCTGCCAACAAGATCAAAGAGCCTTTTGCTGTGATCAATGCCGACGATTTTTATGGACTGAAATCTTTTCAACTGATGGCTGATTTCTTGTCTAAAACAACAAAGGCTACCTACTGCATGGTGGGCTACCGGCTGAGTAATACTTTATCTGATCATGGGTACGTTTCCAGGGGAATCTGCCAGGTAGATCAGCAAGGATACCTGCAAAGTATTACCGAAAGAACACATATCTACCGTAAGCCTGATCATCAGATTGTCTACCAGGCAGCCCAGGGTGAAGAAATACCGCTGAGCGGAGACGAGGTGGCCTCCATGAATCTGATGGGCTTCACTCCGGAAGTATTCGAGCAGTTTGAGGTTTCATTCAAAGCATTCTTACAGCAAAATGTACAGCATCCCAGGCAAGAGTTCTATTTGCCTTCCGTGGTCAACGAGATTATCCATGCGGGGCAGTTGAACGTACAGGTGCTGCATACCGATGAACAGTGGTTTGGCGTAACCTATCAAGAAGATAAAGCCATTGTCCGACAGGCTCTTGGCAAACTGGTGGCGGCAGGCATATATCCCGAAACCCTTTGGAAGTAACCCTTAATCGATATCGTGCTTTGGATATAGAAAAGATTATCAGCCAGTTTTGCGTTGGAGAAGGAAAGTTCTTTTATAAGCCTTTTGGTTCCGGTCATATCAACGACACGTATGCAGTTCGTACAAAAGCGCGTGCACAGGATGCCTATCTCTTGCAGCGTATCAACCACCAAGTTTTTCAGGATGTGGAAGGGCTGATGCACAATATGCATTTGGTAACCGAGCATCTGAAAGAAAAACTCAGCCTTCATAATGATCAGCATTTCAAGACGGTGACGATCATTCCTACCCGGCAGGGCGCGCTGTATTATCAGGGTGAAAACAGTTATTGGCGAATGCTTACCTTTATTTCTAACAGCCTTGCCTACGATGTGGTGACCGCTGACTGGCAGGCGTTTGAAGCAGGAGTTGCTTTTGGCAAATTTCAGCAGTTGCTGCAAGACATGCCGGTAGACAGCCTGAAAGAAACAATTCCGGATTTTCATAACATAGCCTACCGGTTCGACAATT
This sequence comes from Cyclobacteriaceae bacterium, assembly GCA_958296015.1. Classification (GTDB taxonomy): domain Bacteria; phylum Bacteroidota; class Bacteroidia; order Cytophagales; family Cyclobacteriaceae; genus JAJNNC01. The sequence goes on from CATQIH010000034.1 coordinate 43,985, forward strand.
TTGACAAAGCCCTGACCCGTGATGTGGCAAAAAGAAAAGCAACCGCACTCCAGCAAATACAATTTGCCCGGGACAGAAAACCAGCCATGCTTGCCATGTATGCACGGGTGAATAACCATGAGGTACCCGTCAGGATTACCCACAACGATACCAAGGTCAACAATGTGCTGCTGGATCGGCACACCCAAAAGGCACTGTGCGTGATAGATCTGGATACTGTGATGCCCGGTGCCGTATGGTATGACTTTGGCGATGCTGTCCGCACCATTGTGAATACGGCAGCAGAAGATGAAAAGGCTCTGGATAAGATTGCCATCAACATGGCTTATTACAAAGCTTTTACCTGTGGGTTTTTACAGCAAACAGCCCATATGCTCACTTATGCAGAAATAGAAGGGCTGGCTTTTTCTGCACAATATATGACCTTTATCATGGGATTACGTTTCCTGACTGACTATATTGCCGGGGATATTTATTATAAAACAAAACACCCTCACCACAACCTGCAAAGAGCCAGTGCACAGTTTACATTGCTCGCCAAAATAGAAGACCATGCCAAAGAGATGCAGCAGGTTGTGCAGCAGGTTTATCATCAAAACTACTAAATTTAACCTTATAATAACCAATACATGATTTTAGGTACCCTCGACTGGATCATTATCATCAGCTTTTTCATTCTTTCTCTGCTGATCGGATTATACGCGGCCCGTTCTGCGGGCAACAGTGTGGCAGACTATTTCCTCTCTGGCAGGAATATGTCGTGGTGGCTGCTGGGCGTTTCTATGGTAGCCACTACCTTTTCGTGCGATACGCCCAACCTGGTTACAGACATTGTACGCCAGAATGGGGTGTCCGGCAACTGGGTGTGGTGGGCATTTCTGCTGACAGGTATGCTCACCGTATTTGTGTATGCCAAGCTGTGGCGCAGGTCTGAAGTAACCACCGACCTGGAGTTCTATGAGATGCGCTACAATGGCAAGATGGCAGCGTTTCTGCGTGGGTTTCGTGCCTTATACCTGGGCGTGGTCTTCAATGTTATGGTGATGGCTTCCGTATCGCTGGCCGTCATCAAGATCGGAGCAGTAATGCTGCACTGGGAGGCGTGGCAGACCTTGCTGGTGCTGCTCTCCATCACAGGCGTATACAGCACGATTGGTGGGCTGAAAGGCATCCTGCTGACAGATTTTTTTCAGTTTATCATCTCTATGATCGGTACCATTGGTGCTGCCATCATTTTGGTCAACTTACCGGAGGTTGGCAACCTTGAAATGCTCATGCAAAATGAACTGGTAGCCTCTAAACTCAGTATCTTGCCTGATTTCAACAATACAGATATGGTCATCACCCTGCTGGTATTACCCATTGCCGTGCAGTGGTGGAGTGTGTGGTATCCTGGTGCCGAACCCGGCGGTGGCGGCTACATTGCTCAGCGTATGCTGTCTGCCAAAAACGAAAAGGGTGCCGTGAAAGCTACTTTGTTCTTCAATGCTGCACACTACGCACTGCGTCCGTGGCCCTGGATACTGGTGGCACTGGCTTCGCTGGTCGTCTTCCCGACAGTAGAATCTATGCGGGTGGCTTTTCCTACCATCAATCCCGACATTATCCACAACGACTTTGCGTATCCTGCCATGCTGAGCTTCTTACCAACCGGTTTTCTGGGGCTAGTGGTAGCTTCGCTGATCGCGGCATTTATGTCTACCATTTCCACCCAAATCAACTGGGGTTCTTCCTACGTGGTTAACGACTTTTACAAGCGGTTTATGAACCCAGGTGCCACCGAGAAACAAATGGTACGGGTAGGACAAATTTCTACTGTGTGCCTGCTGGTGGCTACCGGACTGTTTGCCCTGCTGCTGAGCAATGCGCTACAGGCTTTCGATATCCTGCTTCAGGTAGGTGCGGGCACTGGTCTGATCTTTATCTTACGCTGGTTTTGGTGGCGTATCAATGCCTACAGTGAGCTGGCTGCCATGATTATTTCATTTGTAGTAGCCTTGTACTTTGAGTTTATCCACCCTTACACAGGGATGGCACTGCCCGGTACCGGAGAAAAAATGCTGCTGGGTGTCGGCCTTACTACGGTGGGCTGGGTGGTGGTTACGTTTCTCACACCGCCTACCGACAAAGCGACACTGCGTAGTTTTTATAAGCGGGTGTACCCCGGCGGCCCTGGCTGGAAGAAAGTGGTAGAAGATGCGGAGAAAGACGGTGAGATCATTGAAAAACAAAAAGGCTGGGATGTTCCCCAGGGCATTCTTTGCATGATGCTGGGCGTGGTGGCTGTCTATAGTGCATTGTTTGCCTTTGGGCAATGGCTGTACGACAACATGGTCCTGGCCTCTGTTTTTACCGTAACAGGTATTGTATCTTCGTACCTTCTGTTCAAAGTATGGGGACAGATGAACCGGGAGTCTGATTTTATCTAATAGTATACTCCATAAAAAACGTGTTGCATAGTCTGACAATACGTTTTTTAGCGTAATTTGTAAAGGGGCAGCGTGTGCGATACACATGATAGCATAAAAACATGCGTTTGCACAGCCTGCATACACATTTTTTTCAGCTAATTAAGAGGTTGCAGGCTATAAAAGTGCTTTTTTAACAGAAAAACGTGCCATACTGTCAGTAAAAGCCTAGTTTTTATCACAAATGCCTCTGTTGCAGGGCGTGTTACCACACAATTTAACGAAAATTATGTGGTAACAGTAAGTACAGCGCATCTTTAGTGCTCACATGCATGGTCGCAGTAAGTTTTCCTTGTCTTTTTGTATAGTAATTTGAAGTTTTCCTGACATTGTGGCGCAAAACACCCCTTTTTTGTACTATCCCATGTATGTAAGAAAATAATCCATAGTATACCTTCCTTACTTAGTAGCAGGTTGAAAAGAATAGCTATCATCAAAGCTATTCGCTTTTATACTGAAACACGTTATAGGGTATCGCTTTGCCCTTCACCTTGAGTACCACAATTCCGTGACCAGGCACCTGCATGGTGATGGTTCCATTGGTGGAAGAAGGATAGGCTTCTTTTGTCCAAAGATCAAGCATGGTGTAGGTAGCTATTGCCTCTACCCCTATTGATGCCAGGTCAAAAGAAATACTATCCGGTTTTTCTGACCTGTTCAACAACGCAACAGCCACCTCGCCGCTCATGGTGGAATGCAGGGGCTTTGCCCAGACTTCCAGATGGCCTTCATCTATCAGCCGCCTGGCCTGGTATACAAACGGACTTTGGTTGAGTGCAATCATGTCTTTGTTGGTGACAATCTCTACAGTTTCTGCCGACATATTAGTTAGATCGTTGCCCAGCAAAAGCGGTGAATGCATCATACACCACATAGAAAAATGAGCTCTGTCTTCTTCATAGCTCATACCTCTGCCCACCTGTAGCATATCCATATCGTTGTAGTGGCCCTTAGAGCTGTACTGCCATAAATCGGCATTCAGATCTATGATCGCCAAAATTGATGCAAAAGTATTATCGATATCACCTGAAATTCTCCATGAGTCTGCCACTTGTGTCACCCATTTTCCGGGAAACTCCCACCGGCACACGTTTGTACACGGCATCGGGGATTCAGTGCTTTGATGGTAGCGCCAATGTGAGTGTACCGGGTTTGTTCATCCAGCCCTAGCCAGTCGCCACCACACCAGTCTACTTTGATGAAATCATACTTCCATTGACGGAAGAACAGTGCCAAATCCTGCTCGTCATGGCCATATAGTCCCACTCCTACGCCGATGGTATCCTTATCCCAGTAAGAAGCGCAGGTGTTGGCTCCGGCATCTGAATAAAGTCCGGCTTTCAGTCCCCTATCATGGATGTATGCTGCAAGCGATTTCATTCCGTTGGGAAATCGTTTTGGATGGACCAATAGCTTTCCATTTTCATCCCGGCCACCAAAAAAGCCATCATCAATGTTGATAAAAGAATACCCCGCATCTTTTAAACCGGAAGAAACCATCGCATCCGTCTGCGCTTTGATGATGTCCTCATTGATATTGGCCTGTAGTTATTCCAGCTGGCCCAACCCATGATGGGTGCTGATTCGTGGTCTTTAGCAGTTGCTTCTTCGGTGGCAGGCTGGGTATCTGTATGTTTCTCTTGATACTTTTCTGAGTGGCAGGCCACTAAAAGCAGCGTGAATACGATGGTTGTTATCCTGTTCATACTTTGTTGTTGATGACATTTTGCACGCTGTCTGATTTGGCTAACGTTAGCTGCAATTTTCGTGGTTGTTTAGGATAGTCTAAAACTACAACCATTTAGCGCACGACTATATGATTTCAATCATCTTTTAGATTTTAATTGAAAAAAAGCTCAGGAAAAGTATTCGGAGAGTATTTATTGTTTCAATGCTTTTATTATTGATCTGTCTGTAGTTGATGATCACAACGGAAACCAAAATAATAAACACCCCTAACCACTGAATGGCTTTTATATCTTCGCCCAGCAGGATGTTTGCAGAAAATATGGAAACCGGAATTTCAATGGCAGCCAGTATGCTTCCTATACCAATACCAACGATGGGAAACCCCATATTGAAAAGTATGGGTGGAATGATGGTTCCGAAGAGAGCCAGGAATATGCCAAAGGAATACAGCATCAGGTTATCAAACTCAATATGGGTGACTATGCGCAGGTTCCAAAACAGTACGGTGACAAGAAAGCCACCCAGCACCAGGTATTGACTTCTGATAATATTGGGCAGATCAGTGGCAATTTTATTGGTCGCCATCAACGTAACAGTATATGAGATACTGGCGAGTATGCCATAGCCTACGCCGATGTAGCTTAACGTATGAAGATTATCAATAACGTCGACAGACAGAAAAGTACCGACCAGAACCACCAGGCTGCCAATGATCTTAAAACTATCGGGCTTTGTCTTTTCCAGAAATATTTCAAGTACGCCTCCCATCCAGATCGCCTGCATCAGCAAAATGATGGCAATAGATACGGGCACATACTGTAATGAAAGGTAATAAAAGCTACTTGTCAGGCCCAGGGAAGTACCGTAAAGCAACAGCTTCATCTTTGACCTTGACTTGCGGTTCGTTGCAGCTGTGGTACGCTTGATTTTGTTGAAATAAGCAGCTACTGAAAGCACAACAAAGCCAAAAAGATACTGGAAAAAAGTCAATACACTGGTATCCAGTCCTCTGATGTTGGCCAGCTTCACAAACGTAGCCAACAAACCATAACTTGCCGCTCCCAATACCACACAAACAACTCCCTTAATTTTATTCATTACTATTCTGTGCAACAAATGTACGTGTTCTTCCTACTGTATGCTGTTTTGATCATTGCCCGGACGCGCTGTCTTTCATCCACACAGGTGTTGTGTCTGACACATGATCTCTGCCAATAATATCTTTATAGAGTTCGGGTCTGCGGGCATTTTTATATCTCCAGCCTCCTGAAAGTTGCACCTTTTCTCTGGTGATCTTTGAAACCGTAATGTCGTCTTCAAATGATCTTATTTCTGATAAAACCTCACCGTATGGATCGATGATCATCGAGTTGCCATTTTTCAACTGTTCACCGTCGTAGCCAATAGGATTGGTGAAGGCATAATACACGCCATTGTCGTAAGCCCTTGCCGGTAGCCAGCGCATCAACCATCGCCTGCCTTTTGGCCCGTCAAATTCCAATCGCAAAGATACAGGATCGCTTGCACGATTCTGCCAGAATTTACCATCGACATAATCCCGGCCTGGCATGTCCGATGGTGTACAGCCCGTAACGTGCGGTGCGAAGATCAACGCTGCTCCCAATAAGCTTGTAGCTCTTACATTTTCAATCACGTTATTGTCATAGCATATGAGAATTCCGCACTTCCAACCGAGTAGGTCGAAGACACAGTACTCGTTGCCAGCAGACATAAATCTGCTAATAAAAGGATGCAATTTTCTATGCTTTGCTACCATACCATCTTTCGTAACACATACATAAGTATTATAAATTTTTCCATCCGACTTCTCTACCAGGCCAGCCAAAACCGGCATATCAAATTCTTTTGAAATCTCTATCAGTTCCTGTGTACTTTTTCCATTCGGAACGTTTTCTGCCAGGTCTGTGAGTTGTTCTAAGTTCAAATCCTTGGTAAAAGTGTAGGCCGTTATCGACAACTCATGAAAGCTTATCACGTCTGCTCCTTTGGATTTTGCTTTTTCGGTAAGCTTTCGGATCACCGACAGGTTATAGGCTTTGTCTCCATCCTTTGGTTGAAATTGAGCGACTGCTAAGTTCATAGTTGGTTCTTTTTATTTTGTCTAACACTCACTTGTCTAAATCTTTCCCTACTCTCCTATTGAAGCATTCTTGTCTTGAGCCGTTTTCTGTTGTAATAACGATTGATCACCGGATAAGCAAGCACCGAGGAAAGGATGATCAATGTGCCTGTATAAAAGGCCGGGGTCATCTCTTCCGAATCGCCAAAAACAATGACAGCCAGGATGATGCCATATACCGGCTCCAGGTTGTTGGTCAGGTTCATGGCAAAGGCTGAGATATACTGCATCAACTCTACAGAGGCAGAATAAGCATACACCGTGCAGACCAGCACCAGAATGAGCAGATACAGCCAGTCGCTGGAAGAAGGCAGCAGTTGAAGTTGCCCGTTGTCTGCCATAAAGTAAGCATAAAACGGAAAGAACAATGCGGTACTCAGGCAGGCCCCCACCATTTCATAAAAGGTGATCATATAAGAATTATAAATCTTGGCAAGCGTGCCATTGATGATGGTAAACACCGAAGCCAGCATAGCAGATACAATGGCCATCGACAGGCCCAGGGCATAACTGAATTCAAAGCGGAAAATGACATACAGCCCTGCAACAGCCACCAGCCCCAGCAGTGCCTCATAGGCCAGAAACTTTCTCTTGGTCATCAGCGGCTCAAGGATACTGGTCCAGAGCGAACAGGTAGCCATACCTGCCAGACACACCGAGGCGTTGGCCACACGGGCAGCCCCAAAAAACAAGATCCAGTGGGCGGCTATCAGAACACCGGCACCCAGGATCTGCCCTACCTGCTTCTTGCCCAGCCTGAAGTTTCTTTTACGGATCAGCAGCAGAACACCCAGGGCCACGCTGGCCAGCAGGGTTCTGTAAAAAACGGTTTCCACCACAGGAATATGGATCAGCAGCCCAATAACGGCAGTAAATCCCCAGATCAGAATAATGAAATGAAGGTGTAAGTAGTGTTTAAATTGGCTCATTAGCGAGGCACAGTATTATATAAGATAAGTCCGACTATAGAAAAAATAATATTGGGCAGCCACACAGCAAACAAAGGGTTCAGGCTGTTGGCTTCTGCAATACTTCGGGAAAAAATATAAAAAATAATGTACAAAAAGGCAATGAAGAAGCCCAAGGCAATCTGAAATCCCGAACCGCCCCGCGATTTCCTGGCCGACATGATCACCCCGATAAAAGTGAGAATGATGGCCGTGAAGGGCGACATATACCGGATGTATTCTTCTACCTGGTAGACGGGAATATCATTGCCTCCCCGTTCTCTGAGGATGGCGATATGCTGGTTGAGTTCGGGCAACGTCAGCGTCTCGTATAATCCATAAGTGGTTCCCAGGTCTTTGGGCAGAATGTTGAGTGCCGTATCTAGTTCATTACCTTTTTCAATCTTTTCTTTCGAACCATCAAAGGTATGCAATTCCCACTCCTTGAGCTTCCATTTGGTATGGGTGGTATCCCATTCGATCCTTCGGGCAGAAAGTTTTTCCAGCATCTCATTGCCCACGATCCTTTCCAGCGTAAAGCGATAGCCCACATCAGACATGCTATTGTACCTTTCCATATAGGCATACAGCTCCGGTGCCACTTTGATGTGAATATCTTTATCATCGTTGGAAGTCATCTTCTTGATGTACTTTAGCTCAAAAGCAATCCTGTCCTTATTGGCATTAGGAATGATCCAGCCGTTGAGCAAAAAGCTGATGGCCGCAATAAAAGCAGCCCCCATAAAATAAGGCACCAGCATCCGGATAAAGCTCACACCACTGCTCAGGATGGCAATGATCTCCGTTCTGCCCGCCATACCTGAGGTGACAAACACCACAGCGATGAATACCGTAATAGGGGTGATCAGACTGGCTACGTAGGGAATAAAGTCAATATAATAGCCCAGTACTTCTGCAAAGCCCAGGTTGTGCTCCAGAAAGTCATCGTTTTTCTCTGTGTAATCAATCACTGTGACAATGGCCACCAGTAGAAAGACGACAAAGAAAAACGTACTCAGGAATTTTTTAAGAATATATTGATCTATCAGTTTCATAATCGTTGCATGGTTTGCTGTACCATCCGGTCTTTCCACAACGTAAAATCTCCGTTTTCTATATGTGCTCTGGCCTGACGCACCAGCCACAGGTAAAAAGACAGGTTATGGATACTGGCAATTTGCGCGCCAAGCATTTCTTTGGCGTTCACTAAATGTTTGAGATAAGCTTTGGAATAAAAACTACTCACATAATTTCCCAGGTGTTCATCGATGGGAGAAAGGTCGTCTTCCCACTTTTTGTTTCTGATATTGATCATACCCTGTGTGGTGAAAAGCATCCCATTGCGTGCATTGCGGGTAGGCATCACGCAGTCGAACATATCCACGCCCAGCGCAATAGATTCCAGGATATTGGCCGGTGTACCCACGCCCATCAGGTAGCGGGGCTTGTCTGGCGGCAGTATATCACACACCAGCTCGGTCATCTCATACATCATCTCAGCGGGTTCGCCTACGGCCAGCCCGCCAATGGCGTTGCCTTCACGACCCAATGAAGCCACTTTTTCGGCAGACTGAACACGCAGGTCTTTGTATACGCTGCCCTGCACAATAGGAAACAATGCCTGCCGGTAGCCGTATTTTCCTTCCGTACTGTCGAAGCAGGCACAGCAGCGGTCGAGCCAGCGGTGGGTAAGACCCAGTGATGTTTTGGCATAGGTGTAGTCGCAGGGGTAAGGCGTACATTCATCAAAGGCCATGATGATGTCGGCACCGATACTACGCTGGGTGTCCATCACATTTTCCGGCGTAAAAAAGTGCCGCGAGCCATCAATGTGCGACTGGAAAGCCACGCCCTCTTCGCTGATCTTGCGCCTCTCGGCCAGTGAATACACCTGGTAGCCGCCGCTATCGGTCAGGATGGGCTTATTCCAGCCATTGAACTTATGCAATCCGCCGCACTTTTCCAGCAATGGCAATCCGGGACGAAGATACAGGTGGTAGGTATTTCCCAGAATAATCTCAGCATGAATATCGTCGGAGAGTTCCCGCTGGTGCACCGCCTTCACGGTGCCTGCCGTGCCTACCGGCATAAAGATAGGCGTATGGATGGTGCCATGATCTGTCTCGATCAGGCCGGTGCGTGCTTTGCTTGAGGTATCTGTCTGCTGTAGCGTAAACTTCATGGAAATTGCTTCTGTACTGATTCAACCGCAAAGAAACATAAATTTGTTCAATGTTGGGCAAATCCGGTACGTCATACCAACGCAGGAGACATTTTTACGATCATCAATGGTGCTTAGCCTATACATGCCGTCTCTCTAACCTATACACGCTGCCTTTTAAACCTATACGCACCACCTCTTAAACCTATACGCGCCACCTCTCTAACCTATACGCGCCGCCTCTCTAACCTATACACGCCGCCTCTCTAACCTTTACATGCCGTCTCTCTAACCTATACGCACCACCTCTCTAACCTATATGCCTTACTGGTCGTAGGGTAGCGTAGCGTCCTACGGCTATCATCTACACTTTGCCATCAGGAACGTTATGAATCCGGCATCAACTACGCCACAAAAAAAAGCAGCAAGAAGGAACAGTACCTTTTTGCTGCCTGGCAGAGTATCAGTATCTACAGCAGCATCTTCTGCGCTGTAACCTACCAGTGAGTTGCCGCTTACTTATCCGAATCTTTTGCTATAAGGTCCAGCAAATCTTTAGGTACCTCACCGGCATCAATGATCTGCTGTTCGGCACCATTTTGATTTTTAAGGCCCTGGGCTGCACCATTGCTTTTTGCCCGGTCGCCTGATGAACCGGCATCTACGGAACTTTGCTGGCTTGTGTTACCAAATTCCATTTGACTGGTTTGCGTCATCTGATCTTTATCATCGATTTCAATATGAATTCTCATCATTTTAAATGTTTAAAAGGTTGTTTAACTTAAAATAGCGTATCTCATCTCGAACCGAACATCCTGGTTGGTCAGGTTTTGTACGTTGACCCAATAAGTCACCTGGCTGCCATTAGCCCGTTCTACCTCTACATCCCAGTCTAACTGCGGCGCACCCGGATGCGCTGAAACCGGCACGATGTACCAAACAACGTGAAGATTGGGGTTCCAGCCCCAGGTGAATACTCGTAGTCTACCGTTGCGGTTGACTGTTCCTGTGTATTGTGTTCCTACACTCATGATCTTGAAAGTTTAAAAGTAAATGAATAAATTGTTTTGTAATAACTGTTTAATTTGATCCCAGTACAGCGTATCTTCCTTCTACCTGTGCTGTACGGTCAGAGACATTGGTGATGCAAACCCAGTAAGTGACATGGCTATCATCGGATCGTTCTGTACGGATGTTCCATTTGATCTTGGTGCTGTCCGTTAGAGACATCGCGTGCCAGAACACATGCCATTGGGCGGGCCAGTTGAACGTAAACCAGCAAACGGTCTGTCCTGCACGTAGGCTACCCCTAAACTGCACTCCAGTAAACGGTCTGCGGCTGGGCAGCCGGGTACCTGTAATCCTGGCGTGGTTAAACGCCTCCCAGGCATTGATGATGCCAGCCCCTGCATGTTGATCCCAGCCGGAAGGCCCTATGTCTCTGGCCGTGAGCTTAAGTGCCGCCTTGATATCAAACTGACTGGCTCGTGAATTTCGCTGTTTGAAAAGTGCCGCCACACCGGCAGCAATAGGCGTTGCAGCAGAGGTGCCACTGTCGCTGTTGAAATAGCCTGTAAAGTGGCTGATAGACAAGAAGTCCGGTTTGAAGGCATCCAACGCTGCCGGACCCTGGCTGCTATAGCCTATAAATTGTCCTTCGGTATTTGCTGCCCCCACCGTCATGACAAATGGATGCCCGTTGGCTCCCCAGATACTTTTGCCAGGCCCATTTTCTGTACCGCATCTGCCATCCGGACAAGTTCCTCCGCAGTTGCCTGCGGCAAAAAGAACCACAATGCCGGTATTGATGGCTTCCACCACCTTGCGGGTAAAAGGGTGTTCCGGATTGGTAGCGTAATCTGCATACCAGGCCCGCTGAAAAATTCCCCAACTGTTGGTCAGCACCTGCGGCGTACCATCGCGGCGAAACTGGTTGATCGCCCATTGAAAAGCCTGCAACGCGTTGCTTACAGTGGCCGGGCTACCACCCCCGGAGATACGAAGGTCATATAGCTGTGCTTCAGGAGCCATGCCCAGTACATCTGTGGCACACATGTTACCATGATAGCCCCAGTCGCTTGACTCTGTTCCCCAATCTGCGGGCCATCCGCCAATAACGTTAGGAATCTGACGGGCAGGCGTTTCACCACGTTTTAGTGTGCGTCCTGCGGCAGTGATGCCGGAGTCCAGTACACCTACCACCACGCCACGGCCACGGATTCCCTGGCTATGGATGCGGTCGACGCCCAGGTAGTGGCGCACTGTAGCCAGATCTCCTTTGGGCGTACCCGAGTTGCAGTCGCAGGTGCCAATCGGGCAGGTTCCGAAGGCATCCTGTGCCACCAGTTCCAATGCGTTCTCAGTCTCGCGTTCTTCCACCTCCAGTTCTGTGGTACCAAACGGACTGATAGGCGCGTCGCTCCAGACTTTGATGACCTTGGGGTTTTTTTCGAGGGCTTCTTTGTCTTCTTCGTTGACGGTACCCGCTATGATCAGGGATGCTTCCCTGGCAGAAGCCATCTGGGCGGCTATCTCAGGATCGGAAGGTTCCATGGGTATCATCTCGAAATCCGAATCAATGTCTAACTGTGAAAGATTCAGTGAGGAAGCAATAGACATCGGACTACTGTTAAGGTCTCGTTTGGGAACCCTTAATTCTACCAGGACGCGCTGCTTTTTTAGGTCATCGGCTGGTTTGCTGTCTTTTTTTGTTGATTTTGCCATTGATATATTATTTTGGTGAAAAGTATTTTGAGGTTAGTCACTGACTAACTTCGGATCAAAGGTGGCCAGGTTTCTACAGGGTTTCAATCCCAGAATACCGGTAAATTTTTATGCCGTTTATTAATTTAACCGAAATACATATAAATTATCAAAGTGAAATGATGACAGTTATGTAATATGCTGATAAGCAGCCTTGATGAGTTCGGCCGTATTTTTAACCTGAAATTTTGCCAGCAGGTTCTTTCTGTGAGATTCTACCGTATGAGGGCTGATGTGCAGGTGTGAGGCCAGTATTTTGGTAGAAAGACCTTGGGATAATAAATGGAGAATTTCTGCTTCGCGGTGTGTCACCGTTTCTGCATTCTTTCCGGTCTTATGCATTAATCTGTTAGACAAGCATTCCAGTTGACTTATCACAAACTGAAGTTTTACAAAAAGTTTCTCTTGTTCTATAGATCGATGCCAATAGTTTTCCTTCTTATCTTCCTGGATGATGCCGACTAAGCAAGTTCTTGCACCCGCCTCTTTTTCTTTGTACAAAATTGCCAGTACTTCTATCCCGAGATAACCACCGTCGGCTTTGCTTATGTTAAACTGATCCTGATAACGGTGTGTCTGGGTGAAAACATTTTTCTCTGTTTGTTTTATCAATCCAAGGTAGTTGCTTACTAGCCGCTGGTAGTCTTGGGCAGCAATAATATCACTGACAAAAAATACTCCTTCATTTTTGAACAGCTCAGCGGAATAACCTAATTGCCTGGCCAGATGATTTCCCATATAATCGAACCTGCCAGAAGTGACATCCAGCACAAACATCGTATGACTAGCGTTGGTCGCCAATAAGTTAGCCAGGGGATTTTTCAAGCCATTTTGCTCCTGATGTAAAAGAACCTGCAGTGCTGACCGTTGTGTAGTTTCCATAAAAAGGCTTCTAAGTAACAAAATAGATTCTGTCCTATTGGTACAACCTGCTGGTATATTTTGTAACCGGATTTCTCTAACTACTGTCCTATCTTTTGGCTGTGTGATATTTTATACACATTTTTATCATTCGTTAGGTAGAAATAACATCAAAAGTGTATATTGAAAAACAGATGTATTATCTACTATCACTTATCCTACACTTTATGAAAAAAACACTACACCAGGCACTTGTTATGTGCTGTTCCTTGGTAATCACTTCGGCTGTACTTACCGGCTGCAACAAAGACAAAGAAGAAGCTCCTCCACCCCGCCCCACCGATGATGTGGTAGATATTTTGGCCAATACGGAAGGGCTTGACAGCCTGAATGACGTAGTTGAAAATTTGGGGGATCTAAAAAGCCTGTTACAATCAGGCAATTACACTGTTTTTGCTCCCAATAATGAGGCTTTCGAGAAATTTGTCGCCTCCACTGGCTTTCTCAGTATTTATGATATTGATCCCAGTTATGTGCAAGATGTAATCCTGTATCATTTAATACCTAATAGTTTGTACAATGCCAACCAGCTTGATTCAACGGTTTCAGGATTATTAACATTAGACAAGCTTACCTTTACACAGGGTGATAGCATACTCATCAACGAGGCTACACAGCCTAATCCTACCACCATTGTTAGCAAAGATATACAGGCTGCCAATGGCGTGGTGCATGTGATCAATGAAGTGTTGCTGCCCCCTTCACTACGGCAGTTACGCCCGTATTTCGGTTCTGTTATAGGAGTGACAGCCCTGTATCTTTATAGAACACAAAACAGTGCTTATACTTTATCTCCTATAACTCAGGTTCTCTTTACAGCCGGACTCTCTGAAACACTCAACGGATCAGACAATTATACAGTACTAGCCCCACTGGATGCAGCGAGTAATTTTAACCCTAACACTAATCCGCAGGTAGCTGCACAAATAGCCAACCGCCATCTGCTACAGGGTAAGGTCAATCTGGCAGAAGCCGGTCGTATCGTCACTACGCTCTCCAAAGACACGGTGTATGTCACAAACTACCAGGGTGATGTTTATTTGAATGGTAACTATGCTGTCAATACCGACGTGCCAGCCAGTAATGGCAATGTATACGCCCTATTTGCTACACTGCAACCGCCTGTTGCTTTGGAAAACGCTATCCTTGAGGCTGAATTGGTTTCTGGCAATACGTTTAATATATTCAAGACAGCACTGAAAGAGACGGGATTACAGTTAGGCAAAGGCAAAACAATTTTTGTTCCTTCCGATTCTGCTTTTGCAGCTGCCGGTTTGGTTCCTTCCATTGATAGCATGACTACCACGGCCCGTATTGATCCTGCGCTACTCAGTAATATCCTGCAAACGCATGTCATCAACGGTCTTCAATTTAGAGTAGACATTCAGGCAGCCGGTGATCAAACAGTCAATGCACTTAATCAAACGGCATTGACATTTAAGGTTACTCCTCAATCTGCCACCATTTCCAGCCCTAATACCACAGATGCAGGCTTCGTATATACCGATGTGCTTTCCCAACACGGGGCGGTGCATTTTATCAACAAAGTGCTAACACCCTAGTCCGGTATTTTTCAGGCTAAATATAAAAGGTATACAAACCATGTCGGCTGCTTTTAGTCCGACATGGTTTTTTTATGCAGGCAGGTGTAAGTAGTCTGCCATCAGACTGGCTGCCTGTTCGGAAGGGCGGTGGTCTCCCATGATCTTTTTTAGGGATGCGTAGCCTTCCAGTTGTTGCTGCCGGGCAGGAGATGTCTCTACGATAGCAGCCAATTCCTGCTGTAGCCTGCCGGTATTTAACTCCCCCTGTATCAGCTCGGGCACCACCTTACGACCGGCAATCAGGTTGACCAAAGAGATATAAGGCACCTTGATCAGCGTTTTGATGATGCGGTAGGTAAAGCCGCTCGTCTTGTAGCAAACCACCTGCGGTACTTCAAACAGCCCAGCTTCCAGCGTAGCCGTACCCGATGTGACAATGGCAGCCTGTGCTGCGTGCAGAATGTCATACGTTTTATTGGTGATCACTGCTACATTTGGCTGCTGCCGGGCAGGTGCGTAAAGCTCGTCTGGCAGATTGTCTACGGCGGCTACCAGAAACTGATAGCTGGGGAAAGCCTCAGTAATAGTCATCATCACCGACAGGATACTGGCTACCTCCTGTTTTCGGCTGCCGGGTAGCACGGCAATCGCCGGCGGTTTGTTTTCCAGGTACTGCTGCTGAAAGGCAATATCAGGGGCAAAGGAACGCACAGCATCCAGCAACGGGTTGCCAACGTAATCGACCTGATAATCGTATTGCTGATAAAAAGCCTGTTCAAAGGGCAAAATAACAAACATACGGTCTATATTGGCTTTGATCTGCCTTGCTCTACCGGTATTCCAGGCCCATATTTTGGGTGAAATATAGTAAAAGACTCTCAGCCCCCGCTTGTGGGCAAACTTAGCCATGCGCAGATTGAAACCCGGATAATCAATGAGAATCAGCACATCAGGTTTGTATTGTATGAGGTCTTTTTTACAATACTTTATGTTGTGGAGAATGGTCGGCAGGTTGGTCAGTACCTCCCAGAAACCCATAAATGCCAGGTCGCGGTAGTGTTTAACCAACTCACCGCCTGCCTGCTGCATGGCATCGCCACCCCAGCAGCGAATCTCTGCCTGTGTATCATGCTGGCGCAAAGCGCGGATCAGGTTGGCACCGTGCAGATCGCCTGAACGTTCCCCGGCTATGATATAATACCGCATCAGGAATAAGCTTTCAGTCCTTCCGGATAGCTGGCATACTCCTCACGGGGAGATTCAGACGCTAGTTTTTCGCCGTAAAATTCTACAAAGTTGTTGGGCGTCTCATACAAACGAATGCAGTGAAGGCAGCCGCTGGGTGTAATATCACTGACGGCAGGTGCCAGAATTTTCCATATTTCTTCGATGAGCACTTCGCAACTGGCCATTTTGCCACGCATAAAGTCCACATCCACGTTCAAATTCTTATGGTCCAGCTTTTCTATTACCTCTGCTTTGATCACTTTGCTGAGCTTTTTCAAATCCACCACGAAGCCCGTTTCAGGGTCTGTTTTGCCTTTTACCGTTACGATCATCTCAAAATTATGACCATGCCAGTTGTCGTTGGCACAAGGGCCAAAAACCTGGTCGTTCTTCTCTCTGCTCCACTGTGGATTATATAATTTATGAGCCGCATTGAAGTGCTCTTTTCTGCTGACGTAAATCATACTCTTTTGCTGAAATTTTTTGCAAACATACAATAATACCACCAAGTAACACAGATGGCTATATGATAAGTCCTTGAAAAACTAAAAATTTCATAACTTTACAGCTATTCACCATTTGCCAGGAACCATTCGCCATTATGATGATCGTTACAGGTGCTGCGCAGCCTTTGGGCAGCCATATGATAAGCAAACTCAACCAGCACAATTTCAACTATGTTATCGCTGCCTGCAACGAGCCAGCTAGCACTCTTGCTATACAAAAAGACTTAAACATGCAGCAACAGCTCAGTGAAAGCAAACTACCAGCCTGGCTGGACAAGCACTATGAACTAACGGAGTTCATCTTTCACTTGAGTCAATACACGCAAGTTGCTGGTAATCAAACATATAAGCCTGAAACATACTTTGATAGTTTATCTGAAAAATTGTGGCAGTCATGCGTTGATTATCAGATACCCCTGATCTTTACTTTTTTTGAGCATAAGCAGAAAGCCCTGGAAACCTGGCTGGCCACTCAGCAAAAAGCCCCCTTCTTCTGGGCCGCACTGCCAATACCTTCCTCATCCGATGAAGCCTGCATCCGAAGTGTAGCAGATAAAGCATATACGCTGATGCGGCAACGAGAAAAGTCAAGCATTTATTCGGTATAGTATCCTGGCAAATTCGTTAAAAACAGTCCTGGTTCATTCCTTCATCACCAAAAACTGCAAAAGTAAGATAACACATAGCCTTGTCATGTTTTGTACAATATAAGGAATGGTTTGTGCATAAAGCTTTTGTTTGAAGAAATAGAAGTGTATGAAACGAACTTACTTTTTGCTCCTGTGCATTTTTGCAGCACGCTTTGCCGTGGCTCAGACTATCCCATCTGCTATGATCGTATCCTGGAAAGATACGGCAGCGCATTTCCAATCTACCGGCAACGTAGTGCAGCAGGCTGCTCTAACCGATAAGATAGCGCATCAATACTGGAATCAGCAGTCAACCAATGAGGCGATTGCGTACTTCAACCGGCTCTTACCCATGTACCAGTCATTGCACAACCTACAGGCGGAAGCTGCCGTCAACCGTAATCTGGGAACCATCTACGGCGAACTACAGGATTACGAAAGGTCTGTTCAGTACTTTGAGACATCACTCAGCCAGTACCAGACCCTTGAAGATACCCTCAACGAAGGTCCTACACTGGTAGACCTTGCCTCTGCACTCAACCACATGCAAAAATACCAGGAAGCCCTGGACTACCTACAGGAAAGCCTGCTAATGATCAAACGCACAGGCGATATTCAACTTACCCGAACATACTATGGATTAATGGCCCAAACCTATCAGTACCTCAACAAGACCGAGCGATCTATGGAATATTTCATGTATTATATTTCGCTCGACAGAGAGATTCAGGAGCGGGAAAACCGTAAAATCGAACAAAAGGCAGTACAGGCAGCGCAACAGGTCTTTTTGAAGAAAAAAGAACTGGACGAAACCATCAAAGAGCTGGAAAAAGTGCAGCTGCTCACACAGGAACAACGCGATGCCATCAACCAACTCAATGCAGAAACCGCCCTGAAAGAACTGGCACTCAGTGAGAAAGAGGCACGCCTCAAAAACGAAGCATGGGTGCGTCGGCTGCTTACGGCAGGCGTTGTGCTGGCACTAGCCGTACTGGTGCTGCTGTTTGTCTATTTTCGCCAGTCTAAAAAGAAAAACACTTTGCTGGCGCAGAAAAACACTTCTATCGAGAAACAAAAACATGAGATAGAAGAGCAACAGGCAGCACTTCTTCAGCAAAGCAGTAAGCTGGAAGCGTCGCACAAACAACTAGGTAGCTACCACCACAAAATCCTGAACAGCATCAACTATGCGCAGCGCATCCAGAGTGCCATGCTGCCCGAAGAAGTTCACTTTCAGCATATGATCAAGGATTCATTTATCCTGTTTCAGCCACGCGATATCGTTAGTGGTGATTTCTACTGGTTTACAGAAACACACAGGCGGACTACCGGCAACCAGCTGGCCTTCAAAAGTACGCTTCCGGAAAGTGACACATCACCAAAAATCCTGATTGCTGCCATGGACTGTACCGGACATGGCGTTCCCGGTGCGTTTATGTCGATGATCGGCTTCAACTTCCTCAATGAGATTGAACACAAAGGCATTGTGCAACCCAATGAGATTCTCAACACCCTGCACCTGAGTGTGCGCAGGTTTCTCAAACAGGATGAAACCGCCAACAAAGATGGCATGGATGCGGCAATTTGCCTGGTGGACCCAATAGCGCAAACCCTTGAGTTTGCAGGTGCCAACAACCCGATGGTCTACATTCAACATGGAGAAATGCATATAGTCAAAGGCGACCGCAGTGCCGTAGGGGGTGCTAGCACCGACCGCAACCACCGGTTTGCCAAACATAGCTTATGCATCAAAGAAGAAACCTGGGTATACCTCTTCTCCGATGGTTATCAGGACCAGTTTGGCGGTGTGGAAGGACGCAAGTTTCTGTCAAAAAATCTGCGCAACCTACTGTTAGACATTCATACTCAGCCTTTTGAACAGCAAAAACAACACCTCAGCGAAACCCTTGACCAGTGGAAAGGCGATACCGCACAGATTGATGATGTTCTGGTGATCGGTTTTAAGGTAGGTGGCCGCGCTTGAGGAGCTATGCCATCATGGAATGACTCCATACAATTTTCCCTTCTGAGAAAACTTAAGCTATCCGTACGGATTTTTTAGCTGTATTGTACTCCTTTTTAGTTTATTATAATAATTTTGCCTCGGCAACTTACACTTTATTATAATATCTCTGATGGCTGAATACGATTTTAGAAGCATAGAAAAGAAATGGCAGCAGTACTGGAAAGAGCACCAGGTATACAAAGCCTCAACAGACCATTCTCTTCCCAAATTTTACGCACTGGATATGTTTCCTTACCCTTCCGGAGCCGGTCTGCACGTAGGCCATCCGCTGGGGTATATCGCTTCTGATATTGTGAGCCGCTTCAAGCGTATGAAGGGTTTCAACGTGCTGCACCCGATGGGCTTCGATGCCTTTGGCCTCCCTGCCGAGCAGTATGCCATTGATACCGGGCAACATCCTGCTGTCACCACAGAAAATAACATCCGTCGCTACAAAGAGCAGCTCAAAAACATTGGCTTTTCCTTCGACTGGGATGAAGAGATACGCACCAGCGATCCTTCTTATTACAAATGGACGCAGTGGATATTCCTGCAGTTGTTCCATAGCTGGTACAATCAACAAACCGACAAGGCAGAACCTGTGGCCGATTTGATCAGACATTTTGAGCAGCATGGAAACGAAGGCATCACAGCCGCCTGTGACGATGATACGCCAGCTTTTACGGCCAATGCATGGAACGCCATGAACGAGGCAGAACAGCAAACCATGCTACTCAAATATCGCCTGACCTATCTGGCCGATACGGTTGTCAACTGGTGCCCGGGCCTGGGCACGGTGCTGGCTAATGATGAGGTGAAAGACGGTTTTTCTGAGAGAGGCGGCTACCCTGTAGAGCGTAAAAAAATGACGCAGTGGATGATGCGCATTACCGCTTATGCCGACCGGCTGCTTTCCGGACTGGAGCATGTTGACTGGACCGAATCGCTGAAAGAAATGCAGCGCAACTGGATCGGCAAATCTTTTGGCTGCGAGCTGGATTTTAAAGTAAAAGATGCTGACCTCACGCTGACGGCGTTTACCACCCGCCCCGACACTATTTTTGGCGTGACGTACCTTACGCTGGCTCCGGAACACGAGTTGATCAACCAGCTGACCACTCCGCAACAGCAAGAGGCGGTAGATGCCTATGTGCAGGTAGCCAAAAACCGTTCGGAAGTAGATCGCATGGCTGATGTAAAGACCGTTTCTGGGGTGTTTACCGGCAAATATGTCATCAACCCGATCACCGGGCAGGAAGTACCGCTCTGGATTGCCGACTATGTGCTGGCAGGCTATGGCACCGGCGTGGTAATGGCCGTCCCGTCTTCCGACGACCGCGATTTTCGCTTTGCCCGTCACTTCAACCTGCCTGTGGTGCATGTCATCGAGGGCACGGAAGAGATGGAGAACCCCACGGTAAAAAAGCATGGCAGGCTTATTAACTCCAAATTTGTCAATGGTATGGATTCCCAGCAGGCCATCCGGGTGATCATTGATAAAGCCAGCGAAATGAGCTTAGGCAGGGCAAAGGTAAATTTCCGTATCCGCGATGCCGTGTTCAGCCGACAGCGCTACTGGGGAGAACCGGTACCGGTATATTTCAAAAATGGCATCCCCTACCCACTGGATACCTCAGAACTGCCGCTAAAACTTCCTGCCATTGATGCCTATAAACCTACTACAGAGGGCGAGCCACCACTGGCAAGGGCTACCGACTGGAAATATGAAGGCCAGTATCCGTATGAGCTAACCACCATGCCCGGATGGGCCGGCTCGAGCTGGTATCACTTCCGCTATATGGATGCCCACAACGATCAGGCATTTGTGAGCAAGGAAAAACAGGCTTACTGGGAAAATGTAGACCTCTACATCGGCGGCACTGAACATGCCACCGGCCACCTGCTCTACGCCCGCTTCTGGACCAAGTTTCTGTACGACCGTGGCTTTGTGACGGTAGACGAACCCTACAAAAAGCTCATCAACCAAGGCATGATCCAGGGACGGTCTAATACGGTGTATCGTGTAGCAGGCGAAAATAAATACGTTAGCTATAACCTGCGTAAGAATTATGAGGTGAGTGATCTTCACGTAGATGTCAACATTGTCAGAGATGATGTACTGGATGTTGAAGCTTTTAAAAAATGGCGGCCAGATGCGGCTGATGCCGAATTTGTTTTGGAGGACGGCAAGTACATCTGTGGATGGGAAGTAGAAAAAATGTCTAAATCCAAGTACAACGTGGTCAATCCCGATGATATAATCGCACAATATGGGGCCGATACGCTGCGTATGTACGAGATGTTTTTGGGTCCGCTGGAGCAGTTCAAACCCTGGAATACCAATGGCATTGATGGGGTGTTTAAATTCCTGCGAAAGCTTTGGCGTTTGTTTTATGATGACAATGGCAGCTTTGTAGTAAATGATGAAGATCCTTCCAAAGAAGCACTGAAAGCTCTTCATGCCACCATTAAAAAAGCACAGGAAGATGTGGAAAACTTTTCTTTCAACACCTCCATCAGCAGCTTTATGATCTGTGTAAACGAGCTAACCAGCCTGCAATGTCACAACCGGGCGGTACTTTCCGACCTGGTGCTGATTATCGCGCCTTATGCGCCTCATATCGCCGAAGAGCTTTGGGAAGCCCTTGGCAACCGGCAAAGTATCGTACACGCTTCTTTTCCGGATTATAATGAGCAGTTTCTGATCGAGGAAGAACATGAATATCCGGTATCTGTGAACGGTAAGATGCGGGCTAAAATGAAATTCCCGATGGATATGCCCAAAGAAGAAATAGAAACACAAGTGCTGGCTTCCGAGCAGATTCAGAAATGGACAGCAGGCAAAACACCAAAGAAGGTGATTATCGTGCCCCAGAAAATTGTCAATGTGGTGGTTTGATCATTTTGCTTAAATGATCGATTTGGTAAGCTAAAAAAGGCACTGATAAGGTTCGGTGCCTTTATAATAGAATATCAGGATCTTTACTCAACAATGACCTTTTTCTGTTCTATAGCATCTTTGTAATAAATATGTAGATAGTAAGTACCTGCGGGTAAGGCACTGGCATCCAGACTGATGCTTTGATTTACTGAAGTAGCCGTAGTTACGATTTCTTGCTGCTCATTATAAAGCACTACATTGAATGCTTCTGCTTCATGAGAGATTGTTGTCACTTCTGTAGCAAACCTGACTGTGATATCAGCCTGAACACTACTATCAATAGCTAATACATCCGTTTCGGGAGCTGGTTCTATGTTGATCTGATCATCCGCAGGGTTAGGATAGACGACAAAAGCGGAGGTAGTATTGCCGCAATCTACCGGGTAAACCGTGATGCCACTGTAGCCACTTGCCCCACAACCATTGTTGATGGATACCCTCACCGTACCTATTTCAGAAGAATAACTGGATGAGTATAGATAAATCCGATTGCCTGACTGTCCTCCCGAAGCCCAATCTCCCGGGTAAGCTAGTGTTTATACATAAGTCTGAGAGGAATAAAGTAGTGTTGGTGTTAAGATAAAGAAAGGAAAGACATAAACAAGCAGAAGATGATAGAGACAAAGACATCAGGAAGAAAAACCACCAGCCTTCATGGAGACAAGCGGCTGGAAAAAAGGGGGTTCAATTGGAGCATAAGATAGCCGAAAAACAAACCATAGTCATCAACAGGCTCAGTGATAACTGGTCAGAGTTGATGAGTTTTTATCGTTATTTGGGTAATGATAAAGTGAGAGAAGGTGCTTTGATAGAGCAGGCACAGAGCCAATGCAGGGGTCAGGTGGCAGGCAAAGATGTGCTGGTGCTGCAAGATAGCACAGAGATCAACTATGCTTCTCATCAAGGCTTGATCCAAGCTGAGAGTGGCTTGGGTTTGGTAGGCAACAACCAAGATATAGGCTACTTTGCTCATTGCAGCCTGGTCATAGATGCTCAGCAAGGCAGCGTATTAGGCTTGAGCGATGTGCAGTTGTGGATACGGGCAGCAGGGCAAGAGAAGCCAACAGCACCGCTACCCATAGAAAAAAAAGAGACTTATCGCTGGATAAAAGCTTGCCAGGCGAGCCAACCTTGTTTACAGCAGGCCCGTGAGGTTACTTTCGTGCAGGATCGGGAAGGGGATATATATGACAGTTTTGTCAGGGTGCCCGATGAGCGCACTCACTTGCTTATCCGCAGCCGGGTGAACCGTCTGATAGAGACCATGCAAGGAGAAAAGCATAAGCTCTATGACTATGCTGACCAGCAGCCAGCCTGTGGAGGGTATAGTTTTCTGTTGCCGGGTTTACCTGGTAAGCGAAAGCAGCGCAACGTTGAGATGCAAGTACGCTTTGTGCAAGTAAAACTGCTGCGCCCGGACAACAACCCCCATGCCAAGGTCTATCCTAAAAATGTAACCTTATATTTGGTACAGGGTAAAGAAACTCCTCAGAGTGCAGGCAAAGAAAAGCCTGTGGAGTGGAATCTGCTCACTACCCATCCGGTTAGTTGTTTTGAGCAAGCTTTGCAGATGGTGCATTGGTATAGCCTGCGATGGATCATAGAGGACTATTTCCGTCTGCTCAAATCAGAGGGCTTCAACTTGGAAGCCTCAGAGTTAGAGCAAGGCTACAGCCTGAGAAAGTTAGGCGTGATTGCTATGAAAAGTGCGCTGCTGGTCATGCAACTTAGACAAGCCAGGTCAGCCACAAGTACACAGCCCATAGCCGTAGGCTTTAGTGTAGTACAACAAGCCTTTCTAAAAGTGCTCTTAGTTGGTCTGGAAGGTCAAACAGCTAAACACAAGAATCCTTATCAGGAAAGTGACTTAGCCTGGGCCTCCTGGATTATTGCCAGGTTAGGGGGGTGGAAAGGCTATCAAAGCCAAAGACCACCTGGCGTGATTACCTTCACCAGAGGCTTAAAACGTTTTGAAAGTATGCTGGCAGGTTGGCTTTTAGCTCCTGACAAAGATATGTATAAACACTAGCCCGGGTAAGTCCAGGTATAGGTATAGCCTGGACCGCTGGGAGAAGCCGTATAAGTATATTCGGTACCAGGACAAACCGCTGATGGCCCTGAGATGCGGATATCGCTAGTTGAAATGACTCCTACCGATATATTTCTCCTGGCTACTTCTGCTTGGCAACCCGCACTTGTATTAACAGTAGCTTCTATCCATCCTCCACCAGTAGCAGTAGCACTGGCAGCCCTTACCGTGATGCCGTATTGGTTCTTGAAACGATGGATAGATTACCGCTGACTCTTCACTGCGTGGTTAATCCGGAGGCATTGCTGAGAGAAAAAGTAGTGTTACCGCTATAACAGACATAATCGGCTCCACCTGTGATACTAGGCACTGCGGAGCAAAACTGTGAACAGTTATATCTTGGGTTTCTGGCTTTCATTTCATCAAATACCCAGCGCCCATTGTTCAAAGTAAAATCAATGTGTCCTTCGTTTCTTACCGGGCTAGTAAAGAAGTTGGCAAAAGGTATATCTTTGGGAGCAGGTGGTGGAGAGGAAGGTGAGTATGCTTTAGCAAATCAGCCGTAGTAATGGTTTGGCTTCCTCTGCCAACATCGAGTGAGCTGGTAACTGGCACAAAATTAAACCGTTTTTGCTTAAAATTGAGCGGAATGCCTGCTACATCAGTAGGTACATCAAAGTTTTCAATATCGTAAATACCACCAGGAGCATTATCCAATGGCAACATATAAGAAGCTGAATTAAGTGCCTTGTCTGTGATGGTTAAATTGACGTTGATGGCAAAGAGGATTTTTTTGGAAACATATAATTTTCCCCGATAGATACGTTGTACTTGCTTATCAGGCAATGCATTCAGCGTAAAGTTAGCACGAATATCTGTTTTTGTGGTTACAACACTTCCTATAAACAGTTGCGGATAAGTAGTAAATACAGAAGCCACCGAAGCCAGTAAACCTTGCCAATAGTTCAGCGAAAAACCATCGTCTACGTTTAGCAGTTCTGCATATGGACCAAATGCCTGCTGCGTGGCACATTCTGAGCCGCTGGCAAGTGCCACATTGCGGGTTTGGGTAGGATAACCCAAAGTTCGGTACTCAGTCATAAAAGAATCGTGCAGGCTATTATCTACACCCAACGTAGTAATGTAAGGAGCTGCCCAGTATTGTACCAACTGCCGCGTAGCAGGAGCATCCAGCAGTTTGCCCACATTTCCCAGTTTATGATTCATTTCTCCCAAAGTGACCGTATAATAGATACCAAAACCAAGTCCGATGCGGGTGCCAGCCAAGTGACGGATGGCTACTTGAGCTGATAAAGGCACGTTAGCACCCTGATGCGGTGCATCGTGGCTGATATAGAGCCGGGCATCGTGTGCCAGGTTTCGTTTTTCCATATCCCGCAAAGCGTAACGAGCGATCAGCCCACCCATACTCATGCCCATTACCACATTTTTCTGTTTGGTACTGTACTGAGCCTTTTGGGCATTGACCCACTGGATGATATTTTCTACCAGATACGCATTGCGCTGGATATAATCCACTCCATCATTAAAATCCACAAACACCAGATCATACCCATCCTGCTCTATCAAATCGTTGAGGGTTTGATGGGTACTTCGGTTAATTTCTACATTAATACCTCCTCCTCGTGTACCATTAATGAAATTTTTAAAACTAAAATTTTGTGTAGGATCATCCGGGGAAAGTAGTTTCCAGCCGTCGTAGCCTTCTATCACAATCAAGGGCTTGTCCAGTATCTGGTTGGTGCCAGCGTATTCTATGGTCACAGTAGCACCAGCTACTTTGCTTTTGTATACCAGCGGAGAAGGAAATCCTGATACAGGGAAAACAACCGTGCGAATATTAGAGCTATTGTAACGTGAGTTATTGGTATTTACTATATTGCTTACATATAATTTACCCCAGCTTTCGTAAGTGCTGTTGTCAGTATATTTGATCTTCAGCTTAAACGTCTTGGTGCCTTCCGATGCATAGTTTACAGCCACTTCCGCGTTCAAAGAGATGGTACGATATCCCTGACCATCGCCAAAATCGGCTTGGATCAGGCTCACTGTCTTGCCGGATTTGTTGTAGAACAAAGCACTGCGGAAGATGAATTTATGGCTGCCTCCTTCCAGGTGAAGATGATTGAGCGTAGCAGCAAAGACATCACGTGTTTCATAAGGTGCCGTAGTATTGCCGCAGGTCAGTTTGTTGTTGGCCGTAGAAACGCCCCTGCTGGTAGCATCGCTGCGAAACTTCTGGTAGCGCATATGCAGCGCAACCACATTGTGCGCTCTGGATTGCGTGCCATAATATTCAACCTGGCCTTGCACACCAAAAGGAGTAGTAAGACTGATATTGCTGTTGAATTTCATGGTGTACATGGTGGCATACAGGCGTTGCCACTCCGCCAGGTTGAGGTAGTTGCTGGTGCTCAGTACGCCATTGAACTTCACCACATCGGTGAGTTCCATGCCATAATCCCACAGCAGCCCGGTAGTGACAGGCGTAGGATTGACACCCTGAAAGATACGGTTTATTTCGGTGCGGAAAGCATCGGAGGTTTCGCCGGGTACAGGTTCCTGTGCCAGCGCAGGATGGAACAGGCACAATACAAGCCCGATCACTCCTGAAAGGAAGAAGTGTTTCATAAAAAGTAAAGATTAAGGTTAAGAAAGTACTATTTAAGGCGTATAAGGCAAATCAAACCTGCCATCGGTGACCCGCACCGTATCACAACCATCCGCTACCGTGGTAAATTCAAACTTACCTGAGACTATATAATTCTGTGCATCAAAGTGAGTGATAGTCAAGCTGCCAGATAAAGTACTGTCTTTTTCATATACACATCTCTTTACATCTATTCCACGAGAAATGTACTCAGCTACCTGATCAGAATATTTTGTGAGATCATACGAAGTATCTTCTTCGGGTGGGTTATAGAGCACTAATGCCATATTCTGTTCTCCAGGTTTGTTATATGCTTTTGCACTAATTTGCAACAGCCCACCTTGATAAAAAGCACCCATATCAGTGGTAGTTCTGGGCACCCAGGCTTTGCCATTGACCAGGCAGCCAAAGGTGTAGCGTCCGCTTTGGGTTGCAGCAGGCAATAAGTCAAGTTGATTGACTTCTTCTTCAGGTTTTTCTTCTTTGCATTGCATCGCCAGCAGGCTCAACAGCAGACATAATAGTAGTCGGTTCATTTTCTTCATGGATGTAATGGGGTATATATATAAGACCGGTTTTTTGCGAAAAGTAACAGGAGAATGAGAAAAATATTTTTAAGGCGTATAAGGCAAATCAAAGCGTCCGTCTGTTACACGCACCGTATCACAGCCATCCGCTACCGTGGTAAATTCAAACTTACCTGAGACTATATAATTTTCTGTATCAAACTTGGTAATAGTCAAGCTGCCAGATAAAGTACTGTCTTTTTCATATACACATCTCTTTACATCTATTCCACGAGAAATGTACTCAGCTACCTGATCAGAATATTTTGTGAGATCATACGAAGTATCTTCTTCGGGTGGGTTATAGAGCACTAATGCCATATTCTGTTCTCCAGGTTTGTTATATGCTTTTGCACTAATTTGCAACAGCCCACCTTGATAGAAAGCCCCCATATCAGTGGTAGTTCTGGGCACCCAGGCTTTGCCCCATTGACCAGGCAGCCAAAAGTGTAACGTCCGCTTTGGGTTGCAGGTGGCAGCAAGTCAAGTTGATTGACTTCTTCTTCAGGCTTTTCTTCTTTGCATTGCATCGCCAGCAGGCTTAGTAGCAGGCATAACAGCAGTTGGTTCATTTTCTTCATGGATGTAATGGGGTTATATATATAAGACCGGCTTTTTATGAAAAGTAACAGGAGAATGAGAAAAATATTTTTTACCCTTATAAACAGAAAAAAATATGTCAATTTAACTTCCATTATTTGCTTTTTTTATAAAAAATTTGCTTCTTTTAAAAAAAATATGAGACCATATCATTATTTAAGTGACGAAGAAATTACCAGGCAGCTTAAAGAAAATTTATGCCCCATACTGTTCACTGAACTGATAAACCGTTATCAACTCATGATTGTGCAGTCATGCACCCGTCGGCTCAAAAGCGCGGAAGCAGCTCAGGATGTTTCACAGGAAGTTTTGTTGCGTGTACTTACCAAAATAAGTAGTTACAGGGGAGAAGCCCCATTTTCAGCATGGCTACAGACGATCATACATAACCGTTGTACAGACCATATTCATCAAAATAAAAAGCAACTGCACGAAGAACTATCCAAAGAAATTATACAGAGTCTAGAAGAAGAGACAACTGATGACGAGAGTTCTATACCAACAATAGAAATGCTGGAGGAGCTTATGGAGCAACTTAGCGGCGAGGATAAGTTGTTGCTATTGCTTAGGTACAAAGAGAAGTGGCCTGTCAAGACCATTGAAACAGCACTACAAATCCCAGAAGGTAGGGTAAAAATGCGCCTGAGTCGGGCTAAGGAAAAAATAAGAAAATTTTATCAAGCGGGCTGTTCTTAAAGTCTATCGCAACATACCATCCTACTTCTGTTCCAGTTCGCTGATCTGAAAATGGGTGGAATCTGTGGGAACTGTATACGTGGTATCTTTGTGCAAATTTGGCGGGAAAACGGTGACCATCTGAATAGATTTGATGGCATTGTATTTTTGCGGCAACGTGTAAGGTTCAATGATACCGAATTTTCCCTTTTCTACCAGAAAATTCTTCGGCAGTGAATCCGGGCCAAACAAAGAAAAAGTGACCGTGCGCACACTATCATCCAAGATAAAACTACTCTGAAATGCAGGGCAAATCATGCCTCTGTGACAGGCAGAAAGCAAGAGGGTTATGATACTGTATTTTATAACTGAAGCAAATATCTTCATGTATGAAGTTAGTAATTGCGCAAAGCATTTAACTTTGTGTATATCCAGGTAATAATGACAAATATCACTCTTTTATGATATAGTATACTTTAAAGATGTCGTTGTTTTATTACATGCGTAACCTACTGCTAAAATAGCATGTTTTTATAAATGTCGTGGTAGAAACGCGGTTGTCAACACGCTGATATGTGATAGATGGGTAATTTTTCTCACACCACTGCTTCCAATAAGATGTGTAGACCAAGCAGATAAATTAGAATAGTTATATTTTTATTTGAATTGTTTTATTACGCAACAATTGTATCATCTGACAGGTTGTTAGGAAAATCAAAGAATCGTGAAACAATTTGCCGAACTCTTTACCCGCCTAGACCAAACCAACAAAACAAATGAAAAGATTGCTGCGATCAAAGACTATTTTGAAATAGCTTCTGACAAAGACCAACTGTGGACGCTGGCACTTTTTACGCACAAACGACCTAAAAAGCAAGTCAAGACCACTTTGCTACGCCAATGGGTGTCTGAGCTGGCGGCGATTCCCGACTGGCTCTTTGAAGAATCTTACCACATGGTGGGCGACCTGGGAGAAACCATCAGCCTGCTACTGCCCGAACCCGACCAGGAACAGGATGAGTCGCTGGCCTACTGGATAGATTATCTGCAACAGATGAGCAAGGATTCGGATGAGGAAAAAAAAGAGAAGGTGCTACAGGCATGGCGCAGGATGACACGCCCCGAACAGTTTGTTTTTACCAAGCTGATGACCGGCAGCTTCAGGGTAGGCGTTTCGCAAAACCTGGTCACTCGGGCCATTGCCGAAGTGATGGACGTAGACCCAAAAATTGTGGCACACCGGATTATGGGCAACTGGAAACCACAAAATACCACTTTCGAGCAGTTGATTCTGCACGAAAACAAAGAAGATCACCTGAGTCGCCCTTATCCCTTCTTCCTGGCTTATCCTACCGAAGAACCTGCTACTCTGGGCCAGGCCAGCGAATGGCAGGCTGAATGGAAATGGGATGGCATCCGCGCACAGATCATTTACCGTCAGGGGCAGCTGTATATCTGGTCGCGGGGTGAAGAACTGCTGACTGATAAGTTTCCTGAGCTTCATGCGTTTGCTGACTTTCTGCCCGATGGCACAGTCATAGATGGAGAAATTCTGCCTTTTGCCAATGATCAAATACTCTCTTTTGCTGCTCTGCAAACGAGGATAGGCAGGAAAAACGTGACGAAAGCCATTCTCAAAAAAGCTCCTGTCATCATCATGGCCTATGATATGCTGGAGTGGCAGGGCGAGGATATCCGGGAGAAAACGCTGGTAGAACGCAGAAAATTGCTGGAAGCATTGCACCAGCAGTTTCATGGTTTTACACCTGCTTTCAAACTATCCAGCATCGTAGAGGCCAGCGACTGGGAGACGCTCACCACATTGCGCGAAGAAGCGAGAAGCTACCTGGCGGAAGGTTTTATGCTGAAAAGAAAAGATGCTCCCTACCGGGTTGGCCGCAAAAAAGGTGACTGGTGGAAATGGAAAGTAGCTCCACTGACCATCGATGGCGTGCTCATCAATGCGCAGAAAGGCTCCGGAAAGCGGGCTGGCTTGTACACAGACTATACGTTTGCCGTATGGAACGACCTGGAAGAAGAACGCAAGCTGGTACCTTTCGCCAAAGCCTATTCCGGCCTCACCGACGAAGAGATCAGGCAGGTAGATAACTTTATCAAGCGCAACACCAAAGAACGCTTCGGACCGGTACGTACGGTAACGCCAAAATTGGTTTTTGAGATAGCCTTTGAAGGCATACAGGAGTCTAGCCGTCATAAATCGGGCGTAGCCCTGAGGTTTCCCCGCATGTTGCGCTGGCGCCACGACAAAAAAGCCAGCGAGGCCAACACCTTGTTGGAGTTACAGGCCCTGTTGGCTTTGTATGGTAAAGAAAATCCCTGATTAACTCTTCACGCTTTTTTCCTCGTTGGTTGCTCTGATAGAAAGCACAATGGTGATGGTAAGTACCACAGCGATAACCAGCAACGATGCAAAAGTAGGAATATGCCACAAATCGCTGAGCATAAATTTAATGCCTACAAACGCCAGTATAATGGCCAACCCTTTGTTGAGATAAACGAACCGGTCTTTCAGATCAGCTAGCAAGAAATACAGTGCCCTTAGCCCCAGAATAGCAAAAGCATTGGAACTGAACACAATAAACTTGTTTTGCGTGACCGCCAGTACGGCAGGAATGGAGTCTACAGCAAAAATCACGTCAGACAACTCTATGACGATCAGTACCACCAGCAAAGGAGTGGCAAGCGTCTTACCGTTTTCCTTGACCAGGAAATGATCTTTGTGGTAATGATCGGTCTGAGGCAAAAACTTTTTGGTAAACCGGATAGCAGGATTACCGGAAGGGTCGTCATCTTCTTCTGAGTTGCGATAAATACGGTATGCCGTAAATAAAAGAATAGCACCAAACACATAGATGATCCAGTGTACGCTCTCCAGCAGGGCAATACCTCCGAATATAAACCCGGCACGCATGGCAAGTGCGCCAAAAATACCCCAGAACAACACCCTGTGCTGGTATTCATTAGGCACCCTGAAATAAGAGAAAAGCACAGCCCAGAGAAATACATTGTCTACCGACAAGCTTTTTTCTACCAGGTAAGCCGTAATGTACTGAGAGGCTTCCACCCCGCCCATCCACACCCAGATGACACCGGTAAACAATAAGCCCAGGGTAATCCAGACGGCACTATAAATAGCGGCTTCTTTGGTATTGATCTGGTGTGGTTTACGCATCACCAGCTGTAGGTCTACCACTAGCAGCAATAGGATCAAAGCAATAAATCCCCACCATGCCCATCGGTGAACTTCCGGAGAACTATCTGTTGCCACCTGAAGGAGCAAGCCTGAATGAACAAAATCAGATAAACCGATGCTCCAGGCCATTAGTCCTTTTATTAACATAAGTATTATATTTAAATAGTAATATATAGCTTCAAAAATGCATTTCAGGATCAACAAAAACTAAACCATTAAACAATAAAGGGCGTAGGACTGAAACATAAAGCAAAGACCAGCAGTGCCAACCAACCCAACACTTTTCTTTTAGCATCCAACGGCTGATCAAAGTATACGGTAGGATGATAAATACCCAGCACCCGTCCCAGCAGGAAGGCAAAAACCAGCCAGCCTTGATAGCCGGTAGCCGCAGGCATCAGGTAAACCCACACAAACTGAAGGCTCAGCACCAGCATGGCGATCATCAGATTGCTGACGGTAGAAGAAGTAAGCCTGGAAAAAGAAGGTACAGAAACAAGGCATACAGGGGCAATGTTATCCACAAATCTTCTGTAGCATCGTAAGGAGACACCGCCCCCAGCCCGGCATAGGTCACAAAAGCGACAAACAAACCCGCTGATATCCGCTTGTGCCAGCGGCTGCCCAGCAAGCCATACAGCACATGGCCACCATCCAGCTGACCAATGGGCAACAGGTTGAGTGCCGTAAAAAACAACGCCATATACCCGGCAAACAACCACGGATAATGCACCAGTTCGTAGTGATTGGGCACACTGGCAGGATCGGTAGCCATATAGTTTTCGAAGAAAGCAAAAAGCAGGTTGTTTCCCACCTTGAAACTCAGGGTTTCATCCTGGTACACATGGTTGGCATAATCCAGCCCGTATTCAGCATATTCCGGATGAATCTCAAAGATGTATTCAGGGGGCGGCAGATGCGTAAAACCATAAGAAAGCACGCCCAGTGCCGCTACAAAACCAGCCAGCGGACCGGCTATGCCAATATCAAAAAACTTGACCCTTGAACTGACAGCTTCTTTGATTCTGATAAAAGCACCCATTGTACCAAGAGAGGGCACATACAGGAAGCCAAACCAAAAGGGCATATAGTAAGGCAATGTTACTTTTACCTTATGCCACCGGGCAATAAAATAATGCCCAAACTCATGCACGGTGAGGATGCCCAAAAAGGGCAGCGAAAAGTAAAGTCCCCGTAGAAAGTACTCCCAGGTGAGTGGGTTTTCCTTTAGCCCCACGTAACGGCCAAACTGCCATTCGGCACCGGCCAGGGTGGTAGTTGTCAGTGTGATTAGAAAAAGTCCGGTATGGATCAGAATCTGTTTTTTTGTCAGCTTCATAAATTTTCAAAAAACGCCTCAATCCCTTCATCCGGCGAAGCCCGAAAGGTCTGTATGCCTAACGCCTTAGCAGCTTCGTTATTTTCTGGACGATCGTCAATAATACGGATTGAGACGATACATCTAATTTTAAAAGACCAGCGAAAGTAGTAAGTTTAAAGTTAAATTGATTGCCAGCACATAATAAATGATCATGAGTAAAATTGCAGGTGTATTAAAAGATTTTTATGCGGCTCATCAGCAAAAGGTATTTCAGGCTTCTGCGCCCGGTCGCCTGGATGTGATGGGTGGCATGGCAGACTATGCCGGTTCGTTGCTGCTACAGCGTCCGCTTACCCAGGAAACCACTGCTCACATGTCCTTCCGCGAAGACCGGTATATCACCATCCGGTACTTTTTCAAAGGAGAAGAACGCTCTTTTGTGGCCAACTACGATGACATTGTTGGTAATTTTAAAACCATCAACTACGACTACTGCCGCAAGCAGTTGCTGGCCAGAGAAGGCGGCGATTGGGCCGTTTATGTAATCGGCTGCCTGCTGGTACTCTACAACGAGATGAAGATCAAGCCGGAAGGCGTCGACCTGCTCATTACCTCCGACATCCCTTTTGACAAAGAGCTAGGTTCTTCTGCTGCCCTGGAAGTAGCGATACTGAAAGCGATGAAAGCAGGCATGAACCTAAACCTCAACGACTATGAAATTCCTGCACTGGCACAGCAAGCAGAAAACCTGGTAGTAGGCAGGCCCGTTGGTATGGCTGCACAACTAACCGCTTTTTCTGGAAAACAGCATAAGCTAACTCCGATGATCTGCCAGCCACACGAGACTTTTCACCCCATTGATATTCCGGATACTATTCAGTTTGTCGGTATTGATACGGGCATCAGAGACGAAGAAGCCTGGGATCGTTACCTGACAGTCCGCACCGCCTCTTACATGGGCTACAGCATCATTGCCCTGTCTGCCGGTGCCTCCATCCGCGACCTGGAATGGGCCAAAGAACTCAACGATTGGTCGAAGCTTCCCTACAAAGGGTATCTGGCCAACGTCAACCCTTCGGAGTTTGAAGACAAGTACATTCCGCTATTGCCGGAAAGAATGATGGGTGAAGAATTTATAGACAAATACAGAACAGTGATTGATCCGCTATCATTTATAGACCGTGACAAAGAATACCGGTTGCTCAGTTGCACCCGGCATCCGGTGTATGAGAACTTCCGCGCCAAGCTTTTCTCACAGATCATAAAACACTATACCACGGAGTTTCAGAACTATTCTGACCGGCTCAGCCTGATGGGTGAACTCATGTACCAGTCGCACCAAAGCTACACTGACTGTGGGCTAGGACATGAGCGCAGCGATGAGATTGTGCGGATGGTCAAGCAGGCCGGGCAGAAAAAGGGGCTGTACGGTGCCCGGGCAACTGGCATTGGCGGCGGCGGCACCCTTGCTGTTTTGTGCGGTGGATTTAATGGCGCAGACAGTGCCACCAAGATACACCAGCAATATGCGGAAAAGCAAGGGCTGGAAACGGTATTTGTGGAGTAGGCTTTTGGTTTTGGAAGTTAGGGATTAGTAGACGGTTTCCTGGGTTTTACGGATTGGCAAAAAAATTATCAGTGCAGGTTTGATCTCATACCAAATGTTTATAAGTTTGCGACCTGTTTCAGCATTTGAGACACGGGCCTATAGCTCAGTTGGTTAGAGCACCTGACTCATAATCAGGTGGTCCCTGGTTCGAGCCCAGGTGGGCCCACATACAGAAACCATTCAAACCGCTCTTTCTGGGCGGTTTTTTTTATTTTTTAGCCTATTGTTTATATTTAATCAATCCTTTCTGGTGATGGCAAAATAGATGACGTAAATCCAGCCCAGGATGCCATGCAGTATGGCCCAAAGAATAGACTCGTTTCTCGACCAGGAGGCTACAACAGCAATAGCTGATCCCAGCCCAATGCCACTATTAGCCACCGTCCTGACCGTTTCACCTGCACTGTCTGTTTGTGCAAAAAGGACATAGCTGGCTGTTAACAATAAGAAAAGCATCATAAATTTTTCATAGTTTGGTTTTTCGTTTAGGTTAACGCTGTTGCGCTCTGTTATTAAGATAAGGGTATGCTTCTTTAATACCCCCCCATTGAATGTGTAATGTACACCAAAAAATAAAAAGTCAGATAGAACAGTGAACTTAAAAACATCTTTTAAAATTGCATAAAAGATGACAATGCCACCGACACAGAAACTAATCCCTGTAGAAAATATTATCAATGCTGCGCAAAGGCTCAAAGGTATTGCCTACCACACTCCCTACATGCAAAGCATCAACCTATCAGAGCAATACCAGGCAAATATCTTTCTGAAACGGGAAGACTTGCAGGTGGTTCGTTCTTACAAAATCCGGGGTGCCTATAACAAGATCAGCAGCCTGAAACCTAGGCAGTTGACCAACGGTGTAGTGTGCGCTAGTGCAGGCAACCATGCACAGGGAGTAGCCTATGCCTGCCACAAAATGGGCATCAAAGGCTATATCTTTATGCCAATTCCAACCCCCAGGCAAAAGATCAAGCAGGTACAGATGTTTGGGAAAGATTTTATTGATATAGAGCTGGTAGGCGATACTTTTGATGATGCCTTTGCAGAAGCTCTCAAATTTTCAGCCACCCATCAATGCCAGTTCATCCCTCCTTTTGATGACCCAAAAGTGATAGAAGGCCAGGGCACGGTGGGCTATGAAATTTTGCAGGATGCAACGGACCAGATTGACTACCTGTTTTTGCCCATTGGCGGCGGTGGACTAGCAGCCGGTGTGGGCAGCTATTTTAAACAGATCAGTCCGGAAACAAAAATCATTGGGCTGGAACCGCAGGGTGCCCCGGCCATGAAAACCTCCAGGGAACGCGGAGAAAACATTACCCTGGACAAGATTGATAAGTTTATAGACGGTGCTGCCGTCAAACGGGTAGGCGACCTTACTTTTGGTATCTGCCAGCAGGTAGTAGACGAGATCATGACCATTCCGGAAGGCAAAGTGTGTGATACCATTCTGAAGCTTTACAACGAAGAAGCCATTGTGGTAGAACCCGCCGGTGCGCTTTCCATTGCCGCCCTTGATTTTTTCAAGAAAGAGATCAAAGGAAAAAATGTTACCTGCATCGTTAGTGGTGGCAACAACGACATCACCCGCATGGAAGAGATCAAGGAGCGGGCACTGATGTACAACGGACTCAAGCACTACTTTATCATTCGTTTTCCGCAACGGGCAGGTGCGCTCAAAGAGTTTGTAGCAGAAGTACTTGGCCCCTGCGATGATATTACCCATTTTGGGTATACCAAAAAGAATAATCGCGAGCGGGGACCGGCGATGGTGGGCATCGAGCTGCAAAACAGCGAAGATTTTGAGCCTTTGGTCAGAAGGATGCAGGAGAAAAAGATCGCCTTTGAATTGCTGAACGAACGATGGGATTTGTTCAATTTTCTGGTGTAAAGATTAAGGTACTCATGGTAGCGTCTGCTAAGATATTCCAAGTAGAACAGTACACTAAGTACAGAATAACAGCAGTTTTATGATTTAGCTGATCAAAAGCTGTGTATTGTGCTCTGACAAATCAGGGAGACTGCCATAAAAAAAGCCACTTTTTACAGTGGCTTCCTAAAAATCATTTCTTCAAAAACTATTTCCCTGAAGAAGCACTTGCGTCGTCTTTGGCAGACTGAATGCCTTGCACAATAGCAGCATAACGCTGTTTAACAGCACCGTCTTTCATGCCAGCCTGTACTTTTTTGTAAGTATCTGCTCCTAATACACGCTTGATGAGGGTTCGGTAAGCATCTGTAAATTCGGAAGAACGCTCGCTCTTCATGCTGTTTACCTGAGCGATAAACTTCTTTTCTGCATCATTGGCAGGAGTTTCGCCACCGGCCAGTGCGTTGTACCTGTTTTTAATGGCAGGGTCTTGCTTTTCCACATAATCAGTGATCTGGGCAGAGAGTTCTTCCTGAAACATGCTCTTAGTCTGCTCTACAATAGCGTATTTGTATAGGTCATCATTGGTTACATCCTGAGCGAAAGCGTGAGAAAATGAAAGAACTCCAACAAATAAAGCGGCAAATAACGTCTTTTTCATAATTTTAATACATTAATTTTAATATGACTATCTTAATAACAAATATAATAAATAAAAAGCAAAATAAAACAAATAAATTTGAAAGCACTATAAAAACTGCTGATTTGACAAAAAGTTTGTCAGCAGCCCGTAATACTATCCCCTCTGATTCATTTAAAACTGTAAAATATAGAAAAACTTGTACATGTGACATTTTTTAATCTTTAATTTTTTAATTTTTGTACATATTCTTCGCTGATGGTCTTAAATAGTCTGCCATTTTGTCATTTTTTTGATAAATAATTCAGTAACTTTGCGCTTTTATCTGAGATCATTACGTTGTCAAACGTTAATCATATCGTGATGCATAAACAACTGATTACCGAACTGGATATTCTTCCCGCCAAAAGCGAGCAGCCATCTTGTGAAGTGATGAAAACAACACCAGACAATGCCAGTAACGCCCAGAGAAAGCTATATATTGAAAGCTATGGCTGCCAGATGAATTTCTCCGACAGCGAAATTGTGATGGCCATTATGGAAAAGGAGAACTTTGGTACTACGGCAGATTTCACGCAGGCAGATGTTATTTTTCTGAATACCTGCTCTATCCGTGATAAGGCAGAGCAGACTGTCAGGAAGCGACTGACACAGTTCAACAGCCTCAAGCAACAAAAGCCCGACCTGATGGTAGGCGTGCTGGGCTGCATGGCCGAACGATTGAAAAGCAACCTGCTGGAAGAGGAAAAAATTGTAGACATCGTGGCAGGCCCTGATGCCTATCGCGATCTGCCCAACCTGGTCAGGCAGGTAGACGAGGGTCATAAATCTGTCAACACGTTCCTGTCACGCGAGGAAACATATGCCGATATCAGTCCGGTGCGACTGAATTCCAACGGTGTCACGGCTTTCATCTCTATCATGCGCGGCTGCGATAACATGTGTTCTTTCTGCGTGGTGCCCTTTACCCGTGGCAGAGAACGCAGCAGAGACCCGCATTCCATTGTGCACGAGGCGCAGGATATGTTTGCCAGAGGCTACCGCGAAGTGACCCTGCTGGGCCAAAACGTAGATTCTTATAAATGGTCGCCAAATGCCGAGCTAAAAGGCAAGGCGCAGATAGAACGTGCCACAGATGCAAGCACCATCAACTTTGCCCAACTGCTGGAGATGGTGGCCCTGGTGCATCCTGATATGCGGATCAGGTTTTCTACCTCGCATCCCAAAGATATCACCGACGAGGTGTTGTATACCATGAAACAGTACGACAACATCTGCAAATACATTCACCTGCCCGTACAAAGTGGCAACAGCCGGGTGCTAGAACTCATGAACAGAACCTACGACCGCCCCTGGTATATGGAACGCGTGGATGCTATTCGGCGTATTCTGGGACCGGCATGTGGTATTTCTTCAGACATGATTACTGGTTTTTGTACCGAGACGGAAGAAGAACACCAGGACACCCTCACGATGATGGACTATGTGCAATACGATTTTGCTTATATGTTTTATTATTCGGAGCGCCCCGGTACAGTGGCAGCCCGGCAGTTTAAAGATGATATTCCGCTGGAAATAAAGAAGCGACGCCTGAGCGAAATTATCAGTAAACAGCAGACATATTCGCTGCTGCGCAACCAGCAGGATGTGGGCAAGGTACACAAGGTGCTGATCGAAGGGTGTTCCAAACGTTCGCAGGAGCATCTGCAAGGAAGAAACACGGCCAATAAAGTAGTGGTTTTTCCGAAAGAACATTTTGAAAAAGGACAATATGCGCATGTGTTGGTGGAAAATTGCACGGCTGCCACGTTGTTGGGTAAAGCTGTAGAAACGGCAGATCAATTAAATATGAATGAAGCATGGCATTAGACCCATCTGAATTATTAGCAATAAAACAAAGATTTGGCATTATTGGTAACTCCTCGCGGCTCAATTATGCGCTGACAGTAGCAGCCCAGGTGGCCCCCACCGACATGACTGTGCTGATTACCGGAGAAAGTGGCAGTGGTAAAGAATCTTTTTCAAAGATTATCCACAATTCCAGTCCGCGCAGGCATGGGCATTTTATTGCCATCAACTGTGGGGCCATTCCGGAAGGCACCATTGATTCAGAGCTTTTTGGACACGAGAAGGGTGCCTTCACCGGTGCGCAGGATGCACGCAAAGGTTATTTTGAAGTGACCAATGGAGGCACCATCTTTTTGGATGAGATAGGTGAAATGCCATTAGGTACACAGGCACGCCTGCTTAGGGTACTGGAATACGGTGAATTTATCAAAGTAGGTTCGTCCAAAGTACTAAAAACTGATGTGCGGGTGGTGGCTGCCACCAATATCAACCTGCTGGAAGCTGTTAATAACGGAAAATTCAGAGAAGACCTGTATTATCGCCTCAGCCAGGTGCCTATTTATGTACCACCGCTGCGCGAACGTGGTAATGATATAGAACTGCTGTTCAGAAAATTTGCCATAGACTTCTCCGAAAGATACCATCGCAAGCCTATTCAGCTAACTCCCGAGGCTCGTGAGATTTTGATGAAATACCGCTTTCCTGGCAACATCCGCGAGCTCAGAAACATCGTAGACCGCATGTCGGTGATGCTCGAAGACCGGCTCATAGATGCTGAAACGATGATAGAGTATCTTCCTCAGGAAAGGAACTCGTTGCCAGCACTGTATAACCGTTCGCAGGATAATAACTTTTCTGAAAGAGATTTGCTCTATAAAGTGCTCTTTGAGATGCGCCACGATATGAACGAACTCAAGAAACTGGTACTTCAGTTTTTGAAGCATGAAAATCATGGTAACAGCATCATCGAGCAGCATCCCGAACTGTTTAATGATATGGAAGACCGGTCGAGTCATGAAGAAACACTGGACAAAAGGTTCAATGGCAACAGCAACGCCTACTTTCTGCATCGAAGAAATAACACGCCTCCGCATAAAACAGAAGAAGAACCCGACAATACCTATGATTTGGACAACGTTGAAGATATTACACATGAGACAGAATCCAGCAATGAGCTGTCTCTGGAGAAAAAAGAAAAAGAGCTGATTTTGAAAGCACTCAGAAAAAACGGTAACAAACGAAAATATGCCGCACAAGACCTGGGCATCTCTGAACGTACGCTCTACAGAAAAATAAAACAGTATGAGATTGATTAATGTCTGTAAAATGATGGCAGTGATGTGTGCCATTATTTTGTTTGTCAGCAGTTGCAATATTTATTCCTTCACAGGAGCAGCTTTAGACCCACAGGTCAAAACAATTTCCATAGATAATTTCTATAATGACTCGGGCGGCGGACCTACCAATATGAGCCAGTTGCTGACAGAGAAACTGAAAGACTATTTTCAGCAAAACACCAGCTTGACCGTGGTCGCTGAAAACGGCGATTTACAACTGGACGGAAACATTGCCCGATATGACTTTACCCCAGTAGCACCCCAGGCCAGCGGAAACAACCAGACAGGCGACGTTGCCGGTCTCATGAGGCTCACGATCACCATCAACGCTTCGTATGTCAATGCCTTTAGTGATGAGTTTGACTTCAACAACCGTGCTTTTTCGTTCTTTTCCGATTTCAGTGCCGAAAAAGACCCCAGCACTGTGGAAGGCCAGCTGGTAGATGAAATTCTGGACCAGATCGTATTTGATATTTTTACAGCCACTGTGGCTAACTGGTAGCGTAAGACCGGAGTTGGCCACCGTGGAACGGCCACCGTGGAACGGCCACCGTGGAACGGCAGTATAAAGATGAACTTCAGACTTCGAACTTTACCTAGCTAATTTTAAAGAATATATATGAACATAAATTCACAACAACTTTTAAGCCTGCTTTCAGCCCCTTCTTCCCTCTCTGATGAGACACTGGAAGCGTTGCAGCAGGCTATTAGGCAATTTCCCTATTTTCAGTTGGGACATGCACTGATTGCCAAGGCCAAACACGACAGGCAGGCACCCGATGCCACAGAAGCTCTTCATATGGCTGCTATCTATGCACCCAGCCGCGTATGCCTGAAAAAGATGATCTATGATGAGCAGTCCATAGATACCGCTACGCTAACAACAGTTTCGCCCTCAGAAACTGGCAACAGTGATTCCTCTTATCCTTACCTAGATCATAAGAAAACAGACGATAAACCATCACAGCCGGACCCAACGAATGACCAGCAAAAAAATCAGATCGAACTCATCGACAAATTTATCCGTTCGGATAGAGATGTCAGGATTCGCTGGCACTATCAGGAAGAAAACCCAAAGGATTTGACCGAGCAAAACAACTTGTCAGGTAATATGGTAACTGAGAATATGGCAGAGATTTATATCAGGCAGGAAAAAAAAGAGCAGGCAATTGCAATCTATCAGCGATTAATCTTGAAATATCCTGATAAAAAAACTTATTTTGCAGAAAAAATAGAAAGCTTAAAGCAGAATTAGATGTATACTATTATTATTAGTTTGACTATTGTTGTAGCCGTATTGCTGGTACTGGTAGTATTAGCCCAGAATTCAAAAGGAGGATTGTCCAGCCAGTTTGGTGGTGCAGGCTCTTCTAGCCAGATGATCGGCGTAAAGCGAACCACAGACCTGCTGGAAAAAGTGACCTGGGGGCTTGCCATTGCGCTGCTTGCGCTCAGCCTGACCTCCAACCTAATCCTGACACCCGAAGAAGGCGCAGGCCCTGCCAGTCCGAATATCAACCGGGCGCAGGACAGAAATATCCTGGCTCCTAATATTGGTGCCGAACAGCCCACAGAAGGTG
Source organism: Cyclobacteriaceae bacterium (assembly GCA_958296015.1). Taxonomy (GTDB): domain Bacteria; phylum Bacteroidota; class Bacteroidia; order Cytophagales; family Cyclobacteriaceae; genus JAJNNC01. The sequence goes on from CATQIH010000034.1 coordinate 85,889, forward strand.
TTGAAGAAAATGCCACCGATCAGAGTCTGGAGAATCTGATTCAGGAAGACACAACGGGCAACTAAGCCCTGTGGTTTCCCCTATAAATTAGCTAAGGCCGGATACCCCGGCCTTTTTTATGCGGCATGTTCAAGGTGCTGCACCAGCAGGCGCTTGGTGACCGGCAGTAGCGTTTCATTGATTGGCAAAGATAATTTTGTGTGTGCCAGAAAAGTAGCCGGGTTGGGCATCGCCCGAAAACGCTTGATCAGACTTACTTTGATATGTTCGTATGTATTGATCAGACTTTTCTCGGTGGTTTCTACCAGTTCGGTGTGGATGCCTTTGTATTTTTCTTCAGAACGGTTGAACACCGTTATTTTGTACCGGTAGATATGTATCTGTGCCGTGCCATCGCCACCCAGCAACAAGTATCCTTCCTGCCTGAAAAGAGGTGCTATACCTACAGGTTCAAGATAAATACCGCGCGCAATTTCTTCATACAAACTGGCACCCGTATCAAGGCTATTCTTGATATAAGGCATAGAAAAGTTGACGATTTCTTCTATCACCTGCATCAGGTGATCATCCCCTATGATCTGGCGATAATGAAGCTGTAATTTCTCAAAGTCAGCCCTACTGATCTCTTTAGGGAAGTTCTGGTAAATCAGCTTTTTATTTTCCCTGAGCCTGTGCAGATTATTGTAGTGAAACACCAAATCTGACAGGAAAGGATAAAGCCGCCTGCTGTCGAAATGCTCTCTGACTTCTTGAATATAAGCCAGTAATATGTATTTTTTGTATTCGGTATCTATCAGGCCCTGTGTCAGCCAGTCTTCAGCGAGTGATGCCATATCGTCGTTTATTAGCGCAAAAATGAAATATATCAATCCAAATGCACTTTAGCAAGTGTGCAACTTTGTCAGTGACATCTTTTTGTTACAGAGGTGATTATTGCCGAAAAAACGAAAAATAGCTGGCATAATGGCACGTTTTTTCCCGTTTTGTCCCTTGGCACAAGAAATGCAGCACTGTTAACAAAACTAATAACTAGTTTTAAATTCAAAAACTTAAAAAAAATGTCAAATCTAAACATCAAACCGTTGGCGGACAGAGTGGTCGTAGAACCTGCTCCGGCTGAAGAAAAAACAGCTTCCGGAATTATTATTCCTGATTCCGCAAAAGAGAAACCCCAGAAAGGTTCTATCGTCGCTATTGGTAATGGTAAAAAAGATGAGCCTCTTACTGTGAAAGTAGGAGACCAGGTACTCTACGGCAAATATGCCGGCACGGAAATCTCTGTAGAAGGTAAAGAATATCTTATCATGAGAGAGTCCGATATTTTTGCGATTGTCTAACTAACGTAAATCATTCATTTTTAAACTGATATTTAATAATAAATATTATGGCTAAAGAAATCTTATTTGAATCAAATGCCAGAGACCGCGTCAAAAGAGGCGTTGACAAACTGGCCAATGCAGTAAAGGTAACATTAGGACCTAAAGGAAGAAATGTTGTCATTGACAAAAAATTTGGTGCCCCTACCGTCACCAAAGATGGTGTTTCGGTAGCAAAAGAAATTGAGCTGAAAGATGCCGTAGAAAATATGGGTGCTCAGTTGGTGAAAGAAGTGGCTTCCAAAACGGCTGACAGTGCCGGCGATGGAACTACCACAGCTACCGTTCTGGCTCAGGCTATCTTCAGCTTTGGAATTAAAAACGTGGCTGCCGGTGCTAATCCTATGGATCTGAAAAGAGGTATCGACAAGGCGGTGGAAGCTGTTGTAGCCAACCTCAGAGAGCAATCCAGAAACATTGAATCTTCCAACGAAGTTTCGCAGGTAGCTACTATCTCTGCCAACAATGATGAAGAAATCGGTAAAATGATCGCCGATGCTATGGAAAAAGTAGGCAAAGATGGCGTAATCACCGTAGAAGAAGCCAAAGGTACCGAAACCGAAGTGAAACTGGTAGAAGGTATGCAGTTCGATAGAGGCTATCAGTCTCCTTATTTTGTCACTGATACGGAAAGAATGGTGGCTGAATTAGAGAACCCTTTCATCCTGATATATGATAAGAAAATATCTTCTATGAAAGAACTACTTCCTATACTAGAAGCAGTAGCTCAGACCGGCAAACCCTTGCTGATCATTTCTGAAGATGTAGAAGGCGAAGCCTTGGCAACCCTGGTCGTCAATAAGATCAGAGGTTCACTGAAAATTGCTGCCGTAAAAGCTCCTGGCTTCGGCGACCGTAGAAAAGCCATGCTGGAAGATATTGCTGTGCTGACAGGCGGTACAGTAATTTCAGAAGAAAGAGGTTATAAGCTGGAAAATGCTACGTTGGATGATATGGGTACTGCTGAAAAAATCAGCATCGACAAAGATAATACTACTATTGTGAACGGTGCTGGTAGCAAAGAAGATATTCATGGCCGTATCAACCAGATCAAGTCTCAGATAGAAAACACAACGTCTGACTACGACAAAGAAAAGCTTCAGGAAAGACTGGCTAAGCTTTCTGGTGGTGTAGCCATCCTTTATATTGGTGCAGCTACAGAAGTAGAAATGAAAGAGAAGAAAGACCGTGTAGATGACGCCCTACATGCTACCCGCGCTGCCGTACAGGAAGGCGTAGTAGCTGGTGGTGGTGTGGCATTGGTTCGTGCCATCAAAGCACTGGACAATGTACAGACCCAAAACGAAGACCAGGCTACTGGCGTAAATATCATCAAAATAGCCCTGGAATCTCCTCTGAGAGTTATTGTAGAAAACGCTGGCCAGGAAGGCTCTGTAGTTATCCAGAAGATCAAAGAAGGTGAGAATGACTTTGGTTACAACGCACGTACCGATGAATATCAGCATTTGATTCAGGCAGGTGTCATTGACCCAACCAAAGTAACACGACTTGCCCTGGAAAACGCTGCTTCTATTGCTGCACTGTTATTGACCACCGAGTGTGTCATTGCAGATGAGCCGGAAGAAGATAAAGCTTCTGCCGGTATGCCTCCAGGTGGCATGGGTGGAATGGGCGGCATGATGTAATCAATCATCCCTCCTATATATATATAAATTTAAAAGACAGCCTTGATGGCTGTCTTTTTTTTGCCTAAAAGCCAGAATAAAAGGCTGGCACCATAAAAAAAGCCGTATATCATATACGACTTTGATGATGCTTAAATAGAGTGTGCTTTGTTAATGTATTTCTTGTGCTCTGGAGCCTACTTTAGCTTTCAGGAATTCTCTGTTCATGCGGGCAATATTGAGCATATCAATCTCTTTGGGGCATTCGGCCGAGCAGGCTTGTGTGTTACTACAGGCACCAAAGCCTTCGGCATCCATCTGCGAGATCATCAACTCTGCCCGCCGCTCCCGCTCTACCTGCCCTTGTGGCAGCAATGCCAGCTGTGATATTTTGGCACTGACAAACAACATGGCAGAGGCATTTTTGCACGCTGCCACACAGGCTCCGCAGGCAATACAGGTAGCGGCGTTGAACGCTTCATCGGCAATATCTTTGGAAACCGGTATCTCATTGGCATCCGGCACACCACCCGTATTGACAGATATGTAGCCGCCTGCCTGAATGATACGGTCAAAGGCAGACCGGTCTACCATCAGGTCTTTGATAACAGGAAAAGCACGGGCACGCCACGGCTCTACCGTGATGGTTTCTCCTTCTTTGAAATGGCGCATGTGCAACTGGCAGGCGGTAGTGCCTTTCATCGGGCCATGCGGCCTTCCGTTGATATACATGGCACAGCTACCACAGATGCCCTCGCGGCAGTCGTGGTCAAAGTGTACAGGCTCTTTGCCTTCCTGCTCCAGCTTTTCATTTAGCACATCCACCAGTTCCAGAAAAGACATATGATCATTGATGTCTTTCATATCGTAGGTCTCAAACTTACCAGTATCGGTGGCGTTCTTTTGTCGCCATATTTTTAAGGTTACGTTCATAAAATCTATTATTTGTAACTTCTTTGAGTTAGTTTAACATTCTCGAAAACGAGGTCTTCTTTGTGGAGTTCTTCCGGCAAATTATCACCTTTATATTCCCAGGCAGCCACATAAGAGAAGTTTTCATCGTCTCGTTTGGCTTCCCCTTCGGGTGTCTGGTATTCTTCGCGGAAGTGACCTCCACAAGGACTCCTCGCGTTGCAGGGCATCTTCTACCATCAAGGCACCCAGCTCAATAAAGTCGGCTACCCGGCTGGCCTTTTCTAGCGTTTGGTTAAGCTCATCGGCCGTGCCCAGCACTTTGACATCCGTCCAGAACTCTTCTTTCACTTTTTTGATCTGCTCTCTGGCCTCCTTGAGTCCTTCTGCTGTTCTGGACATACCACATTTATCCCACATGATGTGCCCGAGTTTTTTGTGCAGTTGGTCTACTGTTTGTTTGCCATTGATACTGATGAGCTTTTTGAGCTTCGCCTGCACGTCGGCTTCCGCTGCTTTGAACGCTTCGTGCGTGGTAGGTACTTTGTCATAAGACATACCTGCCAGATAATCGCCAATAGTGTAAGGAATTACAAAATAACCATCGGCCAAGCCTTGCATCAACGCACTGGCTCCCAGGCGGTTAGCTCCATGATCAGAGAAGTTGGCTTCACCCAAACTGTATAAGCCCGGAATGGAGGTCATCAGGTTATAATCCACCCAAAGGCCACCCATAGTGTAATGCACCGCCGGATAGATCATCATCGGTGTATCGTAGGGATTGTAGCCGGTAATCTTTTCATACATTTCAAACAGGTTGCCATACTTGGCAGAGATGGTATCACGTCCGTCGCGCTTAATAGCATCGGCAAAATCCAGGTACACTGCCAGGCCGGTTTCGCCTACTCCCTTGCCCTCGTCGCACACCTGCTTGGCATTGCGGGAAGCCACATCGCGTGGTACTAGGTTGCCAAATGCAGGGTATTTTCTTTCCAGGTAATAGTCGCGCTCAGCTTCGGGTATCTCATGCGGCTTACGTTTGTCGCCTTCTTTTTTAGGTACCCACACACGCCCGTCGTTGCGCAGCGATTCAGACATCAGCGTAAGCTTAGACTGGTATTCTCCGGAAACCGGGATACAGGTAGGGTGAATCTGTGTATAGCAAGGGTTAGCAAATAAAGCACCTTTCTTGTGTGCTCTCCAGGCAGCGGTAGCGTTAGAACCCATTGCGTTGGTAGACAGGAAGAACACGTTGCCATAGCCGCCGCTGGCCAGGATTACTGCATGGCCACTGTGTGATTCTATCTCTCCGGTGATGAGGTTTCTGGTGACAATGCCACGAGCTTTGCCATCTACCATTACCAGGTCGAGCATTTCCGTACGTGGGTATACTTTTATTTTTCCATTGGCTACCTGTCGGCTCATGGCACTGTATGCGCCAATGAGCAGTTGCTGGCCGGTCTGACCACGGGCATAAAATGTACGGGACACCTGTGCCCCGCCAAAAGAACGGTTGGAGAGCAATCCGCCATACTCACGGGCAAAAGGTACGCCTTGTGCCACACACTGGTCGATGATACTAACGCTCACCTCAGAAAGACGGTACACGTTGGATTCCCGTGAACGATAATCGCCTCCTTTAACAGTGTCATAAAAAAGACGAAACACGCTATCCCCATCGTTTTGATAGTTTTTGGCAGCGTTGATACCACCCTGAGCAGCAATACTATGTGCACGGCGCGGACTGTCCTGAAAGCAAAAAGATTTCACATTGTAGCCCAGCTCTGCCAGCGATGCTGCTGCCGATGCACCTGCCAGACCTGTGCCCACCACAATGATATCATACTTCCGCTTGTTGGCAGGGTTCACCAGTTTCAGGTTGAATTTGTGCTTGGTCCACTGCTCGGCAATAGGACCTGTAGGTGTTTTGGATTCGAAGTTCATATCATAAATGGTGTTTAAAGAATACTTTTGATATAAAAATAAACAGGCATGGACGCAAAAAGCAAGGGCACGATAATAGAGAAAATTAAAGCAGTCTTTTTGAGCAGTGGCATGTACTTCTCGTGGTTCAGTCCAACGGTTTGGAAAGCACTCCAGAAACCATGTGACAGATGGTAGCCCAGCGCAACCATAGCCAACACGTACAACGCAGAGTACCACCAATTTGAAAAGGCAGCAAGCACGACAGTGTACAGATCGACAACCTCTATGCCTGCATACGTTTTGACAGGAATATCACCAAAATGCATTTCCCACCAGAAACTACGCATATGAATCACCAGAAAGATGAATACCAGCGTACCCAGGATACCCATATTTCTTGATTTCCAGGTGCTGTTTTCACTAGGATGGGTCATCTTATAGCCTACTGGTCTGGACTTCCTGTTGTACAAAGTGAGTACAATGGCATAAATGACGTGGAGAATGATGCCTGAATATAAAACAATTGAAACAAGTCTTACCAAAGGATTACTCGTCATAAATTTAGCATACAGGTTGAAGGCTTCTCCTTCATCACCTTTGAAAAGCAGCATATTCCCGGAGACATGCACAATGATAAAGGTGATCAGGAACAGGCCAGACAATGCCATAATCACCTTTTTGCCAATAGTAGTAGATAGCGTTTGTGTAAACCAACTCATAATAAATTTTGCGATAGGTGTAGTAACTAAGCCAAAATTATAGTAGGATTTTATAGCAAACAATTATAATGTTATTATTCATACTTATTTTGAAATATTCTAAATTGTTCTCTCATTTGCCTTATAACAGTCAAAATCCGCTTTCATTTTAACTATTCCTTGCATGTATAAGTTCGTCAAGACAACGGTTTGTTTAACTAATCAATCAAACGTTTAAACGTTAGCCGGTTTGTTTTGTTTTTTTGCTACATTCAGACGCTCATAGATTATTTATTTTAAAAAATAAATGTGTCTTGACTACTTCTGTAATAGCTTTACGTGAAAAAGTGAGTGGTATTTTAGTTATATTAGCAAAAGACCCATAATTTCAATGAATTTTAACCGTTATTCTTAGATATAGTACATTAATAAAATTTTTATATAAATTATTTTTTTTGTTACATTTATGTCTAAAACATGGTACATTTGCCTGAAAGTGGGCTGTGGAACCAGGCCACGGCTCCCATACCCCGGTTTGTGCTGGGCACCCCGTGCCGCCGTGGCCCGGTCACACAAACCGGAATGTACTGTAGTATAATTTACGCGTTGTTACTTATGCTGTCTATGTCTGGTTACAAACTTTAAAGTGATTGATTTTGGCTAAATTCCGATATTATCTTGTGTTTCTTATCCTGCTGGCAATGCCGGTTGTGGTAAAAGCTACGCACATCCGTGCGGGTGAAATTATTGCTGAGTTGGTTTCCTGTCAAGGGTTTACATACCGCTTCACCGTGGTAGGTTATACTGATCTGGGTTCAACAGTGCAGTTTGGTGGCGGAGACATCAGCTTTGGGGATGGCGAAATGCAAACACTGGATTCCAACAATTATATACTTACCACCAATGATGTCATCAGTGCTGAAAACCAAGTAGGCAGGACAACCTTCGTCATTGAACACACTTATCCCTCTGCCAATGAATATATCGTTACGTTCAGGGAGTTTAACAGAAATGCTGATATTAAAAACATGTCTAATTCTGTGGGCACCCCTTTTTATATCGAGACTAAGATTTATGTTGACCCGTTTATCGGCTGTAACGAATCGCCCGTACTCACCAATCCGCCGGTAGACGGTGCAGCCATTCTGCAAACATATCGGCATAATCCGGGGGCCTATGACCCGGACGGAGATAGCTTATCCTATAAATTTGTCATCCCTAAAAAAGACCGAGATACACCGGTAGATAACTATTCTTATCCTGATAATTATGATATTGCCTTTGGTGATCTCGCTCCTAATGCAAGAAACCAGCAAGACACTGGCCCACCTACCATTACGCTGGATTCTATCACCGGCGACCTGGTGTGGGATGCGCCTAACACGCCCGGCGAATTTAACGTGGCCTTTATTGTAGAAGAATGGCGGCACTTTCAGGACACAATCATACGCATGGGCTACGTAACCCGCGATATGCAGATTCTGGTTAAAGAAGCAGACAATGAACCGCCCGTGCTGACTATTCCGACAGATACCTGTGTGGTGGCAGGTGCCTTGCTGGAGGCAACTGTGTCTGCTACCGATCCAGACAATAATGAGATTCTGCTGAGTGCTTTTGGTGCTCCTTTTGAGTTGTTATCATCGCCCGCTACTTTCAGTCCTACTTCCCGGCAACCCACACCCGCCGAAGGTACCTTCCAATGGCAACCTACCTGCAATGAGGTACGCCTGAAACCTTACCAGGTCAATTTCAAAGCAGCCGATGTGGAAGTAGCCAGCGGCCTTTCACTAGCTGACTATAAACTTTGGAACGTAACAGTGGTAGGCCCTGCTCCTACAGGACTCATAACTGAGGTAGCCGCAGGTAGAAGTATCAACCTCAACTGGGATGAATACTCATGTGGCAACCTGGATAGCCTGAAGGTACAGATCTGGCGCAAAGCCGATAGCTCTGCTTTCACGCCCGACAACTGTCAGACAGGGATTCCCGAAGGCATGGGTTATGAACTGGTTGCTACGGTGGATCAAACTGTTGTAGCCTATCGCGACAAAGGGCTTGACCCGGGCGTCAACTATTGCTACCGGCTGGTAGCCTTATATCCGGATGGATCGCTGAGCTATGCCTCAGAGGAATCCTGTGCTACGATGGCCATTGATGGTCCTGTGATCACTAAGGTAAGTGTATCTACAACCGGTACAGACAATGGAGAAATTCAGGTGCAATGGGCTACACCCATAGAAATTGATACCCTGGCATTCCCTCCTCCTTATACTTACGAAGTAGTACGTATCAGCACCGATACCAGCATTGTTGTATCCGGCAGGCTGTCTGATACCACGTTTGTAGACACCGGCCTGAATACACTGAATAATATTTATCGCTACCAGATACGGTTGTATGATGCGGCAGGCAACACCTCAGACTCTACCGCTTCGGCCATTGCCTCCTCTGTACGGCTGGAACCCAGTGCAGATGTGGGTTCTATAGCACTAAGCTGGAGTGCAGATGTGCCCTGGAACAATGCAGATCCGGACAATCCCTATCATTATATCTACCGCAACCAGGTGAACGGGACTGACCCGGATGGTTTTGTGCTGATAGACAGTGTTGACGTGGTATCGCAAGGCGCAACCTACACAGACAATGGTAGCTTTAACAATACGCCCCTTTCTGACGAGACCACGTATTGCTATTATATAACCACACAGGGAACCTATGGAAATCCAGCCATTGCAGCACCTTTGCTCAACAATTCTCAGCAGGCGTGTGCACAGCCCAATGATACTATTCCCCCCTGCACACCGACGGCCTTCGCCATTCCTAACAGCACACTGAACGGAAATTGTGCCGAGCTTACTGCGGATTGTAACCAAACAGAATTTCAGAACAGGCTTGTCTGGAACAGGGATGCAGTATCAGCCTGTGATAATGATATTCGTTCCTTCAATGTCTATTTTTCCAATACAGGCGATGAAGGCACGTTCAATCTGATCGCCAATACCACAGATACTTTCTATGTGCATGGCCCGTTGACATCGCTGGCCGGTTGTTACAGAATATCCTCTGTAGACCGTTCCGGCAACGAAAGTGAGCTAAGTGAACCGGTATGTAACGACAACTGCCCGGTATATGACCTGCCCAATGTCTTTACCCCGGATGGCAATACGCAGAACGCTACCTTCCGGCCTTTTAAAGACAACAATGGTGTGGGGAGTTGCCCCAGATTTGTGGAAAGTGTGGTATTCAAAGTATACAACCGCTGGGGCAAGGAGATTTATACTTACAATTCCGCAGAAGATAATGAGAACGGCATTTATATCAACTGGGACGGGCGACTGGAAACCGGGCGACTGGTAGCATCAGGCACTTATTTTTATACAGCTGATGTCACCTTTATCGTATTAGACCCTACGAAGAAAAAACAAACTATTAAAGGCTGGGTACAGGTCCTTTATTCTGATCCTTTTATTGAGTGATAAAAAGAACACTTTCCAGGCTATCGTCTGGAAAGTGCTGCTTATGCCTCGGGGGGAATACGCAATACCTGTCCCGGATAGATTTCATCAGGATCTTTTAGCATAGGCTGATTCGCTTCAAAGATGGTTTTGTATTTCATAGGATCGTCATACTGTGTCTGAGAGATTTTTGATAGGGAATCACCTTTTTGTACGGTATAAAAAGTGGCCTCTTTTTCGGCTGGTTCAGCTTTTTCCGGAGTGGGTGTTTCCTTTATCTTTATGCGCATCTTATTGTTCACTTTGCTTACGCCTTCCACATTACCCAAAGCCAGCGCAATTTTTTCAGCGTTTTTAACACTGTCTGTCAGGCCCGTAAGTGTAACGGTCTCACCGTCTATGGCAATGCCCAGGTTCTCAACAGGTAAATTCATGCTTTGCACATGCTTCGTCAGCTTGCCTTTTTTCTCTTCATCACTTTCGCCGCCAAAAATTTTCTGACCAGCTTGTTTGACAAAATCAATTAGTCCCATAGTGTATTTATTTTGGATGTTATCAGTTAGTGCTACAATCTGTAGCATTTTATAAAACCATGCTGTTCCAAAATAGTTTAAAGGTAGTTGCAGACAGTATGCAAACAGGTGAGCAAATATCCGGTTTTTGTCAGGGACTTATTTAACCTTATTATTGTAAATTACTCCTACAGGATATTCGGAAAATCTGACGCATGTTGTTACTCTACAGATGATATCAGAGCAAGGTTTCTTTTTAAACTAACTATACAATCACATGAAAGCTTATATATTTCCAGGGCAGGGTGCCCAGTTCCCCGGTATGGGAAAAGACCTTTATAAAAACAATGCCAAGGCCAAAGAATACTTTACCCGTGCCAACGATGTGCTGGGCTTTAAGATCACCGATGTGATGTTTGATGGCAGCGAAGAAGCACTAAAGCAAACCAAAATCACGCAACCGGCGGTTTTCTTGCATTCTGTGATCACAGCACTTACCAGCAATGACTTTCAACCTGATATGGTGGCTGGTCATTCGCTTGGAGAGTTTTCTGCCCTGGTAGCCAATCGCGCCCTCACATTTGAAGATGGTTTGAAGCTGGTACTGAAACGCGCTATGGCTATGCAAAAAGCCTGTGAAGAAAATCCATCTACAATGGCCGCAGTGCTGGGCCTGGAAGATGCCATCGTAGAAGATGTATGCAGAAAGATCAATGAACAAGAGATTGTGATGCCTGCCAACTACAACGCGCCCGGACAAATCGTGATCAGTGGTACACATAAAGGTATAGCACTCGCTTCTGAAATGCTCAAAGAACACGGAGCCAAACGCGTTATTCCCCTGGCAGTAGGCGGTGCTTTCCACTCTCCGCTCATGCGCCCCGCGCATGATGAACTGGAGCAGGCTATCCGCGATACTACTTTCAATGCACCTATCTGCCCTATTTATCAGAATGTGGATGCAGAGGCGACCAGTGATGTGGAGACTATTCAGGACAACCTTATTGCACAGCTAACAGCCCCTGTGCGTTGGGCAGAGTCTGTGATCAACATGGTAAACGATGGTGCTGATCATTTTATAGAATGCGGACCAGGCAAAGTGCTTCAGGGCCTGATCAAAAAGATCGATAAGGAAGTTAGTACCGAGGGGTTGAGTTAACCTGGGTCTTAGGATGTGGGTGTTGGGCATTAGAAATGTAGCGATTTCTAAATTTTAGCATCTAAAACCTAATCGCTAAAACCCAAAGCCCAACACCTAACAGTAAAATCACTCGGGTAAGATTTGTAGGTAATATTGCAAACGGGATTTTCCGGCCACAAACAGGTGAAATAAGGCAAACAATTCCAGCGAAAAAGGCAGGTAACCCAGATACCCGGCCAAGGGCATTTCAAATACGTGCCAGAAATTTAGATAAGGAAGTGTGTAGAGCCATTGAGGATTGGAAAAATAATTCCACATTTCCCAGAAAAATCCACAGATCAGGCTGGCGGTCCATAGGGCAATCACTTCCCGCCAGTCGCAGTAAGCCGTATTCTGTACCAGCGTTCTGTTGCCCAGCCAATAGTTGATCGGATCAAGCATCAGGTAGATAGAAACCCACAGGAAGGCCATAGAATATTGCGGCCATGTGAAAAGACAGATCAACAGCAGGACACCCAACAAAAACATAATGATACGAGAGTTGCTACGGTTGCCAATCCGTGGTCCTTTGCCCAGCCCCTGAAGCCAGCGGAAAGTACCCACCCATTCGCTGGTTTCAAAAATGGCGGGCAACACGGTAGAAAAACTGAGCGATGCCCAAAAAAAATAAGCAGGATCAGAGAAAGCATCTCTGTGCGTGTATTTCCAATAACCAGCGCGTTCGTTGAGTGCCTCAAACAACCACCATGAAGGAACTGAAATAGAAAAAAGTAGCAAAAACGCCCGCCAGTTGCGAGTGAGCAGCGAATTACCTTTTCGCTTTAGCGTCAATGCATCTACTGTTAGGCAATACCCTACCCACAAAGGGAAGAAAGCCCAATGTGTACGCAAGCCTTCTCCAAACCAGTTGATACCCCAGAAGATGGCAATCAACGCGATCCCTGACCATCCATATACCGGAAAACCTGCTACCATTCTTCCCAATCCGTTCACGTGTTTTCTTCTTACCTTCATATTTCATACAAGCTACTTTTCAAAAAGTGCCCAATTATTATATTACAACACCGAACTTCTGCCAGTGTTATAACAATTTGCAATGGACGTTGAACAGAAGTTGGAAGTCCGAGCCGGAAGTCCAGAGTCTGAAGCTTGAATCTTTTATCTCCCACTTCACTCTTTTAACCCAAAACTTAATTGTTGCTTGATGCGTTAATTCTCCGTATCTATTTAGAAGTGATCTAAATTATTATTAATTTGCGGCATCAAAGCCATGCACTCATATGAAAACATTAGATCAATTGAAACCTGGAGAACGGGGCCTGATTGCCAATATCACATCTTCTGACCTCACCATTAAGCTGCTGGAAATGGGGTTACTTCCGGGAAAAACGGTGCGTTTCAACTTTAGAGCACCTTTTGGAGACCCGGTTTCCATACAGATATCCGGTTACAGCTTATCACTCCGTCTGGATGAAGCCCATTTAATAGAGTTAGCATGAGTACCAAAACGGCTACAGTACCGGCACTGCGCGTCCAAAAAACCCATCTAACCATTGCCCTGGCGGGAAATCCTAACGCCGGAAAATCATCTTTATTCAACCTGCTTACAGGACTTAACCAAAAGGTAGGCAACTACCCCGGTGTGACAGTAGACCGTAAAACCGGTAAATCAACGTTGGCCAAAGGAGTTACCGCAGAAATTATTGATTTACCTGGTACATACAGCATGTACCCCCGCTCCAATGACGAGCAGGTGGTAACTGATGTGCTGCTTAACCACCATAATCCTCAATATCCTGATGCTGTGGTGGTGGTAGCCGATCTAAACAACCTGGAAAGAAATTTATTGCTTTTCACACAAATTCAAGACCTGGGTATTCCTACAGTGCTTGTACTTAACATGGCCGATCTGGCACACAAAAGAGGGTTGAAGATCGACGTATCTCGTCTGAGCCAGGCTTTTGGCAATGTGCCTGTTGTGAAGATGAATGCCAGGGTCGGTCAGGGAGTGGATGAACTGAAAGAAGTGTTGCAGACAACAATATCAAAGTCTACTACGCCATTTTATGAGGTTTACCCATTGGCTCCCGAGCCTATTGCTGAGATAAAACACCAGTTTAAGTGCCAAACCTACTACGAAGCTTATCAACTGCTTCAGCATCATAGCTTTTTGAAGTTTCTGACAGGTGCAGAGAAAGCACAACTGGTACAGCTGAGCGCGCAAAGCAAGCTGAATCTTTCTGCTCTGCAAATAGAAGAAACCAAAGCCCGGTATCAACATATTCAGTCTATACTCGACGAGGTACTTATCTTACCAGATGAGAGCAATAGCACTCCGCTTTCTGAAAAGATTGACAAGATCGTTACACATAAAGTATGGGGGTATCTGATCTTTTTCAGTATTCTCTTCCTGGTTTTTCAGGCTATCTTTGCCTGGGCAGAGACGCCTATGGACCTGATTGACGTCACATTCTCTCAACTGAGCGAACTGGTCAAAAACAACCTGCCTGCTGGTGTACTCACCAATTTGCTGGCCGAAGGCATTCTTCCGGGCATCGGAGGCATTGTTATTTTTGTACCCCAGATAGCCATTCTGTTCATCTTCATTGCCATACTGGAAGAAACAGGCTACATGGCCCGTGTGGTCTTTCTGATGGATAAGATCATGCGCAAAGTAGGACTCAACGGCAGAAGTGTAGTACCACTGATCTCCGGCCTGGCCTGTGCGGTGCCAGCCATTATGGCTACCCGCAGCATCGACAACTGGAAAGACCGGCTTATTACTATTTTTGTTACGCCTTTTATGAGTTGTTCTGCCCGTTTGCCGGTATACACCATCTTGATTGCCCTGGTAGTGCCTGACAAACCTTTGTGGGGATTTATCAACCTACAGGGCCTCACGCTGATGGGTATGTACCTGCTGGGTTTTCTGGCAGCGATGCTTTCCGCATTGGCTATGAAGTACATTATCCGGGCACAAAAGAGCGGATTTTTGGTGATGGAACTGCCTACTTATAGGTGGCCACGCTGGGGCAATGTGCTGATGGCAGCCCTGGAAAAGTCAAAGACCTTTGTTTTTGAAGCTGGTAAAGTGATTCTGGCTGTTTCTATTGTACTTTGGGTACTGGCCTCTTATGGCCCTGATAACCGGATGGAAGAAGCTGCACAGAAATTTACAGCACAACACCAGGGTGATGTCAACATAGAGAATGACCTGGCATCCGTACGCCTTTCAAACTCTTATGCGGGTATTTTGGGTAAATGGATTGAACCTGCCATTCGTCCATTGGGCTACGACTGGAAAATAGGCATTGCCTTGGTCACTTCCTTTGCTGCCAGGGAAGTGTTTGTAGGCACGATGGCCACGTTGTATAGTGTGGGAGCAGATTTTAACGATGACAGTACGATCAAAAGCCGTATGCGTTCGGAAGTTAATCCTGAAACCGGGGGGCCACGCTACACGCTGGCAGTGGCTTTCTCGCTGCTTGTTTTCTATGCCTTTGCCATGCAATGCATGAGCACGGTTGCCATTGTATACCGCGAAACCAACGGATGGAAATGGCCAATCATACAAACAGTCTATATGACTGCCCTGGCCTATGTATCAGCATTGATTATTTTTCAAACTTTATCGTGATATGGTACAGGAAATATTATTGGCCCTTGTTTTTTTAGCAGCCCTAGCCTATATCGGTAAGATCATCTACCGCAGCATCAAACCTAAGAACGGAGTTTGCGACAAAGGCTGCGCCAGCTGCAATGCTATCGACTTTAAAAAGCTTGAGCAGCAGATCAAAAAAGACAGAGAACGTGTAGGCTAATGTTCTATCCAATGCCTGATCATCTCTTTGCCATGCTCGGTCAGGATAGATTCAGGATGAAATTGCAGGCCGCGCACGTCATATGACCTGTGACGTAATCCCATGATTTCGCCACGAATGTCGCGGGCTGTCACCAGAATATTGTCGTTGAGCGTGTTAGCATCCACAGCCCAGCTGTGGTAGCGGCATACTCCAAAGGTTTTGGGTAAACCAGCAAACAGCGGTTCGTTTTTATCTTCAATAAACACCTTATCGGCATACCCATGCAGCACGAGCGGCATGTTGTATAGCTTCACCCCAAAGGCTTCGGCAATGCCCTGATGCCCCAGGCAGATGCCCAGAATGCTCTTTTCCGGTGCATATCTTTTGATCACCTCCATCATGATGCCTGCCTCTTCCGGCAAACCCGGACCCGGCGACAGCAGTATCTTATCGTATGGTGCGACCTCATCCACCGTGATCTTATCATTGCGGATAACGTCCATCTGTTCTCCATAACCCAGCTCTTTGATGATATGCACCAGGTTGTAGGTAAACGAATCGTAATTGTCTAATACCAGTATTTTCATTTCTTTTTAGATTAAAGATGACAGATTGAAAATTAAAAATTATCTCCCGGACTCTTTTAGATATTTCATGAAGCCTGATAGTTGGCGAGAAATCTCTACTACCTTAACTTTAAAGTCTGCATATACTTCAGATGGTAAGTTACCTGTTTGGTAAAGGATATAAAGCTGGCTTCTCAACTCTCCGGCAGAGCCTTTTGCATATTTTAGAAAACGAACAAACTCCTTATTATTTCCATACTCAAAACCTTCTGCAATATTGCTTGAAACAGAAATGGCCGATCGTCGTATTTGATCTTTCACACTAAAATCAGATTTTAATTTACCCTGGTCCGTAAGTTTATAAATAGCGATAGCTACATCAGCAGCGTTTTGCCAAATAGGTAAATCTTCAAACTGTTCAGTCTTCCCCATAATTTTCTAATGTTTAATTTTGTAATTTTCTAATGTTTAATCTTCTAATGTGCAATTTCAGCTCCTACCTGCATGGCCTTACGCAGTGCGCCCAGTTTGTTGTTCACTTCCTGTAACTCGCTTTCCAGCACCGATTTGGCCACCACGCCAGCACCCGCCTGGTAGTAAAGCGTGTTGTTTTTGCTGAGGAAAGAACGGATCATGATGGCGTGGTTAAATTCCCCGTTGAAGCCCAGAAATCCAATAGCACCGCCATAGTAGTTGCGTCGCACGGTTTCATACTTGCTGATAAGCTGCATGGCCATGTGCTTGGGCGCGCCGGAAAGCGTACCTGCCGGAAAAGTGTCGGCTACCACCTGAATGGGAGAAGTATCCGAACTTAGCTGTCCGGTGACCTTCGATACCAGGTGAATGACATGCGAGTAGTATTGTATCTCTTTGAAGGTTTCTACTGTCACCTCGCGGCCATGTCGGCTCAAATCGTTGCGGGCCAGGTCTACCAGCATCACGTGCTCGGAATTTTCCTTGGGGTCATCCATGAGCTTCTTGGCAAGTTCGGCATCTGCTTCATCGTTGCCGGTACGTTTGAAGGTGCCTGCAATCGGAAATATCTGGGCTTCGTGGTTGCGGATAACGATCTGTGCCTCCGGCGATGAGCCGAATATTTTGAAGTTACCATAATCAAAATAAAATAGGTAGGGAGAAGGGTTGACAGAGCGCAGGGCACGGTACACGTTGAACTCATCGCCCTTAAAGCTATGTTGAAAACGACGTGCCAGCACAATCTGAAACACATCGCCCCGGAAGCAATGGTCGCGGCCTTTGGCCAGCACTTCCAGAAATGCTTCGTCGCTGAAGTTGCTGCTCTCTGCTCCATGCAGCGAGAAATGATAAGAAGGAATATTCTTATTATTGATCAGGGCAATCAGGTCTTTGAGGCCATTGTCCTGCTGTTTGCCTTCCATCTGATGGTTAAAAAGATACAGCTCATTGCGAAAATGGTCGATGGCGATCACATACTGATAGACGGCATACTGCATTTCGGGAATGGTGGTATCCTCTTTGGTATCCGCCGGTATGTCTATATCTTCGTAGTATTGTACGGCATCGTAAGCCATATAGCCATACAACCCATTGGTAGGAAAACGATAGTCGTAGGTTTCCACCTCAAAGCTTTGAGAAAACTGCGTGAGCAGCGTCACTACGTCTTTCTTATTTTTCAGCACCGTTTCTTTCACCTCACCATCCGGAAATTTCTCGGTAAGCCGATCGCCCGTCACCGTAAAAGTAGCCAGCGGCTGGCAGCAGATAAACGAAAAGCTATTGTCGCTGCTGTGGTAATCGGAGCTTTCCAGCATGATCGGATTATCGTAGCGATCGCGGAGTTTGAGGTAAATACTTACCGGTGTAATGGTGTCGGCCAGCATTTTTTGTTGCTCAGTGACAAGAGAATACTTTTTTGTTGTTGGAGAAATCATAGTTTTGCAAATAAATTATGCTAAAAATAAAAAAGCCCACTGTGTAAACAGCAGGCTTTGAAATGTAATGTTTGAAATATTTCAAAAAGGCATCATGCTATTGTTCACACATTCGGAGATCGATTGCGTGCCACCACCAGTACATATTTGCCGTTGTGTTCATTCTTGTAATTGTTTGCAGCAAATATAAAATGCCGTAGCTATATTTCAAATGTTTTTTAATTTTTATCATGCGCATCGCATAAATATTTATCTATGGAAACACTCGCCGAGCAATACAGGAGTATGAGCAAAAGAAATACGGCCCTCAAAAAATACAACACGCTACTAAGTACCTGGCTCATTGTGGCCGGCATGTTGTTGCTGCTGTTGATGGGTTATCTTTTTTATATAGAGTATCAAAGTCCTCTTTTTGGCAGGTTTCCTCAGTTAGAAAAAGAATATGAAACAGTGCAGGCAGGCACTACACAGTTGCAGGAAGAACTTGATAGTATGCAACGCGTCAACAGCATGCTCATCGAGTTATCTCCCTACTATACAGGTGTGTTTTTTGAGGTACAAATCGGTGCTTTTGAGAGCTTTGATCTGGAAAAATACCGCGAGGGGCTGGCAAAGCTCAATATCGATAGCAATGGGCAGATAGAGCAATATACGCTGGGAAAATTCAGAGATCTGGAAACAGCCATATCTTTTCAGAGAGATATCAGGAGAATGGGCATCAAAGATGCGTTTATTGTGGCAAAGATTGATGGAAAACGGGTGACGGTGAAAGAAGCAGAAGTGGAAAGATTGAAGATGGCAAATTGAAAATTTGTGATCTAAAAGAAACCCAACTTGAGCCTGAAGGTTTGCTGAACCCCGAATAAGACAAGTTTTGAGCTGCCCGTTTCTCGCAACAATCCACTGTTAACTCCGATGACTATCGGAGACTCCAAATAAATCTGGGGTTGAGGCCCGGTTTTGAGGGAGGCTTCACTCGGCATTTGATTAAGTGTTGGATTCAGAAAACATGTCCGGACCCAAGCGGGTAATCTTTAGCATTCAGTATGTTGAACCACCGGATACGTTCTCCAGGGTTATAATGGCACTACAAAAATGCGGAGCTTTTTGTTCGATAGCCGCGTCTGTTTGTCAACACAAATATACATCAGGTAGCGGAAAGCCAACAAATTTTTGCGCATCACTTATCGCTTTTTTCTTACATGCTACAACAAATATCGGCAGATCAGATCATTGGCATAGGTAAATATAGATTTCTGCACTTTGCCTAACCGCCGGTACTGCTCACAACCTATGCTCTCCCAGTGGCTTTCGTGGGAGACCCGGTTGACTGCCACCCTGCATTGCCTGCCCTACCGATACACAAGCTTTGACTAACTTACTCGTATATATTTAACTATTACACGAAATTTTTTAACTAATTAGTGAATATGTATATAATCCAAACAGTTAGCACTCATTGGTTGTTGAGAGAATAATTATTGCAATTTTTTTTAACTTAAAATTTTTCAAGTCATGCATAATACAACCAATCATCTGATTTTGTCTTCTTCTTCTGTTGAAGGCACTAACGTGAAGAATTTATCCGATGAAAAACTGGGCGATATCAAAGATATCATGCTGGATGTGAACTCTGGCCGGATTGCCTATGCTGTGGTTTCTGTGAATGAAGGCTTTCTGGGTCTCAATAACAAATATTTTGCTGTTCCTTGGCAGGCGTTGCGCTTTGACACCGACAGGGAAGTAGCACTGCTGGACGTGAGTGAAGAACAACTCAAAAACTCTCCCGGCTTTGATAAGGATAACTGGCCTTCCAAACCGCAACGAGAGTTTGTAGACCAGGTACATAGTTTCTATGGCTATGATTCTTTTTACGGTGACTCATCCGACAAAGCTACTACTGTAGGTAGCCGCACGAGTACAACGGACAGGTACCAGGATAAGCACGGAAACATGCGTATCGACGAAGATGTCAATGATTCAAGTGATAACCGTGATCTTGATGAGCCTCGTATCTGATATATAGATTTCATTTCTTATTTTAACGCTCTGCTTAATAACAGGGCGTTTTTTTTGTCTTATCCTTGCTAAATTAATTACCTGTTGTAAAATTTGAGCAAATTGCTGATCATGCACAAGCTCAAACAGTACCTCCCTAAAATATTTTTCAATAAGATTTTTCTACAAATTGTCCTTGCCTGTCTGATGCTGGGCTTTGGCGTCTTTTTTTTTGGTCATGAGCATTTAGCACTTCTACAACTTAGAGAAAAGCTGGCCACTGCGCAACCTCTGGTGGTAGGTATAGGTATCTTACTGATGTTTGCTTACATAGTGGTGCAGGGGTATATGTACAAATTTAGCTTCAAAGCATTAGGAGTTACGGTTCCGCTATCGGCCAACGTTGTACTTTATCTTAAACGAAACCTCTTTAGTGTATTTCTGCCAGCCGGCAGCGTGTCTTCTCTCGCTTTTTTTAATAGCGAAACGGAAGCATATGGGGTTACCCGCTCGCAAAATTACATTGCGGCTACTATTTATACCTTTTGTGGCCTGGCCTCTGTTGTGGTAGCAGGTGCGCCTATCCTTGCCTACAGCCTGCTACATGGTACCATGCAGACCACAGAACTGATCGGTTTTCTGCTGCTAGTAGTTATGCTCAGTGCTGCCGTATGGTTTGTAGCTGCCCTGACAAAAAAAGGCAAGCTATTCCAATGGCTCACAGCTAGGTTTCCGGCCATCGGCAATTTGTTTCAGGATATTTTCAGCCACGATATTTCTCTGATGATGATAGGCTACGTGCTAAGCTTTTCTGTGATCATTGAAGTTATTGGAGTCGCCCATCTCTATATTGCTATGATTGCTCTGGGCTATGAAGCATCTCTGGAAGCGGCATGTATAGGCTATATCGTGATGATTTTGGTACTGATCGCTTCACCCCTGCTGCGTGGATTGGGAGCCGTTGAGGTATCTCTTGCTTTCGTTTTGCAGCAATATGGCTTTTCTCTGGTAGCTGCCACAGCCATCACACTGCTGTTTCGCTTCTTTGAATTCTGGCTACTGCTGGTGGCCGGAGCAGTGAGCTTTTTTTACAAACGCGATCATTTGCTGCTCAGGGTGCTGCCAGCCATCATCATCTTTGTGCTGGGGACTGTCAACATTGTTTCTGCTATCTCTCCGGCCCTTCCTGCCAGGCTAAGTTTTGTAAACAATTTTTTTTCACCCGAACTCATCACCGTCAGCACAGGGCTGGTGCTGGTGTTTGGGCTGGTGCTGGTACTCATCTCTATCTTTCTGATACGGGGTTCACGCAGGGCCTGGCTCACGGCTTTGGTACTCACCAGCGTTTCATTTGTCGGACACCTGATCAAAGGTGCTGATTATGAGGAAGCAACCCTGGCATTGCTGGCGGGCGGGCTGTTGCTGTATACCAGCAAAAATTATACGCTCAAACCGCATCCCAAATTCACCCGCATCAGCTATCAGGTACTGATCTTCAGTGTGCTGGCTGTGCTGGCGTATGCTGTCACCGGTTTTTACTTCATCGACAAGCAGCACTTTGGTGTCGACTTTGAGTTTTCGCAGGCAGTGCGTGCTACTCTGCGTATGTTCTTCCTGTTTGACGACAGCGGCGTGCATCCGCTGACTTCCTTTGGCCGCAATTTTCTGTATTCTATTTATTTGTCGGGTGCCGGTGTGGTACTGTTTATTTTCTATAGCCTGCTCAGGCCCTATTTTCAAAAGCCATACAACAGCGAAGAAGACTGGCAACAAGCCACGCAACTATCCAAACAGTACGGACACTCTGCCCTCGACTATTTCAAGATTTACCGCGATAAGCTGCTGTTCTTCTCTGATACACACGATGCTTTTCTGGCTTTTAAAGTTACCCGCCATTTTGCCATTGTACTGGAAGACCCGGTGGCTGCCAGCCCGGAGGCCATCAGAGATATTATCGCAGCCTTTGAAGCTTATTGCCTCAACAACGGTTTTGTGGCGGTATATTACCGGGTACCCGAATCCTCGCTACCCATCTACAGGTCTTTAGGCAAAAAATCTTTTCCCATAGGAGAAGAAGCGGTGGTCAACCTGTGTGCATTCACGCTGGAAGGCAAAAAGATGAAACCTACCCGCAATGCACTCAATAGGTTGCAGGAAGAAGGCTATCGGATGAAGATGTATGAGCCTCCGCTCAAGGAAGGTTTGTTGCAAAAGCTGGAGCAGGTATCAGATGCCTGGCTGGCTAGTCTGGGCCAGAAAGAAATTGCTTTTACGCAAGGCATTTTTGACAAAGCAATCTTAAAAAACCACACGATGGTGACTATAGAAGATGCCGAAGAAAGAGTAGTGGCTTTTCTCAACCTGATTCCCGACTATGCCCCCGGCGAAGCCACCTACGACCTGATCCGCAAGCTAGAGGATGCACCCAATGGTGTGTTGGACATGCTGCTTACTCTGACGTTTTTGTCGCTCAAAGAAAAAGGTTACACTTCGGTGAATATGGGGTTGGCACCTATGTCGGGTATTGAGGGTGTGAACCTCACGGAGCGGTCAGTAAAATATGCTTATGAGCATGTAAAAGCGTTCGGGCATTTCAAAGGGTTGCGTAAGTACAAAGAAAAGTACTTCCCACAGTGGCAGAAAAAAGTACCTTGTATACCAAAACAGCTACCATCTGCTACAAATCCCCAGGGCCATCCGCAAAGTGTCTGAAGGTAGCTGACACACAAATGTTTCTGCTATCCGCTTTCGTCTGCCATCCATGCAGTGACCGTCTTTACTACCTTTTCGTAGTTGTT
Source organism: Cyclobacteriaceae bacterium (assembly GCA_958296015.1). Taxonomy (GTDB): domain Bacteria; phylum Bacteroidota; class Bacteroidia; order Cytophagales; family Cyclobacteriaceae; genus JAJNNC01. The sequence continues at coordinate 108,609 of CATQIH010000034.1, forward strand.
TTCGTAATGGTGGCCTCCCGGCAGCACGATACTTTGCAGCTGTGGCATGTCCAGCACCGAAAGCCAGTCTTTTTCTTCTCCTTCTCCAAAAACGCATAGCGTGGGAAGCTTGTTACCACGCAATGCCTCGGCTACTTTATACTTGCCTGGTTTATTGAACATGCTCAGCATATCGCTGAGTCTTACTTCAAAATGAGAGCTTTCTGCGGGAGAGATCAATACAAGATCAGATAAATCTTGTTGAAGATCATCGGATAATTGCCCGGGTACAAAGGCGCATACATCGGCACCAAACGAGTAGCCTATCAGAACAAACCGTTGCAGATGCCAGTCATGCATCTTCTCCTTGGCAAGCGAAGCAACAACCGCCGCCAGCTTTTCCGGTGTCTTGGCTTGCCAAAAGTACTTCCTGGCATCCAGCCCGATCACGCCATACCCCTGCTTCCAGAACGCTTTGGTAAGCTCGTCGCTGAAATTATTCCAGCCTCCGTCGCCACTTACATAGATAATGAGCGGTTTGTCAGTTTTGGTAGGCACCAGCTCATGCAGCGGCAGGTCTTTAGCAGCCACTGTGCTGGCTGATAGTGCACCAAACAGCCAAGATAGGCACAACAACCAAGGTCTATTACAGCATAGCTGCTTCATAGAGGTCTTCTTTTACCAAAGGTAACTCTTTCTCCAGGGCCAGGTAGTTAACCACTTGGTGATCAACGTCAAACATGGGAATAATATCTATGGTACAGACATACAACTCACCATTCTTGCGGTAGTTGGTGATCTGCACATTGACCCGCTCAGAGGCAAGGAGTGCTTTCCTGATTTGGGTCTTTGCTACCGCCTCTGTGCCGGGGCCTTGCAAAAATACAGGCCATTTACCCAATGTCTCAGCCGGACGGTAGCCCGTCATTTTTTCAAAGCCATGACTTACGTATACGATCTGCTGATTAGCTTCTGTCACTATCACAGCATCTGTATCATGGCTGTATATTTCTTTCAGGTATCCTTTGTCTATAGTCCAATGACGCTGCCGGGCTATCTTGTACAAGCTGTTCCAATCTGACTTCTTCGCATCTCTTTCTGCCATGCCCACCCGGCCCGGCCTTGGCACAAACTCCCAGGCATACAGCAGAGGCATTACGGGTTTCACATTCTTATACATGATCGGTATCAGTTAGTATTTTCATTAAAAAGATAAACACAGCAGCAAATTCCTGCTATTTTATCTAAAACTTAACAAAGTTATTACAATTTAATTAACAAAAAGACAGCATATTTGTTTAATCACCATTTGAAGCGTAATTATCATCACACAGCTACATAAAATTCTTTGTGAACCCCTTGTTTACGGTGTTAGTACCCTTTCTTAAACCATATATCATCCGAATGAAATATATTTCCACTTTATTTTTCGCTCTGTTGCTGGCCGGTAGTCTGCAAGCACAGCAAATCAAAGTAATACCCCGTGTGGGGCTAAACCTTTCCACAGTTACTTCCGACGTGCCCGATATAGATCCTGATGGCGTGGGAACAGGGTTTCAGCTGGGCCTGGACCTTCGGGTAGGTGACTACAAAAACTGGTTCTTTTTTCAACCGGGGCTGCATTACTTCAATACACAGGTCAACCTCAACACCCCAGGCACGGGCAGCACCCGCATCAGCGATGGTATAAAAGTGAATAGCCTCAAGATACCCATCAATGGCGGCCTGTACCTCACCGGCACCGACGGCCTGCTTAGGTTCAGTATCAACGCTGGCTTTGTGCCTACGGTGGTGGTAGGGGTAGGCGACTCCAACATCAACCCCGACTATACCAACTTCAGGACGTTCAGCCTTGGGGCCAATGCAGGCGTAGGCATTGATATTGCGATCGTGACACTCAACGTAGGCTACGAATACGGCTTATCCCGCGTCTTCAAAAGCGGCGATGGTCGGCTCAACATGATCACCGTATCCCTCGGACTGGTCATTCCTCCTACACTATAACAGGCAGGCTATAGCAAATGTGTATAAGTTGCATGTAGATATATTTCTGTATTTTGTAGGAATAGTCAGAGAAGTGTTTAATGGATATGGAGAGACTACCGACCAGCAAATTACAGCTGCTATCAATAAGCTACTGTAGCCTGTTGCGCCTCCGCAAGATTTAATTGTTGCTCTACTGACCCGCAGAGATAGTGTATGTGTATCGCTGCTCAGGCTGAGCCAAAAGACCGGTGGTGGTGAGGAAGCTTTAGTTAGTGGAGAGGCTTCAGTCACAGACTGAAGCCAGACTGGTGGAGAGGCTTTAGTCACAGACTGAAGCCAGAGGGGAGACCGGTGGTGGTGAGGAGGCTTTAGTTAGTGGAGAGGCTTTAGTCACAGACTGAAGCCAGACCAGGAGACACGATGCATCGATCTTTGGATGTGGAGACGCGATTAATCGCGTCTCCACCTCTATATAGGTCTTTTTTGACCTCTGTAGGTTTTCTTCTGGGCTTTTTGGGCTTCACGATGATGCCCAGGGATTCTAGTAGCTGGGGGCTGTCTTGCAGGGCGATGCGGGCAATGCTGCGGAAATCATTCATCCAGGCTTGCAGGGCTTTGAGCTTTTGATCGCGGACGCGGGTAGCCTCTTCGGCTTCTCCTTTACGCAGTATATCGCTGGTGACGAGCGGTTGATAAGGCTTCTACACTGGCAACTGCCCGGTCGATCTCGGCCTGTGGCAGACCGTGAGGTGTTAGTACCTTTGCGTATTTTGCGGCTTTATTATAGAACATATCTGCCTGAAAAATCCACTCCTTCACATTGCGCGAAACAGGCTTAATGCCAAATTCGGTTAGCATATCGGGTTTTTGCGAAAAACATGCTTGACAGTATTCACATGGTCTATCAACGTCTGGCGGGTCTGCTGCTCACTGGCATTGATCAGGTTGCTCAGTTTTTTCCTTTTCCGTATATTTTTCTGTCTGAATGTCAAACAACATCCTTACCTCTTCCGATAGCACCTTGCCATCTTGCATCCGTTTGGGCGTAAACCCATGCGTGTTCATCTTCTTCTGGATTTCTGTCTGCTTCGATGTGTTGTACACATACATTTGCACCAGTCAAACAAATGGGAGATTCTTACATTTTTTCCTTTCATTACGTTTTTTTTGAGGGCAAGTAAGCACATCAAGGCTTCATTTGCCAACCCACCTGCTTTGGTTTATTACACCCGTAATGTTTGTGGCACATTGTGCGTGTACACCCCTTTTCAAGCCATTCTGTCAGTAAAACCCTAAAATAAAGCTGAAAAAGACGCGCAAAACTTACCGCGACCATACATATGAGTGCTAACTATGCGCAAACATTACTGTTACCTCATTTTTTAGCAAAAAAGATGGGACTGCACCCACTGCAACCTGTGTTTTAAGCTTAAAAAACACCTTTTCACTGACAACATGGCATTATTTTACCAGAAAAATACAGGTTGCGCGTACTGCAACCTCATCTTTTTCTTTAAAAAATGTATCTGCACCATCTGCTGATACTGTTATTATCATACAACAACGTATCGCTACATCTCCCCTGCCACATCGTAGCTTCCTTTGATCAGGATTTCATCGGACGGGCTTATCTGATGGCCATTCGTGATTTCTTCCCAGTCCTGGTCAGACTGCCCCTACGGCTACCTGTACTTTTTTGAAGTGCAGCGTGTCGTTCTTTTCAGCTTGCTTCACCAGCAGGTAGCTGTTGTCTGTTTCAGTGACCACCGCGGTGCCAGGAATGCCGGTGGCTTTGTGTGAGGCTACGACGATCTGCGCTTCCAGATACATGCCGGGCACAAAACCGTGATTTTCTTCATCTTTTAAATGTCCATGTACCGACACGGTACGCGAATTTCCTTCTACGGCTTTGCCTACCAGATGAACCGAAGCTTCGTAACTCGTTGAGCCTGAGTCAGGGATGCGAAAGGTGATGTCTTGTCCTTCTTTTACCTTCATCACGTCTTTCTCAAATACGGCCAGTTCCAGGTGGATATGATCCGTATTGATGATCTCCAGGATCACATCGTGCGGGGCCACATACATGCCACGCGACACATATACGCCCGTGATATATCCTGAGATAGGGGCATAAATACTGACTGTAGAGGCGATGTTTCCTTTGTTGACCTGCTCGGGACTGAGGTTGAGCATACGGAGCTTTTTGAGCAACCCTTCGTACCTGGCCAGCATGGTACGGTAGTCGCTTTCTGCCTTCAGGAAACTTTTTTGCGAGGAGATATTTTCCTGGGCCAGCGTTTTTTGCCGTGCGTATTCTGATTTCAGATAGCTAAGCTGCTCTTTGGCTTCCAGGTAATCCTGCTGCAACTGCACATATTCCGTATTCTCAAGACTGACCAGAAACTGGCCTTTCTTCACCTGGTTACCTTCCAGCAATGGGATAGACTTGATGTATCCGCCCATCAGCGCACTGACGCGGTTCTTTGCCTGTGGAGGCACATCCAGCACACCACTTACTTTGACCATCTGGGGGAAAACATGCTCACTAAGTTTGCCAAGCTTCATACCGGAGGAGGTAAACTGCTTTTTACTTACCATAATTTCTTTTTGCGCACGTTGGGTGCTGTCGCTGCCTGGCTTGCTGTTATTTTCGGCGGCTGGCTGCTGGTTGTTGCACGCACTGAGCAGGCACACAAGCAGGCATATATATCTTATTGCATTTACCGGGTGTACGGTCATGGGGTATATATCAAGGAGTGATGTAATTAATGTCTACTACAGTCTGGTTGTACAGGAATACATTTTCCAGGTAATCCAGCTCCATCGTTCGGGCATTTTCCAGGCTTTGTATGTATTGAAAGTAGTCTATCTCACCGCTAAAGTAGCTCTTATTGGCCGTGTTGACGATCTCCTGGCTGAGTTGGCTACCGGTTTGCTCATAATACGTAATGGCTTTGCGGTACTTGCTGACTTCTGCTGTTAGCTGATCATATTTCCCTTCCAGGCTTCGCCTAAAATATCTTGCCTGATAGGCTGCCACGTCTTTTTCTATACCTGCCGCCTGTATTCTGGCTCTCTGTGCCCCAAAGATCAACGGTATGCCTATGCCTAACCGGTATCCATGATAAAGCCTGGCATCTTCGCCCTGGTTGCTTCCCTGAAAATAGCTCAGATGCAAATCGGGCAGCAACTCCTGCCGCGACTGCCGCACCTGCAAGTCTGCCAGCCTGCTGCTGGCCTCAAAATAAGCCACGCCAGGATGATCGTTCCAGTCCTGAAGATGTATGTCGTATAGCTCCAGGGGCTGAAAAGGTACCTGATAGGAAGTATCTTCCTGAATAACGCTGTACAACTGTGCATGAGCAGCGTTGATGTCTTCTTCTACCTGCAAATACTGTGTATGCAACTGACTCTGCCGCGCCTGGGCAGTGAGTTTTTCCAGGTAATTAGACTCCCCCAGCTCAAAACGGCGGGTGGCAGCGTGGGCAAAGTCTGCGTAGATACTGTCCAGGTACTGGTAGTTCTTGCGTTTATGCTGCAAATACACCACACGGTTGTAGGCTTGCAATGTGCTTTTGGTCACCTCTCTGCGAATTCTCTCATACATCGTCTGCTGCACACGATACCGCGACTGGCTGACCCGCCTGCGGGCACCGTAGATGGTGGGAAATTCCAATACCTGCTCTATGCCCCAGACATGAATCGGCAGGCCATTCACCGCAATGTTGTTTTCGTCATACTGGTAATACCCGATCGTCTTTCCTACATCATAGGCGTACCTATCAACTTACCCTGCTGCTCGGCCTGTAGCTGATAAGATTTCAGGCTGTTGTTATGTTCCAGGGCCAGTTGCACCGCTTCTTCCCTACTCAGCGACTGGCTTTGTGCCTGCACCACGGCAGGCATCAGGAGCAACAGCACGATGAGCGAACCGAGTACTTTTTTGGGGTTAAAGTTTATAGCGTGTTTGCCTTCAAAGAAAGCATAGATCACCGGCAGCACCAGCAAGGTAAGAGTAGTGGCAGTAAACAGTCCGCCGATCACCACAGTAGCCAGCGGCCTTTGCACTTCGGCACCGGCAGACGTAGAGATCGCCATCGGCAGAAAGCCCAGTGCCGCCGCAGAGGCAGTGAGCAGTACCGGGCGAAGCCTGGTCTGTGTGCCCTGTAAAATTCGCTCCCGTATATCTTTGACACCTTTGGCTTTGAGTTCTTCGAGTTCCTCAATCAATACGATACCATTAAGTACCGCAATACCAAACAAAGCAATGAAGCCAACCCCTGCTGATATGCTAAACGGCATTCCCCGGAGTTCAAGCAGCAACACGCCACCCACAGCCGCCAGTGGAATGGCCGTATAAATCATCAGAGACTTCTGTAAGGAATGAAAGGCAAAGTACAGCAGGATAAATATCAGGATCAGTGCCACGGGTACGGCAACCTGCAATCGTTCTTTGGCACTTCGCAGGTTCTCAAACTGCCCGCCATAGTCAATGGTATAACCCGTTGGCAGTTCTACCTGTTGCTGTACCAACACCTGGACATCCTTCACCACCGATTCCAGATCACGGTTTCTGACATTGATACCGACCACGATGCGCCGCTTGGTGTCATCGCGTGATATTTTAGCAGGGCCTTTGCTGTAATGAATATCGGCCAGCTCCTGCAACGGAATCTGCCCGCCATTGGGAAGGTCTACATAGAGATTGCGCAGATCGCCGATATCCTTCCTGGAATCCTGGTTGGCACGCACCACCATATCAAAGCGACGTTCACCATCAAAGACGCTGCCCGCAGGATAGCCGGCAAAAGCCATCGCTACCACCCGGTTGAGGTCTTCCACATTCAGGCCGTAGCTGGCAATAGCCTGCCTGTCGTAGTCAACGGCCATCTGTGGCAAGCCAACGATCTTTTCCACGGTCACATCTACGGCACCGTCCACGCCCTCGGCAATCTTTTTGATCTGCTGTCCTTTTTCTGCCAGAATATCCAGGTCTTCTCCGAACACCTTCACGGCAATATCTGCCCGCACACCCGTAATCAGCTCATTGAAGCGCATTTCTATAGGCTGGGTAAACTCCACTTCTATACCCGGAATCACCGACAGCGCATCTTTGAACTTTCCGGCAAGCTCATCTTTTGTATCAGCCGATGTCCATTCGCTTTTAGGCTTGAGGGTGATGATGACATCGCTTTCTTCCATAGACATCGGGTCGGTGGGCACTTCGGCAGCACCAATGCGGCTAACAACCTGTTGTACTTCGGGAAAGCTGTCTATCAGTATCTTTTCCATTCGGGTTGTGGTAGCGATGGTCTTGCTGAGCGATGTACCGGTTCTGAGCACCGGCTGAATGACAAAGCTACCTTCATCCAGTGTAGGGATAAACTCCCCACCCATGCGGGTAAAAACAAAGACAGTAAGTGCCAGCAGCAACACTGCGCTGCCCAGCACGACCTTGGCATGATCCAGTGCCCAGCTGATGATCGGCGTATAGTGCCTGTGTAGCCAGTCCATGAACTTCTGCGAAAAGTTTTTTTTACTGCTCTTGACAGGTTTCAGAAACAGCGATGAGGCCACCGGCACATACGTAAAGCAGAAGATCATAGCACCTACCAGGGCAAAGCTGAACGTGATCGCCATCGGCCTGAACATCTTGCCTTCCACCCCGCTGAGCGATAGGATAGGGATGAACACAATCAGGATGATGAGTTGCCCAAAGATGGCGGAATTCATCATTTTGGTGGCACCTGCATCCGTGATGCTGTCAATTTTGCTGCTTTTTTCTTCTTTAGACAAATGACTGATCTCTTCGCCTTGTTTGGTGAGTTGAAAGGCAATGAATTCTACGATGATCACGGCTCCGTCGATGATGATCCCAAAATCTATGGCTCCCAGGCTCATCAGGTTGGCATCTACGCCAAAGATATTCATCAATGAAATGGCAAAAAGCAGGCAGAGCGGAATAACGGAGGCTACCACCAGACCGGAACGGATATTTCCCAGCAGCAAGACCACCACAAAAATCACGATCAGACAACCCAGTATTAGGTTTTCGGCAATGGTGTGAGTAGTGCGGGCAATCAGGTCGCTTCTGTCCAGAAAATCATTGATGTACACGCCTTCAGGCAGTAATTGCTGTATCTCGGCTACGCGGGCTTTCACGTCTTCTATCACCTGATCAGAATTGGCTCCTTTGAGCATCATCACCTGGCCGAGCACCTTTTCTCCCTGTCCATTACCTGTGATCGCACCAAACCGGGTAGCATGGCCGTACTGCACTTTGGCCACGTCGCTGACATAGACCGGCGTTCCCTCCCGGTTCTTCACCACAATATTGCGGATGTCTTGCAGCGACTTTACCAGTCCTTCTCCACGCACAAAATATGTCTGGTTGGTCTTTTCTATGTAAGCACCGCCTGCCACGCTGTTATTTTTCTGCAAAGCGTCAAATACCTCAACCAGGCTCACCTGCATAGCGCGCAGCCGCTCGGGGTTGACGGCCACTTCGTATTGCTTGAGGTAGCCACCCCAAGAATTGATTTCCACCACGCCCGGGATGCCAGAAAGCTGCCGCCTGACGATCCAATCCTGAATGGTACGCAAATCCATTGGACTATAGACCGTGTCATATCCTGGTTTGGTGTCCAGAATATACTGATAAATCTCTCCCAGGCCAGTGGTGATAGGGCCCATTTCGGGCGTACCAAAGCCTGCCGGAATATTCTCCGTGGCCGACTTGATCTTTTCTGCAATCAACTGACGGGGCAAGTAATTGCCCATATCATCTTCAAAAACAATGGTCACTACGGAAAGGCCAAACTTGGAGACAGAGCGTATCTCTTTGACACCCGGCAGGTTGGCCATTTCCAGTTCAACCGGATAGGTAATAAACTGCTCTACGTCCTGGGTAGACAAGTCGCTGGAAGTAGTGATCACCTGCACCTGGTTGTTGGTAATGTCAGGCACAGCCCCTATGGAAATGACGCTCAACGAATATACCCCAAATGCTACCACGCCCAGCGTAAATAGCATGATGATAATTTTGTTGCTGATGCTGAACCCAATGATTTTCTCTAGCATATATTCATCGCTTACAGAAATAGTCTGGGCAAAGATAACGTATCAATTGGGGGAGCGAAGCAAAACAATTCTTAAGATTTCCTTAAAATCAGGTAATAAATGGCGTGTGAGTCAGGAAGTAATCTCGCTTGCAAATGTCATGGTTACCTGTGTACCTTGTTGGGGCACGCTACGTACGTCCAGTTGAATGTTCATCAAATCGCACATACGGTTGACAATAGCCAGCCCCAACCCGCTGCCTTCCACTTTGGTGCGATACAGGGTGTCTGCCCTGTAGAAGCGGTCAAAAATGAGTGGCAATGCTTCCTGGCTGATGCCCTGTCCATGATCAGAAAAAGTGCACACTGTCTGGCCCTGTAGTTGCCGTATGCTGATTTCAATGCTGCCAAATTCGGGAGAATACTTAATGGCATTAGACAGGATATTCTCCAGAATAACATCCAGCAAGTCAGGATCGGCATATACATACGCCGTGTCATCTACCAATAAGTCGATGCTGATCATGCTGGCTTGTATTTTTAGCTGCATTCTGCGCAAGACTTTTTCTATTGCTTCCGGCATATCCAGAGAGGCAAAACGCAATGAGGTTTTATCGCTATCAAACCTGGCCAGCAGCAGCAGTTGCTCAACCATATGGCTCATGCGGTCTATTTCCTGCACACAAAAAGCTACTTTTTCTTCGTATTCCTGTTGTAGTCTGGGTTTGCGGATCAGCACCTCCAGTGTTCCCTTCATCACGGCCAGGGGCGTGCGCAACTGGTGGGAAGCATCGGCGGTAAATTGCTTCTCACGATGGATCATGTTTTCCATACGGTTCAGCATATGGTTGATGGTGACCGACAGCGTATGCAGTTCATCCTGGTTGACCGGGAGGCTGATCCGCTCGTTTAGGTTTTCGTGGGTAATCTTTCTGGCAGTATCAGTAATATGTTTGACAGGTAATATGCTTTGCCCTGCCATGTATCGTGTCATGAAAAACAAAATGATCATGACCACTGGGAAAGCGATCAGCATTACTTGTTTTAGCTTTTGCAGCACCATCTGTGCGTTTTCAAGCACCAGTGCCAACAGGAGATAGCCCGTCAGTTTGCCATGATCGTACACAGGAACCTGTACCTGGCGGATGCTTTTTCCATTCAATTCGGTATTATAGTAGGTAAAATCAAGTTGTTCTGGCCTATAGAACAGGTGTTGCAGCTTTAGGTTGGGCGATTTATCATAGAATTTCCCGTTTTTGTCAGTAATTTGTATAAATACAGGGTTTACTTCTACGCTTTTATGTTCTCTCTCAAGCCATTCGTTTTTATTGGCAAACTGAACGTAACCATCCTCAACGACCAGCTCCTGCATATGCTTTTGTGCTTCAAAGTCAAGGTCGTTATCCAGGTTAGTATACACCGTAGTTTTGACCATAGAATAGATCAGCACCAGCAATACCGCGACAATTGCCGCTGTGGTGATCAGAAAATAAAAGGCAATCCTATCTTGATACGATAATTTCATAGTTCTCTGGCGATATACCCGACACCCCGTACTGTTTGTATGTACTCTTCATCCTTGGTAAAGCATAGCTTTTTCCGAAGTGCATTGATATATACATCGATCACACCGGTGTTGTACTCAAAATGAATATCCCACACCTGCTCGATGATCTCACTGCGTTCACATACTTTATTTTTGTGTGCCATCAAAAACTTCAGCAGGTTAAACTCTTTCCGGGTCAACTCTATCTCACGGCTATGCTTAAATACCTGGTAAGTCTGTGTATTGAGTGTGACAGGGCCGAGGATAAGTTCAGCAGAAACGATCCTTTCCGGACGCAACTGCACCCATATTCTGGCAAGTAGTTCTTCAAAGCTGAACGGTTTTTTGATGTAATCGTTGGCTCCCGCTTTTAATCCTTGGATGGTATCCTGAACCGTATCTTTTGCTGTTAAAAAAATAATAGGGGTTAGCCTCTTTTCTTTGCGGTAAGTCTGGCAAATATCTATGCCACTCATGCCTGGCAACATCCAGTCTATCAATAGTAGGTCGTATGGCTGATGTAAGGCACGCTGCATACCTGTTGTGCCATCGGTGGCTACTTCTACGCGAAATCCTTCCTCTGCCAGCCCCTGCCTGAGAAATGCCACGATCCCTGCTTCATCTTCAATTACCAATATTCTCATACAGCATGTTTTTACCTGTTTAGATGTACCGTTTACCCATCATTCATGATGTTGATGACAAGGTGGTATTTTTCTATCAGGTTTAAAACACTTGCTGGCTGGAATATAGTGCGTTGATCAGCATTTAATAGTTGCGGGCATAAAGCCGGACATGCTTAATTACACTTCTGGGAAAAGAGTAGGAAAGGCCCTTATTGATATAAGACTTACCCGGATCATTCATGAAAAAAGCACTGGAATTTGGCACCTGAAAGCCCCAGGAACCCGAAGGTTGCAACTCACCGGGAAGCACCAGTGCCAGATGGCCCAGGTCATTTTCATTGATGTAAATGGCGATCACGGCTTTTCTATGGTTAGCCAGTGCCTGTGCCTTGCTTAAAACTTGCTGTTCGTAGCCATAGCCCAGCATTGTCCACCTTTTACTATCTTCCAACACACTTTCTATCTCACCGACCAGCATATATCTGCCCTGCGATTTCGAATAGAAGTCATTGATCTTATAGACTGTATTTAATGATTTGCCGATGAACATATTACAGGTATTGATGTCGTTGACCACGCTGTGATCGCAAGCATTAAACTGCTCTAAGTCACCACTGAGTGCCTGTTCCCAATGGGTATTGAGGCTTTGTCCATAGGAAATTGAAAAGCATAAAAAGAACGCAAGGGCTATCGGGTATTTCATAAGGCCTTTAATTAGGATAATGTACAAATCTCGCCAATAGCAGAGCCTTATTCAATACGATGACGCTAATTTGTCACATATGTTATTTGTAAGATTATATTCAACAAAAACAGATTAACATAATTCTAGTTACATAGTTTATTTTATATTGAATTCTTTTCAACTGAAAGTAACCGGATAGCTTGCCTCTTATCGTTTCTCTACTAAGCAACGTTGATACAATAACCCACAATATAAACGTAACCACGGCCTTGTGCCGCCGTGGCGCGGTCCTCACAGGCCGTCTGAAGGTTTGTGAAGACCGGGCCTCGGTGACACGGGCCGACCGTCCGGCAGGGGGTGTCCCGCACAAACCCCGGAGTTAAGTTGAATATGTTATTTATTCGTCATTCCTGAATATCTTTCCAAAAACTTCACCTCATAGAAATTGTTACACCTACAACCGATAGGCTCATACAGATATCTTTTGCATACTATCAACCACGAATCTCTAAATATTTGCGACACTTCATTTTAAAAAATAACTCATGTACGACGAAAAGAAAATCATTGTCCCTGCACACGCTACTATTGACTTAACGCACTACTCTACCGACTATACCGGAGAGTTTCAGCATAAGAAGGAAACCAAAGCGATGAGGAAAGATAATCTGAAAAAGATGAAGGAGCTACAGGACAAAATGTATGCTTTTGATCACTATTCGCTGCTGCTTATCTTTCAGGCAATGGATGCAGGCGGCAAAGACAGTACCATCCGCCATGTGATGTCGGGCGTGAATCCGCAGGGATGCCAGGTATTTAGCTTTAAACAGCCAAGCCAGAACGAGCTTGAGCACGACTATCTGTGGCGCACCTACCGGTCGTTGCCCGAAAGAGGTAGAATTGGCATTTTCAACCGGTCGTATTACGAAGAAGTGCTCACCACACGGGTACACCCGGAGTACATTGTTAAGCAACGTATCCCAGGTATCCAGCAACCTGGTGACATTACCGAAGACTTCTGGCAGCAGCGGTACCAATCGATCAACCAGATGGAGGAGCACCTGTGTCATAATGGTACGGTGATCATGAAGTTTTTTCTGCATGTTTCCAAAGAAGAACAGAAGCACCGGTTTTTGAAAAGAATACACCGGCCCGATAAAAACTGGAAGTTCACCCTTAATGATCTCAGTGAGCGTGCCTACTGGGAGGAATATCAGACAGCTTTTGAGAAAATGCTCAACCGTACCTCTACTGAGTATGCACCCTGGTATGTAATTCCTGCCGACCATAAATGGTTTATGCGTACCCTGGTAGGCGACCTGATCGTAGGGAAGCTAAATTCGCTCGATCTGCATTATCCGAAGGTGAGCAAACAGCAGGCAGAGGAAATAGAAAAGGCCAGAATCATACTGGAATCAGATACATAGTATTGATCATAACGAAAATTATTGCCGGTTCAACGATCAATTGTGCTGCTTCGTCTATGATTGTTAACAAACTATGGATTCAATGGGTATGTAAAGTATAACTAGCTTGCTGTTTGCTATAATTGGCTTGCTCATCATATCTTTATCCCCTTCTTGCATGAAACTCTTTATTTGTATTCTTTTATTTACAAGTACATCCCTGATATCCCTTGCGCAAACCCACGTAACAGGCGAGGTGGTAGATACTAAAACCGGCAACCCACTGGAATATGCCACCGTAAGTCTGCTCCAACCTGGCGACTCTGCCGTTGTGAGCGGAGGCTACACTGACAATCAGGGAGGGTTTGATATACTAATTGCTCCCGGTAGTTACCTTATCAAGGTGCAGTATGTTTCCTACGATACCAAGGTGTTAAATGCCATCAAAGTGGGTGATGCTGCTGTCAATCTTGGCAAGCTTTCTCTTTCGGAGGCTACCGCTACGCTGGAAGCTGTCACCGTGACAGGCCGACGGGAACAGGCGGTGCTGGAACTGGACCGGCGGGTTTTTAATGTAAGCGAAAATACGGTGAATGCAGGCCGTAATGCCTCGGAAGTGCTGGATAATCTACCATCTGTGAGTGTAGATACCGAAGGCAACGTAAACCTGCGGGGCAGCGGCAATGTGCGTATCCTGATCAATGGCAAGCCTTCCGGGCTCGTTGGTATTGGCGATACGCAGGGGCTGCGCAACCTTTCGGGAGATATGATCGAACGCATTGAGGTGATCACCAACCCTTCTTCGCGCTACGATGCGCAGGGTTCGGGTGGTATCATCAATATTATCCTCAAAAAGAAAAGAGATACGGGTCTGAACGGATCGTTTACTGTCAATGCCGGGCATCCTACCAACTATGGCGGTGCCGTCAATCTCAACTACGGAAAGGAACGTGTCAACTTTTTCCTGAACTATGGCATCTTCTATCGTAATGCTCCCGGCATCTCAACTTCCAATATCTACCGGAACGATATGATTATTTTGCAAGACCAAAAACGTATACGGGGCGGTTTGTCCAACAACATTCGTTTTGGCACTGAATATAATATCGGTGAAAAAAGTACCCTTACTGCTTCTTTGCTTTACAACACCTCTAAGGAGAACAATCTTACTAACATTGCTTATAACAACTACAACCTGTCGGAAGTGCTTCTCAACCGCACCTTGCGCACCGACCATGAGCGTGAAGATGAAGAAAACCAGGAATATGAGCTTGGCTACCGCAAGACTTTTGCAAAGAAAGGAAGAGAACTCACCGCTACTGTACAATACCGGAAAAGCGACGATCTGGAAAAATCTGAACTGGCCAACTATGCCGACCTTGAGGAGCAGCAACGTACCGCTACGCAACGATCTTCAAACGGAGAGAATGAATCGCAATGGTTGCTACAGGCTGATTATGTGCATCCTGTACTGAAAAAGGGCAACATTGAACTGGGTACCCGAAATACGCTGAAAAAACTCGGTAATGATTATCTGGTAGAAGAACAAGCGGAGAATGGCACATGGATGCCTCTGGAGAATTTTAGCAATAACTTACGCTATGATGAAAATGTATACGCTTTCTATGCCATGTTCAACAACAAGACCGGAAACTGGTCTTACCAGGCAGGTGCCCGTGCCGAAGCTACGGATATAGGCATAGCGTTGCTGGGCACGGCAGAAAACTACGATAAAAATTACATCAAACTTTTCCCTAGTGCGGCACTTACCTACAACTTGCAAAAAGGGAAATCCATACAGGGTAGCTATAGCAGGAGGATCAACCGGCCCAATTCGCGGTCATTGAACCCTTTTTCTTCTTTCAGTGATACGCTGAATCTACGGGTAGGCAACCCTGACCTGGACCCCGAATATACAGATAGCTATGAAGTGGGTTATCTGCATAATTTTAAGATTGGCAATATATACACCGGAGGCTACTACCGGCACACCACCGGAGTTGAACAACGGGTGAGCAGGCAAACTGATGGCGTGATTTATACACGTCCGGAAAATATTGGTATACAAAATTCCTTTGGCATTGAGATAAACACCAATCTGGATTTAGCCGACTGGTGGAATGTAAATGGCAACTTCAACTTCTACCGTGCCATTACCAGGGGTGAAGCGGAAGGGCTGGTCTTGAACAGCGATACTTATACGATGATGAGCCGTGTGAACTCAAAGTGGAAAATTCCCAATGTTTTTGATGTGCAGTTGAATGCATTTTATATGGCTCCCGAAAAGAGACCACAAGGCAGTCGAAAGGCGATGTATGCCTTTGATTTGGGTCTTAGCAAAACAATTATGCGTAAAAAGGGTACAGTGACGCTAAATGCGCAGGACTTGTTTAACACACGCAAATACCGCTTTGTGACAGAGGGAAAAGATTTTAGGCAAGAAGGCTCATTTCAGTGGAGAAAAGGCCCACAGGTTGTCCTTACATTCTCCTACCGGCTCAACCAGAATACCAACAACCGCAGTCAGCGTGAGCAGCGTGATGGCAATAGCGGTGGCGGCGGAGATGAAGGCGGCGGAGATTTTTAAGTTAAAAGATTGAAATAATCAGGGCGGCCTTGTGGGGTTGATATCTTCCACAAGGCCGCTTATTATTGTTTCGGCAGTAGTTCACGTACTACCTTGCAGGGATTTCCGGCAGCAAATACATCAGAGGGAATATCTCTGGTGACTACACTACCTGCTCCAATGATGGTACGATCGCCAATGGTGACACCCGGACAAATGATCGCACTACCTCCTACCCATACATCTTCCCCAATAATAATAGGCTTAGCGAACTCAACGCCCGCGGCTCTTTCTTTGTAATCTACCGGATGAGTAGCCGTATAAATCTGCACGTTGGGGCCAAATAAGGTGCGGCTGCCGATTCTGACATAGGTAACATCCAACACGATGCAATTGAAATTAAAGAACACCTTTTCGCCTATGATCATATTACTCCCATAGTCACAGTAAAAGGGAGGCTGTAGCCACAAGCCTGCTCCGGCATTGGGAATCAGTTCTTGTAGGATACGTGCCCTTTCCTGCGTCTGATCTTCCCTGGTGTCATTCAGTGCTTTGATGAGCAATCGGGTACGCAATCTCTCATCAGAAAGCTGTTTGTCCAGTGGATCATACAGCTCCCCGTCCAGCATCTTTTCTTTCTCGGTTTTCATAGCTGTTTCTGTGGGAATTAACTCCCAACGGGTTAAATGATTGGTATAAAAATACAGATAATCAGCTTTTATGCCATATTATCTAAGTACTGAATACTTTTCTTGATATCAGCCATTGGGTTTGAAGACTGGTCCTGTTCTACAAAAGCGTAGGTTACTTTGGCCTCATCGGCTGCCTCGAGGATTGCAGCAAAATCAATGCTGCCGGAGCCTACCGGCTGGAAGCTATCTTCCGGAATAGACTCGTTATATACTTTGGAGGTTCCTTTTTTCTTGTCCTTCAGGTGAACCATCTTGATTCTACCTGCATGTTGTTTGATAAAAGCTGCCGGGTCTACACCTGCCACACTCAACCAGAAGACATCCGTCTCAAAACCCAGCAGATCAGGGTCTGACTGCTGCATCAAAATCTGTATCGGAGAGGTGCCATCCATTGGCTGAAATTCAAAGGCATGGTGGTGGTAGCACAGCGATATACCGGCTTTCTTACATTGTTCACCTGCCTTGTTCAAGTTTTCCACCAGCTTTTTGTAGACATCCAGCCCACCCCGTTCCTGCGGAAAGATATAGGGATATACCACGTACTTGAGGTTATATTTGGTAGCAAGCTCAATAACGTGCGGAAAGTCTTTCTTTTCGGGCACCTTGGCCCCCATTGATTCGTACACTGCCCAGTCGCCAGTGAGGTAGGCGTTGGGAAAGTGGCTGCTATTTACGGCCAGCTTTAGGTCTTTCAGCGCAGGCTGTAGCTGCGCCATGTGGTTGATGTCTGCCAGCTCTACCTGTTTGTACCCATCATCTTTCACCGCTTTTAGCGTACCCATCGGGTCCTTTACTATCGCATCCCGCAGTGTATACAATTGTATTCCGAGGTTGTTCAGCAATGCAGATTTGCTGAGTGCCATTAAACTGGAGGCATTGCTGGATTTAAAGAGGCCCATGCCCGCAACAGCGGCGGTGCTACTAGCCATAAATTGTCTTCTGTTCATAATACAATGTCAAGTTGTTTGAAAAAGTTACACATTCATTACAGATACCACCAAGGATGGTCTGGAAACTTACATATTCATTACAGATACCACCGGAAATGGTCTACAAAAACCATTTTTTTACACCATTCCTAGTAGAAATGGTCTGGAAAAATCACTTTTTGATACCACTTCACCCTTACTTGGCCTAGAAAAACTACTTTACAGAGCCAATTTATGCTTACACTGCCTGGAAAAACTGTTTTTCTGCACCATTCCTGGTGGAAATGGCTTAAACAAATCAGTGGTATGTCGATAAGACAGCTTGTTGGCTTCAGTTGCAAACTGAAGCCAGAGACTAGGTTGCCGAGGGCTTCAGTTACAAACTGAAGCCAGAAGTCGCAAACTGAAGCCAGAGATTGAAGCCAGACAGAAATCCAGAGATGCACCTACTGCGCTACGCTACGTCATGACCACTGTGGTAGGGCTTGTGACCCGCCACAAATTGATTATGCAGCAGAGGTATTCCCAATTTATCTGCGGGTCACAAGGCCCGCAGAAGCGGTGCATTTGTATATATACTGTTAAGTGAAGGGACGAGCCAGTGGTACGGCTATGTTTCCTAAACCACCTTATTCATCGGATGGTGTGGCATCTCTTTCTGATGCATCATCGCGGTCGGGACCTTGCAGGTCTTTTTCAGCTTTGCTCATGCCTGCTTTATCTGTATCAGATATCGCCTGCTTGTCTGAAAGCTTATGTTGCAGACCAGCATTGTTAGGCTGCTTATTCTGTTCGTCTTCTTTGATTTCTTCTGCCATGATAAAGTTGTGTGTAAGTGTAAAAAATTAGTTTAAAAACGTTACGCAGCGTTTTCTATAAGAACTACTGCTTTTGCCATATATGTTATTCGTTCTCGTATTTTAGAAATACGGCACCCAGTGGAGGCAACGTCAGGTTGATAGACCGCTCACGGCCATGCATGGGTAGCGGCATGGCTTCCAGGTGCTCGGTATTTTTGACATCACTGCCCCAGTACTGTGCTTCATCGGTATTGAATATCTCCTTGAGGTAGCCTTTTCTGGGTACGCCTACCCGGTAGTTGGGGCGCACAACAGGGGTAAAGTTGATCACCACATAGATGTCGTTTTGGTTCTGATGTCCTTTCCTGACAAAGCTGATAACACTATTCTGGTAATCGCTAAGGTCTATCCACTCAAAGCCATCCTGCTCAAAGGATTTTTCATACAATGCCGGCTCCGACTGGTATAACTCGTTAAGCTGCTTAACCATCCATTGCAGAGAACCATGCGGAGTATACTGCGTCAGGTGCCAGTCCAGACTACTGTCGTGTCGCCACTCCTGGGTCTGCGCAAATTCACCGCCCATAAAGAGGAGCTTGGCACCAGGGTGGGCATACATGTAGGCATACATCACTCTCATATTGGCAAGTTTCTGCCATTCGTCACCAGGCATTTTATCTATCAGTGGGCCTTTGCCATGCACTACCTCATCGTGCGACAGGGGCAGCATGAAGCTTTCCGTAAAAGCATACATGATACTAAAAGTAATAGTACCCTGATGATAGCGTCTGTGTACAGAGTCTTCCGACATGTACTGAAGCGTATCGTGCATCCAGCCCATCATCCATTTCATATCAAAGCCGAGGCCACCAATCTGTGTCGGGCGCGTCACCATCGGCCAGGCAGTAGATTCTTCTGCCACCGTTTTCACATCCGGAAAGTTTTCGTGCACCGCATCGTTAAACTCTCTCAGGAAATTAATAGACTCAATGTTTTCACGTCCGCCATACTCATTAGGAATCCACTCCCCTTCTTTACGGGAATAGTCCAGATACAGCATAGAGGCTACAGCATCCACCCGCAGGCCATCTATATGGTACAGTTCGAGCCAGTACAGTGCATTGCTGATCAGGAAAGAGCGTACTTCGTTGCGGCCCAAATTAAAGATGTAGCTGTTCCAATCGGGGTGATAGCCCTGGCGCGGATCGGCATGCTCAAACAGGTGCGTACCATCAAAATACGACAACCCATGTTGGTCTGACGGAAAGTGGGATGGCACCCAGTCCATGATCACGCCAATGCCCTCTTTGTGCAAGGCTTCTACCAGAAACATAAAGTCTTGAGGTGTACCGAAGCGGCTGGTGGGAGCGAAATAGCCGGTCACCTGGTATCCCCACGAACCATAGAATGGGTGCTCGGTGAGCGGCAGAAATTCTACGTGGGTATAGTCCATCCACTTCAGGTATTGCGGCAGGTCGGTGGCCATTTGGCGGTAGGTCAGAAACTGGTTGTCATCGCCCCGCTTCCAAGAACCCAGGTGCACTTCATATACTGCATAGGGTTGCGGCTCGTCGTGCCTGTCGTTTCTCCTGCTTAGCCACTCCTGGTCGCTCCACTCATAATCAGTACCCCACACGATAGAGGCTGTCAGAGGCGGCACTTCCCAATGCCTGGCAAAGGGATCACCCTTTTCTACGCTATAGTTATTGAATTTGGAATGAATATAGTATTTATACCGCGTACCCTGACCCACATCAGCAATGAAGCCCTCCCATATGCCAGAGCCATCGCCTCTGACGGTCAGAGGATCCTGGCCCTTATCCCACCCGTTGGCATCGCTAACGACAGATACATAATCGGCGTTGGGTGCCCAAAGGGCGAAATAAGTACCGGACTGCCCATTGAATTCCATCAGGTGAGACCCCAGCTTTTCGTGTAATTTGTAATGCCTGCCCTCCCTGAACAAATGAATATCAAAGTCGGAAAGCAAAGTGGGTTGATCTGATTCGTTATGTGGCATAGTGTCAGTATGTGCAGTTTGATATTGAATATTTGATTCTTCAGTGTTCATCTTCAAAATAATTCTTCATGACATATTTTATACCTTTCATAGGTATAATGGCCCAATCGGGCCTATTGTTTAGTTCGTAGTTAAGCTCATATACCGCTTTCTCAAGTAAAAAAGTCTGTATCAGCACTTCAAAGTCGTTTTCTTCCGAAGGTATGAAGCTCTTGCCTTTGGTGGTGTTCAGGTAAGCCCTCAGATAGAAACCACTCATATAGTGATACCACTGTTCTGCCCATTCTTCCAGATACTTACCGCCATGCGTGAAGGCATCCGTTTTGAACAAGCCGCTGTAGGCTGCATAGTGGAAAGAGCGAATCATACCTGCTACATCACGCAGTGGTGAACGTTTAAGCCTTCTTTCGCTAAATGTGCGGGCAGGTTCCCCTTCAAAATCCAGGATGATGAAGTCTTTTCCGGTAAACAGCACCTGTCCCAGATGGTAATCGCCATGCGTTCGTATCTTCATGGCATCAATCTTATGGGCATAAATATTTTTCATCACTGCCAGCACATCTTTACGAATGCTTTTGATGTATTCAGCATCTTCCACAAAGGCTTCGGGCAGTTTAGCAAAATTCTTATCCAGACTCTGATAGGTGGTTCTCACCAGCGTTTGCAGCGACGAGTACAGCGACCGCTGATAGTGCAGGGAGAAGTCTTCCGGCTCAAAGCCAGGGTGCTCCGGCTGAGAGGCCAGGGCTATGTGCATTTCGGCAGTCCGGATGCCCAGCAGGCTGGCACGTTCGGCGGGTGCACCGCTGATGAAGTCTTTCAACTGGTCGGGCATCTTATCAAAACCTACCGGGTTGCTCAGGTCGCCTTTCAGCGTTGGCAATGAAAGTTCATTTTCAGGAAGCAGCAGAATTCTTTCATAATACCTGGAAATAGCATCCAGCATGTAAGTCCAGGCATCGCCCTGGTTGGGCACCAGTTGCTGCATCATCCCCAGGATGTAGGGAGACTTTGTGGCTTCTTCCAACTGCATATGTCCCATGTACTGAGGCACATTCGGAAATTTGGCTACCTCCGACAGGAAGCGCGTGATCTCCAGGTCGGGGTTGTCTACCTGGTCTAGCTTTCGGTAGATCTTATAGAAATAATCTTTCTCGTAGATCACAGAAGTGTTACTTTGCTCGGCACTGAGCACATGTGAGCTTATCTCTCCTTTTTCTTTAAGCGTTTTGTTTACCTCACGCTCTGAGAAGCCCACCAGATCGGTACCGTTCACTTTCAGCCTTTTCTTTTTGGCCATCGCGGTGAACATATATTCTCTTACCTTATCAGAGAACATGGCATCAAATATCTTACCTTCCTGATCGCCCAGCGTGGCAGACATGATGATGCTCTGCGGGTACTGTCCGGCCAGTGTAGAGGCAAAGTCATCAGGGATAAACGAGATTGGCAACTGGTAATATTCATTCAGCCCTTCGTTGTAGCTTACCTCCAGGATCAGCAGCGAGGCGTTGGTACCTTTGATGGGCAAATGCACATGTTCTTTCACTGTGATGCTCTGAATTACCCTGGCTTTGCCACCAAACCATCGGGAGCGGTTCAGGTAAGCCGGCAGGGCTTTCTCCAGAGGAGCACGTTGCTTTGAACTGCCGACATCATCCCAACTGCTGAGCGACAATACCAGAGGCTTTTTGCCCGTCTTGATTTCTTCTTCTACTACTTTGGGTTTTTCCAGCAGAAACCACTGGTAGTTGTAAGGGCTCAGGGTAAACAGATAGCGCTGGCCTGTGATGATCGGAAAGCGGTTTTTGCTAAACAATTCTACCGGTACAGCATCCGCATAAGAAGAAAGATCAATTTCCGCAGCCTGCGAAAATCTGGATAGGTTGGCCATCACCAGTATCGTTTCATCTTCATACGTACGGGTGAAGGCGATGATCTTGGAGTTTTCTACACCCAAAAACTCAATATCGCCCCGGCTGAAAGCCTTATGATTTTTGCGCATGTTGATATGGTGCTTCATCCACCACAGCAGTGAGTTGGCATTTTGCGACTGCGTTTCTACGTTGACAGCCTCATAGCTGTATTCCGGATCAAGGATCACGGGCAGGTACAGCTTCTGCGGATTGGCCTCAGAAAAGCCTGCATTACGGTCGGGACTCCACTGCATGGGCGTTCTCACACCATCGCGGTCGCCCAGGTAATAGTTATCACCCATCCCTATTTCGTCACCGTAGTAAAGTACCGGTGTGCCTGGCAGCGAAAACAGCAGGTGATTCATCAGTTCAATCTTCCGGCGGTCGTTATCGAGCAGCGGAGCCAGGCGGTGGCGGATTCCCAGGTTGATCTTGGCCAATGGGTCTTTGGCGTACACCTTGTACATGTAGTCGCGCTCTTCATCGGTCACCATTTCCAGGGTTAGCTCATCGTGGTTGCGCAGGAACATGGCCCACTGGCAGGTTTCAGGTATCGCCGGCGTCTGATCAAGGATATCGGTGATCGGGTAACGGTCTTCCATCCTCACCGACATAAACATGCGGGGCATGATAGGAAAGTGATAATTCATATGGCACTCGTCTCCATCTCCAAAGTAAGCGGCAGAATCTTCCGGCCACATGTTGGCTTCGGCCAGCAGCAATATATCAGGTTTCTTATTTTCTACCTGCTTTCTGAGTTTTTTCAGAAATGCATGTGTTTCGGGCAGGTTTTCGCAGTTGGTTCCATCGCGCTCAAACAAGTAGGGAACTGCATCCAGACGGAAGCCATCCACGCCCATATCTATCCAGTAATCGAGCACTTTGAACACTTCTTCCTGCACCGCGGGATTGTCAAAGTTGAGATCGGGCTGATGAGCATAGAACCTGTGCCAGAAATAGGCTTTGGCTACCGGATCCCATGTCCAGTTGGATGTCTCAAAATCCTGGAAGATGATCCGCACATCTTTGTATTTGTTGATGTCGTCATTCCACACATAGAAATCGCGTTCTACAGAACCCGGCGCGGCCCTACGTGCCCGCTGAAACCAGGGATGCTGGTCGGAGGTGTGGTTGAGTACCAGCTCGGTAATCACTTTCAGGCCACGTTTGTGTGCCTGTTTGAGAAACTTCTGAAGGTCTTTGAGCTTACCATAGCTCGGGTTGATCGTGTAGTAATCAGCAATATCATAGCCGTCGTCGCGCAGGGGAGAAGGATAAAAAGGAAGCAACCAGATGGCAGTTACGCCAATATCCTGTAGGTAGTCGAGTTTTTCGAGGAGGCCCTTAAAATCACCGATACCATCTCCATTGCCGTCTTTAAAGGCTTTGATATGTAGTTCGTAGATGATAGCATCTTTGTACCAGTGTAAATTGTCATCCAGCTTTATTGAGTCATCAGCCATAGTTTAGCGTAAGAAGTGTTATGGTATTAAAATTTGTTTTTATAATATAGAGACGCGTTTCAACGCGTCTCCACAAGTTACAATGCATCTTTACGTCATTTATTCTACCCTGAATATATGGGCTGGAATGATGTAAGGGTTGAGTTCGATATAATTCCATTCGCCGTGCCAGTTGAATTTGCTGCCACTCAGCATATCATGCATCACATAGGAACTGTAGGGGTCGATGCCCAGCTTATCCAGTGGCAGGCGTATCCAGGCAGTCTGCACATTGTAAGGATCCATGTTGACAGCCACGACCATCGTATTACCGGTGGCTTCGTCTCTTTTGCCATATACCAGGATATTCTCATTTTCTACGTGTGCAAACTCTATATTGTACGTATCGTGAAACGCAGGGTTGGTCTTTCTAATCTGGTTGACACGGGTAATGATCTCTTTGACGCGGGTTTCTCTTTTCCAGTCCCAGTGCTTGATCTCGTATTTTTCCGAATCCAGGTATTCTTCTTTGTTGGGCACCGGTGTGTTGACACCATATTCGTAAACCGGGCCATACATGCCGTAGTTGGAAGAAAGTGTGGCAGCCAGAATAATACGCATGATCGCCGCTGGTTCACCGCCATATACTAACGCAGGAGGAAGAATATCCGGTGTGTTGGGCCAGAAATTGGGACGAAAATATTCGCGCATCGGAGATTTAGTCAGCTCCAGCATATATTCGCGCATTTCCCAGGGGTTGTTTCTCCAGGTGAAGTAGGTATACGATTGGTTGAAACCTATTTTAGCCAGCATCTCCATGATCCTGGGACGTGCAAAAGCTTCTGCCAGAAAGATCACATCCGGTTCTTTGGTACGGATCTCCTTGATGGCCCACTGCCAGAACCCAAAAGCTTTGGTATGCGGATTGTCTATCCTGAAAATGCGGATGCCTTTGTCTACCCAAAACTGGATCACGCTTTTCAATTCTTTCCAAAGATTTTCCCAGTCTTCGGTCTCGAAGTTGATCGGCAGAATATCCTGGTACTTTTTTGGCGGGTTCTCGGCATATTGCACCGAGCCATCAGGCCGCCATTTGAACCACTGCGGATGTTCTTTGACATAGGGATGATCAGGAGAGCACTGAAAGGCAATGTCCAGGGCAATCTCTATGTTATGTTCGCCGGCGACCCAGATCAGATCCTGAAAGTCTTTCACTGTGCCCAGTTGCGGGTGAATAGCTTTGTGCCCGCCTTCTTCGCTACCAATAGCCCAGGGAGAACCGGGGTCTCCCGGATTGGCTTCCAGCGAGTTGTTGAGTCCTTTGCGAAACTTGCGACCGATCGGGTGAATGGGTGGCAGATACAGCACATCAAAGCCCATAGCTGCAATCTGCGGCAACAGTTTGATCGTGTCCTGGAAAGTACCGTGTTTGCCTGGTTCGGATGAGGTGGAACGCGGGAAAAGCTCATACCAGGTGCTATAGCTGGCTTTTTTTCGCTCTACTTCTACCTTGAAAAGGATAGGATAGGTTGTGGCATTTTCTCTATCGTAGTTATCGTACATCAGGCGTCTTAGCTCCGGATCAAGGGATGATGCTACGGCACTGCCTGCGTCTGTTTCATGCGCACCTTTGATACGTTTTGCCCATGCTTTCAACTGGCTGGCGGCAGCTTTTTTTGTTTGTTTGGCTGTACGTTCTATCATCTCTACACCAATCATCAGTTCCACCACTACGTTCTGGTTGGCATCATATTTTTTCTTCAGACCATCGCGCCAGGTGACAAAATGGTCTATATAACCCAGCACCGTATATTCATAAAATCCCTGCTTTTCAGGCACAAAGGTGGCAGTCCAGCAGTCGTTGATCACATACGTCATGGGCATTTGCGTCATCTCAGCATCGTTCTGATGTTTGTAGAGCAGTACGGCCTTTACGATATCATGGCTGTCACCAAAAACGTCTGCCTGCACTTCTATGCTTTCTCCCAGCGACCGTTTGGCGGGAAACAAGCCGCCTTCCACAGCCGGGCTTATATGTTCTATAATGGCTCTTTTTTTTCCGGATGCATGGTCAAGCTTTTTACTTTGTTTTGGTTTGGTGGGTGACTCAATCATAGTAGTTTTTATGATAAAAATGATGCAATGGGTATCTTTACTATATATTATGAACAGACAAAGGCAAATAATGTTACAGCTATCAAATATAGCAAACCCATATCGGGCAAACCAAATATATTTGGGTTATACAGATAAAAAACTGTTACCGAACGAGGAAATTAGTTCTCCACCCCCTCATCAACCAGCCTGTCGGCTGTTCATCACTTTCTGAATCAGCAGTGCAAACACAACGACTAACCCACAGCCGATCACATTGAACCACAGAAAACCAATAGAAGATGTAAAGAAAAGATAGATCACGATGCCTTCTGCTAAGATAGCAGCCATAAATACCGCATGGCTCCGCACGTATCTGATATAAAAGGCCACCAGAAAAATGCCCAGGATGGTTCCATAAAAAACAGAACCAATAATATTGACAAACTCGATAAGGTTTTCTGCCAGCGAAGCAAACGTAGCAAACACCATCGCCAGACATCCCCACATCAGCGTAAAAAGCTTGGAAGCTACCAGATAGTGCCGGTCGCTGCCCTGCTGCTTCACAGAGCGTTTGTATATGTCGATGGTGGTGGTTGAGGCCAGCGCGTTAAGCTCGGAAGCCGTAGACGACATGGCCGCAGAAAATACCACGGCCAGCAGCAAGCCCACCAGCCCTTTGGGAAAATAGTTGATCACAAACGTCAGAAATACGTAGTCGGTATCTTTGGTTTCTGCATGGGGCAATGCCTTACCAATCAGCGCGCGCGACTGTTTCTGAATGCTGGCTCCCTGCTGTTCGAGCCGGGCAATAGCTTCTTTCTGCTGGCTGATGCCTTCCTGGTCGTCCTGCTCAATGGCAGTAACCATCTCCCCTATCTCCTGCCGCTTTTGCGCAAACACTTTCGTATGCTGCTGCTCTAGTGCCTGCCACTCCTGTGCATAGCCTGATTCTGCCATCTGTCGGGCATTGCCTTCTATAAAATAAAGCGGTGGCTGATGAAACTGATAGAAAACAAACACCAGCACACCTACAAACAGTATGACAAACTGCATGGGCACTTTGAGCAAGCCATTCATCATCAGCCCCAGCCTACTCTGGGTGATAGACTGTGCGGAAAGATAACGCTGCACCTGCGACTGGTCGGTGCCAAAATATGAGAGTGCCAGAAACAGTCCACCGGTGATGCCCGACCAGAAATTATACCTATCGGAAGGATTGAAAGAAAAATCTACGGTGTTGAACTTGCCCAGATGCCCTGCCAAATCCAGTGTATGCCTGAGCGACACCTCTTTTGGCAGCAGGCTGATGATGACAAATACGGCGATGATCATGCCGCCCATCATCACGGCCATTTGCTGTTGCTGCGTCTGGCTCACAGCCTTGGTGCCCCCACTCACCGTGTAGATGATCACCAGCAGGCCGATGATCAGCGTAGTGACCGTCAGGCTCCAGCCCATGATGGTAGACAGCACAATGGCAGGCGCATAGATGGTGATGCCTGCGGCCAGTCCGCGCTGCACCAGAAACAGGCCGGCAGCCAGTGAGCGTGTTTTCAGGTCAAAACGGCTTTCCAGGTATTCGTAGGCCGTGTACACCTTGAGACGAAAATAGATCGGAATGGCCGTCACCGATAGGATGATCATGGCAAGGGGCAGGCCAAAATAGAATTGGATGAACCGCATACCATCTTCATACGCCTGCCCGGGCGTAGACAGAAAGGTGATGGCACTGGCCTGGGTAGCCATCACGGAAAGCCCGACCGTCCACCATTTCATAGTGTTGTCGCCCTTAAAATATCCTTCCAGATTTTTACTGCCACGGGTTTTGTATATGCCATAGCCTACAATAAAAAACAAGGTACCCAGCAGAACGATCCAGTCGATAACACTCATGAATAGTGGCGGGTCAGCAGGTAAAACAAAGTGATCAGCGTGGCAAGGTTAACAACGACCAGCACATAAATACTCCGCCAGCTTTTAAAAAAAGGAGGCATGGCATTATCCTGTTCATCCTGGGAGGTTTTTGACAGAGGTGTTTTTGACATTACGCGACAATGTTATTAAAAAAACGGCTCAATCGAAACCTGCTGTTTAGCTTGGAACGGCAGAAAGGCTGTTATCATATGGATATTGCAAGAAAAAAACTTGATTCAAAAGCCTAAACGCTTCAACTGCATTTCTTTAGCTAATCCTGTACGTCAATAATGTCTTCCTCAGCAACAACGAAAGTAAAAACATAGTCATTTTTTTTATTGCTTTCTTGCCAATACTTATTTATGTTATAGATATTCTTACCGGATGACAGTGAGGTGCTATCAGGATAAAACCTGATAACCTGTTTTTGAGGAAGAACCATACAGATAGAATCAACACCTTCAAAGAAAATCTGCGCTGGGCTGTTACTACCTCGATCTTTTATATCGTTAGCAAGAATATGAGTTTCCTGACTTTTTACTATGTAAGAATCAATAGTATCAGAAGTGTAAGAAATGACTTTTATATTTAAATCAGTCTGATTAGAAATCTCGAAAGTTGAATAAGTAACAGCATCGCAAGAAGAGAGTACGGCGACACAAACTAAAAAATTATACACCTGTTTCATCATTATTTACATTATAGTAGCTATCAGAACACGATGTTTTTAGATAAAGCAACATACAAATTCATCTTCTTGCGTAGGCGGGCAAATGTGCCTGTATGTCCTTTATTTCTACAAAGTAAGCAAATGAACGCTATCATACAACAGTTGCCAATACTTAGCGGGATGATATAGGCTTGTAAAGAAAAGCTTTCCCAATCTACAACAACGGTTACCCCACGCTGCGCTTTTTTTTCGGTTTAGTTGAATCCAAGCGGGAAGAAATGTATCATTGTGTACGCAACCTACAACCTCATGAAAGAAAAGAGACGTCAATTTCTCAAGCAGTCGCTGGCAACCGCCGCTTTCGCTCTGCCCGGCAGCCTGTTTGGCAACCCACTCTCTACTACCGCTCGCCCGGTGGAAGTGAAAATCCCGCTGGTGAAACGTTCGCGTCCCACAGCATCCATTCGTTTCTCGGTCATTGGCCTCAATCATGGGCATATCTACGGACAGGTGGAAACCCTGCTGGAAGGAGGCGGCCAGCTGGTAGCCGTATATGCGAAAGAGCCTGACCTGCTCCGGGATTTCACCAAGCAATATCCCAATGCTAAGGTAGCCAGGAGCGAAGACGAGATTCTGGAGGATGATACGATCCAACTAATCGCCAGTGCTGCCATTCCGGTGGAACGGGCACCGTTGGGTATCCGGGTGATGGAGCACGGTAAGGATTATATGGTAGACAAACCCGGTATTGTCACGATGGAGCAGTTGGAGCAGGTAAAACAGGTGCAGCAGGCCACCCAACGTATCTATTCCATCATGTACAGTGAGCGGCTGGGAAATCCGGCGTCGGCCCAGGCCAGCACACTGGTGCAATCCGGTGCTATTGGAAGAGTGATTCAGACCATCGGGATGGGACCGCACCGGATGCGCCCGGAAACCCGGCCTGACTGGTTTTTTGACCCTGTAAAGGCGGGCGGCATTCTCTGCGATATTGGCTCCCACCAGAGCGACCAGTTTCTGCACTATACCCAATCAAAGGAAGCCGAAGTGACAGCCTCGCAGATTGGTAACTTCAATCATCCAGACCATCCCAATCATGCTGACTTTGGAGATATGAACGTGCGCAGTCCGCAGGGTACCGGCTACATCCGCATCGATTGGTTTACGCCCGAAGGGCTGGATACCTGGGGCGACGGAAGGCTGTTTATTCTGGGCACAGAGGGTTACATTGAATGCCGGAAGTACATTGACATTGCCGGACGGGAAGGAGCCAATCACCTGTTTTTGGTGAACCAGCAGGCAACCAAGTACTACGACTGCACCAACGTGCCCTTGCCCTACGGACGACAACTCGTCAGCGATGTGGTCAACCGTACTCAAACGGCCATGACGCAGCATCACTGCTTTCTGGCCACCGAACTTGCCATCAAGGCACAGGACAATGCCTACCGGTTGAATACCTAAGCTACTGCAATGGCGTGATAGATTAGCTAAGAGCCAACCCCGATCCAGGATTTGTTCACGCCAGTTCCTGCGTTTTGCTTTTCAGGCTGTTGTTACTGTTATCTTTTCGTCGTGGTGCATCAAATTCACGCCACTGACGACTCAATCCTAACTACGAGTATTCATTGGCGCAGACAAGTCAACTCAACAAAAAGACATTGCAAAAGCGAAAGAGATCTGGAAGAAGTTAAACAAATAGAAATATGGAAGCTTCAAAATTTAATATAGCGGATTATTTAGACAGCAAAGAAATGATTGCCGCGTATCTCAATACAGTTTTAGAAGAAGGAGACAATGCGGATATCATCCATGCCATAGGAATGACCAAAATGTCGGAAGAAACAGGATTAAGCAGACCGAGTTTGTACAAAGCATTATCCGATGGGGCTAAACCTCAATTTGCAACAATCATGAAAGTTCTAAAAGCAATCGGAGGACAAATTCGGGTAAATCCGAAGTCCACCTGAAAAAATAACAAATCGTCGGCGATAGTGAGTTCGTATGCTGTTCCGAACAGCCACATCAAAAGTCCGGCAACCGCTAACAACAGCACGTCAATCCACACAAAAGCATAGCCACTCGTTCCGTCCAAAAATCTGTGCTAAGAAGATAAATCCAATGAACAGCGCACAAAGTTCAGATACGATGGTTTGGAACAATATGTCTTTTCTGCTTTTAAATTTCAAATGCCGGGCATTACAAGTGCCTTGTAAGGTTCAAAAGCGTGCCCCACACCGGACATCACAAATGCGCTTTGGCTGGTATTATCAAAAGGGCTGAAAAATTTGTGATTATTTTTTCATTTAATAATTCCTTTTATGTCATGTAATAGCCGTCATATGATTTTTTATTCTATTAATAAATCAATAAAATCTGCAATTGACCGTATATTATGCCGCTTTACTTTATTTTTCTTTGTCAATTATCTGGTCAATCTGAGTTCTGTTCCTGGATAAATGATTTGTTGTAAAATCCTATTCTTTATTTGTTCTTTTAGTGCGTTTTTGGTTACCAAATCTATCTTGCGTCCAAAAATATTTTCCAGGTACATTTCTAATGAAAAATATTTCCAACCAATAGGTTTTTCAAATTCAACCAGTAAATCTATATCACTGTCTTCAGTGTATGAATCATCCGAGAAGGAACCAAATAACCCAATCTGCTTAACTGAGTAATCTCTATGTAGAATCGGCTTTAATTCACACAACTTATTCAATATGTCGTTTTTGGTCATCATATATCCAAAGATAAGCGTTTTTAGATCAAGAATGCTGGTGGTTACTCAAAGGAGCTTTGATGTTTTCTCCTGCGTATACTCCATTGAATGCACAAAAAGAAAATAGGATTAAGGGTAGTTTCTTCATTTTATTGAATATTGCAGGACATTACAAATGCTTTACTAAGGGCAAAAGCGCATAAGATGGAATCGCTTTCCACAAATTCGTAAGGTGGATAGAAGCACGAGCCAACACTTCCACTATTGGCGAGAGAAAGGCAATCAGAGAAAATACGAACACCTTCATTATTACCAATAAATTCATCAACTCCATTGCTGGAAGCGGTGGAAGAAATATAAGGCACTTTACCTTTTTGATGGTCTGCCTTTTTCAATCTTTTGCCACGTTGGATTTTTGGGAAGACATCTTTTAAATCAAACTCTTTTCACTCCTTATTTTTCAAATCCAAATTCATATTATTCTGTACTTTCAATGCCAAAACACCTTTGGATCAATGTAAAAAACGGTATCTATAAAGTATAGCAGATCTTGCTGGGTCAGTACATTTTCATCGTGCAGGTCTTCTAAAACTATTCCCAGTTGCGGGTGGTAGTAATCGTGGTTTCGGGTGTTTTCAAAACCATTATTGGTTAAAAATACTTTTACTTGTGCTAAATCTGTGAGGCTGTCTGCTTGTACAAAGGGTTGTTTTACCACTGCGTATAGCACCTCTTCATTTTCATAAAAACCTAATAATTGATAGGCAGTATCTGCAAAGAAATAATTATGAAGCATTAAATTGAGAAAATAATCTTCCCAGGAAGCATAGTAAATAGCATCGTTAAGTTTGAGAACAAATTGTTCATCTTTGATATACACTTTTTGTTCTACACCTTCTGAGATATATTTATCTTTCTCTATATCATGATAGAACAGGTTGTTTTCTAATGCAAAAGTTACGAGTCTCTTTGTTTCTTCAGCTTTGTTTTGGTGTTTTTCTTCAGCCATTGGGCTTGTTTTTTGGCTTGTTCTAAGGTGGTGGGCAATTGTTTGGATAAGTGCATCATAGCTATTGCCGCTCTTTCCCGAAATGATAGTTTGTAATTCATATTTTATAGATTTTAGGTTCATGTTATGCCTTACTTTCAAACAAATAACCTCTGCCCTGCATAATCATAAAGACCGCTTTGTCAAATGTCCCAATACCCTGTTCTGTAGTATCGTAGTAAGGGTTCACAGAACAATCAGTTGTGTGCCCGTTGCAATGCCTAAAGTACACATACATTTATATATACCCAAAAGTTATGTCCTGTGCTACGAATGCTTTGCAAGGTTAAAGCGCATGGCAAATGCGATCAAGCTGGTTTGTTGTAAAATCCTATTCTTTATTTGTTCTTTTAGTGCGTTTTTGGTTACCAAATCTATCTTGCGTCCAAAAATACTTTCCAGGTATATTTCTAATGAAAAATATTTCCAACCAATAGGTTTTTCAAATTCAACCAGTAAATCTATATCACTATCTTCATTGTATGAATCATCTGAGAAAGAACCAAATAACCCAATTTGCTCAACCGAGTAATCTCTATATAAAATCGGCTTTAAGTCGCACAACTTATTCAATATGTCGTTTTTGGTAATCATACGTTCAAAGATAATAATTTTAAAATCAGCCCAGCCAGTCGGCATTTATAAATGCCCGGTGTAGAGTCGCATGCCGGGCATAGAATATGCGCTCAAGCGGAACCTATTTCTTTCGAGTAGGTCGTCTATCTCATCTTTATTTTCAATAAGTTGTCCATTAACAATTATTGCCAAACCATCAATTCCCGTATCTCCACCTTCGCCTATTGTGATTGCATTAATATCAATCGTTTTTGAATAGTCATTTGAAACAATACAATAATTCACAAGTTTTTCAAAGTCTTTAGCATCTCCTTCGGACGCTAGTTCTTGACTTTGAAGCAATTCAGTAATTAGGCTTTTAGTTATTCTATCCATGTGTTTGTTTTTATTACCCACAATCATTAGCGCAGCCATGTTATGGTACGTATTTTTTTAGTTCTTCTGGATTTCGTCTCATGTCCCAAACTACTAAAATCACTATCTCTTCATTATTTGATTCATAGTAGATTTGGTAGTTATCCTGCCTTAAAATACGAATCTTTTCATCATTAGTAGGTCTGCCTATTAGTGGATATTCTCGTAGCCTCTCTACGGCTTCTTGTATCTGTCCAGCCAACTTCTCACTGTAGGTCTTACTTCCATTCCGCTCTGCATAAAATCCTAAAGTAGCCAGGAAGTCATCTTGTGCTTCTTTTGACCAAACTATTCTTTGAGCCATGCATTAACTTTTTCAAATACTTCTTCCTGAGTAGCTACCTCTCCATTTTCCACTTGATTTCTAGCATTAGCAATCTTTTGTTGCTCAAATTCACTAAGTTTATAGGGTTGATTTACCACTTTAGAATCGGTGAGTACCTTAATGGCATTTAGGAAAGGTTCATCGTCTATTGTTTGAATACGATGTATAAGTATCTCTCTTAGTTCAGAAACTAACATATTGATGATCGTTTAACTTAATCCTAATATACGAATTATGTAGTAATTTAGTGCTTTTCTTTAATTCTATGTGCCATAACGATTAGCTATATGCCACAAAATAAACAGATATACGCGGGGCGTCCCATGCCATTATATAAGCGGTTACAAACAATTAATTGGTGTTTGTGGTAGCCGATTGTGTGTACACCCAAGCAGGCATTTAATTACTTTGCTAAGTTGCGTGTATAAAGGCATTGAAAATGCCCTGTAAGATGAAGAATGCATAGATATGCGCTCAAGCGAATGTTATGCCCTGTGATTCCTTTTATAGCTTTTCTATCTGTTCCTTTGTTAGTCTGGTAATTCTAGCTATCTTTTCAAACGGGTCGCCGTCCTTCTTCATTTCTCTCGCAATTTGAATACGCACTTCTTCTCTACCTTCTTTTCTAGCAGTTTCAATTACGCTGTAATTATCTCGATAAACCTTCAGACTTTCTTCATATGCTTTCATATCTTCTGAATTTAGTTTTGCTATTTCCGCTTCATTAAATAATTTCTCAAACACTTTCTCCTGTAATTTCTTGGGTCTTTCCTGAAACTTGGGCAGATTCTTTAGCACATATAACCATTTGTCAAAATGCGTTACTAATTCCTCTTCCTCTTTCCTAAATTTAGGCATCTCCAGATATATAAACGTCAATTTCTCATAAAAGACTTCATAAGTTTGTTTATCAATAAGCTGAATCTCTCGTAAGAATCGCTCTTGCCGACTCTGATCTGGAAAGTTAAAATTCAAGATGCCAATAGTGTAAACTGCCTTCAGATAATAATCCCACTCCTTCCCTTTTGGGGCCTGACTTTGAATTGGAAAAGTTGAGTAGAAAATGCTCCTATCTTTGAAATATTGCTGCTTCACATTTTGCA
This sequence comes from Cyclobacteriaceae bacterium, assembly GCA_958296015.1. Lineage (GTDB taxonomy): Bacteria > Bacteroidota > Bacteroidia > Cytophagales > Cyclobacteriaceae > JAJNNC01. The sequence continues at coordinate 143,126 of CATQIH010000034.1, forward strand.
GCTCTATGATAAACTTCTCTCCCTTCTCATTCTCGCAGTACAAATCAAACACCGCCTTCCGATCTGTTTTTGTATTGCCTAAATTTTCGGTATTCAGATAGGTTAGATCCTGAATTCGTTCTCTGTCACCAAGCACCTGATTCAGAAAATCAATTAGTAGTTCTTTGTTGAATTCCGTTCCAAATAATTTCTTGAATCCGAAATCGGTGAACGGGTTAATATATCTTTCTTTGCTATCCATAGCACAAAGATAGCCATTTTACGCTTTTCCCCTTTATTTACATAGGGCACAACGTTTATGTGTATGAGCTGTGGCGCGATTCGGCACGAACCTCTCCAAATAAAAACTGGCTTTGGAAAATCCTGTGGATTTTCCAAATGAGGACAGACCAAGCCATAGCTTATATACTGTGTTGGGCAACGTTTTTATTCTAATATTTTTTCAGTCATTTGGTCTATTCCTTCAGCTTCTAATGTATTCATATGCATATTCCTTATATGCATAGCTCTCATACGTCCAAATTCGTATTCTTCATAAAATTCGGGTACACTAATTGCGTAGTGCTTATTTAATGGTCGTTCTCCAGATAATCCAGAATCCTCAAACCAAACAACCCACCATTCTCCGTATAAATCTTCTTGGTTTGCTTTTCTCAACAGTAAATTATAACCCAAATTTTCTATAGGTGCAGAATTTCTATTAAGCACCATTTGACCAATTAAAACAACATTATCTCTTTCAAGATGGGTAGATTGTGGTGCTTGCATTACAAAGCCATATTGTCGTTTTTGGTACTGCAACGATGCCTGCTTATGGTCTTTTAATCTTTGTTGAATATTGGAACTTGTATAAAAAGAAATCGTAAAACTCTTACCCATAAAACTAATAGTCATTTGGCTTGAATTTTTGCTTATTTGAATTTTAGTCCTCTCAAGACTTTCATTAAGTTCATTTACTCTATTACTAAATTTGTCAAATAACGAGTTAGTTGAATATTCTAAAAATTTAAGTTCTGAATCAATTTTTTCCTTTTCTTTTTGTCTTTCTAAATCTTTCTTTTGGGTGTCTGAAATCTTTAGATTTGCTTTATGCAATAATGAATCTATTTTGCTCTCGCTTTTTACCTCTAAATTTTCTGTTAATTTTTCTAAAATCTGTATAATTTCGGTCATTGATGAATATCTTTCTTGAGGTCTTTTATTCGTCATTTTAGAAATCATTTCTATTAACCTTACAGGTAAATCGACCCTGAAATTTGAAATATTAGGTAAAGGCTCATATAAATGTTTATCTCTAAATTCTTTTTCTGTCTTTCCAGTGAATGGTTGTTTTAGAGTTAGGATTTCATAGAATATAATGCCGAGAGAATAAATATCCATTGCCCTTGTGTTAGAGTCTAACATCCAACATTCAGGTGCCATATATGGTAATGTTCCAAAACCCTTGAAACTTTTAGTTCTGGTTTTGGCATCAATTAGTTTTGCAAGACCGAAATCGCAAATTTGTAAATTTCCATTTTGGTCTAACAGTATATTTTCTGGTTTCAAATCTCTATGAACAACTTTCACGTGAGCTGTTTCCAAACCATTTGCAAGGTCAATCATTAAGTTGATTGAAATTTGTAAATCAATTATTTCATTTTTAGACAGTAGGTAATCTCTCAAACTCCCGTTTGAATTAAATGGCATAACACAATAAATATACTTGACATTTTTATTGTCAAATTCACTAAAATACTCTGTGGAAACTATATTTTTATGTTTTAGAGAACTTGCTACCTCAAATTCTGAAACTAACAATTTGTATTCATCATTATTTTCTATAGGAACAATTTTTATTGCTTTTTGGGAAGTACTATTAGAGTCTTTCGCTGTGTAGATTTCTCCCATACCGCCTTTCCTAAAAAAATCAATTTCGTAATATTGATTATCTCCCTTTGGTCCTTTTAAATATTCTATGTTCATTGTTTCTCAAATGTTGCCCAACGATTGTGTAAACGCCATATGTCGTGTAGCCTACAAAATAAGCAGATATACGTCATCATACAAGCAGTTACAAACAATTATTGGTGTTTATGGTAGCCGATTGTGTGGATAGTCTAAGTCAAATCTATGGCCTTCCAATGAATGAAGTGCTATCCATCCTTTCACTTTAGCATAAAATGTAAACAAGATATTTACAACAGACCAAACCTCCTCAATTATCTGCACAACAGGTATAAATCTGTCTTCGTAAAAGGTACTATTCTACTTTGAGCTTTCGTAATTCCTGCACTTTCTGACATGAGGGTTTATGCGTTTTCTGACGGCAAACTCGTTCAGAAGTAGAAAAGAATGAGTTTCCGGCTGGAAAACTCATTCTTTTCGAAAATAAATGATTCTCCTGTCAGGAATATTACATGGACGCGAAGAAAAATGAGTTTCCTGTCTGCTTAGTACTTCCCCCTTACATCAAAATGAGTTTTCCGGCGGAATAATGATTTTTTCTTGTTCCCATGTAAGGTTGCCGACGGGAAACTAATTTATTTTTACTAAAGAATGAGTTTTCCGCTGGAAAAATGATTTTTCCATTGCTCAATATCAGATATTTTCCTTACAACTGATTTTTTGCTGCCCAACTTCGTTTTTTCTGATCGAAACTTGGCAAACAATAGCCCGCACACTAACTTGCCGGTTGAACAAAGTGGAGAATGTATGCACCTTTTTGAAGAACTGAAACGCAAGCCTGCCTTCGGGCAACCGGAAAAAATACGCGCCAAAGATTTTAGCTTTCTGCTGGCTTTCGACCAACAGGGTGCTTACCTGGATACCATCGACCAGCAGGGAAATACCATCCATACAGACCACCGGATGTACAATGGCAGCATCCGCGAGGCGTTGCACATGCTGGAAGAGATACAGAACAAGAACAGCTTTGTCATCGACTGGGAAAATCCGCAGGAACGGGTGTACCTGTCAAATCATGAGACGCTGCTCTATTTTCTGAAATACTGCGATAATGTGGTAACGGCAGACCATGAGCCGGTGCACTTCGCAGAGGATGAGGGAAGGCTCACCCTGGAGATGACTGCCGATGCAGACAACATCCACACACAGCTAACACTACAGCACCACTCAGCCACCATCTCCGAACTGCAACCACTTACCGAGAGCTATCTGCTGGCAAACCAGCGGGTGTATCCGGTGAAGCCGATGGGCAACAACTTCCAGCAGATCAGCCTGTTTGAGACAACCTTTCGCGTGCATGACCTGGAAAAATTCCTATCCCTGTTCTTTTCCTTTTTTCAAAACATAGACCTTAATTACAGCGATTATCAGGTGATCTATTCCGAAGAAGAAGTCCACCCGGCTCCCTCTATTATCTTTGAGAAAATTGACGAGCACCAGTCGCTATATCTGCGCATTGCCCAGGTGCTGCCTGGCTTCGATATCGACTTCCTGGAGCAATATGATGCAGACCGTATTGCTAGGGTCAACGAGATGGAGCAAAAGATTATCGTCAAAAAGGTAAACCGCCTCCTGTTTCAGGATTTGCTCAAAGATGTCAGCAGCCTGGTGGGTAGCGTGAGTAAGAGCAAAAAGAAAGATGCTTTCTTTATGGAAGATAATCTGCTGGTGCTGCCTGATACGCTGGCCAAAGATTTTATACGCAAAAAACTGCCGGTGCTGCTCACCCAATACACGGTGTATGGCGCAGAGAAGCTGAAGACCTACCAGATCAAAGCAGTGACACCTACGCTGCACGTTTCTTTATCGTCGGGCATTGATTTTCTGGAAGGCGATGCGCAACTGGACATAGAAGGCGAAAAGTTTTCGTTGTTCGATGCCATTCAGCAATACCGCAAAGACCGCTACATCAAGCTCAACGACGGTACGCAGGCCATCATCAATGAAGACTATATCAAGCGGCTGGAGCGTCTTTTCAAAAAGAAGAAGAACAAAGTACAGCTTTCCTTTTTTGACCTGCCTTTTGTGGAAGACCTGATAGCCGAAAAAGCGGAGCAATCGCCTTTTCAACAGTCCAGAGAAGTGTGGGAAGGCTTTAACAAACTGCAACAGCAGAAAGTAAAGCTCCCTGCTGTGGAGGCCACCCTTAGGCCATACCAGAAGCAGGGTTACCAGTGGCTGAACTATCTGCATAAGCACCAGCTGGGTGGTTGCCTGGCCGACGATATGGGCCTGGGCAAGACCTTGCAAACCATCACGCTACTGTCAGGCATCTATCCCAAAGAAAAGCTGCCTACGCTGATCGTGATGCCCAAAAGCCTACTGTTCAACTGGTCTGGCGAATTGCAGAAGTTTAATCCTGCTCTTACTTTTTATACCTACTATGCCGACAACAGAGATATGAAGCAAGCCTGCCAGGCGCATGTGATCATGACGACCTATGCTACGATGCGCAACGACATTAAACAGTTTAAAGAGCAGGCTTTTTATTATGTGATCCTGGACGAATCGCAAAACATCAAGAACATTCAGGCGCAGACTTCCAAGTCTGTGATGCTGTTACAGACAAAACACCGGCTGGCATTGAGCGGCACGCCTATTGAAAACAACCTGTCTGAACTGTACTCGTTGTTCCGTTTTCTGAACCCTGCCATGTTTGGTTCGGCAGAGGATTTCAACGACTATTATGCCAAGCCTATCCAGCAGGATAATGACAAGGAGGTGGCTAAAGAACTACGACGCAAGATTTATCCGTTTGTGCTGCGCCGCCTCAAAAAAGACGTGCTGCAAGACCTGCCGGATAAGATAGAAAAGATATTGTATGTGGAAATGTCGTCTGCTCAGAAGAAACTCTATGAGCAGCGCAGGCAGTATTATTATCATTTCCTCCGCGACCAGATTCAGCAGCAGGGCATTCAGAAATCTCAGTTCTTTATCTTGCAGGCACTCACCGAGCTTCGGCAAATCGCCACGGTGCCAGAGGCCAAGTCCGACCAGCAGATCACTTCCGCCAAGCGGGAATTGCTGCACGAGCAGCTGATGGAAGCCATCGCCAACGGACATAAGTGCCTTATTTTTGTCAATTTCCTCAGTGCCATCGAGAGCATTGGCGAAGACCTCGACCGGAGCGGGATTGATTTTGTGTCCATGACCGGTGCCACCCGCGACCGGCAGGCACTGGTGGAGCAGTTTCAACAGAACAAAAACTGCAAAGTATTTTTGATGACGCTCAAGACCGGCGGCACCGGACTCAACCTGACGGCAGCCGACACGGTGTTTATCTATGACCCGTGGTGGAACTATGCCGCAGAAACGCAGGCCATTGACCGTACGCACCGGATCGGGCAGGACAAAACGGTGTTTAGCTACAAGCTCATAACCCGGGGCACCATTGAAGAAAAAATACTGCTGCTACAGGAAAAGAAAAAGGCCCTTTTTGACAACATCATCGAGACCGACAGCGCAGCCCTAAAATCATTGGATGAAGCCGACATTGAGTTTGTGCTGGGTTAGCACCCTCTTGCTGTTTTGTAACAATTAAACTTTTATGAATTTTCTTAAACACCCATACATAACCCATGCCGCCACCTGCCATCAAATTTGATCAATTCCGCCAGATAGTAGATGAAGCCTATGTCAAGCAGGACTTGCTGCGTTTCATCAATACATATCTCCAGGATTTGATCATCGAGCACAAGAAACTGTGTAAAGATTACAACGTGCCCGTCTCTGATACGCTGCTGCTGAACAACCCTAAAAAGCAAGTACTCGCCGAGATGTTTGCGCCTTTTCTTTATTACGAGCCACTGTTTCGGCTGATGCAGAAGGCATTGCCTGATCCGCTACCGACCCTGATAAACAAGGTTACCTGGGAGGGTTCGCAAAACCAGGAACTGCTGGAAAAAGAATTTGGTATCAATATCATTTCACCGGATACTTTGAGCAAAGGATATATGTCTCGCTATTCTGAAGAGGTAGAAACGATGTACCTGCTGTTTAGCGACAAGTCCGTGTACAGAGGCAATGTATTTCAGCGGGCGGGTCAGGTCCGCACGCAGTCACAGTACATCCATAATTTCTACTTTCGTGAAGAGATCAAGCAGCATCTGAAAGGCTTTCTGGCAACGCCGGCAGACTTTGAGTTGAAGGCACTGAATAAGATTAAATCCACTGGACTCACGATCAGCCACGAAAATGTTGTTTTCTCAGACATGCCTGTCATGAAGATGTACGTTCAGCAGGACAACCTCAAGCTATCTCAAAGCGACAAACCACTGGCCAGCAGTATCAACAAAATGCGTAAGCTCTGCGACCCTTACGAATTTTATCCGGACGATCAGGACAAAGATGTCGCTAATATGCGTACGCAACTCATCAGCACCACCCTGCTCACCGTCAGTGCCTCACAACTACAGGAGAGCGATACGGTAGGGTTGGTCAGGGAGAGCCTGAAGATGTTTAGAAAAGGCCGTATATCTATCAAAGATATTCTCATCCATATCAAAGGGATGGGCTATCTCTATCAGGAAAACACAAAAGTGCAGGAAAATATTGTCGCTTTGCTACGGCAACTGCCCGTAGAAAAATGGGTATCGGCTAATAACCTGCTCAAATATGCCATGTACCGTGACATTGACCTCAAGCCTTTTTCCTATTCTATGGCAAACCAGTACCTGTATTTCAATGTAGATGCACATTATGGCTACAAAGAAAAATATGCTATTACTGAGAGCTTTTACGCGCCTGTTGTCATAGAAGCTACACTCAAAGGCAGCTTCTTTTTGTTTGCTTCGCTGGGACTGGTGCAGATAGCTTTCAAACAGCCTGAGCATGTGGTAGCTTCCCATTTCAATCGCTCCTACTTATCGCCCTACGATGGGTTGCAATATATCAAACTAACTCCGCTGGGTGCCTACTTGTGCGGGCTTACCCGTACCTATGAGGCACCAAAAACTGACCAGAGTGATGTGTTGCTCGATGAAAATAATTTGTTTATTTCCTATAATGGAAAAGATAAAGCCAAACAACTGGTGATAGACCAGATTGCAAAGAAAGTAGGAGAAACCTTGTATAAATCTGATGAAGAAACCCTGCTAAAAGGCTGCTCCGACGGGCACGACATCAAAACCAAGATAGACAGCTTTAAAGAAATCATCTCAGCAGAACCGCCGCATGTGTGGAACACTTTTTTTGATGCGCTGCTCAACAAGGCCCAGCAAATTAAGGCCATACAGGAATACCGGCTTTTTCCCCTACCCAATCATCCGGAACTGCTACGGCTGATTGCCAGAGATGGAAATTTAAAAAAGTATATCATCAAAGCAGAAAAACACCATATAGCCATTGAAAAGAGGAATATTATTAAAGTAAAGAACTACCTCAAGCAGTTCGGCTTTCTGATCGATTTCACCAATTATAACTGATGACAAGTCTTTCAAGGACGGTGTTTTTCATCCCTGGCAAACACTCTTTTCAGCAATCCCTTCTTTTTGGGTTCAGCCTGTGCTGTTTCGTTGGGTATGGGTTCTACAGAAAAGGCAGGTTCTTTCTGGATACCCACGCTCATTTTAAGCCCGGAAATGAGGGCATGCGACCAGTAACTAAAGATAGAGCCACCTTCCGGACGCTTGTAGGCGATGATGCCTTGCCGTATCGGGTCTTTACCTGGGATATTGTTCATTTTGACGACAAACCAGTTGGCAAGCACAGAACCAACCCTATGCCTGAGTCTGGGGTTTTCTTCCGGGTTTTTGTTATTCAGCAACGCCACCTTCAGTCCTGAATACTCAAAAATCATGGTACCAGTAGCTTTGTTGTTGTCCACGTCCATGTCAAAAGAAAGGTGGTGCCCTACGCCGCTCTTGACAGAAGCAAAAGCGGTAGGTTCAATCATTTTATTGATTGCCTCCAAAGGAAAGCCGGCTAGTTGTCCGCTAACGTGGTGCAGGCCATCCTTACGGTTGAGCGGAAAATTTATGTGTGCGTTCAACTTGCTTTTGCCCATAAACATGGCTTCCACATCTGCCTGCATGGCCTGAGTCTGCAAACCTGGCAAGTTGGTTACATGATATACGGAAGCAAATACCTCTTCAAAAGATACCTCTCCGGATTCAACCATGAGGGGAGCCTGCTCTTCATACACCACCCTGGCGTGCGTCACGGTGATGGTATCGAATATGAACGGAACCGTAATATCCTGCATACTTTGCGCTACCAAAGGCTGCACTTCCGCTTTGCGGCTCCTGCGCTGCACGTTCCTATCACGATAGACAAAGATACCGGCACTGTCAACGGCGAGCCGGTCAACGGTCAGGATATTTTCTACCACAAGTTTATCCATATCGATACCGATCATGCTGATCATCCCAATCCGGCCTTTGATCCACTCTTTCTGATAGCCCAAATCTCTGGCGAAAGCATGTTTATCGGCTTTAGGCAGCAGTGCTACTTCGCTAAGCTGTATAACCTGCCGGATCGGGTCAAAGAATGCACGGCCCACTGATACATCGTGCAGGCTGTCGGGCAGCATATAGCGTGCATTGTTGACCATAAGCGTAAACTGGTCAGCTTTAGGATAGCCATGATTGCGGTATACCGTACCGGAATCAATCACTAGGTTGGCTACCGAAGCATTGATATGCTGCACCAGGAAATCCTGAAACGGCTTACCGGATGCGTTATTGATCTTAAAACTGGCTTCGCTGATGTTGACATAATTGATATGCACAGCATCAAAGTAGGGCTTTACCAGCAGAAAAGCGTCAAACCGACCTTCGGGCCGCCTGAATGTATGCGAGTAATTGTAAAGAGCTAGGTGTGGAGAAACCACAGAGACATGGCTGATATTTAGTAACCTATGAAAAAACAAGTCGCCAAGCTGCCCGATAGCCAGCGTAATATTTTGTGCAGACGCGCTGACGAAAAGTTGATTTTGTAAAGCTGTATCACTTTCTACCCTGATACTATCGTATAATAGGCGGAAGTTATCTATTTCAATTTTCCGTTGCAGGGGTTTGATGCGCACTTTGTCATACCTTACGTCATACAATCCATCGGTATAAAGACTGACGGCTTCGTTGAGCATCCTTTCCACCATCGGATGAAGCCATATGGACACGATGAAGTTGAGTGCCAGAAAAAAACCGGCAAAAGCAAAAACAACACCGATCAACCATTTTTTCACCCTGCTGTTCATAGGTTTGGTGGGTACATCCTGTAAATAGTTAAAAGCAACAATGAATGTTCAATGTACGCTTTTACTACCTATTTTTCAGCAAAGCAGGGATATATTTAGGAAGAGCGGAAGTCTGAGTGCCGGAGACCGTGCTTTTCAGTCCGGTAAAATTAGCATCCCACAACTTCCGTCTCCGGCTTTCCGTTTCCAGTCTTCTTATTCTTTCACAAACTCAATGGGGTTTTTGACTTTCCCGGGTAACAGGGCAATCTCCAGCACTTCGTGTACATTGTCTACATAGTGTATATGGATGCCTTTGAGGTAGTCGGCAGATATTTCTTCAATGTCCTTCTGGTTTTTGTTGCACAAGATAATACTCGTAATACCTGCCCTTCGTGCTGCCAATATCTTCTCTTTGATACCACCCACGGGCATCACCTTGCCCCGCAGAGTAATCTCCCCGGTCATGGCCAGCTTGCTTCTCACTTTGCGCTGGGTAAACGCCGATGCAATGGAGGTAAGCATGGTGATACCTGCCGATGGGCCATCTTTGGGAACCGCACCCGCCGGCACATGCACATGCAGATCGTAATTATCAAATACTTTGTAGTGAATATCCAGCTTATCGGCATTGGATTTCAGGTAAGAAAGGGCAGTCATGGCCGACTCTTTCATCACATCGCCCAGTTGTCCGGAGAGGGTTAGTTTTCCCTTTCCCCTGCTCAGGCTTGATTCTATAAACAGAATCTCACCGCCTACCTGCGTCCAGGCAAGCCCGATCACCACACCCGCGATGTTTTCATTATCCTGATAAATTTCTTTGTCAAACACAGGCGCACCCAGTATTCTGACGACTTCTTTATCTGTAATCTTTTTGGTGTACTCTTCTTCCATCGCTACGGATTTGGCCACTTTGCGCACCACTGTGCCCAGCTTTCTTTCCAGGCTACGTACGCCCGACTCGCGGGTATAGTCTTCTATGATGCGGACGATGGCTTTACGATCAAAAGAAATGTCCTGCGCTTTGAGTCCGTGGTCTTTTTTGAGTTTGGGTATGAGATGCTTTTTGGCAATTTCCGCTTTTTCTTCCAGGGTATAACCCGTAATCTCAATGATCTCCATCCTGTCGCGCAGCGCGGGGTGAATCGTATCCAGCGAATTGGCTGTGGCAATAAAAAGGACGTTAGAAAGATCGTATTCCACTTCCAGATAGTTGTCCAGAAACGTATCGTTCTGCTCCGGGTCCAGTACTTCCAGCAGAGCCGATGACGGGTCGCCTCTGAAGTCTGAGCGTACCTTGTCTATCTCGTCCAACACAAATACCGGGTTGGCCGTCTGCGCCTTCCGGATGTTGTGGATGATCTTGCCGGGCATGGCACCCACATACGTCTTGCGGTGCCCGCGGATTTCAGCTTCATCGCTTAACCCACCCAGCGACATGCGGCAATAGTGCCGGTTGAGCGCCTTGGCAATAGATTTTCCCAGCGACGTTTTACCCACACCCGGAGGGCCATAAAGGCACAGGATAGGTCCCTTCATGTCCTTTTTCAGTTTCAGCACCGCCAAGTATTCAATAATTCTTTCCTTCACTTTTTCCAGTCCGAAATGATCCCGGTCCAGTAGCTTTTTGGCTCTTTTCAGGTCAAAATTATCCTTGGTAAAATCACCCCAGGGCAGCTCGAGCATAAACTCCACGTAGCTATAGGTCACCGGGTACTCGGCGGCTGCCGGATTCATACGGCCTAGTTTGTCGAGTTCTTTGCTGAAATGCTTCGCGGCTATCTCAGGCCACTTTTTCTTCTCTCCACGGGCGCGCATCTTCTCGATATCTTTGTCAAGCCCCCCATCGCCCAGTTCATCCTGCAACACTTTCATTTGCTGACGCAGAAAATAATCACGCTGCTGCTGATCGATGTCAGAATGCACCTTGCTTTGTATTTCCTGACGTATTTCCAGCAGCTGAATATCCTTGAACATATATTCCAACAGCAGCTTGGCTCTTTCCAGCCCGTCATTGGTTTCCAGCAACTTCTGCTTATCGGCTACCTCCGCACTGATGTTAGATGATAAAAAGTGCGTCAGAAAACTAGGACTGTCAATATTATCCAGAGCAGCCTGCGCTTCCTGTGGGATCTCGGGGTTGAGTTTGAGAATTTTGCGGGCCGCTTCTTTGAGGGATGTCAGTATCTTGTTGACCTCTTTGGTGGCTTTATCCGGAAATTTATCATCAATAAGCTGCACCTGCGCTTTGATATACGGGTCTTCCTGCGACACAGCATTGATCTTAAACCGCTTTTTCCCCTGGATGATGATGGTCGTGTTTCCATCGGGCAATACCAGCATCTTGATGATCCTGGCCACGGTGCCAACGGTATAAATATCTTCTGCATCCGGGTCTTCCGCTTCATGGTCACGCTGCGCTACCACGCCAATGATGCGCCCCCCGCCATTGTAGGCATTTTTTACCAGCTTGATAGACTTCTTCCGCCCTACCGTAATCGGAATAATGACGCCCGGAAACAGTACTGTATTCCTAATTGGCAGGATGTCGAGGGCCTCCGGCATTTGATCATCAATAGGCTCATCATCTACCTCGCCTGAAATAAGCTGGATGAGGTCATCAGATTCTGTGTCATCTATATCGGATAAGAGTAAAGGATCTATGAAATGTATATGGCTCATATGTTGATTTTTCATGCCAATTTGGCATATTATTCGCACAATTTTACTAAAAACACTTATTATCTGATAGTGACAAGAGCTATGCCAATCCTACCCTAAGCGTTGTAAGTATAATTGTCTATCGATTGTTTGGAAAGAGCAAAATATATGATCAGGCAAGGTACAGGGCATATATGTACCCACTTTCGTACACCACATCAAGTATGTTTAAAATAAACCTTCTACTGATTTTATCTCTTATGCTTTGCTGGGCAAAAGGCTATAGTCAATTCAGGGCGGCTGATGACAAGCTTACCCTCAGAGATACGGCTAGTAAGGTTTATAACCAAAAGCTAACGAATCTGTACCGTTTCCCCAATCTCAACCAACCCAAACCGTATTTCAACAAAGCCAGTCTTAAACAAATTCAGAAGCTTATCCAGGAAGAACAGTACGAGCAGGCTTACCCTTTGCTATACGATTATGTCAGCCACTTTAGCGTCAGAAATTTTTTTCAGGACAACAGGATGCTTTGGCAATTGGCCCGATTGGAAGAAATTAAGGGTGATACCCTGACTGCCATTGGCCTGTACAAACTGGTACTCAAACATTACCACCCGGATATGAACATCAACCTGGTACGCGAAAAACTTAACTTGCTCGACAATGAAAAAAAGACAGACTACGTGCCTCTGAAATACTACTACGAACTGGTAGAATACCGCAAAGAGATCGACACGCTCCGCCCGCCGCAGGGCGTTTACCTCAACATGGGCGACGGCATCAACTCTGCCTACAACGATTACGGACCCGCACTGAGTGCCACCGACGATATCATGATTTTCACCTCGAAAAGGAATACGATCGACCGCGACATGAAGAGCATCACCAACGAAGACATGATGTATAGCCGTATGGAAAATGGCCTCTGGACGGATGCTATGCCGCTAACACAGGTAAACTCTGCATACAACGAAGGTTCCGCTTGCATCAGCAAAGACGGCAAGACCATCTATTTCTCCCGATGCAATGCACCCGACGGACTGGGAAGCTGCGACCTCTACCAGACCAACATGCAGGAAAACGGGGAATGGAGCCAGGCCAAAAATCTTGGCCCGAAGATCAACAGCACTACCTGGGACTCCCACCCTTCGCTGTCGCACCTGGGCGATACGCTCTACTTCGCTTCTGACAGGCTTGGAGGCTTTGGTATGGAAGATATTTACTTTATCTGCAAAGATCAGCAAGGGCAGTGGTCGGCTCCTCAGAATGCCGGGCCGGTGATCAATACCAGGGGTAGAGAACTTAGCCCTTTCTATCATCCCAGTCATCAGGTGCTGTACTACAGCTCGGATGGTCACCTGCTCAATTTCGGAGAATTTGATATCTACAAATCCTATAAAGACCAGGGCCTGTGGGGAGAACCCAAAAATATAGGTCCGCTGGTCAATGGTGTAGGCAGCGAATACTATTTTACGATAGATGCTGCTTCCAAAAACCTGTATTATGCTCGGTCGGAAGAAGAAAATATGGGTAATCTGGACCTGTATTCTTTTCCCCTGCCGATGGAGGCGCAGCCTACGGCACGGATCAAGCTATCCGGTACTTTAAAGGATGAGGCCACGGGGAAGCCCTTCTCCAACGGTATTGTTTCTATCATAGACCTGGATAACGGGATTGAAGTAGCCCCCAAATTTTTGCGGCAGGACGGTAGTTTTGAGTTTAGCCTGATCAACAATAATAATTATCTGATCATTATTCAGGGAGAAGACTTTTTCCGGCTGGAAGAAATCTTTTACCTCAACGGCACCAAAGAATTTCACCGAACGGTATCAGCCATCTCCAGCCGTTTGAAGTTTAACAACATGAAATTCGATAATGGAAAATCAGCCCTGAAATCCGAAATGTATGGCGACCTGGACAAGATCGCCAACTTCTTGCTGGATAATCCTAGCTTCAAGCTCAGGATTGAAGGTCATACGGATACGGATGGCAATGCCGAACTCAACCTAAAGCTCTCGCAGCAACGCGCTGATGCTATTAAAGATTACCTGGTTAACTTTGGGTCTATTGAGGGTAGCCGTATTGAGGCAATTGGCTATGGCAGCAGCAAACCCATTGTAGCGGAAAAGAGTGAGGCAGACAAGCAACTCAACCGCAGGGTAGAATTTAATATTTATCGGTAGGTTGGGGGTTGGAAGTTAGGTGTTGGAGCTTAAGAATTTCTAATCCACAACACCTAAACCCCAAAACCCAAACCTAAAAGATCAGTTTAAATATATCGTTGAAAATGACGAATGTCATCAGGGTGAGCAGTAATACCATGCCTACCTTTTGTGCTCCTTCCAAGAATCTGTCTGAAGGCTTACGGCCACTGACGATTTCATAAGTGAGAAAAGCCACATGACCGCCATCCAGGGCAGGAATTGGCAGGAAATTCATAAAGGCCAGCACCATAGACAGCAATCCCACGATCTTCCAGAACCTGTACCAGTCCCAGGTGCCGCCAAAAATCTGGGCAATACCGATAGGGCCGCTAAAAGATTTGGAAGCAGAAACATCGCCGCTAAACACTTTGCCCAATGCCCGGATATTGACCCACACTGCATTGAAGGCATCTTCGGTGCCAACTTTAATAGATTCACCAAAAGAAAAAGTCGTGGTATCTATTTCCCAAAGCGGCCTTACACCAAAACCCAGCGTGCCTTCATCCGTCACCTTAACATCCAGATTTTCAGTTGCTTTAGGGGCATGTTCTACACCCTGGCTACCTGCTTTGAGGATTGTTAGTTGTACGTCACCGTTTTTGTGAGCGGCCAGTTCTTTCTGCATCTGATCGAAGAAAGCCACATCCTTTCCGTTCACCTGAACGATTTGATCACCTGTATGCAAGCCTGCTGCCTCGGCAGGTGAGTCTTCTGCTACCTGGCTGACCTCAAAAGGGGCAGGTATTCTAAGCGAAATAAAACTGCCCGACTCCTCCTTGTCTGAGAGTCTGTCCAGAAAATTAGCAGGAATAGAGATATCTACCAGTTTGCCATCGCGTTCAACGGTGTAATAACTATTATCTTCCAGCAACACATTGGCACTGGTCAGTTCATTGAATTTCTGGTAGTCATGTCCATTGACACTCACAATCTTATCGCCGGTTTCAAAACCCAACTCCTTGCCCAGGTTGTTGGCTACGATACCGTATTTCATCACTTCACGCTTTGGCAGATAGGATTCTCCATAGGCATACGCCATGACGACAAAGATGACAATTCCGGTGATGACGTTGATGATAATACCGCCCATCATTACGATCAGGCGCTGCCAGGCCGGTTTGGCGCGAAATTCCCACGGCTCGGGTTCTTCACTTAGGTTTTTGGTATCCAGCGATTCGTCTACCATACCGGATATTTTGACAAATCCACCCAGAGGCACTGCGCCCAGGTTATATTCGGTTTCGCCATATCGGAAACCGAATATTTTGGGCGGAAAGCCAATGTAGTACTGTTCTACACGCATACCAAAAAATTTGGCTGCTACCAGGTGCCCCAACTCATGAAGCCCCACCAGTATTGAAAGGCCCAGAATAAGCTGGGCCGCCATGATTAATCCTTCCATGAACGATTGATTATTTCGAAAGCTTTGATTCTTGTTTCATCATTGGTATCAACATAATCCTGATAGTCAGGTTGTTGTACATATCCGATCGTTTGCATACATTGTGCCACCACCTCGGATATATGCAGAAAACCAATTTTTTTCTGTAAAAATTCAGCCACAGCAATTTCATTCGCAGCATTGAGGATGCAAGGCATGTTACCTCCTTGGTGCATTGCTTCGTAGGCCAGCGATAAGTTGCTGAAGGTATCCACATCCGGTGCCTCAAAAGTCAGTTCGGGGTAATCCATAAAATTGAAGCGCGGAAAATCAGCTTTCAGTCTTTCGGGGTACCCCAGCGCGTACTGAATGGGCAGTCGCATATCAGGCAAACCCAGTTGGGCCTTGATAGAACTATCCTGAAACTGCACCAGCGAATGAACAATGGATTGAGGATGCACCACCACTTCTATCTGCTCTGCTCGTACGCCAAACAGCCACTTGGCCTCTATCACTTCCAGCCCCTTGTTCATGAGCGTGGCAGAGTCAATAGTGACCTTAGCACCCATCTCCCAGTTAGGATGTTTCAGCGCGTCTTCGCGGGTGACGGTCTCCAGAAACTTTCTGTTTTTTCCCCGAAAAGGCCCACCGGAAGCAGTAAGAATGATTTTTTCTATCGGATTATGAAATTCACCGGCAAGGCACTGAAAGATAGCCGAATGTTCGGAATCTACCGGGTAGAGGTTGACACTATGTTGCCGGGCCAGTTTGGTGATCAGCTCTCCGGCTACCACCAGCGTTTCCTTATTGGCCAGGGCAATATGTTTACCGGCTTTGATAGCGTTGATAGTAGGCAACAGTCCTGCATACCCCACAGTAGCAGTCAACACCATATCAATGGTGCCCATTTCTACCACCGAAGCCAGTGCCTTTTTCCCGGCGTATACTTTGATACCGCGCGAAAACAAGGCATCTCTCACCTTCTCGTACAGGCTTTCCTCTACAATGACCACGGCATTGGGCTGAAACTCCAGGCTCTGTTGGATGAGCAGATCGGCATTCCGGTGCGCTGTCAGCACTTCCACCTGAAATTTACCAGGGTGCGCCCGGATCACGTCAAGTGCCTGCGTGCCAATGGACCCGGTGGCTCCCAGGATGGCTATACTTCTTGGCTGATTGTCTGATGTTGTCCCCACAGGTGCGATGCTAAAGCAAAGCGACAAATATAGCAAGTTTTCTGCATGAAAAAGAAGGGATGATAAGGAATGTGGTTATTGGGGATTGGGATTTAGGTTTTGGAAAGAAACAATTTGGAAAGGACTTTTTATTCTTTTACGTCTTTGAGTACTTCCCTGATGGTTCAAAATTAGTTATTTTTGTTAAAAATAATAGCTACAACATAGGGAAAGGTTTGATGAGTTTGAAAAGCGGATTAACAAAGCACATGCTAATATTGAAAAGAAACTAGGTATATAAAGAAGTATGCTGCTTATCTACTACTTTAATATAGACTCCAGCGTGAAAGGTTCTGATTCAACAATATTACTTTCGTTGAGTGCTCTGTCGTAAATTTGAACCCTGATTTTGAGTAATTTGTCTTTAAAAAAAGCTTCTATTGCCTTGCTTTCTATTGTATACGCTATGGTGCCGTTCCAGGGTGTTTGTGGGTAGATGGTAAAAGCCCCTAACTGGGTAGTTTGTTTTAGTTGTAGAGTTCCCAACCTTGGAAACCTACCCCCCAACGAACTCCCGCAGTTTGTTTCCATAAAATCATAATATTCAAGAGTATTCTTTTCTTTGACCAATAGCTGTACATCAAAATTTTTGTGATATTTATTATAGTCTATTTTGACAGTATCTCCGTGTTCTAAATTTAAATAGTTCTCCAGTAAAGAGTCTCTACCATAGACGATATAAAATGATTTACAGGAATATATATCCCGCTGTTGATCAAACTTTATAACATTGCCTGCTGCGTCTGTTTCAACAGAGAAAAACTGATAAGGATACTGAGTATCTTCTCCTATATAACTTAAGCCTAAATCTGCATCTCCGTCTCTGTAACTTATCTTTATCTTCAACACATCATAATCACCACCTTCGGTTTCATCGCTGGGTTCAAATGATATGTCTTCTAGCCCTATTCGAGGTATCTCAGAATAGGCCGGATTTTCTGATTTGTCTGTACACGATGAAAGACACCAAGCAGCAATCAGTATGATGATATGATAGTGGGTTCTCATATTTTCTTACAATGCACAGTTAACGCCCAGACGGAAAGTAGATTTGTCAAAATTAAATCCAACCTCACTGACTACATTCCTGCCACCTGTGAAGGCAGACTGGTCATAGTAATGCACAAAAGAATTCACGCCAAAGCTGCCGTAGTGCATCTCCAGGCCAATGCGATCGTTAATGTTGTAATTTAGCCCCAGGCTTACTGTAGCCTGCATGTTCTTCATTTTGGACTTATATATATCTTCGTTGTTGTCTGTTCCTTCCTTTACATTACCTATACCGCCGCCAACCATACCCTGGGCAAAAATACCAAACCTATAAGCAAAATTAATGATAACGCCGTATAAGTAAGTTTACTGAATAAAGTCCTACACATGTATATTCCGTATCTCCCGACTGATTCCGTACTTTCTCGTTTTCAAAATAATAACTCAGCCCTGCCCCTAGCAACGTATTATTGTTGATAAACACACCGTAATAGGGTAACATCTGGAGTGATGTTTGACTTGTACTTAGTACAGAACTGCCATTTGGCACCTCTGTCTTTGTATTGGTATAGTAATAATTGAGATTTATACCTACTTGTTCTCTACCGGTATTTTCCTGGGCAATAGCACGTAGCCCTATGATACAAAGTACTAATAAAAGGACGGTTCTTCGCATATCTTCATGTCTCCGGCAAAATTCCGTAAAACAGCCACACAAAAAAACACGGAAATCCTTATTCCTTACTGGTGTACTTTTCCAGCTCGTCTGCTAGTTTTCTGTCATTAGACAACCGAGGCACTTTGTTTTGGCCGCCCAGCTTGCCCTGGCTTTTCATGTATTGCTGAAAGGCTTCTTTTTGTAAAGGAATTACCTTTAACCTGCGCAATATGCTGCCGCTGATCAGGTCATCATAATAAGTGTTGAGCTTTTGCAGGTGTTCATCCAGCGTGTGCTCAAAGGCATTCATATCATCAGGCAGACGTTCAAATTCTACATACCACTCGTGCAAAGGCAGTCCTTCTTTGGGGGTGACCTGGGGTGCCACGGTAAACTCGGTGATCTCGGCTTCCGGATATTGCTGCAAGGTCAGGCGCATGGCTTTTTCTACTTCCTCACCAATGACATGCTCACCAAAGGCAGAAATAAAATGCTTGATACGTCCGGTGACAACAATCCGATAAGGATTTTTAGAAACAAACTTCACCGTATCGCCAATGGAATAGCCCCACAACCCGGCGTTGCTGCTGATGATCAGCGCATAGTTTTCGCCCAGTTGCACATCGTGAATGCTCAGACGGGTCGGGTTATCATCAAAATATTCGGCTACCGGAATAAACTCAAAGAAAATGCCGGTGTTCAGCAACAACAACAAGCCTTCTTCCTGCTGTGCATCCTGGTAAGCAATAAAACCTTCGGAAGCCGGATAGGTTTCTATGGAATCCACAGGTCGACCGATTGTCTGAAACAGCTTGTTACGATATGGTGCAAAGTTCACCCCGCCATAAACCAGCACCGACAGGTTGGGAAATATCTCACCGATAGGTCTGCCTTTCTTTTTCACCAGCCAGTCGAAATACATCTGCATCCAGGGCGGAATGCCCGAGATCAGCGTCAGGTTTTTATTCATGGTTTCTTCCACGATCATGCCCAGCTTAGTTTCCCAGTCTTCAATGCAGTTAGTCGTATAGCTAGGCAACTGGTTGGTACGCAGATAGGCGGGCACATGATGGTTGACCAGTCCGGATAAGCGTCCGGTAGGAATGCCATGCTGTTCTGTGAGCGTAGGACTGCCGGAGAGGAAGATCAGGTTACCATCCAAGAACTGGCCATTGCCGGTTTCATGCACATAGTTGAGCAGCGCATTGCGGGCAGAGTTGATATGGTTGGGGACAGATTCTTTGGTAATAGGAATATACTTGGTGCCGGATGTGGTGCCGGATGTTTTGGCAAAATAGGCGGGCTTGCCTGGCCAGAGCACATCGGGCTGGCCTGCCACCACTTTTTTGATATAAGGACTCAGTGCTTCATAATCGCGGACAGGTACATGCTGCTTAAAATCATCATAGCTTCGGATATCGGCAAAAGCATGGTCTTTGCCAAAAATGGTATCTTTGGCTTGTTGGATAATACTTTGAAAAACCTTATCCTGTGTTGCTTCAGGTTGGCTACTCCACTGTTGCTGCTGGCGCACAACATAGGCTGCCAAAGGTTTACTCAATGCCGATCTGATTCCCATAACTTACTGTTTTGTATGATAATTCTGCCTGCAAACATAACCATACGATTGTTCTTATAAAAAATAACGTACCATGAAAATCCTTATTGACGACCGGGAACACAGCAGCGATGTGGCCGACTGGTTGCGTAAAGAAAAAGATGTTGAAATCATACTGCAACGTTTGTCTGCCGGAGATTATATGGTAGACGACCGGTTGATTTTCGAGCGTAAGACCTTACCTGATTTTGCGGCATCTATCAAGGACGGGCGATTGTTTGTACAGATGCATCGCCTAAAGCAATCCGGTAAAAAGTGCGCCTTGTTGCTGGAAGGCACTTCTACAGCACTGCAAAATAGTCAGATGCGCCGCGAAGCTTTGCAGGGAGCTTTGGTACACATTGCATTGCAGATGGAGATTCCCATATTACGGTCTATGCACGCGCAGGAAAGTGCCAGCCTCATGCTCTATGCAGCCCGGCAAGTGGCTACATCAACAGAGAAAAACCACATCGTTAAAAGGCATCAGCCACATAAGATTGGCAGCAAGCAGCAAAGACAACTCTATCTATTGCAGGGGCTACCGGGTATAGGCACGCAACGGGCAAAAGCTTTGCTGGATAAATTTGGAAGCATCGAGAAAATGCTGATGGCCGATGAAAAGGCCCTTACCAGCATCCCAGGTATCGGTCGCCGCACTTTCCAGGATATACAATGGATCTTGAAGGAAGATGATATGGCGTATGGTCAGGAATTCTTTGATTTGTAAGCTGTACAAGAATTTAACTTATTGAAATTTGTTATCTTTACATAAAACAAACATTATGGAGTCAAGAGAAGTATTGCTGGAGCAGTTAAGAGCTGCTCCTGATGCCTTGCTGCTGATAGAAGAACTACAGCAAAATATTGCCAAAGAAGCTAAGGAGCGGCAAAAATTTTATGAACTGGTACATGAAAATATAAAGGCCGAATTTATTAACGGAGAAATTATACTACATTCTCCAGTAAAAATGCGGCATTGGGAGGTATCTGCTAATCTTTCCGCTTTATTAATTTCTTATGTAAAAACAAACCGTTTGGGTAAAGTAGGTGTCGAGAAAGTAATGATACGGCTTACCCGCAACGACTATGAACCTGATATTTGTTTCTTTGCCCAAGAAAAGGTTAAGAATTTTACAGCTGACCAGATGCTGTTTCCTGCTCCTGACTTTGTCGTAGAAATTATTTCACCTTCAACGGAGAAAGTTGATCGTCATGAAAAATTTATTGACTATGCTGCGCATGGCGTGGGTGAATACTGGATCATTGACCCTGATAAACAAACCCTGGAACAGTATAGCCTGGAAGGAAGAAGCTACCAGCTACAACAAAAGCTGGTAAAAAAAGGCATGGTTGAATCGTTGGTAGTCAATGGATTTGAGGTAGATCTGGCTATTTTATTTACCTGAAATCTACATAAAAAAAGCCCTTACAATGAAGGGCTTTCTTATCAATATAATGATGTATTATTTGAGTTGTTTTACCACAGCTTCAAAAGCATCCGGGTGATTCATGGCCAAATCTGCCAGTACTTTTCTATTCAGATCGATGCCCGCTGTTTTCAGAGCACCCATGAGTTGTGAGTACGACATGCCATGCTCACGGGCACCTGCGTTGATACGCTGAATCCAAAGCGCACGAAACTCTCTTTTCTTGGCCTTTCTGTCGCGGTATGCATACTGCATCCCTTTTTCTACTTTGTTTTTCGCAACAGTCCATACATTACTACCGCGGCCCCAATAGCCTTTCGCTTTTTTGAGGACTTTCTTTCTTCTAGCTCTTGAAGCTACGTGATTTACTGATCTCGGCATTTAAATAAGTGTTTTTTGAATTTTTGGCGGTTCTGTTGAACGCTTTCATACCAAATTTCTGGTGAACGATGTAACCTTAGAAAAGATTAAATATGGAGCATATGTTTTACACGGCTCTCATCCGACTTATGCACCAGCGTCATATGCGTAAGGTTTTTCTTGCGCTTGGTGCTCTTTTTAGTCAGAATGTGGCTCTTAAAAGCATGCTTTCTTTTAATCTTTCCGGTCCCAGTCAGTTTGAACCTTTTCTTGGCACCTGACTTGGTTTTAACTTTCGGCATTTTTATATATAATTTGAGTGAAAATACTATTTCTTTTTGGCCGCCTTGGCTGCCAGCATCACATACATCCGCTTACCCATCATCTTGGGCATTTCTTCTACTTTGCCGTATTCTTCGAGTTCCTGCGCAAACTTAAGCAACAACATTTCTCCGCGGTCTTTGAATACAATAGAACGACCTACAAAGTGGACGTACGCTTTAACTTTGGCACCATCTTCCAAAAAACCTCTCGCATGTTTTAGCTTAAACTCAAAATCGTGGTCATCTGTGTTAGGACCAAACCTGATTTCTTTAACTACTGTTCTCTGAGCTTTGGCTTTGATCTCTTTTTGCTTTTTCTTTTGTTCATATTTGAACTTAGAATAATCTATAATTTTGCAAACAGGTGGGTCAGCTTTGGGTGAAATCTCTACCAAATCCAGGTTTTGTTCCTGCGCCAGCTTGCGGGCAGTATTGACATCATGGATTTCGTTATCAGCATTCTCACCAACTACACGTACAAACCTGGCATGGATACGCTCATTGACTCTGTAGGGCTCTTCCCTACGGACGAAATTTCTTTTTTTGAATTTGTTAATGGTTATCTTCTATTTAGTTCTAAAATATTTCGCAAATATCGGGATTATCTGACAATATCAAACAATCATCTTTATTATTAATACCGAAAACAGGGTACAAAGTTCAATCAACTTTTATTTTTAGTTAAATCAATGATGAATTTTTGCCCGTTCCTGGAAAAACGAAACGAAATCGCTGATAGAAAAGCTGCCCAGATCGCCCTCGCCGTGCTTTCTGGCAGATACAGTACCCTGCTCTTCCTCCTTTTCTCCTGCTATGAGCATAAAAGGAATTTTGGAAACCTCTGCATCTCGTATCTTACGTCCGATTTTCTCATCACGGTGGTCAATGTGCCCCCTAATGTCATTTTCTTCCAGCTGCTGCAATACTGCTTCGGCGTAGCCTGCATATTTTTCAGAAATAGGCAGCACAATCACCTGTTCGGGTGCCAGCCACAGTGGCAAATCGCCACCTGTATGCTCCAGCAAAATAGCCACAAATCTTTCCATAGAACCAAAGGGTGCGCGGTGGATCATCACCGGACGGTGTTTCTGGTTATCTGCTCCGATGTAGGTCAGATCAAAACGCTCCGGCAGGTTGTAGTCTACCTGAATAGTGCCCAGCTGCCACTGTCGGCCCAGGGCATCGCGTACCATAAAGTCTAGCTTGGGTCCGTAGAATGCCGCTTCGCCGTATTCCGTCACGGTGCTTAGCTTTTTCTCGGCGGCAGCTTCCACAATGGCCTGCTCTGCCAGTTCCCAGTTTTCATCGCTGCCAATATATTTGGAACGGTCTTCTTTATCACGTAGAGAAATCTGTGCGGTAAAATTCTCAAATCCCAGGTTGTTAAACACATACAACACCAGGTCAATCACCTTCTTAAATTCATCTTTGAGCTGATCAGGACTGCAAAATATATGGGCATCATCCTGGGTAAAGCCTCTCACCCGGGTCAGTCCGTGCAGTTCTCCGCTTTGCTCGTAGCGATAGACCGTACCAAACTCGGCATACCGGAGCGGCAGCTCTTTGTAGGAGTGCGGACGGGCGTTGTACATCTCACAATGGTGCGGACAGTTCATGGGTTTCAGCAGAAATTCTTCGTCCTCGTGCGGTGTTTTGATCGGCTGAAACGAATCTTTGCCATATTTTTCATAGTGCCCGGAAGTCACATACAACTGCTTCTGACCAATATGCGGAGAAATCACCTGCTGATAGCCCGCTTTGGTTTGTGCTTTTTTCAGAAAGTTTTCTAACCTTTCTCTGATGATCACTCCTTTGGGCAACCACAGTGGCAAGCCGGCTCCTACTTTTTCTGAAAAGGTGAAAAGCTCCAGTTCTTTGCCCAGCTTGCGGTGGTCTCTTTTCTTGGCTTCTTCCAGCAAAGTAAGGTATTCCTGCAACTCTTTCTGCTTGGGGAAAGTGATGCCATATAGCCTGGTGAGCTGCTTGTTGTGTTCATTGCCACGCCAGTAGGCACCTGCAATATTCATCAGCTTCACAGCTTTGATGAAACCGGTGTGTGGAATGTGCGGCCCACGGCACAGATCGGTGAAGTTGCCCTGCTCATAGAAAGTGATGGTGCCGTCCTGCAAATCTTTGAGCAGGTCGAGCTTGTATTCGTCCCCTTTTTTAGTGAAATACTCTATGGCAGAAGGCTTATCAATGGGAATGCGCTTGTATTCGTTTTTCTGACGAGCCAACTCCAGCATCTTTTCTTCGATGCGCGGCAGGTCTTCTGCGCTGAATGCCCTGTCGCCAAAATCCACATCATAATAAAATCCGTTTTCGATGGGCGGACCAATACCAAGTTTGATGCCCGGAAACAAGGCTTCCAGAGCCTCCGCCATTAGGTGGGCCGAAGAATGCCAAAAGGTAGATTTACCCTGCAAATCGTTCCAGGTGAGCAATTGCAGGTCTGTATCGGCATTGATAGGCCGGAAGGCATCCCATACTTCGCCGTTTACTTTGGCTGCCAGTACATTGCGGGCCAGCCCTTCGCTGATACCCTGTGCTACTTCCAAACCGGTGACGCCTTTAGGATATTGTTTGATACTTCCGTCAGGTAGTGTAATGTTAATTTGCTCAATCATGCTGTTATTCTTCGCTACCAGGAGAGATAGTTTGTATCGGAACGATGCCTCTTTTGAGTTCTATCAGTTCTTGCTCCTGTTGTTTTTCCCACAAATATGCAACTTTTCTTTTAAGATTGGTTAGTTCTTCTAAGGCAATTTTGTGCAGGCTCTCCTGGTAGAGAGAATCCATTTCTGTGATATCCTCATAGGTCTTGATGGCAGACTGGTAGCTCCTGCGGCGGTCGTAAATCCGCGCCAGCGTCAGCATCGGCTCTTTGTTGCTGGGTTCCAGTTCCACCATTTGCTGCGCATAAAAAGTGGCTGAATCATAGGCATTCCGCTTAAAGTACCAGTCTTTCAGCTCATGGAATACATCAAACCTATCCACCTCATGGCTGTCTTTGATGGTGTACAAAATGGCTCTGGCAGAATCTTCGTTGCCCGTATGGCGCAGGATTCTGGCCTGCAACAGTCGCATTTGGTCATCTGGCTTCTGGCTGGACAGGCTTCTTTCCATATAGGTTCTGGCTTTTTGATAATTTCCGGAGTTGGTGTAGAGCGTAATCAGTTCGCCATAAGCCTCAGCAGCAGGCGCGCCCAGGCTAATGCTCTTGAGCAGGTTTTTTTCTGCACTCACGGTGTCTTTGCTGGCTGCCAGTGCCAGTCCTTTTCTCAGGTAGTTTTTGTAATTCTTTGGTGCCAGGTACAGGGCACTGTCGCTATAGAGCAAGGCTTCCTGAAAATAGTGGCTTTGCAGACTAGCCTCGGCCAGCACCTCATATAGTTCTACACTTTTCAGTCCGGCTTCAGCTGCTTCCTTGGCTTCCTGGAAAGCTTCTCGGTACCGGTTTTTCTGCAAATAAGCCCTGGCTTTCACCAACCGATAAGACGCTCCTGCTCCTTTGATGTCAATGGCTTTCTGGATGGAAGACAGTGCCTGGTTGGGCTGTTTCTCCTTCAGCAGCAAATCAGCTTTCCGGTAGTAAGCACTGGCATTATCAGGCTCCCGTGCAATGGTTTCATCCAGCGAGGCCAGGGCATAGTCCACGTAAGCCTCATCTTGCTGAGGCAGAGCGGGAATTTCGTGTCTGATACGTTCATGGCAGGCAAACAGAGAGCCGGCAATGAATAATAGCATGATGTAATGAAGACTGCGCATGTGGTTTGATCAGTGGTTAACCCGGATACGTCTGTCGTGGTATATTCAGCACGAAGTATCCGGTGTGGTTTTCGGTAACATCAAAGCAATTTTCGTGAAAAACAGGTGCACTTTATCTGTAAAAGCTCTTCACATCTGTCATTTTATTTTTTTCTCCTGCATATGTAGCATAATCAAAGCCCGGCTGAAGGCTATAGGAGCCTACTTCACCCTTTTTGTTGAGTGCCAGAAAGCCTATCTGAAAATCTTTCGAGTTTTTTTGCCTGGCTATTCTTTTGATCGCAGTCTCGCAGGCTTCCTGTGGAGAAAGTCCCTGCCGCATCAGCTCGACGATGAGATGTGAGCCGCAGACTTTGATCACAGCTTCTCCAAGCCCGGTAGCCGTGGCTGCGCCCACTTCATTGTCCACGTACAGCCCTGCCCCGATGATGGGCGAGTCTCCTACCCTGCCCCGCATCTTGTAGGCCAGGCCGCTGGTGGTGCAGGCACCCGACAGGTTACCATCGGCATCCAGTGCCACCATGCCAATGGTATCGTGGTTTTCTATATTGATGACCGGTTCGTAGTGAGAAGTTTCCAGCCACTTTTCCCATTCCTTTTTTGCGCGTTCGGTCAGCAGGTTCTGCGGCTGGAAGCCCTGGTCTATGGCAAACTGACGGGCACCGGAACCGACCAGCATCACGTGTGGTGTTTTTTCCATCACAGCACGCGCTACGGAGATAGGATGCAGAATATCTTCCAGGGCAGCTACCGCACCGGCATTACCGGTTTCGTCCATGATGCAGGCATCCAGGGTGACGTGCCCTTCCCTATCGGGCAATCCTCCAATGCCCACCGACAGGTTGCTTTCATCGGCTTCGGTCACCATCACACCTGCTTCTACGGCATCCAGTGCGCTGCCGCCTTTGGAAAGTATCTTCCAGGCGGCCTCATTGGCTGCCAGACCATGCTGCCAGGTGGAAACTACGATGGGTTTGCGTGCCTGTCCGGCAGATGCAAAGGCTTTGGGCAGGCTGATACTGCTTACGGTGAGGGTACTCAAGGTTAGTTTTTTCAGAAAGGATCTTCTTTTGCTCATCGGTTTTTAGGAAAGGGGTTAGATTTTTGTGTGTTTAACGCTGCTTGTTATAAAATATGCCTTTGAGTTGACAAAGGCAGCGATGGATTCAAACGCATCGCTGTACAAAGTCTGTGTCACTAAAGTAAGAAACTTTTACATGAGGCACTCAATACCTGGTTCATTCGTTGAGATAAAAAGTTTATGCTTATGTTCAGAACACTGTTTAGCTGCATCTTCCTGGTTTGCGTAGTTGCTACTTCCACGCTGGCGCAAAGTACCCATGCTTATACTTCCAAGTCAAAGAAAGCGATTGGTTTTTACGAAGAATCTACCAATTATTACGTCCGCAGGCAATACGGACCGGCTATCACGCTGCTGGAAAAAGCACTACACAAAGACAAGGATTTTGCCGAAGCCCACTTTATGCTAAGCAAAATCTATCAGACCATGCACCGGGATGAGTTAGCAAAGATACATCTGGAGCAGGTGGTGAGACTTCAGCCCGACAATCCTGTTTTTGTGGAAGCACATTATATGCTTGCCAAACAGTATTTTGCGCAGCAGCAGTATGACAAGGCAAAGCAGCTTTTGCAAAAGGTCAGTACTTCAAGCGGTGTCTCCAAGCTGATCCGGTCGGAAGCGCAGCAGTTGCTAATCAATATTGATTATGCCAGAGAATCGATTAAACATCCTCTGCCCTACGCCCCACACATGGTTGAGGGAATTGCCAACCAGATGCCGCTACAGTACTTTCCGGTGCTCACCGTAGACCAGCAGGAACTAATCTTTACGGGCAGAAGGGGCGTGACACCTCAGTATGATGAAGATATTTATGTGAGCCGCAAAGGTACGGATGGTCAATGGCAAAAGCCTGAGCCTCTGTCTGACTATCTTAGCTCACCGCTCAATGAAGGCACCTGCACCATTTCGGCAGACGGACGCACACTGATTTACACTTTTTGCGATGCCAAAGGGGGTTTTGGCAGCTGCGATCTGTATATTTCCAGAAAGACCGGTGATCAATGGTCGCCCGGAAAGAACCTGGGACCAAGTATCAACACATCGGCCTGGGAATCGCAGCCTACGCTTTCAGCAGATGGCAGAACGATCTACTTCGTGTCGGATAGAAAGGGTGGAATGGGCAGCCGGGATATTTATGTGTCCAGCCTCAACGACTCGCTGGTCTGGAGCCAGGCGGAGAATGTAGGGCCTGCTATCAACACAAGCAAAGATGAGATTTCTCCTTTTATCCATGTCAATGGGCAGACGCTCTACTTTTCTTCCAACGGTCGCCCGGGCTTTGGCGGATATGATCTTTACTTTGCAGAACGAAAAGATCAGCAGTGGTCGGAGCCTAAGAACCTGGGGTACCCGATCAATACGCATGAAGACCAGGCCGGGCTGTTTATTACTGCCGATGGTAAAGATGCGTATTATTCACAGGAATTGGTACAAAATGGTGATTATCTGAGCAGCCAGATCTATACATTCGTCATTCCCAAAGAAATTCGCGTGACCAACCGCAGCAGCTACGTCTATGGCAAAGTGCTTGACGCTGTGACCAAAGAGCCGCTAAAAGCTGCTATCGAACTCATTGACCTGAAAGCGCAGCATAAAATTGCTGAGGTTAGCTCTGATTCTATTCAGGGCGACTATATGATGGTGCTCACAGAAGGCTCTGATTATGCGCTTTATGTGAACAAAGAAAATTATCTGTTTCAAAGCCTGAGTTTCGATGATGGCACAGATACCAGCGAGATCAGCGAACCAGTCGCTATTGATATCTACCTGCAACCCATAGAAAAAGGCAAAGAAACCGTGCTGAATAATATCTTCTTTGACACAGACAAATATGCTATCAAGGATCGTTCAGAGCCGGAACTTAACAAGATCATCACATTTATGAAGCAAAATCCAGGCATCCGCATTGCCATCAACGGGCATACGGACAATGTAGGGCAAGCGGTCTATAACCAGACGCTTTCTGCCAACCGTGCCAAAGCCGTGTATGACTATTTGATAAATGCCGGTATCAGCACTGACAGGCTGGCTTACAAGGGGTACGGGCAGACCAAACCCATCGCCACCAATGATACCGAAGAAGGAAGACAGCAAAACCGCAGGATTACCTTTGAGGTGTTGTAGGGTAGATATAAACAAGGTCTATGAGACACAGACCTTGGATTAAGAGGTGTTGTAGGGTAGATATAAACAAGGTCTGTGAGACACAGACCTTGGATTAAGAGGTGTCATAAGGCAGCTATTAGCGTAGGTTTGTACCAATAAAAAAAGCCGGGTATTTACCCGGCTCTGGTTTAATGTCACGATAAGGTTTTATTCTTAAAACAAGCAAACGTACCCTTTAATATGAACAGGCTCTATTCGTGTCACACCTGCCAAGAAATCTTTTTCAGAAATTTTTTTAACCTCTGGTTCTGGAGTTCTTATTTTTTTGCTATTAGATGAATGTTTTTTTAAAGATTTTTCCATAACCTAGTAAAATTTGTTTTTTTGAAGCTAAAAACCTCCTTTGTATTACAAAAATATAACTATTTTGTTCAAAAGCAAAAGCTTGCCATTCACTCTGTTTAGACGCCGTAATAAAAGACATTATTTTTCTATAAAGCCTAAATCTTCAATTGTTATCATCTTCTGTTTCTTTTAGTAAAGTGGCAGACTGAAACCCAAAAACCATGTTTGGATGAATTTTCCTCACTTCTCTTAAAACAGCAAAAACTGTAGAGGCAATTCTATTACCATTCCCTACATTAGTGATATAACGATATTTGCTACAAGATTGGTTTCTTACGTGTTTTTCTTTGTAAGACATTTTCGCATAAAAGTTTACTGTAAACAATTCATTTTCATACTATTTTACTTCGACAATTATCTTTCTTTTGCACTTAGAGTTGCTTATAAAAAACTTATAGATGTATTCGTAAATAAAATCAGTGCCTGCTCTACGTCTATTTCTTTGTACAAACTTATAGGGCAAAGGCTTATCAAACATTGAATAATTGTTATACAATAAATTTGCTACCACCTCAAAGGCATGTAACTACATGATATCACTTATTCGGTTTTCTAATATAAAATGTTTGCTATAAAACAGCGTCTGCTCACCGATAATTTAATCATAAAGGTAGCACAAAAATTTGTCTTATTCAACGATTCATATCCAACACCGTAAAGGCTACGCGGCGGTTGATCTGCATGTTGTCTTCTGAGTCGTTGGGCACTTCGGGCTGTGCTTCGCCATAGCCGACGGCAGTTACCCTGTCTTCTTCAATGAAATGTTCCAGCAGATATGTTCTTACCGCTTCTGAGCGGCCCTGGGAAAGCTGGCGGTTATAGTCGTCGGAGCCACGGTCATCGGTATGTCCTCCAATTTCAATTTTGAGTTTAGGGTTTTGCTCCAGCATCTCTACCACACGGTCCAGTTCGGGAAAGGACTCCGGGCGGAGTGTGGCTTTGTTGTAATCGAAGAAGATGTTGTTGAGCCTGACAGACAAGCCTATCTCTATGGGTTTCATGTACAGGTCTTTGAATACCTCCTGGTCGTCGCCTTCCACATATTTTTCAATCTGTATGCTATCTGAAGCCGCCAGGTAACCTTCGGCACTGACATGCAGGATATACTTTCCCCCATCTGTTAGTTTGGTTCTGTATTCACCATACGTTGAATCATAGGTCTGGGCTATTTTTAGCACTTCACCATCTTTTTCAAAACGGATGCTGGCCTGCACGGTCCCTGAAGTCTTTGTATCGTATACGTAGCCGGAAAGAAACAGCTTGGGTATTGGTTTGATGATCCTTTTGAGCGAATAAATATCCAGATGCCCACCGTCGGGCGACATGAAAGCGCGGGTGGTAAATACCAGCGTATCTATATTTGATACGGCGTAGTAGGCATCAAAGCCATCGGTATTGACCGGCGCACCAATATTTTCGGGCTTCGACCAGCTAAGCCAGGTGTCGTCCAGTCTTTGGGTTTTGTATACATCCGTGCTGCCAAAGCCGCCGCCCCTGTTGCTGGCAAAGTACATGGTTTTGTTGTCGGGAGACAGGTATGGGCCAAACTCATCCATGTGCGTATTCAGACTGCTAATCAGCTGTGGCCTCGACCAGGCATGATCCGGTTGCACATAGCTGACGTACAGATCGCTGTATTTGCTCTTGGGCCTTTCGCTGAAATACATGATCAGCACTTGTTTGTCAGACGACATAAAAGCACCATTAAAAAAGCCCTGACACATCTCTTCAAATCCTTTGATATCCAGTTCGTTTGGCTTCTGCCAGGTTCCCTGTTCTTGGTGGCACATGGAGAAACCTACATCATTTTTGCCACTTCCGCCTCTTAGCAGCAGCGTATTTCCGCTGTCAGCAATGCTTAGCACCTGGTTGTAACGGTTTTTGTTAAACGGTGCAGGCATATGAAAAGAAGGCGACCAGGTGCCGGTAGAATCCAGCTGCGAGCACCATATGTCCTGGGTTTTGTTGGTACCAAACGTATTTTCCGGATGGTTGGTGATGGCAAAGTAGAGCGTCTTGCCATCCGGAGAAACGACCGGGGCCGAATCGTGGTATTTGCTGTTTACTTTGCGTCCTAAGCTGACCAACTCAAAATCTTCACCCGCAGGGGTTGTCTGTGCTATGGTTTTTAGTGACATTGTCGCTAACAGCCAGAAAATCGTTGTATATTTTATCATGAGGGTCTGATTTTTTAGAACCCTATTCAAAAAATAAGCAAATTACTATATGATATTAGCTTGTTTTGGCTAATTCTTACAGCAAAGCGTTATTCATTGTTTTTTCCCTTCCCTTCTCTCGTGATACCATAACAAAACGCCTCATGCTAAAAAAATCTATCTATATACGAAAAAAATCGTAGATAAAATTTTGATCTAGGATTCAGATCGTATATTATTGTAGTACGAAATTTATCGTACAAATCTGAATATCCAAATCTTATGGCAGAACAGAAACCCACAGATGCAGAACTGGAGATTTTACAAATCTTATGGAAACATGGCCCTTCCACCGTCCGGTTTGTCCATGACCAGTTGGCGAAGACCAAAGACACCGGCTATACGACTACGCTGAAGAATATGCAAAATATGGTGCAGAAAAAGATGCTGACACGTAATGAGGAGGCTCGCAGTCATATTTACCAGCCGGAGCTCAAACAGCAGGAAACACAAGGCATGTTGCTCAACAAGTTTCTGGACAGCACCTTTGGCGGCTCTGCCGGTAAGCTGGTGATGCAGGCACTGGGCAACAACAAAACATCCAAAGAAGAACTCGAGCAAATCAAAGCACTTATCAACAAACTGGAAGGAGGCAAACCATGACACAACTACTTACTCACCCCATCATCTATGCTCTTGGCTGGACGATCCTGCATTCGCTCTGGCAGGTAAGCCTGATCGCCCTGGGACTGTACGTACTTTTGCAGGTGAAACAAGCAAAATCGCCTGTTTTCAGGTATAATGTTGCCATAAGTGCCCTGATTGTTACATCTATCGTCATGCTTGGCACTTTCATACACGTGTATCAATCTCCTGCTGCCACTGCTGAGAAGCCGATCAACACCCAATTGACGATTTCATCGGAATTGGCTACTGCGATTTTCCAGCCGGAGGATACAGGTATAACTACGATACGGCTAACATCATTCTGGCAAAACTTCACAAGGCTGGTAGCTCATCATGCTCCCACGCTGGCTTTGTGCTGGATGGCTGGAGTTATCTTACTGATTTTCAGGTTTTTAGGAGGCATTACTTACATTTTTAGGTTAAAGAACCATTGCCGAAACACACCACATGCCATATGGCAGCAAAAAGCCTGTGAACTAAGCGAAAAGTTGCCGCTCATACAACCGGTGCGGGTTGCTATTTCACACATCGTCAGCATACCGATGGTCGCTGGCTATATCAGGCCGGTAATTTTACTGCCTGCCTCGGTGGTGGCCGGTTTGCCTGCTGAGCAACTGGAAATGATTCTGGCGCATGAGATTGCCCATCTCTACCGCAGAGACCACCTGGTTAATCTGCTACAGGCATGGATAGAAATCGTGCTGTTTTATCATCCGGCTTTGTGGTGGATGTCTGCTGTGATCCGCCGGGAGCGTGAGTATTGCTGCGACGATATAGCCTTAAAACTCACTGGCGATACCCTCACCTACGCCAAAGCTTTGGTGACGCTGGAAGAAAACCGTGAAACGATGGCAAAGCTGGTCCTGGCAGCATCCGGCCCAAAAGGCAGCTTATTTCAGCGCGTAGAAAGAATACTTGATCCTGCTATGCAGCAGTCTGGCAACAACAAAATACTGGCTTCCCTGATGATGGCAGTAGTGCTGATGACTGCCGGTAGCAGCCTGGCTTTGAGTAAAGTGAGTTGGTTTAAAGACGACGGACAACTTTCCGGCATTTTTGGCTACGATCAGCAGCATACGGAGTTTGAATCTTTTAGTGACCGGCAACAGCAGCCTGCCGCTACAGAGCAGCTTTCTGTAGCAACACGTGTTACGAAGAAAACAAGGATTGCTGTGAGCAAACCATCAACAACCCGGCAGGCGGCACTTGAAGTACCTGGTAATCAGCTTCAAAATACAGTAGCGTCAGGTACAAGCATGAATGATGTCTGGGAAGATCGTCCTGTAGCCACTGATACTGTACCCGATCAGTTTACCATGCGTTTTTCTTCGGATGACGCAGCTTTCGATATGGACTTTGATCTCGATATACCTGATGCTCCTGATGCTGTAGACTTTAGTTTTAGTTTTTCATTGGATACCCTGCCCGTGATGCATTCCGATTCATTGCTGGATATACTAAACCATTCTATTGATGCACTAACAGACATGACGGAAGAACAACTGAATGATTCTGCGTGGAGAGAAGATATCGAAAAGGCTATACAACAGACAGAAAGCAGTTTGGCATATTTACACGATAGTATCAACGTTGACCGCCTGGAGCAAAAGCAACTGGAGATTCAGGAAAAAGTGATGCGGGCGCAGAGCAAAGCGTTTCAAAAGCAAGCGGAAATGATGAAAAAGAATGCCAAAAGAATGGAAGAGCAGGCACAAAAAATGGCATTGAGAGCGTATGAGCAAGCCAAAGAAAACCAGGCGCACTTGAAACAAGCCATGCAGCAAAGGAAACGTAGCCAAAGTCACAGCAGTTTTGAAAGTGCTACCCAACGATTGGAGCGGGAACTACAGCAGGATGGCTTTGTGACCGATGGTAAAAAATACACCTTTGACATCAAAAAGGGCCAGCTCAAGATCAACGGCAAAAGACAACCCAACAAGCTTTATAAAAAGTATGCTGACTTGCTGGATGATGCTATGAACATCCACGTAGAAGAAGGCAGTAATTTCTCTCTGAGCAAAGAAACTGATATTCAATAAAAATTTTTAGCCTTCTGGTTGAGATTTAGCCGGTGCAGTGTTAACATTGTTCCGGCTATTTTATTTATCTTTAGATACTAATCAGTGTGCACTGTATGACCAGGAATGAGTTTTGTCAGCTTTCCAAAGAGAAAAAGTGCCAGTACGTGTGGGTACGCTGCACTTTTCTGGCTACACGCTTTCATCAAAAAGCAGACAAAAAAGCGCGTGTCAACCTGTTTACCAATGGCAGATTCTACATTGAGGTATGGTATAATAGCCCTTATGACTATTTTGGTGACATTGAAGCCTTTGAAAGCGACGCAGTACTGGAACCTTACCTGGATACCATCAACTTACAGCAGATGCTAGTGCATTAGCCAACAATAAATGATAAAATTCACCTTATCATCTCCAACTACGCATGGTCTTTCACCTGTATCCGTTCTTCTGCCCCCCTTTTCCGGTTTCCCTCAATGTTGTATAAGTTGCATCAGTTCGCTGAGCAT
This sequence comes from Cyclobacteriaceae bacterium, assembly GCA_958296015.1. Taxonomy (GTDB): domain Bacteria; phylum Bacteroidota; class Bacteroidia; order Cytophagales; family Cyclobacteriaceae; genus JAJNNC01. The sequence continues at coordinate 177,819 of CATQIH010000034.1, forward strand.
CATGGCAGTGGCTCCCCACACCGTTTTTTGCTGTAGCTGAAAGGCAGGGACCTCCAAAACCTGGCCACTCACAATGGTCACCCTGGTGGTCATCTGATTTTGCACATCAAATACTTCCTCAAAAGAAACATTGACAATACCTGCCACCTCAGCCGGATCTGGCTTGTAGACAGGCGTAGCCTCCATGAAAGCCACCACCGGTGTCACGATGATATTACTTGGCGGAATGTACAGTTCCGTCAGTTTGCCCAATACCTGCGACCTTTTGATGCTCACCCCAATTTCCTCTTCTGTTTCACGGATGGCTGTCTGAATAATATCTGCATCTTGTAACTCTACCTTGCCACCAGGCAGTGCCATTTGTCCGCTATGTACGCCCTGATAGTCTGGACGCAGAATTAAGGGAAAATAAAGCATGTCTTTTTGGGGAAATAAAAGGATCATCACACCCGCTACCCTGGCATTGACAAGAGGCAAGCTGCGTGCTTTTTTGTGCACTTCGGTAGCCATCAAACTGTGCGCTTCCCAGCCTGGCAGCGGCGATGTCAACCGTTTTTGTAATGTCTGAATGATCTTATCCGGCAATTGAAACTGCATGAACTGACTGCTGACTATACTTTAGATTAATTAATCTACCACGATTGAGCACAATTGGTTCAGTTTGTCGAAATATTTGATATTGCTTTGCCCGTTTGAAGCCACACTTTGTTCACTGATTATGACTCATTAAATATTCAATACTCAATGATCAACACGCCATCGAAAGCATAACATTGCTCACTCTTTTTTCTGCCAGTACCTGATCAATCCGGTAACGCTCATGCTCGGGGGGTTGGCAGCCTCGTATTGGCGTATAAGCATGTCGCTGGCACCGCTGGCTTTGAGTTGGTTGGTGACGTAGCGTTTGAATTCCGGTTCAATTTCTTCCGGCGATTCTTGCTTATCCAGTTTCATCCGTATCCAGTCGGCCCAATCCAGCAGGTTTTTTTCCAGTGCTTCCAGGTGCAAAGCAACATCTTTTTCCTCTACCGGACCGAAGTGCGTAAGGTACAAAGTCTTGGGACTGATCTTGCGCATCAGTTGGATGGACTTTTGCCAGTCTTCTACCTGAATATCAGGTGGCGGGCAGGGCGGCTCTACCATTCCATGATTGATGCTTACACCCGCCACATCGCCGGTGAATAGGTTACCTTCTACCTGCCAGGCGATATGATGAACCGCATGGCCGGGGGTATGCCACGCTTTAAAAGTAGTATTACCTACTGTAAATTCCTCTTCGTGTGCTACCTCCACCAACTGCTGCGGGGCAATAGGTTCCATCGCTCCCCAAAGCCTGTCCATGTTTTCCTGATAAATTCTGCGGGCCGAAGCCACCAGCTTTTCAGGATGCGCCATATGCTTGGCACCAAAAGGATGCACATACACCTTGGCACCCTGCGCTGCCAGTGCCCAGGCTGCCCCGGCATGGTCAAAATGGATGTGCGTAAGAAATACATGCCGCACATCAGCCACGGCAAAGCCCTTCGACTGCAAACCTTTTTGCAGGTTTTTAAAGGTAGAATATGGTCCCGACTCTATCAGCACCGGTCCTTCGGAAGTTTCTACAACGAAGACCGCAATGGCCTGTGGTATATCCAGAAAATGCAGGTCTATGACGTGTATCATGGCAATGAGTTTTTTGTAGTAAATGGTAAGTGGTCAACTAAATAGGATGCTTTAGCTGAAAACTGGTAATAGTGCAGGAGTGTTTACTCACTCACTCCTTTGCTCAACTCCGGCAGATCATCAATGGTGCTGCTGTAGAGGGCGTTGAAGATGAGCTTGTAGGTGGCCCTGGGCTGCCCGCGAAACTGGGGCCGGAAGCCAAAAAGCACGATATTGCCTTTGCCGTGCTGCACTTGCATCATGGCTCCTTTGCCACCGATGTATTTCTTCTCACCCAGTGCCCAGCCGCTCATCAGCAGGCTGTCTTTGGCATAGCTTACAATAGTAGCCACGGGCGGCGCAGGGGCCGCTTTGATATCTTCCTTCCCTCCCTCTCCTTTCAGCTCCTGTTTCACCACCTCAAAAGCACGGCTGCGGGAAAATGAAGCCGCCACCGTGTCCTGCATACCATACGCCAGCGGACTATCCTGCCCGACTACTGCTTTGATGAGTGAGCCGGGTATGTAGAAATCATTTTTGGAAACACCACTCACTACATCCTTCACAGGCAGACCAAACTGCCGGATGGCAAAGTCGCTGGCAGCATCAAAGGTGATGAGCATACCACCCTGCGTCACGTACTGATCCAGTACCAGCGAACCTTCCAGTCCTATGCCGCCGGTAAACTGCTCCGGCATGGTATTGGGTCTGTGACCGTGCAATATTTCATCCGGTTCCTGATCAGGTAGGATGATGACATCATATGCAGAGAGGTCTTTGGTGCGGATGTCTTCATCGTGCAGCGTATCGTACACAAAGGCATACTGATCCATAAGCCAGCGGGTCCAGCCTTCGTCCATGTTGGCAAGCCACGATTTGTAGATCCCTATTTTGGGCTGATGCAGGGCATACAGCTTCCCTGAGGGCTTCGCCGCTACGCCTGTAAAATCAAGCCCGGTGCTTGCTGCCAGCGATTGCACCAGGGTATCACTGGCTGGTTTTTCTACGATGATGGTACCGGCAGGCATGTCGCCCTGCTTTTCCTGTAGCCAGTACACTTTAGTTCCCTGAGCCAGCAAACGGTTGGTCGCCAGGGCACCGGCATTGTCGCGGTGGTTTAGCGCATAGCCATAACTAACATTCCTGGCCACGCTACCGGCAGGTATCGCCACCGGTGCTACGATCGCTTTACCTTTTATATCAAAAGCATCCGCTATCTTATCTACTATCACACCCATTTGCATGGGCAGGGTCCAGCCCGTCAGATCGTAAGGCGTATCAGGCGGGCCGCCGGGATACAGACGCTGGTCGGGATAGGTCTGCTTCTGTAGCAGGTCTTTGAGGTATGGGCGGAACGGCTGGGCACTGTAGAGCACAAAGCTTCCTGGAGCATAGGTGTTGCCACCAGCGGTAAAAGACCGGGTTGCCTGCTGTATTTCCAGTCCTCCCTGCAACAAAATATTGATCAGGTTGTAGGCTTCGCTGGGATTCCACTGGCTGGCAGGTACTACGTAAGCATACACGCTGTCTTTGGCTTCCATAGCATCTCTGCCCATTTTGTAGATGCCATAAAGCCACTTTTCTTTCCGGTCGGCACCGATGCTCAGGGTAGCCATCGCACCGGTCAGCATATAGTCTACGGCATCACGGAAGTGCGATTCCCCGCCCTTCCAGGGATCAGGATAGTTGATGGCCGTGCCATCGGTGGGAATACCATTGCCTACGATTTTGGGCAGAGAATCCGGGTCATAGAAGCGGGGCGTTGGTGTGCGGTGGCCTGTTTCTGTGAGGATACCAATCTGGTTATGATAGTAGGGTGCGGTGCGCAGTCCGCCGTTCCACCACATATCAAAGGTGACATCAGACACCACACCAGGCATATTATTCATGGCAAAGCGGGCTGCCATCTCATTGCCCACCAGGTTGACGCCATGCACCACCCCAGGATGGATGTTGGGGTTGACAGGGTTGGAGAAAGGGGGAATGAAGATCTTGGTCCAGGCAGGAGAGCTTTGGTGTTCGTTGTACACAATCTGCGGATACCATTCTTTAAAGAGCACCGTGTTGACGGCCCGTGTCTCAGGCTGCGTATTCATAAACCAATCGCGGTTATCGTCGTGGCCTACGTAGTAGTGGTAAAGCACCGGTGGATAAGTGGTTTCGTAAGGCGTACCCAAGTTCTGTTTGTACCAGTTCGCAACAATATCGAGTCCATCCGGATTGATATTGGGCATCAGCAGCAGAATCACATTGTCGCGTATCTTTTTCATCTCCGCAGACTCTTCCGTAGCCACCTTGTAGGCCAGTTCGGGGGGAAACTGCGTACCTGCCAGCTCAGTAGAATGAATGCCACCGTCAATCCACACAATGGCTTTGCCTTCCTGCGACAGCCGCTGTGCCTCCTCATCGCTGATACGTGCCCGTGCCAGCTGGGTGCTGATCTCTTTCCAGCGGTTGAGGTGCTTCATATTTTCTTCACTGGAGATGAACATCACATACATGGGTTTGCCCAGCACAGTGGTGCCAATCTGCTGCATCTGCACCCGGTTGCTTTGCTTGTCGAGCAGTTTAAGATAATCAGTGACCTGTGTATAATCGGCCACTTTGTAGTCTGCACCCATCTGAAAGCCGATCACCTCCTGGGGAGTGGGTATCTGGGCTTGTATGGGAAGTGACATCAGCAGGCAACATGCCCACAGGCATCGTGATAGTGGATAGCGCATAGGTTAAGCAGTAAATTAGGGTATCAGAAGCCATCACCGGGCTTCCGTCTGAACAACAGACCGTATCAATGACAAGTTTCCTTGATATTTTGGAAGTTGCCTCAAACAAACTACAATATAATGCATTATACCTGATAAACTTGCTTATTAGTTCATTGTTAAAACAAACCCAATAGCTTATGAGAACATGCGCTTTAGTATTATTTGTAGGTAGCCTTTGGCTATCTGCCTGTTCGGGTACTCCGGAAAACAACGGTGGAAACACCAACCCCGGCGGTATGCCACCCGACAATGACATGCAGCGGGACACCACCATGATGGATACCTCATCAATGGATACCTCCATGCAGGACAATACGATGTAGCAGTACTGTTGTATGTAATAGGGCATTACAACCTGGCATACTATCTGCTTTATAAGTAAGCACAGGGCTTTAAGCCCTGTGCTTACTTACCTGGCAATCGTTGTAAGGAAAGCAGCTCATCATCATGAACTCCCCGCCTTTTCTTGCCAAATACCATATACAATACCATCTTATGGCAAGAAGCCTTCCCCACCGGAAGGCTTTCTTATTTAGAATCATTACACATTGCTCGATCGATACAACTGTAGGGGTATCGATCGATCTCCTCTAGGGGTCGAGGCATGACAACTCCAGGTGCCTCGTATGAGCCGTATGAGGGGTTTTGCTATAACTGTAAGAAGCAGGTAAGAAATACATCACCTGGGCAACGCTTGCCAAAAAGGTGTTTTTCATGGAAGACCAACAGGCATGTAAGGACATGAGCAAGTAAGGAAGAAATCCAAAGAATCCGCTTTTTTTATACTCCTCCGGCAGACCTCTCTCTGAAAACTCCCTGTCGGTCATAACCTTCCTCCCTCCTGTTTGTTAGCATAGGCAACACATATATTAACCATTCAACAAGACAACTATGGAATACAGACGATTAGGAAAAGCCGGATTGCAGGTCAGTGAACTGTCTTATGGCTCATGGCTTACCTTCGGAAAACAGATTGATGAACAACTCGCCAAAGACTGCATGTATGCGGCCTATGATGCAGGCGTCAACTTCTTTGATAATGCTGAAGCCTACGCCAACGGCAAGTCGGAAGAAGTGATGGGCAAAATACTCAGAGACGCTGGCTGGAGCCGCGATGAACTGGTGATCTCCAGCAAAGTGTTTTGGGGTGGAGAAAAACCCAACCAGAAAGGACTCAGCCGTAAGCATGTATTTGATGCTTGCCATGCCGCCCTCAAAAGAATGCACCTGGACTATCTGGACCTCTACTTCTGCCACCGCCCCGACCTTGATACACCGGTGGAAGAAACCGTGCGGGCGATGCACGACCTGATACAGCAGGGCAAAGTACTGTACTGGGGCACCTCAGAATGGAGTGCGCAGGAAATTATGGAAGCCTATTCAGTAGCGCGTCAGTATCAACTCACGCCTCCTACGATGGAACAACCGCAATATAATATGCTGCAAAGAACCAAAGTAGAGAGAGATTATTACAAGCTATACGAGGTGGTAGGACTGGGTACTACGGTGTGGTCGCCACTGGCATCGGGCCTGCTCACTGGTAAGTACAACAATGGCATACCGGAAGATTCGAGGGCTAGCAGCCACGATGACATTCCCTGGCTTAGGGAAATCTTTGAAGGAGAAAAAGCACAGCCTAAGCTTGATAAGGTGAAAAAGCTTACCCGCCTGGCGGATGAACTGGGCATGAGCATGGCCAACATGGCACTGGCATGGTGCCTGACCAATCCACACGTGAGCACAGCCATCACCGGCGCCTCCAAAGTAGATCAGGTCAAAAGCAACATGCAGACCAGCGAACACAAAAGCAAACTGACCACTGACGTGCTGGACGAGATAGAAAAGATCCTGGACAACCGCCCCCAGTGTTCCGCAGTATTGATCTGGGGGTTGGGTTCTAGGGATTGGGTTTTGGGAGATTGGAAAAAGATCACCCAATACCTATTCCCTGTAACGACATGGATTTAAGCCTCTGCGGGTCTTGTGACCCGCAGTATACTACGGTACTTTTCCGGTTTGTGAGACCGGGGCCACGGCGGCACGGGGTGCCCCGCACAAACCGAGGTATGGCCGTGGGCTGTGTCCCACAGCCCACTTTTAGGCAAACGTACCGTGTTGTTGATCCGCAGACAAGTTAGAAGCACTCTTTCTGTACAATCATAGTTTGTGTTGGGTCACAAGACCCGCCACAGCGGTCATATTATAGGGTAGTAGTCCTTTCTTCATCTAATCTGTTTACTTTGACACTATGATGCCATCAGCCGTTCATGAGTTCTTCTATTTCTTCGGCTTCTATCGGAATGTCCTGCATCAGGTCGTGCAGGCCGTTCTGCTGGATGACGACGTTGTTTTCCAGGCGAATGCCCAGGTTTTCTTCCCGGATGTAGATGCCAGGCTCTATGGTGAAGACCATACCGGCTTCAAAGCTGCGGTATACATTGCCTACATCGTGCACATCAAGGCCAAGGTGATGTGAGGTGCCGTGCATGAAATATTTCTTGTATAATGGATTGGCTTGATCCTGCCTGGCTACATCGTGCTTGTCCAGCAATCCAAGTCCTATCAGTTCGCTTTCCATCATCCTGCCCACTTCTTTGTGGTAATCTTTCACCACGTTGCCCGGACGCAGCAACTTGCCGGCCTCCCGCTGCACACGCAGCACAGCATCATACACCCGCCGCTGCGCTGGCCGAACCGCCCGTTGACCGGAATGGTACGCGTCATATCCCCATTGTAGTTGGCATATTCCGCACCCACGTCCATCAGCAGCAGATCACCATCGCGGCACTCCTGGTCGTTGGTTACGTAATGCAGCACACAGGCATTGCCTCCGGAAGCTACGATGGGTGCATAGGCAAAACCTTTGGAACGGTTGAACATAAATTCGTGCAGATACTCCGCTTCCACCTGGTATTCCATCACCCCAGGATTGACAAAGCCGAGCACACGGCGGAATCCTTTTTCCGTAATCTTACAGGCTTCCTGCAATAGCGCAATCTCCACATCAGACTTAATGGCACGCAGGCGGTGCATCAGGGGAGCCAGCCGTTCATAGTGGTGCAACGGGTAAACGCTGCTGGCAGCTGCTGATAAACCGGGCATCGCGCGTCTGCACTGCCACATCGGCCCTGATATGCTCATTGGTATTCAGAAACACATGCTCTGCCTCGGCCATCAAGGTATTGAACACCCGTTCGAACTGCGAAAGCCACAGCACTTTTGGGATGCCGGAGGTTTGCGTAGCCTCTTCTTTGGTGTACTTGTGTCCTTCCCAGATGGCAATATCTTCGCTAGTTTCCCGCACAAACAACAGCTCACGATAATCTTCGTCAGGAAAGTCAGGAAAGAGCAGCAGGATGGTTTCTTCCTGGTCGATGCCGCTCAGGTAAAACAGGTCATTGTTCTGCCTGAAAGTCATCGTACCATCTGCATTGGTAGGCATGATGTCGTTGGCGTTCAGCACAGCCAGCGATTTGGGTTGCAGCAGTTTTGTCAGGTTCGCCCTGTTCTGCGTAAAAAGCTTGTTATCTATCGGTGCGTATTTCATAGAGCTTATTGGTTTGAGTTTGATCTCACAACAGAAGACGGGAATTAGAAGATAGTAGCGGTGCAATTCCTACATATGATTCGTATGGTTATGAACATCTCATTAGGTAGAAACGTTATCGATGCTGCCAAAATATCACAAATTTTCGTATCTGAAAACCAGATGCACCTGTATATTTGCCCCAAACCAGAAGAGTAACATGAAAGAAGCACTACGCATTGCTGTCCAGAAATCCGGTCGCCTCAGTGAAAACTCCCTTAAACTCATCAAAGAGTGTGGCATTCACTTCGACAACGGGATTGGCAAACTAAGAACCGTAGCCTATAATTTTCCGGCAGAGTTCCTTTTCCTGCGCGACGATGATATACCCGGCTACGTGCAGGATGGCGTGGCTGATCTGGGTATTGTTGGCGAGAATGTGGCAGTAGAGAAAGACAGGAACGTGCGCATCATCAAAAGACTGGGCTTCTCCAAATGCCGTCTTTCTATTGCCGTGCCACGTACCAGAAGCTACAACGGCATCCAGGACCTGAACGGAAAAAATATTGCCACTTCTTACCCCAAGCTGCTGGGAGATTATCTCAAAGAGCACCATATATCAGCCAACATCCATGAGATCAGCGGCTCGGTGGAAATAGCCCCGAGTATCGGCTTGTCGGATGCGGTGTGCGACATTGTAAGCTCCGGCAGCACACTGCTCACCAACGGACTGAAAGAAGTAGAAACCATCTTCAGGTCGGAGGCCGTGATGATCGCCAGACCCGAAGTATCGGCAGCAAAAGAAAAGATACTGAAGCAGCTGCTGTTCCGCCTGGATGCCGTGCAGAAGGGAAACAACAGCAAATACATCCTGCTCAACGCACCTCAGGAAGCCACCGAGAAGATCATCAGCCTGCTGCCGGGCATGCGCAGCCCCACTGTGCTGCCGCTGGCAATGGGCGGATGGAATTCTATCCATTCCGTGGTAGACGAAGACCGCTTCTGGGAAGTGATCGAGCAGTTGAAAGATGCCGGTGCTGAGGGAATTCTGGTTGTACCTATCGAAAAAATGATCGTATGAAAACCGTATTATACCCCCCGAAAGCACAATGGGAAAATCTTTTGCAACGCCCTGTGCAGAAGTTCAAGAAGATAGAAGCCATCGTAGAGCCTATCCTTGAAAAGGTACGAAAGAAAGGGGATATCGCTTTACGCAAGTTTGCCCTGGAGTATGACCATGCAGAACTCACCACTTTTCAGGTCAGCGAACAGGAAATAGCTCAGGCAGCCTCTCAGCTTGACTCGTTGCTCAAAGAAGCCATCGGCACGGCCATACAGAATATAGAGAAGTTTCATCAGGCACAGCAGTCTGACCTGCTCACCGTAGAGGTGATGCCGGGCGTGACGTGTATGCGCAAAAGTGTGCCCATCGGCAAGATAGGACTGTACATTCCGGGCGGCACAGCTCCCCTGTTTTCTACCGTGCTGATGCTGGGCGTTCCGGCCAGGATCGCCGGGTGCCGCCAGATAGTACTCTGCACGCCCTGCGACAGTAAAGGCAATGTGCATCCGGGTATCTTATATGCTGCGCAGCAGGTAGGCATACAAAAAATTTACAAACTGGGAGGCGCACAGGCCATTGCCGCTATGGCTTATGGTACTGAAAGTATTCCTAAAGTACATAAGATATTCGGCCCTGGCAATCAGTATGTTACCACTGCCAAACAGCTTGTCAGCAAGCAGGGTGTAGCCATTGATATGCCTGCCGGTCCTTCCGAGGTGGCTGTGCTGGCCGACGATACAGCCATTCCTGCGTTTGTTGCCTCCGACCTGCTTTCTCAGGCCGAACATGGCATAGACAGCCAGGTGTTGCTGGTAACTACCGATCAGAAGATGGTAACCAAAGTAGCCCAAGAGATTGCCACCCAGCTCCGGCAACTTCCCCGGCAGGAAATAGCCTCAGCAGCACTCGATAACAGTCTTAGCATTGTAGTACACAACATGCAGGAAGCCTACGAACTGCTCAATGAGTATGGCCCGGAACACCTCATTATTGCCACGGCGCAACCCAGAGAGGCTATGGACAAAGTAGAGAATGCCGGGTCGGTATTTCTGGGAAATTTTACGCCCGAAGCTGCCGGCGACTATGCCTCCGGCACCAACCATACGCTGCCCACCAACGGCTATGCCAATGCCTACAGCGGCGTATCGCTGGATAGCTTCCTTAAAAAAATTACCTACCAAGAGATCAGCGAAGACGGTCTGCGACAGCTCGGCCCAGTGATAGAACGTATGGCAGCTGCCGAAAAACTCATTGCCCACAAACAAGCCGTTTCTCTGCGGCTTAAGTATCTTGAAGACAACAAAGCAACGTAATTGGTTAAAACGAGTTAACAATACTACACAACTCCATACTTCTCATGGTCAAAAACATCTCTATCGCCAATTTTAAGTCTATCAAGAGACTTGATTTTGAAGCCAGTCGGATCAATATCTTCCTGGGTGAACCCAACAGTGGTAAATCTAACTTACTGGAAGCTTTGGGTATGTTTTCATTAGCCCATGATGAGCAGTTACCTATTCGGTTTAAAGAAGTAAGCGATCTGTTTTTTGATCATCATGTTTCAGAAGCTATTTCAGTACGGGCAGATAATTATGTCTACCGTATACCTTATAATAGCTACCCCCTGTCTGTCAAAGCAGAAATGAAAAAAGATGACAGAATGTTAAGTTTTTTTACTTATCAACTTGAAAGTAAAATACTAAATCCATCAAGTGATGTTGACAAAACATTCAAATACTACCAGTTTAAAGTCTTAGATACTTTTCCCCAACAAGTATGATAGCTTTTTGCATCCGCCATTCGGCGATAATCT
>CATQIH010000035.1 GCA_958296015.1 Cyclobacteriaceae bacterium
CTTCTCACGGCTGGCCATCTGGTTGTTAGCCCTGCATCAGGCTGATTTTGCAACTGATACCCTGGTGGTTAACCCTACATTTAGGTAGTGTACCCATCACCAACAGGTAGGTGTTATGTTATTAGTGAGAGAGAATGTACTGCTATACAAGCCATACTTCATGCATACGCCTGCCACAATATGGTTAGAATAAAAAATACATTCAGACACAGGCCGGAGATCATGTTGAGCTTCATGGTAGACCTAAAATCTGCGGCACTTGTGCTGAGGTATACCCGACGGTACCACCAGCCAAAATAGAACACCAAAGGCAGCACCAGTATGACAAAAGCTACGGCGTACTGCCAGCGATAGAACGTTTGATAATACCAGATAAACCCTATACCGGTGATAATAAGCCAGGCTGCGGCAAAATAGAAAGTGCCACGTATGCCCAGTTGCAGGCTGAGCGTCTGGTCACCACGCTGCCGGTCTTCTTGGTGCTGGTAAATCTGCGTCATAGGATAAGAACCCCAGAGCATCACAGAGGTGAGCAGGGCGGCCAGCCACACGTGTGGTTGCAGCAAGGTGACAAGCCCGGCATGGTTGATGCCTACATAAGCCGTACAAAAGGTGAAGAAACCCTGAAAGAACCCTGCCACCAGCCAACTGGCCCAGGCGTACTTTTTGAGCCGGATACCAGGATGGCTATATGCTTTGGATACCAGTCCGTAGACCAGCAGCATCAACGCAAAGGTAAGGCTGATCAGGCTACCCAGGATGATGGCAGCCATATCCAGCGAGAGCGATACGTAATACAGTTGCCTGCTCACCGGTGGCGGATGCTCCAACCCACCGATGCTTTGCTCGTCTCTATCAAAATAGCTGTTGTAGCCATTGCTGGCCGGGTATAACAAAAAATGCAGGATAAAGAACACCAGCAGCGTATTGGCCCACTCCATATCTGTAGATACGCTAAGGGCAAACAGAAAAACCGGCAGCAGAAAGAAGGAGAACGGCACCCGCAGGTGTAATATGGTAGCGCGGTAGATCATGGCTAGTTAAAGGAAACCGGAAACAGCAGACCGGAAACCGTTAAGAATTGAGTATAAATGATCGTTGTTTACTATTTAATGTCATAAAACGCGTTTTAGATATGAGGAGACTTCCCTCTACTATTTTCCAACTCTTGTCTTTGGACTTCCATCTTCTAACTCCGGTCTTCCGTCTCCGGTCTTCTGATACAATCTGGAGCGCGTTTGAAACGCGTTACAAACGCGCTCCAGACAGTGGAGACTCCCTCTACTATTTTCCAACTCTTGTCTTTGGACTTCCATCTTCTAACTCCGGTCTTCCGTCTCCGGTCTTCTGATACAATCTGGAGCGCGTTTGAAACGCTTTAAATATGAGGAGACTTCCCTCTACTATTTTCCAACTCTTGTCTTTGGACTTCCATCTTCTAACTCCGGTCTTCCGTCTCCGGTCTTCTGATACAATCTGGAGCGCGTTTGAAACGCGTTACAAACGCGCTCCAGACATGAAACAAACAAACGCGCTCCAGACATGAAACAAACACGATCTGGACATGATGGAGGTTCAATGGGACACCAATTCTATCTTCCGTCTTCCTTTTCCAGCTTTTTTGCTTCATTCCAGTAGCGATCCATTTCTTGCAGGCTTATTTCGTGCAGGTGGTTACCTTGTTGGTTGACTTGTTCTTCCAGGTAGTTGAACCTTCTGATAAACTTTTTGTTAGTTCGTTCCAGAGCTTCTTCCGGGTTGATACCGGCAAAGCGGGCATAGTTGACCAGTGAGAACAGCAGGTCGCCAAACTCTGCCTGCGACTTTTCCTTGTCTCCTTTTTGCTCCTCCTGACGAAACTCTTCTATCTCCTCCCGCACTTTCTCCCATACCTGCTGTTTGTCTGCCCAATCAAAGCCCACACCGCTGGCCTTTTCCTGCATTCGCTGCGCTTTGATCAGGGCTGGCAGCGACTTGGGCACACCGCCCAACACCGTCTTGCGTACGTTCTCTTTTTCTTTGAGCTTGATCTGCTCCCAGTTGCGTTCTACCGTAGCAGCATCTTCGGCTTTCACGTCTCCATAAATATGCGGATGCCGCCTGATGAGCTTCTCGCAGATGCCTGTGAGCACATCCAGCAGCGTAAAGTTTTGCTGTTCGCTGGCAATCTTGGCATAAAAGACAATATGCAGCATCAGGTCGCCCAGTTCTTTGCTGATTTCGGGCATATCAGCTTCCAGAATAGCATCCGACAGTTCGAAAGTTTCTTCTATAGTAAGGTGCCTGAGGCTTTCCAGGGTCTGCTTACGATCCCACGGGCACTTCTCCCGCAGCTCGTCCATAATGGTCAGCAGCCGATTGAAGGCTACCAGGGTTTCTGCTCTTATACTTGCATTGTTTGCTTCCATTGTGTGAAAGTAATAAAAATGTGGGGAAGTCGGAAGGTCGAAGATCGGAGTTGGGAGTGGTGCCCCACCAGGACCGAAGTCGGGAGATGATGGATACCGAACCTGAGACTTGCTGTAGTTCGAGCGTTGAAAAGACTTCAGTCACAGACTGAAGCGAGTAGGTCTTTGGTTTTCAGTTTTCGGTCTCCGGCCTCCAGTCTTCAAAAGAAACTTTGCGGCGTGGCTGTTCGTTTTGCATTTGTATACTTAACTTTGTTCTAAATAACAGATCATGATAACGGTATTATTGGTAATAGGCTTTTTTGCTTTGTTCTTCGTGCTGATGTGCGTGCGCCTTATTTTCCTCAAAGATGGAGAGTTTAAAGGCACCTGTGCATCGCAAAGCCCCTTTCTAAATAAAGAAGGTGCCACCTGCGGCTATTGCGGCAAGCAGGTAGGCAAAGATACGCAGTGTGGCAACCCCGATTCGGAAGTAAATAAAGTACTGGCTAAATTTGAGTAAACCTGCACAGTTTTTGATATTGCACCTGCTTCTCTTGTATTTTTTATTCATTACATAAAAGATTTACGCATTGACGCTCATTAAATCAATTTCAGGTATCCGAGGAACTATAGGAGGACGTATAGGTGAAGCCCTGACTCCCCTAGATACTGTAAAATATGCTGCTGCCTACGGTTCATACATCAAAAGCCTGAAGGTGAGCGATGCCAAAGTAGTGATCGGACGCGATGCCCGTGTTTCTGGTGTGATGGTGTCTAAGCTAGTAGCCGCTACGCTACAGGGGTTGGGCATCGATGTGGTAGATCTACAGTTGGCTACTACGCCTACCGTTGAGTTGGCCGTAGCCGAGGAGGGTGCCGATGGCGGTATCATCATCACTGCCAGCCACAACCCCGGGCAGTGGAATGCACTCAAGCTGCTCAACGAAGAAGGCGAGTTCCTGTCGGCAGAAGCCGGTGCCATGATCCTGAGCATTGCCGAAGCCAGTGATTTTGAGTTTGCTTCTGCCACCAAGCTAGGCACTTACACCACGGCAGACGGTTACACCAAAAGCCACATCAGCCAGATACTGGCATTGCCGGAGGTAGATGTGCTGGCTATACGTCAGCGCAATTTCAAAGTAGCCATCGATTGTATCAATTCCGTGGGAGGCATTGTAGTGCCTATGCTGCTGGAAGCTCTGGGCGTAGAGCATATAGAAAAATTTTACTGTGAACCTACGGGCACCTTCCGGCACAACCCCGAGCCATTGCCCGAGAACCTGACGCATATCTGCTCACAGATAGAGCATGGCTCTTATGACCTGGGCATTGTGGTAGACCCGGACGTAGACCGCCTGGTGCTGATCCAGGAAAACGGTGTGCCTTTTGGCGAAGAATATACGCTGGTGGCCGTAGCCGACTATATTCTTGGCCTGAACGGCGGTGGTAATACAGTATCTAACCTCTCATCTTCCCAAGCCTTAAAAGATGTGACAGAGAAGCGTGGTGGCACTTATCACACAGCTGCCGTGGGTGAAGTAAATGTAGTCAAAACTATGAAGGCTACCGGTGCTATTATCGGTGGAGAAGGCAACGGCGGCATTATCTTTCCTCAACTACATTATGGCAGAGATGCATTGGTGGGTATTGCTTTGTTTTTGACGCATCTGGCAAGGTTTGGCAAGCCGCTTTCTCAACTCAAAGCTACGTATCCGCAGTATCATATCTCCAAAAATAAGATAGAGCTAACGCCGGATATTGATCTGGAGGCTATTCTTAGCGCGATTGAGAAAAAATATGCCAGCAACTACCCGGTAGATACACAGGATGGTGTGAAGGTCAGTTTTGGCAAAGAGTGGGTGCATCTGCGTAAGTCTAATACAGAGCCTATCATCCGCATCATTGCCGAGTCTAATTCTCATGCTACTGCCGACAACATGGCACATAAGCTTATGGAAGACATCCGGGAGATCATTACGGCGAGATAATCCATTATTTCAGATAGCAGTGCTTTGGGCACTGAGTTAAAGTTTAAGCATATGCAAGTATACCTGGACAATGCAGCCACTACCCGGCTCGACCCTGAGGTTTTTGAGGCGATGCAACCTTATATGCGGGAACATTATGGTAACCCTTCGTCGGTGCATACACAGGGCAGGGCTACCCGTTCTGCCGTAGAAAAGTCCCGCAGACGGGTAGCAGACCTGCTGCACGCTTCACCTGGGGAGATATTTTTCACCTCAGGCGGCACGGAAGCAGACAATACGGCTATCCGTTGCAGTATTGAGGCTTACAACCTTACCCATGCCATCACCTCCCCACTGGAACACCATGCCGTATTGCATACCTTACAGGAGATGGAAAGACGCGGGCAGATTGCTCTTAGCTATGTACAGACCGATGCGCGCGGGAATATTGACCTGACCCATCTGGAAGCACTGCTCAAAACCAACAAGCAATCGTTGGTGTCGCTGATGCATGGCAATAACGAGATTGGTAACCTGACAGACATTCAGGCAGTGGGTGAGCTTTGCCAGGCATATGATGCTGTTTTTCATTCGGACACCGTGCAGACGATGGCTCATTATCCACACGACCTAAGCCAGCTAAAGGTGCACTGCTTGGCAGGAGCTGCCCATAAGTTTCATGGGCCAAAAGGCGTAGGAATACTATATATCAAAAAAGGACACAAGATCAGTCCGCTGCTGTATGGAGGCTCCCAGGAGCGGAATATGCGGGGTGGTACGGAAAACCTGTATGGTATTGTAGGGATGGCTAAAGCACTGGAGATGGGCTACGCACATATGGACGACCACCGCAAGCATATCACAGCCCTAAAACAGCGAATGATAGCGGGCCTTGAGGCCAATATTCCTGATGTACGCTTTCATGGAACATCGGCTTACCTGGATCAAAGCCTGTATACGGTACTGAATGTCAGCTTTCCGGCCTCTGCTGATAACGATATGTTGCTGTTCAACCTGGATTTACACAAAATATCTGCTTCCGGTGGGTCGGCCTGCTCCAGCGGTGCTGCTCTTGGTTCCCATGTGCTAAGTGCGCTGAATGTAGACAAAGACCGGGGTGCGGTACGTTTCTCCTTTAGTAAATATAATACCGAAGCAGAGATTGATTATGTATTAGATAAGGTCAGTCATATGTATGCTGTGAAAGTGTAGAGCTAATGTTTTTGCATACGAGTTGTGGCGTGTCTCGGCACTAAATCCTCCAAGTATGGGCAGACTAGGCCATAGCTTATATACTGTGTAGTGTGCCCTTTTTATTCAAATATTCTTGTTTTGAATAGTTCTTTCATTTTAGCAAAGTCTTGTCGTGGCTTTTTGCAAATGTAAATTCTTTGATAGAGTTCTTCTTCATTGTTGGCATAAGGGTTGTAAATAGTTTTTACCAGTTTTACTTCTTCAAAGTACGGGTTGAAAAAATTACCAACTTGATAGCTCAATGCGATCACGGCATTTGGCATTTGTCCTTTGGGTGTCCAACTATAAAAACTTCCATGATAAGAAAATGCTTTAGGGAGATTGTATGACGCTCCAAAAATATTCACCGCTCCTACTTGTCCATAATGTTTGCCCCAAATTAAGCAGCCTTGTTTTTCATTATCGGGCAAACTATCGTACACTAATTTTAATTCCTTCATTGTTGTTACCCATTTTTCTTGAGTATAGTATTCGTCATATTTAACACCGTATTTACCTCCTTTTATTTCCTTTTGTTCGTGCGGATATACTTTCTCAAGATATCGATTAAAACTATAAACGGGCATTCCGAAAGGGACAAGAACGGCTCCTGAAATCATTAGAAGCGAAATAGGATATATTATCCATTTTCTTTTGACCAGCACTATCTGTTCCCAAAATATGGCTCCAAATGGAAGTGTGGTCAATATTATCGGAAAAAAATAATAAGGTTTACCATTTTTGTATAAAAGCAATAAAAGTGATAATCCGATTGCAACTGACAAGATGCGAATAAGAGTTTTGCCTTTTGGCTTGAAAAGATAGATAAGGGCTGGAAGTACTAACAACCAGGATACTATCGGGTTAAGTGCCATTAATAAACCTGCCAAATTATCAAATCTGCTTATTTTATTTAGTTGAGTTTCGTAAAGTCTGTCAGTCATTTGCAGTAACGGAAAGGTGTTTAAGAATTGCCAGATAACGTTTGGAGCAATGCATACAAGAAACACAATAGCGTTTAGCCAAAACTTATTTTTTACTAATGCAATCCTTGTTCTTTTGAAGAGTAGTAATGTAGAGAGACCAAATAGAAAAAAAATGCTATCGTATTTAGTTGAGAATCCAAGTATGCAAAATAGCGTAAGATACCACAAAGATTTTCTATCCAGGTTTTTTACAAATCGGACGAGCTGATAAAATCCCAGTACCCAAAATAATTGACTGAATACTACCGGTTGAAAAAGCTGTTGGGAACGTTCGAAACCCGGTGCAATAATAATGGCTAAAAGAACTAAAAATACCGCTTTGTTTTTTCCGCTCAATTCGAGGGTAATTTTGGCTGTATAAATAAGAATAAGTAGGGCTGCGATATGTGAAAAAAGATGATGAACAAAAACTGAATGGGATTGAACTAAATTTTGGATGAACGCAATTATACCAATCAACGGCGGAAATTCCATATAGCCAAAGGCAAGGTGTTTTCCAGTTTCTATATGTAATAATTCATCTCCCTGAAACCCCGAATGACTATCCGCTATTAAATGTAAACTCAGTTTTATGATACAAAAAAATAAAACTATTAATTTGGTTTGTCTATTCATTTGTGGTTTGTCTATTCATTTGTGGTTTGTCTATTCATTTGTGGTTTGTTTTCCAAATGGCTCATAATACCTGTACATTAAAAAAGCCGGATAACTATGCAGCTATCCGGCTTTTGAATGATATTAGTTTACCCTAAAAACCAATGGCAGCATATAGCTGTATGGCCGAATTTTTAGAATTTTGTAGAAGAAGATTGGATCCGAGGCTCGATATGTTATTTCCCTGATTGGCCACCTTGTTCAAACCAAGATCATAGCGTACGCCCAGGGAGAATCCACCCAGATCAACACCGACACCAGCAGCTACTCCATAATCTATAGTATTGAACTGGTCTTTACTGATATCATTGGGAGAGGCAGAAAAAGTACCATCCGCGTCCACATTAGCTCCCAGCAGGTAGCTGATATACGGACCGATATGAATGCTGATCACATCTGCTATAGAGATTCTTGCCAGTATTGGTAGCTCTATGTAGTTAAGGTTAAATTTCACATCGCCTTCAGCTCCTACCACATCAGCTACTCCACCATTATTACCATAAGTCATTTTATTTCCTTTGGTGTAATACAAAAGTTCTGGCTGAATGCTGAAAGCATCTGAAACGGCAATTTCCGTGAATATACCTGCGTTAAAGCCAACCCTAGCATTATTAGCATCTACATCAGAAGAGTATAGATTAGACAGGTTCACACCTGCTTTGATGCCTATTCTGGAATCCCTATCCTGGGCATGTGAAAGAGCAGGCACGAGAAGCATCGCAGCTACAAAAAAGTACGTGCAATTTTTAATCATTTTTTTCATAATCATAGTGCATTTTGATAAAAAATATTTTCAATAAGAATACTATCCGGCAACAATAATGTTTTAACAGTGCCTTACTAATTAGTACGACAGGCATCTTTTTTTGTTTGTAAACAATCTTTAGATGCTCTATAGCAGTTAGCAATAATAAAGTGCCAAATTCTCACAAGAAGACAATGCCAATATGCAAAATTTACATCGCTACCTTGAATATACCAATCTATCTCCTACACTTACCTACAAGCAGGCCGATCGCATGGCTTTGGAGGCCAAGGAATATCAGTTTGCAGGCCTATGTCTGCCACCTTTTTGGGTAAAGAAAGCCAGGAGAGATTTGGGAGATGCAGGCGTACAAATGGTGACAGTAGTGGGCTTTCCTTTGGGTTATCAAATGACAGAAACAAAGATTGCCGAAATACGCAAAGCCCTCGACGATGGTGCCGACGAACTGGATGTAATGATGAACCTTTCTGCATTCAAATCAGGAATGCCCTGGGTAAAGATTGAGCTTGCCAAATGCGCACACCTTATCCACGAACATGATGCTTTGCTGAAGGTGATCATCGAAACGGCATATTTATCTGAAGATGAAATAACAGCAGCCTGCAAACTGTGCGCCGATAGTGGTGCTGATTATGTGAAAACCTCCACCGGCTTTGCTCTGGAAGGCGCGAAAGTTGAGCACATACAACTGATGCGCCACATGCTTCCTTCTAGCGTAGGCATTAAAGCGTCGGGTGGTATCAAAACTGCCAGGCAGGCTGAGGCCATGATAGCGGCTGGTGCCGACCGCATTGGCACCTCATTGGCGGTAGATATTATCGGGGAAATGGATACATGATACTATGTTTGATTAGGTAGGGGTATTGTAAACCTAAAAATGCTGCCTTTGCCTCTATCACTTTCGGCCCATATTCTACCGTTATGCTGCTCTATAAAGTCTTTACTTAGCAACAAGCCAAGTCCCGTACCTTTTCGCCCCGCGTGCCTACAGCCGAATATTGCATTTCTTTGAAAAGCTTACTAAGAATATGCCAGTCAATGCCCATTCCTGTATCACGCACAGATATCTGAAGGTAATGATGCGCTGCCTCTGTATCAATGTCTATCCTTCCGGATTCGTACGTAAACTTAATAGCATTTCCGATCAGGTTTCTAAGTACCAGTTTGATCATATTTTACATCGGCGTTTTCTGCAAGCTCACCTGGTGGGCCTGTACTCTGTTTTTCGCCTTTAACGCCTTATTTTCTGTATCCTTCTAAGCAAGCTCATAGTTGAACTTTAACTAAGCCATCTTTTCAGTATTTTCCTGGCTAAGTATCGAGTCTTTGTATTGCTCATACATATTTAGGTACTGAAATGACTGCCGGTAATTTTGTAGTTGCTCGTAAGCTTTGTAGAGTATGTCAGTTGCCTTTTGCATCAAACAGCTGGAATGCAAACAATACGTATAATACAGTAAAAAGCAATACTTTCCTGATCATAAGTTTATTTCTTGGGTTAGCTTGGTAGTGTGCTCGCAATATATTCACCATACAAAGATGAATGTATGTAGCCGTGCTCTGTTTTTTTGGAAAGGATAAACACCTGAAGCACTTTTATTGTAAGAAAACAAAAAAACTAGACTTTTTCTCTATATTTTTAAGTTTATAGGTTTCTTTTACTAAGAAATTACTCTCATATGAATACTCAAGGCTATACACATCAATTCTACATTACTGTTACTGGTAAAGTTCAGGGTGTGGGTTACAGAGCAGGTACAGAAGAAATAGTGCGTCGGTTGGGTATTGTAGGCTGGGTTCGAAACAGCCCTGACGGCTCTGTACAGATTACCGCTACGGGTACTGAGGAGCAACTGCAAGCACTAGTAGCATGGTGCCGACAAGGGCCATCCGGAGCCAGTGTAGATCATGTATCGTGGGATGAGCAGACTCCGGAAAGCTTCCGTGAATTTACGGTGCGGCGATAGTATCAATTTCCTCCGGCCTTATTTTGTGTGTTGTTCAGTATGATATCCTGTGGCTGTGTATCGGTTTCGTCTCCGGTTTCTTTCTCCTGACCTGGCGGATTGCTTTGCAGCACATCATCGCTTTTCAGAAGCTGGTCGAAAGCCTTTTGGTACATCACAGATACCCCTGCATTATTTTCAAAGGCGTTAGTCAGCGGATTGCGCCTTGGGCTTTGAAATACCCTGATATTTAAGTTGCCAGATTCGTCCAAACGATACAGCACCTCAAATTGCGCCATCACCTGGCTGGAGCTTGAACTTCCCCCGGTAGTAGCTGCCGCTCCGCCCTGGCCTGTTGACAGGGTAGTAACGCCACCTGCTGAGATTGTCAGGCGGTCGTTGAAAAGGCTTTTAGATAGTTCCACATTCAGGTCTTTATCAGACGTAGCATTTTGCTGGGGACTGTTGGCATCTGATTGCTGTAGTCCCACATTGATCTCTACACCGCCCAGGTAATCTTGAGAAAGCGAACTCAACTGACTGGAAAGCAGGCGGCTCACACTGCTGTTGATCTTGTCATTGACGCTGCCTGCTATTCCTCCACCTTCACCACTGCCTCCTCCGCCAAAGCCACCCGAAGCGGGAATGAAACGGTTCAGCACGATCAAACCAAATACTTGTTTGTAAAGTAATGTTTTATCGCGCAAAACATCCTTGACCACATCCTGCGCGAGGACAGCATTTTGCCCCTGAAGTGACGACAGATCAGGAATTTCAATATCGAAGGCAAGCTCTGGTGCTTGTATTGTTCCTGTAATGTTCAGCAAAACATTCGTCTTTAGGTTTTGAGAAAGAATATCCTGACCAATGATTCCACGGTAAGCATCTGAGAGTAGTCCGCCCAAATCTGTTTCAGTAGAATAAATAGCTGTCATATCCAAATCTGCATTGGCAGGATCGCCCGACCAGGTAATGGTGCTGCCATCTTTAACGGTAAACTCTTTCTGTACAAGCCCTGCAAAGCTCAGGTTATAAGACCCGCTGTTGAGCACATAGGTACCCTGCATGGTCAGGTCTCCGTTGATACTTTGGTCCACTTTAAGATCAGCTTCGCCGGAAGCCACTACTTTGTCGCCATTTGATGGATCGATGACAATGGTGAAAACAGCTTCCGGACTAACGTGTACTGTGGTAGACAGAGCAAACCCGCTTACTGTTACGCTATCTTTTTTCTGTTTAGAGGGTATTTCCAGCGAATCTGTAGACAAGGTGTCGGCTGCCAGAAAATCATTGACATCTACAAACTCAATGTACCCCGCCTGCGCGGCTTCTGCATCGCCTGATACGAGTGCCACCACCATATCGGTGCCCTCTTCTATCCCTGCATCGCCTTCTATTTTAATTTTGCTTACTGGTCCTGTAATATCAAAATCAGCACTTGCTACGGCTTTGCCATAAAAATTCGGATTCTCATACTCTTTGCTATTGACCAGGATAAAATTCTTTGTCGCAAAGCTTAAGTCAACTTCCGGATCGGCAAAGTCAGCAAAGCCGATTGTTCCGCTCAATGTAGCTGGCGTACGGGCAGAATCCAGCACGGTAAACTTATCAAACTGAACGTTTTTACCCCCAAAAGTAAGCTTTTGTTTAGGCAGATAGTGTGTAGCACCGGCAATGGTAGTTTGTATCATTACCTCGTCAGCTACAGCAAAGTTGCCATTGATGGCAGGGTCAGCTGGGCTACCCGTGATGTGCATATTTGCCTGAAGCTCTCCTTTCATCGTTTTGATGTAATCTTTAGCAAATACCTGCCAGGGTTCCAATTGCAAACTGTTTAAATCCAGTTGCAGATCAATATTGTTGGAATCAGATGCCAGGTTGTAATCACCCTCTATTTTTACATCCTGTGTAGGTCCTTTGAGTGTCATGAGCATACTGAGTAAATCCTGCTTTTTGTTTGCCTGGTTTCCCTTGTTTGCTTTTAGTTCCAGTTCGCCTATCTTTTGATCTTGCACCTCTAAGCCATTGATGGCCAGATTGGCTGAAATCGGACCGGATTCAAACATACTAGCAAGCGTAGCTTTACCTTTTAACATGCCTTTGATACCGTAGCTGTCCAGATCAAGGGCATCCATCAAGGGTGCTAAAGCCAACTGCTGGATGGCCATTTCCATATCGGTAGAATCATTTGCGTTGTCAGTATTGATGAATATTCCTTGCTTACCCTGCGTCAGGGAAAAGTCATTGATGTCCAGGTAATTTTTTGCGTAAGCCAGATAGGCATTCTCCGAAAAACGCCAGGGCTTGTCTTGTACAACCAATTCAGAGTTGTTGAGCATTAGTTTGATGGTGTCCTGACTGCTGCTTAGTACCGCATTTAAATCCAGTCGATAAGGGGCATTAACTTCGCCTATACCTACATTAAAGTCCAGATCAGTTGTCACCAGCTTATCCTTACCTTTTGACACACCGGAAAGCTCTCCGGAAAACCTGAGGTTAGGAATAGTAAAATCGCCGGATTGAATAGCATTAATAGCCATATTCATGTCTATTTGCTTGTTATCTGTCTTGGCATTCATATAAAAACTGTCCACAACGTTGTTACCATAGGCAAGGCGAGGTACTTTCAGGTTCAGGTTCATACTTCTGTTGCTGCTATTGAATTTGCCCTCTATGGTGATCGGTGACGGGATGTTCAGCTCGGGTACAAACACTGAGGCAAAAGAAGGTGTACTGTCTACGCTGAAAGTAAAAGCCAGTTGCTGTTCAGGGATATTACTTTTGGAATGGGTGGTATCCATCACGGGCAGATCATAATGAGCCAGATAGTATTCCTGAAAATCGGTGATTGCGGCAGGAAGGTTTTCAAAATCAAACTGACCGGAAATTTTCCCGTTGATTTCATCTGAACTTAACGTGAAGGTTCTGTCCTTACCCTGGCGGTCTGCATTCAATAGCAAAGAATCCAGATAGAACGTGTTTTTACCTTTGATAATTTCGGTGCTTGTCAGCCTCAGATAACCCATTATATCATCCGGCGTTGTGCCCTTTGCGTCAGCCTGCATCAACAAGTTACTTACGATAATACTGTCTGGTACCAGGTTCAGGCGAAACAGGTTGGCATTTTTTACTTGTAAGTTCATAGTGTAGGCAGTGTCTGCTTTCAGCAATACTTGGGCATTGGCGTGCAGCTCCAGCAGGCTATCCTGGTAAGAGATTTTAGCCTGCAAACTGTCATGCTCCATACCGGCATCTACTACCAGGTTGCGGTAGTGGTGTTTGTTATAGTCAAACCTATCGATAATAAATTTGGCATTGGCCTGGCGCAGCGTGGTATCGGTTGCAGACATAAGGGCAGTAGCCGTGGCATCTGCATGGAAGGTCAGCTGGTCATAAGCATTGGCCACACTATCCGGGTTGCCCAGCAGTTTCATCACTTCACGAATGTCCAGTTGGCTACCTGTTAGTTGTGCGCTGATAGAGGCTACTTTATTTTTGTTCAAGGCATAAGCCGCTAACGCTTCCACACTGCCCATACGGGAGTCGAGCTTTGCATTGGCTTTGATGTCGTTGAGTGTACCTTTAGCGTCAGCAGTTAGCACCAACGGGCCGCGATTTGCTTTGGGCAGATACCGCCCTATGGAATCTGTTGTGAACTGGCGGATAAAGTCCAGGTCTGCACGAAGTTCTTTCAGGTGAAGATCAATGTAAGGAGAGTCTTTGCCGGTAGAGTCCATCACAGCACTTAGGTTGCTGAAGCTCATGCTGGCATCCATGCGCACCTGGTCATCCACATTCAGCAGCAGGTTTTTAACACTTCCCTCTCCATTGGCAATGTGTGTATTCCAGCTCAGGCGAGGAGTCAGTGCCTTTACCTCCGGCATACTATCCAAGGCATTGGTGAAATATGCAGCATCAGCCATGCCTAGTTTGGCACTGTTCAGTTCAGAATTAAATTTCAGACTTCCGATCAGTTCTTTAGTAGTTTCTGCCAACTTCATAGACACCTGCATATTGCCATTCAGCTGTGAGTTGGGCGTTTCCAAATCCATCAGATCAGCATTGACAGCAGGCATGTCTATTGTAGCTTTAGCTACCATTTTGTTGACTGCAAAGCCACTTCTAGCTTCTCTGAAAGCCAGGTTTTCCAGATAGAGTGCAATATTGTTTTTGCCTACTTCAATATCTTCGATATGGGTTTGCAGATCAGCCAGCACCATATCCTCAAAGTCAAGCTGACCGGCAGCTGTCGTATCTGGTTGTTTGACGCGATAAGTCACCTGGCTATTGTCCAGCACAAACTCATTCAGCGAATAGGCAAAGCCACTCGGATTGAGCACATCTTGCGTTTGGGTGGCAGCCATTGCTGTGGTATCAGCTACATTTGTTGTATCTGCCGCAGCAGTAGTATCTGTAGGAGGCAGCAGCATGGCAAATTGTAGGCCGTCAACGTTTAGCTTATCGCCCTGAATATGACTTTCTTCCAGGCCCAATTTATTAAACAGCATGGCCAGGCTATTGAGTGTCAGGTTCATTTCAGTACCGTCGGCATCGTAGTCAAAGCGGATACGGTTGAGCTGTACTCTGCGCAGATCAATCACCCAGGAAGAAGCGGTAGTATCTTTCTCAACGTTAGTGGTATCTGTAGAGGCAAAAGCTTCGGGAATAAATGCAAAGTTCAGGTCTTTTTGCCCTTCGGGTTGATACAAGTTGGCATACAGCCCCCGTACTTCTACCAGATTGATATAGGCGTTTTTGTTGAGCAGTGCCCAAGGCTGAATGTTGACTCTGAATTTTTCGACATATAGCAATGTATCGCCCTGCTGGTCTTCAATATAAACACCATCCAGCACTACTTCGTCAAACAGGTCAATGTCCAGGCCTTGTAGAGAAGCCTTTGTGTGTAGTTGTTTGGACAGGATATCAGATATTTTTCCTGCCACCCACTTTTGCACAGGAGGCGTACGAAAGGCAATATAAATGACAATCCATAGAGCCATGAATATGCCAATGACCATTAAAATCCGTTGAGCCCATACAGGTAAGCCCGCGCTATGTTCGTTCTGCGTACTGATCTTCGTAAGTTTTTAACGTGGGGAAAAATTTAGCTTTCTAAAAAAGCTGTAGGTGTTTCTTAGATACACACCAAAATAACTCATTTTGTGCGTTATGGTTTTGTGTGCTACTAGAGTTTATTTAGCTTGCATTTCTATGTACTATATAAAATATAACAGGCAAATGGCGTAAAACTATATGATATACATTCTTTTTGATAAAAGCAAGGATGCATGTTTATAGTATTAGTACATTTTTACGCAATTTACCAATTGATTGTTTAGACTATCAGACTATACGAACCATTATGCATAAAGAAGATGTGCAGCGTCTGCTCAAGAAATTAAGAAAATACGAAATATCCATCCGAAAGGCCATCACCACACAGATGCAGGGTGATTTTCATTCTGTATTCAAGGGATCAGGTATTACTTTCGACGACGTACGAGAATACCAGTATGGCGATGATATCCGTACCATCGACTGGAATGCCACTGCCAAAGGGCACAGTGTGTATGTAAAAACTTTCAGGGAAGAGAGAGAACAGATCGTGTATATGGTGCTGGACGTGAGTGCCTCGCAGGAAATTGGCGATCCGGGTCATCAGAAGGTAGATGTAGGCAAAGAAATCTGCGGCGTGCTGTCACTTTCTGCTATCAAAGAGGGTAGCCAGGTGGGTTTACTGTGTTTTTCTGATCAGAAAGAAGTTTATGTACGCCCTGGCAAAGGCGATCAACATGCGTATCAGTTGATATCCAAACTGTATAACCTAACACCAGTTTCTACCAAAACAGACCTAAAAGCAGCCGCCAACTATGTGTTGAATATCGTTAAGCGGCGCAGCATCCTGATCGTGATTTCGGACTTTGTGGACGATGGTTACCTGCACAACCTGAAGGCTCTGGCACGTAAGCACGACCTGATCATCATCCATTTGTCGGATAAGCGCGAAACCAGACTGCCCAGCCTGGGCATTGTGCCAGTGTACGATAAGGAAAGCAAGCGCACACTCTGGATCAATTCTTCGTCGGCACTTTTCAGAAAAAACATTGGTTCTGCTTACGCCGAAAGAAAAGCTTCGCTGGAAGATTTTTGTAAAAAACACCAGGCCAATTACCTTGCTGTGGATACCAATGAAGACTATGTACCCAAGCTGATTGAATTATTCAGAATAAGAAAGCAAACCCGAAAGATTGCCTAAATATCCTATTTGCCACATGCGATTTCTGATCATTGTTATTACAATCTTGCTGCTGCCCGTAGCGCACAGCATAAGCCAGGCACTCAAACCACAGGGTGTTTTTGCCTCTGACAGCCTTAAGGTAGGCGAGCCGGTGACGTACGTACTCACTTTTCGCTACCCGCGCAACCTGGAGGTGGTCTTTCCGGATGAGAAAGATGCTGCTTACAGCCCGTTTGAATATTTGGACCGCCAGTCTTTCCCTACCCGCACCGATAGCCTGTACAGCTTTGATAGTGTAGCCTACCAGGTCACCACCTTTGAGCTTGACTCCGTGCAGAAACTGGCATTGCCTGTCTATGTCATTGAAACAAACGAAAATGGGAAGCCGGACAGTACTATTATCTTTGCCCAGCCAGATTCTATTTTTCTCCAGCAGCTCATCGCCCAGATGCCCGATAGTGTAGACCTGAAGGCCAATACCGAATATCGGCTGGTACACAGAGCGTTCAATTACCCTTACCTGCTGGCAGCCCTTGCCGGTCTCGTATTGATTGCGGTGTTGGTGTTTATCTTTTTTGGCAAAAAAATCCATCGCCAGTGGCAGGTCTATCGTTTGCGTAAGGAGAATAAAAAGTTCGGCGAACAATTCAAACAGGCAAAAGAAGCTTACCAGCAATCGGCCGACCGCCGCCATTCGGAAGAGATATTGGTTGTTTGGAAAAAATACATGGAAGTAATTGACAAGGCACCTTATACCAAAATGACGACCAAAGAAATTGTGTATTTGCCTTCGGGTAAGGTATTACAGCATGATCTTCAGGCCATAGACAGAAGTATCTATAGCCGAACCATGAATGGCGAACTTATTCCGCATTTTGATCATTTGTATGAGCATACAGACAGCCGGTTTAAACAAAGAATAGAAGAAATAAAACATGCAAAGTGAAATGAGTAACTGGTTTTCTCCGGAGTGGTTTCTTCCCGATACGCTCAAAGGCTTTGAGTTTCAGCATCCCATATTTTTGTATCTGCTGGCCCTGATTCCGCTGCTGCTAGTGCTGCGATGGCTGATTGGGCTGCGCACCAGCCAGAAGCTACCGGTAGCGTTTTCCAAAGCCTCACTGCCTCAAAGCCCCGAAGCCTGGCTGCGGTTTGTGCCGTATATCTTTATGACATTGGCAGCTGCCCTGCTGTTGGTAGCCCTGGCTCGTCCACAGAAAACCAATGAGCAGGTAGAACAATGGAGCGAAGGCATAGATATTATGCTGGTCATTGATATTTCTGAATCTATGCGTATCGAGGATTTTACGCCCAACCGGCTGGAAGCGGCCAAAGAGGTAGCCCGCAACTTTATTTCCGGTAGAATGCAAGACCGTATTGGCACGGTGGTATTCTCTGGCGATGCCTACTCGCTGGCTCCACTTACCACCGACTATGACCTGCTCTATAAACTCATTGCCGATATCAACTTTGATATGATAGAAAGCCGAGGCACCGCCATTGGCAGTGCTTTGGCGGTAGGCACCAACCGGATGCGTGACGTAGAAGAGAAAAGCGGCGATATACGCAAAGGTAAGGCTTCCAAAGTGTTGGTGTTGCTCAGCGATGGCGACAATACCGCAGGCAATCTCGACCCTGTTACAGCTGCCGAATTAGCCCATGCTTATGGCATCAAAATCTACACCATTGCAGTAGGCAAGGAAGGAAAGGTGCCGTTTGGTAAAGATTTTTTTGGCAACACACGCTATGTGGAAAATACCATAGATGAGACTACCCTACGGGATATTGCCAAAATTGGCGAGGGCGAGTTCTTCCGAGCATCCAATAACGAGGCCCTGCAACAGGTTTTTAACAAAATAAACCAGTACGAAAAAGCAGAGATCAAAGAAACCCGCTATAGAGATACTACAGATTTTTACCCGCCTTACCTTGCCTGGGCTATTGTCTTCTTTCTGCTCTGGCTGCTTTCCAAATCTACCTTCATGAGCAATGTACTGGTGGATTGAACGGGGACGGGATGCCGGAACATGGAGACCGATGCAAAATTGTTTTTTTAAAGAGCCGGTTTTCATTATCCTGCTTCCGGTTTCCTTTTCAGACTACTTTTGGATAATAATTTGCACATTGTCTGTCAGGTATCTATTTTGCGGCTATTAAAATAACACGGTGTATGATCAGGGTCTTTTACAAAGATGGTATGGAACTGGAATGGGAGAAAAACCCTGCTTCGCTTGACAAAGGCGATGATAAGCAAATTCTATGGATTGATCTACAGTCGCCTACCGCTGAAGAGATCAAAGAGGTAGAGGACTTGTACGATATGGAGTTTTTTACACCGCAGGAAGCCGCAGAGATTGAAAGTACTTCCCGTTATTTTGAAGACAAAGAGATCATTGAAGCTAACAATGCCTTTGTTGTACTACGTAATCAGCAATATGTTACCGAGCAGATATCATTTATCATCAAAAACGATGTGCTTTTTACACTACGCAATGCCGACCTGAAGGCTTTTGCAGAGACGGTGAGAAAATTAAAAACCTTTCACAACGGGCGCATTGACAATGCCTTTCAGATATGGCTGCTCCTGCTGGAAACCCGAACCGACCTGGATGCGGACTTTATAGAAAGCCTGACACGCGTGACCAACAACGTGAGTAGGCGCCTGCTCAAACAACGCTCTACAGAAGAAGAAATTCTGCTACGCATTACCGAGCTTCAGGAAAATACCATTCTCATACGCCAGAGTATCGTAGACAAACAGCGGCTTGCTTCCTCGCTGCTCAAAAGTAATCAGATTGACGATGCAGAGAAAGAGCGGCTCCGCATCATCATCAAAGACATCAACTCTCTGCTACAGCACACCGAGTTTAGCTTTGAGCGACTGGAATATTTGCAGGATACTTTTCTAGGTTTGGTCAACATTGAGCAAAACCAGATCATCAAGATATTTACGGTGGTCACTGTTGCCTTCATGCCCCCTACCCTAGTGGCGGCTATCTACGGAATGAACTTTGATTTTATGCCCGAACTACACTGGTTTCTAGGCTACCCTTTTGCCCTGGTTCTGATGGTTTGTCTGTCCTTTGGTTTTCTATGGTATTTCAAGCGCAAAAACTGGCTATAAAAAAGGAGACCTGAGTCAGGAAACTGGAAACCGAAGCTTATTATGGGTTGCTAACTTCTGACTGCTAATTTTTCAGTTCTTATAAGTATTGCTTCGGTCTCCGGTTTTTCATTTTCTAATTCTTATTTTAAGTATTAATACTTTTTATAAGTATATTGCCTGAAATAAGAAACTTATGACAGAAGACTTTATCAAAGGACGTGGAGCGCAGTATAATACACATAACCGCTTTAGCCAGATCAGCTATGTACAAGAACACCTGGAAGGAATAGACGAACCCCTGCAAACTCATCCACAACGGCAGCTTATTACAGAACATCCCAAACAAATTATCAGCAAGAGTGATAGCCCGGATATCAAACACCCGTATTCTATCAACCCATACCGGGGTTGCGAACATGGTTGTATTTACTGCTATGCCCGCAACAGCCACGAATACTGGGGTTATAGTGCTGGGCTAGATTTTGAAAGCAAGATCATGGTCAAACCGGAGGCACCCCGACTACTCGAGCAAACGTTTCTGAAAAAATCATGGCAGCCGCAGCCGGTAGTACTTTCCGGCAACACAGATTGTTACCAGCCATTGGAACGGGAACTGAAACTGACGCGACAGTTGCTACAGGTATTCCTTAAATATGGCAACCCGGTCAGTATCATTACTAAAAATACGCTTGTAGAAAGAGACGTAGATATTTTAAAAGAACTCGCTGCCGAAAATCTGATCCATGTCTGGTTTTCCATCAACTCCTTAGACGAAGCATTGCGCCTCAAGATGGAACCTCGCACGGCACGTCTGGACAAGCGCATCGCCATGATCGCAAAGCTATCAGCCGCTGGTATTCCCTGCGGTGCCATGATTGCCCCGATCATCCCCGGCCTCAACGACCATGAGGTGCCGCAGGTGATACGCGCCGTAGCCGAAGCAGGTGCGCTTTCTGTTGGCTACACCATCGTTAGGCTCAATGGTGCCATCGGTCCGCTGTTTGAAGACTGGATCACCAAGGCTTTTCCCGATCGTGCCGACAAGGTGTTGCACCTGATCAAAGAAACCCACGGCGGCTCCCTCAACGACTCACAGTTTGGCCGCAGAATGCACGGCGAAGGACCAATAGCAGACAGCATCCGGCAGCTTTTCCAGGTTTCCAGAAAAAAGTTTTTGCATAATCGTGCAATGCCTGCGTACGACCTGACCCGGTTTAGGAGAAATGGGAATTATTGGCTGTTTTAAGAAACAAACAGACTTTAGCAAAGTAATTAATCGAGTATACAACAAATTTAATAATTAGGGAAAAATCTATAGCTTTAAAGATGTATTTTTTAAACGAAAACGACTATATCAAGGACAACGTAACTTGATACGTTACAGGAACTTTTCATTTTGTATATTTGTCCTATGGTTGTTTCTTTCAAATCTAAAAAATTAAAGAAGTTGTTTTTGGAGGATAAGGCAAGAGAATTTCTTACTGAACAGGTTCCAAAGATCAAAAGGATTTCATTCAGATTAAACAATGCCTATAAACTTGACGATTTGAAGAAGGAAAGGTATCTGAGATTGATTATTTGGATTATCATTAGATGTAATATAATGAAAAAGATGATGATGAAAAATCCGCCACATCCAGGTGAAATTTTAAAATACGACTACATGGAGCCGCTCAACCTGAAAGTAACCAGCTTGGCAAAATCATTACATATATCTCGTAAAAGCTTATCTCAAATTATTAATGGAAAGGCAGGTATCAGTCCGGATATGGCTATACGTTTGTCCAAAGCTTTTCAAACCACCCCCATATACTGGCTGGGTATGCAAGAAGAATATGCGCTAGCACAAGCACTGCATGGCAAGGTGACACACGAAGATATTCTGCCTGTGGTAACTGTTTCCTAAATTCAAGAGAGTACTCGCAACTGTTGCGTTGCTTTTGTCAGCTTTTCTACACATTGATTGATCTGTTATATATCGTTATGTCTTCCCAATCCAAACCTCAGACAACAAAACGCCTCCTGTTCATCCAAGCCCATCGCTTGCAGTACATGAGAGGGTTCGATAGAAGCAGAGGTGCAGGCGGAGCCATTGGAAACCATGATATTTTCCATACCCATCATCAGCGCATCGGAGTCAATGTTTTCAAAATAGATATTGGTGGTGTTGGGTAAACGATGTTCTCGGGTACCATTTACTTTGGTGCCGGGGGATTTCCAGTAATGCTTTTTCCAAAGCATCCCGTAGGGTAGTCGTATGTTGCGCATCTTTTTGCATATCTTTTTGTGCCAGTTCAGCAGCGACGCCTAAGCCTACGATGCCGGGTACATTGAGTGTACCGCTGCGTTTGCCTTTCTGGTGCCCTCCTCCGTGTATCTGGCCTGCCAGTTTTACCCGGTTGGGGCGTCGGCTTCTCACAAACAACCCTCCGACTCCTTTAGGGCCATAGGTTTTATGCCCGGAAAAAGCCATCAGGTCAATGCCCAAAGCATCTACATCCAAAGGAATTTTGCTAAAGGCTTGTGTGGCATCGGTAAAAAATAATGCACCTGCTTCATGAGCCAGGGTGGCTACTTCCCGAATGGGCTGGATCACCCTGGTTTCATTGTTGGCAGCCATGACTACTGCCAAAATTGTTTCAGGTGTTACTACCTGTTGCGCATCTTCCAACCGGACTAATCCGTCGGTTTGTACCGGCAGATAGGTTACCTCAAACCCTTTGGTCTCCAGATGCTGGCATACATCCAGTACGGCTTTATGCTCGGTCTGTACGGTAACAATATGTTTGCCTTTTTCCTGATATTGCTCTGCCACGCCTTTGATCGCCAGGTTGATAGACTCCGTAGCACCGAAAGTATATACAAGCTCATTCGGCTGACAATGAATGAGATCAGCAATTTGTTGGTTAGCTTTTTTAACGGCTTCGCTTGCTTCGTGCCCGAACTTGTGGTTACTGGAAGCATTGGCATACACGTTTGTCAAATATGGCATCATAGCTTCCAGCACCCTTGCATCAAGAGGAGTTGTTATGGTCTAGGTATATAAAGTCTTCCATGCCATAAAAATAGTAAGAAATACGTTGCTTTGCATCGAAGCATAGCTATCAATCAAGCTGTCCGGTTGTCCAGGCAGCATCTACACCCAGAATGTTGTATGAAGTAGTTGAAGGGATGGTTGTTGAATTTTACTTCATTCCTATATATTTTTCAATATCTTCAATTCTTCTTCGATATTGGCCAATTTTTTATTCGTTTCCTTTGAATTATCAACCAAAGCCTTGAAGGTAAGCAGCTACTGAGCTTGCCTTTGTACCAAGACATTGAGTATTTCTTCTTACTTATCTTGACGCTCAATCATTTGGTCTGGCTTATTGAGACTTTCGGCTAGTAATTCTGTGATCTTGCTCTCATTTACATTTCCTTTTAAAGCAATCTCTTTTTCTTAAACTATCCTTATTTATTGCGCAGAACATCAATATTGAAAGCGAAGTTGCAGTTTTCACACTTATCAATTTTCATGGTGGCAATGCCTACCACTTCACCTTTCATATTCATCACCGGGCTGCCGCTGCTTCCGGCAGAAATAGCCGCGTCTATTTGTATAAGTGCATCATCCTGCTGCCTAAAACTACGGATGGAAGAAACAATACCCCGAGTGACCGTGCTTTCCAGTCCTTGCGGATTGCCCAGAACCACAATATCTTCTCCCTTTTTGGGCTTGGCCGCTGCCAGGGAAAGATAGGAAACATGCTGCGTACCAACCTGGAAGATGATATAGTCGAAGGCTTCACTTTGTGCGATGATCTTTTCGACATTGTATTTTTTCCCGTCCATTGTCTGTACTTTCCATGTTTTGCCATTTTCAAACACATGGTAATTACTTACCCCTACTCCACTGCTCTCGATGAAAAAACCAGTGCCCTGTCCAATGCTTTTGCCACCACGGTCGTAGGTCTTTACCATAAACACACAAGGTTCGGCCTGTTCCACAATGTCCATCAGCGATTTTTCTCTCTGATCAGATGAAGCCATAATAGGTGGCTGGTAGCCTTCGTTCACCGTATCCACCTTTATCACACTGCCACTTTTGTTGACCAAGCGACTCTGAGGGACGTCCTGTTTCCTGCCCGAACGTGAGCAACTGCTACATCCGGACAGCAAACACATGATGATAAAAGACCAGCATATACTTTTCATAACTTCTATAACGCTGTGAGTGGCTTATATTTATGGTGTTATATGATCATTGCCAATCTTTGGACGTTGCGGTATATGTGTAAGTGAAGTTCCAGCTTTTTTACGTGCCATATCCAGATCATACATCTTTTGCAGGTTCATCCAGAGATCTGCTCATAATACTATCTTTAATGATTCAAACTGTTTGACAAAACCTCATTGAGCAAACTTTCTGTTTTTCTTAAAAACCCTTTGATCATCATTTAAAAGTAACAATAACACCCGATATGTCAAATGTATTTCATTCAAGAGTTATGACATCAAAAGTTGATAGTTATGCACAAAAAAAGCGGTGTAGTTTTGCTACACCGCTTTGCAAAAGGCATTTTCTACATTGATTACAAAATAGTCTGCTAGATTTTGTTTTTCAAAATTTACGCAAAAAGCAACATGGTGGCTGTCTGGTTGATGTGCCCAATATAGCTTTCTCCATAAGTACTCAGACCGACTGTTGTTGTATCTTTAAACAAATCTGCATACTCTTGTGTACGACCCTGGCCTTTCAAATCCAACGTGCGAAGAATACAGTTGAAGTTGAGGATGCCCGAAACATGGGGCATTGCCTTAAACTTGTCTTCAAGTGCCTTACGGGTATCTTCTATGATGTCGGTGGAGTGCAAAAGGCTCAGATCCATGCCTTGTCTCACATTACAATGGAAATACATCTTTTTGTCTTCCACTATTCTAGGACTACGTACAAAGGGTGCTTCTCCGGCTAGTACTAGCCCCAAAGGGTTTTTGAACACATGGTCGGCAAGGGTTTCTTTGTCTACGCCCAAAGCCTCAGCGTAAGCCTCAGCAGCAGGTTGCCCGTTGAAAGATACTACTTCCCGCTGCATCTCATTAGTTTCAGTAACTGTCAGCACTTTTCCACTTTCCCGAAAACTCTGGGTCTTCAAAATATCAAAAGCCATAGTTGGTTTTAATAATAGCAATAAAGCCGCTTCCTGATAGGCTTGCCCATTGGCATACATATACGTTTCTTTAAATTGCATATCATCACCGGCTGATCCTCCGACAAACATCACATTGGTCTTGTCGCCAATCTTTTCATTGATCACTTCTTCACAACCGCTCAGCCCGTCTATCATCACAATGCCTACGTACTGCGTAGGGTCCATGTCACTCATTGGCGTATTGAAATGTTGTTCAAAAGAGGCAAAAGCTTTAGTAACAGCCTGCTCGTCGGTACGAATATCGGTGATAACTTCTGCTTTAAAGTCTTTCGTTGCTCCAGGGCTAAAGGCCATGGCTACGATTGATTGATCGAGCATCTTGCCGGAGACGATTTCACCGGAAGAAGTACAACCCATAGTGGCTGTGTTTTCAAAGACCTGCCGCATTTCAGCACTAAGCTCAAGCGGCTCGTAGGCAGGAGAGGCAAAAAATAAGATCAGATTGGTCTCAAAATCGTCCAGTTGCTGTTTGAGTTCCTGAACGGCCTGTTGAATATTGGATTGGGTGGAATAAATACTTTTGAAGTTCATAAGGGTGAATTGTTAGCTTATAGTTGAACACTAAAATCTTTGGCGGCACTACGAATCCTTTCCAGCATTTCGGGATTTAGAGGTGAATTTTGGTCAATCTCCTTCACTGGAATGCCTTTCATCATTAATTTGAACTGTACATTTAATGCCTGAAATGAATTTCCCTTTGCCTTTTCATTGACAATCTTATCAATGAGGTCTTTCATATTATTCATAAAATAATCTTCTTTTAATGATAAATATTTACCCAAAAGTACATAACACGATGGTAACCTTTTTGTGTATACATAACTATAAACTACATTCAAAAAAATATTCATAAAGTGTAATTTTTATATTACTGAAGATAGACTATGGCTGGCAATACTGGTGTAAAAACGAAGGTTGTGCTTCTATACAGAGGCTGTTTTATACGTGCAGTATGGAGTAATTTATAAGCTTTATATTGACTGATGCCGTAGGTTTCTTAATAGGCTTTACTAAAAAGTACACCATCATTTCGGCAAAGAAGGATAAGAAACGGTAGAACAGACGATGATGTTATAAAAACGTTGTTTTATAAATTGAACATTCAAAAGCATGACAGCTATACCACATCCGGGTTTACCTTCCAAACAGCGATTTCATCAGTCCACTGGAGTTGCGGGCTGTGAAGTTCTCGTTCAGCTTGCGTAGCTCTTCCAAAATGTGCGCTTGTTGCCGGGCATCCTGCTCACTATAGGCAGCAAAATTTTGGTACAGATCATCTATCTTAGCCAGCTTGCCAAATACATGTTTATTGTCTTCAAAGGCTTTCATCAATTGATCTTCTTCGCGCACAGCTAGTTCGCGGATGGCTCTGATCTTGGTTTGAGTGTGCTCCATCAGCTCGTTGAGGCTTTTATCCAGCACATTGTCTACCTTCACAACCGTATTATTGATGAGCTGGCTACGTTTCTCGAGTTCGGAGAAATGCGACTGGATGAATGCTTGCAGGCGTTCATTTTTCTGCATGTTCTCATCTATGCTGTTGACCACCCTGCCCAGCTCGCGGGTACGTCCCAGCCACTCGTTAACCTGCTCATTCAGCGAACTGGTATTGGCTATGAAACTGTCCATGCTGGTGAGGTACTGGGTAAATTTCTGCAATTCATCAGCACTTTTGCCCAGTTCTCTGAACATTTCCAAGTTAGCCTCTGCCAGCCGCATCACGTCTATCTCGCGGATAGTAGCAATGGTTTTTTCCTGTGCCATCAGCGAATCATAGTTTTTGTTCATCAGTTCGCCCAGCGAGGCAATACTGTCCATAAAGCTACGCTGAAAGGCATTCAGACTGGTTTGCAAGGTATGCAGGCCGTGTGTGGTATCCTGAAAAAGCACGGGCAACAGCTCGGCTTGCACAAAGTTGTAAAAGTTGTTCCGTCTTCTGGCCAGCTGATAACGGGCCGATGGATAGAGAAAGGTGACGAGCAGCAAGCTTAACAACAGCCCGATGAGTAGCGAAACGATGGTCAGCTTTGCCGAAGACAGCAGCAACAGGGCAGAACTACGTACCAGGGCACCGGTGATGAGTTCATCCGGCAGGTTGGGCAGGAAGAAAAGACCGATGCTCAAACCCATAAGAAAGGCTATCAGACCGATCAGCGCAGGAAAAATGGCTTGCCGGACAATGCCCTGGCGCTGCACCTGTAGGCTTCTTTCTACGATGTTTCTTACCAACACAAAATCTATAGCAGCACCTCTGTTTTTAAACAGATAGGTATTGATAGCCCATAAGATTTCGTCCAGCACCTTGTTGTGCGGTGTATCTGTTTTGATTAATGCCAGAGGTATGCCTCCGGGAGCGTGCGACTCGTTTTCTGCTTCCAGGTATTGCTGTAGCAACTCTTTGGGATTTGTGTGGCGGAACAGTTGCGCAGGAATACTTAAATGGCGTATGGCAAACTGTTCTATGGGCGGAAAAACATGCTGGTAGCGGCGGATGCGCAGCCACACCATAAAAAAGCAATAAAGCTCACTTAATAGTGCTATTATTAGTAAAGTGCCCTCAAAAACTTGCAGGCTATTCATAGCGGATGATGGCTTTGTCTTCCTGCTTCACCATCCACTGCTCTCCCCTACGATATGCTCGTCCGGGCTTCACATTGACAATTCTGCGAGCGGCCGTTGAAAAAGCATTTTCACTTTCGCACACCGGGTCCAGATAGCTTCCCGGAGAACTTAATGCATCTTTGATGGCCTCATACTGGTCTGCCACGGCAAAAGAAGCCATACTTCCACCATCTTCTTCTGATACTTCAAATTTGTAGATGGAAGCAGTAGGTTTATAAGAAGAAGTCATGGAACTTATATTGAATGAGCCATTGCTGTTAGGCGTAGAAAGGTAGAACTCTTCCACTCGCGGCTTGGTAGCTACTGCTGCCTGTGCAGGTGTATATACCGTATTGGTCGTCTTGATCTTGCCGTGTTCCTGTGGCCTGTGATCGGCATCTATCTTGCTGAGCTTACTTTCTAGTACTTCCAGCCTGCTTTTTAGCTTGCTGTCTCCACCCAGGTCATTCAATTTCCTGCCTAGAATAAAGGTCTCGCTTTTCAGATCGTTGATTTCTTTTCGGTGTTTGTCCAGTCGCTCATCTATTTTTCTGAACATGCTGAAAAGGTAGATCAGCAAACCTGCAAGTAGCAGTATAAGTACCAATGAAATGATGTTCAGGCGATAGTCCAGCCAACTTTGCCCTTCCCCCATATTGGAGAACAGAGAGAAGCTGTTGCTAGTATCATCTTCCGCTACTGTTGCATCTTCTTGTTCATAGCCTTCGGGTATTTCGTAGGCTGCCTGAGATGCATCATCCACTGTGACAGCAGAAGCATCTGGTGCTGGCGCAAAATGCTGGGCTATTTCATCTTGCAACTGTGCTTTGGTCATCTGTAGGTTTTTATATTCAGCATCATTGACGCCGAGTGTTTTCAGGCTGATGTTCTCAATTTGTCCTTTCAGATAATCAGCAGCTTCCTGTCCGTTCCAGTTGGCTTTATACATAGACTTCCAGTTGATGATGCGGCTGTACAGTCCTTTGCTGGCATTGCTCCAGCTATTACTGCTTAGCACTTTCTTGACCGCTTCGCTCTCCGGTGAATTGGTGAGGCTATATTTGCCAGATGGAAACTGCTCTTTAAACACCGCATAGCCCTTTGCTTCTGCGGTTCGGTCTGGCCGGATCACGGTGTAGTCTTTCATGTAAGCATCCATCACCTGCCAGCCTATATAATCTACTGTGTGGTTATAATCGTTCTGCGGCACAGGCTGCAAAGCTCCTATCAAAAAAAGTAAGATCAACAACATAGGTCAGTTTTATAGTAATGAGTAATGTGTAGTTTCTATTAATGACCAATCTATACCGGAAGTTTTGCCATTAATCATCATGAAACCTGCATTCTTTAATCCACCGATTCACTATTGAGTTCGGTAGCAATTTTGAAGGCCAGCCGGTTCAAGGCACCTGTTAGTGGATAAAAGAACAGGGTTTCTTCTATATTTACATCCTGGTTGCCTGCCAGTTCATTCATTTTGAGCTGTGTACCTGACTTCAAAAACTCCATCAAATCCTGTTGCAGGTATTCTTTGTATTTGTCCATAAAGGCTGGGTTTACCCCAAAATGATGGGTAAAGTTATACTGATAATGCAGCTTGTACAAAAGATTGATGAAATTCCGGGTTTCATCCAGCACTTTCTGCAAGGTTTCTTCCTTCAAATCCGGATACTTCACAGGCTGGTCTGGTATCACAATATTCTCTCCGGTACCCAACAGTATCTTCTTGATATGATCAATGTCTATGTCTGTATCACTTAGCAAACCACCTTTACAGGTAATCTCTTTGGGCGACTCATATTGTACCAGTTCTATCTGCTGCGACTCCTGTCCGTATATCTCTTTGAAGATCATCTGCGTGAGTATCGTCAGGCTTTCCAGGCGCGCACTACGATCGGCAATATTGATCACCTTGGAACCACGTCCGCTGAACAGGATATTTCGGGGCATTTCCAGTTCTTCTGCCTTCATCAGCTTTGCTACATGATAGATAATGGCTGTATAAAAGATAATAAATATGATTTTAAAGTCATCGTCATCGGTCAGCAGATTGTTAAAAGATACCGGGATGGTCTTTTCTTTGATCTTCATATTTTCTTCTAAAGAAAAGAAAAATGCTATAATATCCTGCGAACGCTGCTCTTCGCGAATGGCGTTCAGCACCTGTAGTAATTCGTATTGCTTATTTTCACTGAGCGTTCGTTCAATATCATCTAAGTATCTGCGTATGAACCCATTAATGGCTGCTGAGCCATGAAAGCCATCCCCAAAGACCGCATTGGCTGCGAAGCGGAAAGAAGTCAGCAGCGTAGGCTGGTTGTTTTGGAAAACGACAATATCGGTCGTTCCACCACCAATGTCTATGCCTAACGAAGGTTTGTCGGCAGCACTTTTTCCCAGTTTCTCTTTATAAAAATAAAAAGGTGCAATACTTTCTGAGAGCTTCTGCGGGTCTTTTTCTTTGGTAATGTACCGGTGAAACAGTTGTGTCCAGGTGCTTTCCAGGCTGTTTCTTCGGTTGGGTAACATGCTGGAGGGATAGAACCAAATCAACTTGGTCTTCTTCAGGTTACCGCGATTCATCAGCACTTTGTTGCGAATCAGCAGCAGCAGGTTTTCAAAGAATGCCTCGACCCTCCGCTTATCTTCTTTGTTTTTGGTATAATTAGACCATTTCAGGTCGCTGGAAATGCGGGTATTTGACCGGATCAGGTATTTTTCGTATACGAAAGGAATATTGAAGTCCGACAGCGCATAGGTAGAAGTATCCAGGTTGAGGTTGTGGTTTTCGCCCAGCACTGTTCGTTGCGGAAAACGGAACTCATATTGCTGCCCGATGTGCATTGGCAAAAACTCCTGCGGAATCAGGTCTCGGATGAGTGTGGCTCCGCTGCCGCCAAAGTCGGCATTCACTTCGGCAAAGGCTGGGTCGTGCAGGGTGGCGATCTGCACATCTTCTTCGGTGATATCAAAAGCACGCGGATTGCCATTGTTCACTTTGTACTCTATGTGCGTATTGGTGGTGCCAAAGTCTACAGCAAAGGTATACGTATCATTTCCGCCATGATACTGCGGAAATTTAGGAATGATGATGCCTTCGCCCAACTGGTGTTTCACCTGTATCAGATCAAATTCATGGCCCAGCACATAGTATTGAGAGGTAGCCCGGTCGTCAGCCTGCTTGTTGCTTCGCATTTTCATGGCTTGCTGGGGCACTTTAGTCCCATCGCTGGTAAAAAAGTATAGCTCATACTGATGATATTTGCTGAACGCACTGATATCGCGGTCTATCAACGCCACCCGATAATGGTGGTTTTCAGTCTGATTACCGGTTTTGATAAACGGATACACAGTGATGCCGAACTGGTTTTCAATAATCACGCCTTTGTTGTTGGCTTCATCCGGCTCACCAGCATCTCCCTCGGAAACATTGGGCATGTAGATGCGCTCAAAAGTAATATAGTCTTTCTTGACTGGAATGCGCAGCGTCACGCGGATAGCTCCGGCAGCGCGGGCCTCCATCTCAAATACAGGCTTACCATCAGAAACGTTCTTTTGCAGATCATCTACGCCAAAAAAGTCAAAATAGGCCTTTTTGACAGGCAAGATATAGCCCTTATCCTCTTTATTACCAGCGAGATTGCCGTCAAAAAATTTCTCTCGGTTGACCGGATAGACCAGACGGATCAGGTAAGGTTCCAGAAAATCGCTCACAGTCAGGAAAGGATAGCTGATGACCTGGCCGGGTAGTTTGCGTTCGTCCAGAGGTGCCTCTACTTTATAAGGAACGGTGATATTTTTATTCCATACATCGTTAACATAGACATAGGGCTTGTTGAACTGGTTTTGCAGCACCAGCGGCTTTACCCCTTGCTGGTATTTGGGTGCATCGATCACAAAATCGCTGAGATCAGTCACCGAGCCAATTTCTATTTTTCTTTTTCTGAGCGGAAAGCCTAGCAGTTCCACCACGTCGCCTGCCGCTCCAGTATCCAGTTCGGCATAGTGCTCTTTGAAAACCACCTCACCCGCTTTGATTTGCTGGTTGATCTGCTCATACAAAGCAGGTTGTTGGGCGCGGATGATTTCTAGATTCAAATCAAGGTAATCTGCTACTTCTTTGAAGCAAAAACGAAAATCTGGCTGTGAGCTGCCTGCTGATTGAAAAAAGTTCAGCAATCCATACAGGTACAACTGAAAATCAGGATTGCGTTCGTACAGTGGCTTGTACTCTCCACTGAACAGGCGGTTTTTCTCCAGCGGCACATCCACAAAGCTCAGGTCGTTGGCAGAAGGAAAAAACAGTGTAGAGGGTGACGTGCCACCGATCACTTTGTAGTTGTATTCTATGATATACAGCCGCTGCACTTTGTCAAAATTATACGCGTGGGCATCCTGCTGCAAATAAAGCTGCAACACCTCGCCCAGCCTGCGATGATGCTGGTTGGGGGAATTGAGCAGGTTTTTCAGGTCTTCTTTTTGGTCCCAGGCAATGATCTGAAGCTTGTCTTTCAGATAATCGATATTGAAAAACACCTCGGCAATATCCAGGCAATCGGAAACCAGCTTGCGATCGATCTTTTCGCCAATGAGTTGCTTGTCTTTGATAATATTCTTAAAAGCCGTGCGCACCAAGTCGATACGGGCAAACGGACTGGGAATAGAGGTAGGCGGGTTTTCTGTTTCTCCCCCTTCCGGATCGCTGATGGCCTCTATCTGCCGTTTCCCGTATGGGTCAGCTTTGAACCAGTGTTCTCCGTGGGTCAGATTGTGGTAGGTGAGTACTTTGGGCATAGTTAATCTCTGTTACAACTCACTAAAAATAGTACGTTCTTGTTGATAATAAAAGTGTGTACGATAATTTGCAGCAGCGAAGGATTCATTTACGCTTCAGCAGTACTTCAACATCCTTTTTTCTGGATTCAGGCACGACTTTGAAGGAGACCAGTTTTCCATTCTTCAACTCACCTTCTACAGTAGTATTTTGCGGGGCGTACAGTTTGAAGTTCACATCCCAGAATGCAGGCCAGGCCGGAAAAAGATAGATATTTGTGCCGTTGGTTTGCATCAGCATTTCCTGTAGCCCTATCATACCCGAACCTCCCCAGTTATGGTCAGGTACCCAGTCAAAACCTGGTCCCCAGAATGCAGGGAATCGCCTTTCTGAATCCTGTAGCTTTTTAACGGTAATAGCCGAGG
Organism: Cyclobacteriaceae bacterium; assembly: GCA_958296015.1. Classification (GTDB taxonomy): domain Bacteria; phylum Bacteroidota; class Bacteroidia; order Cytophagales; family Cyclobacteriaceae; genus JAJNNC01. The sequence goes on from CATQIH010000035.1 coordinate 32,279, forward strand.
CCTCTTCGGTAAGGCCCATGCGTGCACAGAATATATTGTCTTGCTTCCAGCCAACGTGGCTTTTGAACTTCTGGGCGGTCGTATCGTATTTCCAGGTATTCACCGCTATCTCTAAGTCTGGTTTTCCTATACCATACATGCCATACGGAAAAACCGGATATAGCTGTGGTATCTCCTCATTGTTGATTCTTTCCCAGACAACTGCCGGGGCGATGGCCTTGTGGCCTTGCATCTGGCGGAAACTAAGAGGCGGTATACGCGCCAGCATGTCTTTCCAATGGCGGCGTTTCTCCTCGGACAGATACTTTTCGGGTAATGTCAGCAACCGGGTCAGTACAGAGGTTAGTCCGGCAACGGTGGTCACCGAGTTGTAGGTAGTTTTGTACGTTTCGGCAGCACTTCCAGGATAAAGCACCAGGTGCCCGTTAGCATCCAGCGGCTGTGTGCTCCTTTTCAGTTGCTCCTGCTGATAATATTGATCGAAGAAGGTAAGGCTGCTCTCGATAAGCGGAATGTAGGCAGCGATATCTTCTCCGGTATACTGCTCCACATCCAGCATCATCAGGCAAAACTCCAGCACCGTATCCCACTCCTGCGAAAGCCATGTGTTGTATTGCAGTCCTTTTTCAAACGAATCGGGACGTTGCTGACCAAAGATATATTCATTGGCATTGTACTCGAAGGCTTGCGGCAAGCCAAAATTTTCTAGTTGCTCAGTAAAACAGGCACCTTCCAGGTCCCAGTAAAATTTACTTCTTTGCTCAGCATTTTTTAAGGCCTTCAGGTAAAAGTTAAACTGCGACTTCATCATATCAAAGTCACCGCTTTTGAGCATAGGCCAGTAGACAAGCCGCTGGTTTTGCGCCGTAAATGTGCCCCCGCCCCACCGGCGATAATCTGCATTAAAGCTATCGGCTTTATTGACGAACATAGGATCGTAGGTAAAAAGGCCCCCATTGAACTTGGTAGGATACGTTCCATAAGCATTGCATCCCAGCATGTAGCGAAACAACTGATAGTTTCTGCCTGCCTGCCACTCGGGTGATTTCTGTTTGCTATTATCGTCCGGATTGATAAAGATGTGGCTTCTTTCCCAATATTGATACCACCATGCGCGGCTTTCCTTCCAGGCTTTTTCCTGATCTGGCTCGTCTTCACCGACTATTTCATCCAATTCTTGGTGCCATGTCTGTTTAGTAGTTGCCTGGCCTATATGAAGATACAGCGTAATATCATGTGTACGAGAGGGTTGGGTGCTGGTCAGCTTCCAGCCGGTATAGGACGTACCAGCATATCTCCCTGTGGTTGTTCCTGCTGCAATCATGGCTTTGCCCAGCATATAACCGCCAAAAGTCAGATGCTGTAGCGGGTCTTGGAGTTTATCTTTCACTGCATCCATTCCCTGCTGGCTGACTGTAAAATCAAAAGCTGTACCTTTGCGCCTGTTTCGGTGATAGAATAGTACCTTATCACCTTCAAAAGCTATGGTATCTTTGAAAGTAGTCACCTCCATATCCGGCATGGTCTTGTAAGAGGTAGCGGTACGTTCCTGTAAGACCATCGCTCTATCCTCGGTGCGCCATGATTCGTAGGAAGCTGTTGCTTTGATCGCCTGGCTACTCTTCACTTCCAAGTGCACTATCGGACGAAATACATCTACCCAAACAGCTATTTCAACATTCAGTCCGTCTTTTTTTCCGGTTAGTGCTACATATCCATCCTTTAACTTGAGTTCCTGTAGGAAACTATCGCTGTTCTCGAAAGGATTAGGGGCAAACGTTAGCCGCACCCTTCCAAGTTTCAAAAATTGGTTATTTTCATCAAAAGCACCGCTTCTGGACAAATAGCAAAATACATCACCATTTTCAACCCACACATTCAGGCCAACATCGCCCCCGCCACAGGGCATAGATTCTCCTGAATTTTTGCTTTGACTATCCCAGCAAATGTTGTATTGCTCCAATGCCGGAAGCTGCGCAAAAACCTGAACAGAAGCCAGAAAGAAAAAAGCAACGAGGTATGATTTCATAGAAAGTGATGGGTTACATCTTTTAGCTTATCTCTATTCCGGTTCTCCTAATTTCTTCTAAAAACCCACTCGCACAGCGAACCGTTTTATCTCTACTCTTTTCAAACAATAAAGGCTCAATGCGTTCGTCAATGCTTCGCTTGCTTTACACCCACAGCGGCGTATAGGTATAGTCTCCTCTAATTTCATTCACAACGAACGATAGCCACGTCTATATCACTATCAAGTCGTTCATTACCCGTAGCATAGGAGCCAAATAGGAACATTTTTTCTACGCCAAAGTCCGCTTGCAAAAGCTGCTGTTTGTATTGGCGAGTTTTGTTTATAGCTTCTGTTTGATCCATTTATGCTATTTTTTCTATGGAAAAATAGCGTTCTTGTTGAATGCAATCTTTTAAACAGGAAAACACTGCTTTGATATCTTCCTCCGTAAGATTAGGATAACTTTTCAGTAGCATGGAATAAGTCCAGCCGTTGGCAAGTAATTCTAAAATTAGTTCAACAGAAATCCTTGTGCCTTTGATAGTGGGTTTCCCTAATAATATTTTGTGGTCAGAATGAATATGTTTTCTTCATAGCATGATTTCTATGTTTTTTTCTCAAAAGGGTTCTTTGAAATCAACTCTTCAAGCTCTTCCATCAAAAAGTACTCATCCAAATCCGGAATTTCAATTTCCTTTTGCTCATCCAGCATCTTTATTGTTTCATCATAAAGCATATTTTCCAGATAATTTTTATTCATTTTCCAATTATCTTCAGCCTCTAAATCTGATAATATATGATGACCTATAATCTCATCTTTTTTAACATCTTCATCCAATTCTTTAAAAGGAAAATTATTTTCTTGTAAATACTTATAAAGTCTATTTACTCTTTTTAAAGTCAATTCATCCACATCTAGGTACCTAATTATTGACTTTAGCCAAAGTACATTGTGATACCCTTCTGGCTTATTTAAGTATTTATTCGACCAAAGGATACTCAGTCTTGAAGTTAAGTTTCCCTTCAAATATCCAACACACCAACCCAGCAAATTTTTTTTGAAGGTTCTTCTTTATTAATATCCTCTAGACTATTTAATACTCTGCTGTTAAAACTATTTAGTATTTCTTGTTCGCTTTTTATCGCTATATCCCATTTAGGGTATATTTCATCTACTGCTTTTGTCCATTCTCTAAAAACAGAAAAGGCTTTTTTATCAAGATTATATGATAGATATGGAACTTTCATTTTCTTTTTCACCCTTCAAATCCCAAATTTCTTCTCCAATAAATTTCGCGTAGCCCTATAGAAGATGTTCATAAACTTCTGTTCTACCGAGGGGCTACCTACCTGCCGCTCCGCTTTGTTGAGTTCTTCATCGAACAGCACGAAGTGGTCTTTGGCCAACGGGTTCCAATGGCTACGCGGCTGTATGCCATTCATATATTCAAACAGGTTGCTTTTGTTTACCTCCATGTTGAAGGGGACAAAGGCTCGTTTGTTTTGCTGTAGCTCCTTCAGCCATTGGCTGAAATGCTGGTTGAAGGCAGACAGATGGTTCTGATAAAAAGGTGCACTGACAAACTGCTGGTTGATTTTTGGCTGCTTCCTATCCGACCAGGGCTGTTTGTTAATGCGCTTCTGCAACTGCTGCTGCAGATACAGGTTGAAAAGCATGTACTGGCTGAGCGGTTTTTTGATCAGCTCCTGCGTGCGGTCGCCTAGGCCGATAAAATCTATCGTTTCTTTATCATCCTTTACGCCAAATTCTTTGTACACCGGCTGCATGGCCTTGCCATTGTTGGTTGTCAGCAGGCCGTCTTCCATGCCTACAAAGTCGATGATGGACAAAGCGGAAACCAGTTCTATGAAATGCGCATCATTGCGCTGGCCACCTTCGCCGGGGTCGTTGGCGTAGTCTTTGGTCGTATTATCTCCCAGGTAATAAAGCGCGTTGATGGCATTGATACCGCTGATGCTGCGTTCATAATAAGATAGGGCTGCTTTGGATTTGGAAATAAACGTAGCCTTATCAATTTTGCTTTTTGGGTTAGGGGCTACGCCAAAATAAGGCAGCAGCGAGATAGCACCCACTTTGGCATTTCTGATCCACTCGTGGTTGGGCAGCGGCGACTGGGCATTGCGAATATTTTTGAGAATGGTAGGAAAACCTGCGGCTCCTGTACCCCCAAAAATAGAACTGATGACGAAAATACGGTCGTTCTCCTGAAAGTTAGACGCAAAATGCATGAACTCCTCTGAGTCTTTGAACTGATTCAACACCACGCTGCCAATGTTCGGGTTGCCAATAAAACCAATGTCCATTTCTGTTTCCAGGTTGCCTTCAGAGAAGAGCAGGCTCATCAATGCTTTGTTTTTCTTGTCCAGACTGCCATAGTCTACATAGTCGCGGAATTGTTCGTTCTGCACGTCTTTCAGGTGGAAAGAAAAGGTGCTGGAAAGCATATCGCGAGAAGACACCAGGTTTTGCAAGGTAGTGATTTTGGTCTTAAAAAAGCCGCTACGATCGTGCGACGAACCGACTTGCAACTTATTTTGTACAGCCTGGTAGTTTTCCAGCAAATCTATGGTACGCTTCAGGTCGCTATTGCTCTGGTGCGGGTCTACAATGACAGGCACTACTTCCGAAACGTTCATGTCTACGCCGGCAGCCAGCAGCATCACAAGCGATTTGATCACTCTTACGCCTGTGCCGCCAATACCAAATATAAAAAGCTTTGCCATGAGATCGTGTTAAAATGTTGTGATCGTGTCTGGTTGTTTGTTGTTCTACTGCGGAATGGGTGTGGTGGCACTGTTGATACTCCACCAGCGTATCACAAAAGAGCATATGGCGGAGAAGATAAAAGTATACAGAAAGTTGACCAGTCCGAACGTGTAGTACTGCGTATTGTATGGGTCTTCTTCATACAACAGGTTGATTTCATTATGACTGGTAAAGTAAGCCACAGCAAAGTTGATCAGGGCAATCAACGCGGTAAACAGCAGCCAGTGATACCATCGGTTGAAACGCGGATGGTTGATGACATAATAGAATACTGCCATAGATAATAGCGAAGACAGCAGCAGCGTCCAGCCAACGGGAAGGTAAATCTGGTTGTTGTACAGATCGTCTGAAAAGGTATTTAGGTAAAACAATCCCCATCCTTCGTACAGTGGCGCAAAAAAATCATTCATAGTTTATTTTTTTACAGATACTTCAATGGCAAAATACTCATCCTGTTTGTCGACGGATCGGTAGGCATCTTCCACTCCTGCCACCAAATAACCAAATCCAAAGGTCTTATCCAACAATGTGTTGTCGGTTTTTATCTTTGAATCATCTTCCGTTTCCGTATCAGCAACCCAGCCGGGGGTTTGTTTTTTCAGGGCAATCCGCAGGTTGGGATAAGCTTTGCCGGTGGTGCTCACTGTCATCACATGCGAGGCTTTTTCCAGCATGGCCTTGTCGCGGGCATTGGTGCTGCCCAGGTCGTCTACAGGTTCTACACTTTCTAGTATGTAGGCATCAGGCAATTGGTAATTTTGTGCGTCTGTCAGATAATCTTCTTCCACAGGAAGTCGGTTTAAGTTGATGGCAATACTGAACCCAAAGGAGCCTGCTTCTTCTCCCCTGTTGGAAGTTGTGATGTTGCTGATGCCGTGCACATAATCGGCTCCGGAATGCTGCCGGTCGGCGCGGAAATTGCCTTTTCGCTGATAGTTGTTGAGTACCGTGAAATAAGGCGTAGCCTCTGCCGTTTTGGGCAGCATCAGGTAGGTATATTCAAATCCTTGTAGTTGCTTCAGGTTTACCTGCTGGCTAAAATTTCGGATAGCCTCTGGTGCACCAGTCAGCCAGATATAATAAGGTCTGTTTACATTTTTCAACGCAATGGGACGGTCGCTTTTATCGTAGTAACTTCCGTTGAATTCCGATTTCATCTTGATAATGAGCGTGGCGAATGGGTGGTGCTGTAGCTGTTTCCGGAAAGTATTGTAGATACTGATTTGCTGGTTGTTGAGCTTTTTGCGGGTATCGCCACCACCTGTAGAATAGATGAAATCAGAGATCAGTACATTGACTTTGTTCGGTTGGTTTTCCTGCAATACCCGTTGCAGTACTTCGTCGATGTTGCTGCTCGAGCGGTTGCCCCCTCTCTGACTGAAACTGGCTGGTTCCAGATTATTGACAAACTTCTGAATGCCCGCTTCATAAGGGATGATCTGCGAATTAACATAGTTGACCTGTATGGTATCTGACAGATAGCTGATGTCTACGAGCAACTTGTAAATATCATCTTCAAAGGCGGTGGTGCCTCGTACATAGCCATCCATACTACCGGAATTTTCTAAATAGACAGCATATTTATAGGTCTTATTTAATGATACACCTGAATCTGTAGGGTTGGAATCACTACGCTGATTGGCTGTTGTTTCATTTTCTGCCTTTCGATCTGAGCGATAGTTACAGGCAAGCAGTAGCTGACTACCTATCAGTAATGTTAGAAGGTATCTTGATAGCGTTTTAAAGAATGATGACATGAACATTTAATAGGCTGGATAGCAGATGTATCAAGTAAAAACGAAAATAACTAAGAATATTATACGAACGAACGTTCGCTTACTGATTAAAATCCGATTTTCCCGCCTTTATAACCCATAATTTCTATCTTTTGCGCTGCTTCTTCTACTTTCTCTCTCATCTCGTCCTTATACGTCTGCAACTTTCCAGCCACTGTCTGGTCTGTGCTTCCTATGATCTGGGCAGCCAGAATACCGGCATTCTTTGCGCCATTCAGTGCAACAGTAGCCACAGGCACACCGCCGGGCATTTGCAGAATGGACAGTACTGAATCCCAGCCATCGATAGAGTTGCTGGATTTGACAGGTACGCCTATTACAGGCAAGGTGGTGATAGAAGCCACCATGCCTGGCAGATGCGCTGCACCGCCCGCACCAGCAATGATGACCTGAATGCCCCGATCTCTTGCTTTTTCAGCGTACTCCATCATGCGGTGTGGCGTACGATGCGCAGAAACGATGGTGACCTCAAAAGGCACTTCGAGTTCTTCCAAGATGCTGGCGGCCTCCGCCATAACGGACAGATCAGACTTGCTGCCCATGATGATTCCTATTTTTGGTGTACTCATGCGATTACTTTTATGGTTTCTTTGACTAACTGTACTTTTTCTTTCAACTGGCTGATATCCTGGCCTATTACGGTGATATGCCCCATCTTTCTGAAAGGTTTGGTAAATTTCTTGCCATAGAGGTGTATTTTGACACCCTCTGTTTCCAACAATTTATTTAATCCGGCAAATTTTGCCATACCGGTGTATCCATCTTCTCCCAGCAGATTGACCATAGCAGCAGGTACTTTGATATCCGTATTGCCCAGAGGCATATCCAATATCGCACGCAGGTGTTGTTCAAATTGCGATGTCACATTGCCCTCGATGGTTTGATGACCACTGTTGTGGGTGCGGGGTGCTACTTCATTCACCAGCACGTCACCGGTTTTGGTGACAAACATTTCTACGGCAAGCAGCCCGGTCATATCCAGCTTCCGGATTACTTCTATGGCAATATGCTTAGCTTTCTGCTCAATGTCAGGATTGATTTGCGCAGGTGAGAATAAGTATTCCACCAAATTCTTCTCCGGATGAAAGACCAGTTCTACCACAGGAAAAGTCTTGATCTCACCTTGTATATTGCGGGCTACTATGACCGCTATTTCTTTCTCAAAGTCTATCATCTTCTCCAGCAAGCCAGGCCGGTCAAACCCTTTTTCTATATCGTCAGCTGTCTGTATTTTCTGCACACCTCTACCATCATAACCTTCTTTGCCTAGCTTATGCACGGCAGGTAGCATATGCTGTAGCTGTTGCAGATCTTCTCTGTTTTCTGTCAGCACAAAATCTGCTGTTGGAATCTGGTGTTTTTGGTAGAACTGTTTTTGCGCCCGTTTGTCTTGGATCAGCGCAATCACTTCCGGCTCGGGAAAAACCCTGATACCTTCTGCTTTTAGTTTCTGTAAAGCTTCAGTGTTGACATTTTCTATTTCAATAGTCACTACATCGCAAGATTTGCCAAACTGATATACCGTATCAAAATCAGTCAGTGAGCCTTGCGTAAACTTGGTGGCTATGTATCGGCACGGTGCATGCTCATCGGGGTCCAATATATGCACATCTATATTAAAATCGATAGCGGACTGGATCAACATTCTGCCCAACTGACCACCTCCCAATACACCTAGTGTAAAGTCCTGATAAAAGGTATTTATCATGTTTGTTATCAATTTTTATGTGATGTACACGTCAATTATTGGTGGCTCTAAATTACAAGGAATTAACAACTTATACTTTATAAACTAGCTGTTATCAGGATATAAAAGCATCTGTTACAGACATCCCACATGTAAGTGTCTAGGAATTGTATGGATATATGCTAAAAAAGTCCTTTCTTTACCATATAAAATACAAACTAGCTTAACTATGCGAAATTTTTTACTGCTACTTATATGCTTATTCCCAGTCGTTGATGAGGCATTGGCACAGAAATTTGAAGCTCATTTGCAAATAGGTGTCAATGCTTCTCAGATTGATGGGGACGCACTTGTAGGATATAACAAGCCCGGATTTTTGGTTGGCCCAATTGTTTGCTTTCCTTTTACTGAGGTGTTTGCTCTGCAAACGGGCATACTTTACAGCCAAAAAGGCAGCCGCTATGGGAAAAACGATCCGAACAACTTTATCCAGAGACTCAACTATATAGAGCTGCCATTAGCTGCCAAATTTCATACGTTTGAGCAGGTAGACTTTGTTGGCGGCATCACGGCTAACTACCTTATCAATGCCAAATCTGATGACGGAACTGGATTCGCTGAAAACAGTAGTGGTTTTGAAAATTTTGATGTATGCTATGTTGCGGCTGTCAATTATGCTCCTTTTGAACGGACTTCCTTTCAGATAAGGTTTGTCAACAGCCTTGCAAATATCCGCGAGGATCGGTTTTTCAAAAACAGAACTCTAAGCTTTTCTGTCCTGTTTTGTTTGCTCAAACCCTGATCATTCTTCTATAGCAATGCCCATCTTGGCCATCAGTTTGCTGGCATTAAAACTCTGGCAGATACCCTTATAGATTTTATAGTCAAAGTATATCTCGTCGTTTTCTATGGTGCTGGTGAAGCTATAGTTTTTTATGTGAGATAGTTGCGACTCCAAAGCACCCAGTTCCAGATCGTGTGTAGATACAAAGCCGCAGGCATCCAACTGGCTCAACTGCCTGACCAAAGAAGCTGCCCCATGATGCCTGTCTTGTGAGTTGGTACCTTTCAGAATTTCATCCAGCATAAACATCACAGGCTTTTCAGGATTTTTGAGCATCTCAAGCAACTGCTTCAGCCTTTTGAGTTCCGCATAGAAAGATGATACGCTTTCTTCCAGGTTGTCCTGGGTGCGCATACTGGTAAACAACTGCATTTCTGAAACAGTCAGTTTTTTGGCAGGTACCGGAGCACCCATCAGGGCCAATACCATATTGATGCCTACCGTTCGCAGAAAAGTACTTTTACCCGACATATTAGAACCCGTGATGATGCCAATAGCTCCTTTTCCCTCCATCGCAAAATCGTTACTCACCCGTTTTTGCCTGCTGATCAGGCAGTGACTCAGTTGCTCTGCTACGAAAATGCATGGCTTGTCTGCAATCACAGGAAACACATAATCACTATTGGCGTGAGCAAAACTTGCTATGCTCACCAGTGCCTCCATCTGATTGACCGCAGCAAACCAGCAAGCTACATCTGCCTGTAAAGACTTTTTCCACTGTTCAGCTTGCAACAACCAGTAAACATCCAGCAACAGCGCTACATTAAGAATATGATAAAACATATTGCCTCGCGCGTCAAAATTATCCAGAATATAGCTCAATCTGCTAATTTCTGCGGAAGCGGTAGCTTTATTTGCCGTTAGTATCTGTTTTTGCTCTCTGTTGAGAGGTGCATCAAAATCTTTATTTTCTATCAGCCTGACCATATCTACATAGGCTTTGAGCACACCTACCCCTTTGGTGGTCTTCTCATGAGTGTCGCTGGCGATAGCTGCGGTACTCCATAATATCAAGCCATTAACCAGCAACACACCCAATACTACGTACCCACTGACATCCCATAGAAAATAAGCGATGATGGCTGCAATGGCCACGACAAGCATGATGCGGGACGCTAACAAATACCACTTTTTCTGCAAAATATGCGTTGGCTCATTCATCCAGTTGAGCAAAGCATCCATGTCTTCTTCATGGGTTTTAGGCCCCATACCGTATGCCTGGAAATCCTGACACCAATCCAAGTCATGGGTCAGTTCTTTCACTGCCTGCTGCCGTTCATGGATCTCCTGCCGACCTGCGGGCTGTAGCATCCACTGGGCCACTTTGTTTCTTCCACCATTGGTATTGCTCCTGTTGATAAGCTGAAACAGTGCGTGTTTTCCAAAAATATCCAGATCACCCGAATACGGATGTAGACTATCTTTGTATGATTCGCCACTGTCGAAGGTGCTTAGCTGGTTGCTTAATCTGCTAAGCTCATCCCGGTTGACCTGCGTAAGGTTGAGCAAGCGGTTCTTCTGTTTTCTAATTTTATTATGGTACCTCACCAGTAGCGGAAAGGCAACAACAAAAACAACCAGTACTAACAGCACCAGGCTTCCCTGTCGAGCATTGGCGAAATAAACAAATGCTATCACACTTAGGATAAACAGCAGTATTCGAAGCCACGACAGACGGTGATCCTGTTGCTCTACCTGGCGGCTTTCTTTTTTAAAATCGTCTGCTCTCTGTTGGTATAGGTCGGCAATGTTGTCTTCGGACATATTTGATATAGATTAACGTATGCTTCTTTTTGGCTGGAAGACTAATGTCCGGAGTTTCAAGTTCCGTGTTCAAAGTTATAGTCTTCTGTCTTCTGTCTCCTGCTTTGCAACGCAATATCCACACAATCTTTCTCCTTTGCATAGAGATTTTAAAAATCTAGCGATATATTTGTCAAAACCTTATAAATATTCATGTCTGAGTCAACAAAATCTCACCGTTTTATCCAAAACGTTGACCTTCTTCAGGTTTGCGAACAGTTTGGAACCCCTTTGTATGTGTATGATGCTGACAAAATTATTGAACAGATTGGCAAACTGCGTCATGCTTTTGATAAGCCTTATGTGAAGTTTAAATATGCTGCTAAAGCCCTAACCAATCAGGCTATCCTGAAATTGATCAAAAAGCAGGGTTTAGGATTGGATGTGGTGTCTATACAGGAAGCCAGGCTGGGGATTAAAGCTGGTTTTGAAGCTTCCGAAATTATGTATACGCCCAGCGGCGTGTCTTTTGAGGAAGTGCAGGAAGGCATAGCCTTGGGCGTACAGCTAAATCTTGACAATCTAATGCTGCTGGAAGATGTAGGAAAAGCGTATGGTAACACCGTGCCTTGCTGCCTGCGCCTGAACCCTAACCTGATGGCTGGCGGCAACGCTAATATTTCTGTTGGGCATAGCCGTTCAAAATTTGGTATTCCAGCTTCCAGACTTACGGAAATCAGAAAACTGGTAGATACCTACAATATTCATATCAATGGGTTACACATCCATACAGGGTCTGATATCGTAGATGTAGATGTATTCTTGGCGGGTGCCGATTTGCTTTTCAACATGGCAACTCATTTTTCCGATCTGCAATTCATAGATTTTGGCAGTGGCTTTAAAGTGCCCTACAAGCCTGGCGATAAGTCTACCGAAATGAAAGTATTGAGTGAACGACTGATAGAGAGGTTTGAATTGTTTTGTAAAACCAACGACCGACAGCTTGAAATGTGGTTTGAACCCGGCAAATTTATCGTCAGTGAGGCGGGCTATCTGCTGGCTAAAGTGAATGTGCTCAAACAAAACCCCGGGATCACTTTTGTAGGATTGAATACAGGTCTCAACCATCTGATTCGTCCTATGATGTACAATGCACATCATGAAATTGCCAATTTATCTAATCCGGACGGACCCAAGCAGGTATACGATGTGGTAGGGTACATCTGCGAAACTGATACTTTTGCCAGCAACTACGAACTTGCGGAAGTAAGAAGAAACGATATATTGGCTTTTCGCAATGCAGGCGCATATGGCTTTAGCATGTCATCTAACTACAATGCCAGATTTCGGCCTGCCGAAGTACTAATTTATCAAGGTAAACCTCATCTCATCCGAAAGCAGGAATCTTTGGAAGATCTGCTGCATAATCAGATTGACATTAACTTATAAAGCATGAACAAATGTTCACTATGCACTTTGCTAATATTTTTAGCTTATTTATCAAGCTACGCACAGGAAAAACCTGACAAAAAGTCAGGAAACTATTTTAATCTCGGAGGAGGTTACACTATGTCTAAATTTTTAGACAACAGCTTTTCCACCCTGAAATACACAGCAAATTCGGCATCCGCTGTCGCTGGTCTGGATTTTAACAGGCCAGTACACTATCATCGGGTAGATGTGCGCTTTGATTATGGCGAGGCTAAAAACCGTGTTAATTACGGCGTAGTAGATAACATTCGCTTCGAGGGAAACTATGCCTATGCCAGACATATCCGTAATTTCGGAAATGATCGTATTCGCTGGTTTGGTGGTGTATCTGTGAATGCACTTTGGCAACTGTGGATATTCAATAACTTTCAAAATAATGCCTACGATAATAGTATCTATGTTTCGGCAAGTCCTAATACTTCTCTGGCATATGACTTTAGGTTGTTCCGCAGAGATTTTACGGTTGGCTTTGCGGCTTTCCTTCCGCTGGTCACTTTTGCTGTAAGACCTTCCTATGGTGCCAGCAGCTTTTCCGGCTTTCTGGACCGTGAGAAGAACAAACTTGTTTCCAAAATATTGGATAGTGGACATATTACTTCTTTCAATAGGTTTTTTCGCTACAGCAATACCTTTTCGCTGGATTATGCCCTCAGGAATGGCAACCGGTTGAGGCTGTCTTACGCCTGGAATATAGTGCACTATAATGAACCCCGAAGCGTGGCAGCTGCTTCTCACAATATTTCTATTGCCACCATGTTTAACTTCTGACAAGTAAAAATTTTTGGCTTATGAAGACATTATCCATCACCAAACCTATCTTATTTGTCTGCTTTCTATGGGCTGCTGTTTCCTGCGAAGAGGCGGTGTTTTCCACAGCCTATGAAAACAAGGCAGAAGATGTGTTTGAGTCGCTGTGGACTACCGTGGATGAGAATTACGCATTCTTCACTGCCAAAGATATAGACTGGGATGCTGCCTATGCCGCCAACAAGCCCCGCGTTCAGAATGGAATGCGCAGCGATTCGCTGTTTGATGTACTGTCTGATATGCTGGCTATCTTACAGGACGGGCACGTCAATCTACAGGCAGGTTTTGATATTTCGCGCTACTGGCAGTGGTATCTGGATTATCCGGCCAACTTCGATTATGATATCATCGAGCGAAATTACCTGGGCGATGACTACCAGATCACCGGGCCTTTCTATCACCGGATGATTGATTCTATAGGCTATATTTATTACGAAAGCTTTGACAAAGACGTAAGCGGTTCTGTCATTGACTATCTGGTGTCGCTCTACTCCAGGCAGGGCAAAGACACAGTGATTGTCAAAGGGCTGATCATTGATGTGAGAAACAATGGCGGAGGCAAGATCAAGAATGCTGAAACCATCGCCAGTCGTTTCACCGAAGAAAGAAAAAAGGTGCAGTACTGGCAATACAAAGACGGTCCCGGCCACAATGACTTCTCTGAGCCTATTGCCCGGTACCTGGAGCCGGGTGGAGACTACCAATACAAAGCCCCAGTGATTGTACTCACCAACCGCTCCTGCTATAGCTCTACCAACTTCTTTGCACAGATCATGAAAAGCTTAGGTAAGAACATCCTGTTGATGGGCGACAGCACCGGAGGCGGAGGAGGATTGCCCATCAGCCGTGAGCTTCCCAACGGTTGGATTTATCGGTTTTCCTCTACCATTACTACGACGGTGGCAGGAGAGAACATTGAGTTTGGTGTGGCACCGGACATCAAAGTGGATATGAAAGAAGCAGATGTACAGAAAGGCAAAGACACCATCCTGGAAACTGCGCTACAGCTACTGAAGGCCAACTACGCCCAATGATGCTGAAAAGCAGGCCGGTAAATTTGTTGGAAACTAAAATTCCTGCTGTATATTTGCACACCTACGGGACGTTAGCTCAGTTGGTTTAGAGCGCTGCCTTGACAGGGCAGAGGTCACTGGTTCGAATCCAGTACGCCCCACACCTTATAAGATTGTAAAAGCTTGATGATCAGTTATGTTGACTGGATGATTAGGCTTTTTTTGTGACATTCATACTAAAACAATGTTATGGATTACTCAAATAAGCTTCTTGGCAAGTCGATAGAGAAATTGACCTATGAGGATATTGAAAACTATTTTAATAGCCCTAAAGAGGAAACGGATTTAATAGAATACAAATCTTACGATTCAAGAGAAAAGGAAAAAGACCAATACAAAAATATTTTTAAAGCTATATGCGCCTTATTAAATTCTGGAGGTGGAATAGTTGTTTGGGGAGCTCCCCAAGGTCAGGAAGTACAAGGGAAAAAAGAAAAGCAATTCTTTGGTCAATTGTGCCCTATAGAATTTGTAATAGAAAAAGATGCTTTTGTAAATAAAATCGCAGATAGCATTATACCTATTCCATCAGGGGTTAAAGTAGAAGTAAGAGAAAATGCTGAAGCAAGAATTGTGGTAATAGAAATACAAAAAAGTGATTATTCCCCACATCAAACCAACAGCACTTATTTCATGAGATTGGATGGGCAATCCAGACCAGCACCACATCACTATGTCGAAGCTCTTTTTAAACAGATAAAATATCCTAATTTAAGAGGATTTATAAAAATTTCTGATGGAAAGAGAACAAATAATATTTTAGCTCCTAACCCTCGTTTGACAACCTACACAATACCATTTGAATTTTCTATCTGGAACTTTTCACTTTTACAGAATGAAGAACAGCTACGTATAACCATCACAGCAGAAAAAGGGAAGATAATAGGAAACGCTGACCAAATTCCAGGCTCTAAATTAAATTTCCAATATTCACTATTGCACAGTGCAATACCTATTTCAGAATCATTGACCTTGCAATACGAACGGACCGGTATGGGAACAATCAATTTAGAAGATAGGTTGATCATCCTTTTTGGAGGGAAAAATAGTCCAGTAAAGAAAACTGATTGCAAATTTTCTGTTAAAACAAGTAATAACTACCCAGCTTTTGTGTCTATAGAAGTTATTGATATTGTTGAAAATCAAATGCTAAATAGTGAGGATGACAAATTAACTATGGAGCAAAAAGTAGAATACTGGAAAAGAAGTACTCAATAACATTAAGAGAATTTAGCAAGAACCAAATATTTACATTGTAGACAATGCTTTAAACAGCCTTTCGTCATCCCGTCAGGGATCTTTACGCTAATAGAATTAATAGTAGCTAATAAACTGCATGGTAAAGATTTATCTCAAAAGAAATCTACGCGCCAGGTAACTTTTACGACCTCAATATTTACTGCAAACAACAAACAAGTTCCTTCCAGGATGACATAGGGAAGTCAGGATAGCAAAGAGAGAATTACTTTAGTTATTCCCCCTTTGCTTTCTCCTCACCTCTCCTATCCCTATCCTGATCTCACCGTAGCTGATGCCGTCGCCCAGGGCTTCTTTCAGGGGCTTTAAGGCAATGTCTCCGTGCTCTTGGATGGCCGCTTCAATTAGGGGAAGTTTGTTGGCTGCAACCAGGCTGGTGGCTTCTATGTCTCCTTTTTCTACATAGTATGACAGGTGACTGAAGATGGTGGAGCTTTGCAGGTTTCTTGTTTCTGCTACCTGTTCGACCGTGTTGCCTTCCTGAAAGAGGCGCAGACTTTCTTTCTTGGTATCGCTTACGGTAGCTTTACTGCTGGTCTGCTTTCTTCGGGTGCTGGCTCTACTGATGCGCGAAGGAATGCCATGTTTGGCAGCAAATGCTTGAATCACTTCCAGAAAAGCTGCTCCATACCGGTTGATTTTCACTTCGCCAAAACCGCTGATCTTAGACAGGTCACTGGTTTTCAAAGGCAGGTACGTGGCAAGTTCCTGAAGCGTGGCATCTGAAAAGATGATGTAGGCCGGTACATTTTCCTGTTGCGCCAGTTGCCGTCTGCGTTCTTTCAGCTCCTGTAGCAGGTTGGCTTCCATCGGAATGGCTGTAATATCCTGCTCAGTTTCTTTGACAGACGCATTCTTGATCAGCTCTACCTTCTCCTCTCCTTTCAGCACACGCCAGCTTTTGTCTGTAAGGCTCAGCGTCGTATACTGATCTTCCGATTTTTTGAGGTAGTCATAATAGAGCAAATGGTCAATATAACTACTCCAGTCCTTTTTGCTGATGTCTGCGCCAATGCCATAGGTTTTAAGTGATTTGTGCTGCGACCATATTTTTTCTGACTTTGAGCCTCTTAAGAAGTCTATGACGTAAGAAGCACCAAATTTTTCTTCCAACCGGGCAATGGCTGATAGTAGTTTTTGCGTAACGACAGTACCGTCAAATTTTTCGTATTCTGTCAGGCATACATCGCAGCTGCCACAATAGTCTTCTGCTTTTTCGCCAAAATACTGCAACAGGTATTTTCTACGGCATACTTTGAGTTCGCCAAACGTGGCCATTTCCTGTAGCTTTTGCAGCATGATCTTGCTTTGCGCCTCATTGTCTTCCAGTTCTACAAAGCCTCTGAGCTTCATCACGTCGGCATAGCTATAAAACAGCAGCGCATCGCTTTTGAGGCCATCGCGTCCGGCCCGGCCGGTTTCCTGGTAATAGCCTTCTATGTTTTTGGGCAAGTCCATATGCACCACAAAGCGCACGTTGGATTTGTTGATGCCCATGCCAAAAGCAATGGTGGCTACAATGATCTTCACTTCGTCTCTCAGAAACTGGTCCTGGTGCTTTTCTTTCAGGCTGCTACTTAGCCCGGCATGGTAGGGTTTGGCGGAATATCCGGCAGCCTCAAGCCGACCAGCCAGCGTTTCCACGCCATTTCTGGACAGTGTATAAATGATGCCTGATTCTTCTTTGCGCTCTTCCAGAAAATCCAGCAATTGTCCGTAACTGTTACGTTTGGGCCGTACATGGTAATAAATATTGGCCCGGTTGAAGCTGGACAGAAAAACCCGGGGCTGTTGCAATTCAAGCTTTTCTACGATGTCTTTGCGGGTGAGTTGGTCAGCGGTGGCCGTGAGCGCAATGGTAGGTACTTTCAGTTGATGCTTAACTTTAGCCAGCATCAGGTATTCGGGCCGGAAATCGTGCCCCCACTGAGAGATGCAGTGGGCTTCGTCTATGGCCAATAGCGACACCTTGAGCTTAGAGAGAAAATCCATGAAACGGCTCTCATGCCCCATCAACCTTTCAGGGGCCAGATACAGCATTTTAAGTGTACCCTGTTGCAACATCTGGACGATCTCGCGCTGTTCTTCCGTACTCTGTGTAGAGTTCAGGTAAGCGGCTGCCACGCCGTTGACCCGCAATGCATCTACCTGATCTTTCATCAGGGCAATCAAAGGAGAGATCACCAGCGTGAGGCCGTCCTGCATCAGTGCCGGTATCTGGTAGCACAGCGACTTGCCGCCACCGGTAGGCATCAGCACCAGTACATCCTTTTGGTCTAATACATTTTGTATGATTTGCTCCTGCTGATGCCTGAACTGCTGGTAGCCAAATTTACTTTTGAGCAGGGTCAGTGGCGTTTTGATATCTTCCATAGGTACGCTTGCGTCTTTTTGTGAGTGTAAGCGGATGTCTAACAAAATTCGTTCACAACATAGCTGATTTTGCGTTAGTTTGTGTTGAAATCCCCTCTAAGCATCCTGAATCTTTTCCTTACATCTGCCACAAAGATACTTCCCGGATAGTCTTTTAGAAACTGCGTATATACTTCCATCGCTTTGTTTTTGTCCTGTAGCTGCTCTTCATAGATTTTGGCGGTCAGGTACATGGCATCGTCTCCCAGAATATCCTGCCCGTAGTTTTTTGTGATCTTATCCAGGTTCGCCAGTGCATCGTCAAACTTACCCATCTTCATGTCTACTTTGGCTTTCAACCAGTAGATTTCATCTGCCAGCGGATGTTTTTCATACTTTGCCAGCATGGTGTCGAGCTTTTCCAAAGCCTGCTGTTGTTTGTTTTGAAACAGCAACAGTTCAGTAGCTGCATATTCCTTCATGGCTGCCTCGGTGGTATCAAAAGCTGTGTTGTTTTGTATCAGCAGGCTCAGCGACATGGCATCGTTGGCAATCTCGCGGGTAGTGGCCAGCTTGAGCACATCCAAGTGTGCTTGTGCCAGTTCAAAATCTCCTTTGTAGTAAGAAAGCTTTGCATTTTTGAGTTTTGCTTCGTAGCTGATCGGTTCTTCCTTACGGGCTTTTTCCACCTGAGAGTACAGCAGGGTAGATTCCCAGGGTTCATCAATCAGAATATAGATATCTCCCATATCCAGTTTGCATTGCGCCTTTAATTCCTGGCTGGCTTTCGGACTATCGGCTACTTCTTTCAAGATAGCAATGGCCTCCTGCATTTTACCCATATAAAAAGCATACAGCAACGCTTGGCTTCTTTTGGCTTCCAGTACCGAAGCACTCTGCCCGATAGGCGTATTGGCACTCTCAACAATAAAGTTTTGATAATCTTCTACCAGCTTGAGAATATCTTCCTCAGCCACCGGATATTTATTTTTCACCAGTTCTTCCCGTGCCTTGATCTTGAGCCTGCGGGCCAGTACATAGTTTTGTGTCCTTGGATATTTGTCAATAACATACTCATACATTTTCAGGGCGTTGCTGTAATCCTGATTCTCCAGGGCAATCCCAGCCACTTCCATAGTCCAGTCGCCTTCTGTTCTGTTTCTTCTGTCGATGGCTCTTGCCTGCATAAAAGCACCATAAAAATTCTTTTGCTGCATATTAACCCAAATGAGTAACTCGCTGTACAACTGCTCATCCGGGTTTTTCTGAATCTTGTCCAGCAACAAAGTAGACAAATCCTGTAAGTCGCTCTCCTCCGTCAGCACACTTTGCAACACGTTTTTCACATAGGAGATTCTGCCCTCATCCTGGTTTGCATACGTCAGGAACTCCTCAATCATTTTATCTTTTTCGTTGAGCCGCCGGTACACGTTGGCAAGTTCCAAGGCATAAGATCCAGGATCATCGCTTGCCTCCCTTCCTTTTTTGAAAGCCAGAATAGCCTCATCTACTAGCTCGTTATTCAGAAAGTGGTTGGCCACCATCCCAAGCTTGTAGGGATCGTACACCACGGTATTGATCACCTCGGCATACAAAGCTTTTGCCTTTTCCTTATCGCCTTTTCTGTCCTCTATAATTCCCTGATCAATACGATAAATGACGTTATCCGGAAAGTATTTTAGCGCAGTAGTTACATAGCGATCGGCTTCCTTGATAAGCCCATTGTTGATGAGCAACCGGAAATACCGGCTGTGTATTACGGGTATGTTTTTTTTCTTTTTCGCAAGATCTTCATATAAGCTTCTGGCTTTCTGGGTTTCTCCTTTGTCATCATACTGCTGCGCCAATTCTATGCTCTCAGTATCTTGTGCATAGATAACAAAAATATTTGTCATCGATAACATAAAAATAATAAATGTTACATGGGTAAGGTCTTTCATTTTTGAGAGAGTTATATATCCTGACATATTCACTAACATATTATATTATTAATTTATTATTCTTTCGAAACTATTATTATTTACTACGTTGTGGAAACTGTGGAAAAGTTATCGATAAAGTTATTGTTATTGCGGATTGTTTATAACCAACCCAATTATATACAGGTTATTAACACGGTTTTCCACAACTAACTAACTGATTTATAGATACTTATAAACTTCAAAATTTAATGTTGACTAATTTGTTGATAACTTTATAGATAATCTGGAGTGTTCATAACAGTGTGAATAACTTAGTGCTTGGTTGTTGATACTGTTGAGAAAATTACCAACCCATGTTATCGAGTGGATAACTCAGTTATTAAACACTGCTTTTCCACACTTTTTCACATGTTATCCACTCGATAATGTGGATAACATTTAGAAGACCAGATCTAACTCCTGCTCCCATCCTGTTTTTAGATTAATTTCATAATCGCTGAACACGATGACAGGCTCAGGTTCTTCACGCTCAAGGATATCTCCGTCTTCCCACTTTCCATCACCGTCGCTGTCGATGAGTACCCTTATTTTGTAAGAACCTGGTGGAATCAACCTGAAAGCATAGCTATCTTTTCCGGAAACCTCTGCCACTACGTTGAAGCTATTGTCAACAAGTTGTATGAAATAGTGCGGTCGGTCAGTCGTTATTTTTCCTTTTACCACACCGTAATCATCCGGATTTACAAAACTATAGTCCTGCCTTACCGCCTGACTGCTGTCCCCTTCTACACTCATAAAACTACCCGGCGACATGTACAAGGTAAGCGGTGCCAGTGTACTGATTATCTCTTTGCGAGTATAAACATTTGGTATAAATGCAGGAGTGACAGTTATGGTATCTGCCATGCGGCTCACCATTTTCTGCCTGATGTTCTCATCTTTTACAGACCGAATACTATCGAGTATCCTGCCCGTTTGCTTATTATTCTGTAAACTATCTAGGGCAGCAAGTAGCCGGAGCTGATCTGCTGTATTAGCTGATGCCCTGAGACTATCTACATATAACCGTTCTTTATTCTTTCTCTCAACAAATGCTATACTATCATTGCTAATGTATTGTTGCCTGAGTGTATCGATGATATTGTTTTTGCTGACATACCTTTTAAAAGTGAGCTGATCGCGGTGTTCGTTCCATGTGAAGAGGCTGTCGTAGTTGAGTGGCAGGGTAAATAATGTATCATATACCAACAGGATACTGTCTGTATTCATACGCACCATTGGCTTGCTGAAATTAACTTCTCCCCGAATGCTATCCACCATTTCCGGGTGTTTTACTACGAGCTGCTGCGTAAATTCTTCTGGTTTCCTTCTGGTTTCCGTAAACCGTATGTATAATATTGTATCTGCCAGCACCTGGCTGGCAGAGTCTTCAGCATTCAGCCTCACCAGCAAACTATCCTGTTTGAGCGTATTGTAAATTCTGATAGTCTGCTGACCTTCCTGAAAATTACTCAGTATATAACGGAAAGTGCTGTCTCTTTTCAGCCCCAAAGAATCTGCCATATAAGCCAGGGTAGCCTGCTTCACATCACTGGAGTCTGCGGTTAGGTTATAGGATCGGATAGGTTTATTAAACTTGATTTCATAGTATTTGCCGTTGGGTCTGTTGCTTTGCACTCTGATAGGTCGTATGTCTTTTTTGGTAAGATTAAGATCAAAACTTTGCCCATAAGCTGGTATAGAATCATTTTTTAACGAATCGGGAAGTACGAGTTGATGTACACTATCCGGGAGCAGGTACACGGCCGTATCTTTGAAAGCAATAGCTTCGGTATTTGATTCATATTCTAGGTTATTGTTTTTATCATCTAACGCATAAATATTATAAGTGCCATTTTTTATGTAATTAATATTATAATAGCCTTTTTTATCTGTTTTGGTAAAGTACAGAGGGGGGCCATTAAAAATAGTAATCGTATCATCTGTAGCGTAAAGCCCTACTATTATATCTTCCGCAGCTTGTTGTGTATACAAATCTTTTACATAGCCGGATACCTGCATAGAGTCCAGCTTATCTCCGGTACTGAAAGCCAGCAGCGCATTTACAGCATTGTTGTTTTCAAAGTCCACAACAGCTTGGCGCAGATTGAACGTATATGTAGTATTCTCTTTCAAATCTTCATCCAGGCGTATCACCAGCGTGCGTTTTTTAGTGAAGTACTTATAGCTTTTAACATTTGGATTGATAATCAATTCTTTCTTCAGATTTCTTGCTTCTATGTACTCGTTAAATGTAAGCTCCAGTTCGTCTCCATTAAAATTTGTCGCTCCTAATGGTGGATTCATGCTGATTACCGTTGGCGGAATCGTATCTTTTGGACCTCCTGACGGCCTTCCCTGGCGGGCGCACGAAATGAACATTGTTGCACATAAACAAGCAATAATTACTAACAGATCTTTGAGCGTCATTGACTATGTTAATTGGTTATATTTAAAACAAAAAAAGCCTGTTTTAGCGTATAAAACAGGCAAATTTTATTGAAATTGACAAATTATCTTCCTAGGTACACCATTACCACAGAAATATCTGCTGGTGATACACCGCTGATTCTGGCCGCCTGGCCAATGGTAGCAGGCTGTATTTTTGAAAGCTTTTCTTTGGCTTCAGCAGATAGTGCTTTTATTTGGTGATAATCGAAAGTTTTCGGTATTCTAAAATTTTCCAGGCTTTCCTGCTTTTCTGCCTGCTGTTGTTCTTTATGAAGGTATGTCTCATACTTTATCAGAATCTCTACCTCTTCCAGCACATCTTCATTATAATCCGAAAGCATCAATTGCAGACTTTCGTCTATATTTTTGAGCTGTTCTATCCCTATTTCAGGGCGTTTTAGGAGCTTATCTACAGAAACTTTCTCTTTTATGGTAGCAGTATGAATTGCTGTTAGGTTATCGTTAACTTCTTGTGGCGATACTTTTGAAACCTTTATTTCATCCAACAGACTATTGATGGCATTTTTTTTATCGAATACATTTTCTAGGCGTTGCTCATCTACTAGTCCGATACGATGTCCAGTTTCTGTTAGCCTGATATCGGCATTATCCTGACGAAGCAATAACCTAAATTCTGCCCGTGAAGTAAACATCCTGTAAGGTTCTTCCGTGCCTTTATTAATCAGATCATCAATTAGCACACCAATATATGCCTGTGATCTCTTCAGAACTAGTGGGTCTTTTTCCTGCACACAATTAGCAGCGTTGATACCGGCCATAAGCCCCTGGCAGGCTGCTTCCTCATAGCCAGTGGTTCCATTGATTTGCCCTGCAAAGTATAGATGATCAATTAGTTTTGTCTCCAGGGTTTGCTTGAGTTGCGTAGGTGGAAAATAATCGTATTCAATGGCATATCCCGGTCTAAATAGCTTTGCCTGTTCAAATCCTGGCACTTGCCTGATGGCTTTCACTTGGACATCTTCCGGAAGCGAAGTTGAAAAGCCGTTGACATATACTTCAATAGTTTCCCAGCCTTCCGGCTCCACAAAGATCTGATGGCGATCGCGCTCCGCAAATCTGTTAATCTTATCTTCTATCGATGGGCAGTATCTTGGCCCTTGTCCACGTATGCTGCCATTAAACATCGGCGATCTGTCAAAACCTGTTTGCAGAATTTCATGTACTGTGCTATTGGTGTAGGTGATATAACAGCTTTTTTGGGTTTTCAGAGGCTTTGTATCAGTAAAAGAAAACTTTCCTGGTTTTACATCTCCTTTTTGCTCTTCCATTTTGCTATAGTCCAGCGACCTCCCATCTACGCGGGGCGGGGTGCCGGTTTTCATTCTACCTGACTCAAACCCTAGGTTTACAAGTTGTTCGGTAATTCCTTTGGAAGACCTTTCTCCAGACCTTCCCCCTCCCATCTGCTTCTCACCAATATGTATCAGGCCATTAAGAAATGTTCCGTTGGTAAGTACGACTGTTTTGCCTTTGATAGCAACACCAATACCAGTCTTTACTCCTTTGGCACATCCTTGTTCCACGATAATTTCTGTCACCATATCCTGAAGAAAATCCAGATTGGGTATTTTCTCTAATGCCAGTCTCCAGCCTTCTGTAAATCTTGCCCTATCATTTTGCGTTCTGGGACTCCACATGGCCGGGCCTTTGGATTTATTGAGCATTCTGAATTGAATCATAGACAAATCAGAGACTATTCCGGAAAGCCCTCCCAACGCGTCTATTTCTCTAACGATTTGCCCTTTGGCTACCCCTCCCATTGCAGGATTACACGACATCTGCCCTATCTTGGTCATATCCATTGTAATAAGCAGGGTACTACATCCCATATTGGCAGCAGCAGCAGCAGCTTCATTTCCAGCGTGCCCCGCCCCTACCACAATTACATCATACTCTTGTCCTATCATTATTCAATAACGTTTCACGTGGAACAAAACAAATTCACGTACACATAAAACACAAACCGGTAGAAATAGTGCGATAGCGTGTGAAAAACGTCTATAAGCGATTAAAAAGCAAATGTAGACAATTGTTTTCCATTTCACGCATGGCAGCAGTGTCTTCCTCTGTCTTATCATTAAAACCTATCAGATGCAGCATTCCATGAACGATTACACGGTAGAGTTCATGATGAAAAGAGACACTATGCTCACTGGTGTTTTCTTGCACCCGATCAATACTAATAAAAATATCACCTTCAATTTCATGCTTAAAATCAGAATTATCAAAAGTAATAATATCAGTATAATAATCGTGTTGAAGATATTCTTGGTTGATCTTCAGTATATATTCATCGGAACACAAGACATAGGTAAGCGAAATAACTATAAAATGTTGTTGGCTGGCTACAGCTTGTAGCCAATCTGTGATAGCAGAAACAGGGAAATCTACGGTATAGGAAGTGCTTTCGGTAAAAAAATGGATCACGTATCAATTGATATAAAATGTGAGTTGAACTATTCTTCCTTTATCCAAAAACTTAACCTCATCGCAAAGGTGGCGCATCAAAAAGATACCACGGCCACCCGGTTGATCAATGTTATCAGGAGAAGTTGGGTCAGGCAATCCATCATAATCAAAGCCAGTGCCTTCGTCCTGAATCTGAAAAGTCAGAGAGCTTTCGTTGATGGTTAAAGACAAGTACACATTCTTCTTTGCATCTCCATGATTGCCGTGCTGAATGGCATTATGTACAGACTCGGTGACGGCAATCATGATATTTCCATAGATATCATCAGTGAATTGGAACTGGTCTTTCGCATTGTCTATAAAACTTTCAATCATGCGAACATTTGCGGCTAAAGAAGGGATTTGAATACTGATTGAATCCATTGGTAATGATTATATTAATTGATACGTTTGAGATATTCGTTCGCCTCGTTTTTAAAATAAGGGTTTAATTTAACAGGAACTGTCTTTAATAATTCAATTTCCTGTTTTTTTGTTTGAATGTATTGATCAAACGACTTGATTACTTGCTTATCGTAGTCATCTTTTGCAGTCTCACCTTTTCTTTCTTTATCCATTTCCTGCTCTCGCATAGACTTCTCTACTTCTAGTAACCGAGACGTGATTTCCTTCTGCCGTTTAATCGTCTCAGAAGTTAAACGTTTATTTACCAAATCAGATTCAGTTTCTTCCATTTGTTTAATAAGATCATCGCCTCCAGTGCCCTGCTTTCCTCCTTTTTTGTTGTTCATATCCTGCATTTGCTGCATTTTCTGGAGTGCCTGTCTGATTTTTTCCTGCTGTGCGGCAAGCTTAGCAAGTTCTTCGCTCAACTGCCTGCCAGATTTGCCACTTTGTTTCAATTCACTGATCTGTTGGCTCAATTGCTTCTGCATGTCACCTAAATTCATATTTGGTCTGGAATTTCCCTGTTTCTCCTGTGGATTTCCCATAGCAGAAGCCATTTGTTGCTGCATCTGGCTCAGTACATCATTGAGTAATAGCGCAAGGTTATTAATAGAAGTCATAGAAAACTGCTGCTTGCTAATAGCCTGGTATTGCTGCCGTTCACGCAAAGCTGCCATACTTTCGTCCATGTACTGATTCATATCTTTTACTTCGCGGGTGACGAAAGACTGAATCTGAAAAACCCTTTCTGCCAGTGCCAGAAGACTGTCTTCGATGATCTGTGCATCGTCGCGTAATTTGAGTTGTTGCTGAGAAAGATCAATAAACCGTGGATCATTCTGCTTTACTTCTCTAAAGCTTTTCATCACACCCTCCTGATCAAATGATAGAGTCATCAGGTTGTCCAAAATAGCACGCAAATTATCCATATCTTCCTGCGTTTGTTCCATTTGCATGCTTTGCTGCATTTGCTGAAGTTTTTGGGCCATTTGTTGCATCTGCTGGGCACTCTTTTGCTGAGATTGTTGTGCCTTGTCACGCTTGTTCTTATCCAACGCATCCTGCGCCTTTTGTTGCTCCTGCTGAATGGTTTTTTGTTCCTCAGTCATATCCTGAAGCGACATAGGATTTTTTAGATCCTGATTTGATTGCTCAATCTTGTCTAGTTCTTTCTGAATATCCTCGAAATCTTTATTTTGCTGCTTTTGATCTTCGCTGAGTTCATCAAGCGATTTGTTCTTGTCTTCGGTTTCATCAGCTAACTTCTGCTGCTCTTCCGCTGCCTGCGAAAGTTGCTCTTTTAAAGCGTCCATGTCCTGATTGAGTTTCATACGCTTGAATAATTCAAGTGTGCGCTCCAATTCTTGTTCCAGATTTTCCTCTTTTTTGGAGAGATCAGAGAGGTTTTCCTGAATTTTGTTAATGTCAGACTTTTCTTCCAGCAGTTTCTGAAGCTCTTCGTATAGTTTTTTGGTTTCATCGTCCAGCAGCTCATCTACCAGGCTTTGCAGTTGCTTGATCTGTTCTTGTATACGTTTATCAGATTCTGAAAACTCGTCTTGTTTGAGGTTGTTATTCTGGCTTTGCTCTTTGAGTTCTTTCAGTGCTTTCTCTACCTCTTCACGTTTTTTTAATAAGTCTTCCAGCATTTGTTTGTCTTGCCAATTGAGTTCTTTTTTGCCTTTCAATTTTTGCTGTGCATCTTCAATCTGCTTGCTAAGTTCAGTAGCTTTTTGCACATTTTTGCCAATCTCTGATTGCGTTTGCGCAGCAGATTTTGCCAGATTTTCCTGAATTGCTTTCTGATCGGGAATACTGAACGTATAAGTGGCAGTTTTAGAAGACTTATGACCGTTGACACCATCATTGTCCCACACACGAAGGAAGTACCGGATTTGGTCACCGGGCTTCAGGTTGGCACTATCCAGTTGCCACTGGTAATAATAGCTCTGCTTATTTTGATTTTTATTGATCCCAATATCAACACGGCGATAATCATCTTCTTTGGTGTTATCATCTGGCTGCTCAAGCTTATAGTATAGGGCAAGATTGGAAAGGCCGTAATCGTCTGATAGGTTTCCTCCCAATACAAGAAACTTATACAGCACTGTATCTTGCATTTGCTCCAGTGTAATTTCAGGATGTTGGTCGGGAATTACTTCCATGAAATATGCAATGTCCTGTTTGTTGGAACTGTACTGGTTTTGCAGGCGTAGCTGATAAGCACCGGATCTTTTGGCTGTCTTCGCAATGGAAAACGACTGTTCACCCGATTTTGCCAACATTAGAGAGGTATCCTCTTCAGGAAATTTGATCCACGCGCTATCTGTAGCAAGGGCACCAAACAACCAGGTGATATTCGTTCCTTCAGGAACCTGCAAATTGCCGCTATTGCTTAGCCTGACATCTTTTTTGTTCAAATACTTCGGGTAATCCAACGCGATATTGAAGTTCTTAAGATTAGGCCGATCCACTACTTTGATCTTGTAAGAAGACGACTGGTAACCGGCAGCTTCTATGTAAAAATCCATGTCCTGCTGCATACTTGGCAACTTGTGTTGATAAGATGCTGGCTGGATAGATGACATACGCAGACGCCTGTCGCCAGTATGTAAGAACACCTTATCTGGTATCGTATTGCCTTTGGTAGCAACATCAACCGTGAAGTCTTCATTACGAAATGCAGTGAATGTATTATTCTTTATATCAAATGTAAAAGGAGGCGGGACAGCATAATCTTTTTGAAAATGTACAATGCGCGACGTACCATCTACCAGCAACTGCGGGAGCAAAAGGGCCACCAGCACAATGATCAACACAGGAATAATAAGGTATCTTAAAAACCGCAGGTTACCTCGCAGATCAATAGCCAGTGGGAAAGAAAATACTGATAGTTGCTGTGTCTTCTGGACAATGCTCGCTCCGATCAACGGACTTTGCAAAGGGCTGCTATATTGAAGTTGTAGAACGTTGAGAAGCTTGTCGTTAATTTCCGGAAAGTACGTGCCGATCTGCCGGGCAGCTTCTTCATCACTGATCTGCCTCTTGTTGTTAGATAGCTTGATCAGCGGGTCAATCACCAGATAAAAGAGCAGCACAACCACCAAAGCAAGAAAAGAGAAGAACAGCGCTGCCCGCCAATAAGAGTTAAGCCGAACGGTGTACTCAAGAGAATTGAAGAGGAGATATACGGTAAGCGATATTGCTGCAAAGAAGATGCTTCCTCTGGCAAGTTTGTTTAGATAATACTTTCTCTTGTATGATCGGAGTTGAGAAGTAATGGGTGAATTATGTTGATTTGATGCGGCCATAAGTGCTTCTTTGGTAAGTGAAACGATATATATATAGCAGTAAAACTTGTAAAAGCGATTTGTCAGGTAAAATAGTACATCTGATTTACGACGAATCTTTCAGCATTTACTACACAAACAGCGAGCCTATCTAAACCTGTAAATCAAACTCTTCTTTAAAATAATCAAGCACATGCATCTTTAATAGCTTTTCCTGCTCTAGCAGATCAAAATGCGGTAACTTCTTTACAAGCTTCCAATGAGGCCAGCCATCGGTGTCTATCCCTTCCAACTCATAAAAACCGGAAAGAGAAAGAGCTTTACAAATAGCAATATGCATCAGGTCTTGCTTCTCTTCTTTAGAAAAATACTGATAACCTTTGCCTAGTTCCTGTACACCGATCAAAACAAGCACAGCATTCAGGTCTTTAGGACGTTTACCAATCATCTCTTCCAAGTACTTCAGCATAGACTGCCATTTGCGTTCGAGTTCAAGGTCTTTTTTATACATTGTACATTTAAATTACTCCTATAGAAAAATGCAGAACATAGGCAGGTAATACAAGGACAGATAAACTATTTTGGTCCTAAAATATCATATGTTCAAAGATTTTATCAGTCTGCTCTTCCCCCGCTGTTGTGTTGTCAGCAACGAACCGCTCACTAAAGGTGAACAATTCATTTCTACAAATTGTGCCTATCACCTGCCAAAATATAACCTGTATGAACCTAACGAAAGTTTGAGCAAAAGATTTTTGGGTGTCGTCAATGTAAAACACGCATTTGCTTACTATAAGTTTGCTAAAAAAAGCCGGGTTCAAAAACTTATTCATCATATAAAATACAAAAACGGAGAAGAACTTGGCGAATTGGTGTCCCGGTGGTATGGCAACGCGCTGATAGAAGCCGGATTCGGACAGGCATTTGATGTGATAGTCACTATACCGTTGCATAAGAAAAAGCAAAGGAAGCGTGGCTATAACCAATGTGATTGCATAGCCAAAGGGCTATCGGCTGTGATGAACATTCCGTGGGAGACAGAGGTGTTGTGCCGTCACGTGCAGACAGGTAGTCAAACAACGCTGAGCAGAGTAGAACGATTTGATAATGCAGCTTCTGTATATAGCCTCCGGGATGCTGGCAAGATTCAAAACAAACGAGTTTTGCTGATAGATGATGTCATTACTACAGGTGCCACCATTGGCATATGTGCTGATTTGTTGCTGAAAGCGCATGCTAAAGAAGTGAGTGTAGCCTCGCTGGCCAGTCCGGAATAAAAAAAGCCTGGTGTAAGAACCAGGCTTTATATGTAAAGAATAGTGGGTAAAATTAGTAATTAGTACCTGCTCTAATCATGGCGCAACGGAAGCCAATCGTGGCTGTAGCAGAATCCTGCTCAAGGTAACGGCGTGTTCCGGGAGCCAGCCAGTAAGCGACATCAGCCCATGAACCACCTTTGTATACCCTGAGTTCATCGGTGATTAGTGAGTTATATTCACCCTGATAACGAGGTGTTTCTTCACTATCGTAGCCGGAAGCCGGGTCAATCGTACCGTCTCTTCTAATAGGGTTCAGATCGCTGAAGTCCTGGAATGACAACGGGCGATATACATCCAGTACCCATTCGTTGACGTTTCCAGCCATATTGTACAAGCCAAAGTCGTTAGGCGGATACTCATAGATATAGTCAGTGATCATTGCTCCATCGTTGAGCTTACCAGCGATACCTGCATAGTCACCTCTACCTCTTTTGAAGTTAGCCAGAAAGTAACCCATTTGCTTGCCATAAGGATTACGGGTAGCATGACCATCCCAAGGATAAATTCTTTGGTTGGTATGGTTTTCATCCAGATACTGCGTACCGATCATGGCTTTGGCAGCATACTCCCATTCGGCCTCTGTGGGCAACCTAAAGTCAGGAAGCACTGCTCCTGTTTCCAGGGGAATACGCCCCCCTTCGGGGACACTAGACTCTAGCCCAGCTTCTTCGGCAAGCTTTTCGTTGACTACAGAAGTACGCCATTTGCAATAGTCATTAGCCTGAACCCAACTCACACCTACAACAGGAAAGAAACGGAAACCAGGATAACGCAGGTAATGATCTTCGTATGGATCATTGAATGCAAGAGAGCGGCGCCATACCGTAGTATCTGGCAGCGCAGAACGATAAAACTCAGTAGTTGAATCCTGTTTGATGTCAAACAAGTACTCCAGCCAGTGAATGTTGGCCACTTCTGTTTGGTCCATATAGAAAGAAGCCACTGTTACGGTCCTTTCTAAGTTGTCTCGGGAACCCATCAAGTCTTCCTCAAAGCTACCCATCACAAAGCGGCCACCTTCGATGTATGCCATATCCGGTGCCTCTGGCTGGCCCTGATATTCATCCACCGTGAAGTTGCCTTCCACATTGTACTCAATCCCTGTTTTGGAGCTGGACACTCCGGGATTTACACTGGTAGGCTGGCTTTTGCTGCATGAAGATATGACAGCGGCACATAACACAAGCAAAGAGGTGCTTCCAGCCAGTTTGAAAATTTTAGTCATAACCTGTTTTTTTATAATTGTCTGCAGACTGTAAATATTAAATTCGTCTGTATTTAAAATGCTAATTTGGGCAAAGATACCATTTAATAATAACCAATAAATATAGATACTACATGCATGTAAGTAAAAATATAAAATAATGAAGAAGTAGCGGGAGCATTGTGGTACTTGCAATCCTAACGATACGGTACAACCGTTAAGTATACAACCTGATGAAAATTTGTGACCTATTCGAGCATACTTTCAAGGATATTATTGGCGATATCTACGGTCTGTACATCATTAACAAATAATATCAGTCTTTTTTTGGTTTCTTTCATCTGACATCTTTTAGGATGCGCTTTCACAAATTGGAGAATTTGGCCGAATACATCAGAATTGAAATACGCCTGGTTCTGAGAATCTACAAAATAGCATTTCATGGTGTCATGTTTTAAGGTAAGTTTCTCAAAACCCAGTTTTTCTGCTTTCCACCTAAGTCTCACGGTTCCTATCAGCACCATTACCTGCTCTGGAATGGGGCCAAACCGGTCTTCCAGCATTTGCATAAACCCAGAAAGTTCTTCTTCGTTGTTCAGGTTATCCAGCTGAGAGTAGAACCGAAGACGTTCGGTGGTGCTGGCTACGTATTCTTCCGGAATCAAAATTTCAAGGTCGGTTTCAATAGAGCAATCCTGCACTACTGGTTTGACTACCTGATGCAGATCGTACGTAAATAGGTCTTTAAAATCTGACTCTTTTAATTCCTGCACTGCTTCATCAAGTATTTTATGGTACATATCAAAACCAAGATCAGAAATAAAGCCACTTTGCTCGGCACCCAGCAGGTTGCCTGCCCCGCGTATATCCAAATCGCGCATGGCTACTTTAAATCCGTCGCCCAGTTCCGAAAACTGTTCCAGGGTGGCAAGTCGCTTCCGGGCATCAGAGGTGAGGCCGATGGTAGGCGGGGTGATCAGGTAGCAGAATGCCTTACGGTTGGAGCGCCCTACCCTGCCCCGCATCTGATGCAGGTCTGACAACCCAAACATGTGTGCATTGTTGATGATGATGGTGTTGGCATTAGGAATGTCAAGCCCCGACTCAATGATGTTGGTGGAGATCAGCACGTCGTATTCTCCATCAATAAATTTGAGCATGGTCTTCTCCAATTTGCTTCCCTCCATTTGTCCATGAGCAACGGCTATTTTCACATCAGGCACCAATCTTTTGATAATATTACCTATTTGATCGATATCTCCTACGCGGTTATGCACAAAGAAAACCTGCCCTCCACGCCTGATTTCAAAACTGATAGCATCTCTGATCAGATTTTCATCGAGAGTATGAATTTCGGTGGTCACCGGGCGGCGGTTGGGCGGTGGTGTAGAAATAATGCTAAGGTCGCGTGCGCCCATCAGCGAAAAGTGCAGGGTTCGGGGAATGGGTGTGGCAGTGAGCGTGAGCACATCTACATGTACCCGCATTTCTTTCAGACGGTCTTTAACCTTCACGCCAAACTTTTGCTCTTCGTCTATAATAAGTAATCCGAGATCTTTGAAAACCACATCTTTGTTGACAATCCGGTGGGTACCAATCAGGATATTGACTTTTCCTTCTTTCACTTCACCCAATATTGCGCGAATATCTT
This sequence comes from Cyclobacteriaceae bacterium, assembly GCA_958296015.1. Classification (GTDB taxonomy): domain Bacteria; phylum Bacteroidota; class Bacteroidia; order Cytophagales; family Cyclobacteriaceae; genus JAJNNC01. The sequence continues at coordinate 64,881 of CATQIH010000035.1, forward strand.
TGGTAGACTTAAACCGGTTGATGTACTCAATAGAAACTGGAAAATCAGCCAGTCGGCTTTTGAATGTCTGATGGTGCTGCATGGCCAATATGGTAGTAGGCACCAGCACGGCCACCTGCTTCCCTTCTGTCACCGCCTTGAAAGCAGCACGAATAGCTACCTCAGTTTTTCCGAAGCCCACATCTCCACACACTAGCCGGTCCATTGGGTGTGGCTGCTGCATATCATACTTGACATCTGCTGTAGATTTGGCCTGGTCAGGCGTGTCTTCATACATAAACGAAGACTCAAGTTCTGCCTGTAAGAAACTATCCGGAGCATAGGCATAACCTAGGGTGGTTTTGCGTTTTGCATAGAGTTCTATCAGGTCTTTGGCTATATCTTTTACTTTGCTTTTGGCCTTTTTTTTCTTATTCTCCCACTCGGGCGAGCCTAGTTTGCTAATGACAGGTGGGGTGTCTTCCTTGCCACTGTATTTGGATATTTTGTGCAGAGAATGGATACTGACATACAGCAGATCATCATCGCGGTATACCAGACGGATAGCTTCCTGCCGCTTCGTTCCTACATCTACTTTTTCTAGTCCGGCGAACCGCCCCACTCCATGATCCAAATGCGTAACATAATCTCCCGGACTTAGGGAGCGAAGTTCTTTGAGTGTGATGGCTTTGGATTTGGCTACATTGCTTTTTGCTTTATAGCGATGAAAGCGGTCGAATAACTGGTGATCGGTATAGCAGGCAAGCTTAGATGTCTTGTCCAGAAAACCCTGCCGCAGCGAAGTATTCAAAGGCTCAAAATGAACCGAAGCGTCCAGTTCGTCAAAGATCGTGCGCAGGCGCTCTATCTGTTGTTCGGAGTCGGAGGCGATCAGGTTTTGGATGCCAAGTGCTTCGTTTTGCCCGAAATTTTCTACCAGCAGCTCAAAATTTTTGTTGAATGAAGGCTGCGGCTCACTCTTGAAAGTATGTTGATGGGTAGTGTGTGCATAAAAGCGGTTGCCAAATTCAATCTTGGTGAAGGCAGCAAGGCTATCGATAAACGTGGCTCTCGTCTCATACAGTACCTGTGGATTGAATACTACCTGGGTATTGCCCGACTCGGTCATGAGCGTATCAAAACTTTCCTGCGCCTTTTGGAAAAGGGCTTCTACAATGTCTTCAGCCTGTTGCATATCTTTGAACCAGACCTTGGTCTTTCCGACAGGTAAAAATTCTAAAAATGACTGCCGGTCTTCTTCCTGGATGGCCGTCTGCATATCAGGAATAATACTGATGCGCTCTATGCTTTCCTGCGAAAGCTGGTTTTCAGGATTGAAACTCCGGATGCTTTCCACCTCGTCTCCAAATAGCTCAATGCGGTAAGGCAAATCATTGGCAAATGAATACACATCGATGATACCTCCACGAACGGCAAACCGGCCCGGTTCATACACAAATTCCACTTTCTCAAATTCGTAGGAAATTAGCAGTTCGGAAAGAAACTGCGCATTGACACGCTCTCCTACTTTGAGCGAAAAAGTGTAGCTCTGCAATGTTTTTTTACTGACCACTTTTTCTGACAGTGCCTCTGGGTAGGTAACAATCAACTCTCCCTTTTCAACGGGGTTATTGATCAGGTTCAATATTTCAGATCGCATCAGCACATTGGCATTCTCAGTCTCCTCAAACTGATAAGGTTTGCGATAGGAAGTGGGAAAAAGGTATACATTGCGGTCGCCGTTGAGATTCTGAAGATCGTTCTGAAAATACGCTGCTTCCTCACGATCGGAAACTACAAATACATGATTGTGAGCATTGATACGATAAATGGCAGACGCAAACACCGCATCCAGGCTGCCTACCAAACCTTTAATCTGAATACTGGCACCCGGCGCGTTGCTGATCTGATCGGCCAGCGTCTGAACGAAGCTATCCTGGGCATACTGATTAACTAACTCTTCTGTTCGCACAGCAATAATTTTATGAACAAATAATAGGAATATAGATTAGGTATATGTATTTTTTTACATACTGCTTCAACTAATTCGTGCCAGGCGAACTACCCAAAGCAAAAAATGTTTAATATACAGTCACCAATAAGTAGCGATCATTTTTTGTCATCATTATGCAAAAACAAAACAAAAATACGCAAAAACAAAGTCAAAATACATTCTCCAGGATAGAACAACTACATCCTCACAAAATGTTTCTGTATCTGTCTATTTTTGGTAGTTGTCTTATCTTTCTTTTTTTAACGTTCGGGCATCTCTCAAGCCGACCCGATGCAAGCGATTTTATCAGCTTCAAATTTCCCAAGGCATTTGTTATCAGTCTGGTTTTGCTGTTGCTGTCTGGTTATACCATGTCCAGAACATTGCCCGCTTTTGTCAATGATGATATGAAGGCATTGAAATGGTATCTGGGTGCTACGGTACTTCTGGGTCTTTCGTTTACCATCAGCCAGTACATCGGCTGGTATGAACTAATGCGTTCGGGTATCTACCTGTCGGGTAAAGCTGCTGGTTCATATCTTTATGTGATTACAGGGCTGCACATTCTTCATTTGGCCGGAGGTTTGGTAGCTTTGACTTTATATTATACACGTATTAGCCGAATCTCACGTGATGCTGTCAGAACGCTGATACTGGTGACTAATCCATATGAAAAGATGCGCTTGGAGATGCTGAAAACCTACTGGCAATTTATTGACATCATCTGGATTTTCTTGTTCTTCTACTTTCTGTTTGTATTCTGATAGTATAACAACTGGTCGTCAGCTACTTGTGTCATCTTATGCAGCAGGTGTACAGCTATGGAAGGTGCGGCTATACCCTTACCAAAATGCTGTTCAACCTGAAATACCCTGGCTTCATCCCACCATTGGTTGGCTATGAGCAACGCAAGTAACTGAGAACCACCTTCAATAAGCACAGAGGTGATACCTCGTTCAGCCAAATCGTTTAGAATATATCGGACAAAATTTTTATAGCCTTTTGCAGCAACTGCTATGTATTGAAGATTAGGTTGTTGATTGTCTTTTATAGTATTATAGCATAATGTAGGCTGGGTACCATCAAAAACATGTAGCGACGAAGGGAGTCTGAGGTGCCGGTCGAGCACAATGCGTACCGGGTCCGGGCCACACCAGTTGCGCACGTTGAGCTTTGGGTCATCATACAGGCAGGTATTGGTGCCCACCATGATAGCCTGCTCCTGAGCGCGCCACTGGTGCACAAGCTTACGAGCATGTGCACTACTGATCCATTTGGAATCGTAATTCTGGCGGGCTACAAATCCATCAGCCGTTTGTGCCCATTTCAGAAGTAGGTATGGCCTACCCTTTTCCAGGTAGGTATAAAACCTGATATTCAATGCTTTTGCTTCTTCGGCCAGAGTATCCACAGTGAGGAGATTGATGTGGTACTTGTCTGCATGTTTTGAAAGAGCGGTACTGCCGAAGGGCAAAACCATATGCTGGATACCTGCTATAGCGATTATCTCAAACAGATGATCTGGCTTTTTCATAAAAGCGATCGGATCAATATTGAGGTATAGGGTACTCCCTGTAGCTGGTATTGATTCAATACCTTTGAAAAGGTTATCAATAGCTCTATCTTTGAGCAGCCAGCCTTCGTAGGTAATCTTATGGTCATGACAGATAAGCCATCCAACAAGCGGATTGACGTGTACGTTACCTACACCATACGAAGCAAGCTGAAAAGTTCTTCGCAAATATATTAAATGATCACCCATATCTTTTGATGCTAAACGGATTAACACTGCAAATGAAAGAAAAAATAGGTGCAAAGAGTTTACTCAAGCAGCTTGTATCTGGTGTTCTTTTGCAAAATTCCTCCAATACACTTTCAGAAAATGAAGCCAATCATATCGTACTAATGGTATTGAACCACTATCTGGGTTTATCCCGCAATGATATTGTATTGAACCAACCTATACAAATGGACACCCAGGCTAACTTACAGATCAGAGAAGCCTTACAGAAGATAGCTCGGGATGAGCCAGTGCAATATGTATTAGGAGAGGCTGATTTTTATGGACGCAAATTTAAGGTGAATCCGGCAGTACTTATCCCTAGAAGAGAGACTGAAGAACTGGTTTATCTTATTATTAAAGAAAACAAGCATAAAAAACCACACATCCTGGACATCGGTACGGGAAGCGGTTGTATTGCTATTACGTTGAAAAAGGAAATTCCGGAAGCCGAAGTACACGGCTGGGACATTAGCACAGATGCATTGTCTGTAACGCGGCAAAATGCTGATAACTTACAGGTAGAGATTTTTTCCAGGCAGGTCGATATCACAAATAATGCTATAAATGCAGGCCATCAGAAGTTTGATATCATTGCGAGCAATCCTCCGTATGTCCGGGAGAGTGAAAGGGCAGAGATGCAGGCTAACGTACTGTTTGAGCCAGCACTTGCTTTATTTGTGCCCGATGAGCAGCCTTTGCTTTTTTATGCAAGCATCGCACAGCAATGTATACATTTGAAACTGATGAACCCCGGAGGTATGCTCTATTTTGAAGTGAATGAGTACTTTGCTAACGAAACTGCCGGACTGATGACAGATATGGGATTAGAAGAGGTAGTGATCGTTCAGGATATGCAAAAAAAAGACAGGTTTGTTAAAGGAATGTTATCATCTTAATTATTTATCTGATAATTTAGCAAACAGATGCCTTTGGATTTTTTACTTACGCAATATTTATACTATTTTTGTTTAAAATTTAATTATACCAGTCTTGAGTCATATATATCCGATATTTGATACTATTCTTCGGAAGGAAGATAAAGAGGAACTGTTGAAGCAGCATGGTAAGGTGATATGGATGGTGGGCCTCTCGGGTTCTGGTAAGAGCACGCTGGCAAGAGCTGCTGAAAACACGTTGCATCAGCAAGGCAAGATGACCATGTTGCTGGATGGAGATAACCTGAGAGTAGGTGTAAATAACAACCTGGGGTTCAGCGATGAAGATAGAACTGAAAATATCCGCCGGGCGGCTGAAGTAGCCAAGCTTTTTGCCAACAACGGAATCGTCACTATTTGCTCACTGATCAGCCCAACAGAGAAAATACGCCAGATGGCAAAGTCTATCATTGGAGATAGTTACTTTGAAGTATACATCGACTGTCCGCTGGATGTATGCGAGCAGCGGGATGTCAAAGGATTGTATGCAAAAGCCCGTCGTGGAGAAATCAAAGAATTTACCGGTATCAGTTCACCCTTCGAGGAACCGCAGCAGCCCGATTTACGCTTACAAACTTCTGCGCTAAGTATAGAAGCATGTCACCAGCTTTTGGTGGACAATATACTGGCAATAACATCGATCAAATAATAAGAAAGAGAAAACCCTATAGTTATGTATTCATATAGTTTAACACATTTAAAGCAATTGGAGTCTGAAGCCATTTTCATCATGAGAGAGGTAGCTTCGCAGTTTGAGAAACCAGTGCTGTTGTTTTCCGGAGGAAAAGACTCTATTGTGATGGTTAGGCTGGCGCAGAAAGCTTTCTGGCCTGCGAAGGTGCCGTTTCCATTAATGCACATTGATACCGGGCACAACTTTCCTGAAACGATTGAGTTTCGCGATAGGCTGGTCAATGAGTTAGGTGCAGACCTGATCGTGCGTTCGGTACAGGATTCCATTAATAGTGGCAAAGCTGTGGAAGAAAAAGGCCCCAATCCAAGCCGTAACTCATTACAGACTATCACGCTGCTCGATGCTATAGAGGAGTTTAAATTTGATGCAGCTTTTGGCGGTGCCAGAAGAGACGAAGAAAAAGCGCGTGCCAAAGAAAGATTTTTCTCTCATCGTGATGAGTTTGGGCAATGGAACCCCCGCAACCAGCGTCCCGAATTATGGAACCTGTTTAACGGCAAAAAGCAGGTAGGCGAACACTTCCGGGTGTTTCCGCTAAGCAACTGGACAGAGATGGATGTGTGGCAATACATTGCAATGGAAAATCTGGCTATTCCACAGATATACTTCACTCACCAGCGCGAAATTGTTGTACGTGATGGTATGTTGCTGGCTAAATCGCCGTTCATTACGCTGATGAAGGAAGAAGCGTATGAGCCAAGACAGATTAGGTTTCGCACCGTAGGCGACATGACTTGTACCGGTGCTGTAGAGTCTGACGCAGCTTCTATCGATGCCATCATTCAGGAAGTAGCGTCGGCTAAAGTAACAGAGCGGGGCGGAAGAGCAGACGACAAACGTTCGGAAGCAGCGATGGAAGACCGGAAAAAACAAGGTTATTTTTAATCAATACCGACACTCAAAAGTAAATACTGATATGAAAGTTGAGGAATTAGACCAAGCTGCTACTGAGCAGTATTTAAATATGGACCTGCTTAGATTCACGACGGCAGGAAGCGTAGATGATGGTAAAAGTACCCTGATTGGGCGGTTGCTCTATGATAGTAAGGCCATTTTTGAAGATCAAATGGATGCTATAGAGCGTAGCAGTAAAAATGCAGGTGACGAAAATGTGAACCTGGCATTGCTAACCGACGGTTTGCGCGATGAAAGAGAGCAGGGCATCACCATTGATGTGGCTTATCGCTACTTTGCTACACCTAAGCGTAAATTCATCATTGCCGACACGCCCGGCCATATTCAATATACCCGCAATATGGTGACCGGAGCCTCTACAGCCAACCTGGCTATTGTGTTGGTAGATGCCAGAAACGGAGTGGTAGAGCAAACCTGCCGTCATGCATTTATTGCTTCTCTGCTAAGGATTCAGCACCTTATTGTATGTGTTAACAAAATGGATCTGGTGGATTATGCGCAGGAAAGTTTCGATAAGATCAGAGATGATTTCAAAGAATTTAGCTCCAAGCTCGATATTCCTGACATTCGCTATATTCCGATCAGCGCGTTGAAGGGTGACAATGTGGTGAATAAATCTGAGTATATGCCCTGGTATGAAGGTGGCAGCCTGTTATATACCTTAGAAGATGTGCAGATATCCAGCGATAACAATTTTGTTGACAGCCGTTTTCCAATCCAGCGTGTGATACGCCCTCAGTCAGATAAATACCACGATTATCGTGGGTATGCCGGCAGGGTAGCTGGCGGTGTATTCAAGCCCGGCGATCAAGTGGTAGCACTACCTTCCGGGCTTACTTCCAAGATTGCTTCTATTGAAACGCTGGATGGCAAACTGGACGAAGCGTTCGCACCGATGTCTGTCTCTATATTGCTAGAGGATGATATTGACATTACCCGTGGGGATATGCTGTGTAAACCAGACAACCAACCCAATGTAGGTCAGGATATTGAGTTGATGGTCTGCTGGCTGCACAATAAAAAGCTGGCACTCAATGGCAAGTATGCTATCAAGCACACCACCAAAGATGTCCGGTGTGTAGTGAAAGATATTAAGTACAAAATAAATATCAACACACTGCACCGCCTTGAAGATGACAAAGAAATAGGGTTGAACGACATAGGTCGTATACAGATACGCACCACGGCTCCCCTACTCTATGATAGCTATAAGAAAAACCGCACTACTGGTAGCCTGATCATCATCGATGAATTTACCAACGAAACAATAGGTGCAGGGATGATCATTTGAAAGATTATTCTTTTATTCTTACCTCTAAAAGCCAGCATATCGCTGGCTTTTTTTATTTTAGGCTTTTAATAAATTATATACCATTAAATGCACTATGATCATGAAAAATTTTACAAGTATTTGCCTTAATCCACTATGTTGGCTGGCTTTTTTGAGTTGTTTTGTCTATGCCAACCACATTCAGGCTCAGACAGATAATGTCATTTTTGAAGATAATTTTGAGCGCAACACCTTTGGCGCAGATTGGGAAGTTGGTACCGCCTGGTCTATAGTAAATGGTAAAGCTTACAATAACTATGACGGTACAGGTTCGTCTTTGACGACGGCACAAGCTTTTTCTCAGACATCATACATTATTGAAACCCAGGCAAAGCCGTTTTTTAATGGATATTTTCGTCAGTATCAACTAACGTTTGGTCAGCAAGGGGATACCCAAAGGTATTCAGTAAGTTACGACCCATATGCCGGAGGCATTTTGTTTTTGGGCCGTGTAGATGATAATATTATTTATCCTAGCAAACTTGATGAAACTGTTATCAAATTGGATACAGCCAAATGGTACAAGTTTCGGGTAGAAAAATACGATAATGGACTTATTCAGGTATACTTAAATGACGGAAGCGGGTTTGGTGAGACACCCATACTGGAAGCTATAGATACTACTTATAAAGATTTGGGCAAATTTGGGTGGTTTATTTCCACTGAAACTATAGGAGAAGATTTTTTTGTGGAATATATCACCGCTAGTGTACCACAGCAGCAAAAAACCAAGCCCGAAAAACCTGCTGTAGATGAACTGATCAAAAAGTTGACTGTAGCGAACGGCAAAACTTATGAGGTAGATAAACTCAATGTAGGTGTAGTACAATACACAGACCGGCCCTATGTCATTACCTCGCTTCCCTCCTATTTGGAAGGTGCCTCTTTCGTGCGAACTGCCAACAGTGATAAAACAGTAACCAGTGCAACGTTTTTGGATGCTTACATCAAAGGCCCGGTAGTAGCTTATATCGCTTATGACCCACGAGCTACTGCACTTCCTGCCTGGCTGAAGGACTGGATAAAAACGGGTGATATTATTGGCACCAATGATCCTGGTTCCAGTTATTTTGAAGTTTACACTCGCATATTAGGTTACTATGATACTTATCCGCGCCCATTGAAACTAGGTGGCAATTTAGCTTCACCTGCTGTTGGCTCTAACATGAATTACCTGCTTATCGCTACGCCACAGGTTCCAGGCCGGCAATATGAAGCAGAGGATGCTTCACTTTCTGGACCTGTTGTTGCCAGCAATAATCCAGGATACAGCGGTTCGGGCTTTGCAGACTATATCAACAATTCTAGGGATTATGTAGAATGGACGATAGATATAGCATATCCTGGAGCTTACCGCTTATTATTTGAATATGCCAATGGTGGTACGTATGCCCGCCCATTGTCTATCACAATTGACAGTAAGTTATCATTTACAAAAGATTTTCAGCCAACTTTTGGATGGAGTGACTGGGTGATTACTTCACTAAATGAAACTATATATCTTTCTGCCGGAACTCATAAGATCAGAACTACTGCAATAAATAAAAGTGGTCCTAATATCGATTATATGTTCGTGTCTCCTTCATACGATACTCCTGTAAATGCTATAGGAAACGAGTTGCTGGCTGCTCGTACGGACAATCACGAGGTCAGCCTATCTAACCATCTTACACACGGTAGTTTCCCAAATACTTTTGCTGAAGAGACGACACTATTTTACGAGCTTGATGTGGCTTCAACGGTCAATTTATCGGTATATGATATACAAGGAAAGCTGATCAGGAAATTGGTAACAGATGAGCAACAAGCTGAAGGTCATCATGAAGTGTTATTTCAGGCTAAGGGTTTACAAGATGGTCTGTATATGTATCAACTACAGACTTCGGGTTCTATCGTATCAGGTAGGTTGTTGTTGAAGCGGTAGATTGTTTCGAAGTAGAATTAAATAAAAAGGTATCAGTCAACTACTGATACCTTTTTTATGATGATAGCAATATCTCCCTATAATTCTTTGATGCGAATACTTCTGAACGAAATAGCATTGCCGTGGTCCTGTAAAGCCAAAAGGCCATTATCAGATTTACCATAAGCAGGCATTTCAATAAATTTACTGTTGGCTACAGAATCTTGCCAGGCTTGAGAACCCAAATCATATTCTACGATCTTCTCGCCATTCAGGTAATGTTCTACTTTGCCATTGTTGACAACCAGCCTCGTATGATTCCATTCTCCGGCAGGGTTGACGGTTTCTTCGGTTGCTTGCTGCACATCATAGTTGTCCCCGGATCTGTGTTTGCGGTTTTTAGCATCCGGATGCCGCTCATCATCTATAAACTGATACTCCGGACCACTATAATATACGGTAGGTAAAGTATCGTTTTCAACCACGTTAAAAAATAGTCCGCTATTTCCTCCTTCAGAGATATTCCAGTCTATCTCAAGATCAAAGTTTTTATACGTTTTTTTAGACACAATATCGCCACCTCCTGGTTTTAGGGTAAGAATTCCATTCTGGTAAGTCCAGTCAGAAGATATACTATCTACATGGTAGTTTCTCCAATGATCAGGAGCTGTAATATCCTCAAACCCGCCATTTTCAGCTACAATCTGTGTGCTATCACTTGTAGTAGCAGTTTCGGCATTGTTGCTGTTGGAGCAGGAAAACATGCCGACTGACAGTAGGCATAAGGCACCGGTTACTAATTGTTTGGTCATGTGAGTTTTATTTATAAGTTAAAGTCCAAGAATTTTACGATTGGTTTGATCATCTGCGCTACCGCCTGCAAAGTCGTCAAATGCTTTTTCAGTCACCTGGATGATGTGGCTATCCACAAAGGCCGCTCCTTCTATGGCTCCCTGTTCGGGTTGCTTGATAGCACATTCCCACTCTACCACGGCCCATCCATCAAAATCATATTGCGATAGTTTGCTAAAGATGCTGCTAAAATCAACCTGTCCGTCACCCAACGATCTGAAGCGGCCCGGTCGGTCAATCCACGCCTGGTAGCCACCATAAACACCGGAGCGGCCGGTCGGGTTAAATTCTGCATCTTTCACGTGGAACATTTTGATTAGCTCATGATAAATATCTATATATTGCAGATAATCAAGCTGTTGCAACACAAAGTGACTTGGGTCGTATAGATTTTAGCCCTACTATGATTATTGGTAGCTTCCAAAAGCGTTCGAAGGTAGCCCATCATGCAAATCTTCTCCCGGATGAATTTCATAGCAAACATCCACTCCGTTTTCATCAAATACATCCAATATGGGTTTCCATCGGTTGGCCAACTCCTGGAAAGCCATGTCAATGAGTCCGGCAGGACGCTGAGGCCAGGGATATACAAAAGGCCAGGCCAAGGCACCAGAGAAAGTGGCATGTACGTTGATACCAAAGTTGCGGCTGGCTTTTGCTGCCATCTTTAGCTGATTGACAGCCCATTCGGTACGTGCTTTGGGGTTGTTGCGTACCTGCTCAGGCGCAAAATCAAACATAGTATCAAAAGCAGGATGAACAGCTACGAGTTGACCCTGCATATGAGTGGATAGTTCAGTGATTTCTACTCCGGCTTCCTGAGCTGTACCTTTAAGTTCGTCGCAATAATCTTTGCTATCGGCAGCTTTTTCCAGGTCTATGCATCGCGGATCAAAAGTAGGCACCTGCACACCTTTGTACCCTGCGTCGGCCATCCACTTACAGGCACTTTCAAATGTGTTGAAAGGCACATCATCGCTCATAAACTGTGCTAAAAAGATTGCAGGGCCTTTGATAGTTTTCATAGGCTGATAGGTTTTGGTTGTTAGGAGTTATAAAAATACAAAAAATAGGATCGCTAAAATAGGACTAAAATTAGGTTATTCAAATGCTATGCAACGTTTAATATCGCTGACCAGTAAAAAGTACCAGCCTATTTACGTCTTTGATTTCATAGCAACGACCTGCGCATGTCCGGGAACAGTGCGCAGCCACACCGTCTTTTTTGGAATTAATCCGGCTCCTTTTTGCCAGCTATGTATTTCTTCTACAGACCACGTACCCGACTGGCTGGTAGCTGCAAAATACAAGTCCAGTAAGGCTCCCAGATGATCTCCTTTCTTGGATTCCTGCTTCCTGATAAAATCTTGTACAATGTAATAACCTCCCGGCCTGAGGGCGCGAAAAGCTTTCTCAGCAATAGCACGGTTGGTGGCATCATCGAAATGATGTACCAAGTTGGCAATAAATATCAAATCATACGTAGCTTCTCCCAAATCTGTCGTTGTAATATCCCCAGCCTGGTGCTGTACTTTGTCTCCCAACGCTTCCCGGGCGAGTATTTTTTCTGCATGGCTGATGGCTTCCGGCAAATCCAATATCACAGCTTGCAAAGCAGGATGACGCTGGCAAAGTGCTACGGAAAAGTAGCCATGAGAGCCTCCGATATCCAGCATATGCGTAGCGTTAGGTGGTAGGGGTGTTCTCCGGCCAATCTCCGCAGCAGAAGTGCCTGCTACCGAACGCATCCCTTTCTGGTATACTTCCCACTGCTGCTCGTCAAACAGCCGGTGCATATCCACAGGTGTGCCACTCCTGACATACTCTTCGTAATGCTCCACCAGTTCCCATTCAATAAACTGTAGCAGCATTTTGTCATACAAAGAAACAGCATTGTCTTTCAGCATCCATTTTCTGGATAAAGGTGAAAGAGAAAATAAATGATCTTTCTCAAGGAGATAGCCCAGATGAACAAGCGTATGCAATAGTTTGAGTGTGGCTTGCCTGTTGGATTGGGTACGAAGTATAATATCATCAACAGGGAGTGAGGTATGGGCCAAAGCCTCAAAAATGCCTATCTTGGTAGCCACCATAATGGTACGTGCCATCATAAAAGATAAATGTGTATCGCTTAATGGCGTGGGGGCAATACCCAATGAAAGAGCTGCCTGCTCAAGAAGATTCTCCGGTATGGCACCAATTTTCATAAAGTCGGTTTATTATGTGAATAAATATTTCTGCTTAAAGGATAATGTTACGAAAGTTAACATGAAATTAAGGTACGCAAATCGCATTAAATGTGCAGGTAAGCTATTTTTGGCAAGAGCATTGAACAATAACCATAAAAATTACAGGCATCATGTCTTTTCAGTAATGGAAACTGCTTGTAGCTTTGACAAAATACCTTCTAAACTGATCAACCATTTTAAGATAAAAACATGTCATCCGTAAATTATGCTTTAAAAAAGATCCTTGTAGGAACGCTACGCATGATGCCCTCTGGCCATAAGCTGAGTGAAAACGCAGGTACTATGCCGGGAACGCTGATTTATACCGGGAAAATGATGGATGAAGTACCGGAAATCACGCTGTATCAGTATGATGAGGCTGGTGCCAACAAGTTTACTGATACAAATCCGAAGAATGTGCTGCAAAAAATTGATCCGGCCAAAAGGAACTGGATCAACGTAAGTGCTATCCATCAGACAGACGTACTGCAACAGATAGGTGACTGTTTTCATCTGCACCCGCTGGTGATGGAAGATATACCAAACACACTGCTTTCGCCTCAATACGAAGACTATGATGACTATCTTTTTCTGACGCTAAAGATGCTAAGCATCAACCAGGAGACGCACCTAGTAGAACAAGAACATGTTAGCTTCGTTTTAGGCAGCAACTATGTGTTATCCTTTCAGGAAAGAAAAAAAGATGTGTTTGATCCCGTGAGGCAACGGCTGGAGAGTGCTATTGGTAAGATTAGAAAGCGGGGCGTTGATTATCTATTGTATGCGCTCATAGATGTCATTGTGGATAACTATTATGGCATTACAGAGGAAGTGAGCGACCAAATGGCTCAAATGGAAGACAGCCTGATCCGTGAACCAAAACCAAATTCAGTAGAGAGCATTACCAATTACAAACGCCAGCTTATTGACTTGAGAAAGAGCGTTTATCCGTTGCGTGATGCCCTGGGTAAACTCGACAATGAGGAAGAGCTGATCAATAAAAACACCATGCGCTTCTTCCAGGATGTGTACAGCCATATAGCGCATGTGATTAATACGATGGAAACGCAGCAGGAGATTTTGTCTGGCTTTATGGATTTGTATATGTCTTCGCTGAGCCACAAGATGAACGATGTTATGAAGACCCTCACTATCATTTCTACAGTCTTTATTCCTCTTACCTTTATTGCCGGTATTTATGGTATGAACTTTCATTACATGCCAGAACTGACCTACCATTGGGGTTATCCGATAGCCTTGCTGTTTATGCTGGTGGTAGGCTCGGGCATGTACATGTACATGAAAAGCCAAAAGTGGTTCTAAAACTGTACATCAAGTAACATAGCGAACTCAACTCTTGCCTACCCCAAGTATCAAAAAATGCCAGGTATTTTGATCAGACAGTAAACTTATGCCACTTTTCGTCGCTTTTGCTTGAGGCTACAGCATTGATGATAAAAGCCATACCGCGTATACCATCGTCAATGGTGGGGAAATCCAGGTATTGTGCATCGGGTTCTTTGCCTTGCATACGGGCACGCAGTGTATAGGCAAAATTCCGATACACATTGGCAAAAGCTTCTATATATCCTTCCGGGTGGCCCGCCGGAATGCGGCTATTGGTGGTAGCACGCTCTCCATTGTAGCTGCCGCCTGTTCTGTAGATTTGAGTAGGCTGGTCCAGCCACCGTACAATGAGCGAATTTGGCTCCATCTGGTACCATCTCAATCCCCCCTTTTCACCATAGACGCGGATGTTGAAGTCGTTTTCCTCGCCGGCAGCAATCTGGCTTGCACTTAATATGCCTTTGGCACCATTGTCGAACCGTAGCAAAATGTTGCCATCATCATCCAGCGTACGGCCTTCTCCAAAAGTGGTGAGGTCGGCACACATTTCTATAATTTTCAGACCTGTTATATATTCTGCCATGTTCTCTGCGTGGGTGCCAATATCGGCAATACAGTTGCTGATGCCTGCTTTGGTGGAATCTACCCGCCAGGATGCCTGTTTTGAGCCTTGATTCTCTAACGATGCTGCCAGCCAGCCCTGAGGATATTCCACAACGATTTTTCTAATCTTTCCTAGCTTTCCGCTTTTTACCATGTCGCGGGCCTGCTTCACCATTGGGTAGCCAGTGTAATTGTGTGTGAGGGCAAAGGTAAGTCCTGTCTTGTCGATGATTTGTTTCAGTTCTTTGGCCTGTTCCATATTAAAAGTAACAGGCTTATCGCAGATCACAGGAAACCCGTGTTCAAGAGCCATCTTTGTAGGTGGAAAGTGCATGAAGTTTGGCGTTACCACAGATACAAAATCCATCCTTTCGCCTTCCGGAAGTGCTTTCTCTTTGGTGATCATTTCCTCAAAATCGCCATATGCTTTGTCGGGTGGCAGATAAAGTGATTCACCGGAAGCTTTAGATTTCTCCGATGTACTACTGAATGCGCCACAAACAAGCTCAATCTGACCATCAAGTGTAGCGGCCATGCGGTGTACAGCACCAATAAAAGCACCTTTTCCTCCGCCTACCATGCCCATGCGTAGTTTTCTGTCTGTTGCCATCGTTCAATTAGATTTGTATAGTTTTGATAATAGACCAATATAAAAGTATAAAGAGGCAGACGATGAAATTAGTTTAGCAAAAAATAGCTCTTTATACGCAAAATTATAAATTTGTGAAATAATAGCTAATACAACAGGCTGTTCCCATATGTTTGTGGTTAGCTTTTTAGAAAAATAATTCAGTTTAACTAAATTTATCTACACACATGCTTAACCATTTTTATAGTAAGACATTATTAACAATGGCATTTTTTGCTACCGCGCTAGCAGCTACACCTCTAATGGCACAGGAAATGATGAAAGAAGGCGAATATAAACCTGAGGACACAGAATTTTATGAACCGGTTCCCCCCAAAGTGAAGCCAGGTGAAAATGGCCAGGCTCCTTCTGATGCCACTGTACTATTTGATGGCAAAGATTTGTCAAAGTGGGAAAGCGTGAATGGTGGAAAAGCCACATGGGAAGTAAAAGATGGCTCTTTCGCAGTGAAGCCCAAGGGCGGCGATATTCGCACTAAGGAAGATTTTGGTGATTTTCAACTACATATTGAGTGGCGTTCGCCGCAGGAAATTAAAGGAGAAGGACAAGGCAGAGGCAACAGTGGTATATTTTTGCAAGGTCTGTATGAACTACAGGTACTCGATTCCTATGATAGTAAAACTTATACCAACGGACAGGCAGGTAGTATGTACAAACAGTCTCCTCCGCTGGTCAATGCTATGAAGCCTACGCCCGAATGGGAAACCTACGATGTACTTTACACAGCACCACAATTTGACGAAAAGAATGGTGCATTGCTTGAGCCAGGATACGTGACGGTGATGCAAAATGGTATTGTCGTTCAGAACCATACCAAACTTCAGGGTACCACAGAATACATCGGCACTCCCCGTTGGGTAGCGCATGGTGACGGTCCTATCACGCTTCAGGATCATGGAAACCCTGTAAGCTTTCGGAATATCTGGATTCGTAAAATAGATGCAAACGCAAAGAAGTAATATCCTTGTATTTGTTGCTATAAAGTAAGGCTGCTTTAGGCAGCCTTATTCGCTTATATCTCTATAGCATGAAAATAATCAATATTGTTCTTACGATCATTTTCGTTCTTTTTGCGATTTTTCAGTTCAACGATCCGGACGCGCTGATGTGGATATTGCTGTATTTTTATGTAGCTGTGATGTCGGCTCTGGCTATTTTCAAACGTTATAGTCTTCTGCTGCTTATTGCAGGTATGGCTATTTTTGCTTTGTACTTTCTGTATTTATCGCCTAGTATCATAGCGTGGGCTGGCAGCGGAGAAAACCTGATGAACAAGATGAGTGACGCTCAGCCGTTTATAGAGCAAACCCGAGAAGCCGGTGGATTGCTGCTGGGATTACTTACACTTGTTTTTCACCTGATTGTAAGAAACAGGTATGTTAAAGCTTATCAATCTCCCCAATGACTAACGGCAAGGCAGGTATTATTGGCGCGGGCATTGCAGGTATCGCAGCGGCTATTCGTTTGGCAAACAAAGGGTACGAGGTAGAGGTATTTGAGGCCAACACCTATCCGGGCGGAAAGCTTAGCCAAATAGACATGGGCGGGTATCGTTTCGACGCGGGTCCCTCTCTTTTCACATTGCCGGAGCTGGTAGAGGAACTTTTCCTGCTCTCAGGAGAAAAGCCCGAAGATCACTTTAAGTACATACGTCTGTCGGTGATCTGCAAGTATTTTTATGAAGACGGTACCATCATTCATGCATTTGCGGAGCGTGATCAACTCATTGATGAGATTCATGCCAAAACACAGGAAAGCAAAGAAGCCATCAGCCAGGCCCTGAACCGGAGTGCGCACCTTTACGAGACCTTGTCTGACCTGTTTATGCAAAATTCTCTGCACAAGTGGCGTACGTATGTCAACCCAAAGGCATTCAAAGCATACCGGAGCATTCACCGGCTGGATTTTTTCCGGTCGATGCATCAGGCCAACCAGCAGTTGTTCAAAGATGAACGTGTGGTACAGCTGTTTGACCGCTATGCCACATACAATGGTTCTGACCCATATCAGACACCTGCTACCATGAATATTATTCCGCATCTTGAGTTCAATACAGGGGCATTTTTTCCAAAAGAAGGGATGCATGACATTACTATGAGTCTGTTTGAGCTGGCAAAGAGGCTAGGTGTTATTTTTCATTTTCAATCGCCTATCAGTAAGATTCTTGTTCATAAAAAGCAGGCATTGGGTCTGTTGGTGGATAACATAGAGAAGCACTACGATGTAGTCGTGAGCAACATGGATGTTGTAAACACGTATAAAAAGCTGCTGAAAGAACAGCCACAGCCTAAAAAGTTATTGAACCAACCAAAATCCAGTTCTGCCCTTATTTTTTACTGGGGAATTGAGAAGCAGTTTCCGATATTGGATCTGCACAATATATTTTTCAGTAAAGACTATAAACAGGAGTTCGATTGCATCTTCAACAAGCAAAAGGTATCAGATGATCCCACAGTTTACATCAATATTTCTTCCAAATATAAACCTGACGATGCACCTGCCGGATGCGAGAACTGGTTTACCATGATCAATGTACCTAATAACAGCGGACAGGACTGGGATAGCCTGATCGAAAAGTGCAGAGCTAGTATTATTACGAAACTGAGCCGCATTTTGCAGGAAGATATCAGTAAGCTTATTGTTTGCGAAGCCATCTTAGACCCTGTTACTATCGAGCAAAAGACATCTTCTTCTATGGGAGCATTGTATGGCAACAGCTCCAATAATAAGTATGCCGCATTTCTGCGGCACGCTAATTTCAGTAAAAGCATTCGTAATCTTTACTTTTGCGGAGGCAGTGTGCATCCCGGTGGTGGTATTCCCCTGAGCCTGTTATCTGCTAAGATAATGAGCAATCAGCTCTGATTTCAGCGTAAAACGTCACGTCAATTAAAGAGAAGCTTCCAGAGCAACGGCAGGCTCAGGAGTATCCAAAAGCTGCTTATAGCTGTTGTATCGCCTCAGAATCTGTTCTACATAATTAACCGGCTCACTGCCACGGCAGTATCCTGAGCTTACCACAGGATCGTTGTAATACTCGGGCCTGGATTTCATTTCCAGAAAATATTCTACGTTGTTGTCCCATTTGTTAGGGTTTTTGCCGTATTTCTGTGCCAGCCTACGAGCATCCAATACATGGCCCTGACCGGCATTATAGGAAGCCAGCACAAACTTCATACGCTCTTCACTATCAGAAATATATTTGGTCCACATACGGTCCAGCCAGTTCAGATAAGCTGTGCCCGCCCTGATACTCTGCTGTGGGTCGGTCATATTAGAGATGCCATATAGCGCGCCGGTTTCAGGTAGCAACTGCATCAGGCCAACAGCTCCGGCCCATGATTCTGCCCTGGTATCAAACTGAGATTCTTGATAGATCTGGGATGCCAGCAGGCGCCAGTCCCAGCCCATGCTATCAGCTACTTGTTTGATCATATCATCGTAAGGAGATACATTATTGCTGGCCAGCGACGAATAGTCACTATGGATGCGTTTGAGCGTAGCTTTGGGGCTTTTAAAATACTTGCTGTAGAGTACATAATAATCAGTCTGCTTTTTCATACTATGTATCCATTTGTTTACAGATTCCAGCAGTTGCGGAGAGTTTTTGCGCGTAGCCCAGGCAATCTTCTGTGGAAAGCTAATCGCTGTTTTGACATCCAGGATAGGATAACAAGTAGCATTCACAAGGGCCACATCTTCATCTGCTACTGTGTAATCAATAGTTCCGTCTGCTACCTGTCTGATCATTGCCTCGGTGTCTAACCCTTCGTTATGTTCTTTGATTTTTATCTTCCCTCCTATTTCTTCTTGCAAGTTGCTTAGTCGTGAGGCAAAAGCCGTGTTCTGCTGTACATGAATTTCTTTTCCTTCCAGATCAAGGGGTTTTCTGATCAGTACATTTTCAATTTCATGGTGCTTCATACTCCGCCAATTGGCAGGCTTGCGCTGCACCAGTACCTGCCTTACTTCATTGTGGTGTTCTGTAAAGGCCACATAGTCTTGCTTGGATGTGGTGACGGCCATATTGGAGGCTATCATATCTCCTTTTCCTTCATTCAATAGTGTAATAGCTTCATTGACATTGCTGGCAAGCACGATATCTAGCTTCAGCCCCAGCGCATCAGCCATTCGGGTAAGTAGTTCATACTCATAGCCCATAGGCTGACCACGGTAAATAAAGTAACCGGTAGAGCTATTGTTAAGAATAGCAGTGATACGTCCCCTTTCACGAATCTGATCTAGATCAAAGGCAACAGGCTCTGTTTCAGGCAACGTATAGATGGGTGTCTTCGCTGTTGAATAGTCTTTCTTTGTACAGGAGAATAATATAAGAGATGTAGCAAAAAACGAGATGCAAAGAAAACGCCAATTTTTTATATGTATGTTAGTAGTTTTCACTATTATTTATATAAAGTTAAACATATTACAATGTAATAAGCCACTAAAATTACCAGTTATCTTATACTGACTAAGAAACACTTGCAAGAATAAAATGTTTTTCTTGATAATATTCTCAAAAATCGGATCAGCATTAGGTATTTACGGTCATTAGTGCAATAAGTTATTAATAAAATTTAGGATATCACGCTTTTTACAAATTTTAAATGCAAAATGTCCATAAATCTCACATAAGCAAGTTTCTCACTCACATTAGTAAAATTATACATAATATCTTAAAAATACAAATAAATATTTATAGCGTGCTAATGACTAAATAGTGAACTGCGATCATAATAGCAAAAAAGACCAACCTGATCATCGCTTCATAATACTTCACTCCAGCAGTTCGGGCCTTCTTTGCTGTGTACGGAGCAGTGACTGTTCGTGTCTCCAGGTATCAATATTAGCTTCATGACCAGATAGCAACACATCGGGCACTTTAAAGCCCTGAAAATCTGCTGGCCGGGTATACACCGGAGGAGCAATCAGATCGTCTTGAAAAGAGTCGGAAAGCGCAGAAGTTTCGTCAGAGAGCACACCAGGCAGCAGGCGAATGACAGTATCGGCCAACACAGCGGCTGCCAGCTCTCCACCCGACAGTACATAATTGCCGATGCTGATTTCTCTGGTCACAAAATGCTCGCGCACTCTTTCATCTATGCCTTTATAATGACCACAAAGGATGATCATATTTTTCAGCAGCGACAGGCCATTCGCCAGATTTTGGTTGAGCAACGTGCCATCAGGACTCATATAAATTACCTCGTCGTACTGTCGGTGGCTTTTCAGATGCTCAATACACCGGGCAATAGGTTCTATCATCAGCACCATACCGGCTCCGCCCCCATAAGCATAGTCGTCTACCTGGCGGTGCTTTTTGGTGGCATAATCACGCAAATCGTGAATATGTACTTTCACCAGGTCTTTATCCTGTGCCCTTTTCAGAATGGAATGAGAAAATGGGCTTTCGATCAAAGAGGGTAAACAAGTGATGATATCTATCTGCATGGTAGGGCTGGTTTGGGAAGTGCTAAATTTACGAAGGAATGGTTGGGTTGCAAAAAGGAGGCACAAATCCAACAACTAAGACCCGTATGCTTTACCTTTGCAACGAGTCAACAAATTTAATCAAACATACAGCGAATTATGAGACAAAAAATTGTAGCAGGCAACTGGAAAATGAATAAGAATATGGAAGATGGACAGGCACTGACCTCAGAAATAGTCAATATGGTAGGAGACGAACTCAGAGATGATGTGAAGATCGTGCTTTGCCCTCCTTTCGTATACCTTACTGCCTTAAAAGGCATAGTGAAGGAGAATAAGCACATCAGCCTGGGAGCGCAAAATTGCAATGAGCATGCATCAGGCGCGTACACTGGTGAAATTGCAGCACCCATGCTCACCGCTATTGGTGTACAATATGTGATACTGGGCCACAGCGAAAGACGGGAACTATTTGGAGAAAGCAATGAGTTGCTGGCTAAAAAGATCAACATAGCTTTGGAACACAGCCTTACACCCATCTTTTGCTGTGGCGAACCTTTGCAGATCAGGGAACAAAACACCCAGGAAGATTATGTAGGAAAGCAGATTCAGGCAGGCCTGTTTCACCTGTCGCCGGAGGCCTTCTCAAAGATCGTTGTTGCCTACGAACCTATCTGGGCAATTGGTACAGGCAAGACAGCCTCTACAGACCAGGCGCAGGAAATGCACGCGACCATTCGCAAGCAAATTACTGAAAAATATGGCGAAGATATTGCCAACAATACTGCTATTCTCTATGGTGGCAGTGTAAAACCCGACAATGCAGAAGAACTGTTTTCGTGCATGGATGTGGATGGTGGCCTGGTAGGTGGTGCCTCATTGAAATCTCGTGATTTTGTAGACATCGCCAAGGCCTTCCAAAGTTCCAGGTAAATGGCAAAAAAATATATCACCGTCGCTATCACATGTCCTGCCGGTAGTAGCGACATCCTGATTGCGGCACTGTCAGGCGAAGGATATGATTCTTTCTGGGAAAACGACGAAGGCTTTGAAGCTTATATGGCAGAAGATCAATTTGATGAAAACATACTGAAGCGTACGATCAGCCAATACAAAGGAGAAGCAGAGGTAAGCTATACCTTACAGAAGCTGGAGGAAAAGAACTGGAATGTGGAGTGGGAAACGCATTTTGAGCCTATCGTGGTAGAAGATGCCTGCCTAGTGCGGGCAGATTTTCACCAGATAGATAAAACTTATCCATATGAGATTATCATCAACCCTAAAATGTCGTTCGGGACAGGCCACCATGCTACCACCTACCTGATGCTGCAATGGCAACTGGAGATAGACCAACAGGACAAACGTGTGCTCGATGCCGGATGTGGCACGGGTATTTTATCGGTGATGGCTGCTAAAAGAGGCGCAGACTCCATTCTTGCCTTTGATAATAACGAATGGTCTATCGATAACAGCCGCGAAAACTTTGAACTGAATCAGTGCACTAACATTGTGTTCTTTCTAGGTACGATCAGTGATGTGGAAAGTACAGCCACGTTTGATATTATGCTGGCCAACATCAACCGCAATGTGCTGCTGGAAGAGATGCACCTGTATGCAAATCATGTTAAAAAAGGCGGACTGCTGCTGCTCAGCGGCTTTTATAAACACGACGCGGCTCTGATCCGGCAGGAGGCCGAAAAGCAGCATTTTATGTTTGAAGGCAAAAAAGAAAGAGACGACTGGGTAGCCATGCTGTTTCACAAGTAGCATCCCGAAAGTTGTAATAGCTCCAATTATCTGCCACAGCAGCCAAAATCTTACAGATGCGATATATCCTGACTACCACATCAGGATATATTTTTGTTTATAGATAAATTTTTCGCGCCAAAAAGCGTTATGCAGTAAACAGGTAAGTGGTATGGCTATTACTCAAAGAACAGTTTATATAGTATTGATTTTCATTACGTTGAGTCATATCTCCATGGCCCAGCACTATCAACTTTCCGATAGTATCAAGGCATATGGTGATGCAGTGAGCAACATGCTGCAAAAGACCAACGACAGCACCTACGCCAAGGCGGGCAGGCAGTTTGCCGGTATCTGGTATGGCACCTCTTTCTCAAAAGCGCAGCAGGATACACTGATGGCAGCCTCTGCGGTGATGCAAAAGAAGAACTATAATACAGTACCTTACCTGGCAGATTATTACGAAACGCTCGTCTATGCCGTAGATTCAGCAAAGCTTTCGCAGAAGCAAATGACCGATCTGCTGGGTATGTTGCTCAAAACCGTACAGCACTACGACAGAAGACAATACGGAAACGCGATTGGCACGCTCAAGCAGTTTCTAAAATATCAGGCACTTTACTATGCGAATTACAATAAGGTATATGTAGACAGCAAAGACTTTTCCTTTTCGTTCGTAGATCCTCCAAAAGACGTAATTGAAGCAGCACCAGCAGAAGAATCAGCGCAAAGTCAGGAAGATGTGTGGGGTGACCCCGACCAGCAATCTACTGACCAGACGACTGCCTGGGATGCCCTGCCAGAAGACGAAGATTGGAACAGCGGCTGGGGCGATACCACAGCAACCGAAACTCCGGAAGAAAAAGCAGAAGAAAAGAAAATACTAGAATACATCGTGGAAGACCCAGAGCAGCCTGTATTGGAAGGTCCGCTACTTCATTTCAACAAGGCCAACCTGGCGTTCATTACTCCTTTTGATTCGGCTAGCCTGGTCAATACCAAAGGTGATTTGATTCTGACAACCTACGCTTTTGTAGGAGAAGAAGGGAAATTTAACTGGCAGATGGCCGGGCTTAGTGCCGATTCTGTCTTTTATACATTGAATAAATATAATTTCGATATCAGAACACCCAAACTCAGTGCTGAAAACGGGCTGATGACTTACAAGGGTAAGATTGATAAGCCTGTAAAAGGTATGTTTCAGTTTGCCAGCCAGCGACATGCAAGCCTCAAAGATGTGCATTATCCCAGGTTTAAGTCTTATGATAACAATATCAAGGTACATATCTTCAATAGCAGCGCAGCCAATCCTAATACTGTGGCTTACCTGGGTGGATTTTCCCTCGAAGGCAGGCAGATCAGCAGTTCTTCGCTGCTGGAAGACAATGCCACTGTTGAGGTGAAAGACCAGAAACACAAGAAATTCAAGGCTGTTTCCGGCAGGTTCAATATTGGCGACTCACTCATTACCAGCAAGCAGGCTTCTATTACTATCTACCAACGGGGTGATTCTATCTATCATCCGGCAGTAGAATTGAAGTATATACTGGATTCAGCAAGGCTTACGGTATTATTAGGGGATGGTGCCCTCAAAAACACGCCTTTTACAGCTTCATATGTCAACATGGATATTACAGCGGACGTAATGCGCTGGGATCTAAGGACAGACAGTATCAACATTGCTACGCTGGCTGCACGCGACAAGGTGCCGGTAGTGTTTGAGTCTCATGATTATTTCAATGAAAGTTCTTTTGATAATCTGGCCAAGATGTACAATTTCCATCCATTGATCATGGCCGTAGGATATGCCAGAAAAAACAATACATCCACTTTCTATGCAGATGATCTGGCAAAAAGTAACGGCCAGAATGAGAAGGTAGTGAGAACAGCTATGCAAGACCTGATGGGCCGTGGCTTTGTAGACTATGATAGCCAGACCGGGCAGGTGACGCTCAGGCGAAGAGCTTATCTGTATGTGCTTTCCAAAGCAAAGCGTGTGGACCATGATGATATCATGCTTCCTTCTATAGAAGCCAAACTACCCAATGCTACACTCAGGCTTAGCGACAAAGAAATCACACTGCGTGGCATCGATAGATTCTATATCAGCAATACCCTCAACGTATATATCAAGCCTAAAGACAAAGAAGTCATACTGTTGGGCAACCGTAACTTTAAGTTTGATGGAACCTTGTATTCGGGTAACCTTGAGTTTGTAGGGAAGAACTTTACCTTCAATTATGACAGTTTCCTGGTCAACCTGCCTATTATTGATTCTATTAGCTTTTATATAGCGGATGAAAAAGGCAATCGGAAAAAAGTAGATAATACCCTGCAAAGTGCTGAAGCCGAAGAAAATGCTGATGTCGCCTCTGTGAGTGTCAAGAAAACATCCGGTACTCTGTATATCAATATGCCAGATAACAAATCTGCTCGACAGATTATACCGCAGTATCCCAAATTCAATGCAACAGATGGTGCTATTGTGTATTTTAATGGCAAGAATGTGCTGGATGGAGCCTATGATAAATCAACGTATTTTGCTATTCCTCCATTTGCTATGGATAGCCTTAATAACATTGACAACTCGGTTATTAGTTTTAAAGGAACCTTATACAGCGACATTCTTCCTCCAATAGACGAAACCCTAAGAATTATGCCTGATAACTCTATGGGTTTTGAGCATAAAATACCGGAAGCCGGATATGCCTTATACAATGGTACGGCTACACTCAGCAACCAACTGCGGCTGGATGCTAACGGCCTGCGGGCAAACGGTACTATCCACCACCTGACATCCACCTTGTCGTCGCAGGACTTTATTTTGTATCCTGATTCTGTCATAGCCAAAGGAGACTTGTTTGATATGCAGGCGGGAGCATTAGCGCAGACGAGTTTTCCACAGGCACATACAGAAAACTATGACATCAGGTGGATGCCCCAACTGGATAGTATGTACCTGACCAACAAAAAAGACAAACCGTTTCAGCTATACGATCAGGCAGTTTCTCTGGATGGTGAACTGGTGCTGACCAGCAAAGGTCTGCTGGGTGGGGGCAAGCTTCTGGCACAGGGTTCTGAAGCTATTTCCAAAGATATGTCTTTCAAGCAATACCAATACGCTGCCCGCCATGCAGACTTTGATATCAAATCTTCCAATCCTGATAAACCTGTGCTTGCAGGTAATGACGTACTGTTGGATTTTGATTTGCAGAAAAACACGGGCAAGATCAGTCCTGAAGTAGAAGGTGTAGCGGCTATAGAGTTTCCGTATGCACAGTTCAAAACATCCATCACGGAGGCTATCTGGGATTTGAAGGATGAAACCGTCAAGATGAGCAAGCCTAAAGATGTAGACATCTCAAACTCTTACTTCTATGCTACCCGCAAAGAACTCGACTCGCTGGTGTTTAATGCAGAAGAAGCTATTTACCGCATTCCACTGCTGCAACTGGACGTATCCGGTGTGCCCTATATTCAGGTAGCGGATGCCAAGATTACCCCTGAAAACAACAAGGTGCAGATATTGGAGAATGCAACCTTCGAGACGTTCAAGAATGCTTCTTTGGTTATTGATACTGTTAATGAGTACCATAAACTCTACAATGGAACCATTGATGTGCTTTCGCGCAATGAGTTCAAAGGAAAAGCTACGTATGAACTGGTGTCGGCTGCCGATACTTTTGCTATTGAAATGACAGACTTTCATCAGGAAGAAATGCAGGAAGGCAAAAAGAAGAAACTGGTGAAACATACCATAGCGCAGGGAGAAGTACAGGAATCGCAGAATATTATTATTTCACCGGGGATGTTGTACCGCGGAAAAGTAAATATGGAAGCACAGAAAGAGGCTCTGGAACTGGATGGAGAAGTGAAACTGGACTTCAAAAAGATTCCGAACTACGATACCTGGATCAGCTACCAAAGCGAAGCCGGGCAGAAAAAGCTGGAATTCAATTTTGAGCAAAGCGTTACCGACCAGGGAGAGCCGCTGGTAGCCGGCCTGCACCTGAGCAGTGCAGACAATTCGCTGTATACTACCTTTGTAACACAGCGGCGTTCGCCAGATGATATGGATATTTTTAAACCTTCGGGGCTGCTGTCATACGATGAAGATAAGCAGGAATATGCTATTCGCGATCCGAAAAAGTATAAGGCAGATGCGTTGTCAGGCAAGGTATTTACGTACAACGAGAACACACAGACTATTGGCATAGAAGGACCCGTCAGCTTTTTGCCTGAGGCAGAAAAAGGATTGTCTGTGAGAACTGCCGTTCTGGGCAAAGGTAATCTGGAGAAAAACGAATTCACCTTTGATGCTTTTATGGCTCTGAACATAGATTTGCCTCAACAAGCGGTTGATCTGATGGGCGCAGACCTAGACCAGGCCATGAACAAATCGGGCGCGCCTGCTGCCAGCAACGACCGAAGCCGGTTGCTCTACAAACTTGCTGAAATTGTAGGAGACGTAGCTGCCAAAGCTTATGACAAAAGCTCAGTGACCGACTATACGCCGCTGGCTTCTGTGTCGAAAGAGCTGGTCAAGACCCTGGTGATCTCAGATGTGACCCTGCAATGGTCAGATGAGCATAAAGCCTGGTACAGCACCACGCCGCTGGGCATCTCCAATGTATCAGAAACGGATGTCAATGGTGCGCTGAATGGGTTTTTGGAAATCAAACCTACAGAAGAAGGCACCATGCTGAACATTTTTATGCAGGCTACGGCAGATTCGTGGTACTATTTCACGTATCAGAACAGCCGCATGGGTATCTGGGCTTACAACGAAAAGTTCTGCGATGTAATTGGCAGCAAATCCAATATCAACAAGGCCAAGCCCGGCGATTTTGCTTTCTATCTAAGCGATATAGCCGAGACGCTCAACTATGTCAATCGCTTCCGCAAAACGTACCTGGGCATAGATGAACCCTACAACCTGGACATTGCACCGGCAGTGATTGCAGGCGAAGAAAAAGCCACTCCTGCGGACAAGGAAGCTGAACGTGATGGGTTTTAAATAGTTGCCATACCTGATATACGCCCAATGCCGTCAACTTAAGGATTCGTTGCCAGTCGCTCGCGTCCCGCGAGTGACGACTATGAGAAGGCATCCTGCCTTCTGAGGCTGGAAGCCTCAAAAATAGTGATCACTTGGCTGGAGCCAAGCGATTGATTTTTCTTAAGTTGACAGCATTGGATATACGCCTGGGTATAATGATCAAATAGCAAAAAACAAAAATCAAATAATGAACACATACCAAAGCCCAAGCTCCAAATGGTTTGAGGCTTTGGTCATTGAGGGTTCCTTTATTATTTGTATTTTGACATTTGGTGCTTGCTATTTTAACAGCCATCTGCATCCTATATACCTTCTCTTATTTTGTATATCTCGTAAATCATGCTAAACTTTAGCATTTGAGCTAAGTTAACTTTCTATGAACACCTTTCTGCTTGTTCCTGCTATTATCATTGCCTACTTACTGGGTTCCATCCCTACAGCCGTGTGGTACGGGCTGCGCTTTTATCATGTAGACGTTCGCCAGCATGGAAGTGGCAATGCCGGTGCTACCAATACCTTCAGAGTGCTGGGGAAAAAGGCAGGCACTGTTGTACTGCTCATCGATATCTTAAAAGGCATTGCAGCCACCATGCTGGCCTTTGCACTATTAGCTCTGGGAGCCATCAGTGCCGGTCATATAGTAGAATATAAGCTATTGCTTGGCATTGTAGCTGTGATAGGCCATGTGTTTCCTGTGTTCACCAACTTCAAAGGAGGAAAGGGCGTGGCAACGTTGCTGGGGCTGGTCATTTCCATACAACCATTGTTGGCACTGACGTGCATTGTGTTGTTTGTCATCATACTGTCCATCTCAAAGTACGTATCACTGAGTTCGCTGCTGGCTTCACTTGCTTTTCCGTTGCTGCTGTTGTTTCCGCCGTTTAAAACAGACGAACCTCTGCTCATTGGCTTTGGATTCACCATGTTTGTGGTGCTTGCCATCACACACAAAAAGAACATCATCCGGTTATTTAAGGGAAACGAAAATCGTACGTATCTTTGGGCAAAGAAAAGTTCTTGATACAATATATAAATATACACACCACATGAACACACCCACTAACAATCCATATATTACTAAAAACCAGGACCGCTTTGTTGAAGAGCTGTTGGAGCTTCTGAAGATACCTTCGGTCAGTACAGATAAGAAATTCAAAGGAGATATCCTTAAAGCAGCAGAGTATCTCAGGCAAAAGCTGGAGGCTGTAGGCGTTGACCACGCCGAAATCTGTCAGACGGCAGGCCATCCTATCGTCTATGCCGAAAAGATCATTGACCCGAAGCTACCTACCGTGCTGGTATACGGGCACTACGATGTGCAGCCGGCCGATCCGTATGAGCTATGGGAAACTCCGCCTTTTGACCCGCAAATCAGGGGCGGCAAGATCTATGCCCGTGGTGCCTGTGACGATAAAGGGCAAGTATACATGCACGTAAAAGCCCTGGAGACTATGCTGGCAGAAGGCACGCTTACCTGCAACATCAAAATGATGATCGAAGGAGAAGAAGAAATAGGCTCCGATCATCTGGGTGATTTTGTCAGAGACAACAAAGAAAAGCTGTCAGCCGATGTCGTGCTGATCTCTGATACAGACATTATCGACAACGAGAACCCCTCCATCACCGTAGGGCTTCGTGGGCTGAGCTATATGGAGGTGGAAGTAACCGGACCTAACCGCGATCTGCACTCAGGTATGTATGGCGGTGCGGTAGCCAATCCGATCAACGTGCTGTGCAAGATGATCGCTTCGCTCAAAGATGATCAGGGAAGAATTACCATTCCTGGCTTTTACGACAAAGTGGTGGAACTCACGGATGCGCAACGCAAAGAGGTGAATCGCCCACCGTACGATGAGGAAAAATACAAAAAGAGCCTCAACATCAAAGAAGTAGCCGGTGAGAGCGGATACACCACAGCTGAGCGCATCGGCATCCGCCCTACTTTGGATGTGAATGGCATCTGGGGCGGTTATACGGGAGAAGGTGCCAAGACGGTGCTGCCCTCCAAAGCCCATGCAAAAATATCCATGCGCCTGGTACCAGACCAGTACCATAAGGAGATAGATGAGCTTTTCATCAAACACATACAAGCCATTGCGCCAGATACGGTGACGGTCAAAGTCACCTCGCATCATGGCGGGCAGCCAGCCGTAGTGCCTACAGATTCGGAGGCTATCCGGGCAGCCAGTCAGGCTTTTGAGGAAGCCTGGGGCAAGCAACCATTCCTCACCCGCGAGGGCGGCAGTATTCCTATTGTATCGCTGTTTCAGAAAGAGCTGGGACTGGATTCTGTGCTGATGGGTTTTGGTCTGCACGAAGATGCCATCCACTCGCCTAACGAAAGCTACGGCATCTTCAATTTCCTGAAAGGCATAGAGACAATCATTTTGTTTTATAAGTACTTTGCTAAAACGAAGCAATAGGTGAAGGATACCTTAGATTGGGAAACAGTTTCTCAAAAATACCTGCTCAAAGACCGTTGGATCAGCCTTCGGGCAGATGTCTGCAAGATGCCCAATGGCAGGATCGTAGAGCCTTACTATGTGCTAGAGTACCCCGACTTTGTAAATGTAGTGGCCATCACTGAGCAGCAAGAGATTGTGATGGTACGGCAGTACCGCCATGCCTATGGCAAAACAGTACTAGAATTGCCTGGCGGCATCGTTGATCCGGGCGAATCGTATGCTACGGCTGCCCGGCGGGAGTTGCTGGAAGAAACCGGCTATACGGCAGAAAGCTTTGAAGAACTGGCCAGAATATCGCCCAATCCGTCCAGCATGACCAACCTATCTGTATCTTATCTGGCAATAAACGCCAAAAAGGCATCTGCACAGCAACTAGACCATACCGAGGATATTGAAGTGGTTGTGATGCCGTTGGAAGAAGTGGTTCAGCTACTAAAAAGTAACAAAATCGTACACGCCACGCATGTAGCCACGCTGTTTTATATGCTACAGCGGATCAGAGAGGAGAAATGAGTACTCGTATTTCTCTATGATAGGCATAATTCGGAACGCGCAGTCTTAGCCTTGTCTTTATGTGAAGGCTTCAGTTGCAAACTGAAGCCAGAATTGAGAAAGCGACCGCGTCTGGCCGACCGCGTCTGGCCGTAACGCAGTGGAGGGATCTTACCGATGCAGCCGCTGTGGATGCAGCCGCAGTGCCGACTGTAGCCGATTGGCTATGTCGATAAGATCCCTAACGGGATGACTAAGTTAGTAGTTCCTTCAGTTTCTTTGTACCGCGCAATTCAAATGGTGATGTTCCCGGATGATTCAATCAGGCTAAATATCTTACATGCGTAAGAGTACCTTTACAACGTAGTTGATCAACGCAATACCGACTCCTACTTTTGAAGCATCAAATAATTGTGTACCCAAAATCAACGTACTTATGGCACTGAAATACTTTTTAGTAGACAACGCACTGACTCCGAACCCTACCGACTGCCGGGCAGTATCTAAGCACGACAAAACCATCACCATGAAACAGATCATCGATCTGATCAACTATCGGAATGTGGGAGTCACCCGTTCGCAGATCGTAGCAGTACTGGATGAGTTTATGGAAGCCATCAAGATGTTTCTGAAAGAAGGAGATAAAATACAGACGACCATCTTCACCATCACTCCTACAGTATCTGGTGTATTCATAGACATGAATGATACCTTTGATCGTAGCAGGCATGGTATTAATATTAACATAAGCCCCAGAGGTGAGTTAGAGGTAGTCTCCGACATCATTGAACCGATAAAGATACAGCAGGACAAGAATCTGCCCCAGATCAATACCTTCTTTGATATTACTACTGATCAAAACGATGCAGTCATCACTCCCGGGCTACCTGCCAAAATCTTCGGCTTCAACCTGCGGGTAGACCAGGCTGATGATGAGCAAGGCGTATACTTTACCAGGTTGAGCAACAATAAAGACACTAAAGTAAGCGTATTTATAGATAATAACCCTTCTAAGTTATCTATCGTGGTGCCTGCCCTACCTGCCGGAGACTATGCATTAAAGGTAAAAGCCAAGATCAACGGCAAGCTCTATACCACCGAACATTTTGCTACCTTGCAGGTAGTATAAGCAGATAGTGTTAGTTTTAAAACGTTTGTCCCAAACAAAGCCTGGCCCACAAAGCCGGGCTTTTTTATTGTAAACCTGTCGTATCTCTATACTTTGTAGCATTTTACAACAAGTTCCCTACCAATGACATAGATTTTTTAATGCTCAAAACTAACACAAATCACTGGCTTCAGTTTGCAACTGAAGCTAAGAATAGAGCGTAGCAATAGCATTCCCTCTGCGATCCTTCCTGGATGACAATCGGAGAACTGCCATAAACAACCCTCGTGTTCACCAAATTACCATTACTCATGGCTTCATTTCGCTTGCTCTGGTTTCAGTCTGTGACTGAAACTAAACTATCACGTTCCATCACTGGCTTCAGTTTGCAACCATCACTGGCTTCAGTTTGCAACCATCACTGGCTTCAGTTTGCAACCATCACTGGCTTCAGTTTGCAACTGAAGCCAAGAATAAAGCGTAGCAATGGCATTCTCATAGTAATGCTAGGTACCGTAGCAAGCAATGTTAGGCACCTTGACAAGCAATCCCAATGCCCGGAGATAGTAATGCCAGGTACCTCAACAAGCAATGCCAGGTATGCTGACAAGCAGTGTCCGGCACCCTAAGATAGTAATGGCAGGCACCCTGAGATAGCAATGCCACCTACCTTAGCAAGCAATCTTACGGGCTATTTGGTAAGGCTCTCTGGCACATCTGATAGTAATTGAGCAAGTGTTTTTCATATCAGCGGTCTGATGGTGATGCCATATCTGCTGTTGTAGGATGTGCTGAAATGAGCGTTTTGATAAGGCGGCTTATTATAATCTTCACTTTCAGCAAAAAAGGTACATGGCTTTTTATTAAAGAATCGAGCATTTGATCAGTTTTTTGCTTAGCGTAAGTGCCTGTGCTACCACCTGATCCATATTGTAATAACGATAAGTGCCAAGCCTTCCTACAAAATGGATATCAGGCAAGGTCTCAGCCAGTGCCTTGTATCGAGCATAAAGCTTTGCATTCTCGGCCCTGGGCACTGGATAATAAGGATCACCTGTTGCACAGGGGTACTCGTAAGTAATACTGGTCTTATGACATTGCTGCCCGGTGATATGCTTGTATTCTGTGATACGGGTATAAGCATGTTCATTAGGGTAGTTAACTACCGCTACCGGCTGAAACTGATCTTTAGGCAAGGTTTTGTGTTCAAATTTTAAAGAACGGTAAGGGAGTTTGCCAAAGCAGTAATTAAAATATTCATCCACAGGTCCGGTATAGATCAGATGCTTGTGAGGAATTTTGTCTTTAACAGCTTTATAATTTGTGTTTAGCAAAAGGTCTATCTTATCATTAGAAAGCATCTTCTCGAACATTTTGGTATAACCATGCAGAGGCATATACTGGTACGTGTCTTTGAAGTAATGATCGTCTGTATTGGTACGGGTAGGAATCCGGGAAGTGACGGATTTATCCAGTTCGGAAGGGTACACCCCCCACTGTTTCTTAGTGTATCCTTTGAAGAATTTTTCATATAAGTCCCATCTTACTTGGCTCACCACCACATCTTCTGAACTTCTGAAGTACGGATAGCAGGTATGTGTTCTCTGACATTATCAAAGTACTGTGCTAGTTCCTCAGCATTAAGGTTAAGCCTATATAACTTATTAACAGTAGTTAAATTGATAGGAATAGGCACCAGTTGCTGGTCTACAGAAGCCAGCACCTTATGTTTATAGGGCCTCCACCGGGTAAATTGCGACAAATAGGCAAATACATCAGGCGAGTTGGTATGAAAAATATGCGGTCCATATTGATGCACCAAAATGCCAGCATCGTTGTAATAATCATATGCATTGCCCCCTACATGCGCTCTCTTATCTATGAGTAATACTTTCTTGTTGGTTTGACTGGCTAATCTTTCAGCCAGGGTACTACCAGCAAAACCTGCTCCTACAATAAGATAGTCATACATAGTGTGAAGTTTGTTGATGAATGATAAGATAGGTAAGAATTGTATTTTTATAGGTGCAATTTATTAATATTAAATAGCTATGAAAGATTGGTATTAACGAATTTGCAAAATAAATGAAAAAAAATTGGAAATTCAGAAAAAGTTTTATGTAATTGAGAACAATAAATTTTTACAATCGCACTCCTTATTTTTTACTAGAGGAAATATAATAATCTGCTGTTTACTATATGACAATTGTACTTGTTCTACAAACAACCATGCCTGATGATGCCAAACTGCCAACCACTTCTCGTCAACACCAAAGATGAAATCCTGTTTTTGAATCAGGAGGATATACTTTTTTGTAATTCTCAATGTAATTATGCCACTATATATTTAAACATCGATAAAGGCATCATGGTCTGCAAAACATTAGCGGCTCTTTATGCAGACCTATATCCAGCGTACTTCCTTAAAGTAAGTCAGTCGTATATTATTAACATAGATCATGTTAAATCGATTAACAAAAAAAAGAAATTGATTTATTTAACAGGAGAGATAGGAATTCCATATACTGTTAAACTCAAGGTTATATTAACACACCTGGAGCAAAAATATAATAAGTCGAGCAATGAGACAGTGGAAGATAACTTGGATACTATCTGGCGTTATAATTTAATGAAAGGTTAGGATATTAATAAAAGAAATACACAATACAGATAATAGAAAGGTGGCCGATTCCTGGCAAGACCCTATGGATTCATGGCTAAACATGCCAAATACTCAATATGAGATGAAAAATTAGGACTGTAGTTGCAGTAAATTTAACTTGCAGCATATCAATTTAACTTTTTTCACCATTTAAATTTCCAATCTTATGAAAAACAAGATCAAAATTTTCACAGGCGTAGCAGTGTTCGCCTTCGCTATGGCTCTCAATTTGAATTATGCCTTTAATGATTATGGCATGGATGGCAACCTAGCTCTTTTAGAGGTATTAGCACAATCTAACTCGAGTGGTGGTGGTGGAAGTTCCGGAGGTGGTGGAGAAGCCAATACCTGTGATTTGATTTGGGTAGTTACATATGAAGGTTCAGTTGGTACTAGCACAGGTATAACAGTTAAATGTACGACCGGAGGTACATATCAATGCCCTCTTTGTATAGCCGGGTAAATATTTTAAAGACACAACTGCACAGGAGTCAGTTGATAAGACTCCTGTATGATTCTAATATTTTATGAAAAACATATTGATTCTTTTAGTAATTTATCTTGCAATTTCTTCATGTAGTACCGAGCCAGAAACCCACCTTATAAAACTACATAAAGAAATAAACTTGGAAACAGGTTTGAATCTCCGCAAAATTTCTGAATTAAAAGAAAACATAAGTAGTATTGGCAAAATTAAATGTTTTGCTTTTATGGATGATAGTACTTTCGTGGCAGTGGATTCAGAACTTGCACAGGTTATTATCTACAGTATACAAGGTACTCAACTTATAAAAGTTGGAAGTAAAGGTAGAGGGCCATTTGAGTACATCAGTCCATCAGTTGTAAAATCTGATAATAATAGAATTTACATTTGGTGTGAGTCATTGCTTAAATTACTAGTATTTGATAAATCAGGAAAGCCTATTAAAGAATACAACAATTTTTCAGAAGGTGTAAAGTACTTCATTCCTTACGAAAACTATATATGTTTTTACAATTCTGGAGGATTTGATGGAACAATTGTTGAAATATACAACCTAAATACCGACAAATTTGTTTCTCAAACTTTTGGTAAAAAGTCAAACGAACATAAAGTATTAAACACCTATGCATGTGCTGGAGGTTTGGTCCGCGCAAAAGATGACCTGTTTTTTGCCAGTTCCGATAAACTAGCTATATATAAGGTTGACCTTCAAAATTTTACAAGCTCGCTCTATTCTATTAAAGATAAGGAATTCAGGGTAGAGCAAGTAGATGAGGACCCTGGTGAACTTATAGCAAACATGCAAAAAAGTCTTTCTTATATCTATGGGAATGACATGATTACAGGTTTATTTTGTACTGAAAAATACATAGTTCTTAAAGCAGAAGTTGGCAAGGTTAAGATGAATGGGTTCAAGTTTGAAGACATTTCAAAACGATATCAAAAATATTACATTCTTGACAGGAATATGAGATTGAAATACGCTATTCGGGCTAAATTAAATGAAGGATGTGATAATTGTCTATTTACATCCAATAGAAACAATTTGTATACATTGAAATTAAATATTAAAGATACAAATTTTGTCTATGAATTAAATGAAGTAGATTTAGATAGTTATTAAAACTTCATAGGTAATTGCTTTGGCTTCTTCTTAATATAAGCTTTAAAGCTACATGCCAAAAAATCATAAATGAAATAACTATTCCTACTAAAAAGTAATTTAATTATGTATAACACAATCATCATATCTATATTTATCATGATGGGATCAATCACACAATTGTATGCTCAAAGTCAGAACCTTCAAGAAAGTAATAGTCAACACGATACCTTATCGCAAACTCAAAGCAACAGCGTAGCATCTGAATTTGATGCCTTTTTTAATTCTACAATTCGAAAAGCATTTGAAATTAAACTACTATACTATGAAACTTCAACCGTGTTGGAACGCATTGCAAAACTAGATAAGAAGTATTATGATGCTTTGATCAAGTCAGGTTTTACAAAAGAGGAAGCATTGAGGATAATGATTGCAAACCCTTTGATTGTCAATCTTAGCCCAAACTAGACTTTTAATCCATTTAGGCTTACAAATCTGTTATGTTAGCTTATAGATTTTTGCAAGAGTCAATATATCTTTCTTTTCTGCTATTGTTTTCAAGTTTAGCTTTAACAAATTGCAATGGTAAGGAAGAACAACACTCTATTGTATTGCTATATCCCGCTGATCGTGCTACTTATCCTATAGGCGAAGATGTGTTGGTTGCCTTTGATCTTAATAAGGATGACATAATCATTGATTCTACCAACTGTTTTGTAAATGGTAAAGCTGTTTTATTAGCTGAGTCTGACATTGCCACTACGTATGTGCTGCACACCAGTAATTGTTCACTCGGTGAGCATGAGATAACGATCGAAATGTGGTGCAATAATGGCATTTCACATAGTTATAAGACAAAGATTATATTGCTTTCTGACCTTACTCCTACCGCTCTCTCTTATCAGGTAATGCAGCAATATCCTCATGATACAGCAGACTTTACCCAAGGGCTGTTTTATGAAAACGACATCATGTACGAAGGCACTGGACTGGATGGACAATCCAAAATAAAGAAATATGCGCTTAACAATGGGAAGGTATTCAATGAACATAAGTTGCCGAATGATGTTTTTGGAGAAGGAGTTACTGTCATCAATAACAAAATTTATCAAACGCATTACAAAGATAAAATAGGGTCTATCTACGATAAAAACAGCTTTCTTATAAAAATATAGTGAGGTATGTCATAATAAGGTAATTTTGATTTTCCACATCAACTACCCATTATGCATACACTCACCATTGGTCACACTAACACTATTTATTCTTTACTTTAAAATAGCAACCTAGATTTGCGAGACAATCGCGGTAAAAGGCACGAGTTGCGGTATGTGTTTTT
Organism: Cyclobacteriaceae bacterium; assembly: GCA_958296015.1. Taxonomy (GTDB): domain Bacteria; phylum Bacteroidota; class Bacteroidia; order Cytophagales; family Cyclobacteriaceae; genus JAJNNC01. The sequence continues at coordinate 101,979 of CATQIH010000035.1, forward strand.
AAGTTTGCTTCTTGCCTTGTTTCGTAATCGTGATGGCAATTTATCAAGCATCCATCGCAGTATGGTCAACAAGAACAAAGCCTTAAGTGAATCTTTGGGCTTAGGGCTAATGCCGGTTATTTCTCGTTCTCATTTACCTGTTTTTTTGCAGAAAGTAGATGTAGGGTGTTTGAAGAGGTGTTATTCTTATTTTTAGGGATAAAACTTGATGCTCAACAACAATCATGTTTTGCCGTTGATGGAAAAGAAATGCGGGGCAGTATCTGTAAAGGAGATACACGAGGACAAGCCATTGTATTAGCAGTTTCTCACATGAGCAGGGAGGTTTTCGGACAAAAATTCTATAGTGGTAAGAAAGAGAGCGAAAAAGTGTATGTACGATCATTGCTATCAGAGACTAGCATAGAAAACCAAAAAGTAACTATGGATGCCCTGCATCTATGTCCCAAAACGGTAAGACAAATAGAAAAAAGCCATGGGGTTTATGTCATTAGCCACCGTGGAACGGCTTGAAAAAAAACCAGCAGGAGTTATTTACTGATATGAAAGCATCAAGTCAAGCTTTGCCCGTCAATAGCTCTTGTTATGAAGTAGAGAAAGGGCACGGAAGGGTAGAAAAAAGGAAATATGACACTTATAGTATTGAAAATAAATACCTTGATCAGCGATGGAAAGATGCAGGTTTTCAAACCTTGGTCAAGGTAGACCGGGTTAGTTTACGACTGTAAGCAAGCCTGTGAGTATCAGGAAACCTGCTTTTATATCTCAAATCAAAAAGTGAAAAATAGCACAGACTTCGAACTGGCACATGCCATTAGAGGACACTGGACGGTAGAAGTCAACAATCATATTCGCGATGTTACCTTAAAGGAAGACCAGCAAAGAACTATAAAAACAGCTATAACTCAGATATTAGCTACTTGTAGGACGTTCGTGATCAATCTTTTAAACAAACTCAAACCAGTAAATAAGGTGGCTCAATTAGAACTTTTCTCTGACAATTTTGATACCCTTATCGATTGGCTTAAAGTAGTTGGGTTTTTATAAGAAAACCGTTACGGTTTAGATAAAGTTACCGCCTTTTGTGCTAACTTGGCTCAATTCTGCGCCTATCTTGTCGAGAACCTTATCACTAAATTACCCCTCTATAAAAGCAAGCATGCAATCATTGTCTAGTAGTATGGCTTCCTACATTTGTTGCACTGATTGATGTATTGACGCATGAATTTGAGGGAAACAACAAATTAATTTGGGTAATAGTCATACTGTTTGTGCAGATCATAGGTGCGGTACTTTATTTCTTAATAGGAAGAAAGCAAAAAATAAAATAATTGATTTCGCTATTTTACCACTATCTCCTACTCCACTATGCCAACTCTCCATTCACTGCCCATTGAAAACCCCCAGCATACATCTGCTACGGATAAGCAACCAAAGGTTTCAGCTACCAAAAGCCAAAGCAGTAAGGTTCAGTTAGTGCTGGTAATAACCCTCATCGCAGCTTGCTTATTGACTTACTGGCAAGTTGTCTTCCATGAGTTTCAAACTTTCTGGGATGACCAATGGGTAGCAATTAACTATTACACCAGCCGAGGGTTAAAAGCACAGAATCTATGGAATGTACTCACAGAGTACTACAATGGGCAATATGCACCGGTCAATGAATACTACTATATCCTTCTACACGCTGTTTTTGGGTACGATCCGTTTTGGTTTCACCTGGGAAGTTTGCTTATTCATATAGGTAACGTCTTGTTGGCCTATTTTGTGATTCATAAACTGCTCACGCTCACACAAGCATTCTCCCTCAACGCTATCAGAAGAGTTGCTTTTATCACTGCACTGCTTTTGGCTGTGCACCCTATGACGGTGGAAGATGTGGCCTGGGTATCTGCTTCCAAAAATATCATTTATACATTTTTTTACCTTGCTGCCCTACTGGTTTATCTAAAATATATAGAGACAAAACAAGTCAAATTTTTATGGTGGACAGCCTTGTTGTTTTTGTTCTCTTTTGGTGCTAAAGAGCAGGCCGTTGTTCTGCCTGTGTGCCTGGTGTTGCTAGATTATGTGCTGCGAAGAAACTTGTATGACAAAAAAGTGTGGTTAGAGAAAGTGCCCTTTTTCGGGCTATCAATTTTCTTTGGTATCGTCACTATGTTCTCCCAGGCAGATAATGGAGAAGGCATACTTTCTGGTGAAGCTTCTTATCCTTTTTATCAGAATGCGCTTTTTGGTAGTTACTCCTTGATAGAGTACCTCACCAAGCTGTTACTTCCTGTGAAGTTATCTTATCTGTATCCTTTTCCCAATGAGATGGGTAAGGCTGTTCCTGTTCATTTTTGGCTATATCCCTGCATTATTATAGTACTGGCAGTAACGCTATGGAGTTTCTGGAAGAAGAAATGGGTGTTTTTTGGTGTTGCCTTTTTTATCATTCACGTTGCTTTGGTTTTGCATATCATTCCTTTGTCTAGGTATGCCATCATTGCAGACCGGTACGTCTATCTGGCTTCTATTGGGGTGTTTTTTCTGCTGGCTTATTACTTTGATAAAGCATATACACAAAAGCTACTTCACCGAAAGGTATTGATAGGAATTGCTGCTATATATGTATTGAGTCTCGGCATATATACCCGCCAGAGAAGTATGGTTTGGTATAGTTCAGACACCTTGAAAAAAGAATTGCGCGATTTGATCAAAGAGCGCAATGAATTTGAACATAAACCTGCATACAATGATGAACTGGAACAGTAGACAATAGCAGATAGACACGCATTGCAAATGCGCGTCAGCGTAATTATGAGCGAAGATCTATAAGCGCATAAAATTTACTTGGCGCATGGTGACATTCGTAATACTATAGCAAGTCGTAACAGGGTCCCTCCTGGATGACAAAGAGAATAGGTAGCTAATGTAATGGGCCATCGCTTCCGGTTGAGAAAAATGGATTTATCACAACCAAAAAATATAATACCAGCAAATGCAAAGTGTATATCATCATAAAGCCCCAGCTTATATCCTGTATGCCACGATGGGGTTAATCTTTGTGATGAGCCTGATGGTGCATCAGCCTGGGCACAATTGGGGTGATGACTTTGCATTGTATATCAACCAGGCCCGAAGTATTGTAGAAGGGACAGTTGAAAAAACGATTGAGATCAATAAATTTACTCTAAATGAGTCTACGCACAAGCCTCTGGGGTTACTTTTTTGATATGGCTATAGCCATGCGAGCTAAATACTGGAAGCTACTTGTATCTGTCGCTTTCCTATACTTTTTTTGTCTTGGTATATATACCCATAAGCGTATAGAGGTGTGGAAGGATTCTGATACATTAAAGAGAGAATTGCGTGATCTAGTCAGTAGTATAGTAATAGACTAATTAACTGTGAAGTTATGTCATTTTTCTTAAGCAAGCGACGAATAGAATTATGTTTGGAACTATGGCAAATTTTACTCCTTCAGTTTTGGTAGCCTGCTAAAGGCAGGTAAAAATTAGGTAATAATTTGTCATACTTTTTAAAATATAAATTAATACTAAACTTTGATTAAGATGAAAAAGAAACTAATGATCTTAACTGGTGCGCTTGTATTTGCGCTTGCATTGTCCGTTAATCTTCAATATGCATTTGATAATTATGGTATTGGAAATAACAATATGTATACAGAAGCCATAGCTCAAACAACATCTTCTTGTATCTGGATAAGTGATTACGGTAATCCCGTTCTATCATGTAAGGATGGAAATGGAAATTATAGTAATTTGATTATGAGATTTGATGCATCAGCGCTCCTCCTAAAATGCGAGTATGCTCAAAATATTACTTGCCACGTACCTACACAAGGTTAACATTTTTTGGGCTGATTGGAAAAATAGGTTTTGTATCAATAATTCATTTGCTCCAGCATACTTGTTTATGGGCATTGATTTAATTATTTTATCTATTGCTTTAAATCAACCTAATCTAATTATTGAGTAGTCCGGCAGTTTGAGGTTAAGAATTGTAACTATCTAATTATCAGATGTTATAGTTCTTTAAACAATTATGTAAAATAGTTCTGTCGGACTATTTAGCTATAAAATCTTTAACAATGAAAGTATATCAATATTTTGTGCTATTTTTATTGGTTGTTTCCTGTGTTAGACATAAAGATCACAAACAGCCTATTGAAACTCTTAAAATCGCAAATGCCCCTCAAAATAATAAGCTATTTTTGTCAAAGTTATGCTCAGAAATAGGGTATGTTCCTCTAGACACCAGCAAAGATATCTTTGTGTCAGCAAGTAATAAAATGCAAATTGCTGACAGTCTGTTTTATCTTATGGAAAACTACGGTGTCAAAAGGTTTTCTGCCTACAATATATACAATGGCAAATTAGCTTTTGAAATTGCAGAAATGGGCTTTGGGCCAAATGAAATTGGTAGTCCTGTTGCTTTCTATCCTAATTTAAACAAAAAAGAAGTTGAAATATTTGATGCAATGAAAAGGAAGTTATTCCGTTTTGATTTTCAAGGTCATTTTATAAATTCCAAAAGCATCCCCTTTTGGTTTTACAATTTTACTAAAGACAAAGCAGGTAATTACTTTCTTTTTACAAGCAATCAAAGTAACGAAGGCATTAGTAGCAACCTTATTATTACTGACTCAGCTTTCAACATTAAGAGGACTTTTTTTGAACTCAATCCTGGTCTAGAAAGATTAAGTATGGAAACTAATAGAAATTTTGTAAAATATGGTGATAAGCTGTTTTTCATAAATTCACCGGACAATTACTTATATGAAATTTTGGACTATAAGATAATTCCAATCTTAAAACTCGATTTCAATGAAAATAACATCCCTGAAAAACTAATTCAAAATGAAGCTGTTCTTGAACTCTCAGAATGGATTAATATCTTAAAAGAGAAGAAGTATTCTATGGGAATTAATGGATACTTTGAAAATAAAGGATATAGAATAATGCAATTTTTATCCTTCAAGGAATTAGCTCAGTACTATATCTTTTATGATAAACACACCAAATTATATAACTACTACAGTGAACTTAATTTAATCAATGATATAGACAATGGTATTACAGGAAAGATTATACATTTAGATGATGAGCAGTTAGTTATGTTTATTGAGCCTTATAAACTTATAGAGCATATCAATAAATCAAAAAATGATACTGAGTTTACTAATGAAAAATTATTAGATTTTCTTAAAAAGAAGGGGGAAAATAGCAATCCTATTCTAATGTTTTGTAAATTAAAGGTCTAGGTGTTATGAGTTTTCATTCAGCAATCTATAACATTTGATATGCTGGTCTGTAGGATAACTTTCTATAAAAATTTGTCTAAATTAATATGATTCAATTAAGGCAACTTAACCTTCTTCTCAGTGAATTTAATTATAGGCAAGGATATTTCCGCTGTTAGAAGCATCCTACTATTGTTTATTATTAGTAGGTTTTATGCCTGTAGCCCCTCCCAATCAGAAAACCAGCCTATTGAAAAGCGGGCTTATGTGGAGCAAGAAAATTTGGTGGATACGTTGGTGCTTGAATCAACTACCTTTAACAAAGAACTGATGAGCAATGGCAAGCTGAAAGCGTTGCGCAAAAGCGACCTGAGGTTTCGGGTGGGCGGCGAGCTGCAAAAGATCAAAGTGAAAAATGGTCAGTGGGTCAAGGCATATCAGTCTATTGCTGTGCTGGACCAGTTTTCCTACCGACAAAAGCTTGCGCAGGCAGAGACGGCCTTAAGTACTGCCGAACTCGAACTGGCCGATGTGCTGCTGGGCCGGCGTTACACGCTGGAAGATACGGCGAAGGTTCCCAAAGATATTCTTAAAATGGCTCGTATACGTTCCGGTCACATCGGCGCTGTCAGAGACCTGAGTACTGCTAAGTACGAACTAACAGCCACCATTCTCAGAGCACCCTTCTCCGGTAAAATCGCCAACCTGAAAAGTAATGCCTACGAGCAGGTAGATCCGGGAGCAGCTTTTTGTACCCTCATCGATGATTCAGAGTTTGAGGTGGAGTTTCATCTGATTGAGTCGGAAATTGAAGACATCAGCCTGAGGGATGAAGTCACCATACTACCCTACTCGCTTTCTGCTGAATACAAAGGCTATGTATCGGAAATCAACCCTGTTATTGATGAAAATGGATTGATCATGGTCAAAGCCAGGGTGAAAAATACCGGCGACCTGATGGAAGGCATGAATGTAAAAGTGCTGGCTGAAAAAGAAGTACCTAAGCAACTGGTCGTGCCTAAATCGGCTGTGGTACTAAGGCAAAACCAGGAAGTGCTGTTTAAATATGTCAATGGTAGAGCTTTCTGGACATATGTGCAGACCGGGCTAGAAAACAGTACCTCTTACACGGTGCAGGCTAACCCAGAAAAAGGCGGTACTTTAGAAGCTGGCGATACGGTGATTGTTTCTGGGAATTTAAATTTAGCGCATGAGAGTGAGGTTAAGATTGAATAGTCTAGGACTGAATACTGAGTTTATGAGGTATGTCACAATGAATATAGTAGCATCAAGTTTTGCAATGTTGTCATTCTGTAGCAATAGCGAAGGAATCTTTGCCACACTCGGTGATCATTGTAGAATGGCTACTTCATAGTGGTAAAGATCCCTAACGGGATGACAAAGCCACTCAGATAAGCTATAAAGTATTGTATAATATGTTAAGTTGTACTGAAATATTTGCATAAGTGATCACTTTTCTTATCCATCGCCCTATTGCTGTAAGCATGACTTTCATTGCCATCCTGGTATTGGGGGCTTTGGCGATTACCTATATCCCGGTTTCCCTGATGCCGGATATTGCCATTCCCGAAGTAACGGTGCAGGTAAGCAGTAAAAATACCTCTGCCCGCGAACTGGAAAACTCGGTAGTGCAGGTGCTGCGCAGGCAACTAGCCCAGGTAGCCCATCTGAAAGATATGAGCAGCGAGACCAGGGACGAGAGCGGCGTCATCCACCTGTCGTTTGAGTATGGCACCGATATAGATTTTGCCTACATTGAAGTCAACGAGAAGATAGACCAGGCTATCAGTTACCTGCCCCGCGAAATTTCCCGTCCCAAGGTGATCAAGGCCAGTGCTACCGATGTGCCTGTTTTTTATCTGAACCTTACCTTAAAAGAGCAAGCACCCCAGCTTGTCCAAACAGTAGATCAGCCTGAAAGCAAACCCTCTGAGCAGAAGAACGCTTCTCTTTTTCCAGTGTCAGCAGAATTTGTGGAGTTGAGCCGTTTTGCCACACTGGTGATTCGCAAACGCCTGGAGCAGTTGCGGGAAGTGGCAATGGTAGACATCAGTGGCATGGTACAGTCCGAACTGCTCATCATACCCGACCAGGAAAAACTACGTGCTCTACAAATCACGCCGGAAATGCTGGAAGAGGTGATCAGGAAAAATAATATTGAGTTGGGAAGCTTGCTCATTCGGGATGGGCAGTATCAGTACAATGTGCATTTTTCGTCTTCTGTGGGTGATAAACGGGAGCTGGAAAATATTTACCTCAAAGTGGCTGACCGGCTGCTGCAACTCAAGGAAATAGCCATCGTGGTAGAGCATCCGCAAAAAAGGAACGGGCTGGTGATCTCCGATGGAAAGGATGCGATCTCTATGGCAGTCATCAAGCAAAGTGATGCCCAGATGAGCGAACTTAAAGACAAACTGTATCACCTGACAGCAATATTCAGCCAGGATTATCCGGATATTGCCTTCACCATTACCCGCGACCAGACCAGACTATTGGATTTTGCTATTTCCAACCTCACACAAAGTCTGTTGTGGGGCGGTTTGCTGGCTTTTGTGGTCATGTTCTTCTTCCTGAAAGATGTACGTTCTCCTTTGCTGATAGGCATCACCATTCCAGCATCACTGGTTATTTCGTTGCTGTTTTTTTATGTGGCGGGTATCTCTATCAATATTATTTCGCTTTCAGGTCTGGTATTAGCCGTAGGCATGATGGTAGACAATTCTATTATCGTCATTGACAATATTGCGCAGTACCGCGAAAGGGGGAGTCCGCTGGCTGAAGCATGCGTTAGGGGTACCAACGAAGTATTCAGACCCATGCTAAGTTCGGTACTGACGACCTGTGCTGTGTTTATCCCGCTGATATTTTTGAGTGGCATTTCCGGAGCTTTATTCTACGATCAGGCCATGGCCGTTACCATCGGCCTGTTTGTTTCTCTGGCAGTTTCACTAACGCTTCTGCCGGTGTATTACCATGTGTTTTACAAAAGGGCACACGCAAAAGAGCATGACCGGTGGAGACACCGACCACGGAATAAGGGGCGGCTGGAACACCTATTATTGAATATAGATAAAGGACTTCAAAAGCTTAATGTGCTGGACTACGAAGCCCTGTATGAAAAAGGTTTCGGCTGGACGATGCGACACCAAAAGGTGACGTGGATTTTATTTATGCTGGTGCCTTTGGTAGCGGTTCTGCTATATGACACGCTCAATAAATCCAAGCTGCCTGCCCTTACCAAAGATGAGATGGTAGTGGCTATAGACTGGAACGAGCCTGTCAATGTGGATGAAAGCAACCAACGCGTAAAAAAGCTGCTGAATGTAGTCAATGAACAGTTGGCACAAAGCACAGGTTTTATTGGTGAGCAGCAGTTTTTGATGAATCGCCATGAAGGGTCAAGTGCTACCGAAGCGTCTCTTTATCTGAAAGTAGCTTCGCCTGAGCTGTTGCCAAAGATCAAAGCAGAGCTTTCCGAGTACCTGAAAACCTATCATCGTTCAGCCGTTTTTTCGTTCCGAGAGGCAGAAAATATCTTCGACATCATCTTTACCCAAGAGGAAGCTCCACTGGTCGTGCGTCTCAGACCAACCGATGATTTCGGTCCCAGAAGCAACCAATACCTGGCAAGAGCACTGGCAGACCTGCAGGTAACTTTGCCAGCTTACGACATCGCGCAGCCACAGTGGCAGGAGCATACCGTACTGACTACCGATCCTGTGAAGATGGCTACTTATAACATTGCTTACGAGTCGGTTTATGGAAAGCTCAAGAGTGCCTTCAACGAAAAAGAGATCATGCTGATCACGCAAAACCAGGATTTTGTGCCTGTTATTCTGGGAGGAAAGCCACAGCAGATCACCGATATACTGGCACAAAGTTTTGTGGCAAATACCGAAGGGGTACTGTACCCTATCCGCGACTTGGTTTCAGAAACCAAAGACGTTGACCTGAAAGTGATTACTGCCGGACAAGAGGGAGCCTATTTTCCGGTAGATGTGCAGGTAGACGAAGAACAGGTAGGCTTGGTGATGGAAAAGGCACGCAATACTTTGGCAGAAAACCGGTTTTATGAAGCCACTTTTACGGGCAGTATCTTCTCTAATCGTGCGCTGCTCAAAGAGCTGACGATCATTCTGTTGGTATCGCTGGCTTTGTTATACTTTATTCTGGCCTCCCAGTTTGAATCTCTAGCCCTGCCATTCATTGTTCTTTTAGAGATACCTATTGCCATTATGGGAGCCTTTGTTTTTTTGAAACTTTTTGATGGTGGCATCAACATCATGTCTATGATTGGCATCATTACCATGAGCGGCATCGTCATCAACGATTCTATTTTAAAAATAGATACCATCAACCAACTTCGCAGAGAAGGTTATTCATTGTTACGCGCCATGTTACTGGCCGGACAAAGAAGGCTCAAACCTATCTTGATGACCAGCATCACCACCATACTGGCGTTGGTGCCTTTGCTTTTTACGACGGGCCTAGGTGCAGAACTGCAAAGACCACTGGCATTGATCATCATTGGAGGCATGATCATCGGCACGGTCGTGAGTCTGTTTTTTATTCCGCTTTGCTATTACTATCTAAAAAAATGAAAAACCGGGCAAAGATCCTCGCTATGTTGTCGCTGGCACTATTTGTAGCGCTGATGGGCCTGCTATGGCTGGCTGCCGGGCTGTTTTTGCTGGCAGGGTTGTATGCAGTTTTTTCTTATGGAAAGCTGGCAAAGTGGATAGAAAAGAACACTTTTCTAACCAATAGTGGAACGTTTGCCGGTATTTTTGTGCTGGCAATAGCCATCAGAGTTTTTGTCCTGGAAATATACAGCATCCCCAGTGCCTCTATGGAAGACACACTGATACCGGGCGACAAAGTGATTGTAAGCAAACTCAACTATGGTCCTCAATTGCCCAGGTCTCCCTTTGAAATCCCGTGGGTCAACCTGTTTTTTTATATCACCAAAGAAGCTAAAGCTGATCCCGGTGTCCCCTGGTGGCACTATCAACGGCTGGAAGGGTTCTCTGAAATTGATAGAGGTGATATTATTGTATTTGACGCGCCTGCCAATCCTGATGACTTTTATATTAAAAGGTGCGTGGGATTACCGGGTGAAATGCTGGAGATCAAAAACGGGCAAGTCCTCAATAATAAGCAAGCTTACCTATCTCCTGCTACTGTCAAGCATTTATATGAGGTGACATACAACAACAGACAGGACATGAACCACCTGCTGGATAGTCTACATTTGCAAGCTGAGGGCATTGACCCAATGGGTACGCAATTTGGTAAAGATGAAGTCGGAATTATGCTCAATGAACTTGAAAAGGAAAAGTTGTATTCGTATGATTTTATAGACAGTATTCAGCTAAAAATACAGCCTTCTGACACTATAGCTGTAACGTTTCCTGGTAACGAAAACTTCTTATGGACAATTGACAACTTTGGGCCGTTACAGGTGCCGGCCAAAGGGCTCACGATCTCTTTAAATCAGGACAATTTCATTCTTTACGCGGCTGTCTTGAAGCAATATGAACATGCTCATATCACTGAACGCCGTGGGAAATACTATCTTCATGAAAAAGAAATCAGTGAGTATACCTTTCGCCAAAATTACTACTTTATGATGGGAGACAACCGCAACAACTCACAGGATTCGAGGTTCTGGGGCTTTGTGCCGGAAGAAAATGTAGTGGGCAAAGCAGTCTGTGTATTGTATTCTGCCCATGACGATGGCTTTAGGTGGAAGAGGCTATTTAAGTTCTTCATATAAACATTTTGAACCAACCTGCTACATATCGACCTTCTTCCTTTTCTGTCATCGTCATTTTCATATGCCTGGTGATTATTGGGGTGAGCCTTATTCCTTTTTTGAATGTGCAACTCAATCCATCCCGTTCTTCACCCAACTTGTCAGTTTCCTTTTCGTGGCCTGATGCTTCTGCCAAAGTGATAGAGCAGGAAGTTACCACAAAGCTGGAAGGTTTGTTTAATTCAGTGAAAGGCATAGAAGAAATTTCTTCTGTATCTTCCCGAGGTGGGGGGTACATTAATCTTCGTTTTAAAGAAAATGTGAACCTGGATGCTGTTCGTTTTGAGATTGCCAGCCTAATCAGGCAAAGCTATCATGATTTACCCGAGCAGGTATCCTACCCTTATCTGTCTATGGCGGTGGCCAACCAGCAATCAGAACCTGTACTGACGTATACTTTAAATGCTGCGGCCAATACGTACTACATTCAGCAGTATGCCGAAAGCCAGGTGCTGCCTCAACTCACCAGGATAGAAGGTGTCAACGACGTGAGAATCTTTGGTGCTACGCCCTATGAATGGGAAATTGAGTTCAAAGCGGATGTTATCCGAAATCTGGGTATCCGGGCCGATGATATCAGCGAAGCGATCAACGAGTATTTTAGCCACTCATTTCTGGGTAAAGGAACCTATACCACATCTACTCTACAGGAAAAAGAAACGCCCCTTTTTCTGACACTTCACAAAAGTGATAGTCTGATGTGGGAGCAGATTCCTATCCAAACAACAGCAGAAAGAATTATCTACCTCAAAGATGTTGCTACTGCCAGATTCAAAGAGCAAGCACCTGACAGCTACTATCGGATCAATGGGTTGAATACTGTCAATATCGTTATCTATCCCAAAAAAGAGGTCAACAACCTAAAACTGGCTAAACAATTAAAAAGCATCGTACCACAAATCAGCTTACCGGCAGGCTACTCAATGATCATGGCTTACGACTCTACGGAATATATTGACCAAGAACTGAGCAAGATTGGCATACGCACGCTTTTTTCTCTAATTATGCTGTTGGTTTTTGTATGGCTTATCACCTGGCAGTTGAGATACTTGTTGCTGATCACCGTCAGCATGGTAGCTAATCTACTGATTGCCTGCCTGTTTTATTATTTGTTGCATGTGCAGATTCATCTCTACTCACTTGCTGGCATCACCATTTCTTTTGGAATCATCATTGACAACAGCATCGTGATGATTGATCATTTGCGCATCAACAAAAACCTGAAAATATTCAGGGCCATATTTGCCGCAACACTAACAACCATTGGTGCCCTGGTAGTAGTGTTCTTTCTGGAAGAAAGCCAGCGGCTTAACCTGATAGATTTTGCCTGGGTAATTATCATCAACCTCAGTGTATCAGTAGCCATTGCCTGGTTTTTTATTCCTGCCCTGATGGACAAAATCAGGCTGGTGGAAGTAAAAAAGAAACGCTTCATTCAAAGAAAAAGAAGGATTGTCAAAGTAAGCCGGTTTTATGAGCGATTCCTCACCTTTAGCATCCAATGGAAGTGGGTGTTTTTGATTGTTTTTCTGCTGGGCTTTGGTATCCCGCTGCATTGGCTGCCCGACAGCATAGAAAAGGAAACCTTATGGGCTGATGCCTATAACAAAACTATTGGCAACCGCTGGTTTAGAGAAGAGTTGAGGCCTGTGATGGAAAAAGGTTTGGGTGGATCTTTGAGGTTGTTTACGGAAAATGTGTTTGAGAATTCATTTTATACTGAACCGGAAAGAACTACTCTGTTTGTTAGAGGGAGTATGCCTGAAGGCTGTACCGTGGAGCAACTCAATGAAGCACTGGAAAAGATGGAAAACTTCATCAGTCAGTTTGATGAAATTGAACTGTTTCAGACTTCCATCACTGGTTATCAAAATTCTAGCATACGTATACAATTTAAGCCTGAATATGAGCTGAGCAGCTTCCCGTTTTTTCTGAAAAGTGAGTTAGAATCAGAAGCCATTAGCTTGGGCGGACTTGACTGGAGCGTCTACGGTGTAGGCCAGGGCTTCTCAAATGCGATCCATGATGGTTACAAAAGTAGCAGAATTATGCTGGAAGGCTACAACTATGAGCAATTGTACCAATATGCGGAAAAGCTAAAGCTCAGCTTGCTGGAGAACCCACGCATCAAAGAGATTGAGGTAATAGGTTCTGATGGTTGGGATGTGCAGGCACAATATGAGTTTCAGGTAGATTTTAACAATGAGTACCTGGCATTGCATGAGGTAACGCCTTTTGACTTTTATACTCATCTGAGCAATATTGCCTACCGTGAGCCTGTTCACCAGGTTTACCTCAACGGGGGTATGCAAATGGTGTATGTCAAGTCAGACGACTATAATAAATTCAACATATGGGACTTTAACCACAGCCCTATAGAGGTAGAAGAAGGGTTATATAAGATAGCGAATTTTGGAAAAATCAGTAAAGAGAAAAATGCTTCTGACATCTATAAGTTCAACCAGCAATACCGGCTCATTCTGGCTTATGACTTTATTGGCCCGTACCAACTGGAACTAAAGGTGAAAGAAGACCATGTAGAACAAGTAAACCATATCCTGCCTTTGGGCTACAAAGCAAGTATACCAGTCTGGAAAGGGTGGGACAAGAAAGAGGAAAGTCAGTATTATCTGATACTGTTGATCATCCTGATCATCTACTTTATCTGTGCGATTTTACTGGAATCATTATGGCAGCCGTTGGCAATCATCGCCATGATTCCTGTATCTTTTATCGGTATATTCCTTACCTTTTACCTGTTTGACCTCAATTTTGACCAGGGAGGTTTTGCTTCCTTTGTGATGCTGGCTGGTTTGGTTGTGAATGCAGGCTTGTTCATTATCAATGACTTTAACAATTACCAGGTAGCATGGCCCCACCGACAGCCACGCAAGCTATATGTGAAAGCATTCAATCACAAAATGATGCCCATTGCCCTGACCATCCTTTCCACTATCATAGGACTTGTCCCCTTTGTTTGGCAGGGGCAAAAAGAAGTGTTCTGGTTTGCTTTTGCAGCTGGTGTCATGGGAGGTCTGGCCTTTTCAGTAGTAGCTATACTGGTTTTCCTGCCCGTGTTTATCCTTCGGAAGAAGGAATGAAAACCTAAAACAACTTCACATCTTTCAGAGCAATCACCTCTTTTTTGCTATTGATCATGCGTTTGGTGCGTAGGTAGTAGTCTACATGGAGGGGATCATAATTGTCGGATGCCGGATCTATGCTGTTGATACTTACATGTGCGGCTAAGCCTGGCGCATGGATGTACTCGTTGTTGCCAATCCACATGCCTACATGGGTAACGCGTTCGCGGGTACTGTCGGTGGCGGCGGTGCCAAAAAATAGCAGGTCTCCGGGACGAAGATGGCTAAAGTCTTTCTTGTCGTCTACTAGCTCACCGGCGTGTATCTGCTGTGAGGCATCGCGAGGCAGCAGGGTGCCGTTCATAAAATAAATGGTTTTGGTGAATCCGCTACAGTCGGCTGCTTTCGTTGAAGTGCCTCCCCACAGGTACGGGATGCCCATCATTTCCATAGCGGTGCTTACCAGCGTTTCTTCTGTGGGCTTGGCTTGCGATAGCCATACATTGAGCGGTTCTGCCTCTTCTTTGGCTACGTAGGCTTCCCGCCCGTCCGGCAGCTTTACCCAGTAAGTTTTATGCGCTTCGCCCAGCAATTCAAGCACGTTGCCTGCTACCAGGTCGGAGACGCTTTGCACCAGGCTTTCATCCTGATAGGCAAAGCCATATATGTGCTTAAAGATAAGTTTGTCTTTCTGCTGCCATGCCGCATACTCAGCCTGTGTCATGGGCTGAAAACTGCCTTGCATCCAGCTGATGTATTTATCGGGGGTTTGCACAAGGTGCCATTCTCCCTGTTTCTTTAGAATACGCAAAGGCGTACCCATAATAGCTTGTGTCGCCAGCTCCGCTGAATGTTTGGGTTGAGAGCGGATATTGGCAACAGAAATAGAAACCACACCCAGGGTATCTGCCCCTACCGATGCGTCGGGCAACAAATGAATGCTGTCTGTATAGGTTATGCCTGCGCTGTCCAGTTTGTGGCGTAATACATGGCGGGCACGGGGTTGGTCGGTTTCACCTTTTAAGATCAGGGTATCCTGCTGGCTTTTGGTTTCTATAGAGAAAATAGCTACCCGTTTATCTGGTGCGTAGGCGGCGCGAACAACTTGTGCTAAGCTATCAGCTAGTATAGATTGGCTGCTCGTTTGTGTGGTCTCCTGGGGTTGATTACATCCGAAAGTGAATGCCAGAAATAAAATAAGTACAAAAGGTAAATTGTATATTATGGGCTTGGAAGAATATGTAACTTTGCCGCCTTTACTAGCGCAAGCGGACGCTTGCGCTAGTACATAGTATTTCTTATTTTTTATCATACTTCAATTCAAATTTACTTAAATCAGGCTTGTGGTTTCTGGGCCTTTCTATTTCATACTCTAACATGGCTTGCCCTAAGTTTGCCATAAATGGCAAACCTATTTCATCATATTCATATTGATCGTCGTTAAAGATTTGGTCTTCATTGACATAGATGATGGCGGTTAGCAAAAACTCTACCTGATGATCGAGATCTACGATATAGGCATTGTCTATCAGGTATCCATAAGCCATGCCAATCTTATTGAAAATTCGGATATTATCAGGCATACGTTCGTGTGTATTACCGTAAATAAAAAACTTTACGTAGCTATCGTAATAGGTGGAATCTGCGCTATAGTTCGGATAGGCGGTTTCACGTGGAAGTTGCGACATGTATTGGTACAAAAACTTATAGTCATCCTCAGTGAGGTTAAATCGATTTTGTGCAGGCACGGCTTCCGGAAATAGCACAGCTTTGAGAATAGCCTGCAAATTGGCTACGGATATGTAGTTGTTCTGCCCGAAATCTTTGGGCTGCTCAATCAGAGAATCGTTCTCTATATAGCCTTTGCCTTTCATGATGCTTTCTCCATAGCGGTAATCATTTGGGCTGCTTACCAAGTCTTGCTGGTATAGTATTTTGGCATTATCGTAAAATACTACCGGATTGGTGTTTCGATTCTGTTCTGCATTATTGACAATTGCCAGCCGGTGTACGATGTGAATATCCTCATAGCCCTTGTTTGCCAGCTTGTCGTTGATGTATTGCTGCCCCAGAAACTCATACAGGCGGTTATAGGCATCATTGTCGCTGGTTAGCAGGAGTTTTTTGATATAATGTGCCACCGAAGGCTTACCAGAGGCGGAAGTAGTGTCTGCTGTTACCCGTGTTTGTCCTTCATAAGCACTGTCGGTCAGCATGGTGGAATATTTGGTGAGTCCTTCTATATGCAGTTCATTGAGCTTTTCCAGGGCCAGCACAGCGATGGGCAGCTTGATGGCACTTGCCGGGTAGAAATAATTATTGGGATTCACACCGTAGGCATGTTCTGTAAAAGTTGGTTTGTTGGCGGAATCACGGTCAATCTGCGTATACAGTATCTGGACTTCATACTTCCGTGGGTTGCTTAGCACAGTATCTATTACAGGCGATTCCTGTTCTTTCAGTATTTCAAGCACCAGGTTATTGTTTGTGGGGTAACTACCATCTTCCTGTGCGCTGTCTTGGTTGGAAGAATTGCAGGAAATGAGGAAAAGAAGGAAGAAGGCTGTAAGATAGTGCTTCATACTAAGGGCGAAGATCATAGCGCAGGGCTTGAAGCCCTGCGCTGCTTGTAACATTACATATGCAAAGCTCTGCCTTCGGTAGCGGCCAGGCTAGCTTCTTTGATGGCTTCGGTGAAAGTAGGGTGCGCGTGCGACATACGGGAGATATCTTCGGCAGAGGCACGGTATTCCATCGCTACTACTGCTTCTGCGATCATATCGGCAGCTCTTGGGCCAATCATATGTACGCCCAGTATCTCATCGGTAGCTTCGTCGGCCAGCACTTTCACCAGTCCGTCCAGGTCGTTGCTGGCGCGGGCACGGCCCAGGGCTTTAAAGGGGAAGGAGCCGGTTTTGTATTTTCTGCCTTCTTCTTTCAATTGCTCTTCGGTGTAGCCTACGCTGGCAACCTCCGGCCAGGTATAGATCACGCTGGGGATCAGTAGGTAATTGAGGTGCGGTTTCTGACCGGCCAGCAGTTCGGCTACATATACGCCTTCCTCTTCTGCTTTGTGTGCCAGCATCGGGCCTTTGTCTATCACATCACCGATGGCATAGATATTATCTACGCTGGTTTTCAGGTGTTCGTCTACCGGCACTTTGCCCTGCTTGTTGAGTTCAATGCCTACCTTATCCAGCCCAAGTCCTTCCGTGTAAGGCTTGCGGCCTACGGAGACCAAGCAAATGTCTCCTTTTATTGCTATTTCCTTACCGCCTTTATCATTAGCTTTCACTACTACTTCTTTGCCAGTGTTTTCTACAGCAGTCACTTTGTGTTGTAGCTTAAATTCTATGCCCAACTTTTTGAGTACCTTCGTCAGTTCTTTGGATAGAGAACCGTCAATCAGCGGGGCAACGCGGTCCATGTATTCAATCACTGTTACTTTGGCACCCAAGCGGGCATAGACTGAACTCAGCTCCAGGCCAATGTAGCCTCCTCCTATCACAATCATATGTTTGGGGACTTGCTGGAATTCCAGTGCCTCAGTGCTGGTGATGATTCTTTCTTTATCGATGTTGATAAAGGGTAGCGAAGAAGGCTTGGAGCCAGTGGCGATGATCACATTTTTGGTGGTAAACTCTTTCTTGCCTTCTTCATGGGTTACTTCAATGGTATTTTTATCCTTAAATGAACCCATACCAGTGTAAACCTTCACCTTGTTCTTTTTCATCAGAAAAGCAACGCCTTCTACGGTTTTCTGCACCACGTCACGCTTGCGCTCAATCATCTTCGACAAGTCTACTTTCAGACTTTTCAGGCTGATGCCGTGCTGCTCGAAGTTGTCTTTAGCGTTGTGATAATGCTCCGAAGAATCTAAGAGTGCCTTAGACGGAATACATCCTACGTTGAGGCATGTACCTCCCAGGGCATCGTACTTCTCTACAATGGCCGTTTTCATACCCAACTGGGCACAGCGAATAGCACAGACGTATCCCCCCGGTCCGGAGCCTATGATTGTTACGTCGAAATCCATATGTTATTGGTTTTTATAGTATTGTTAAAAATTATTCTAAAAAAAACCAGAAGCAATAAGGGCCTCTGGTTTTGATGTTTTGGTGTCATTTTATATGCCCAAGAGTAGTCTGGCAGGGTCTTCCAGCAACTCTTTGATACGATACAGAAAGCTGACAGATTCTCTGCCATCTATCACCCTATGATCATAAGAAACGGCTACATACATGATCGGGCGTATTTCTACTTGTCCATTAATAGCCACCGGACGTTCCACAATGTTGTGCATACCTAATATAGCCGATTGCGGCGCATTGATAATAGGCGTGGAGAGCATAGACCCAAACACACCACCATTGGTGATAGTGAAGGTGCCGCCTGTCATTTCTTCAATGCTCAGTTTATTATCGCGGGCTTTGGTGGCCAGTCTGATAATTTCTTTCTCAATCTGATCGAAGCTTAGCTTATCCGCATCGCGGATGACGGGCACTACCAGGCCGCGAGGCGTAGAAACAGCAACAGACACATCGCAGTAGTCGTTGTATACCAGTTCGTCGCCATCTATCATAGCATTGACAGCCGGCCATTCTTTGAGTGCCATACAGGCAGCTTTGGTAAAGAACGACATAAAGCCAAGGTTAATGTCGTACTTGTCTTTGAAAGCCTCTTTGTACTTTTTGCGCAAATCCATCACTGGCTTCATATCTACTTCATTGAAAGTAGTAAGCATGGCTGTTTCGTTTTTTACAGACACTAATCTGCGGGAGATTGTCTTGCGCAGGTTGGTCATCTTCTCACGACGCTGCGCTCTCTCGTTGTTGGTAGTAGCTGCTGGTGGTGCTGCTTCTTTTTGAGGTTGAGGCTGTGGTGCGGCTTTTGGCTGTTCCGTTGGGGCTTCTTGTTTGGCTTGTGGCTTCTGGGCCTGCTCGGCATCTTCTTTGGTAATTCTGCCGTCTCTTCCCGTACCTTTCACCGCTTCAGGACTGATGCCTCTTTCGGCCAGAATTTTGGTGGCTGCCGGAGAAGCATGTCCGGTAGCATAAGTTTCTTCTTCAGATTCCGCCTGATCATCAACTTTGGCTTTTTTATCTTCTGCGGTGCTTTTGCTTCCTTCTGCCTGTGGCTGCGTTGCTTTTGCACTACTCTCCCCTTTTTTGTCGGGTTTAATGGTGCAAGCCAGAGAGCCTATTTCCAACGTAGTACCGGGTTCTGCTACAATGGTCAGTGTACCGCTTGCTTCGGCAGTGAGCTCGAACGTGGCTTTATCAGACTCTATTTCTGCAATCACTTCATCCATTTCTACATGGTCGCCATTGCTTTTAGACCATGAAGATATAGAAACTTCTGTGATAGACTCTCCTACTGCGGGTATCTTCATCTCTATCACTCCTGCCTCTCCTTTGGTTTCTGATTCAGCTTTGAGAGGTTCTTTGGTAGGAGCACTTGCTTCTTCTTTGGTTACTTTTTTATCTTCCTCTTTCGGTTCTTCTTTTCTCTCTTTCTTAGGTTGGGCTTTCTCAGGTTGCTTGCCCGCTTTTCCGTTGCTTTTCGCTTCAGTATCTATTTCGCAAATAACCGAGCCTACTTCTACCACGTTGCCTTCCTTAACCGTAATGTTCAAAACGCCGGCTTGCTCAGCCATCAGTTCGAAAGTAGCTTTATCAGATTCAAGCTCAGCAATCATCTCATCCATTTCTACATAGTCACCATCTTTTTTTGTCCACGAGGCGATGGTAACTTCTGTGATTGATTCACCAACGGCAGGCACTTTAATTTCTAAGCTCATAATAGAGTAATCGTTATTTTTTCTAATGTTTTTTTATGCAAAAGCTCTGGTGACAATTTCCTGCTGCTCTTTGACATGCAGTTTTCCATATCCGGTAGCTGGCGACGCACTGGGCTTTCTGGAAATAAGCTCCATCGTCACCTGACGATAGTTTCTAAGCATATAGGCCCAGGCACCCATATTTTCAGGTTCTTCCTGCACCCAGTAGAAGTTGGCACCTTTGTACTTGGTCAGCTCTTTGGTTACCTGCTTTTCAGGAAACGGGTGTAACTGCTCTATTCGAACAATTGCTACATCTTTTCGTTTGTCTTGCGCCTGTTTTTCTAACAAATCATAGTATATTTTTCCGCTGCAAAGCAAAACCTTCTTAACAGATTTTGCAGTAGCGTACTTATCTCCGATCACTTCTCTGAACCGGCCGGTAGTAAATTCAGCAAGGGGAGATACCACCTTGGGGTGCCGCAGCAGAGACTTAGGCGACATTACAATGAGTGGCTTCCGGAATGGCCATGCCAGTTGCCTTCTCAATGCATGAAAGAAGTTGGATGGCTCGGTAATATTGCAAACCACGATGTTATAGTCGGCAGAAAGTTGTAAGAAGCGTTCCGGACGTGCATTGGAGTGCTCCGGCCCTTGGCCTTCGTAGCCGTGTGGTAGTAGCAATACCAGGCCGGTCATGCGCTGCCATTTGGTTTCGCTGGTGGTGATAAACTGGTCTATCATCACCTGTGCGCCGTTGGCAAAATCTCCAAACTGGGCTTCCCAGATTACCAGTGCGTTTGGGTTAGCCATAGCATAGCCAAATTCAAAGCCCAAAACACCATATTCGGAAAGTAGCGTATTATAAATCTGAAACCTCTCCTGACCCTCTTCAATGTGGTTGAGGTTGATATAAGGCTCATTGGTTTCTGCATCGTGTATCACGGCATGTCTATGCGAGAAAGTGCCACGCTGCGTATCCTGCCCTGCAAGCCTGACAATGCTGTGTTCCAATAGCAGTGAACCATACGCCATGAGTTCGGCAGCAGCCCAGTTCAGTTCTTTCTTCTCAAAGAACATATCCTTACGTAGCTCAAATTGCTTCTCTATTTGCCTGATAGGTGTGAACCCTTCGGGAAGCGTAGTAAGCGCTTTGGCTACTTTGTCTACTTCTTCCTGCTTGATTCCGGTTTCCGGAGACAACTCAAAATCCTTAGGGTCTGATTGTCTCATATCCTTCCACTCAAGTTCCATGGGCTGATAATAGTAAGGCAGTGGCTTTTGCTTTACCATGTTGAGCCTGTCCTGTAAAAGTGATCTGAACTCATTGTCCATATCCTCTGCCAGTTCTGCGTCTACGTCGCCTCGTTCTATCAATTTCTTGTTGTAGACCTCTCTGGGATTAGGATGCTTGGATATGATGTTGTACAGCGAAGGCTGTGTAAATTTAGGTTCGTCGCTTTCGTTGTGCCCATGCCGACGGTAGCAAACCATATCGATAAAAACATCCCTATGAAATTTCTGTCTAAATTCTACAGCCGTCTTGATACAAAACATCACGGCTTCAGGATCATCTCCATTAACATGGAAAACGGGTGAATCTATTACCTTAGCTACATCCGATGAGTAGATACTGGTACGGGCATCATCAAAGTCTGTCGTAAATCCTACCTGGTTGTTGATGGTAAAGTGGATAGTGCCACCAGTATAATAGCCTTCCAACTGCGACATCTGCGCAACCTCATAAACAACCCCCTGCCCAGCAATGGCCGCATCTCCATGAATCAGAATACAGAGTATCTCATCGTAGTTATTTTGGTACTGGCGGTCTGCTTTGGCTCTGGCAAAACCCTCTACCACAGGGTCTACTGCTTCCAGGTGAGAAGGGTTAGGTGACAATTTGAGGTTTACTTCCTTTTTGTTGGGTGTAGTTACCGCACTTGAATAGCCCATATGATACTTCACATCGCCATCGCCATGTGCCAGGTCAGGCTCTACTGTTCCTTCAAACTCGTTAAAAATTTGCTCATAGGTTTTGTTCAGTATATTTGCCAGCACATTCAGCCTGCCTCTGTGGGCCATACCAATGATCACTTCCTTTACGCCCATATCTGCCCCATAATTGATGATACCATCCAGAGCCGGAATGGTTGTCTCACCTCCTTCCAGTGAGAAGCGTTTCTGGCCTAGATATTTGGTATGCAGAAAATTCTCAAATACTACCGCCTCATTCAGCTTGTAGAGCATACGGGTCTTTTCTTCTTTGGTAGGCGAATACTTCAGTGAGTCTACTTCCGCTTTCTGCTTCACCCAATCCATAATTTCCCGGTCTCTTATATAAGTATATTCAAAACCTATATGACCCACATAGATTTCTCTAAGCATCTCGATGATCTTGCGGAGTGTAGTACGTCCGAGGCCAACTTCTTCGCCGGCGTTAAATTCCACATCCAGATCGGCTTCTGTCAAGCCAAAATGCTTGATATCGAGATTCGCTTTGCGGTCTTTACGCTGACGTACCGGATTAGTCTTTGATTCCAAATGACCACGACGGCGATAATTTCTGATAAGTTTCCTCACCTGTATCTCGCGGGCATCCATTTCTGTTTGGGCAGAGAGGGAACCAGCCTGTCCATTGCTGGGTTTACCGTTGTAGTTGGCAAGGGAAAAGTTATAACCTTCAAAAAATTTCTTCCAGCTTTCATCCACCAAAGCAGGATCTTCCTGATAAGATTGGTACATTTTATCTATGTAACCAGGATCAGCATTAGAGATATAAGAGTATTTATCCATAGTGTTGTAAATTCATTAAGGCAAATATAGGAATACCTTTAATTACAATAAAACTGCGTATTTACGTATACAAGTATGTTTGATTTTCAGCATGTTAAATGATCTTCTCCGTAATATGTTTTGCTTTGGCACAAAACAGGACGCTTTCGAGGAATTAGATTAGCATGATTTAATATTTTATAAGAATAATCTTAATATATAGCAACGTTAATTTAGAAAGCAGAAAGTTTTTTTATGCATATTATTGTTATAATTATAAAATTTATAGTTTTTGTGACACATTTGATTTTTTTATAATTTTATTGAAAAGATAGGTTGTAAGTTTATATCCATAAAGGTACTTTTATAGTTATACATTGAAGGGTTTTGCCGATTTTGAGTCCTTTTTGTAAAGAAAGTTTACACATGAGGTTCATTTTTTTCACAAAACCATAGACAAGTATTTCATTATCAAACAAGTAAAACTACTAAAGCTAGCTAAAGTCGAGGTATGATATATTGCTTTATTATGCAAAGTTTGTAATTTCATTACCGCCACCGATACCAGTTTGATAATTTATTAGTAGTCGATAAAATAATTTTTAAATATTCTAAAAGTTGTTGGTCTTGAAAAAGCTTTT
Source organism: Cyclobacteriaceae bacterium (assembly GCA_958296015.1). Taxonomy (GTDB): domain Bacteria; phylum Bacteroidota; class Bacteroidia; order Cytophagales; family Cyclobacteriaceae; genus JAJNNC01. The sequence continues at coordinate 125,338 of CATQIH010000035.1, forward strand.
TGCCCTGTTACTTCCCATTTGCGCAGTTGCTGCGCTCTATTACGTATTTAGTTTCAATGCGATTCTTCCATCTTACTCGAGCACTGCAACCGTAGCATCAGTAGATACAGCACAAATGGTTACTGTAGAGGCTGGCCTGCAAGAAGTCGCAGCACCAAGTCTTATGTATGGTATCAAAGTGGATTCTTTTGAAGTGATAGAAGCAAAGGTAGAGACCAACCAGTTTCTGTCTCAAATCTTAAACAAATATAATGTATCGCTGGCCATGATTGATAAGTTGGCAAAAAAATCTCGCGATATATTTGATGTGCGCAAAATACGGGCTAGTAAAAACTACACGTTGCTATGTAGTGCCGATTCTTCGCTTACAGCAAAGTATTTTATATACGAGCCTAACCAGATAGATTACGTAGTATATGATCTACAGGATTCTATCGATATATACACAGGGCAACATCCGGTTGATACGGTTACCAAAACGTTTGCCGGTATCATTGACTATTCCATTTACCAAACGTTAGAAGATGGCAATGCACCTACCGATCTGGTACACAAATTATCCGACATCTACGCCTGGCAGATAGATTTGTTTAAGATTCAAAAGGGCGACCGTTTTAAAGTAATCTACCAAGAAGTGCAAATTCAGGGTAAAAGAGTAGGTTTGGGCAAAGTGTTGGCTGCCCACTTTGAGCGTAGCAATGAAAGCTATTATGCTTTCAACTTTGACCAGGGCGGAAGAAACTTCTACTTTGATGAAGATGGTAACAGTTTGAGAAAAGCATTTCTGAAAGCTCCATTGAAGTACTCACGCATCAGCTCTAAATTCTCTAACCAACGGTTCCATCCCGTATTAAAAGTCAATCGCCCACATTACGGCATCGACTATGCTGCACCGGTGGGCACGGCTATTCACGCGGTAGGCGATGGTATTGTGACGCATGCCCGCTATACAGGAGGTGCTGGCAACTACGTCAAGATCAGACATAACGGTGTATATTCCACCGGATACATGCATATGACCAAGTTTGCCAAGGGCATTCATTCCGGAAAGCGCGTAAAACAGGGAGATGTCATTGGTTATGTGGGCACTACCGGCCTTTCTACGGGTCCCCACCTTTGCTTTAGAACCTGGAAGAATGGCAAGCCAGTTGATATGCTTTCCATCGACTTGCCAGCATCAGAGCCTATTCAGGATAAATTCCGAAAAGAATATCTAGTGTCTATGAATACCATGATGGACCAGCTTAACCAGCTTGCTTATCCTGAAAGTCAGTTTGTGCTGGCCGAGGCTAAGACAAATCTGAAATTGGTAGGCATCAATTGATATACCAATATTAATGCATAAAAAAAGCGCAGTTACTTACTGCGCTTTTTTTATAAGTTCTGATAAGCAAATTTTAGTTCAAACGTTCGAAAATGCCTGCAACACCCTGGCCCCCGCCTACACAGGCAGTGACCATACCATATTTCTCATTCCTGCGTTTCATCTCATTGATCAACTGGATGGTGAGTTTTGCGCCGGTACACCCCAGCGGGTGGCCTAAGGCTATGGCTCCGCCATTCACGTTGAGCCTGGCCGGGTCGATATCCAGTTCTCTGACAACGGCAATAGACTGTGCAGCAAAAGCTTCATTCAACTCAATCTGCTCAATATCATTGAGCTTCAGACCTGCTCTGGACAGTGCTTTCGGAATAGCTTCTACCGGGCCAACACCCATGACGCGCGGATCAACACCAGCCACCGCATAACTTACCATTCTGGCTTTAGGTGTGAGATTGAGTTGGTTGATGAGCTTCTCAGACATCACTACTACAAAAGCAGCACCATCAGAGGTCTGTGAGGAATTTCCGGCGGTTACTTTTCCGTCTTGTCTGAAGACTGGCTTTAGTTTAGCCAAAGCTTCCATCGTTGTATCAGGTCTGGGACCCTCGTCGGTATCTACCGTAAACTGGCGTTCTTTTTTCTGTCCGTTACCGTCTAAATAGGTCTCCTTCACAGTAACAGGCACAATTTCTTCCTTGAACCTGCCTTCCTTGATAGCCTTGATAGCTTTTATATGAGAATGATAGGCAAACTCATCCATATCTTCCCGCGAAATATGGTAATCCTGGGCCACCTCTTCGCCGGTCAACCCCATGCTGGTATAGTACTCCGGATGCTGAGTGGCAATTTTATAGTTTAGAACAGTCTTGTACCCCATCATCGGTACCAGCGACATAGACTCGGTGCCTCCGGCAATAATACAGTCAGCCATGCCTGCATGAATTCTGGCAGATGCTATATTGATGGCTTCTACCCCAGAACCACAGTAACGGTTGATGATCATGCCGGGCACATCTTTCCCTAACGCCATCAACGAAATCAAGCGGCCCATTTGCATGCCCTGCTCTGCCTCAGGCACAGCATTTCCTACAATAATATCATCAATCATGGCTGGTTCAAGTCCGTTGATAGAGCCAACCAAGTGGTTGATCACATCTACCGCCAGGTCGTCAGGACGCGTAAAACGGAAACCTCCTTTTTTCGCTTTGCCTACAGCCGTGCGAAATCCGTCTACTATGTATGCATTCATAAGGTTACAAAGTTAATGTGGGCAATATTGTTTGATAGACGCAATATAACGAAAAAATGTTCGTCATGCATACTATTATATATAGGAAAGTAAGTCGGATACAGCTATGCAATATGTCTCATTTAGCATAGCTCAACACTGCCGGGGCATCTATTATTCTTTATACAGATAGTTGCTAATACTGATAATGTCTGCAAAAACACCGGCGGCAGTAACTTCTGCACCTGCACCCGGCCCTTTTACCACCAGCGGGCGATCTTTGTAACGTGCGGTGGTATATGAAATGATATTATCGCTACCGGAAAGCGAAAAGAAAGGGTGTGAAGCATCTATCTCACGCAGTCTGACGGAAGCAATGCCATCTTCCAGAATAGCTATGTAACAAAGCTTTTTTCCCTGCCTTTCTGCCTGTTGTTTTTTGTCTTCAAATGTGTCGTTGACGGTTTCCAACGCACTAAAAAAGTTTTCCAACGAGTCTGCTTCAAGGCATTCAACCGGTAGAAGAGGCTCAACAGACACCTGGTCTGGCTCCAAAGATAAACCGACTTCACGGGCAAGGATCAGGATCTTACGAGCTACATCCATACCATTTAAATCATCGCGCGGGTCAGGTTCTGTATAACCTTCCTGCCTGGCTTCGGATACCACTTCACTAAACTTTTTGTCTTTGGTAAAAGAGTTGAAGATATAAGACAACGTACCTGACAAAACACCCTCAATTTTGTAAATTTCATCGCCACTGTCTTTTAAATCCTGTAATGTGCGAATGACAGGCAGGCCGGCTCCCACGTTGGTTTCGTAAAGAAACTTCACGCCAGCACTCAATGCAGATTGCTTAAGCTGAAGATAATTTGCATAAGAGCCAGAGTTAGCCAGTTTATTGGGCGTAATAATAGAAATAGACGATTGAAGGATTTCCTGATAGTACTTAATAACATCTTCGCTGGAAGTACAATCTATAAATATGCTGTTGGGCAGGTTGAGGTCTTTCACAATCTGCACAAACTGACTCATATTGCTGATATCACCTTCAGCATCTATTTGCACTTTCCAGCTACCAGGAGCTATGCCCTTTTCTTTGAAGAGCATTTTCCGACTGTTGGCAATACCGGCTATATTGATTTTCAGTAACTTATGCTCCAGCAAATAAGCCTGCTGCTGGCTGATCTGCTGCAACAGCGTGCTACCAATCAGGCCAAGGCCGGAAACAAAGATATTGAGCGTTTTATTTTCAGATAGGAAGAACGCATCATGCACGGCATTCAGTGCCTTGGACAAATTCCGCTGGCTGATCACTACCGACAGGTTTACTTCAGAAGAACCCTGGGCAATAGCTCGGATGTTGATGCCATTCCTGCCCAAAGCACTGAACATTTTGCCAGAAATGCCGGGAGTTTTGCGCATATTCTCACCAATGATGGCAACAATAGATAAATGGGTTTCCACAATAGCAGAATCAATCTTTTTTGAGCTTACTTCCAAAGCAAATTCCTCATTCATGGCATCCTGTGCTTTCTGATGGTCGCCTGGGCTCACCGCAAAGGTGATAGAATGCTCAGAAGAAGCCTGTGTGATAATGATGACGTTAATCTTTCTCCTCGCCAATGCGCCAAATAAGCGGGAAGCTGTGCCCGGAATGCCTATCATACCACTACCCTGTAGGCTTAGCAAAGCTACTTCTTTGATAGAAGTAATGCCTTTCACAGGCATGTCTTTCTCTTTTTTGGAAGGATGCTCATGTAGTGAGGTATACGGATTTTTGCTAACAACAGTACCGGAAAACGTCCGGTTAAAAGTATTGCGAATACGCAGTGGTATATTTTTGGTAAGCACAGGCAACAAAGTGGGTGGATAAATGACCTTGGCACCAAAGTGCGACATTTCCATGGCTTCTATATAAGAGATAGCTTCCAGTGAAAAGGCAGACGATACCTGCCGCGGATCAGAGGTCATAACACCATCTACATCGGTCCATATTTCCACCTCTTCTGCCTCCAGTGCAGCCCCAAAAATAGAAGCGGAATAATCGGAGCCACCACGACCCAGAGTAGTTGTTTCACCCTCTTTGGTAGAACCAATAAATCCGGTGACAATGTGCAATGATTTGCTGCTATTAAAACAATCTGTGATCAGTTGATAGGTAACCGGAAGATCCACTTTCCCTGCCCCAAAATTGTCGTCTGTCCGTACCACCTGCCGGGCATCCAGAAATTTGGCATCAATGCCCAGTTCACAGATATACTGGCTAATGATGTACGCAGAGAGCCGTTCTCCAAAGCTGAAAATCAAATCCATGGTGCGGGGCGATCGTTCTCTCAACAAAAAGACGCCATGCAGCACATCTTCCAGTTCGTTGAAAAGTGTTTTGAGATAAGCAAATACCCGGCTTTGAGACTGTACGCTGATTAGCTGACGGGCAGCATTAAAGTGGTGTTTCTCAATTTGCTTCAGCGTTTCCGTATATTCTTCCTGCCCGGATGCGGCTTCGTTGCTTATATGAATCAAACGATCGGTGATGCCGCTCATCGCAGAAACTACAACCGTGCAAAGTATCTGGTTGTTGTGGTAAGAAGCAACAATATCAGCTACAACTTTGATATTGTCCGCAGCACCAACAGAAGTGCCTCCGAACTTAAGAACTTTCATAGATTAGGGGTGTTTACTGCTACTTTTAAAAGGTAGCAAGTTACTAAAAAGTGTGAAGCTTGGTTAAGGAAAATCATCACTAAAAACAGACAAGTGCAAAACAGTAGCCACTGTTATATGCTTAAACAATATGTTTTGCTAAAAATTCGGCGTATGGAGGCTGGTAGCAAACAAGATAAAGCGGTGATACATTTGAAAAAATATAAAATAAAATTATATTTGCAGCCCAAATAAAAAAGCAGACTCATGAAAAGAACTTTTCAACCTTCGCAGAGAAAAAGAAGAAACAAGCATGGTTTCAGGTCAAGAATGGCTTCTGCCGATGGTAGGGCTGTGCTGTCCAGAAGAAGGGCTAAAGGCAGAAAAAAGCTAAGTGTTTCCAGTGAAAAATTACACAAGCGTTGATATTGCCTTCGTAGATTGACTTTCCTCTCTGTAAGGCAATAGCAAAACAGCTGAAATCTTACAGTGTGTTTTTGCTGTAGTTTACCATTTTGCTAAAAACATTGCGTAATACATTTAGAAAGAGCGAGAGGCTCCACAGCAAAAAACATATTGCAAAACTGTTCAAAGAAGGAAAGTCAATCAAATTATATCCCCTTCGCCTCATCTATCTCCCTTTTTCTGAGGGAGAAAATACACAAGTCCTTTTTAGCGTTCCAAAGCGCAACTTTAAGAAATCTGTTGACAGAAACAGAATAAAGCGACAGATGCGTGAGGCTTATCGGCTTCATAAAGCACTTATAACTTACACCCCTTCCGTTGAGGTTCCTTTTTTGCTTGGCTATATTTATATTGCCAAAGAAAAACCAGCGTACCAGAAAATAGCATCAGTAATAAAAATTTCTCTGGAACGTTTAAATAAAGTCAAACCTTAATACAATCAGTCGCTTATGAGTACGAGAAAGTTGGGGGGAATTACCCTAAGCCTGTTATCCTTATCTATTTTTGCTTTATTTGCATTCAACGGCCCGGGAGATCAATATTTCGCAATCGCTAAAAACCTGGATATCTTTGCTACACTTTTCAAAGAGG
>CATQIH010000036.1 GCA_958296015.1 Cyclobacteriaceae bacterium
GGTAATGCTGCCGCATGGTGCTTATCTGCGATTCATCAGCCAGCAGGCTATATAAGGTAAATACGGTGCAGGTATCAGGGTTTTTGGGTACCTCCAGCGGTGTACTATCTGTAACAATAGACATAACCTGTTTGCGTAGCTGCTTGTCAGGCAAAAAGATATCTATCGTGTTTCCGTAAGATTTACTCATCTTTTGCCCGTCGGTTCCCGGAATTGTCATCCGCGATGCTTCAATACTGGCTTCCGGCACCACAAATGTTTCTCCGTACTGGTGGTTGAACGAACTGGCAATATCACGGGTGATCTCCACATGCTGCTGCTGGTCTTTGCCTACCGGCACATAGGCTGCATTGTACAACAAAATATCGGCTGCCATCAGCACCGGATAAGTAAACAGCCCAACGTTCACATCTGCAAGTTTATCCTGCTTGTCTTTGAATGAGTGTGCATTGGCCAGCATAGGGTAGGGTGTCAGGCAGCTCAGATACCAGGTAAGCTCACACACCTGTGAAATTTTAGACTGCCTGTAGAGCATATTTTTTTCCGTATCAAACCCAAAAGCCAGCCAGGCAGCGGCTACTGCGTGCACATTCTTCTCGCGCTGCTCCGCGTCTTTGATGGTGGTGAGAGAATGCAGGTCTGCAATAAAAAACAGCGATTCGTTGTTTGCTTGCTGCGATAAACTAATGGCAGGATTGATTGCTCCCAGTATATTTCCCAGGTGCGGCCTTCCCGAACTTTGGATACCTGTAAGTATTCTAGCCATATCTGATTTTTTTGTAAAGTAACAGGAAAATCATTACTTCTAAAAATGATAGAATATTACATTTACCGAAAAGAAGCAGCTATCTTCCCTATGTATAGCATAGATATTGATTGAGAAGGCAGGTAAAACCACCTGCGAATCAGTGAAAATACATATATCCATGAAAAAATTACCGGCATTACTCCTCTTATTGTTTAACACCTTGTCGCTGGCCGCTCAGGACCAAAAACCTGTCATCACGTTTACCAAAGATTTTTTTGACTTTGGGGCTATACCGGAAGAAAACGGACCGGTCTCTCATGAGTTTTTATTTAAAAACGAAGGTGAAGTGCCGGTTGTTATCAACCAGGTGAAAGCTTCCTGCGGCTGCACAACTCCCTTGTGGACGCAGGAACCTGTGGCACCCGGCGACACCGGGGTGGTGATAGCGGAATACAACCCACTGAACCGGCCGGGCAATTTCAACAAAACCATTACGGTGACTTCCAATGCCGAACCTGGCCTGGTGGTGTTGCATATCAAAGGCACCGTGCAACCCAAGCCCAAAACACCATCTGACGATTATCCTACCCAGATAGGACATATCCGTACTAAATACCGATCTTTTAACATAGGAAAGATTACCACCAAAGAGCCTGTTATTAAAGCATTCGATGTGTATAATGATGGTGAAGTGCCCGTCATCTTTAGCAGCAATACGGTTACGCCTTCCTATATTCAGGTAGAGGCCCTGCCGCAGGAGTTACTGCCTAGTCAGAAGGGCACCATCAACGTTACGTACTACCCCGAAGCACGGCAAAGCCTAGGATTTGCTTCCGACCATATTCGTCTGTTCACCAACGAGCCGGAAGACAGCATCAAGGAATTTAATGTGATGGCAACCATTGAAGAGTACTTCCCGCCCATGACCAAAGAAGAACTCGAACAGGCTCCCCGCATCAGTGTTGACAGAAAATCTTATAACTTTGGAGAGATCAAAGAAGGAGCCAGTATCAAAACTAACTTTACGATTACCAATACAGGCAAGAGCGAACTCAATATCCGCGAAACGCAGGCCAACTGTGGTTGTACCATTTCGAGGCCAGAAAAAAAGACACTAGCACCAGGTGAAAGTACCCTGTTAAATGTCGTCTTCAACGCTAAAGAGCGCAGAGGAAAACAGCACAAAACCGTCGCCATCTTCTCCAACGATCCTACAAATCCTACGCAGCAACTGGTGCTAACGGGGCGGGTAAAAGCTGCCAATGAGTAGCGAATTACTCTGTTTTCCCTTTGGGGTTGGCTGGTATCGGCTGTAGCTTTTTCTCTGGTAGTTGGTGAGACAGCAGCCAGCCAAACACATCGTTGCCAAACTCCTCTGTAGGATTATACGGTGCCGAGGTTACGCCACCGGTGCGCGCTGTGTCTTTCACAATGCTATAGTTCATATTTTCTTTGTACTGCACCACTTTGCGGTATATTTGCAAATGCCCGTCTTCTTTGAACATGGTAAACCGTACACTGGGCGGCACATCATATGCTGTGCAACAGTCGTTTACGGCTTTGACCAGTTTGTAAGAAAACAACGGCTTTACATAATGATCATCGGCTGCATGAAATGCCCACACTGGTGTCTGAATAATTTTGTCCGTGCAAAACCTGTTTACCGGTAAAGCAGCCAGTGAGTCTACGTTGATGTGTGGGTTGTTGGTGTATGGCCCTTCTTCGGTATAATATCCGGCAATAGACACACCTGCGGCAATCTTGTCGCCATGTTCAGCCAGGTAATTCCATACACCGCCTGCCCCCATAGAACAGCCTAAAATATATATCCGCCGCTTATCTATCCGAAGTTCGGATTGTGCCTTCTCCATCACTTCGTCTATTATATTGGGGTCCCACGACAGGCTATCATCCCGCACTAGGGAGCCATCCGCATAGGTACCGCTATAGTTGTAGTGCCCTTTTACTTCCGTAGGCTGATGCACAGAAACAATGACAAAAGGATAATCGCGCCCCAGCTTGATCGTCTTTTCCAGATTGGCCTTTTTAAGTCTGTTGGGGAAAAAGCCGGTGCCGATGGTGCCATGATCCAGGCCATGCAGCGATATAAGCATGGGATATTTCTTCAGCGGACGGTCCCAGTAGCCAGGTGGCAAATACTCAAGGTAGTAGAAGGTTTGCCCGTTGCCATAGGCAGAACTGAACGACTCGACATTCCACTGCCTGGCAGATAAGCCCGTTTTGTACCCGACTTTTCGGATGACGGCTGTACAAATGACTGCACCCAGCAACAGCCCGGCCAGCAACAAAACAAAGTATTTATTAAACAGGGCATACTGTTGCACAAGATAGCCTGCTGAGACATGAAGTCTTTTAATAGAAACCATAGGGTGTAGTGATAATGGCTGAAATTAGCAAAAATATACCACACTTATGCATTTTTCCGATACAATAGTTTCATTAAAATAGGATTTCCACATCAGAATCATTGGTTGATCACAGGAGCAGGTTGTGGCTCAGAAGAAGGGGCATGGTCTGATACGTGAGGCCAGCCATCCTGGTAAACAATTTCATCGATGAGCATGACCCGGCCTTTGTCTCTGCTGGCAGGGTTTATCGCATGATACACGATCCAGTCGTGCCCACTTGCACTGACAATAGAATTGTGACCGGGGGCCAGCCAATGTTCATTGTTAGATAAGATAACACTACTGACAGTATCTTCGGCGGATGCCAGCGTTTCAAAAGGCCCTTCAGCATTCTTGGCACGGGCTACCATCACAGCGTAATGGGCTTTTGCTCCGCAGCAGTTATCGCCGGAATAGAACATGTAATAATAACCATTGTGGTACACTACCCAGCCACCTTCTACCAGGTTCTGGTAGTTATCCGGATCTCCATTGGTGATGGGCTGTACCAAATCTACCGGCTTACTGCTTGGCTTGAAGCTCATACGATCATCGGCCAGTTCCTGCACTTTGATGGGTTGAAAACCCGAACCCCAGTATAACAACTTTTTTCCTGAAACAGGATCATCAAATGCCATTGGATCTATATTGACAAAGCCTTCTCCACAAAGCAAAGGCTCCCCTTTATCTATGAATGGCCCCACAGGACTTTTGGCAGAAGCTACTCCCAAACATTTGCCTGTACCTTCTGCCTTCGACTCTCCTGAATAATACAGGTAATACGTCTGCCGTAACGAATCATAAGACACATGCGGTGCCCAGAAATCCTGGTCGGCCCATACAGGCTTGTCAGGCAGCGCATCGCCCATATGCTCCCAGTGAACCAAGTCTTCAGACCGCATCACCTGGATATTCAGCATTTTTTCATTGACTGTAGCATTGGTACCATAAGCATAAAAGTAGCCGTCGCCTCCTCTAATGACAGTAGGATCAGCAAAATTCTGGTTGTAAACCGGGTTAATGTAACTGGTTGCTGTTGTATCCTTTTCTGGTATAGCCTCATTCTTTTTAACGTTTGCAGCCTGCTGGCAGGCAAACAAAACGGATAGGATAAGCAATGCCATAAAGCAAGGCATATTCAAAGTACGGGTTCTCATATCAAAGTGTTTTGAAGGTGTTTGATGCATACTACGTCCGTAATCATTTTATAAAAAACATTAAGGTTCAGTCTGCCTGTCAGAAGAAAATTGTGCTTCATAGTGTGCTGTCATTTGTGCTGCCAGTGCGGGAAGATCAATACCCAGTTGCTGCTGATTGACACGGATAATTGTACCGACATGGTTCTGCGGCAACCGGTCGGCTCCCCAGTAAGTACCCAGAATGGCACCTGCGATGGCCGCCACCGTATCATTATCTCTGCCGTAATTGATAATAAAATGCATGGTTTGCTCAAAGTCGAAGCTACTGTAAAGCATCGCCGTGGTGGCAATCAGAAAGATCTCTCCCGGATGAAAAGGCAGGTCTTCGTTGGCCTGGTCAAGCTGTGCAAATGCCTGCATCATCTGATAATATTGCAGTGTATCCATAGCTTGCATAGCTGCCGGTATCTGTAAATCATCGGGCAGTTCATGCCGGGTAATGGCTTTGGTATTGTACACGATTTCTTTGGCCAAATGATAGAACCGGTAAGCTGCCCGGCCTACCAGGCGACTTTTGAAATAGCCCTGCGGATCAATAACCCGAATGGTGTTGGTGATACTTTCGGGCGTGGCCTTTTTTTCAAAGGCAGCGGCTACCATCGCAGCCACCAGGGCGGTCATATCGCGGGCATAGCCCAGGTCGAAGATGGCAAGGTTATACGCCTGCTGATAGGCTTTTTCAGGATTTGTCGGTAGGCACGCCCCGATAACGGGGGAATATAGCATACCAGCGCAGGTCATTTCTCCGCCATAGAATTTGCTCAGTGCGTCACTGTATTTTGGCAAATCCTGGGCCACGTAAGGTTTGGCTACCAAAGCCCATTCCTGCAACCAGGCCATCCGGCGCGCCTGATCTTCAAATGGCTCGGGATCGTAGCTTTGTGTATTTTTAAGACTATCTATCTGGGCAAGATATCGGTGTTGTATAAACGCTGCGAAGGCTTGGGGCTGCAACGACTGCCAGTGCTGCGTACCTGCAAATTCCACCATCAGTTTTTTCCAGCGGGTATCATCCGTGGTGCCACCCGCGGGCAGATTATACTGCCAGGTGCCTTCACCCGAAGGAGTGCGCACCATCGTATCTGGCCCGGTCACAAAGCCATACTCGACCAGAATATCTTTGCGGCTCCACATCTCGGTGGGTGCACCCATAGCATCGCCAATGGCAGAGCCAAGCAGCATACCCAGCACCTTGTTGTAGTATACTTCTTTACTGACCCGATGCGTCATAGGCTTGGGTTTAGATTGCTCGGGGGGTGTAGCAGAGGTAGCTGGTGCAGCATTGAGGTATTTTGCCTGATGGCAGCTTGTTAGCAGTATCCAGCATAGTGCAAGGTAATAGTACTTCATATCTTTTTATAGCATAAAATCGGTATCCTGAGGGTATAAGACAGCGGCTTGTGCCCATGTCAGCAGTGCTCTTTTTTCTTCAAGGGTGAGCTGCAATGGCAACTGCGCCAGTCCTATGACGCGCCGTAGTATCTCTGCACCGCAGAAGCTGACATACAAATGTGCGTCAAATTCGGAAGGTTTTTGATAAGTACGTAAAGCTTCGCGTATTTTTTTATCCGTATAAGCTGCCATCTTCAGGTGTGCTGCCATCACACCCAAATCAAATTCCGGTCGGCCAAAAAAAGCAAACTCAGGATCGATCACTTTGGGACCGGCCGTTGTCTTCAGCCAACTGCCAGGATAATAATCTCCGTGAAGCAGCACCGAACCAGTGCCCAGGTAAACCTCGCCCAGCTGCGCTATCTTTGCTTTTAAGGCTTCGTCTTTTCGGAAAGGCAAAGCCATCTCCTGCAAACCTTCCTGAACAATATCCAGGTCAAACCCATTGTCTGGCAGATAAGGAAACACAAAGATATGCTCGTGGTTCAGTTTCTTCAGTACCTGGTTGGAAGGGAAAGTGGCTTGAGCAACATCAAAATCCGTATTGTGCAACCTGGAGATAAAAGCGATCAGTGCGCTCATTTCCTGATCGTCCAGCGTGGCTGTTTTTTGGTAGACAAATGTATAGTCGGCAGTTTGTCCCAGGTCTTCTATGGCCAGTATGAAATGCGCTTTGTCATAACCTATCAACGCAGGAATAGCCTTCTGTATGCCAGCAGTTTTGGATAGTAGCTCATAGAAGCGGGCCTCTACGCCTATCCGCTCTACAGGGGCTTCAATCTTCGGGTATTTCTCTACCCAGGGCCGCGACTGTTTGATAATCAACGACCTGGCTGTGGTGATGATTCTAAGCACAAAGTTCATATTGCCATCACCGGGTTTTTCTGTTTTTACAATCTCTTCACCAGCTTCTATCCACCCTTTATCTTGCAAATAGGCAGGCAATGCATCCAGATGGTGGGCATCTATAAAAAGAACACCAGGAAAATAAGTTTTGAATTTCAAATAACTTTCAGACATAGACGGCTTGTATTGGATATTAGTTTACCTTTAATTGTCACTTTCAAAGATGGTGTCTGGTAATTAAGCATACATTTAAGCTGCTTTCTGCACCAATTCACGTAATGTTTCCAATATATTTAATTTTTCAACGCTTTAACCATTGTTTATGACATTAACCAAACTTATAATAAATATCTGGATAGCCCTGGCTTTTTTTACTTCATTGATGCCATTAACCACAGAGAGCGCATCTCTGACACCAAACTCCGATGCTGGCAAAAAACGGATGTTTGCCCCTCCACTTACCATTGTTGCACCAGCGGGAAACGCAGTCAATTCGACACCGGAACTGATCTTTAGCATCACCAAAAATGTAGTCAGTGCAAGCCAGTCTGTCATTATACGTAACGACCAGATGAATGCAATCAACATCACCGGCATCAGCTTATCTGGTCAGGCTGGCAGTTTTACCATCGTGGAGGGGGCACAAATACCAATACGCCTGGAACCCGCTGCCACCGCCACAGTTGTTGTTGCCTTCTCGCCTGCCGGTGCCGTCGGAGCTTTGTCTGCACAGTTGCAGATCACAACAGCCGACGGTTCTAACACACTCGTAGAACTTTACGGACTAAGTGCCAAAGGACTGGAAGGAAGCAATGAGCCGCCGCTGCACGCCGTGGCGCAAACGCTGGGATACAACATAGACGTAGGCGGCACCCAACTGATCCTAAGCACCGGCTCTGATCCGATTGGTGACGAAGCCCTGGTATCGCTTTTTCAGAAAGCTGCTGCTGGCCCTGTAACTATGCAGCCAGTCGCCCGTTATTCGCCGGCCGGGCTGGTACCTTACGGCTACTACTTCCCGGATGGTACAACTACTACGATCAAAGAAATTGCTGTCATCGACACTAATCAGGGCCAAACGCTCAACCCGTCGCTACAGAAAGGAAGTCTAACATTTGATCCGGGAGCACAGGCATTTGGGTTGTATGCTGATAAAACCAGCTATGCTGCTCAAAAGACTTTTACAGAAGACAAACGCAATACTGGACCACTCAGCCATGCCGTGCGCACTTATCCGGTCAAAAACAGGCAGGGAAAAGCCATCGCCAATACGTACCTGGTATGCATAGAGCCAGCCAGCAACGGCGATTACCAAGATTATGTCTACTTGCTTACCAATGTCAAACCTGCTACATCCGAAGTTGGGCTGATCAACAACCTACAGATAGGTACTGGCAAGCAATATGGTGTGTCTGCTTTACAGGAAGGTGCTACCTATTATATTGATCGGACATACACGTTTACCAGCGTACCCGAAGACCTGGCAGGAGCCACTTTTATCAAAACGGCCAACGACGATAAGCTCAGCACCAGCAATACACTGCTCACTTTTACGCTGGCACAAGCATCTACGCTCTACGTAGCGTATGACCCCAGAGCTACTGCGCTGCCTGCCTGGCTAAGCGACTGGACCAAAACAATAATTTCTTTGGGAACCACTGATCCGGGTTCTTCTACTTTCGATCTATACAGCAAATCGTTCGCGGCAGGTGAGGTGACTCTGGGGGGCGCACTGGCTCCACCGGCAGCCGGTTCGGAGATGAACTACCTGGTGATTGCGCAGCCTGGCAAAACTCCGGCAACAGATAACGCCCTGATCAAAATCAACAGCGGCGGAGAGCAGGTGGCTTTTGGTGATGACACTTTTGTGGCTGATGCTTATTTTACAGGTGACGGGAAAAGTTATACCAATACCAGTATTGCTAATATTGCGGGCACCACACAGGATGCGCTTTACCTAAGTGAGCGCAGCACCAATAGCAAACTGGGTTCCTTCGGCTATGCCATTCCTGTCACCAACGGCAGCTATACGGTGAAGCTTCATTTTGCCGAAATATACTGGGGTGCCACCGGCGGCGGTGCTGGCGGCCCGGGCAAGCGAGTTTTTGATGTAGACATAGAAGGAGAAACCCTGCTGGCTGATTTTGACATCAACCAGGAAGTGGGTACCATGACCGCTACAGTCAAAACATTTATAGTAAATGTAGAAGACCAGGAACTCAACTTAAACCTGACGGCCAGCGTAAACCAGCCCAAGCTTTCAGCACTGGAAATTTTCGGACAGGGCACAATCACCACCCAGCCTGTGCAGGATTCTTGTGCCTGGAATAGCCTGGCCAGCTCTTCGCTAAGCAAGGTAGAAGCGCAAAGTGCCAAGGTGAACGGCAAACTGTATGTGCTGGCCGGTTTCCTTTCCGGGCTAAAGATTACCGGAACTACTGAGATCTACGACCCGGTAGCCAACAGCTGGTCTGCCGGTGCGCCCATGCCCACGCCTGTGACACATATGGGAGCTGCCGTGATTGGGCAGGAAATATGGATTGTGGCAGGCTTTGCAGGCAACCATCCTGGCATAGCCACAGCAAAAGTGCAGGTCTACAACACCGTCACCAACACCTGGCGGGAAGGGCCTGCGTTGCCTAACCCCAGAGGCTCTGGCGCAGCGGTATATAATAAAGGTCAACTGCATTTTTTTGGCGGCCTGCTACCCGACAGACAAACTGATGTCGGAGAACACTACCTACTGGATATGAACAACATCACTGCCGGATGGCAACCTGCCACCCCAATGCCCAACCCAAGAAACCACCTGAGCGGTGCCAGTGTTGATGGCAAAGTATATGCCATTGGCGGCCAGTATGGACACGATGCAGGCGTAGATGACCAGAAATTCCTGGATATGTACGACCCGGCTACCGACCAGTGGACAAGGCTGGCTGACCTCCCTTCCGATCGTTCGCATTTTGAGCCGGGCACGATGGTACACAATGGCAAGATCATCATTGCAGGCGGCCGCAGGGGCAACTTCTTTTTTAATGATATCACAGAGTACGATCCACAGACCAACATGTGGACGGAACGCTGCAAGCTTCCGAAAAAACTGCTTGCGCCATCTGTCAAAGTATTTGGTGACCAGTTGATCGTTGCCAACGGCGGGGAAAACGGCACTTGCTGTCCACTCAACAAAACCCGATGGATACCCATAGCACCGGAAAACCAGCCCGAACCTGTCAGCCTGCTACGGGAAGCGGAAGATGCGCTGCTCAGTGGAGCCAAAAAGGCCAGCAACAACGCAGGCTTCAGCGGCACAGGCTTTGTTGATTATGTTAATGCCAGCAATGATTTCATTGAATGGGAAGTGGATGTGCCCAACGCCGGAACCTATACGCTGGCTTTTACCTATGCACTGGCACAAGGCAACCGGCCTTTGGAAATAAAAGTGAGTGGCAAAATAGTAGAAAATGCACTTTCTTTTCCCGCAACTGGCAGCTGGGCTACCTGGAAAGCAGTGACGGTTAATGCCAAACTTGCAGCAGGGAATAATCAGGTGCGTGCTACAGTAAACGGCCAAAGTGGTGCCAATGTAGATTATCTCGCCGTCACGTCTATCCAGGATATTTCATCAGCAAGATTGTCTGGTAGCAAAGACCAGGAAGGCAGACTGGCTACATTTGAAACGGCACCCTCTCAACATGCCTTACAACTGTACCCTAATCCTGCCGAAAATGTAATCAACATAGCAGCCAATAGCCTCATGCAGCGTGAACCGATGCATATCAAAGTGACGGATATCAGAGGAAAAGTCGTTTTTACGCATGTGGAGGACACAAAAAACAAGCAGTTCCTTTATGCCCTAAAAACAGCGCATTTGCCAGCAGGAGTCTATTTTGTAGAGGTAAGGCAGGGAAAGACAATTTCTGTTAAAAAAATGATCAAACAATAACAGACAGGTACGGTAAACAGCAAGAAAGCCTTTCCGGAACTCAAAGACCTGGAAAGGCTTTTTTTGGAAAAATAAGCTATTCAATACGTTTACCTAGATAATATGCGGAATAGCCCATAGTGATGCTGCTGAAATAGTCACCCAAAGAATAACGCTCTGCAACAGTGGCTTCTATCCTACTGCTTTGCTGGCCTCTGTACTACCCAACTGCATGGCTGTATTCAGATCGGGTTGTAGGTCTTTTTACGTATAAAATTTTTTCCGCGAGGCAAAAAAGCGGTTATTCTAAAAGAGTTCTCTAATCATACAGAATACTTCTCTGTTTGCTTGACAAACTGAACATAATCGTTTTACCTTGCACTCATATTAATCCGGCCTGCGTAGCACCTACTCTTTTAATGTCTGATTATGGATTCATTTTTTAATCCTGCATCTCCCGGCAGCGAAGCAATACACCACCTTTTTGTCCAGTTCTTATGGATAGCAGGATTCGTATTTCTGCTGGTAACTGGTCTGGTGCTTTATTTTTCCCACCGGTTTCGGGCCACACCTGGCGATGACCGTGAGCCACGCCCGTTGCATGGAAACAGAAAACTGGAAATAGGCATACTGGCTACGGTGACAGGTATCATGGGTATTTATCTTTACCTGGCACTTCAAACGATGGTATCTGTGCAGGCAGCCCCTGCGGAAGGCCAGCAACCAGACCTTGTCATTATCGGCCACCAATGGTGGTGGGAGGCCCGTTATCCTACCTCAGGTGCGGTAGCTGCCAACGAAATTCATATCCCTGCCGGAAAAAAACTATTACTGGAAGTATCATCTGCCGACGTGATTCACGATTGGTGGGTGCCTGCTCTGGGGCGCAAGATGGATGTGTTTCCGGGCAGAAAAAACCAGGTGTGGATGGAGGCAAACGAACCCGGCACCTACCAGGGAGTTTGCAGTGAGTTTTGCGGAGCACAACATGCCTGGATGCGCATCAATGTCATTGCCCATAGCCCGGAAGAATTTGCCGACTGGGAGCAGCAACAACTCAAAAAAGCCATAGTGCCACAGGTATCTTTGGCACAACAAGGAGCAGACTTGTTTGCGGACAAACCTTGCGCCAGTTGTCACCGCATTGAAGGCACAGCAGCACAGGCAGATATTGGCCCAAACCTTACCCACCTGGGCAGCCGCAAAACGCTACTTAGCGGGATGATGGATAACACACAAGAGAACCTGAAACGCTGGCTGGCTCATCCTCAAAAAGTGAAGCCAGGAGCGCATATGCCTGATTTTCTTTTTACCGATGAAGAGTTGAGCGCATTGGTCGCTTATCTAGGAAGCTTGAAATAGTACAACTATACACACTACGCTCGTAAGACTGATTTTAACATATTACAGACCAGTCTTTGCGAAAAACCAATACCTGATGAATAAACTAATCACCATTCCTGAAGCGGAAAAGGGGCTGCCTTCTGTCAGGACAGACCTTGGCCTGTTGCAGTGGATATCCTCTGTAGACCATAAGCAGCTGGGTATCATGTATTTGCTGACGGCTTTGCTGTTCTTTGTAGCTGGGGGCACCGAGGTGATGCTGATGCGTATCCAGCTTATGGTGCCCAACAACACTTTTTTGAGTCCGGAGGCTTACAACCAGTTGTTTACCATGCATGGCACCACCATGATTTTTTTGGTACTAATGCCTACACTCATCGGGCTGGGCGTATATATGGTGCCGCTAATGATTGGTGCCAATGATATGGCCTTTCCCCGACTCAATGCCTTCAGTCTGTGGATGACGCTGTTTGGGGGATTGATCCTCTACTTCAGCTTTCTGGATGGAGGCGCGCCCAATGCTGGCTGGTTCAACTACGTACCCCTGAGCAATAGCAACTTCTCTTCTTCCAAAGGCGTAGATTATTACTGCATAGGGCTGATTCTGACCGGCATCGGCACAGTAACCGGTGCCCTGAATTTTGTAGTGACCATCCTGACCATGCGGGCACCCGGTATGAAGATGACATACATGCCTATTTTCGTCTGGATGATGCTGATCACAGCGTTTCTGATCCTGGGGGCTTTTCCGGCACTCAATGCAGGGCTGTCCATGTTGCTGATAGACCGGCAACTACACGCACACTTTTTTTCGCCAAGTAGCGGCTCGCCTATCCTTTGGCAGCACTTGTTCTGGGCTTTTGGGCACCCCGAGGTGTATATCCTGGCATTGCCACCGTTTGGCATCCTCTCTGAAGTGGTGCCTGTCTTTTCGCGCCAGCCTATCTTTGGCTATCGTTTTCTGGTAGGTTCAGGCATTGCCATTGCTTTGCTGGCTTTTGGCGTATGGGCGCATCATATGTTTGCCACAGGGCTGGGCAATCCCGTCAATGGCTTCTTTGCCCTCGGTAGCGTGCTGATCGGCATCCCTACCGGTATTAAGGTATTCAGCTGGGCACTTACCATGTATGGCGGCTCCATCCGGTTCAACACAGCCATGTTATTTGCTACCTCTTTTATCGTAGAATTTACCATCGGCGGGCTGAGTGGAATGTCGTTTGCCTTGGTGCCTTTGGACTGGCAACTGACAGACACTTATTATGTAGTAGCGCATATTCATTATGTGTTTCTGGGAGGCACGCTCTACAGTGTCTTTGCTGGCTTGTTCTACTGGTTTCCCAAGATCACCGGACGCAAACTCTCAGAAAAGCTGGGCCGCATTTTCTTTGGGATGTTTTTCGTAGGGTTCAACCTGACGTTTATTCTACAGCATATATTGGGCGTACTAGGTATGACCCGGCGGGTATATACCTATCCGGACCTGCCACATTTTGGAGCACTTAATATGGCATCTTCTATCGGGGCATTTCTGATGGGCGCTTCCATGCTGGTACTGTTCTGGAATATCTGGACCAGCCTGCGCAAAGGAGAAAAGGCTGGAGACAACCCCTGGAACGCCTGGACGCTGGAATGGTATACCAGTTCTCCCCCTGACCCCAAAAACTTTGAGGCCGTACCGCCAGTCAGAAGTGCCCGTCCGCTGTGGGATATGAAACACCCGGAAAACCCGGATTGGAAACATCACCATTAAAATCATTCGCTTTTAGTCTATGAAAACGATGCAAACCAAGCTGTTGATGAAGTTTTTTATTGCTTCGGAAGCTATCTTCTTCATCTCGCTGATTATCTCTTATATCTACTACCGCCATCTGAGCGATGTGATTTCAATTACAGACAACCACCTGGATGCTACCAGTACGGGTATTTTCACTGTCTTTCTGCTGGCCAGTAGCGGCACTATATGGTGGGGTCGGCGGGGCCTGCACCAGGGCAAACCCAAGACACTGGCATTGGGGCTGGCTATCACCATTGTGCTGGGTGCTATTTTTTTGTATGGACAGGGCCGCGAATATGCACATTTGATACAGGATGATATTACCATAGACAGAAACATTTTCGGTTCTGCCTTCTTTACACTTACAGGATTTCATGCACTGCATGTACTGACCGGGCTAGTCATTTTATGCATCATACTGGGCCTTACCCTGGCAGGAGACTATCAGGGAACTGATTCTGCGGGAGTAGCTTCGGCAGAGATCTACTGGCATTTTGTAGATGCTGTCTGGATTATTGTATTCACCGTGATTTATCTAATTCCTCTCTTATGACAACACAAGAATTATTCACTGATACCTGGACATGGAACCCTGTGGTACTGCTTGTAGTGGCAAGTGCTCTTACAGCTTATGGAAGATGGACACGCTTTAAGCTCAACAAGCAAACCGCTTGCTTTTATACAGGAATAGTACTGTTGTTTCTTATCTTAGCTTCGCCCCTCACGGTGCTGGCGCATCAGTATTTGTTTAGTGCACACATGGCACAGCATATGTTGCTGCTGCTTATTGTACCGCCACTGCTGGTACTGGGTATACCAGAAAAGACCTGGAAGCACATGTTCTGGTCTTTTTCAGGAAGTATTCCTCCGCTGGTGGCCTGGGGAGTGGGCGTTGGTACCATGTGGTTCTGGCACATCCCTGCTGTGTTCAACAGCACAATGCAGCATCAGGGCATCGCCATTTGTGGTAGCGGTGCCTGGACAGTAACTGCCTCTTTGCACGGGCTGCAAACTTTGTCGCTGCTGCTGGCCGGTGCTGTCTTTTGCTGGCCGGTACTGTCTCCGTTTCGTTCGTCACGCCTGGCACCTCTGAGTGGTATTGCCTACTTATTTACGGCTTGTATGGGATGCTCACTGCTGGGGCTGTCTATCGCTTTTTCCGATACGCTGCTGTATACCAGCTATGTTGCCCATATAGATTTGCTCAATATGGCTCCGCTATTACGCAACCAATGGGGCCTGACTCCTGCAACAGATCAGCAGATTGGCGGGCTACTCATGTGGGTGCCTGGCTGCTTTATCTACGCATCAGCTTCTTTGCTACTGCTCATGCGCTGGTTTGATGAAGAAGCCTATTATCCCGATGCTATTTCTGAGGAGATTGATCTTACAGTACAGACACCATATATGGTGTCTCAACAAGTAAAGAAATGAAGAATAACGAACCCATAGACCCCGACAAATGGTATAAGGCAACGCCGCATGAGCTACCAAAGCCCACCTATTGGCCATTCTTTTTAGCCTTAGGAACCATCTTCATGCTGTGGGGCATCCCTACCACGATTTATATCGCCATTACCGGGGCGATCATATTTGTCATCGCTTTGATAGGCTGGATAAACATACTGAGACATGAGTAATTCACAGGAAAAAACAAAAGAACGCCGATCATTCCTGACTAAGCTGAGCTTTACACTGGGAGGCTTTGCTGCTGCCGCCGCTGCTGTGCCGGTAGTAGCCGCTTTGCTCAATCCGCTCATTGTCAAAAAACCGAAGGTATGGCGGCGAGTAGGGTCAGCTGATGATTTCCAGACAGGAGATTTCAAATTGGTCAAATACGAAAATGCCGATCCAAAGCCCTGGGCAGGCTCTACCGACCGTTCTGCTGCCTGGGTAAGAAAAGATGGAGACGATCAATTCACAGTTTTTTCTGTCAACTGTACGCACCTGGGGTGCCCGGTACGCTGGAAAGCATCTGCCAAACTGTTCTTCTGCCCCTGCCACGGCGGCGTATACCGCGAAAACGGTTCGGTGGCTGCCGGCCCTCCGCCCGAAAGCCTACATCAATATCCGGTACGGGTGAAAAACGGGCAAGTAGAAATAGAAACCAGTGCCATACCAGTAACCACAGTAGGCGTGTAAACCTGGGTGACTGTCATTCAAAACGTTGTGTGAGCAACTAAAAATGCATGAAAAAGAAACTGAAACAAGTATGGCATTGGGTAGATGACCGGACAGGCATTTCCAGCGTGGTGCTTCCTTTGGCAAACCATAAGGTGCCACCCGGTTCCAAATGGGCTTACGTTTTTGGCAGTGCCACCTTATTCTGCTTTCTGTTGCAGGTGTTTACCGGCATTGGCCTTGCTCTGCTATACCAACCTTCCTTCCGAAACAGCCTATGAGTCGCTTCAGTATATCACGCACCAGGCACCTCTGGGAAACTTTCTGCGTGGACTGCACAATTTTGGTGCTTCCGGCATGATTGTCCTGATCGGTATCCATATGATCCGGGTATACATTACAGCGGCCTATAAATATCCCCGCGAAATGAACTGGATTAGCGGTGTGTTGCTGTTTATCCTCACCGTGTTAATGGGCTTTACCGGGCAACTGCTGCGCTGGGACAGCAATGGCGTATGGTCTACGCTGGTAGGTGCAGAACAGTTATCGCGCGTTCCTTTTATTGGTGGTTATATTGCAGAGTTCATCTTTGGTGGACGCACCATCAATGGAGACACGCTGACCCGCTTCTTCAACTACCATGTGTTTATCACCCCTGCACTGATCTTCGGTATAGTAGGTCTGCACCTCTACCTGGTAATCAGGAATGGCATTTCTGAGCCTCCCAAAGCAGATAGGCCGGTAGATAAAAAAACGTACCGCAAATGGTATGAGATATGCTGAAAGAGAAAGGTGTCCCTTTTTTTCCTGATAGTGGCTGGCGCGATGTAGTATTTGGCACCGGAGTCATTCTGCTGCTGGTGATACTCGCTATATTTGTAGGTGCACCCGAGCTGGTGGGTCCGCCCGATCCTTCCAATGTAGATGTCAAGCCGCACCCCGACTGGTACCTGATGTGGCCCGAGGCATTGTATGCGCTGATGCCATATAATATCGAGTCGTATGTGATGTTCCTGATGCCTGTTATTCTTTTTGGGTTGTTGTTTGCCGTGCCTTTCATATCGCTGGGAGGGCAGCGTGCACCCTTGCGCCGCCCCTGGGCTATCGCCGGTGTTATCGGTGTGCTGGCATCCATCATCTCACTCACTTATATGGGCATCAAAGCACCGTGGTCGCCGGATTTTAATACGCAACAGTTATCAGACAGCGAGGTGAATGCGCCTACACAAGAAGCACTGCACGGCTATCAGTTGTTTTATGACAAAGGTTGCCAGTATTGCCACCAAGTAGAAGGCAAAGGAGGCATCCGTGGCCCCAACCTAACCAAGGTAGGGGAGCGGCTCACTCCTGAAGAAATGACCATCCGTATTGTCAATGGCGGTCACAATATGCCTGCTTTCGGAGGCTCACTGTCACATGACGAACTCAATGCCATCGTAGCATTTTTACAAAGCCGGAAAGTGACAAGCAACGATAAAGTTCCTACAGCACAATCAGAATAGTGTATACGTTTTTCAAAAGTTAGCTATGTATTGAGCCTTAAAACAAAAGCAAATCCTTACATATATCATTATGAAACTTATTGCTAAAGACCCGGAAATTCTTAGCGAAATTCCTGTATTTTGTAATACTCGTGTTCCTGTACAATCTCTGCTTGATTGGTTAGCAACCAAAACGCTCGATGAATTACTTCGACAAAGCAGGTGACCAAATACTTATACCTGTATCTAAGCTTATGAGCAAAGCTTTTGTAATGACCATTTTTCTCACTTAAATTTTTCAGTAATGAGCAGAGACGTTAGTGATTTTCTAATTGACCGGATGATCGAATGGGGTGTTTACCGCATGTACGGCTATCCGGGTGATGGTATTGGTGGTTTCTTTGGTGCTTTGGAACGTGCCGAGCGTGATAAAAAACCTTTGCGGCTGATCCGCCCGACGCACGAAGAGATGGCTGCATTGATGGCCGTAGCCCACGCCAAATTTACCGGTGAAGTGGGCGTATGCTGCGCCACTTCCGGCCCCGGTGCGATACACCTGATGAATGGTTTGTACGATGCCAATATGGACAACCAACCAGTAGTCGCCATTGTAGGGCAACAAGCCAGGGTGGCGTTGGGTAGCGATTTTCAGCAGGAAAACAACCTGGAGCGGATTTTTGGCGATGTGGCTGAATACGTTAAGACCATCAGCGACCCGATGCAGGCACAACTGGTTATTGACCGCGCTTTTCGTATGGCCAGGGCTTCCCGCAAACCCTGCGTGGTCATTGTGCCTAACGATATTCAGAAACTGCCTTTCAAAGAACCTGCCGTCAAACATTTTGTCTCCCGTACGGGTGTTGGGCACGCTTCCACACGCATTACGCCACCGGCAGATGAACTGAAACATGCGGCAGAAATTCTTAACTCCGGCAAAAAAGTAGCGATGCTTGTCGGACAGGGAGCAATGGATGCTACTGATGAGATCATCGAGGTAGCCAAAAAAACCGGCGCAGGCATCATCACAGCTTTGCTGGGTAAGGCTGCCGTGCCTGCCGATGTGCCCTTCCATACCCAGCACTTAGGCTTACTAGGCTCCAAACCAAGCTACGACATGATTCAGGGTTGTGATACGCTGTTGATGGTTGGTACAAACTATCCTTATGGTGAATTTTTACCCAAAACCGGTCAGGCACGAGGCATACAGATCGACCTGCTGCAAAGGCACATGTCACTACGCTACCCAATGGAGCTTAACCTGTGGGGAGACTCCAAAACTACACTGACCGCCCTGTTGCCTTATCTCAAACAGAAAGATGACCTGAGCTGGCAAAACAAGATCGTGGAAGATATGAAGCAGTGGTGGGAAATCAACGAACGGGAAGCAATGCTCGATGCCAAGCCGATCAATCCACGCCGGGCTTTCTACGAAATGAACAAGCGCCTGCCCAGCAACAGTATCATCACCGCCGATGCTGGCAGCACCGCCGACTGGTACGGCCACCATGTGCTGATGAAACGCGGCATGATGGGCAATCTATCGGGACGATTAGCTACCATGCTGGCTGCTATGCCGTATGCTATTGCCGCCAAATTTGCTTTCCCCGAACGACCGGTTATTTGTACCATCGGCGACGGTGCCATGCAGATGCTGGGCATGAACGGCCTGATTTCCGTGAAACGCTACTGGCAGGAATGGAAAAATCCAACCTTCATCGTCTTTGTACTGCACAACAACGACCTGGCACAGGTATCCTGGGAGATGCGTATAGAAGACGGCAATCCGCGCTATGATACTTCGCAGAAATTGAGACCGTAAACTACGCTGCCTATGCTGAAACATTAGGGCTAAA
Source organism: Cyclobacteriaceae bacterium (assembly GCA_958296015.1). Classification (GTDB taxonomy): domain Bacteria; phylum Bacteroidota; class Bacteroidia; order Cytophagales; family Cyclobacteriaceae; genus JAJNNC01. The sequence continues at coordinate 19,089 of CATQIH010000036.1, forward strand.
GGGTATCTATGTAGATGATGTCTCCAAACTGGAAGAAGCCTGGGACGAAGCCTTTGCTGCCAAACGCCCGGTGGTCATCGACATTCTCACCGATCCCAACGTGCCACCCCTGCCACCGCATATCACTTTTGAGCAAGCCAGAAACTATACCTACGCCATGCTCAAAGGAGGTGACCCAAAGAACTGGGTGCCATCGAGGAATCTGTCAAAGGCGTGATGGCTGAAGTAAGTGGAGCGGTACAACATGCGTTTCATAAAGATAAAGACAAAAGCAAAGAATGAGCATTCCGGTAGAAAAGCTGACCGTGAGTGCTTATACCATTCCTACAGACCAGCCGGAATCAGACGGCACCCTGCAATGGGATAGCACAACAATGGTACTGGTCACACTGGCTGCAGGCGGGCAAACAGGCATCGGCTATACTTACGCCGATGCCTCTGTGGCCCGCTTGATCAACCAGACGCTCCGGCCACTGGTAGAAGGGGAAGATGCCTTACAGATTCCTGCTATCTGGCAGAAGATGGTGCAGAAAATCCGCAACAACGGCAACAGTGGCCTGACCCACATGGGCATTGCTGCGGTAGATGTAGCACTCTGGGACCTGAAAGCAAAGTTATTGAACCTACCCCTGGCACAATTGCTGGGGATGGTTCATGCTTCTTTCAACCTCTATGGCAGTGGCGGCTTTACGGCTTACACCGTGGAGAAGCTTCAGAAGCAACTGGGCGGCTGGGCAGCACAGGGTATACGGCAGGTGAAGATGAAAATCGGGCGCGAGCCAGACCGGGATTTGAAGCGCGTAAAAGCAGCCAAAGCCGCTATTGGTGACCACTGCACGCTGTTTGTAGATGCCAACGGTGCTTACTCAGCCAAACAGGCACTGGACAAAGCCTATCAGTTTACTGACTCGGGTGTGGCCTGGTTTGAAGAGCCGGTGTCTTCCGATGATCTGGCAGGTTTGCATTTCATCCGCGAACATGCGCCTCCGGCCATGAATATTGCGGCAGGAGAGTACGGCTTCAACCTTACCTACTTTGAACGTATGCTGGAAGCAGGCGCGGTAGATGTACTACAGGCCGATGCCACCCGTTGCGGAGGAATTACTGGTTTTCTGAAAGCAGGCATACTTTGCGAAGCGCACCATGTGCCCTTTTCGTCTCATTGTGCGCCTGCCCTGCACCTACATCCTTCGCTGGCATCTTCTGCTTTCTATATAGCCGAGTATTTTCACGATCATGTTCGCATAGAAGATATGCTGTTCGATGGCGTGCAAAAACCCGTAGATGGCATAATACGCCCCGATCTGAGCCGACCCGGCCTGGGACTGGAGTTCAAGCATGCAGATGCAGAGAAGTATCGGGTTTAAATGAGGAATCATGGATTTATATGGTCAAAAAAGCCAAAGTATCCCGTAGAAAATAGTCATAGTAGCCTTGGAACTGGCGTTTCTCTGGCTTTCTTACTGGATACTGTTTCAGAACGGAAGAAATACCTTCATGAACTGGTTAGGAATGGAAAATACTACCGGATCTATCAGTAGATATACGATCATTTTTACTTTTTCACTAATCGTCTTTGTTCGCATAGGATTTATGATGTTCTACCTTTTGAAACGCAAAATACCCTGGGAGGAAAGTATAGCCATACCTATGGCTTTTGCTCTTTATTATGTAGGGTTTGCCTTATTGGTATTGCCTAACCAACAACCAATAGATTTCCTCGACTACTTTGGTATACTGCTTTTTCTGTTTGGTTCATTCATTAATACCTACTCCGAACTACAGAGGCACTTTTGGAAGAACCGCCCGGAGAATAAAGGAAAACTGTACACTCAGGGATTGTTCAGCTATGCTATGCACGTCAACTATTTTGGAGATGTGTGCTGGGTAACCGCCTGTGCCATTATTACCAGAAACTGGTACGCAGTACTGATTCCGGTTTTTCTGCTTTGCTTTTTTATCTTTTACAACATTCCAAAACTTGATCAATACCTGGCTTCTAAGTATGGGGAAGCCTTTGACTTATACAGAAGACAAACTAAGAAGTTAACTCCTTTTATTTATTGAAGGATCATGCCGTTGCCTGATAAGAAAATGGCTTGTTTCTTAATCATTTTTTAACATTTTCATTGTATCAACATGAAAGATAAACACAACCAGGGTGATACCTTTACCTTGCCCACTGCGAAATACGAGAAAAAGTATACGCACTATCAGGGCATGAAAACAGTTGTCCGTACCTCCGACTTAGACAAAGACCAGCCCGATTATGCCAAAAAGCTGGCCGATGAACTTGAAAAGACCATCAAAGGCGAAGTGCGCTTCGATCATGGAAGCCGCGCTACCTATTCTACCGATGCCTCCAACTACCGGCAGATACCCATTGGCGTAGTGCTGCCCAAAGACGAACACGATGTGATAGAAACCATCCGTCTGTGTCGCGAGCATGGAGCACCCATCACCTCCCGAGGAGGGGGCACCAGCCTGGCTGGCCAGACCTGCAACGTGGCCGTGATCATGGATTTCTCCAAATACATGGACAAGGTGCTGAGCATTGATCCTGAAGAACAAACCACCGTGGTACAGCCCGGCTGTATCCTGGATACGCTGCGCAACCAGGCACAGGATGAGCATGGCCTGACCTACGGCCCTGACCCGGCCACTCATGCCTACAATACGCTGGGCGGTATGCTGGGCAACAACTCCTGTGGTATTCACTCGGTGATGGCCCAGTTCTACGGGCACGGACCACTCACCGTACACCAGGTAGATTCCCTTGATATTGTCACCTACGATGGCACCCGCATGACCGTAGGGGCTACTTCGGAAGAGGAACTAGAGGAAATCATTCGTCAGGGAGGCCGCCGTGGAGAGATTTACCGCGACCTGAAGAAACTACGCGACACCCATGCTAATAAGATTCGGGAGAAGTATCCCCAGATACCTCGCCGGGTGTCTGGGTTCAACCTGGACTTTCTACTGCCGGAAAACAACTTCAACGTGGCCCAGGCACTGGTGGGTTCGGAAGGCACCTGCGTCACGATTCTCTCTGCAAAGCTGAAGCTGCAACACTATATCAAAGAGCGGGTGCTGATTGTACTGGGCTACCCCAGTGCCTACGAAGCCGGTGACCACGTGATGGAGATTATGGCGCATAAGCCTACGGGCTGCGAAGGGATAGACCACAAGCTGATTGGCTATATGGAGAAAAAAGGTATGCATCCCAAAGATATTAAGATGCTGCCGGAAGGAAAAGGCTTTCTGTTTGTAGAATTTGGCGGAGATACCAAAGAAGATGCGGAAGCACAGGCCCATAAACTCATGAATGAACTCAAAGGCAAAGACGACGCTCCTTCCATGAAGCTATACACCAGCGACTGGGAAAAGCAGGAGCTTTGGAATGTGCGGGAGTCTGGCCTGGGTGCTACTGCGCACGTGCCAGGTATGCCCCCTTCACATCCGGGCTGGGAAGATGCAGCCGTTGCTCCCAAAAACGTAGGGAAATACCTCCGGGAATTTCGCGATCTGCTCACTGAGTTTGGCTACGACTGTTCGCTCTACGGCCACTTTGGCCAGGGCTGTATCCACTGCCGCATAGACTTTGATTTGCAAACCACGCAAGGCGTTAGGCAATGGAAAGAATTCCTGAACCGAGCCGCGCATTTGGTCGTCAAATATGGCGGTTCGCTGTCGGGAGAGCATGGCGACGGGCAGGCAAGAGCCGCGCTGCTGCCTATTATGTATGGCGAAGAGATTGTCGCTGCCTTCCGGGAGTTCAAGCGTATCTGGGACCCCGGCAATAAGATGAATCCGCACAAAGTGGTAGAGCCTTACCAGCCCGACGAAAACCTGCGCATGGGCCCTGATTTTACACCTCCGGATTTGAAGACACATTTTCAGTTTCCCGATGATAACTTTTCGTTTGCCAGTGCCGTGTCCCGCTGTGTAGGCGTAGGCAAGTGCCGTAGCGACGAAAACGGCACCATGTGCCCCAGCTACATGGTGACCCGCGAGGAAGAAGACTCTACCCGTGGCCGTTCGCGTATGCTGTTCGAGATGCTACGTGGCGATGTTATTGCCGATGGCTGGCATGATGAACACGTTCGGGAGACGCTAGACCTGTGTCTGGCCTGCAAAGCCTGCAAGAATGAGTGCCCGGTCAATGTGGATATGGCCACCTACAAGGCGGAGTTTCTGTCGCATTACTATGAAGGTAAGCTGCGCCCTATGCCTGCCTATGCGATGGGCCTGATCTACTGGTGGGCACGGATTGCCAAGCCTATTGCCCCCCTGGCGAATTTCTTCACACAGACAGAGCCTTTTGCTACCCTGGTGAAGAAGCTGGGCGGCCTGGCAGAGCAGCGTAAGATGCCCACCTTTGCTGATCAAAGCTTTGTAGACTGGTTCCGTGCTAGAAAGACCACCTTCCCGACAGACCCTCCGCGATTTTTGAAAGATGCTGATCGCAAAAAGCTCAAATACGAAGATGTGCCACGCTTCCAGCAGGATACTTACGAATCTGTATCTAATCCGCACCACGGAGATGGTAAGCGGTTGAATGTTACTGCCGAGCAAAAACCTTTTGAAACCAAACGGGTATTGCTCTGGCCGGACACATTTAACAACTACCTGCTTCCAGAAGCTGCCAAAGCCGCCGTGGAAGTGCTAGAACGCGCAGGCTACATGGTAGAAATACCCAACCGCCCGCTATGCTGCGGACGGCCGCTCTACGACTTTGGTATGCTGGACACTGCCAAGCGTTTGTGGCGGCAGACCATCGACCATCTGAAACCCTATCTGCGTGATGGTGTGCCTATTGTAGGACTGGAACCCAGCTGTGTGGCTGCTTTTCGTGACGAACTGGTCAACCTTTTTCCCAATGATGAAGATGCCAAGCGACTGGCGCACAGCACGTTTATGCTGAGTGAGTACCTAGAACGCCAGCAGTACGTGCCGCCCAGGCTGGAGCGCAAGGCGGTTATTCACGGGCACTGCCAGCACAAAGCTGTGATGCATATGGATGCGGAAATGGCTATTCTGAAAAAGATGGGATTACAGTATGACCTGCTGGATGCTGGTTGCTGTGGCATGGCCGGTTCTTACGGTTTTTCTGCCGACAAATATGACATCTCTATGCGGGCCGGGGAGCGGGTATTGCTGCCCAAAGTACGCGAAGCAGACAAGGATACTTTGGTGATTACCAACGGTTTTAGCTGCCGCGAACAGATAGAGGGAGCTACCCAACGGCAAGGTATGCACCTGGCAGAAGTACTGCAAATGGCCCTGCGCGAAGGCCCGGACGGTGCCCCCGGAGAGTATCCGGAGAAGCATAACTATAACGAAAAGATCAACACAGATACCTGGAAGACTCCATTGTTAATAGCTACAGGGGTAGGCATTCTGGCAGCAGGCGCACTCGCACTTTTCCGGCAGAAGGAGTAAGCGGAGGCTGGGGCTGGGAGCTTTGGGCTGGGAGCTGGGAGTTTGGAGCTTTGGGCTGGGAGCTGGGAGTTTGGGGCTGGGAGTTTGGGGCTGGGAGCTTTGGGCTGGGAGTTTGGGGCTGGGAGTTTGGGGCTGGGAGCTTTGGGCTGGGAGTTTGGGGCTGGGAGTTTGGAGCTGGGAGTTTGGGGCTTAGAACTTCGGTTTTGGAGTTCTAAACTCGGAGTTTGAGGTTCTGAACTTGGAGATTGGTGTTCTAAACCCGGAGGTTGGAGTTTTGAACTCGGAGTTTGAGGTTCTGAACTCGGAGATTGGTGTTCTGAACTCGGAGTTTGGTGTTCTGAACTCGGAGTTTGAGGTTCTGAACTCGGAGATTGGTGTTCTAAACCCGGAGGTTGGAGTTTTGAACTCGGAGTTTGAGGTTCTGAACTCCGGTTTCTGATCTTCTGACTTCAGTCTCCGGTCTTCGGTCTCCTTTTGTTCAACATGCAAACAAACGAAACTATGTCATTAACTTATCAGGCTGAGCTAGTGCTCGACCTTCATATGCAGCTGGGAGAAGGTCCTTTGTGGGACTTTAACCGCAATCTGCTATTTTTTGTAGATATCAAAGGCAAGCACATTCATCGCTACGATCCGCAAAATCAGCAGCACCGTTCTTATCAGATGGATCAAATGCCCACCGCCCTGGCAGTACTAGAGGATAAGAACTTGCTGGTAGCCCTGGAAGACCGGCTGGTGCGCTTTGTGCCGGAAACCGGCGAAGTAACCGAAATACTGAAACCAGGCATCGATCATCATAAAGTACGCACCAACGATGGTGCAGCAGGCCCCGACGGGCGATATTATATAGGCACCATGGATTGGGACGAGCAAAACCCAATAGCGGTTCTGTACCGCATTGAGGCCGACGGGCGCGTAGCAGCTTTGCTACAGCACCAAACCATTGCCAACGGTATCACCTGGTCGGCAAATCATCAGACGATGTATTACATAGACAGCCCTACCCATCGTGTACAAGCCTTTGATTTTGATATGGCGCAAGGAACAATCTCACAGGCACGTGCTCTGGTTACCGTTGCCAAAGACCAGGGTGTGCCCGATGGGATGACCATCGATATGGAAGGACACTTATGGGTGGCACACAACGGGGCAGGCTACGTAGCCCGCTACCACCACCAAACAGGAGAAATGCTGGCACAAGTGCATGTGCCGACCACACAAGTCTCAAGCTGTGCCTTTGGCGGCCCGGATTATCGCACCTTATACCTCACAACAGGCTATAATAGTCTGAACGAAAAGCAGCAGGAAAAGTATCCACACAGTGGCGGACTGTTTGCCATCAATCTTTCTGAACAAGGCAGGGCTACTTTCAGTTGTGCTCTCACACAATGAACAAACAGATGAAGCATACATTATATGAAGCAACAGCCAGCATCGTTGGCAAAGGTATCATAGCAGGGGCCACAGGCATAGCGGGCATGTTGTTGTCTCAACAGATAGGAAAAAGAGTCTTTGGAAAAACGCCCAACCGTGCGCCTGCCGAAGTAGCTGGTAAATTACTGGGGCTTAAGCCTACCAATGAGGCCAGCAAAGCCAGATTTAATAAGGTCATTGAAATCGCCTATGGCAGTGTTTGGGGCATCTTCAGAGCATGGCTAGGCAGTAAGGGAACCAGGGGGCCAGCAGCTTCTGCCCTGCATTTGGCCTCTATTGGGGCTAGTATCAGCACGATTATTCCCGCTTTAGGCTGGGTGCCACCGCCCAGGAAGTGGAGTAAAGAAAAGTTATCCATAGAAATAGTTCACCATACCGTGTATGTATTGGTGACTGGCTGGGCATACGATATGCTGAACGACTAGCACCTGTTGCCTGCCTGGTTTATCAAGCCGTGAGCAACAACTACACTATCTTTTATCTACACTTATGAAAACATTGTCACTGGGTAAGCCAGTTTTGCTTCTGCTGTTCACTTTGTTGCTGATTGCCCTGCTGTATGTAGGACAAACATTTTTGATACCCGTGGGCTATGCCCTGCTGCTGTCTATTGCCATGACTCCCCTGGCCCGTAAGTTTGAGCAATGGGGCATGGGTCGCGGACTGGCCGTCACGCTGTGCGTCATATTGCTACTGTTACTTGTTGTAGGAATCATCTCTGTGCTGTCGTTTCGAATGGTCAGCTTGGTGCAGGATTTCAATGATTTACAAGATCAGATCTTTAAGCGGTTTGATAAAGTAGAAGCTTACATTACCAAACTTACGCATTGGAGCCAGGAGCGGCAAGTAACCTATCTCAAATCACAAACTTCTATCATTCTAGGTACGGTGAGTACGTATATGCAATCGCTTTTAACTTCTGCGGCTCTTAGCCTGGTAGAATTTGGTCTGGTTCTTTTCTATACCTTTTGTTTGATGTACTACCGTGAGCGGTTTGAGCAATTCATACTACGTATTGTACCCAGAAAGGAGCAAGACACCGCAAAAAGTGTAGAGACAGAAATCAGCAACATGACGTACCAGTACCTTTCAGGCCGGTTGCTGGTGTTGCTGATTCAGGCTGCTATTTATTATGTGGGCTTTTTGTTGGTGGATGGGCCTTATCCATTGTTTTTTGCTGTATTGGGAGGCATACTCAACATCGTACCCTACATTGGTGCATTGGTGGCCGGTTTGCTTCCTTTGGTACTGACGCTGTTGACCGGCAGTTTGTTTAATGTACTGGGTGTGGCTGGTGTTGCACTGGCCAACCATCTGTTTGAGAGCAATTACCTCACACCTAAGATCGTTGGGGCCAAAATCAAGATCAACCCGTTGTTTACGGTATTCACCGTAGTTATCGGAGAGCTAATCTGGGGCATAGCCGGTATGATTCTGTTCATTCCTATGCTGGGCGTAGTCAAAATTGTCTGCGACAGCATTACAGAACTCAAACCTTATGGTATGCTGATTGGCGATGAGTCTATCAGCGAAAAGAAAATGATTAAGAAAGAGAAAAAAGAAAGAGTAGAGACGTGATACACACAGGCAAGCAATACAGTCTAAAAGACCTTTTGACACAGGCAGAGGAGCTATAGCCTGCAACTAGCAAGCTGCAAACAGAAAAGTCTGCTGTTTACTATCTACAGCCAGTAAAATTATTACAACAACATGCTAATAAAATCAATGGTACGTTCTTTATTATCCACTGATACTTATCCGCTCATAGAAGACCACGCCATCATTGGCGACCTCAAGACGGCTGCGCTGGTAGAGAAAACCGGCACCATCAACTTCCTTTGTTTTCCTACCTTCGATGCGCCCAGCGTGTTTGCCGCGCTGCTTGATCAGAAGAAAGGGGGACATTTCAAACTTCATCCTGACAGTCAGCAGACCAGTTATAAGCAGTTTTACATGCCTGATACCAATGTGCTTATCACCCGTTTTCTCACACCCGAAGGTATTGCTGAAATAACAGACATCATGCCATTGGACGGGGAGAAAGCTGGCAATAGGCTGGTGCGCCGTGTGGCAGGTATCACCGGTGAAGTAAAGTTTCAGATGGAATGTAGTCCGGCCTTCCATTACGGGCAGCATCCGCACAAGATAACGCAGGCTTCCGATCATGAACTGCTTTTTGTAGAGGAACAGGCGCACGGACTTTCGCTGCGGCTGGTAAGTTCGGAGCCTTTGCAACAGGAAAAAAAGCGTGGCACTGCTACTTTTACCCTCAAAGCAGGCAAGCAGGCAGTCTTTGTATTGGAAAACGACACGTCTCCGGTCATTCACGAGCAGATACAACAGTTTGCCCAAGATATGTTTCAGGAAACGCTCTCTTACTGGCGCAACTGGATCAGCCAGTGTACCTATCGGGGCAACTGGCAGGCGGAGGTACACCGCTCGGCACTCACGCTGAAGCTGCTGATCTCTCACGAACATGGCTCTATGGTGGCAGCCCCTACTTTTTCTTTGCCCGAACAGCTGGGCGGCTCACTCAACTGGGACTACCGCTATACCTGGATACGCGACGCGTCTTTTTCTATGCACGCGCTCATTCACCTGGGATTCAAAAAAGAGGCGGAGCATTTTATCCGGTGGATTGAGAAAATCTGTGCACATCTGCACGACAAAAATGATACGTTGAGTATTATGTACCGACAGGATGGCACGCAGAATCTACAAGAACAAACACTGGATCATCTGGAAGGGTACTGCCAGTCGTCGCCTGTGCGCATAGGCAACCAGGCTTATCAGCAAGAGCAACTGGATGTGTATGGCGAGCTGATGAATGCCGTGTATCTGTATGACAAATTTTGCGAGCCAATCTCTCACCGGCTCTGGACCTATATCCAGCGGCTCATTGACTGGCTGACAGACCACTGGCAGGAAAAAGATCAGGGGCTGTGGGAAGAAAGAGGCAAGAGCCAGTCTTTCCTTTACTCGCGCCTGATGGAATGGGTAGCCCTTGAGCGAAGCGTGGAACTGGCGCAGAAGCACTCTTTTCCGCTGCCTACCCGTTGGATAAAAGTACGCGATCAGCTTTTTAAAAATATCTATAAAAACTTTTGGGATGAACAGCAACAGGCTTTTGTAAAAGAAGAAGGAAAAGACACCTTGGATGCTTCTGTGTTGCTGATGCCTATCATGCGAATTATTTCCGGCAAAGACCCGCAGTGGCTGTCTACCCTGCAAAAGATGGAAGAAGTACTGGCCTCTGATGTGCTGGTGCTTCGTTACCTGCCAAAGCCCGGCAAAGAAGAAGGCACCTTTACGGCTTGTGGTTTTTGGTACATAGAATGCCTGGCCCGCAGCGGACAAACTGATAAAGCCCGGTTGTATTTTGATAAGATGCTAGCCTATGGCAACCATGTAGGGCTATATTCCGAAGAAATCAGCTTGCAGGGAAGACAACAGGGCAATTTCCCCCAGGCACTCAGCCATCTCACCCTGATCAGCACTGCTTTGTATCTTAATGAGCCTGCGTGATGAATGCGTGTATTGTAAACTACATTAAGCAGCATTTTTCAATCTTTTCTAAGCGACCCTGCCATTCCGACCGCCAGGCGTCCCTGCGATTCACTTCGCAGCGATAGCGGAGGAATCTTTGCCACCAGTAGAACTGCACGCAGTTGATCGGTTGCGTGGTTAAGATCCCTAACGGGATGGCTTTTTGACCTTTTCTGTGAGCTTGTGTTAGCTAAAGACTCGCAAATAGTGGGAAAGCTGAAGCAACTTTTTTATAAACAGGTTTATGGACTTGTCAAGTCTATCAAACTATCCAATAGTCATTAGGACTTGGGGAAAGTGCCTGAGCTATCTACAGGTTACAAGACTTGCAGAGGCATGTATTTGTGTATATACTCTAGGTGCCACTGTGGAAAAGTTACTTTGGAACGGGCCCCGCGGCTTGGGCACACAGGACGTTTGAAATGTACTGCAATACATTTGATATAAGGCTTTCGGCTACTGCTTGGCCGTCATTGTCTCGTCTCAACAATTTGTAAGAAAACACGTTATTAGTTTTGTCTTTTATGCAAAATGTTAAGATTTATGGACTGGTTATTTCTGGCAGCCATCTTACCATTACTGCTGATTGGGTATCAGCTTTTCATCGATTGGATAGATGTCTTTCCCTGGAATGATATTGGCACAAAGACATTTCGCGAACGTACGCTGGAGACCGCACTGAATTATGCACCGCTTTTACTTATTTCGTTTGCGTTCTTTCATCCGTCTCCTATGGGTATCCTGCTAGGGATGTTGGGTAGCTATCTTTACCTTTTTGGTCATCTGAATGCCTGGTGGCGACCTTATTTCTTTGGTGCTTCTGCTAAAGAACAGCAAGAATACACTCGCCTGTTTCAGCGCACTTATAAGGTTTTACCATCTATCGATAACCAACCATCCTGTCCCTGACGCTGAGCACATGGTGCTGGGCCTTATTGTAATAGGGTTGTGCCTATGTAGTACCGTAGCCTATCTGGTATACTGACTACCTCTTGCACAAACCGGATACAACAGAAGAATTTGTTCAGTCCTTTAGCTGATACCAATCTATATTGGTCAGTGGCTGTCGCCTGCCCTTGAAGGGTGCTGGTGAATAATTGTCTGCCAGATAATCCAGGATTGTTGATTCATTATCGCCCAAGTCCCACAGGCCCTGTGTTTCCTGCATCCATACGATCTTCTCATGCCAGCCTTCACGGGTGAAGCGATTTTGCAGGATCAGGTCGCTGGAATGGCAGGCCGTGCAGGTGCTTTTGACGATTTGCAGCCCATCTGCTGCCAGCAATCCGGTTTGCACATCCTTGCCGTCCTCTATTTGTGGCTCAGCAGGAGCTGCCGTCTCAGGGGCTGGTTGCGTATCGGTTTTAACGGCCACTGTCTGTTCGGTATGTGGTTCTGCGGCTGTTGATTCGCTGTTGTCTGCTGTTAGCTGATAGGCGAGGAAGATAGCCCCTCCTATTAGTAACACAACCAGCCCTGCCAGCATCTTGGTGACGTTGAGCAGGCTATTGAAAATATCACGCTCGTTTTGCGTATGCTCTTGCTTTTTCATAAACAGATGATTTAGCTTACTTTTACGGCAATTCTATGGCAGGCATTGTTGAGATAGCCTTTGGGATTCCAGCCAGGAACCAACATGGGCTGAGCAACGCCTTGGTCATCGGTAGCCCTAGCCCAGATTTCGTAATAACCTGACAGTGGAAAACCCACCTCTGCCGACCATTGCTGCCATGCCAGGTGGTTGGCGGGTTTTTTGAGGTTGCAGGTTTGCCAGGTAGCCCCAAAGTCGGCAGAAACTTCCATTTTTGCTACGCTGCGTTCGCCCGCCCAGGCATGGCCGCGCACGTTGAGCTTTTTAGATTTGTCAAACATAGCCCCTGACTTAGGGTGTGTGATGATAGATTTCACCGGCATAGATTCTATGATGACCATATCTTCTTCCGGTACTTTTTCGCCCGGTGCTACCGGATGTTTGGGCACCCGGTAAGAGTCACCCATCATCTTGGGGCCATCGTGTACTTGGTTGCGCACCACGATTTTGTGCAACCATTTGCCGGAAGTAGAAGCAGGCCAGCCACCACATACCAGGCGCAACGGATAACCGTGTGCCACAGGAATATCTTCACCATTCATAGCCCAGGCGATCAGCGTTTCGTCCTGCATCGCCTTAGAGATGGGCACGCCCCGGGAGATAGGCACTTTATCAGGATCGCCGCTTAGGTGTTTGTCTTTGCCATAGTAGCCAATATAGACCGCATTTTCTTTGATACCTACATCTTCCAGTACATCACGCAGACGGGCACCGGTCCACTTGGCGCAATACACAGCTCCTTCCTCCCATTGGTTGCCAGAAGCAGGCGGATAAAAACCGGCACGTCCGTTGCCACCACATTCCAGCACAAGTTGATAGGTATAAGGCTTAAATCGCTTTTTGAAATCAGCCAAGCTGTAGGTTTTTTCGGCTTTCACAGATTCGCCTCCAAAGGTAAGAGTCCACTGGCTGGCGTCCATATTTACGGGAATAAGTCCGTTATTACGCACAAATACATTGGGGAAAGTGGTAACAGCTTCATCGAGCAAATATGGGGGTGTTTCTACGTTCCAGGGCTTATCGTTGCGGATGATTAAATCCTCGCTTTTTCCTTTTAGCGGGTTATCATCTATTGCAAAGGCCAGAGGCACATAACCGGCAGGCAGATGCGCCGCATGTACAATCTGGGTACCCAAAGCGGCTGTCATGGCAGACAAAGCACTCTTTTTCAGGAATGACCGCCGATTCCACAACGGCCCTTGTATGACCAAAGGTTTGTTTGGGTTTGACATAGGTTGTTAGGTTGTTTTTGTATACTTAAACTCCAAAGATAGCCGTTTTATTTTGATAAATTATATAGTTTATGTGAGTTAAGATACAGGTGATCCAATATCACCTTTGCTATTTTCGCTGATCGCTTTTTTAATATAAGCAAAGTTTCGTAACATAGAATCGGCAGACATAGCCGTAGAGGTTCCCGGCAAGACATCGTTTCTGTATTTATATCAGAACAAACGCCTATATGTGCTATATTTGCTCTTTAGTTCCTGATTCTGCAAGATTACGAACCCAATGGAAGATGAACAGGGTCTCTGGATTCAGTTTTTAAAAGGCAGTGAAAAAGCGTTAGCTGATATTTTTCTCCAGCATCATGATGATTTGATCCGCTATGGATTGAAGCTTACAAAATCCACGCCTATGGTGGAAGATTGTATCCAGGACTTGTTTTTTAAGCTATGGAAGAACAGGGCTAACCTACAGGTTGTACGAATAGTTAAACCTTATCTGTTTCGTTCGCTGCGCAACCATCTTGTAGATAGCCTGGAACTGCAAAAGCAACGGATCACTCAAGACCTGGATGAGGAAACCGTTTATCACTTTGATCTTACGTATCATGCAAAAGACTTTTTTTCTGAAGATTCCGACGATGAAAATCTCGATCGGGTCATTGATGCCCTGAATTTACTTACACCCCGCCAGCGCGAAGTGGTTTACTTGCGCTTTTTTGAGAATCTCGATTTCGAAGCCATCGCCAAAGTGATGGAAATGAATGTACAGTCTGTTCGCAACGTCCTGCACAGAGGATTGTTGACGATGCGAAAAGCCTCTCTGCTCGTCGCTTTGCTGTGCTATGTCCTATAGCAATGCCTGATTTATCTGCTTTGTCTGTTCGTTTAAATATTCTTACAAAAAAAAATTTAATAACAGTGAGTATAAAATGATCTTGTCGCCGTGTGTAGGAAAAAGAGGTACCACATTACCCGGCTATATGGAAAGAGGTTACAAAAACGTTGAAGATTTCATTTTGGATGAGTCTTTTCATGAATATGTAAAAGGACAGCCACAGGCATCTGTCAACTTCTGGAATAGTTGGGTAGCAGACCACCCTGCCCAGGAAACAGCCGTTGCAACCGCCAAAAACATGCTTGCCACATTGTTTGATGCGCAAAAGGCAGATGTAACTATTGACAAACAGCAAGCTCTGAAAAAGCTGATGCGCCGCATACATCAAGAAGAGCAGCACAAACCACGCACACTTTTTATACCTACCTGGCTGAAGGTTGCGGCCATTGTGCTGGTTACCGCAGGGCTAACTTGGTTAGCCATGTTTTATTACCAGCAACAGGCAGGTGCTATAGACTCTATGGCTTACAATGAAATCATTGTGCCTATTGGTGAAAAGTCCCAGGTTATTTTATCTGATGGCACACAAGTTTGGATCAATTCAGGCAGCCACTTCAAATACCCTACGCAATTCAGTATACAATCACGCGAGGTTTTATTATCTGGTGAAGCGTTTTTTGATGTTACGCACCGGCAAGGTCAGCCATTTAAGATATTTACCAAAGACTCGGAAATTAAAGTACTGGGCACAGCCTTTAATGTAAAATCTTATCCCGATGAGGTTAAAACCGAAACCACAGTGCTGCGCGGGCTGGTCAGCGTACAGGGTTTAGGACGCAAGAATCCGCCGGTGCTCGTTCGCCCAAAGCAGGCATTAGAAACGCGGACTGATTCTCTGACCACAGGTTCTGCTGTAAAAAATACGATCACAAACAACGTCAATGTGGATGCGGTCACCAATTGGAAAGATCAGGCATTGGTGTTTGCGGATGAACCCCTGGAGGATATGGCAGTCAAAATGGAACGTTGGTTCAACGTGCAGATTACCATTACTGATGATGCCCTCAAGAAGGAACGCTATAACGGCAAGTTTGCAAACAACGAAACGGTGTACCAGGTATTAAAAGCCATTAAGCTTACCACCCCTATCCAATACAAAGCAAATGGAAATCACATCATCATTTCACGAAAATAAATTACTCACCTACAACTCCCATTAAAAACAATGCCTATGACCTAAAAGAACAAAAAAAGACCAGAGAGGCATCAGTAACTCCCGATCCTAAAATCTGAGATGGCCTCTAACACAGCTAATCGAAAACTTCAACCTAATTTATAAGAATATGAAAAAATTATCGCCCGATGAATCAAGAGTGAATTACATCCATCAATCACTCCTAAAGCTAAGCACTGTTTTATTGATTGTATTTACCTTACCCGCAGTGGCTATCGGCTACTCATACTCACAGGATGCTTCCGTAAAATTATCTTACAACACTGGAAAAGTGGTAGATTTTGTCAAGTCTATAGAAGATCAAACGGAATACCGGGTTTTCTATAAGTCCGACCAGATAGACATGACCAAAGTGGTGGAAGTTTCTTCACGGGAGATGACCGTCTCTTCGCTATTGGATGAGGTATTGAAGGGAAGTAGGCTCACTTATAAATTGCTGGATAAAATGATTGTCATCACCCCATATGATGCCGTCAAGACGGTAAGTGGCAAAGTGACTGATGAAAATGATGAGGCTATTCCTGGTGTAAATATCGTGATCAAAGGAACCTCTCAGGGAACTATTTCAGACGTAAATGGCCAGTTCTCTATGGAAGTACCAGATGAGGACGCGATACTGGTATTTTCTTATATTGGCTACACGCCGGAAGAGATAGCTGTTGGCAACCGTTCGGTACTGGATATTTCTTTAATGCCAGACATTACCAGCCTCAAAGAAGTGGTAGTGGTAGGCTATGGCACTCAAAAGAAGGCAGATGTAACAGGTGCTGTTTCTACCATTTCTATCAAAGACTTCAAAGACCAACCTGTTACCACGGTAAGCTCGGCAATGCAGGGCCGCATGGCCGGTATCAACATCACCAACAATTCGGGTGAACCGGGAGGTTCGGTAAAGATTCGTATCCGCGGAGCTAATTCTATTCAGGGGGGCAATGACCCGCTTATCGTCATGGATGGTATACAGCTTACCAACATGAGCCTGCAAGATATCAACGTAAACGATATTGCTTCTATCGAGGTACTAAAGGATGCCTCAGCCACCGCCATTTATGGTTCTCGGGGTGCCAATGGGGTCGTGATGATCACCACCAAGAAAGGAACCGGGGAAAAAACAACGGTCACCTTTACTTCAAATACCGGAATTGCCAACCGTACCTACAAGTATGATCTACTAAATCCTGTAGCGTATGCTGAAATGGCCAACGCGGCCC
The DNA here is from genome assembly GCA_958296015.1 of Cyclobacteriaceae bacterium. Taxonomy (GTDB): domain Bacteria; phylum Bacteroidota; class Bacteroidia; order Cytophagales; family Cyclobacteriaceae; genus JAJNNC01. The sequence goes on from CATQIH010000036.1 coordinate 35,611, forward strand.
GAGGTGCTGCTATCACTCCTAAAGCTAAGCACTGTTTTATTGATTGTATTTACCTTACCCGCAGTGGCTATCGGCTACTCATACTCACAGGATGCTTCCGTAAAATTATCTTACAACACTGGAAAAGTGGTAGATTTTGTCAAGTCTATAGAAGATCAAACGGAATACCGGGTTTTCTATAAGTCCGACCAGATAGACATGACCAAAGTGGTGGAAGTTTCTTCACGGGAGATGACCGTCTCTTCGCTATTGGATGAGGTATTGAAGGGAAGTAGGCTCACTTATAAATTGCTGGATAAAATGATTGTCATCACCCCATATGATGCCGTCAAGACGGTAAGTGGCAAAGTGACTGATGAAAATGATGAGGCTATTCCTGGTGTAAATATCGTGATCAAAGGAACCTCTCAGGGAACTATTTCAGACGTAAATGGCCAGTTCTCTATGGAAGTACCAGATGAGGACGCGATACTGGTATTTTCTTATATTGGCTACACGCCGGAAGAGATAGCTGTTGGCAACCGTTCGGTACTGGATATTTCTTTAATGCCAGACATTACCAGCCTCAAAGAAGTGGTAGTGGTAGGCTATGGCACTCAAAAGAAGGCAGATGTAACAGGTGCTGTTTCTACCATTTCTATCAAAGACTTCAAAGACCAACCTGTTACCACGGTAAGCTCGGCAATGCAGGGCCGCATGGCCGGTATCAACATCACCAACAATTCGGGTGAACCGGGAGGTTCGGTAAAGATTCGTATCCGCGGAGCTAATTCTATTCAGGGGGGCAATGACCCGCTTATCGTCATGGATGGTATACAGCTTACCAACATGAGCCTGCAAGATATCAACGTAAACGATATTGCTTCTATCGAGGTACTAAAGGATGCCTCAGCCACCGCCATTTATGGTTCTCGGGGTGCCAATGGGGTCGTGATGATCACCACCAAGAAAGGAACCGGGGAAAAAACAACGGTCACCTTTACTTCAAATACCGGAATTGCCAACCGTACCTACAAGTATGATCTACTAAATCCTGTAGCGTATGCTGAAATGGCCAACGCGGCCCGAGGTGCTGCTATCTACTCAACCGAACAGATAGAGCAACTGCACAATGGCGGTGGCACTGACTGGCAGGATGAAATATTCCGCACAGGTGTCACTCAAAATTATCAGCTGGGTGTTAGTGGCAGCACGCCAAAGTCATCTTATTATTTCTCAGGCAACTATATCGATCAAACAGGCATTGTGAAATACTCAACGTTCAAAAAATATGCAATGCGCTCAAATATAGAATCACATATCACTGACAAGCTAACTATTGGTGCAAACATCTTTCTTAACAGAAGTCAGGGGTATAATAATGGGGACCTGGGTTATAAGGGCAGCCCCGTATTTGCAGCCACCATTTGGGGACCGGCAGAGCCTGTGTATAATGCTGATGGAACCTATAATTTACATGACCCCAATGGTGCCACCACTTCCTACAACCCTGTGGCTCTCTCCAAGGAACGCTATTGGCTCAATACGACCAACGCTGCTGTGCTCAACACCAAGATCGACTATGATATTACAGATTATTTAAAGCTATCTATCGTTGCTGGTGTGGATGCAAACTTTACAGAGAGTGGAAACCTGAATAGGGCCATCATCAATGGTGGCAACTCAGGGGCTTCAAAGAACAACTCAACAGGATTCAACTGGCAAAATAGCAATATACTCACCTTTCACAAGGTCATCAACAACGTCCATGACCTATCGGCTACGGGTGTCTTTGAGCAGTCGAAGGGTGTCTATCAAGGATCAAACAGCTCCGGCACAGGACTTCCGTTTGAGAACATCTACTTTTATAACTTAGGCTTAAACGAAAACCAAAGCATCGGATCTTATTACAGTGCGTGGTCTTTGCGTTCGTGGGTCGGTCGTCTCAATTATATGTATGACAATAAATATTTGCTGACAGCCACCTATCGCGCCGATGGTTCTTCAAAATTTCCAAACAACAAGTGGGGCTATTTTCCATCAGTTGCCTTAGGATGGCGTCTGGCTGAGGAAGGGTTTATCCAGCAGCTCAACATATTTGATGAGCTGAAACTTCGGGGAAGCTGGGGTATCACAGGCAACCAAGCAGTAGATGCCTATGCCACTGTTCCTACTATGGGCACCGTTACTTACTCGTATGGCACATCCAATGAGAGCAAAGGCTACGTGGTGAATATTCCTTCAAACCCATTACTGAAATGGGAAAAAACCACACAAACCAACATAGGTGCTGACATGGCCTTCTTTGGCAGTCGCCTGACCTTATCGGCTGACTACTTCAGGAAAGAAACTTCTGATTTATTGTTGCCGGTACTTATCCCAAGTTATGGCGGCGGCGGGTCATATATTGACAACGTAGGTTCTGTCGAAAACCACGGTTTTGAGTTTGTGCTTGGCGGAGTTCCCCTGGCCAAAGGAGATTTTACCTGGAACGCCAACCTGAACTTCACCTCGGTACGAAATAAGGTGATAGACCTGGGTGAAAACGAATACATTGAAGGCGGTATTTATGGCAACGGCCTAGTAACCCAACCACAAACACGTATCATCCCCGGCCAGCCCTTAGGTACTTTTTACGGATTACATTTTCTGGGCATTTATCAGGCGAATGAAGCTGGCACAGCACCTGTCAATGTGGAAAATCCTGATGGCTCTGTAACAGTGACAGACCTGGGGTCAGGCGCAGCGCGGTACGGTTTGCAGCCCGGCGACAATAAATACGAAGATGTCAACGACGATGGCGTGATAGATGGCAACGACCGTACGATTATTGGCTATGCACTGCCAAAGTTCACCATGGGCTTTAACAATACACTGTCTTATAAAAATCTCGAATGCAATGTGTTTGTGCAGGCAACGCAGGGGAACGACATCCTAAATTTGAGCTATGCTGCTGCTGCCACGCAAATTGGTGACAGCCAAACCATCACCTCGGCTGATGTTAACCCCTGGACGGCAGAGAATCCGAATAATATGTGGCCAAGATTAGCCAGCAGCTCTTCAAAAGAATACCTGGGAAGCTCCAAGTGGCTCCAGAGCGGATCGTTTGTTAGAGTAAAAAACGTCAGCCTTTCCTATCTGGTGCCTGTTGAAAAAGCACGGCTGACTTCTTTGAGGCTATCTGTGAGTGCGCAAAACCTGTTTACGTTTACCAATTACAAAGGATACGATCCGGAAGCATCTACATCCGGAGGATCGGATCGGGATGGTGGTGTAGATTTGGGTGCCTATCCATCGGCACGTACTTATACCTTCAGCCTGCAACTCAATTTATAACCCGGCCGTCAAAAGCGTTAATTGTAAAAACTGATGACATTAAATACAACAATGATGAAAAAATATATGCTGATATTATCGCTTACCCTGGCGATCACTTCTTGTAAAGACTTCCTGGAAGAAGATCCCAAAGGGCTTGTAAGCTCAGAGACTTTCTTTTCAGATAGCAGCAGCCTGCCGTTGACTGTCAATGCGCTCTATTTTAATTTTAATGCTGCTTTCAATGAGTCAGCCACGCTGGCACCCTATATGGGCGGTGACGACCTGACAACGCAACCCGGATCAAATAAACAAGGTTACCGGGAGTTTGACCAATTTGCCGTCACCAACACCAATGATAAGTTAGGCGTGCAATGGTACAACCAATATGCTACCGTCCGTGTGGCCAATTCTATTCTCCTAAACCTTGAGGTAAGTCCGGCCAAGCAGGAGGTAAAAGACCTGGCAGCCGGTCAGGCACATTTCATGCGGGCCATTGCCTATTTCTTCCTTACCCGCATATGGGGAGAGATACCCATCGTAACGACTATGGAGCCAGATTACAATATTGAGAAATCTTCGGTAGAGCAGGTATACGCTGTCATTGTGGAAGACCTGAAAGTAGCCGAAACATTGCTGCCCGAGGTTTGGAATGATGGCACCTATCAGGGCGTTAGGCCAAGCCAGGGTGCAGCCAAAGCATTGCTTGCCAACGTGTACCTAACCATGGCTGGCTGGCCACTAATGCAAACCGACAAATACGAACTGGCCGCAGCAAAAGCAAAAGAAGTGATTGACAATGAGGCTGTCTATGGCTTTGAACTGATGCCCGTTGCTGACTTATGGCTGGCTGCCAGCAACTATACCAACAAGGAAATCGTGTTCGGTTGCTTCTACAGAAACAACATCGCTACGTGGACCTGGCAAAATGGAAATATGAGTGCTCCCCTCCCCTCCAAGCCAGAAGATGAAGGCGGATGGACAGATTATTATGCAGAAGTCGCCTTCTTCAACAAGTTTCCGGAAGGACCCCGCAAAGAGGCTACCTACCAGACAGAGATCATGACCGGAGATGGGTTGGTGAACTGGGATAGCCCCAAAACCATCCACAAGCATCCCTACTTCAAGAAAATGCAGGATGTTGAGAATCCGGGAGACTGGTGGTCTTCCAGAACGCAACAGATCATTCGCTATGCCGAGGTATTGTTAACCTATGCGGAAGCAAAGGCCATGTCGGACGGCCCGGATGCTCTGGCTCTCGAGAGCGTCAATCGCGTGAGAAGGCGGGCCGGTCTGGCCAACCTGGCAGCAGACCTAACTGCCACAGCGTTTCGGGATGCTGTAGTGGCAGAAAGAGGATGGGAATTTGCCGGAGGTGAAGCCGCTTCCCGTTGGTTTGACCTGATCAGACTAGAACTTGTGGAAGCAGCCACTGCCGACCGTGACCCAGCAGAAATTCCACTGATCAACCAGCCAACGAAAAAGGATTATCAGGCACCCATTCCCGCCGGTGAAGTGGCCATCAATCCGAACCTTGGCAAAGACACAAAAGAGTAATCTTACAGAAAGAAGCTATACCAATTATTGCATTCGTGTTGTGCTTCCGGTTGAAAAAGCAAAAGATAACGTGAAATACAATCTCATTAGAAACACCAACAGACAACTAACACACATTGCTTTGCTATTGCTGATGGCACTTGCAGGCTGCGCTCCTGGGGAAAGTCACCTGACCATTCGATCGTGGATCACCACCTGGGATGGCCCTGACCAGCTCACCTCCCAACCGGTTGTTGAAACAACCACGGGCGACATAGGCGATTCCATCATCATACATATCAATCCGGAAGCACACCATCAGCCTATGCTGGGTTTTGGAGGCACGTTCACCGATGCGGATATATACGATTTTATGCGGATGAGCAAAGCCAAACGCACCGAAGCTCTGAGGGCTCTTTTTGATCCGGAAGAAGGCGTGGGCTGGAACCTGATGCGGCTATCTTTTGGATCAACGGACTGGGACCGTGATTTTAATTTCTACACCTATGATGATATGCCCAGAGGTCAGCAGGACGATGCATTGTTGTCTCACTTTAGCGTTGAAGAGGATGTGCGAAGAGAACATTTTACTTTGTTTAGAGAAGTGCTGGACATCAACCCAAAAGTGAAGTTCATTGCTTCGGTATGGGAGCCACCAGCCTGGATGAAAGACAACGACAAGCTTATCTCGGACGGAACTGTTTTGCCCTATCAGTATGGTGCTTTTGCGTTATACCTGGTGAAAACAATAAAAGCCTACGAACAACAAGGCATCCCTATTTTGTCGCTGACCCCGCAAAACGAACCGCTCTGCACCGACGGGCGACTGACACCACAAGCATTGTACCTAGACTGGAAACCTATGCGGGATATGGTGAAAGTGATCAGGCAAGCATTTGATCAAAATGATATTGATACAGAACTATGGATCTTTGATCATAACTTTATTTTTGCAGAGAGTTGGGTAGCACCATTCCTCAAAGATACAGCCACGCGGGGAACATTTGATGGTGTAGCATGGCACGATTATGAAGGAGCTATCTCCTCGCTTTGCACATTGAGCAGCAAATATCCTGAGATACCTATGTATCATACCGAGCGTGCGCTCTACACACCTGACGGGCTGGCAAGACTCCTACAGATCATCCGATGCGGTGCCAGAAGCCATAACCATTGGGTCACTATTTCAGACGAATACGGGGCGCCCCACCAATTCAAAGGAGGAAACAAAGATACTGATCCGCTCCTTGATGAAATCTACCTGAGCGCGTTATACAATCATCGCGATCATGCGGACGATTGGGTGAAAACAAAAGGTTATTACACGTTTGCGCAACTTTCAAAATTTGTGAAACGCGGTGCCGTGCAGATAGAAAGTCAGGATACAGGCGAAACGCTAGCCAATGCGGCTTTTGTCAATCCGGATGGAAGCCTGGTGCTTGTGGTGTCAAACGCAGGTAAAAGCGAAAAGGCTTTTGTAGTGTCGGTAGCAGGAAATCAGGCACCGTTCAGAATTCCCGCTAAGTCGGCAGCAACTTATGTGATAGAGAATTTTACGACAGGAAAAAACAAATAAATGAACAGAAGGAAGTTTTTGACCCTAACGGGTGCAGGTGCTACAGGCGGCGTTATCCTGAGCTCGCCTCTTTTTTCACAACAACTATTCGGCGACGGCGATCGCCTATTACCCATGCCTACATCCGTTGAGGCATTGATGGATACGGGGCGGATTACCCTGAATGCCAGCAAAGGCAAAAGCCAGTGGCACGGCCAAGGTATAGACCTTGAGCTGGTAAAGGAGGGCAACGCCCTGGGCGCGTATGTTGTGGGTGGAAAAAAGGGTATTCAGAAGGTAGATATGGTCTGGAAAATGAAGTTTTCGGAACAGGCGAAATACCTGGGCGATCATTGGGAACGCACGTATGGCGATGTGGGATGGCTGCCCATGAACGACTTCGACATTCGCCCCTGGTATTTTATGATGTATGATGGCACACAGACCACAGGCATCGGTGTGAAGACCGGGCCAGCGGCCATGTGCTACTGGCATGTGTCACCCAATGAACTCCGGCTCACCCTGGATGTGCGCAACGGTAGCACAGGGGTCAGATTGAGCGGTAGAAAGCTGAAGGCAGCGGCTTTGGTGATGCGAAAAGGGGCTGCTGATGAAACGCCCTTCGACGCTACGTCTCGTTTTTGTCAGATGATGTGTGAAAACCCGCGCCTGCCAAAGCAACCTGTGTATGGCATCAACGATTGGTACTATGCGTATGGCAATAACTCAGATGAGGGTACTATCCGGAACTGCATTTACTTTTCAGAAATGGTGACGGTGCCCTCCAACAAACCGTATTGCATCATTGATGGTGGCTGGGCAAAGCCTGAAAACCTGAACGGCGGAGACTACTCACAAGTCACCTTCAACCAGCTTGACGTTGACGAAAGGCGCTTCAAAGGTATGCCGCAACTCACTGACCGGATCAAAGAAGAAGGATTCAGGCCGGGCATCTGGATCAGACCCTTCTGGGCTTTGGCTGATGACCCTAACAACATCACATTGTCTACCAAACCGGGCCGGTCAGAAAATACCCCGCAACGCATTCTGGACCCGAGCATTCCTGAAAGTAAAGAAAGAATAGCTTCGTATTTTAAGAATGCCATCGACTGGGGTTTTGACATGATCAAGCACGATTATGCCACCTATGATTTATTTGGCCTCTGGGGGTTCGAGATGCTGGATCGCGACTTTACCCCGAATGGTTGGCACTTCCACGATCAAAGCAAAACCTCTGCGGAGATTACCTTGGATGCTTTTCGGGTCATTCGCGAAGCGAGCGGCGATGCTTTGCTGATCGGTTGCAACACCATCAGTCATCTAGCTGCCGGCCTTTTCGAGCTGCAACGTACCGGTGATGATACCAGTGGCAGGGAATGGGCACGCACCAAAAAAATGGGTATCAATACGTTGGCTTTCCGCCTGCCCCAACACCGGCATTTTTACGACCTTGATGCCGACTGCGTTGGCCTCACTACACAGGTGCCTTGGGAACTTAATAAAGAATGGTTGGATTTGCTGGCACGCAGCGGCACGGCTACCTTCGTCTCGGCCTCCACCGAAGCGTTGCGCCCCGAAGTGCGTAAGGCTATCAAAGAAGCCTTCCGGTATGCAGCTGTGGAGCAAACCAACGTGCGACCACTCGATTGGATGGAAAGCCTCACCCCGTCTGTCTGGTCTTTTGATGGTAAGAAAGTAAGGTACGACTGGGATAGTGTTTAGCAGTTCGTGCTACTATTTTGTCTACCATCCTATATCAACAACGGATACCCCAATTCAAAGTAACTATCCCCTTTCAACAGTTTATGCCCGGAAACTGTCATTTGGTTTTCAAAATTTCCAGTGTTTTAACGTCTAAATTTCCATCAAAGAACTTGTCAAGCACCCGCCTGAAAACCTCGTCTGCGCTCTCAACCTGAGCAAATAAAGTCATGGAAGACTTCAATTTGAGATCGTCCGGGCTGCCAAAAATTTCTCTTGCATTACTATTTGACAACCTAAGCAACTCATTGGATATCTCTATAAGCCTGTGGCCCAGAATATCGTATGCCAGATAATGTTTTGCTTCGTCCAGATTGTTGATGGCATAGTATCTTGACGTTTCGCTAAAGCCTAATCCTGCTATCTGAGGAAATATATACCACATCCAATGGCTTCGTTTCCTTCCATTTTTCACTTCTGCCAATGCAGTCGGATAGTCTTTTTCCTGCGCGTCCATAAATTTTATTAAGTGTGCTTTCATATTTTTACATGTAGAATATATGCGTTGAATGCTAACATAAGTATAATTGTGACTACTCTACCCGACGATTTTTCTAACTTACTGATTGTGAATAAGTTTAGGTAATAAGAAGCTATCATAGAGCCAATGCATCCATGCCAAAGCTTGCTGAAAGGCACTGCTTGTTTGGTTTTTGATGGCATATCGTAAGATTTGCAGTCCATTTCTGAAAAAGCTTCTAGCCTTATAACCATGATTCTTGACTTTGATCTGCTTTTGCAGGGCCGCTTCCAAGCCAACACGCAGGCAGATGGCAAAAGCCAGGCTGGCTATGCCAACGATTTTTTTCATCTTGTGCGCGCACTTTAGACAGCTTTCTTCTAAGCAAAACCCTCTTCCCTTTAAGCTCTGAAAGAAAACCTCTATGCTCCATCTTTTCTTATAAAGCTTACTGGCATCTTTGGCTAATAAACTGGTCACCAGCACCAATAGCTCAGAATCAGTGCCTGTCTTGCTGATGCTCACCCCTAGATGATGGCCCATCACCTCAGCACCGTCCAGCAATGCTTTCTTCCGATTGCCTAAGCGTTCACCAGCCGTGAGCCAATGTCCCCGTTGGCCAATATATTGGTTTTCCCGGATGCGCAACATAAAAGCAATCTTCTTTTTAAGCAAATAGCCAATCGCGCGGCGAACCGTCCAGGCATCACCAATAAATTCTCGGTCGCCCAGCAAATAAGCAATACGTCCTTCCAAGAGCCACAAACAATCTGTGAGTAGCTTCTCTCGGTCAGCAGTTTGACTATTGCCGCCTTCGTTATCCAAGAGTTCAAAGTAAAGCGGCAAACCCACCCCCTGACAGCAAGCCGTGACCATCAACACGTTGAAGCTCTTCCGGCCAAAGCACCTAATTGGTACGGTCTATACAGAGCGTGACTGGTGCGGGGGGTAGAAAAAACGCTAACAAAAAGGCCAAACGGTCATAACCGAGTGCTTGCTCATCAAAAGCTCTATTCGGCGCATATTGCTACTATGTTTAGCCGCTGGATTAAGGCTATAAGCGATCTTATGAAACTGTACGCTACAGCTTTCTATCATGCCCTGGATGATGCCGCTCAGGCATTCTTGTCGGGATTTATGCACGATCAGGTTTACTAATCCGAGAATTTCTCTTATTTTTGAGATAATCATTCCTAAAAGGTTTGCTTTTGTGTGGTGTGGCACCCCAAAAGTAAGCCTTTTTTGTTACAAGTAATCTTAAACGCCTCTAGCTCAAGCCTTTAACAAAATCGTCGGGTAGAGTAGGAAATGTCAATAACTTGGTCAGTATTCAAAACATTGCAACCTTCTACATAGCTGGTAGAACAGACGGTTATCCTAGTGTTTATCTCAACCACGTCACCTTTTTCAACCGTGCCCTTACGCAGTCAGAAATCAGCTACATACACCGCTATTCCGGCATCATTCCGCCCGGTGCCGTTCCCGGCCGGGACCCGGCAGAATCCACCCATGCTGCCTGTGTAGCGCACTATGTAGCTGACAGGCAGGGTAGAACCATGTGGGACGTGGTAGAGCAGTATAATTATGCGAAATTCTTTAATCAGGCTTCGGTAAACAACTGGTATAACTACTCAATTGCCCTAAGAGATAATAATAGCTACACCTATTCCGGAAGCAGCACTACAGCACAAGCTTTTTCTACAGGAGTTCAGACAGGCTTTAGGAAAGGCTCACTAATCAGGCTCAAAGTTGAAGTTACATCTGCTTTTGACAATAACTTAACTTTTGCAGAGAATGCTTATATCGGTTTAGGAAACATATTCACAATTCCTAAAGAAGTAGGCGTATATGAGTTTGAAGCTGTTGCTGTTACTAATAGTAATGTAGAGTATGGTAGATTTTTAATAGAGACTTCCACAACCAAGGGAAGTCTGATTATCCACTCACTGTCATTGAGTAAGGTTCTTACAGCCCAACACGGCCAGCTTATCAACTACACAGACAGCGAAGTAGGGCTGCCAGACCCGACTAGCCAGACAGTGTACAAGGATTTCTACACAAAGCAAACTTACCAATGGTGGAGAGCCGGGTCGCCGGGCGATGCTAGTGAAACGCCTCTTATTGAGCAAAAAAGCCTGTTGCAGCCCTTGCAAAATGCTTTGCGAATTAAGAAAAGTGCATCACAATACTTGAAAGTAAGCAAATTTACACCAAGCAACGAGCAAGGGTTTACTTTTCTGTTCACAGGCACTTGCATTGATATATCGGGTAATCCTGCGCTTTTTGATTACTACCATTTACCCACCAATACAGGTTTCATTATTAGCCTAACCAAATCAACACCGTATCACAGAGTAACTATCGATAAGTATATCAACAACTTAAAGACATCTTTTTTTACACACTTTATTGATGATGCTATCTTTCAAAATTTATTCCAGGTAATCTTTACAATCACACCGACAGGATTAACAACAATACATCTGAATGGAAGAAAGGTAGCTCAATCTATGCTGTCACCTATCGCAT
>CATQIH010000037.1 GCA_958296015.1 Cyclobacteriaceae bacterium
ATTCTTCTGATAAGAAATGGCCGTGTTCAGTCCATAAATTTTGGATTTGAGTGCTACCCGGGTCGACTGGTTCTTTCTACCTGAGAGCATCAGTTGGTTTAGCCCCTGTAGGACGCTTTGCACGTCGGAGTTCACATTACTAATCATGGCTTCAACGTTGACCTCTGAATTTACCTGCCATGTGCCAAACCCGTCAACACCAAAATTTGACATAGAAACATGGGTAAAGCTATTCGTTCTTTCCACATCCGGCTGGTAAAACAGTAAAGAGTCGCTGGAAATATAGCTGTTTTTACCTGCAATGTAATAAGCATCCTGAAATCTGTCTCTCGAGTTATAAAAAGCAGAAATTTTGAATAATCCTTTATTTGCTGCTGCAAAACTGGCATTGGCCTGGTGTGAAAAGACCTGGTGACTACCTCCCTGAAAATTACCGTGTGCTTTCAAATACTTGGTATCCGTCATTTTTGTAACAATATTGATCACCCCGGATAAAGCATTGCGTCCGTAAAGTGCCGAAGAACCTGTTCTTACCACTTCAATTTGTTTGATGTCAATCATTGCCACCGGCACAGTTTCCCAGAATATGCCTCCCTGATAGGTATCATTAAACGGGATGCCATTGATGGTTAACAGCGCATTGGTATTTTCATAATTAGACAAATCGTTATTGATATTTTCTCCACCGCCAATATGCACACTAAAGTTTCCGTTGGTTTTTTCTCTCACAAACACCCCAGGCAAGAGCCTCAGTGCCTCGGCGATACTGATGGCACCTGATCGTTTAATTTCTTCGTCGGTAATGATGGAAGATGAAGCAATTGTTTCAAATACATTTTCTGAAGACCGTGCTGCCGACCAGGTTTTACGATCTTCCATGTTCTTGATTTTTAGGGTAAGCACATCGTCTTCAACAGTAAGTTTGTAGGTTTGATGCATGGCAGAGGAATCCACCTGTGCCATGAGCAAGGGTATAAAAAAGATGACCAAACTTAAAGTAAGAAAAAACCGGTGCATGTGGGTGTCAGAGATTAATGGCCTACTAAAAACTACAGTTTTCGTACTCATATATCAAATCCGGAAAGTCTCCGTTACCCAGTAATCTGACAGGCATACCGTTGCTGTTATATTCATATACATAGGAAAAATTGCGCCATATATTGCTATCAAGATACTGGTAGTAGCTTAAATCGTGCACAGACACAAATGGATTATCCGTGCTTTTGGATACATCATACAATAGCATCTGGGCTTCTACCGGAAGCAGATATTCAGCATTGAACCGCTGATTGTAAGAAAGTTTTTTGATGATTTCACTGTACTCGTTCATCACCTCTACCAGCTGGTTGTTGGCATTATAGACATAAGCTTCCGCACTTTTTAGGGTAAGCTCTGCCTCATCAGTAAATTTGTTGAATTCGGAAATACGATTGTTGACATAAACAAACCGCCACCGCTCTATAAATGCGCCAGACTGGTCTGCGACATCTGCCGTCTGCACAACACCATTTGTACGGGTGAACTTATAACTCGCCTGCAAACGCATGGTGCCAAGATCATTGTACCTCACAGCAATGGAATCAATATGATTGTTGGCATCATAGAAAACAGAAGTTTCCAGGCTTAGCACACCGCCCTGAGTCAGATCGCGCAGCTCGATAACCGATAGCAGACCATTATTATACAGGTAAGCTTCTCTTCGCAAACCTACATATTCACGGCTGGCAAGTCTACAGTTGCCATTGATCACCTGGGCTACCGTTGCTATGGTAGAATAGTTGGATAGTTTCTGCTGTTTTTTACCCCTGACACGGTAATAATAGGTTTTATATGGGTCCAGCCCTGTCACCTGCCAGGAATTACCCAATATTTCTTTTCCGTTGTAGCCTGATACTATGTTCGTGAATGTCTTATTTTCAGCAATATACAGCAGATAGCTGGTAGCTTCATTCACAGTTTCCCAGTGCGCTTCAAACTCAAATGCCTCACGGTTGTTGCTTTTCAGCGTATCAATAACGGGTGCTGGCAGCGGAAGTGTTACGACACTTTCTGCATTGGAATAATCTGAAAACACCTCGCCTTTTTTGATTCTTACCCGATAGAAATAAGTAGTAGATGGCTCCAGGCCAATTACTACGTGTTCTGTTCCCATGAATTCTTTTTGGTAATAACCAGGCAATATATTCTCAAACTTAGCATCATAGGCCACATCCAACAGATAACTGTCTGCTACAGCAATTGCCGCCCAGTTAGCTTCAAAACTGTTCATCTGTACATTTTGAGCAGCAGAGACAACAGGACTCTCCAGTGAACCGGTAACTACGCTCATGATACCGGAATAACCTGACGTGCTGCCCAATCCCTGTGCTTTTACCCTGTAGTAATAGGTTGTATTTTTTTCCAATCCAATGATTTGCAGGGTTGTATCTGTGAGTTTCCGTGCATAATAGCCATCTACATAATTCAAAAAATTGCGGGCCCGGCTGACATCAACCGCATAGCTATCTGCATGGATTGTAGGTTTCCAGTGCGCCACAAAACTACTGATCTGAATATCTTGAGCAGCTAAGTTCTCAGGAATACTCAAAGCTGTCGTGGTGGCATAGGCTATGTCAGATTTGCCAGATAATGTCACATTATTTTTGGCTTGCACTCTGTAATAATAGTTGGTGTTTGCGTTCAGGTTCTTCACTTCCAGGGCCAGCCCGTTAACTTCTTTGGCTGTGTACTCAGTCAGCGTAGTGGTCATGAGCGGGTCGTTGCTGACAAAGATTAAGTAAGATGTGGCACCGGTAATGGGTTGCCAGTTGATTATAAAATTCGTATAGCTGATTGCTGTGCTTTTAGCAAGTATAGGAGCACTCAATTCGCTGGTAGCTGCCAGCATGGTCTGTGAGAGGTCAGAAACAGTAGTGCCTTTTCTTGACCTTACTTTATAAAAATAGGGTTGGTTTATTTCTAAATTAGTAAGCGTGTACACTGTATCTTTTACTTCTTTTCCGTTAAAGCCGCTAAGCAATTTTGTGAAGTTTACATCTGTGGCAACATATAGCTGATAGGAAGATACATACTCTACTTTTTTCCATTGTGCCCTGAAACCAGTAGACGTTACCTCGGCAGGATCCAATACGGCAGGTATGACCAGCCCCTCGGTAATGACTTTAATGCTTTTAGAATAATCTGTCGGCCCGTTGTATTTGGAAGCTTTGACTCTGTAGTAATAAGTACGGTTGGCTTCCAGGTTACTGATGCTATAAGCAGTGTCTGTAGTGGTCTTCGGAAAATCTCTCAGTAAGGAATCAAAAGACGTTAGATGAGATACTTCAAGCGTATAGTCATTGGCACCCAACATTGATTTCCAGTATGCCGTAAACCCAGACGAGCTAATTTCAGAAGCCTCCAAAGCAAGTGGAACTGGTCTGATAAACTCTTTTTCATCACGCTGACAGGCTATTAAAAGAATAGTCAGTATTGCAGGAAACCACTTGTTTTTTAGATATTTCAATTTACAGCAGATATTTTTTATCCCATAAATATATATTATTAAAATACGCTATTTGGCAATACGACGAGTTCTGGCGTTTGGGTAGATGTAATAATTTGGAGAAAGACCGATAAAAGCTATCCCTGACATAACTTATAGGTGTTTTAAAAACGTAGGGTATTGAAGCACACATCGGTATAAAAAATATTAATTTTCATAAAATACAAATTTATATACTGCTCAATAGCAAAATTCAAAATATTACCAATATTAGCTCTCACTTCCCCTGGTATCCAACAAAATAATGTCCTTTGTAATTTTTAAGGAAGGATTGTATGCCTCTACTGGCAGACTACTTTAAAAACCAGCAATAAATAGGCATAAATAGCACAATTGTGATTTTTATAATTATTTATATATAATATTTAATTTTATTTATATGATATGAGTTTATTTTTCCCTATTTTTGGCATTAGTTCTATTAAGTATCACAAAATGATATGGAGACAATTACAAAAAGCCAAATGAGTACGAACAGGTTTTCTTTTACTTATAAGGACGACGCAAATGTCTTGCTGGAGGATATAAGTGATATGTGTATTGTTGTAGACAATACGTTTCATATCAGATACACCAACCAGAAGACAAGTCAGGTCACAAAACAGAAAAGAGAAAACCTGACCGGACAACACCTGCAAAAGCTATTTCCAAAAAAGCAGGCTGCCTTTCTGTCATCGCTTATAGATAAGCTGTACTTTACAGATAAAGTGTACAATATAGCGACGTTTTTTAAAGTAATCGGGCAGAAGAGTATTCCTGTGTCTATGTCTGTTTCTCCATTCACAGACAAAGACAGACGGGTGGGCTTCTTCATTATTGCCAGAGATACAATAGAAATTGATAACATCAACAATAGCTTACAGGAGAAAAACAAAGAAGTAGAAACCTTTGTGTACCGCGTATCCCATGACCTGAAAGGTCCGCTGGCATCTGTAAGGGGTTTGCTGGAGCTAGTGGAAAGAGAAGGGGATGACCTCAACGTGTTGAAGCACTATATGCAGCTTATCAAAAAGAGTACGCAAAAATTAGAGACTACCCTCAACGGTTTGCTGGAGATCGGCCTGTCTGGTAACAGAAAAACCAGCCAGAATACATTTCCTGTCAGAGAATGCATAGACGATGTACTCAGGAGTTTTGAAGGATATCCGGGCATCAAAGATGTGATCATGCTGGTATCTGTGAACCAAGACCTTCAGATTCATACGGAAGAGAAAACCTTCAGATCAATCCTGCAAAACCTTATAGAGAACAGCATTAAATACAGAAAAATAAAAGCAGATGATTCTGTAGTTAAAATATCTGCCAGAATATATAAGGAAGGCATCAAAGTAAAAGTAAAAGACAACGGTCAGGGCATGGACAAAGACATCCTACACAAAGCCTTTGATATGTTTTTTAGAGGAAACCACAGCGCAGAAGGTTCAGGACTGGGGCTTTTCATTGTAAAGTCGAATGTACAAAGACTTGGAGGGGAGCTAAAAGTGAATAGCAGAGTAGCGCATGGCACAGAGACATGTATATACCTGCCTGATCGGTAGCCACATCATAACAAAAGTAAGTTGACAGCATTGTCTTTATCGGAATGCTATCAAGCAATTATAAAATGCCCCGGACAGCACCGGGGCATTTTTGTCAATTTGTAGGGTATAGCAGAAGACTATGCAAGGAAAAATAGTTCCTGTTTATCTGTTGTTTTCAGCATAACTTGTTCATAAGTATCAAGCACTTGTTCGGCTGCTCTTTTCCAGGAGAAATAAGAGGCTCTTTGGATACCTTTCTCCATCATTTCCGCCTGTAGCGCACGATCATTTTGTACGCTTGAGATCGCTTCCGCGATTTTCAGGGGCTTGGCGGGGTCAATCAAATAAGCAGCACCACCGGCTACTTCCGGCATGGATGAAGTATTGGAAGTAATGACAGGTACTCCACAGGCCATTGCCTCTAAGATAGGCATACCGAAACTTTCTCTGAAGGAAGGATAAAGAAACAATGAAGCCAGATTGTAAACGTAAGGCAACTCATCAAAAGCTATATGATCCAATACCAGGATGCTCTTTTTGAGTTTCTGCTCATGACCATTCGCCCACTGTTTGAGCTTACCATATATATACGCTGGCTTGCAATCGGTAATCACAAGAGGCAAGGGATTTTCCTGCTGATGAAAGTAGGTACAATAAGCTTCCACCACGCCATCGGTATTCTTCTTGGGAGCTGTATTGCCAAAAAACAGGATATAATCTTGCGGCAGACTGTATTTTTCAGCCGTTTTTTGCAACGCCATTGTATCGTCTATCAAGCTGAAATTACTGTTAATAGCATTGTAAACCACCTTGATTCTGTTATCATCAATAGCAAGGTAATCTGCGATACGCTTTTTCTCGTATTCAGATACTGTCAGAATTTGTTCACATTTATCCACTATTTTGGGCACCACCCACCGGCGGTAAATATTGCCCAGATTTTGATAAGCAGTACCCGCAAAGCTCACCTTTTCCAGGTAGATAACATCATGTAGTGTCAACACCATTGGCGACTGATACATGACCGGGGCAGTGTTGCTGGTACAGTGTAGCAAATCTATTTTTGCTTTACCGGCAAGCTTTGGCAGATAAAACTGTTCCCAATAAGGATAATGAAACGCAGGCGTTTTGATGATCTCAAAATTCTCTGTGGCCTGGATACAATCCACATCTTCATCATCTTTGACAAATACCACGTACTCATTTTTATGGTCAATCTGCTGTAGATGCCTGATCAATTCTAAAGTAACGACTTCCATGCCGTGTTTTTTACGTCTCAGAAGTCGTTGTGCCTCAATGCCAATTCTCATATAAAGTAGATTTATAAATCCATAAACAATAACCTTGCAAATAGTAATATTATAAAGCTGCTACTTTAACGACCTTTTTAGGGTTCCAACCCTCCGGCAGATTTTCATAGATTTCAATGTCTTCGAATTCTTTGCTTTTGCGTGCCCCTACTTGTTTGGCCCAGGCAGCCATACGACCTATACCTTCATGTAAACTTACCGTACTCTTAATGTTGAACACTTTATGCGCTTTGCTATGATCTGAATACGCATGTAGCACTTCTTTTCTGGCTTTAAGATACTGAATGTCAGGAGTTACGCCAAAATGATGCGACACCACCTCTGCCAGCTCATTGACGGTATAAGGCTTATCAGCCCCGATGTTGAATACCTGGTTATAAGCAGCCTCCATGTTGATGCTACGGCTGATGGGAATAGCCACATCATCAATATAGCTGAAGGCCCTGGTTTGTGTGCCATCGCCAAAAATAGTCTGAGGAAACCCCTGCATGATCTGGTTCATGAATATTCCGATAACGTTGCGGTATTTGTCGCCAATATTCTGGTTTTCCCCATATACATTGTGGGGGCGGAAGATCACATAATTCAGTCCGAACATTTCATGTGCAGCTTTCAGGTCCATTTCTACAGCATATTTGGCAATACCATAAGAATCTTCAGGCAGAGGCACCATATTTTCTATCATAGGTACCTGACCGGGACCATACACAGCAATAGAAGAAGTAAATACAAAACACTTCACCTTATGTTTCACCGACTCGTTGATCAGGTTGACGCTTCCGATCAGGTTATTGTTGTAGTTGAAGCGTCGAATAAAGTGTGATAATCCTTCGGCAGCATAAGCAGCCAGATGATATACATAATCAAACTTATATTGCTCAAACAATGCAGTAACCAAGGCTACATCTGTGATAGAACCTTTCACAAAGGTAGCCCCTTCAGGAATATAGTCCTCAAATCCACCGCTCAGGTCATCTAATACGATTACCTGATGTCCCATATTCATACAATGTTTCACTACATGTGATCCGATAAATCCGGCACCACCTGTTACTAAAGAAGTCATCATAATTTTCGATTTAATAATATTGATGGAAAAATTACACTCAACGGTTACACCAGCCGAAGGGATTTGTTCAATCTGGTAGCCATATCTTTAGGATCATTTGTGTAGTGTAAATGCCATGCCAACGCCTTTCTAAAAGCGCGAAGGTGTTCAAACTGGCCTTTCAGTAAATATTTCAGCAAGGTTTTAGGTATGGTGAAAAGACAAAGAAACAGCGTAAATACCATCATCTGCAAAGGCGTAGAATGACGTCTCATAAACAAGATTCTGTTTCTATTGTGATAATAAGCTTTGATAGCACTTTCTTTACCCATCGTCATAGATTCTTTGTGGTACAGGGAAGCTTCTGCCTGGTAATATATCTTATACCCGGCTTTGGTTACCTGGGAAGACCAATCCAGTTCTTCATAATAAATAAAAAATATATCCGGGAACATACCGACTTGCTCAATCACTTCCCGGCTTACCATCATGGCAGCACCGTGGGCATAGTGTGTAAAGCCCGATCTGTCATGCTGACCATGATCTTCTTCCTTATTGCCAATCCCTCGATTTCTGCCGGTAAAAGGATTGACTGCCGAAAAACCTGCATATTGGATGGTGTTGGGTTGCTGATAAAAATAGATTTTAGGACTCACCATGCCTATTTTCTGATCTTGCTGAAATGGTGCCAGTAGTTTTTCAAAGATACCAGGTGTTACCTCTGTATCGTTGTTTACAATAAATATATATGCTCCTTGTGATGCTTCGATACCCAGGTTATTGCCCCCGGTAAAACCCAGGTTTTTGTCGCTACGTATTAAACGAACTTCAAGATAAGTGCTCATGATCATGTCGGTAGGATCTTCTTTTGAGGCATTATCCACTACAATCACTTCCAGGTTTTTGTATGTCACCCCTTTCAGCGACTTTAGAAATTCACAGGTCACGGCTGTCTGGTTGTAGTTTAGTGCAATAACGGATACTAGAGGATTTTTCATAATACAGATAGTTAAAGCCTATGAAGTATGAGGAGTGTGAATAAATTCTTTGTTTGCGCCTCTGATTTTAAGAAAAGAACGGAACATCACTAAAAACGCTTTAGGTACGCTTAGCATTGCAACAAAAAACGCCTTGTTATAGAATTGCAGCGGCACAGCAAGCAGCATCGCTATGACATTAATTCCTAACAATGCCAGCCAGTAATAAAACGGAATATAAACAAATCCTGAAAACGCCAGTGCAAGGATGGTGAATATGCCTAAAATTCCTAATATCATCACCCTGGGCAGAAATATGTTGTTGAGAATAGTCATATTGAAGAGGTCCATATTGCCGGCAACTAAAGCTTTCATTCCTTTTTTAAAGAACTTACGAATGTAGGTAAACTGACTGGATAACCACCTTTTTCTCTGATGCCCAAATACTTCTGCTTTGCTCACCTTTTCATCCTGCACCACAGCACCTTCCAGGTAGTCGATCCGGTAGCCTCTTTCAACAATTCTAACCTGCATTTCCCGGTCAAACCCTCCTACTGCTTCCATCTCCGTCAGTGTATATCTTAACAAATGGAAAGGGAAAGACATGCCCGAGCCAATAAAAGGAGAAGAAAGTCCTAATGCCTGTGCTCCTTTGCGGAATATATGGTTGTTGACGATCTCGCTGAATGCATCCAGTATGGCAAAGGAAGAATCCAGGTTCTTGGCCACCCTGCGAGCCTGCACTACACGGGCACCAATATTATAGGCATGGTTGATCTTTTGCAAGAAATGATCTTCCATGATATTGTCTGCATCCAGTATGAGTGCCATATCATAATCATGAGGGATCTGCTCCATAGCAGCTCGTAGGGCCTTCACTTTGGTACTTTTTTCAAAGCTCACTTCCACCAGCCGGACAGGCAGTGCTTTAAGTGCAGCTATTGTTGAAGGCTGCAACGAGTCGGCTATGATGATCACATCAAAAGCAGCCTGATCATACTGTTGCTTCAAGGCTTTCCTTGCTACTGATACAATCACACCATCTTCTTTGTAGGCAGGAATCAGCACAGCAATGTTGTTTGTGCGGTGCCCTTCTGAGAAGGTATTTGTTCGATAAAATTTACCTGATACAGCCAGCGTAAGTGCATACAAAGAGGCGGCTGAAAAGTAAGATCCTATAGCAACTTCTAAAATCATAGAAAAACAGTTTAATATAAACTCAACTATACCGCTTCCTTTTGAAGCAAGGCCGGAATAGTTTTTAACAATATCTTAAAATCCACCCACACATCCCAATGAGTAGCATAGGTAACATCCAGTTCTTTGCGTTCCGTATCTGACATATCTTTTTTTCCTCTTTTGGTAACCTGCCACAGGCCAGTGATACCTGCGGGTGCCAGAAACCTCCGGGCACTTTTGTCGTCTGTCAGAATTTCAGCCTCATAAAGCGGTAGCGGACGGTTGCCAACAATTGACATATCTCCTTTTAGCACATTGATAAACTGGGGAAGTTCATCGATGCTTGTTTTCCTCAGCAAGGCACCTATTCTTGTCACCCTCGGATCATTATTAATTTTGACAAAGGCCGACTGATCAGCACCGTACTGGTTGAGCACCATCAGTGTACTCAGTTCACGGTCGGCACCGTGTTTCATGGTCCGAAACTTATAAAAGTCAAAAACCTTGTAGCCTGAGCCAGCTCTCTTGGAGATATAAAAAACAGGTCCTGTAGATTCTAATTTGATGGCAATAGCAATCAGGATCACCAGAGGACTTACCAGCAAAAATATGATCAGGGAAAAGACAATATCAAATGCCCGTTTGAGCAAGGGCATCTCCAAACGAATACTTTCGTCAACAGGTTTGTATGTCTCGTCTGTCATCTTAAAAGTCATTTTCAAAAAGGCCACCCGATTTAGCAGTTTAGCAATATCTTCATTATAGCTATATATATCATGACAACCCACAGATGCCGCTTTTGCTTTTGTATATTCATTTATTTCTGAGGCTAAAGCAAAAAAAGGTATCTTACGTATCTTTGCGTAGAAAATTAGTTCCTGCACTTCTTGTTCCTTGTCTCCTCTAAGCACTTCCAACTCCCCCAGAATCATATCAGGATGTTCTTTAGGCGCAAGATGGGTTAATGTTTTAAGTTCTCCGAGCAAGCCGGAAACAGAATTAAAGATAATGATTTCGCTGTTATGATCAATCAACCTTTTAAAAATAGAAAAATTATCAGTTCCTAAAATGAAAGTTTTCATTTAACCTCAGCGTTTGATAGAATTAAAGGGGTAGCATGAAGTAAGCTATCTACCTGACTTAGTAGTACATTCGGATTGAAAGGTTTCGTCATAAAACCATTTGCGCCCTCTTTATAAAAATTCTCTCTGGTATCTCCTTCATCCGATCCGGTGAGTATGACGGTTGGAATATCCTGAAAAAAGCCACTGCTGCGAATCAGTTTTAAAAATTCATACCCTCCCAGTTCCGGCATGTTTACATCTACAATGATCAGGCTTGGAAAGTTGCCTTTCTCCAGCCAGAGCATTGCCTGCAGGCCATTTGCTTTTGCCGTAACGGTATAATGCCTGCCTAGATAAAACTGAAGCAGAGATCTGATTCCCAAATCATCATCTATAATCAGTATATGTTTTTTCATCTATAGATTGAAATTAAAAATTTATGTAAAAGCCTACAAGCCATTCAAATATGTAATAGTATGTAAAACTTAGCCTGATTTTGTTAAAAAATAAACATGAACTTACTTAAAAGATATTTAATTTATATTTTCACTAAATACCATGCAATAATAATTGATATAGCTTAAAATTACAATTTTTTTACGTTTTATTTATAAAAAATTACATAAACAGAAGTTCTGATGAGAAATTTATGTGATTCCGTGTATACTACGGTACATTTCCGGTTTGTGGGACCGGGCCACAGCCCACTTTCGGGCAAATGTACCGTAGTATAGATTCCGTGATGATATGGCGACAAAAGCACCATTGTAAGGAATCTTATCTTCCTACCAGGTTCTATCTTGTATAGGAGAAGCAGGAAGACTATATGCATCAACAGCAGGCCACCCTGACCATTTGCTAAGTTGGTTTTTTAAAACATGCATTAATACCTAAGTTTGCTCTTTATTCTTTTGTAAAAATCCGGAAATCAAGATCCGTCCATGAACAATATTATTCAACATATAAAAAGCCCTGTATTTGAGATGATCAGCAAAGCCAGTCAGCAACTTGGCACCGATGCCTACGTGATCGGTGGCTTTGTGCGTGACATGATGCTCAACAGACCTTCAAAAGATATTGATATTGTATGTGTGGGAGATGGTATTGCTCTGGCACAACAGACGGCCCAGCTTATCCATGAAAAAACTGATGTCAGAACGCAGGTAACAGTGTTTAAGAACTTTGGAACGGCTATGATCAGGTATCAGACATGGGAAATTGAATTTGTGGGTGCCAGAAAGGAGTCGTACAGGTCTTCTTCCAGAAAACCGGAGGTTGTGCCAGGTACGCTAACAGACGACCAGAACAGAAGAGACTTCACCATCAATGCCCTGGCAATCAGCCTAAACAAAGATGATTACGGAGCACTCATTGATCCGTTTGACGGTGTAAATGCCATAAAGAGAAAGAAAATAGTGACGCCACTTGATCCAAACATTACTTTTTCTGATGATCCGCTAAGAATGATGCGCGGTATTCGCTTTGCCTCGCAGCTGATGTTTGATATTGCGCCGGACACCTTCGACGCAATTACTACGAATGTTGACAGAATAGAGATTGTATCGCAGGAAAGAATCATCGATGAACTGAACAAGATCATCCTTTCGCCACAGCCTTCCTACGGGTTTAAGCTGCTTTTTCATTCGAAGCTGTTGCATAAGATATTTCCTGAAATGATTGAGCTATATGGTGTAGATACTATTGATGGCAAAACCCATAAAGACAATTTTTACCATACTTTGCAGGTACTCGATAATGTGGCGAAAGTCTCTGATGACCTTTGGCTTAGGTGGGCGGCAATTTTGCATGATATTGCCAAACCAAAAACAAAAAGGTTTGACCCCTCCGCCGGGTGGACGTTTCATGGGCACGAAGAAAAAGGAGCACGAATGGTTCCTGCTATTTTTCGGAAGCTCAAGCTTCCGCTCGACCACAAGATGAAGTTTGTACAAAAGCTGGTCAGGTTGCACTTGCGCCCCATTGCACTGGTGCAAGATGTAGTGACCGATGCTGCCATCCGGCGGTTGCTCTACGAGAGCGGTGATGATATCGATGCTTTGATGATGCTTTGCAGGGCTGACATTACTTCCAGAAATCATCAGAAAGTAGCCAAGTATTTGCGGAACTTTGACAAGGTTGAAGAGAAAATGGCCGAAGTAGAAGCAAAAGACAGACTGCGTAACTTTCAGCCTGCCATTAGCGGCGAAGATATTATGCAGGTATTTGGCCTGAAACCTTCAAAAGTGGTTGGTGATATTAAAAATGACATACGCGAAGCAATTCTGGAAGGAAAGATACGCAATACCAGAGAGGAGAGCTACCTGTATCTGCTGGCTATCGGCGAGGAGAAAGGGCTTACTGTTCAGGCAGCGCTGGGTTGATGCCTATTCTTTCTGGCCGAAGGGATGTTTTGTTTTATCTGCCTTTTTTACCAATCCTACGCTGGATTTGATGCCACTGAGCAGGCTTTTCCATACATAGTTGGATATTCCACGGGTGGCATCCCGTTCGTAGGAGATCTTTCCGATCCGAAAAGCTTTGTTGGTAGGATTATCGGCTCTGATCACAAAAGTGTTGGCCAGAAAGGACCCCACTTTCTCATCCAGTCCAAAGGTTCGCCTACGCTTATCGATCAGCCTTACGTGTAAATCAGAATAATAACAGTTCATGATGCCGGAAGTGGTGTACTGGTTTCCTATAAACTGGAAGTTCATCTGCTGCAACCATCCCGAGTTGACATGCAGCGAAGAAACCGGTTCAAGCATTGCGTTGAATTGCGTCAAATCCAGTTGACCCATCTTTCCGGAAGCAGAAAAGATGCCTTCCGGGCTGTTTAGGTAAAAATGCAGACTCATGCTTACTGGCGATTTTCCCAGCAAATAAGCATTGGCATCTATGGTCATCAGACCGTTTTGGTGGTAAGAAGCCGTATCGTTAGACATGCCTCTGATGGTAGCATTAAACTGTTGGGCAGTGATTTTTCCTGATTCCCTAATATCAGGCATCTGTTCTTCGTAGCTGATCAAACCATCGACGAGTTGAATAGTATCGATGATAAAAGGAAACTTCACCTGCTTGAGTAAGTCCTGAGGCATTGGCTTTCTTGTCGGATTGTCAGCTTCCAGACTTTTATCCTTATACAGATCAATCGACGGATTTAGCAGTGTGGCTTTACCGATTTTCAGCAACTTTTGATGCAACAAAGCATCGAGGTTCATATCATCAAATACCATCTCGGGAATATGAATATCTGCCCATGTCTTCTGGTAAGGATGATGAAGCTTCAACTGCTTCCTGTCATATTTTGGCTGGTAATGCAACCCGGCCACCTTCAATTGCCTGTTTTTAGTACTCAGCCGCACGTTTTCTGCTTCCATACGCGTCAGGTTGTTTTCCTGGTAGTATTGGTCTATTTCCAGGGTGAGGTTATCGGCAAAAAGCAGATTTCTGCTGATGTTGACTGAAGCCAGGGCTGCATCATTGCGCTCGCTGAGTAGTTCGGAATTTACTACCACATCATCTGCCCGGGCATGGATGTTTTTCAGTGTGATGGTATCGCTGCCACGATACGCAGTGAGAGTGCCATTGCTGGCGGATACCTGATGTATGTGCAGATTGCTGATCAATGCTGGCATACGGATAGTCACTGGTTTTTTAGGAAGCGCAACAGAAGGTGGCACATGATCAAG
Organism: Cyclobacteriaceae bacterium; assembly: GCA_958296015.1. Classification (GTDB taxonomy): domain Bacteria; phylum Bacteroidota; class Bacteroidia; order Cytophagales; family Cyclobacteriaceae; genus JAJNNC01. The sequence goes on from CATQIH010000037.1 coordinate 14,332, forward strand.
GGTAAGTACTACTTCGGGATGAACAAAGGTAAGCTGATCCGCCGTAATTTTGCCTGCTAACAATTGCTGATAATCTATAGCATCTATTACGGCGGCAGTAGTAAGTTGCAACTTACCGTAAGAATTTTCTCCCTGTATCAATTGCAGGGTACCTATTTTGATCTGGCGATCATTGGATGACACAGTTGCCCGGTCAATCTGCAATCTTGCTGTACTGTCTATACGCTGAAAACCATGCGTCACATGCACATAAAAGCTTACCTCTTTGGCATAGCCTGGCTTTTCAACCAACCGGGAAGATTTGTTGATCACAATTTCATTTGCCTGCACCTCGATGGTATCTGCCCTCAGGTAGCCGAGGGTATCTGTATTGTAAGTCATGAGGCTAAAACTTCCCTGCTGCACGTTCGTACGATGGATAGTAAGTTCATCGGCTATACCTTCCAGATAAGGATAGAGGTCGGGTTGACCTATCTTTGGCTTTTCAGGTGCTTCACCCGGATTTGATGTAGTGTCCAGTTGCTTTTTCAGCGTAAGAGCAGGTGCCTGTATGGTCAACTGGTTTAATTCTAACTTGTTGTGTTTCAAATAACCATACAGATCATCAAACGCAATGTCAACTTTGCGGATAGCCGCCTGATAATATATTTGCTTACGGGTATTGGTGGAGCGAATTGAAAGCTTATTGAGGTGAACGTGGTGATCAGATGAAAAGTCGGCGGATTTACCCAGCAACACAACAGGCCCATCTGAGGTTGCTGTCACAATCTGCATCTCGAAGTCCTTTGCCAGTATATTCACATCTTTTGCATAAAAAGGCTTCGCAGATGAAATCCTAGTGGAAGCGTCTATATAAAAGTTGTCAACAGAAAGATCGACAGATGGTAAATGCAGAAAGTTATAATAATCAGCCGCATGTTTGTTCTTTTTTACGGTGAGGTTGGCCCCTCGAATGGCAAGTCTTTGCAGAGAAACAGCATTGAGGTACGGTGCAATCCACTGGTAAAGGTTTGTCACGGAAAGATCCAGCCCACGCTGTGAGGCTTTTGAAGCTGCCTGCTGACGGTCGTCAATAGCAATCACTATTTCAGGATCAGCTATCTGTAAATAGTGAACGTCTCCGTATTGGTCTTTGTAAAACCGATCAAAGTCGATGCCGCTCACTTTGGCGTAAGGTATTGTAATACTGCTAAGCCGGGTGCGGGAGGCAACCGTGGTTGTACTATCCGGCCAAACCCGAAGCTGACGTACATACCCTTCTGCTTGATCTGTTGAAAAAAAAGCTTCGTCAAAACGCACAGTGCCACCCGAAGTAGGGCCATCATCATCGGGCAGGTAGAGTATACCCCGCTGCACACGCAGGTTAAAGCTTTTGGCATATACAGCCACGGTATGATCTCCTTGGGACTGCTGCGGCTGAGCCTTATACTCTTTGTTACCTATCCCTACCTGCTGAAAGTCTGCCTGTACTGATTTGAGCGCACCTACCTGCTTTAGTGCTGACCCTGAGCGCGCCGGTCTGTAAAAATAACACTGTCCATCGCCAATGTGGATGGCATTGGCATGCAAACCGTAAAACAACGCCGTAGACCGACCGGGTGCTATCACCGGATGCAAATCCAGGCGGGCATGACTCCAGTCGTAGAGTATCTCTTTGAGCGATTTATGCAATGCTGTATCGCCACCAGGCAGCCGGGCTGCCAGCTCACCAAAAGGTTGTCCCGAAAAATTGGCAATCCTGACCCGAGGTGCTGCCACCAGCAGGCTATCAACCATTACTTCTTTACGCATAGCCAATGCCTCAAGATCCAAAGAGCGGAATGCTACCCGGTTGATGGCTATATCGAAGCCCAGGGCTACAGGCATGGGCGATACAGACAGAAATTTGGATAGTGAACCATTGGTTGGTTTTACCTGCACAGTGTCAAACGCAATATGGCAGTAACGGCTGGCCGCGTCTGTTGCAACAGTCACGGATTTGCTTACCACATAATGTAGTTTATCAGGCGTATTCATCCTGACATCTGCGGCACTTAGTGCTATATGCTTTGCCGGAAATATATAATTTGTATCGCTTTGTGAGGAAGGAGGTTTCAGCACAAAATCTTCGAAACCGAGGTTAAGTTTGTTTGCTGAAAGCAATACTTGCTGCTGGCTGATATCGTGTACCTGTAGATTTCCCTGTTGCAGCTTGAAATTGCGTATAGCAACCAGCCGTAGATAAGGCTGTATATGGCTGTAGAGAGAATCGGCACTTAATTTTCTCAGCCCCGGGCCAGAAATATGGTCTGTGTGTTTTCTATCAAAGTGACCATACACCTGCATGGCAGGTTGCTGCATCAAGACGTTGTTTAGCTGTAGTGTTTTGCCAGCCATAAGTTGTGCAGGAGAAAAATGTGTAAGCTCCACGTGAGGAATGTGGCAGGAGAAATACTGATCTGCAGTTGACGCTGGTTTATTTATATTTTCCGGTACGAGCACCATGTCTTTCAATAGCATCTTTTTGTCTGTATTGCTATAGCTCACCGAACCAATACCCAGGCGATAGCTGCTGTCTGGCAAAACAGCCCGGTAGTTTCTCAGATGCATCCTAATCTGTGCAATATGCGGATCAGTAGTCTTGCTGAAAGCAGCGGTATCCAGATGCAAGTTCAGCATCTCCAGCGACAATTCTTCTACCACTTGCTGAGGTGCTACAACGGTATCATTTACTAAAAAAGGGCGATCGGCAAAAGTATATGCCAGGTGTGCACGCTCAATGGTGAGCCTTCCGCAATGAATGCTGCTAAGCCGATCGTTGAAAAACTGGTCAGCCATACGCTTAAAGTCATTGAATTGGTCAACTTCCTGCTGGCCCTCGCCGGAAGTGCTGCTCTGCTGAAATTTAATGGAAGGCTGCAACAAGCGTATGCTTCTTACATTGATCTCTCTGTGCCGGTACAACTTCCAGAAGCTGATGCCTTTGAGTGTAATTTTGGGAACAGTGATTTTAACATGACTCACAGCCACCTCGTTTTCCAAAGGATACGCTGCCTGGTATGCCACCTGGCTAAAGGATACGTTTCCGCTTAGCAGATTGATGCTGAGCGTTTCAAAATCAAGAGAGGGTAGATGCTTTGCCTCAGGATAAGCAAGATAGATGTATTGGCTAAACCCCACCAGCAGAGATTTTCTTAATATCCTATCTCCAAAAAAATAGAAGACAAACTGCAAGCCGAGCACAGTGGCTATCAAAAAGGCTATAATGCCGGGTAACCACTTACGTAAGATGTTCATGCGTGCTGTAGTTCTGGGCAGAAAAAATACGCAATTATGTGCTTATCCTGGCATCAATGTAAGTTTTTTTGCTGATCAGTAATAACCACCAAGCTCTATCTGCTGCAAGTTAGAATCCAGCAGATGGTTACCCTCACATTTGAGCACCCTGGCCGGGTAAGCTTTGATAAACTGGTAGTTGTGGGTAGCCATCAGTATGGTTGTGCCACTCTTGTTGATCTCTTTGAATAGCTGCAAAATTCCGTCAGATACCAGCGGGTCCAGGTTTCCAGTGGGTTCATCGGCTACCAGCAGCATAGGATCGTTGATCAATGCCCTGGCAATGGCTACGCGTTGCTGCTCTCCACCCGACAACTGATGAGGCATTTTGTTGCCAGAAGTGCCCAACCCTACGCGCATAAGCACTTCTGCCAGTTTGTGCTTCATTTTGGTGCGGTCTTTCCAGCCGGTAGCACGCATGACAAAGAACAGGTTTTCGTCGACAGAGCGGTCGGCAAAAAGCTGGAAGTCCTGGAAGATGATACCCAACCTGCGGCGAAGAAAAGGTATATCGCCAGTTTTGATGATTTTAATGTTGTATCCGGCAATATCTATATCGCCCAGGCGGAGCGGCAGATCTACGTACATGGTTCTGAGCAGAGAGCTTTTGCCACTGCCTGTGCGGCCTACCAGATAGACAAATTCTCCTCTGGCAATGTTAAAGTTCACATCTTCCAGCACCACGTTATGTTCCTGAAAGATACACGCATTGACAACAGACACGACCGGTTTGTCCGAGAAAAAAGGATTTGAATGTTCCATAACTAGATTTCCAGTTTGCGGAGTTTACCATAAGGCAGCTCACTGATTACCTGCTGCAAAGCATTTTCTTTGCCCTCCAGCCCATACTTATCCAGCTTTTTCAAGGCTCTATCAGCTCTGAAATAAGCAATGAGCACAAAATTATCATCACGAAGCTGTATATAGTCAGGAATTTTGGCTTTGCCTTTTACTTTGATGATATACATACGAACAACAGCAGACTTAATGGTATGAGCGTTATTTATTCTGAAAACGCCTGTAAGCTATTAATTATTTGAGGGAAAAACGAAGGAGAAAGGAAAAAGACAGGTATCGCACCGCTACGACCACTTACCCTTGCTCCATTCCTGGCCTGGGGGAGTTCAGCAGGAGCTGGTCGTACCCGTCTGGTGCAAATGTAAAGGCTTTTTGTTTTTTACCAAAAGAAGCTTATCATTTTTTAACTATATGAGTCTCAAAGTAGAGGAAGATTATCAGGCTTCTCCGTCAGGCACTGGCAGAATCTTTGTTAGGTACTGGCGGACTTCCCGTTAAGCACTGGCGAGGTCTCCGCCAGGCACAGAGCATAAAAATATATGCGTAATCAACCTGAAAATAGTCTGCGCTCAAAAAATCCAACAGCAGCCTTTCTCCGTCATGCATTATCCGTAAAATACACCCGCTTGACTCTCTCACTGATGCCTGTCAGCATTTCATAGGGGATTGTTCCGATCTTCTCGGCCAACATTTCTACCGACTGTTGTTCTCCGAAGATCGCTACCTCGTCGCCTTCCTGCACGGTGATATTGCTTACATCTATCATCGTCATGTCCATACAGATGCTGCCTACCGTGGGTGCCGGTTGTCCGTTGATATACACGGAAGCATTGCCATTGCCAAAGCCACGGTCAAAGCCATCTGCGTAGCCAATAGCAATGGTGGCTATGCGTATGCCTGCACCTGCTACCCCTCTTCTGCCATAGCCGATGGTTTCGCCCGGTCCGATTTCTTTGATCTGCGAGACGACCGTCTTTAGGGTACTGATGTTTTTTAGGGCAGATTTATACCAATGGTTAGGCTCAATACCATACAGCCCGATGCCCAGCCGCACCATATCAAAGTGGTATTCCGGGTAGCGGATGATGCCGGCGGAGTTCAGTATATGCCTGAGTGGTGTATACGATAGCTTATCTGCAATTGTGTCACCGGCTTGCTGGTAGCGTGCTATTTGCTGTCTGGTGAAAGCTTCTTCTTCAGCCACTTCCGAAACCGCCAGATGACTAAAAATACTGGCTATCTGTAGCTGCGGGTTTGCTGCCAGTACGCTAAGTAAGCCATCGAGCTGCTGTAGTTCAAATCCGAGCCGATGCATGCCCGAGTCTATTTTTATATGAATAGCAGGTACGCCTTCTCTGCCTTTGGCTTCTTCCAGAAACTGGTGCAGCATACGCAGGCTATAGATTTCGGGTTCCAGGCCATAGGCAAACATTTTATCAAAGCTGCCAGGCGATGGGTTCAGTACCAAAATAGGGATACGAATGCCATGCTCTCTCAGCGTAACGCCTTCATCTACATACGCCACCGCCAGGTAATCTACCTGATGAAACTGTAGCAAGTTGGCTATCTCAAAAGCTCCGCCTCCGTACGAAAACGCCTTCACCATCACCATAATGCGTGTGCCTTCCTGCAACTGGCTTTTGTAGAAGTTCAGGTTGTGCGTGAGCGCATCCAGGTCTATCTCCAGCGTAGTGCTGTGAATCTTCTGTTGCAGGCGCGATACGATCTTCTCAAACTGAAAAGACCTGGCTCCTTTGATGAGTATGTTCTCATGATTAAATGAATGTATCTCTGCCTGTTTCAAAAATGCCTGGGTGCTGCCAAAATGCTGATGCTCAAAGCTTTGGTCGAAGATCGTCTTATATTTTCCAATGTGGCTACCTACAGTAATGAGTTTCTGCACGTGCTTGCTGAGCAGCAGTTGCCGCACTTCTTCATACAATACTTCTTCTGGCTGCCCGGTTTGCAAAATGTCGGACAGGATGACGGTTTGCCGATCTTGCGTCTGCTGCTGCATAAATTCCAATGCCATTTGCAGGCTGAGCAGGTCGTTGCTGTAGCTATCATCCAGCAGATAACAATGGTGGATGCCCTGCTTCCATTCCATGCGCATGTTGACCGGGCGCAGCAGGTTCAGCCCCTTCTGTATCGAGGCCACATCATACCCTGCTACCAGCATATAGGTGATGCAGCAAAGCAGGTTCTCTATGGATATTTCATCCTGAAAAAGCACCTGCAACATAAATTGCTGAACCTTTGGCTGATACACCAGGTGCAGATACGTACCCTCATCACCGGTCTGCACCTGGAGCAGTTGCAGATCGGCCAAAGGATGCTGCCGGGCAGACCAGGTGAACATGGGTGTCTGTGTATACGCTCTCTGCACCGCCTGATCCACCAGCGGATAGTCCCGGCTGTAGAGGATGGTGTGGCACGACTCAAACAGCCTGATCTTTTCAGCTACTTTTTGCTCCCGGCTTTCAAAGCCCTCATCGTGGGCCGGACCCAGATTGGTGAATATCCCGGTGGTAGGTTGTATCACCGCTGCCAGCTTGTCCATTTCTCCTGGCTGAGAAATCCCGGCTTCAAAGATGGCGATATCAAAGTTGGAGCGCATGTTCCAGACAGAAAGCGGCACGCCGATCTGTGAGTTGTAGCTTTTAGGATTCCTGATGACCTGCTGATAGGGCGACAACAACTGCGCAAGCCATTCTTTCACGATGGTCTTGCCATTGCTGCCTGTGATGCCCACCACCGGATACGCAAACTGACTGCGGTGTGCTGCCGCGATTGTTTGCAATGCCTGCACCGTATCTGCAACCAGCAGCATATTTGTATCGGCATAAACATTCTGAGGCACATGCTGTACAATGAACTGGCGTACGCCGCTGGCATACAGATCATGGATAAAAAGATGTCCATCATGGCGTACACCAGGGATGGCAAAGAAGACCGAACCTGCATTGAAAATACCTTTGCGGCTGTCGGTGAGCAGGTGATGCGTCGGCTGGGAAGGGTTGTTTAGCTCAATTACTTCTCCACCAGTGATGTTGATGATATCTTCAAAATGCATAGTACGAAGTTAATGAATTTGAGATTAGCAAAGCTTGCTGCCGTTGGGCACAGGCTGCTCCACCGAGGCCAAGATAGTATGCCCTGCTGCATCCGGAAAGCCTGTCACCAGGATTTCTGACATGAACGGGCCGATCTGCCTGGGCGGGAAGTTGCAGACGCAGATCACCTGCTTTCCAACCAGGTTTTCGGGCTGGTAGTGATGAATGATCTGCGCACTGGACTTTTTGATACCCAGTGTTCCCAGGTCTACCCAGAGTTTATACGCAGGCTTACGGGCTTCTGCAAATACTTCGGCCTGCCGGATGGTGCCTACTCTTATATCTACTTTTTCAAAATCTTCCCAGGAAATGCTCATATATATGGTGCTTTGTGATTTTATAGGACACTAAAAGGATGCCTGATGGCTCTTGGCTGCAAAACTAATAAAATAAAAGTATTGCTTGTTTTCTTATGGCTGTTCCCTATTTTTGTCAGGTTGATTGTAACGCCTATGCTATAATCATTTATGTTCGTATCCGAACACTATTGTACGTTACTGAACAACTATACATGGCAAGCCCGATTAGCAATCTGCTGACTGACAGCATGTTATAGCATTCGGCATATATCTTGTACTTCATAGAACAAAAACTAACACACTCACTAACCAAACACACATCATGAGAACTTTTATGCCTACCTTGTGCCTATGCCTGGCCATGCTCTTTGCCACCTTTAGCCTGTTTGCCCGCGATAGTTTTGAAGGCAAACCGTACCGTACCGAAAACTTTGTCCTCAAAGATGAAGGGAAACTTCAGGTAGAAACCTCCGGCGGCAGCATCGCCGTGCTGGGAGAAGACAGCGACGAGGTGACCGTAGAAATGTTTGTGAAGAAACAGAATTCGTGGAAAGACTGGTTTAGTGACGAAGGCGTGGAAGAAGCTTTACAGGATTACACCATAGATATAGAACAGCACGGCAACAAAATCTCTGCCATAGCCAAAAAGAAAAGAGGCAACTGGGGAAGCAACAGCCTGAGTATTTCGTTCAGAATCACCGTTCCCAACCATGTTTCTACCGACTTGAATACCAGCGGCGGCTCTATCACCCTGGATAATGTAGTAGGCGAACAAGCAGTAAACACCAGCGGTGGCAGCCTTGATTTCAGCAACATCAGCGGTAACACGGTAGCCCACACTTCCGGCGGCAGCATCACGATCAATGATTTTGATGGTGAACTGGATGCTAACACCAGTGGCGGCTCCATCCGGCTGGGCAACAGCACCGGCGAACTCAACGTGCATACTTCCGGCGGCAGCATCGTGATGGACGGCATCACCGGTAGCGTAGAGGCCACCACCAGCGGCGGCAGCATCCGGGCCGACATTGAGAACCTGGGCGACTACCTCACCCTACACACCAGTGGCGGCTCCATCAATGCCGTTGTGCCACAGGGCATGGGGCTGGACATTGAACTGTCGGGCAACAAAGTAAACACGCACCTTTCTAACTTCTCCGGTGAAACCAAGAAAGACTACATCAAAGGAACCCTCAACGGTGGCGGCACCCCCGTTAAGATGAGCACCTCTGGCGGCTCTGTCAACCTGGATTACCGTGCGCAGGCATCAAACTAATTCAGGAACATACATTAGAAAGCATTTATTGGCTAACAGAGAGCGGCATCTTCTACAGGTGTCGCTTTTTTTATAGGAACGCAGCCTTGCCAGCTATCCCAGCTTGAGGCTTGCAGCTAAAATCAACTACGTAACATCCCCATGCCTACATACCTTCAAGTCCATCACCTCTCCTACACCCATCCGGAAAACCAGCACTATACCCTACAAAACATCCACCTTACGCTGAATCAGGGCAGCATCCTGGCCGTGGTGGGTGAAAGCGGGTCGGGAAAGTCTACTTTGCTGCAACTGATTGCCGGTTTGCTGGATGCGCAGGAAGGGGAAATCCTGCTGGAAGGGGAAAGAGTGAAAGGTCCGGCACAGCAATTGGTGGCTGGCCATCCGGATGTTAAGGTGATCTTTCAGCACTTCAATCTTTCTCCCAAGATCAATGTGTATCAGAATATTGCCTACCAACTTAGGGCGTATACGGCTGAGTACCGGGCAGCAAGAACGCTCGACATGCTGCGCCTCTGCAAGCTGGAAGGCAAAGAGCAGCTACTGCCCTACCAGCTTTCCGGTGGCGAGAAGCAGCGGCTGGCCATTGCCCGCGCCCTGGCCGAAGAACCACGCCTGCTATTGCTCGATGAACCCTTCAGCAACATAGATACCATGCTGAAAGCACAACTGAAGCAAGACCTGGTGGATATCATCAAAGAAAGCAGCACTACGGCTATTATCGTATCGCATGATATGGGCGACTCTCTCTCTGTGGCCGACCGGATAGCCATCTTACAGCAGGGCAAACTCATGCAGCAGGATACCCCAGAAGCTATTTACACCCATCCTGCTACGCCCTACGTAGCCCAGCTTTTTGGCCGCTGCAACTTTCTGGATACAAAGCAATGCAAGAATCTGTTTGCCATAGATATTCCCAAAGAACATACCGCAGGCATCAGGGCAGAGCACGTAGCGGTCAGTGATCAGCCAGTGGCCCACACCCGAGAAGGGCAAACCGTTAGAAGACATTTTCTGGGAGCGTATGATGAGCTTTTCATCAAAACAGGCAACACTACGCTCATTGCCAACACCTATCACCGGATGGCCGATAAAGGCGACACGGTATATATTTCAGTGGATGAGCAGCATGTGATGGTGTTTGACAACGTTGATGAGGCATAATTTGAATATGTTCTTCATGCCGCTATGAGATTTGTTGTTACCATCTTTGCCCATTATCCAAATGCTCCATCTACGTCTCTTACTTACGTTACTGATACATATTTTGAATTTCTATAGTCGGCATGGTTCATCTAATACGTATGATGATTCTTGTCAAAACAGGCAAGCGTACCCATTTTTCCAGGGCACGACGATGGTTTCTCTATGACCGTTAGCTCCTGTCTCTCACCTTACCAATGATCGGAGACCGCTCAAATGGGGCATTTTCGTCAAACAGCTTGCGCAGGGTAGCCATTGTTCTTGTTTTCTTGCAGCCCAGGGCTTCCATCACGCGGATCATCTTGGGATTGAAGTCGCCGATCCAGGTGACGATATAGTTTCTGTAGGGGAAATCCGGGTTGTGCTTGGCTTCCTCGATCAAGTGTTCGAAGAACATGCCTTCGATGCCGCGCATCTGGTATCTTTGCTTGATACCGAAGGCCACACCGTAGCAGTTCTCCATCTTGGTCGTCTTCTGGTAATACAAAAACTTGAGCTTACCCAACAGGCTCATGTTGCCGCCTACTTTCTTAAACAGTTCGTTGATATTGGGCAGCGCGATCATGAAAGCCGCAGGTTCTCCCCGGTGGTACATAAACAGGATCAGCCGTTCGTCCAGCACAGCCTTGATCTGCTTGAGCTGCGCCATCGCCTGCGCCTCTGTCATGGGCTTGAAATTGTCGTGCGTCTGCCAGGCATCGTTGTAGATCGACATAAAGTCTTTGGCAATCTCATGCGCCTTACTTTTTACAAAGGTTTTCAGTTCATAACCACCCTGTTCGCGCAGCCGGTCGGCACGACGCTGGAATACCTCTGGTAGCACATCGTGGAACGAGCGGTTGAAGATATACTGATGGAAGTAAGGCTGGAAACCGTAGTGTTCAAACAGCGGCACATAGTATGGCGGGTTGTAATTCTGTCCGTAATAGGGTGGCAGGCTGAAGTTTTCGGTGATCAGTCCCCAGAACTTGTTGTTTTCTCCAAAGTTGACCGGTCCGTCCATCGCTTCCATGTCCCTGTCTTGCAACCAGGTTTTGCACTGGTCAAACAAGGCACTGGCGGCTTCCTGGTCGTTGATACACTCGAAGAAGCCCATACCGCCAGTGGGCTGTTTGAAGGCATGGGCTTTTCGTTCGTTGATGAAGGCTGCCACCCGTCCTACCACTTTTTCGCTGGCATCGCGCATGATCCAGCGGCAGGCATCGCCGTGGGTGAAGAACGTATTGGCCTTTGGGCTGAACACCGCTTCCACATCCTGGCGCACGTAGGGAATCCAGTTCGGATCGTCATTATATAGCTCAAAAGGCAACTGATGAAAGGCATGGATAGCCTCTTTGGTGTGTACTTCTTCCAGCGTATAGCCGGAAGTGGTGATGGTGATATACGGTTTGTGAGGACGCACAAGGGATGCGCCGGAAGGTTTGCTACTATCTGCCAGGTAACCATTATCTCTGAACCACTCGAAGCACTCTTTGATGGCGGTATCGATAGGCGTTTGTGGCATATCAAGCACTCTTACGGCCTTCTGCGGACTGAAATAGTGACCATCACAAGAGACTTTTGCCATCTTGTAGGTCACGTTGGGTGCTTTGCCCGTTAGGTAGGCGATACCGGAACTGATCGCTCCAAAGGCTTTCACGGCTATATCAGGTAGCGGGATGCGCGGTGGTTTGCGGCCTACAATCCGGGCTGTTTTGGCAAACATCTCCTGGTAAGTCAAATTCTCATGTCCGGCAATATAACACTGCCCTATGCTACCTTTGTGCAGTGCGTTGACTGCTGCCGTGGCAACATCACGTACATACACATAGTTTTTCCCACCCGATGGGTAGCCGGGCACCTTGCCTTCATAAATACCCAGCACCATCCGACCGGAGCTTGGCTTGGAGTCGCCAGGTCCGATCATAAACGTTGGGTTAATGACAATAGCAGGGAAACCATGCTGTGCCACAGCGGTAAGTACCAGTTGTTGTGCCCGGTATTTAGTTTCCATATAACCCATACCATACTGCTCAAAATTGGGGGGTGACTGTTCTGTGCCGGGGTTTTGGCGGGTGCCAAAGCCCAGTGCGTTGGCTGTGCTGACATACACCATGCGCTGAACACCGGCTTTTGTGGCAGCTTCAATGATGTTGCGCGTACCCTGCACATTGGCTGCCACATAGGTAGGCGAACGGTCGGGCCACTGGCTGGTATCGGCTGCCGCATGGATCACCGCATCGCAGCCACTGGTTCCCTCTATCATCTTTTCAGCATCGGTAATATCTCCGTAGAAATGTTCTATCCGGTCGGTTTCTACAAAGTCGGGCAACTGCTCCGCGTGCCGGAAGAGGCCCTTTACGGTATGCCCCTGCCGCAGTAGTACATAAGCGATATTGCTACCCAGCAGCCCGCTGGTACCTGTCAAAAATACTTTCATAGCTTAGTATTGGTCGTGTAAACATCAATGTGTGCAAAGCTATGGAAAAGTGGGTGTCCTATCTAACTACTTTTGTATAATTTAGATAAACGCTTTGAACACCATATGACCCAGGGGCCAAAATGAAGAATTAGTAAATCTCAATATCACTTCCATGTATCATCCTGCATTTACCGGCAAAAAAGCCTTTTAGAACTCATAATTAGCCCACTAGGTCGTATTCCATGCGGGGCATTGAAAATGCCCTATAAGATGAAGAACGCATGGATATGCGCTCAAGCTGGATAATTTCGGAAGTATACTTAAGATAGCTTTGATATTTTACTTCCACAAGCTTTTGACAAGCATAGAGTACTCAATCTTTAGGGAATTACTTGGGGAAAATACGCTGGTAATCTGCAAACTCGTCTTGAAGACGAGCGTTTTCAGTACTATCGATTTCTCTTAGCTCTTCATGAAGTAGTTCCGAAGGCAAACATTACCGCTAGGTCACGTTCAGAACTAATTTTTCAATCTTTGTATATCTTCTTTAAGTACAGGTATATCTTTGATTAGAATCCTCCATAGTGTGGTTGGGTCTATTGAATCGTAGGCATGGACAATCATATTTCTCAACCCAACAATATGTTTAGCACTTGAAATCTCAACTTCTGGGTTAATTTTTAATATTTTTCCTACTGCCTCTCCTATGATCATGAGATCTCTTTCAGTGGCTCTCACTGCCATAAAATTCTCACTAAATTGTTTATAATCCCTAGAGTGAATTTCGATTATTTTATCTAATTCAGTAATTACTGACTCAATATCCAGTAAATATTTTAGAAGTTCGTTAGGCTGCATAAAGAGAAATCTTAGTTTTATCTAGCTCGCTTTTAAAAACTGGATTTTTAATCACTCTATACGAGATCAAATCAATTTCTCGCGAGAACAAATTTTCCATATCATCCTTTAAGGCAAAAAAGGCATCCCCATGTTCAAGAGGCGATAAGTGTTTTTTAAATGTAACAGCAAAATCGAGATCGCTTTGATCACCAAAATCACCGGAAGCTGCTGAACCAAATAAATAAAGTTCAGCAACTGAGCACGCAGAGCAAATCTCTCTTAACTTTTCGATATTTTCTTGAATTGATCGAATCATACTTCAAAGATAAAAAATTACCTGCGTAATGTTTCATAAAATATGGCAAAAAGGGCCTTTTTTACGCCATAATGTCAGTAAAACAAAAAAAATAAGTGGGTAGATCTGCAATAACATTACGGTAAACCTACATCTGCCTGTGTTTAAATGGAAAAACCTTACTGCTAACCCATTTCTGCGAGGTCTAAATGCTGCTGCGGCCCTGTCAACCCGCTTGTGTAAGTGTAGAAACATACCTTTTCTGACATTTTGGCATATAAAAGCAACGCACATGCGTGTTGTACTGGCCGCAAACCCATTTCTGCACACAAAAAATGCAATGACACCGATGTTATTCCGTACCTGCAAGCACACAAGCCGGGTAACCTCAATGCAGTGACAGGAAAAGCTTCACACACCCTATGAAAACCTAATAGATTATGGCATCTATGCAGAAAATCATGCTATCAAAAATGGATTTTATTGGGTAAATACGTATTATTAGGATGCTATATAAAAGATAGACGCAATGCGTCTATACAGTTGTTGTAGTTAATTAAATTAACTCTTACCCGAAGGAATATTTTCGTATGATAAAAATATACGTCTTAAAATTAGAAAATGACAAATATTATGTTGGACAGACAGTAAATGTTGAGGAAAGAATTGAGAATCATATCAAAGGAAAGCTAAGTTCTGAATGGACGAAAATTAATAAACCGATTGAAATTATTGAGATAATAGAAACAAGATTTAAAAATCTTTCAGAAGCTATGTTTTTGGAAAATTCAATAACCATCGAGTTTATGAAAAAATTCGGTTGGAAAAATGTTAGAGGCGGAGATTTTTGTAAACTTAACGTTGAGCAGTTACGATTTTTGCTTTGTAATAATTCTGATCTTGGAGATGAACTTTTACCAGTTCTAAACCCTAAAAGATTTAATCTGAATTATCACGGAGTATTCGTTTTTGTACTTAAATTAATAATGGATAAATACTTTGTTGGAATTGCGAGAAATTTGAAACTTGGAATTATTAAGGAATACAACAAAAAAGGATATAAATGGTGCGAAATGTATGAACCAACTGAATTGATTTCCGTAAAAAATATTTCAAAACACGACAAAGAAGAATTTCGTGATTTAGTGAATAATGAAGTTATACAAGTTATGAAAGAAACTAATTGGTGGAAAGTCAGAGGTGGAGATTATTTTGAACCTAACGAAGTTAAACACAGAAATAAGGTTCTGCATAATACTGACATTAAAATTGAACTATAGAATAACTAACCACAACACAGCATACAAGCTATGGCTTGGTTAGTCCTCACTTGGAAAATCCTGCGGATTTTTCAAAGCCAGTTTATATTGGGAGAGGTTCGTGCTTTAAAGTGCCACAGCTTATATACAAACACGTTGTGCATCATGGAGGGCAAGAAGACTTTTTGTATCATGGTTTACGTAGTATCTTTAACAATGGCTAAACTAGCAGATATTCTACATCATGAAGTTTATACTGTAAGAGAAAAAGGATGGAATGGAAAACCCAAAGGCGAATTGTTGAACTTGATGCTATCTGATCAATTTGAAGTGTTAGTATGATTTAATGAAAACAGAGAAATATCCTTTAAAAGCAGAGAAGAGCTTAACTACGTTTGAGTTTATCAGTGAAGGCCCAAAGGAGCAATTAGAAAACTTATTCAGTTTTAAGAAACAAATGAACTCAATCTATACAACTTAGCCTTTGGAGACAAAGTGGGAGAGACAGACATTGATGACTTGGCTATTTCAAACAATGGCGACAGCGAAAAAGTATTAGCGACGGTTGTTGCCGCACTTTATGCGTTCTTTGATAAATATCCGAAGACTTTTGTTTACGCGACTGGAAGTACGAAAGCTAGAACAAGGCTTTACCGAATGGGAATCACAAAATACTATGAAAAGATCATTGAGGATTTTTATCTGTATGGACAAATTGACGATGAGTTTCCAGTTTTTGAGATTGGTAAAGAATACAATGGTTTCTTAGCACAACGAAAATTTGATTAACTTGTAATGGTGAAGACAGCAAAAGAATTAAACAAACGCAAAATTCCAATTATTACTATTGACGAACCATTGGAAAAGTATAAAGATAAGATCATTTGTCCAGAGAAACTTCGCAAAACCAATGAGATGCTTAAGACTGCCAGGTTGCCGGAAAATAAACACCACAGCTAACAGCGAACAAACATGCTGCAGCAGACCTGACGGCTGGTACATGGACACAGTGCAAAACTCTTTACATTAAACAAAAAGAATAAAGATATGAATAGACAAGGATTGATCAACAAAACTATTGAAACGTTAGAGAAACTGCCTGAAGATAAAATATATGAAATTGCCACCTTTGCAGATTTTGTAGTGAAAAGGTATGAGGAGCAAGTTCTCCAAAAAGGTATTGAAACAATTATCAGCCAATCTGATAGCTTCTCATTTCTACATGAGGAGGAAGATTTATACGATGAAAATGATCTGAAAGAGAAGTACTAATGCAAAAAGGAGACATTGTTCTAATCCCATTTCCTTTTACTGATTTGACAGGTAGTAAAAAGCGTCCAGCTCTAATTTTAGTAGTAGATAACCTGGATGTGACGGTAAGCTTTATATCCACCCAATTACACTGTCAGGAACCCACTGATTTGCTTCTACAGCCTAATGTAACGAATGGTCTCAAAAAACCATCGCTGATAAGAGTCAGTAAGATAGCTACCATTGATAAAAACTTAGTGATAGGTAAGTTGGGAAGTATTGATTCTAGTCAGATAGAAGATTTGAATAAGAAGTTGATTCAACTCTTTAACATCAAAATAAAAGATAACGGGGCTGCTTAAGCCCATAACACTGTTTGGCGAGGCTGCCTACCAGGGTGTCGGCCAGCCGCCAGTCTAGCAATATTAATTTTGGTAGGAAGTTGCCAACAAATTATCTCAATCACTCACGAAGGCTATTATAGGCAATAAGGTTAATTTTAGATGGAAGAACTGAAAAGATATACAAGCTTCGAAGCCTTGAAATTAAGTGAGAAATCAGGGGATGCTGGCCAGCTTAAAGATACTATTTTTTCAGCGTTTGAAGCTTTCATAAAACGCCTGCTAAGAGAAGGCTCTAGCGAAAAGATAATCAAATCAACAAAAAAAAGGATAAAGAGTAAGTAGACTACTGCTATTGGCTATGAGGAAGATCATACCGCTAAGTCACGCTCCATGCGGGGCATTCCATGCGGGGCATTCCATGCGGGGCATTCCATGCGGGGCATTCCATGCGGGGCATTCCATGCGGGGCATTCCATGCGGGGCATTCAAAATGCCCTGTAAGATGAAGAACGCATACATATGCGCTCAAGCTGGTTGTATAAGAGCGGACCACTCAAAACATTAAGTGGTGAGATGCTGACAAGCCTAACGCCTGCCCCACGGCATTTTTTTGTAGAAGAACCAGCCCATCGCACCGATGCCTAGTATGGCTATGATCCAGATCACCCAGGTGTAGCGGGGTATGTGCAGGGGCTGTGGATTGCCGACGAGCACAAAGCTGCCCCAGAAGTAGGGGTCAGACAGGTTGTCGTCGGCTTTGTCCAGGAAGTCTAGCTTGGCCTGATGGAGGGCTTTGTTTTTGTCCCAGCCGTTGCTGAGGTAATAGTAGAACCGCTGCATGAGCTGGGCTGTGGCATAGTCGGAAGCAGCCCACAGGCTGGTGACCACATTGGGCGAACCGGCATAGGCAAAGCTCCTGGCAAGGCTCATCACCCCTTCTCCGGCGGAGAGCTGGCCTGTGCCGGTATTACATGCACTCAGGGTTACCAGTTCGGCATTGATCTTCATATTGTAGATTTCGTAAGTGTGCAGCAGATTATCCGGCAGGCTGTCTGGCGAGGCGGCAAATACCAGGTAAGACATATCGGGGTTCTGGTCGTTCATGATGCCGTGTGTACCCAGATGCACCACCCGGCTGTGCTGGCTGGCCTCTCTGAAATGCTCTTTGGTAGCCTGCTGCCCAAAGAAGAATTTACCCTTGAACATATCAGCAATCTTGCGCAATTCCTGCTCTGCTCCTACCAGTCGCTCAAGGCCATTGCCACGCTCGGCCAGCAGCGAATCAGCAGGTGACGGACCTTCACCGGAACCAGTAAAATCGGGTGCGAATCCGGCAATAAAATGTTGGTACTGTGCCTCATGCTCCTGGTGTTGCTCACTCAGGTAGAGGGTGGCCGAATAATGGTAGCTCACTACGTGGTCTTTGATCAGGTAGGGCAATTGCCAGTATTTCCTACTACCGGTGGCGGCAGGCCGGGTCAGTAGTATCTCAAAAGGCACATAGCCCAGCATACCATCAGGAATGATGATGATCTGTTTGTGACTCTTCTTCCAATCGGCTGCCAGTAGTTGGTAGAGCTTTCCGGCGTTCTGGGTATACAGCGTATAGTCATGCTCTGTGATTCCCTTACGCATGTTGAGCACCATTTGAGATAAGGATTCCGCCAGCCGTTTGCGGTAAAAATTCAGAGAATCGCGGTGGATGGAGAACACATACACCATGCTATCAGTGGTGGCGTACTCTACCAGTTGCTGGTCGCCAGACAGGGTTTGCTGTACCTGTTCTACGGTTATATTGTTTACCTTATACTTCAGTGCATAGTATTCATGGTACTCGTCTTCAAGCTTGTCTGTAAAATCCAGGTAGTCTTTTTTTAAGTCTGCCAGCTGTATCTCATAGCTACGCCTGAGCGAATCTTCTGTGGTTTCATACAACTGCTTTTCCAGGTAAGCCAGTTGGCTTTTAAGGTCTTCTTCTTCTGCCAGTACCGCCCCTGGAATACCGGCAGTATGTTTGGCCGATACATCGTTGAGGAAATCTGATATCAGCACATACTTATTCTTTTCAGAAAAGGTAAATGCCTGCTTGGCAAAGGCGATCTCTCCGGTGTGCTCATACAGTGCCCAGGCTACTTCAATGGCGTTGGTACAGATAGGTTTGGCCAGGCCGGAGAGGAAAAGTTTGGACTCTTCCCGCTGGTAATCGTTGCGCATCATATCTATCAGCCCAGAGAGCAACTGATAGATTTTGAAAGCACCATACAGTGCAGCCGTATCCTGCTCCGGATGCTGCCGGTACTGAGCAAACAGCGTTTTGGCTTTGCCACTCAGGGCATCCACGAGAATATGACGCGCTACAAAAGCATTCATAGGTGTCTCTGGTATGCCATGCCAGTGCGCAGGGTCAGGATCAATGCCGGGAGCCGCCACACGGATAGCCTCATCGTAGTAATACAGGGCACTGTCTGTCTTGCCCGATTGCTGATAAGCGTTGCCCAGTAGCTGGTCTATATAGGCTACTTTCGGACTTGTAGTGCCATATAGCTTTTTGGAAATAGTGCTTGCCTGATGCAGAAACCCCAGCGCACGTGGCAGCTGCTGTTGTGCCAGATAGCTTTCTCCCAGATTGGTATAAGACTCTGCCAGCCCCGGATGCAGTGTTTCATCGTGATAATGGTAGACCGCAATAGCCCGGTTGGCATAAGCATTGGCTTTGGCATAATCATGCTTCAAAAGATAAGCACCTGCCATATTGACCAGCACAGGCACCAGCAGCATATTGTGCCGATCGAGTAGTTTCTCTCTGGTTTGCAGTGCTCTTTGTGCATACGTCAGGGCCTTGTCTGCCTCATTCATCTCCATGTAAGCAGAGGAGAGGTTGTTCTGTATCTGCGAAGCCTGTATATTTTCGCTTCCGTAGGTCTGCTCAAACAGATTGAGCGCACTGGTATAGTAGCTGATAGCCTTCTCAAAGTTTCCCATATCATGGTCTACAATAGCCATATTGTTGGTGATCATTGCCACCACGGGGTGCTTACTGCCCAGAAACTTCTCTATGGTATTTCTGGCCTGCTCAAAATAGCGGAGTGCCTTGAGGTTCTTGCCTTTCACATGGTATACATTAGCCAAATTGGCCATCACTTTGGCAGTTTCAGGATGGTCTGTTCCGTACACCTGCCGATCATTTTCCAAACTCTTTTCATAATAGTAGATAGCACTGTCGTAATTACTTTGTCTGTCTTGCACGGCACCTTTGAGCTTAAAGTACGCACCCCAGTCTGCATGTGCTGTAGGCAACTGTATGTGCATCACGGCAAAGGCTTGCTGTAGCAGAGAATCGGCAGCGGAGAACTGCCCCTGCGAGAACAGTGCCAGGCCAAGTCCGCGCCAGAGCGATGCCGTAACAGTGTCAGGCTGGGCTACAATACGCACCGCAAGGCCCTGCCGGTAAGCCTCAGTAGCAGATGGTAGCTGCCCGGCTCGTATTAGGTTTTCGCTTTGCAGCAGAAACGATACGGCATACCAGAGGCTGTCTTCTTTTTGTAGTGCCAGTTGGCGCAGCCTGTCCGTGAGCGTAGTAGCTTCCGGCAGATGCCCTGCCAGACTGGCGGCCTGAATATATAGGGCCAGAGAGGCTTCCTTTAGAGAATCTCCCTGCTGAAAGTTCTTTTGCAGATACTGGCGGGCACTATCGTAATATCCCTGTTGATAAAGTGCGCTCCCCAGGCGATGATTTACTGATGACTGGGCCATGCCTGATTCTGTGAGGAGTGCAGTCAGGATACACAAGAATAAGTACTTCCACATGATGTTACACATTAGCACCCGAAGATAAGCATTTTCACCATGCCACAAAACAGGGCGGAAACACAAAGGTATGGCTCAATCCAGTGCTTGCATAAGTGCCAAAGCTTTCTTCTGATAAGGATTGTTGGTGGCAGTCAGTAGCGTCAGATTACTTTTCGCCTGCTGCACCTGGTGTGTTTTCAGATAGGCCAGTGCCTGATACCAGAGGATTGCCTCCCAGAGGATTGCCTCCCAGAGGTTTGCCTCATAAAAGCCGGAGCTTTGCTGCGTTTTCACCTGCTCAAACCGGGCAATGGCTTCTGCCTGCTGACCGGTTTCATAATAGCAGAGTGCCAGGTAAAAAGTATAGGCAGGCCGGGTAGCATAGGCATTCAACAACCGGATGGCCATGTGGTAGTCTCCTGCTTCATATGCCTGCATGGCAACCGAAAGATCGTCCCGGTGCCTGATATGTGCCGATCGCGTGGCAGGATTGATCACGTTGGGGTAGTGTTGGTAGTATTTATCTGCCACAGCAACGGCATCTTCTGGCTGGTTTATCATCCAATAACTTAGCCCCAGTAAAAGACACACGGAAGCTGCCAGCTTCCACCATTGATTCCACCCATGTGCAGCGTACTGGTAACTTTTATCTTCAGCATCGCATAGCAGTTGCTTGAGCCGCTGCATTTCAAACAGGTTGATGCCTTGTCTTATATCTTCCTCAGACATGGGTTCTCTTTTCATCTTAATGCATCGTAACCAGCAATGGTAAACACCAAAAATATTTTTTTCATCTGCTGTTTACTTGTTATGCCGTGGCTGTATTAAGGTGCTAAAACAAGTTTGGTATAAAATAGTCCATTTTCCATTTCACTTAAAAACAATGAACACGCTTAGTAAAACCCTCACGTTGATCCTGATGGCAGTCGTACTGCTGTTGTCCGCCTGTAAAAAAGATGCAGAAGTACCCGGCCAGCCTCCTACCGCCAATGCCGGTGCTGACCTAACGGGCACTGTTGGCAACTCGGTAGCCTTAGTCGGCACCGCCAGCGACCCTGACGGAGACGCACTGACCACTTCCTGGAGTATTGTGTCGGCTCCTTCGGGCAGTTCGGCCACTGTCAGCTCGCCTGGCAACCTGACCACTTCTTTTGTACCGGATGTGGCGGGGCCGTATACCCTTAAGCTAACGGCAAGCGATGGCAGTCATGATCCTGTGTCAGATGAGGTAGTGGTGACGGCAGAAGAATCCGTAGGAGAACCTCCGGTAGTTGTTATCCGCAATGATCAAGGTACTGAGATTACGGCAGATAATAAAAACACAAGTGCGGCCCTGGGGTCAAGTTATGTGCTGGATGGCAGTGGTTCTTATGATCCGGAAAATGCTGTCCTGACCTATGCCTGGGAAGTAACAAAAGCACCGGACAATGCCGACTATACGCTCACTGAAAGCAGCGATAAAAAGACGGCAACCTTTGCACCCAAAACCACCGGAGACTATACCTTCCGCCTGTCGGTGACCGATCCTGATCAAAATACAGCCACTAAGGAAGTCACGCTATCTGCTATGGCCGAAACGATCATCATCACCCAGGATGTGATTGCTGATACTACCTGGGCCGATCTGTTTGCTGATCCGGCCATACCCGATTACTACGTGAACCAAGATATTGATGTCACTGCCAAGCTCACGATCCAACCTGGGGTGGTAATACATTTCAAAGAAGATGCAACGCTGAGAGTGCCTTCCGGTGGAGCACTCATGGCCCAGGGTACAGCAGACAAAGGTATTGTGTTTACTACGGAGGACGAAGCAGGTGCGGTTCATTGGAATGGCCTTTATATCGAGTCCAGCAGTGCTCAGAATGTCCTGGACTATGTCACCGTCGCTTTTGCAGGTGGTGGTAATCTGATCTATCAGGGTGGATACAAAAGCGCATGTATAGGTATTGATGAGGATGCTAAACTGAAGATACTCAACACAACCATTGCTAATAGCGATGCTGATGGCATCTTTGTCAGTGGTACATCTAGTATTACAGAAATGAAGAACAATGTTTTCAGAAACAACGCCAGGTATGCCATGTCTGTCTCTATCAACCAGACAGGCACGATAGATCAAAGCAATGTGTTTGAAGACAATACTGACACTGAACGGAAAGAAAACATCGTACACATCTATGATTCCAACATGAGTGCGGCCCAGGAATGGTTTGCCTTGAATGGTGGAGGAATCTACTATTTCTCCGGCAACACCAGCGTATCTGCTGCCCTAACCATCCACGAAGGTGCCCGGCTAGAATTTGCGGAAGGCACGTCTATGAGCATCGCCACTGGAGGACAGATCAGTGCTGTAGGCACAGCAGACAACCATGTTGTATTTACCAGTGACAATACAAGTGATGGTATCAAATGGGCAGGCTTATACATAGCATCCAGCAACCAGAACAACGTGCTGAACTATGTGGAAATTACCCATGCAGGCAATGGCAACCTTATCTACGACGGAGGTTATCAGTCTGCCAACCTGGCGGTAGATAATGAAGGCAAGGTTGCTATCACCAACAGCGTCATTGCTGAGGGCAACAGCTCAGGCTTGTATGTGAATAATGGTGAGGGGTTGGTAAGCTTTGGCAACAACACATTTACCAACAATGTGGGCGGTTATGCTGCGATCTTACTGCCACCAAATGCAGCAGGCATGATAGATTCGCTCAGCACATTCGCCGGCAACAAACTGAATGGTGTATATATACTGAAACGCAACTATACATCAGAAGCCAACTTTACCGACGATAGTAACAAACATTGGGTAAAGCTCAGTGGTGAAGCGTTTTACAACTTTGTTAGCAGCATCGAACTGCAAGCACCACTCACCATTGCTCCGGGTACCATGCTGAAGTTCAACCCAAATGTTATACTCACCGTCGCTGCCACTGGTTATCTGAATGCCACCGGTACGGCAGACCAGCAGATCACCTTCACCAGTCTGGCTGGCAGCGGCGACAACTGGGGGGGCATCCTATTCGAATCGAGCAATGCCAACAATGCACTAATTTATACGCAGATACTGTATGCCGGCAATGCCAATACGATCTATGACG
Organism: Cyclobacteriaceae bacterium; assembly: GCA_958296015.1. Lineage (GTDB taxonomy): Bacteria > Bacteroidota > Bacteroidia > Cytophagales > Cyclobacteriaceae > JAJNNC01. Next base: position 37,619 of record CATQIH010000037.1, read on the forward strand.
GAGGGTACAAGAAAGCTGCCATAGGTGTAGATTCAGGTGCCAAGCTCAAGTTGATGAATACTACTGTTGCCAATAGCAGCGACTATGGCTTGTGGGTCAGTGGTGGCACTGTCAACGACATCACAGAAGCAGACCCAGAAGCAGTAACAAAGGTAACCGATGCGAACACATTTTCTGATAATGGTAACGAAGATGTAGTTTTCTAGCATATGCTATAAGACAAAGCAGCTATCTTTATTAGCTGCTTTATGCTTACGTGCAAAACGCTTTAGCTGATAACGGTATATTTACTTGTAAAACATCCACAACCTTATGTACTTTGCATTTTATTTGTAATCAAACGTAACCAAACAATTTTAACGATGATGATGAAAACGTATGTATTAGTTTTTGCGATGCTGCTAACCAGCACCTTCACCTTTGCCCAGGGCGGCAGAGAAGCCTACAGCCAGGGCGACAAAACCCTTCAGTTTGGTGTTGGACTAGGCAGAACCGGGGGTTATTATAATAGTGGTTTCAGTTATGGTTTTGGTGTCCCTTTATCTGCGGCACTGGAGTTTGGTGCCAGCAAATATTTCAGCGTAGGGCCTTATGCTGCTTTTGCTTCTTACAGCAGCCGTTTTAACCAGAGAGATAATTTTAGATACAGTATTTTCAGTGTAGGAGCCAAAGGGTCATTTCACTACTTGTCGCTCATCAACGGGCCACTGGAACTGGGCATCGATGAGTCAAAACTGGATTTATATATCTCTATATATCTTGGACTTGCTTTTGACAAATACAATATTAGTTATTTTAATGATTATAATAGGTCTTATCTGGACTTTGGCACGGTGATAGGCGGACGTTATATGATCAATGAGCAGTTGGGAGCTTTCACGGAAATTGGCTATGGCGCACTGGCAGTATGGACGTTGGGGCTTTCTTACCGGTTCTAATAAACAAAAAAACCTGCAAGGTCTTCGAAGACCTTGCAGGTTTTAATTTACTTGTAATTAGCTTAGTTCTTCTACCAACCAGACAATAAAGAAAATAACGCCTACAAGCCATGCAATACTTGCAATAACTCCTATAGCAGGTACATACGAAGCACCGTAAATAATTGACAGAATCAACCCCACACCTAAAAAGATAATAGCCAGTCTCAAGTTCTTATCCAAATCATTCAACCCTTCAGCTTTATTAGGAGATGCTGTTTTGCGGTATTCTTTCACCAGCGATTTGATCTCTTTGCGCATCTCTTTACGGGTTGCCCGTACTTCCTTTTTGGTCAGATACTGATCTTTAGCGGCTTCTTTCAGGTTGTTGATGCGGGCTACATGCTGCTTCAGGTTTTCGTTGCCGCTTTTTTCCAATTGCTGCTGCGCTGATTCAACCATCGCTTCCACATCTTCTGTCTTTTGCACTTTTTGCGCAATAGAAGCTTGCAGTTCTTTGCTGCTGATGCTTTCCGAAGCTATCTTTTCCGGTGTTGCCGCCCTATCTGCTGTCTGCTGAGCAGGCAGAGCCTTGGGAGTTTGTTTGAAGTAATATGAGTTGCCGTAGGCAATTTTGCTCGACTGGCAGCCTGAAAAGATGCAGGCAACAGTAAATATACCAAGAAGCGTAAAGTAGATTGATTTGATCATTGTTCTGTTCAATTAAATAGTTAGATATAAAAAATACTCAATAATAGCATAAGGTATAGTTAAACATTGATTCTTCTGACAAAGATATAAATCTAGCAATAGTATAATATAAAATTGGCCAAGAATATTTATTCAATGTATTGCTTTACCAAGAGAAAGACATCTTTCTGCTGATGTTTTGTATAACTCCCACAAAAAAAGCAGCTTCTCTGCTGTCGCGCTGAGAAACTGCTTCACTGGTTCTTTACGAATGACCTGTCAGATCCACTTCACCAGGTTATAGTCCTGCCGGTGTGGCAGCAACTTATTTTTAGGGAATATCCTGAAGCCATATTCAAAAACGCCGGCAAGCTTGATCTGCTTTTTGCAGGTATAGCGCACCAGGTTGCCACTATCTTCTCCGTCACTGACTCCCTCCGGCTGTAGCTCCTCGCTTAGCAAAATCTGATTGCCTTCTTTTCCTTTTTCTGCAACAAGCAACTCTACACCCACTTCTTCGGGTACAAGGCTACCGAGCTTCAGCACAATATTCGCAGTAAACTCTTCTCCCAAAGGAAGCGGCTGATTATCAGTGTTGTACACCGTTTTCTCCACCACTTCAATGGTATTCCATACGCTGGTGGTTTTGGCCTTCCAGGCGGCCTGCTGCCGTGCCAGCGCAAAATTATCTGCTTCCATCTTCCTATGACGCTCGGCCAGCTTATGATAAAACTTACTGTGGTAATCGTCCATCATGCGTTTCATGGTAAACTGCGGTGCCACATAAGCAATGGTCTGTTTCATTCTACTTACCCAGTTTTCAGAAATACCATCTTTGTTTCTCTCATAGTACTCCGGAATGATCTCATGCTCGAGCTTGTTGTAGATGGTTTCGGCATCCAGTTCATCCTGGTGATCCTGGTTTTCGTATGCTTTTTCTTCGGGCAGTGCCCAGCCTGCATCGGGCCGATAGCCTTCGGCAAACCAGCCATCCAGCACGCTGAAGTTCATCACACCATTCATGGTAGCTTTCATGCCACTGGTGCCCGAGGCTTCCAGCGGACGGGTCGGCGTATTGAGCCACACATCCACTCCTTTCACCATCATGCTGGCAATGTCCATGTCATAGTCTTCCAGAAAAATCACTTTGCCCAGAAACTCCGGTCTGCCGGATAGTTCGTAAATATGCTTGATCAGCCCCTGCCCGCCCCTGTCTGCCGGGTGTGCTTTGCCGGCAAAGATAAACTGTACCGGACAGTTGGGGTTGTTCACGATTCTGGAAAGCCGCTCCGGGTTTCTAAACAGCAACTGCGCACGTTTATAGGTGGCAAACCTGCGGGCAAAACCAAAGATCAGCTTGTTTTCGTTCAGCGCATTGATTGTATCCATCACTTTTTTAGGATTGACATACTGTACCCGCATGTTTCGCTCCAACCTGGCCCTGATCATGTGGATTAGATCTTGTTTCTGCCGCTGCTTGATGGCAAATATTTCCTTGTCCGGCACTTCTTTGATCTTTTCCCAGTATTTGTTGTCTGACTGGTGTTCCAGAAACCCTTTCCCAAAGGTCTTGGTATACAACTCCTGCCACTCGCGGGCAGTCCAGGTAGGATAATGCACACTATTGGTTACATAGTCGATATGCAGCTCGTTGGCCTCATAGCCTGGGTACAGATCGTTGAACATATGCTGCGATACCCTGCCGTGAATACGGCTCACACCGTTCATAGCCTGCGACATTCTGGCAGCAAGATGGCTCATAGAAAACTCTTCATCTTTGTTGTAAGGGTCCAACCGACCCAGACCGATAAAGGTCTCCCACGAAAGGCTGAGGCTGTTGGCATAGTCAGAAAAGTAAGACCACATCATGCCTTCATGGAAGCTGTCGTGCCCGGCAGGCACTGGGGTGTGGGTGGTAAATAGCGAAGAAGAGCGGATCACTTCGGAAGCTTCGCCAAAGCTGAGTCCTTTTTTGACATACTTTTTCAATCGTTCCAGGCTGATAAAGGCCGCATGGCCTTCGTTGAGGTGAAAAACATCGGGTTGTAAACCGAGGGCTTCCAGTGCACGCACACCTCCGATTCCCAGCAGAATCTCCTGCTTCAGCCGGTTCTCACGGTCGCCGCCATAGAGCTGGTGGGTGATGAATTTATCATCCTCCTGGTTTTCTTCAATATCCGTATCCAGCAGATACAAAGGTACCCGTCCGACACTGGCTTTCCATATCTTGGCCGTAAGTACACGATCGGGCAAGTCTACCTGCACTTTGAGCCAGTTGCCATCATCGCCTCTCACTGGCTCTACCGGCAGGTAGGTAAATCGCTGAGCATCATAATGTGCCAGCTGATCGCCGTGGATAGACAATTCCTGCCGAAAATAACCGTAGCGGTAGAGCAATCCCATACCCACCAGGTCTACATTTTCGTCGCTGGCTTCTTTGAGGAAATCGCCGGCCAGTACGCCTAGTCCTCCGGAGTATAGCTTGAAAGAAGCGTGCAGGCCATATTCCATACAGAAATAGCCTATTTTGCTTCCCTGCTTATGGTTGCCTTCTTCCATGTATTTATTGAACCGCTCACTAATCTCAGTGAGTTTTTGCATGAAGTCTTCATCAGCTTCCAGACGTTGAAAATCTTCATAGTTCAGTTGGTCCAACAACGCAATCGGGTTATGGTGTAAAGCTTCCCATTTGCCGGAATGAATGCTGCAAAATAAGTCGGTGGCATCATATTGCCAGCACCACCAGAGGTTGTGAGCAATCTGATCAAGCATCTCCAGTTTTTTGGGTACTTTAGACTGTATGTATAATCTTTTCCACTGTGGGGTGTTGTTTTCTATCATAAGTGTAGGGTAATAATGTAATAATGGTTTGGTAATATTATAGTGTAACGGGTTGGGTAGCAGCGTCATATTCTCTGATCACATGGCCAATGCGCACGATTTCTGCCACGTTCCATGCCTGAGAGACGATCCCCCTGGGATAGTGCGGTGCATCACCTTCGTAAATTTCCGAAATTGTGCCAATGCCATGCTCTGACATCACTGCTTCAAATCCTTGTTGCAGCGCAGTTACTTCTGGCAAGGCATCGCGTTCGTATACATCCAGACTGGCTTTTACGTAATAGGAGAGCAACCAGGGCCAGACGCACCCCTGGTGGTATATTTTGCTTCGTTGCTCACGGGTACCCCCAAACCTGCCTTTGTAGTCTGGGTGGTTGGGTGAAAGGCTGCGTAGCCCGCGAGGTGTTAACAGGTATCGCTTGATTACTTCCAGTACCGCTTTCTGCACTTTTTCGCTCACGGCAATATATGGCAGGCCAATAGCAATGGCTTGGTTTGGACGAATAGACCAGTCTTTTTCGTTTTTATACACATTATCTGCCAGATAGCCTTTCTCCTCATTCCAGTAAGTTGCCTGAAACGATTTCTCTATCAAAGCCGGAATATGCTTCCAGTCGGCAATAAATTTTTTACCTTCTGTAGAACGGGGACCGGCAATTTCCAGCGTAAACTTGATTGCATTGTACCATAAAGCATTGATTTCCACCGGCATACCTGTGCGGGGTGTCACCGGCTGGCCATCCACATAAGCATCCATCCAGGTGAGGGCTTTACCATCTACACCCCCTTCCAGCAAACCGTCTTCACGCATGTGTACGTTGTAATCGGTGCCATAGCGGTAGGCGTTGAGTATGTCATGCATATCGGCTCCGTAGGTCTTCCACACGGCTGATTTATCTCCCAGTTGCTGCGTGTATTGCTGCAAAGCCCAGAAAAACCACAGGGGCACATCGATGGCATCATAGGAAGCCGGTGCATCTGAATCTCCCCAGAAAGGAAAGAAAGGTCCCTTTCGTTCTGACAGCATGGTATCCAGCACTGCCTTAAAACTTTTAAGGTCGCCGGTAGCAAGTGACAGACCAGGTATGGCAATAAAGGCATCGCGGCCACCTTTGCGGTAAAGCTGGTAGCTGGCAATAACGTCGGTACGGTTGTTCTGGCGCGACCTGCCATCGCCTTTGGTTTTGAGCACAAACTGCTCGGATGCGGCAATCAGACAGTTTTCAAAAGAAGTACGGGAAGTACGCTTGCGAGTCTGGGTATTGAACATCCGCAGCAGGTTGCCGGGCTTCACCTCATCAGGGCCGCCTGTGAAGATCACCGTTTCACCTTTGTTGAGCGTTACCTCAAAATAGCCATGCACATACAAGTCTTCCTGATAATCTTGCCCTAGTTCCATATCTTCCGGGTACTCCATATTATAGTACCACAGATTAGTGTATTCGTATCTGGATTCCTGAGATAACTGCATGTATAGCTCGTCGTATCCGGGATACATTTTCATCTTAATGCCCGTATCAATAGGCTCATAGTGAGTATTTACACTGTTGTTGGCACGTTTTAGTTCTGTTACACTGCGAAAAGACAAAAACGGATGCAGCCGCAGCGTGACCGGAGCGTAGGCTTCTTCCACCACATAGCGCACCATTGTTCGGCTCTCCTGGGAGACCAGTAGCTTTTCTTTGGTAAGCACCACATCGCCCAGCCGGTAGGTAAGTTTGGGCACAGGCTCAGCCACATAGTCTCTGAGGTACAGATAACCTTTGGGGCTGTAGTTGCCCGGATATTTATGTACTCCCAGGTTGTAGGAAGCTTGGTTGATGATCACCGTTTCGTCCAGCGTGGAAATGATAACATGTACTCCATCAATTTCTGTCTGTGGTGCTACCAGTACGCCATGAAACCTTTTTGTATTGCAACCAATAATAGTGGAAGAGGAATAAGCACCTGCCTTGTTTGCTCTGATGATTTCTTTGCTCAAAGAATATCCTAAATTGACGAGTTGGGTTTTGTCAAATTGTATATAGCTCATTCAACAGTGATTTTTTCTTCAGTAATACATCTAACCTAATTTTGATGCAAGTTATTAATTAAACCACAAATAGATAACTGCCGGATGATTTACCATAAGATATTTTGCAAATATAAGATGAATCAATGAAGCACTTTGGCTAAAAGGTTTGACAGCTATTCTTTGTTAAATCGTATTGAACAGAAATTTGTTGTCTATCCTATGAATAAGCAGAAAAATTTGCATTTCTGTATCAGAATAACCATATCTATGTCAGTTTTTTAAGAAATTACAGGGTTTAACAACATTTCCCAAAATGAAGCTTATATTTGCCTGATTTTACACCGGCAAAACATGCATCATGCAGGAACACAGCCTTTTTATATTAAACCAACACCATTCTATTGCAAACCACTATCTGGCAGAAATCAGAGATACGCAGGTGCAGCAAGACAGTATGCGTTTCAGAAGAAACCTAGAACGAATAGGCGTGTTGCTGGCCTACGAACTGTCTAAAACACTGCCCTACCATCAACAGGATATTACCACGCCACTGGCCCAAACAAAAGCGGCTCTTCTGACAGCATTTCCGGTATTGATCTCCGTCATGCGGGCCGGTATTCCGCTGCATATGGGCATGCTTGATGCTTTTGACCGCGCTGACAGTGGCTTTATCGGTGCCTACCGCGACCATGACTCCGGTACTACTTTTGAGATTGCTTTTCAGTACTTCACCGCCCCCGAGTTGCATCAGAAGCAGGTCATTCTCATCGATCCTATGCTGGCCACCGGCAAAACAATGGTGAAGGCGATAGAACAGATGCTGAAACGCGGCACACCTGCCATGTTTCATCTGGTGGCGGCTATTGCAGCACCTGAAGGCGTTGATTATTTGCGAGATTACTGCCCGGTGCCTTTCAGCCTCTGGCTGGGTGCGCTGGATGAGAAGCTCGACCCTCACGCCTATATTGTTCCGGGCCTAGGCGATGCCGGAGACTTATCATTTGGCCCCAAGCTTTAAATCCGGATGGTACAAAATATATTAATTTTGATTGCAGGACTAGCCGCACTGGTAGCTGGTGGTGAATTGCTGGTGAGAGGTGCCACCAGTATGGCATTGCGTATCAAAATTTCACCGCTGGTCGTTGGCCTCACCATTGTTGCCTTTGGCACCTCGGCCCCCGAGCTTCTTATCAGTCTGCGTTCTGCCTTAGCGGGTAGCCCAGATCTGGCACTGGGCAATGTGGTAGGCTCCAACATCTGCAACCTTACCCTGGTGCTGGGCTTTACGGCTGCTATCTTTCCTGTTGGTGTACACAGTGATAGCTTAAAGATAGACTGGCCCGTCACGATGGGCAGTGCCGTGCTCTTGTTTCTGCTTTCGTGGAATGGCTGGATTGGCCTGGGTGAAGGCACTTTCTTTATCGTCTGCCTGTTTTCCTACACCTACTTCATCATCCGACGGTCTCAGAAGAAGATTACCATAGATATGGCCACCGAAGATCAGTCGGATGTAGCAGCTGCTCCCTCTACGAGCGCATGGAAAGACGTGCTGTTTATTGCTATTGGCAGCCTGGGCCTTTCCTTTGGCTCCGAATGGTTTGTATCTGGCGCACAGGCAATTGCAGTGGCCTTTGGCGTGAGCGAACGGGTGGTGGGCCTCACCATCGTAGCCCTGGGCACCAGCTTGCCTGAGCTGATGACATCGTGCATAGCTGCTTTTAAGAAAGAGACGGATATTGCTTTGGGCAACCTGCTGGGGTCAAATATCTTCAACGTCTTCTCTATCCTAGGCTTTACTAGTGTGATACAGGCAGTAAAGATCAACCCTGATATCAGAAATACGGATATGGTGTGGATGCTGGCCATTACGTTGCTGATTTTGCCGCTGATGTATACCGGCAGGAAGATCAATCGACTGGAAGGTATCCTGCTACTGCTCGTCTATGCAGGCTATTTGTATTCTGTGGTCATGTAACCGAACGTCCGGCAATGCTTATTTTTATGAAAGTTAGGTATTAGTATGCTGTACTGCATCACACTATCGTGCTTTGCCCTGTTACACTATAGTGCTTTATCGTATTAGACTATAGTGCTTTATCGTATTAGACTATAGTGCTTTGCCCTGTTACACTATAGTGCTTTGCCTTGTTACACTATAGTGCTTTGCCTTGTTACACTATAGTGCTTTGCCTTGTTAGACTATAGTGCTTTGACTAATTACACTACTAACCTTTTTTCATTAGACTACTACCCTTTATCTGTCAGACTACTAACCTTTATCTGACAGACTACTAACCTTTATCTATCAGACTACTAACCTTTTTTTGTCAGACTACT